>NZ_QWFX01000005.1:0-1043195 GCF_003576285.1 Henriciella mobilis | reverse complement strand
TTTCCAACAGTCTGCGCCATAAAAAAATGGCCCGGCGCATTGCCGGGCCATTCCTGTTTCTGGTTGTCGGATCGGCGTCCTAGCGGACGATGATCGTGACTTCCGAACGACGGTTCAGCGGCTCGCGAACACCGTCGCGCGTCGCCTTGGCGAGATCGTTCTCACCGCGGCCTTCGGTCGAGATCATGTCAGACCCGATGCCACGCGACGTCAGCGCTGTGGCAACAGAAGCCGCACGGCGCTGCGACAGGCGAGCGTTGTAGGTCGCCGCACCCGACGTATCGGTGTGACCAACAATCGTCACCGAGCCCGGGGCACAGTCTTCACGCGCCCGGATGTTGGCAACGGCCTGGTCGATCACCGCAGCGGCCTGGCTCGTCAGGTCGGAGCTGTCCCACTCGAAGTAGACCACGAAGGCCTGGTTCAGCGTCGAGCAGGCTGCGACCGGCGCTTCCTCAACCTCTTCCGGCGGCGGCGGTGGCGGCGGCGGAGGCGGTGGAGGCGGCGGCGGTGGCGGCGGCGGCGGTGGCGGAGGCGGCGGCGGTGGTGGCGGCGGCGGGGCGCCAAACTGGTACCGCAGACCAACCGTCACGCTGTGGTCGGTGTACTGGGCTTCATAGTTGACCGGGTTGGCGTTGTAATCGCGGCCAACGTACTGCAGATCGTCCGTCGTGTAATACTTGTAGCCAATATCGAGAATGAGCTGCTCGGTGATGTCGTAGCCAATCCCTGCAAGGAATTGATATGCCAGAACCGCGTCTTCGTCGCTGAAGCCGTTAACGGTCGACGTGTTTCCACCAACATCTGCAGCGCGCAGGCTGAAAGCCTTCGCCTTCACTTGTGAGATACCAACACCGGCGCCCACATATGGGTTGAATGACGACTCTGGCATGAAGTCGTAGAGGCCATTCACCATGAAGTCGATCACGGAAATCTTGCCGTCCGAACCGGGCTCAAAGAACAGCGAAGCCGTATCAACCGGCGGACCGCCATTGATCACACCATCCGGATCAAGCGAGCCGGCACGCCAGCCAGCGACACCTTCAATACGGAAGCCGTTTTCGAAACCGTAACCGATCCCCGCGCTGACACCCGGAAGGCCACCATCCAGATCGGAGTCGCCTCCGAGGGAGTAAAGCGACCCCGGCTCAGCATCGTGATCCAGAGTGCCATCGAAAGTGTAGCCAAGATCAGCACGGCCATACCAGCCGTCCTGGGCGATTGCGACATTACCTGCCGACGCCATAGCGGCCGCAGCTGTCGCGCACATCAGAGTTCTTTTCATACTCATTCCTCTTTGTGAGCCGCATGAGCACCATTACTCACCGACCGCAGAGCTAACGGAGTGACCCGCATGGAATCGGTTTACAAAAGATTTGTTCCGGAAGCGAGATGCGACGGGCAAGTCCATTGGCTTCTTGTGGTTTTTTTTTGCTTGCGCTGCGTAAATGCAACAATTTCGGACAAATTTCTGGTGAGTTTCGCGCAACGGACGAGCCGCTCTGCTGCGATGCTTGGGAAATGGTACCGCCTTCCCGGTTTGAACGGGAGACCTCTAGATCCACAATCTAGCGCTCTAACCAACTGAGCTAAGGCGGCACTCGCGCGTGACATACGCCGAGCAAGCAGCGCGTTCAAGACATTTTGCCCGGCTGTTGCAGTCGCCTGCAGGCTTATTGGGCAGCAACGGGCGGCCTAAGCGAATCGTCGGACGTATCTTCGCTCTCCGACTGCCTCGACCTGAAGACGAGCACGCCGTCTTCCAGATTGGCATGCCTGAGGGCGAATATGTCCTTCACATAATTCTGGTGCAGGCGCCAAGGCATGCGGTCGCCCTGCTTTGGCAGGTTGTCATTGGCCCGCTGCACATAACCTGATGAGAAATCGAGCCATGGCTGGTCCCCCAAGGGTTCACCGGCTTCCGGACGAACCTCATCATAGTCTTTCTTGTCCATGAAGCGTAGCAACCTGGTCGTGAAATCGGCCGTGAGGTCGGCTTTCAGTGTCCAGGACGCATTCGTGTAACCGAACGTCGAAACCAGATTTGGCACGTTCTCGAACATGATCCCACGATAACCATGGATTTCGCCGGGCTGCACAGCCTGACCATCCACGACCAGATCGATCCCGCCGAGAAAATTCAGCTTCAGCCCTGTTGCCGTAACAATAATGTCGGCATCCAGATGTTCGCCACTTTTCAACTCGATCCCGTTCTCGCTGAATCGCTCAATGTGATCGGTCACGACCGATGCGGAGCCGGATTTCAAAGCGTGGAACAGGTCACCGTCGGGGACCAGACACAGGCGTTGGTCCCATGGATTGTAGGTCGGTGTGAAATGAGTCTCGACGTCGAAATCGGGGCCCAGTTGTTCCTGTGCCATGTCGAGGATGCGCTTCTTGACTTTCGCCGGGCGCTTGCGAGCCAGATTGAAAAAGAACATCTGGAACAGGATGTTACGCCAGCGGGTCACGCCATAAGCCCATTTTCCCGGCAGCCATTTGCGAAGCTGTATCGCCGTTGAATCCTCTGCCGGACGAGACACGACATAGGTGGGTGAACGCTGCAGCATTGTGACGTGTTCGGCGGCCTTTGCCATTTCTGGCACAAGCGTCACCGCCGTCGCGCCAGAGCCAATGACGACGACCTTCTTGCCGGCATAGTCGAGATCCTCCGGCCAGGCCTGAGGATGAACGATCTGGCCGGAAAAGCTCTCCTCACCCGGGAAAGACGGCCGGTGGCCACCCTCGTAGGAGTAGTACCCCGCACAAGAGTAAAGGAAATTGCAGCTCAGCCTATGGTTGACGCCCGAAACCGCATCTTCGGCCTCGATGGTCCAGGTCGCAGTTTCGGAATCCCAGCTCGCTCGCTTTACCAGATGGTTGAAGCGGATCTGCTTGTCGATACCGTTCTCGCGGGCCGTCTCGTTGATGTATCGGAGAATGGACGGGCCATCCGCGATGGCCTTTCGTTCGGTCCACGGTTTGAAGATGTAGCCAAGGGTGAACATGTCGCTGTCGGACCGGATACCGGGATAGCGAAAAAGGTCCCACGTCCCGCCAATGGCGTCTCGGCCTTCCAGGATGGCATAGCTCTTTCCCGGACACTTTTCCTGCAAATGATAGGCCGCACCGATGCCTGACAGGCCGGCGCCGATTATCAGCACATCGAAATGTTCCTGTGTCATGCTCGCGATGAGAGCACGGCGACTGCCCGTCTGTCTAGGTGACGCTCGCGTCAAGTTTAGCGGATTAGGTCGCCCGGACGCTAATTTTGTCCCTGCAAGCCAGCCGGGGCCGCACCCTGTTCAGGCCACGCGCCAAGGGCCCGGTAAAGCGCGATGATGTTGAGGTGACGGACAAGTTCAGCCTGAATGAGCTGCTGACGGGCATTGTAATTGAGACGCTGCGAGTCAAGCACGGAGAGATAGTCATCGACCCCGACCTGGAACCGCTCCTGAGAAAGCTCCAGCGTGATCGACGTATCTTCAACCAACCGCCCAAGCGCATCGACCCGCTCATCAATTGTCCGTGCCACCGCAAGCGCATCCGCTGTGTCCCGGAAAGCGGACTGGATCGCTTGCTCATAGCTGGCCACCGCGATGTCGCGGCGCGCCTGACTGACCTCAAGATTGGACTGTCTTGCGCCGGCATCGAAGATCGGAAGCGAGATAGAGGGCCCGAAGCTCCAACCGGCCGTTCCGTCAAACAGATCGGTCAGATCGCTCGACGCGTATCCGACCTGTCCGGTCAGCGAGATGACCGGAAAGAAAGCGGCCCGCGCTGCGGCGACATTCGCATTCGCCGCCAATAGCTGGCGCTCTGCCTGCTGCACGTCCGGGCGCTTGAGCAGCACCAGAGAGGACTGCGAAAGCGGAACGTCGCTGACCAGAGGTGCGGGCTCGAGCCGGACCGCATCGTAGACCCCCTCGGGCAGGTCAGTCCCCACCACAAGGCGAAGTGCATTCAGATCCTGATCCACCTGCGCAGCGAACTGGGCGACCTGGGCCCGCGCAGTCTCGACGCTGGCCGAGGCCCGGCGCACATCAAGCTCGGTCGCAACGCCCGCGTCAAACAGCTCACCCGTCAGTTCCAGTGATTCCGACTGCACATCGACCGTATCTTCGGCCAGGGCGAGCAATGCCTTATCGGCAGCCAGCTGCATCCAGAGTTCACCGACCGTCGCAGCGATAGAGATTTTCGCAGCGCGTTCGCCTTCTTCGGTTGCGAGATAGGATTGCAAGGCTGCTTCATTGAGATTTGCGACTCGACCGAACAGGTCTAGTTCGTAAGCCGTGACGCCGATACTGGCGGATGCATTGTCACCAAATCCGGCTCCGCCGGCATTGCCCGTTTCAAACGTACCGCCTTCCGTCACAGCGCCGCGTGCATCGACGGCCGGCAGACGTTGGGCGCGTGAGATTCCGTATTGCGCGCGGGCCAGCTGCACATTGGCCGCCGCGATCCGCAGGTCGCGGTTCTCGTCGAGGGCGATTTCAATCAGCTGGCGCAATTCAGGCGCGGTAAATACGTCCTCCCAGACAACCGGTTCGACGGGTTCACCGTCCGGATCCGTGACCGGGAGCGCGGCGGGTATCGGCGCATCAGGCCGCTCATAGGGCTCGCTCACGGTCATGCAGCCCGAAAGGATCAGGGTGCCGCTTGCGACTGCCAGTAGGAGTGAATTCCGGATCATGCTCATGCCTCCGAAGGCTGCGCCTGTTTCAGAGGGCGCCCGCCTGCAAGTTTCCTGACTACAACGTAGAACATTGGCGCGAAGAACAAGCCCAACAGAATTGCCGATATCAGGCCTCCGACAACGGCTGTGCCTACGGCGACACGTCCAGCTGCCCCTGCCCCGGTGCTGAGCGCAAGGGGCAGCACGCCGAACCCGAAGGCAAAACTGGTCATCATGATTGGACGGAAGCGCATCCTCACCGCGCTCTTCACGGCCTCGACCAGCTCTATGCCCTGACGCTCCAGATCGCGGGCAAACTCCACGATCAGGATGGCATTCTTGGAAGCAAGACCAATCGTCGTAAGCAGTGCCACCTGGAAGAAGATATCATTGTCGAGCCCACGCAGCTGCGCCGCAATCACTGCCCCCGCCACACCCAGGGGTGCAGTCAGCAACACCGCAATCGGAACGATCCAGCTTTCATAAAGTGCCGCCAGGCACAGGAAGACGAACAGGATCGAGAGGATGTAGAGCATTGTCGACTGACTTCCGGCCTCCCGCTCTTGCGCGCTGATCCCTGACCAGGCAAGGTCAAAATTGCCGGGCAGCTGGTCGACGAGCGTCTCCATCTCCGACATCGCGACACCCGAACTGACTCCCGGCGCCGCATTGCCCTGGATATTGACCGCTGACAGGCCATTGAATCGTTGAAGCTGCGGCGATCCATACGTCCATTCCGTCGAAACGATTTCCTCGACCGGCGTCATACCGCCATTGCCGTTGCGCACCCGCCAGTCGCCGAGATCATCCGGCTGCATGCGGGATTCCGCTTCGCCCTGGACATAGACCCGCTTGATCCGGCCCCTGTCCAGGAAGTCGTTGACATAGCTGCCGCCAAAGGAGACCGAGAGCAGGTTGGTAATATCGGCAACTGAAATGCCGAGCGCCTGGGCTTTCTGATAGTCGATGTCGATCTTGAATTGCGGGCCATCGGCAAGGCCATTGGGCCGAACCCCCGCGAGCTTCTGGTTCTGGCCAGCCATTCCAAGAAGTTGCCCCTGCGCCGCCATGAGGGCTTCGTGGCCTTCATTGCCTGCGTCCTGAAGATACAGGTCGAAACCAGCCGAATTCCCGAGCTCCGGTATCGGCGGCGGAACAATGGCGAACACCATGGCATCTGTGAACGAAGAGAAACTCCCCGTAACGGCGTTCGCTATCTCGCTTGCGCCCTGTCCCGGTTCGGTCCGCTCAGACCAGTCTTTCAGGGCGCCGAACGCGATGCCGTTATTCTGCCCTCGCCCAGCGAAGCTGAATCCAGCAAGTGTGAATATGCCCTCCATGCTGTCGCCGTGGGCTTCGAAATAGCGCTCGCGAACCTGGTCGACCACCTCGGCCGAGCGTTCAAGGCTGGCATCAGCGGGAAGGCTGACGAGCGTGATGACGCGCCCCTGATCCTCCTGAGGCAGGAAAGAGGTTGGCAGGCGGGAGAACCCGAACCCGACAAGGACCACGATGACCGCGAAAACGCCGACAAAGACCCAGCGACGGCGAATGATCCGGCTGACGACGGCTTCATAGCCGTCCCGTACTCGGTTGAAATTGCGGTTGAAGAAGGCTGCAGGTGCTCCCAACACGCCGCCCGGCTCGCCCTGGCGGCCGCCTTTCAGGATCGTGGCGCAAAGCGCCGGAGAGAGAACAAGCGCGACCACCACCGAAAGGGCCATGGCCGAGACAATCGTCACCGAGAACTGGCGATAGATCAGACCGGCCGATCCCGGGAAGAAGGCCATTGGCACGAAAACAGCCGATAGCACCGTGGCAATACCAACCAGGGCGCCGGTGATCTGCTTCATCGACTTTCTTGTTGCCTCACGTGGCGCAAGGCCGTCTTCCTCCATCACCCGTTCGACATTCTCCACCACGACAATGGCGTCATCAACCAGCAAGCCGATGGCGAGCACCATTGCGAACATGGTGAGCGTGTTGATCGAGAAGCCAAGCGCAAGCAGCACAACCATCGTCCCCAGCAGCACGACGGGAACCGCCATCATCGGGATGAAGGACGCGCGCAGGCTCTGCAGGAAGACGAGAATGACGATGAAGACGAGCACAACGGCTTCCAGCAGCGTCTTCTGGACCTCATGGATCGATGTCTCGATGAAGGGCGTAGAGTCGACGGGAAAGGCATATTCGAGATCGGCAGGAAAGTTCGCCGACAGCTCTGCGACCCGCTCTTTGACTGCCTCGGCAGTATCCAGCGCGTTTGCGCCGGTCGCCAGGGACACGGCGAAGCCGGATGCCGGCATGCCGTTAAAGCGGGCAACGAAGGAATAGTTTTCCGCGCCCATCTCGACCCGGCCGACATCTTCCAGCCGAACGGAACCACCCTCCGGCGTTGTCTTGATCAGCAGCTGACGGAATTCGTCTGGCGTCGACAGCAGGGACTGGACCGTGATCGTCGCATTGATCTCCTGTCCCTCAACGGCCGGCGTTCCACCAAGGGCGCCAGCCGAGACCTGCGTATTCTGGGCGCGGATCGCTGCAATCGCATCGGCAGCAACAAGATTGTACTGGTACAGCTTATCGGGATCGAGCCAGATCCGCATGGAATATTGCGACCCGAAGAGCTGGACCTGACCGACGCCGTCGACACGGCTGACCGCATCATAAATATTGCTTCGGATATAATCGCCGATGTCAGTCTGATCGAACGTCCCATTGGGCGAATACAGCGAGGTGATCATCAGAAACCCGGTGCTGGCCTTGTTTACTGTCACACCCTGACGCTGGACCGGCTCCGGCAAGAGCGGGGTCGCAAGAGATAGCCGGTTCTGCACCTGCACCTGAGCGATATCCGGGTCGGTGCCGGTCTCGAAGGTCAGCGTTATCTGACTGGTTCCCGCCGAGCTCGACGTGGATGAGATGTAGTCAAGGCCGTCCAACCCCGTCATCTGTTGCTCAATGACCTGTGTGACGGAGTCCTCAACCGCCCTGGCCGAAGCGCCTGGATAGACTGCGCTGACACTGATCGTGGTGGGCGCAATGTCAGGATACTGGGCGACCGGAAGTACACGCAGGGCCATGACACCGCCCAGCATGATGACAATAGCGATCACCCAGGCGAAGACCGGCCTGTCGATAAAGAAGTTTGCCATGTCGCGGGTCCGCTATTCAGGGGTAACGCTCGAAGGGGCCACCTTCATTGATGCCAGGTTGCGCCCGGAGACCGAAGAATCCTGAACCGGCGTGCCCTCACGCAGTCTCTGGAAGCCGGAAACGATCAGCTTCTGGCCTGCTTCCACACCGGCAGTGACGATCCAGTCGCTGCCTTCGGATTCCTGGATCGCCAGCATGACCTGCTGCGCCGTGCCATCATCTGCAACAATGTAGGCAAAAGGTTCACCCTTCGGCGTACGCTGAACAGCGCGCTGCGGGACGCGATAGACATCGTCGAGCGTGCCGGCAGAAAACTCGGCCTTGACGAACATGCCTGGCAGGATCAGGCCGTCCGGGTTCGGAACCTGGGCGCGGATGATCACCGTACCGGCTGCCTCATCAACGCTGACTTCGCTGAACTCAAGCGCGCCGCGATGCGGATAGGCCTGGCCATTTTCCAGCCGGACCGTTACCGGAACGCCTGCATTTCCGTCGCTGGAACGAATTCGCCCGGCCGCCACATCCTGGCGCCAGCGAAGCACTTCCGAACTTGACGCTGTCATATCGACATAGATCGGGTCGAGCTGAAGAATCCGGGCGAGCTGCTGAGGTTGGTTGGCGGTAACAAGCGCGCCGGGCGTAACTGTTGAACGGCCGATACTGCCATCGATCGGGGCCCGGATAGTCGTACGGGCAAGGTCAATGCGAGCCCGCTCAAGGGCTGCTTTCTGTATGCCGACTTCGGCCTCAGCTTGCTTGGCAGCAGCGTCAGCCTCGTCATAGGATTGCTGGCTGACAGCATTGATGTCGCTGAGGCGCTGGAAACGGCTAGCGGTCTGGCGGGCCGTCTCAGCTGTCGCTTGAGCCCGGGCAAGCGCAGCGCGGGCACTTTCCACCGACGCGACATATTCCGACCGGTCTATCTGGTAGAGCGCGTCGCCTTCGCTCACCTGTTGACCTTCCGTGAACAAGCGCTTCTCGATCAGGCCGGAGACTTGCGGACGGATCTCAGCTTCGGCAAATGCGGTTGCGCGGGCGGGCAGAGACCGGACGCTCTCAACGGAAACCGGCTCCAGCAAAATCGTTTCGACCGGAACCGCGGATGTCTGCATCTGTTGCGGGTTGGCCGTTTGGGCCTGCTCTCCCGACCCGCAGGCTGTCAGGAAAATGGCGCTGGCAAGGGCCGCTGCGGCAAGAACGCGGCGACCAGTGTGGAGGGAGGAATTCGTGGAGGCCATTTTTGGTCCTTCTCGAGTCATGCCATGGGTTATGTCTTGATATTAGCATGACTTTGTATAATTAGAATGAACGCTCTATCTATTGCTGCGCCGCAGCAAGTCAAGAGGCGTCAATCGAGTTTGGAGTTAAATGGTGCAAAAAGACTGCGCGCCAATGACGGGAGCAGAAAAACGGCGAGCCGCAAGGATCGACCAGGTTCTCGATGCGGCTGCTGACTGTTTTGTCGAATACGGCTTTCACAATGCCGGAATGGCCAAGATCGCCAAACGAGCCGGCATGAGCGTCGGCCACATCTACCACTATTTCGAGAACAAGGAGGCGATTATTGCGGCCATCGTAGACCGTGAATCAGCGCTATCGTCTCAGCGATTTCTTGAACTAGAAGCCATTGCCCCCAGCGAACTGGCCGAAGCCATGGCCGACCGCGCGGCTCGGTCGATTTCAGACAATTCCGACATCATTCAGTCGGTCCTGAACATGGAGATGCTGGCGGAAGGCCAGCGAAATCCCGAAATCGCCAAAATCATTCAGCGCCACGACGAACATGTACGAAAGCAACTGATCCGCCTTTTTGGCGAAAAGCTTGGACTTTGCGATGCCGAAGCCCGCGCTGACATGCTGATGGTGGTCGTCTCAGGACTGGCAAGCCGCGTCCTGCGCCATCCGGGGCTCGATCGGGCAAAGCTTGTCCCGGTCCTACGCCAGACGCTGATCGATCTTATGTCTCCAGGTCCCATCTGTAAGCCGTGAACCTTTTGGCACCTCACGCGCTGTCACTATCTGAATGGAGTAGACGGAAGGGACAGACTTGACGGCTTCGCGAGACGACCCGCTGGAAAATGTACTGGATCGGGCCATCAACGATATTGATGGTGAAAAGATCACCTTTGGTGACGTGCTGGACCTGTTCGGTGATCGGTCGTTTGGACCGGTCATCGCCTTTTTGGGCCTACTGGTTGTGCTGCCGCCCCTGGGAGCCGTTCCCGGCCTGCCGGCGCTGATCGGCCTGATCATCATTATGTTTTCGCTACAGATCCTGTTCGGCGCCAAACATATCTGGGTGCCCAAATTTGTGCAGAAGCGCTCGATCGGCAAAGACAAGCTGAAAGCCGCCAACTGCCGCGCCAAGCCCTGGCTAAAGCGGATTGACAAATTGATATCCGAGCGGCTTGAATTTCTGACAGGCCGCATCGCGGTGGTTGTTGCCGCCCTGATGGTCACCCTTCTTGCTCTATTGATGATCCCGCTGGAACTGGTGCCGTTCGCGGTTGCCGCGCCCGGAGCCGCGATTGTCTTGTTTGGGCTTGCTTTCGTCGCTCGAGACGGCGTGCTCATGCTGTTAGGCTATGTGGCGTCGATCGCCGCGACGGTTATCACGATCATTACCGTTCCGTGGGGCTCGCTTCCAGGCCTGTAGGCCGTCCCTGCCTCATTCAAGCATCGCCGGTCACGCTCAACTTTGCTGACAATTCAAACGATTCCGGAACGGTTTGCCCACCAAACAGTTTGATAAGGGAACGATGAGAAGGAACATGGGAACACAAAGCGGAAAGCTGACAGGTGATACGGCATGCGAGGAGACGCGTCAGCAGCGGCGCGCCTTCCGAAAAGCCGTGTCCAGCGGACTGAGAAGGGCATTCCAGCCCGGCAAGCCGCACAGCCTGCCTGGTGATTTCATCGAACTCCTTCAAAAGGCTGACAGCAAAACAGCCAAGCCTTGAAGTTCAAAGACCATCAAGCGATGCTTAGATAGTCTAAGTTCTTCATTTTTCAGGATGATTTGCATACGAACTGTTTCGCTAAACGAGGTGATTTACTCCCCGAAGGCGGGTTGAAGTCTGACTGCCGGAGTTTACGCTAAAGAAATGGAAGACATTATCTTCAGGCTGGAAAACGAAGCCAACTCGGACGTATGGACATCTCTGATCGGGGCGTCCGTAGCGTTTCGCCGAGACCTTCATCGAAAGCCGGAGCTGCCTTGGCAGGAAGAAAATACCGCGGCCGCCATCCGCGCGTCTCTCGATGCCCTGAATATTCCGTGGCGCCCCTGCGCCGGAACGGGCACGCTGGCGACCCTGGCAAAGCACGCGCCAGGCCGGCATGTCGGTCTGCGCGCGGATATCGACGCCCTGCCTATCCACGAAGCTGGCGGACACGCCTGGGTATCGATCCACGAAGGCTGCATGCATGCCTGTGGACATGACGGCCATTCGGCGGCCCTTATGTCGACGGCAGCGTGGCTGAAAGCGCACGAGTCCGAATTACCAGGCCCCGTCACCCTGCTCTTCCAGCCCGCGGAGGAAGGCGGGCACGGCGCGAAAAAGATGATTGAGGACGGCGCTCTCGATGGGTTGGACGTCATTTTCGGTTGGCACAACTGGCCGGCGATCCCGTTCGGAAAAGCCGTCTGCCCGGACGGAGCCGTTATGGCCGGCAACGGTACGTTCCGGATTCACCTGCAAGGCTCGGGCGGGCATGCCAGCCAGCCGGAGAATACGCGTGACCCCGTCCTAGCCGCTGCCGCAGTAACTATGGCACTGCAACAGATCATCGCGCGCCGCGTCACGCCACAGAATGCGGCCGTCGTCAGCGTTACGTCAATTGAGGCACCCAGCGGTGAAACGGTCATCCCGGATAGCGCAAGGCTTGCCGGAAGCATCCGGATCGCCGACCCGTCCGACCGGGCTCGTATCGACGGAATGATTCAAGAAATAGCGACCGCACAGGCGGCCGCTTATGGTGTCCAAGCGACCGTCGAAATCTTCCCTCGCTATGACGCGACGATCAATCACGCTAGCCAGGCCGGCGAGATGAGAGCCGCAATTGCGGCTGATCTTGGACATGACTGGCAATTTGGCGAATTACCTGTGCCCATCATGGCGTCAGAGGATTTCTCTTACTATTTGAAGGAGTTACCCGGCGCCTTTGCACTGATTGGTGCAGATGATGGCAACGGACATGACGTGCCCTGCCACTCGCCGCGATACGATTTTAACGACCGGCTGCTGCCCATCGTCACGCGCATCTATGCGCGCCTGGCTGGTGCGCCATTGCCAATGCAATCAACCGCCCAAATGGATTGAGGCCGGCCGAACCATCCGACCGAAAGGAGACTTGAAAATGGAACTATTTGAACGCTGGGAATCGAATGTCAGAGGGTATGCCCGGACTTATCCCACGGTTTTCAAGTCCGCTTCCAATGCCCGCCAGACAGATGAGAACGGAAAATCCTACATCGATTTCTTTGCTGGTGCCGGTGTTCTGAATTTCGGCCACAATAATCCGAAGATGAAGGAAGCGATCATCGACTTCATCCAGTCTGACGGAATTCCGCACAGCCTGGACACGATGACAACAACAAAGCGCGACTTCATGCAGGCCTTTGTCGACACAATCCTCAAACCGCGCGGCTGGGACTATCGCATGCAGTTCACCGGTCCGACCGGAACCAATGCGGTCGAGGCAGCCATGAAGCTCGCCCGCAGGGTCACAGGCCGCAACAGGATCATCGCCTTCACAAACGGGTTTCATGGCATGACTCTGGGCTCGCTTGCGGCGACGGCCAACGCCTACTTCCGGAACGCCGCCGGTGTCCCACTCCACTATGTCGATCGCCTGCCATTTGGCCACCCGCTCGAAGGCATGGAAGAGACATATCAGGATGCCTCTTCAGGCTATGAGGCGCCCGCAGCCATCCTGATCGAACCGATCCAGGCCGAAGGCGGTGTCAACGTCGCCGACGAGGCGTGGCTGAAGGAAATCCGTCAGTTCGCCAAGGATCGCGGCGCGCTCTTTATTATTGATGACATCCAGGCCGGGTGTGGCCGTACAGGCTCCTATTTCAGCTTCGACGGCATGGATCTCGACCCCGACATCATTACGCTCGCGAAGGGCATTGGCGGCTTCGGCACGCCGCTCGCCATGAACCTCAACAAACCCGAATTCGACAAGCACTGGTCGCCGGGCGAGCATACCGGAACGTTCCGCGGCCAGGGCATTTCCTTCGTCGCGGGCAACGTTGCGATGGACTACTTCAAGGATGACAGCTTCATGAAGGAGGTCCGTGCCAAGGGCGACCTAATGCGCACGCACCTGCAGAAGATGGCCGGGCCAGGCATGGAAGTCCGCGGCAAGGGTATGATGCAGGGCCTTGATACCAAGGACGGCGCGCTCGCCAAGAAGATCGTCGCCGAATGCTTCCGTACAGGCCTGCTCGTTGGCGGTTGCGGCTCGGAAGGCCGCGTCATCAAGCTGATCCCGCCACTGACCATTCCCGAAGACGATCTCAAGCAAGGCCTTGGCCTTCTCGAGAAAGCCGTTCAAAGCGTGATGGAGCCGGCATGAGACAGCGCGATGACATGACCTTCCCGCACGAGGAATATGTGCGGCGGCTGGAAGGACTGCGTGAACGCATGAAGGACCGGCGCCTTGATGCCGTGGTGATCTCGGACCCCGAGAACATCATGTACATGACGGACTATCAGACCACCGGGTATTCCTTCTTCCAGGCGCTTGTCGTTCCGCTCGATGGTGACTGCTACATGGTCACCCGGAACATGGAGGAGTCGAACGTCCATGCCCGCACCTGGGTCGAGAAGACGCGCCCGTTCGCCGACAATGGCGATGCCATCCAGACACTGGTAGAAAGCTTCCGCGAATTCGGTCTCAACAACTCGACCATCGGCTACGAACGTAACTCCTACTTCCTGCCGGCCTACCAGCAGGACCGTATCCGTTCGGCCTATACATCAGGGCGCCTGCTCGACTGCTTCGGCATTGTCGAGGAGGGCCGGATGCTGAAGTCAAAGGCCGAAATCGAAGTCATGAAGAAGGCTGCCAAGGCGACCGAAGCGGGTATGCAAGCCGGTATCGACGCCGTGAAGGCGGGCGTGACCGAGAACGAAATCGGGGCGGCCGTTTCTTCAGCAATGTTCCGGGCTGGCGGCGAACCGCCGGCCGTCATGCCTTATGTCACCTCCGGCCCGCGCTCGATGATCGGCCATGCGACCTGGGAAGGCCGCACCGTCCAGGATGGTGAGCATGTCTTCCTTGAGGTCGGCGGCTGTTACCGGCGCTATCACACTGCGATGATGCGCACGGTCGTCCTGCAGGACCAGCTGTCCAGCTCGATGGAAAGCGCGCAACGTCAGATGATCAAGGCCCTGCGGGAACTGAAGAATTATATCCAGCCTGGCCTGACGGTCTCAGATGCCGACAAGATCGTACGCGATATTGTCAGCGATGGCCGCCATGGCGGCGCGCTAATCACGCGGTCCGGCTATTCGATCGGAATCGCCTTCCCGCCGAGCTGGGACGAGGGCTACATTCTCTCGCTGATGCAAGGCGACCCGCAAATCCTGAGGGAAGGAATGACCTTCCATATCATTCCGTGGGTCTGGGGCGTCGATGGCGACAAGACGGTCGGCATTTCCGACACGATCTATGTCACCGAGGATGGCTGTGAAAGCTTCTTCTCTCTTGAGGAAGAATTCACGCTGAAGCCCGGAAAGAAGGCGTCTTCCGACAAACCGTCCGGAGACGCGTCAAAATCCAAATCGAGCAACGGCCAGGCCGCAAGCGCCTGAACGACAAGACTGGAGACAGGATCATGCTGACTGCCGTGAACCCGGTAACAGGCGACATCGTTCGCGAGGTCGAACCAGATAGCGACGAGGCCATCGAAGCGAAGCTGACGGCCTCGGTCGAAGCCTATCGCCAATGGAAGGAAAAAAGCTTTGCCGAACGGGCCGCGCTGCTGAACGCGGTCGCCAAGCTGATGCGCGAAGAAGTCGAAACCCTTGCACCATTGATGACGGAAGAAATGGGCAAGCCGATCAAGGAAGCGCGCGGCGAGGTCAACAAGTCTGCCTGGTGTGCCGAGCACTATGCTGCAAATGCTGAAGCCTACCTGGAACGGCAGGTTATCGAGTCAGATGCAACACTGTCCTATGTCGAACACCTGCCGATCGGCCCGGTTCTGGGCATCCTGCCCTGGAACGCACCGTTCTGGCTCGCCTTCCGCTTCAGCGCACCGGCACTGATGGCCGGCAATTCCTGCCTGATGAAACATGACCCGCACGTCCCGGGTTGCGCCCTGGCAATCGAGAAATGCTTCCGCGATGCCGGCGCGCCTGAGGGTTTATTCCAGGCGCTGATGATCGAAACCCCGCGGGTCGAGGCCGTCATGCGTGACAAGCGCGTGCGTGGTATTTCATTCACCGGCTCTTCGCGCGGCGGCGCAAAAGTTGCCGAGATTGCTGGTTCAGAGGTCAAGCCCGCTGTCCTCGAACTCGGGGGTTCCGACCCATCCATCGTGCTCGCTGACGCTAACCTCGAAAAGGCTGCCGATGTCCTGACCCTGTCGCGCATCATCAATGCAGGACAGTCATGCATCGCGGCGAAGCGGATCATCGTCGAGGCCAGAGTCTATGAGAAAATGAAGACGCTGATGAGCGAGAAACTGGGCGCCTTGAAGCTGGGAGACCCCGCGCTTGATGAAACCGACGTCGGCCCGATCGCCCGCAAGGACTTGCGTGCCACCCTGGACCGGCAGGTGCGCAGCACGATCTCCGAAGGCGCAACCTGTCTGCTGGGCGGCGAGGTTCCCAATCGGGACGGCTATTTCTACCCCGTCACCCTGCTTGCCGACGTCGAGCCAGGCATGACAGCCTTCAAGGAAGAGACGTTTGGTCCCATCGGTGTGTTGATTGAGGCGCGCGACGAGGAACACGCACTCTCGCTCGCAAACGACACCGAATTCGGCCTCGCGGCTTCCGTCTGGACCAATACCGAGCGGGGCCAAGAGATGGCGCGCCGTATCGAGGCAGGACAGGTCAGTGTCAATGGCATCGTCAAGACGGACCCGCGCCTGCCATCGGGCGGCATAAAGGCGTCTGGTCTCGGACGGGAACTCGGCCCGCATGGCATCATGGAGTTCGTGAATGCCCAACAGGTCTGGGTTGGGCCTGTTCGCGACAGCTGACCTGGAAACAGACAAACCCGATACGGCAAATTTCGAAGAAGTTTGACGCCGTCATTTCAGCGCGGCTTCAAATCTCTTCTATAGTCCTTGACGTTGGCAAGGCCGCATTTCTCGCGGCCCGAACAGAACGTTCAGGGGCTGACCATGCTGCTAGTACAACGCATCGCATTGATCGGACGGGCGGGAATTCTCGCCACGAGCCTGATATGCGGCGCACACGCACAAACGTCGCTGGCTGGCGGAGAATCCGCTGCTGCCATGACGACGAACCGCCCGGTCGAGCGCGACCTCACGGTCACAGTGAACAGGTCCACGCCGGTCGACATCTCGCGACCATTCAAGCGAATTGCCGTATCACAGCCGGGCATCGCCGACGCTTCGCCAACAGCTGACAACCGCCTTTATGTTCGTGGCCGGACGATCGGCAGCACGAACATCCTTGTCTATGATGATGAAGGCCGCCTCGTCGAAGTGATTGATGTCCGCGTGCAGCATGACCTCGGCGCGATCCGCAGCGATGTCACCGCACTCTTTCCTGCCGTGGACCTTGATCTTCGAACTGTGGCCAACCGCCTGCATGTGCGCGGCGACGTTCCCGATGATGCAACGGCTGCCGAGATCATGGAGATCGCCTCCAGCTATGCTCCCGAAGCAGTGATCAACGCGCTCAAGATCAGCAGTCCGCAACAGGTCATGCTGGAAGTCCGCTTTGTCGAAGCATCGCGCGAGGATGTGAAAGAAATCGGTCTGGGCAACCAGGTGAGCCGCGCGGGTGATTTTCTCTTCTCGACCGGGTCCAGCTTGCTATCGGGCGGGGCGCCGAAATCCATCGCGTCGATCCTCGGGCGCTCGGGCGACGTCGATATAGACGTCTTCCTGCAGGCCCTTGAGGAGAAGGGAATTATCCGCACTCTCGCTGAGCCGAATCTCGTGGCGCGTTCGGGCGAGACGGCCAGCTTCCTTGCTGGCGGCGAATTTCCCGTGCCGGTGGCCGCTGACAACGACACGATCACAATCGAATTTCGGGAGTTCGGCGTGAGCCTCGATTTTACGCCCACGATCCTTTCGGATTCCAAGATGAGCCTGGAAGTTCGTCCGGAAGTCAGCCAACTTGATCCGCGCAACTCGGTCCGTCTTGCCGATGTCGAAATCCCTGCTCTCAGCGTGCGCCGGGCACATACTATCGTCGAGCTTGCCGACGGCGAGAGCTTTGCGATTGCGGGCCTGATCCAGAACACGGTCGACAGCACCTCGCTACAGACACCTTGGCTCGCGGATGTACCTGTTATTGGTGCGCTTTTCCGTTCCAATCGTTTCCGCGAGAACGAGACCGAACTCGTCATCATCATCACGCCCCGCCTTGTTCACCCTGCAGGCCGCGGCACGCGCCTGTCTGACCCGCTGGAACAGACGCGTGCACCATCAGACATTGAACGTGTGTTTCTCGGCGACCTTGAAAAAGGCGCGGACAGACCACTCGGCGAGGCCGTCAAGTCCAATATCGAAACCCAGTCAGTCCGCCCGGATCTGGGCTACGTGCCCCAACTTTCGGAGGGCGCAGAATGAACAATGAATCCGCGGCAATAGCCCCAGCCTCAAAGACCAGGCTTCACGTCTACGCTCCTCAATGGGGAGGCAACATTTCGGACGCTGCAGGAGGCCTGAGTTCAGTGTCGCTCACCGTTCACGCGGATGCGGCGGACGCTGTCGATGCGGCCGGCAAGGACGCCGGCGGCATCGCTGTCATTGAGCAGGATGCCAGCTTCGATCTGGTGGAACTGATGATCCGGATCTCGCAGGAACAGCCCGATTTGCCAGGCATCGTGGTTGGCAAGAATGTCCCTGTTCTCGCGGTCAAGCACATCATTGCGATGTCCCGCTGGGACCTGATGGACGTCCCCGTAAACGCAGATGAGCTGAAACAATCCGTTTCGACTGTCACCCGGCGTGACAGCATGGGAACCGACAATACCGGCAGATGCTGGAGTGTGACTGGCTCGGTCGGCGGCTGTGGCGCGACGCTGCTGGCTGTGGAACTCGCCTACCAGATCAGTCAGCGTGAAACGAACAATTCGGTCTGCCTCGTTGACCTTGACTTCTTCGACGGCGCCTGCGCGTCCTATCTGAACTGCCCGTCCAGCCTGAACCAGTCAGCGCTCACCCAATCTGCTGACCGCATCGATGAAGCCCTCCTGCAGGCTTTCATTTCACGCCACAAGAACGGCATCCACCTGCTCTCGGCGCCGCGCTCGGACCGGCTCTGGAATACGATCAAGCCGGAGGCCATACTCAAGGTGCTCGACGTCGCCTGTTCGACCTATGACCATGTCGTCATTGACCTGCCCCGCTGGCCGACACCGTGGACAGCCGCAGTCGTTACCGGGTCGGACGAAAACCTCGTCATGAGCGAGCTGACCGTGCCAGCGCTGCACGCTGCCCGTCATCGTGTGGAAGAGCTGGAAATGCTGTCTGACGGTCTCGCCCAGCCACGCATCCTGCTCAATCGCATGGCCAAGCGCATGTTCAGCAATACCGTCACAGTCTCGCAGGCCGAAGAAGCGATCGGGCGCCCGGTCTATGCAACGATATCGTCTGACTGGGAGGCGGCCTTGGCGTCTGTGAACTTTGGCCAGGCCGTCAGCCAGGCAAAGCCCGGTAACCGCATCTCGAAAGATGTCGAGGCGCTGATCTACGCGCTTGAACATGGTGAGGAAGCAACCTCGTCCACCATCAAGGCAAGAAGGAGTGCATAATGGGCCGGTTTTCCCTCCTCTCCAAAGCGCAGCAACCACCCCATGAAGACCGGCCGGCGTCCAAAGCGATCGAAGATGGAGAAGGTCAAGACCCCGTCGAAGCGCCCAACTTCCTGACGGGGCTGGACGAAACGGAAGATTCTGCTGACGAGGCAGATACACCGCCGGCCTTCGACCTTCTCGACGCCAAGCTTCGCGTTCATAACAAGCTGATCGACGAGTTGGACCTGTCCATGCTCGACAAGCTGGACGAGACGGAGATGAAGCGCCAGGTCCGGCGTCTTGTCACCGAAATCGTCCGTGAAGAGCGTATTCCGATGAACCAGGCGGAAGTCGCCCAGTTCGCCGACTCCGTATACGATGAAATGACCGGTCTCGGCCCACTTGAGCCCCTGCTCGCCGACCCGAGCATTTCCGACATTCTGATCAATGGCGCAAAGCAGGTCTATGTCGAACGCCATGGTGAGCTGGAACTGTCGGAAGCGAAGTTTCGTGACAATGCTCACCTGCGCCGGATCGTTAGCCGGATCGTGTCAGCGGTGGGCCGCCGCGTGGACGAAAGCCAGCCCCTGGTCGATGCCCGCCTCCTCGACGGCTCGCGCGTAAACGCGGCCATCGAACCCGTTGCGATTGACGGCCCACTTGTTTCCATACGGAAGTTTTCCAAGAAGCCACTGACGCTGGATAAACTTATATCTTTCAGGGCGATGCCGAAGGAAGTTGGCGAGTTTCTCCACGGTGCCGTGAAGTCCCGCGTGACCTGCATCATTTCCGGCGGCACCGGTTCAGGCAAGACGACCTTGCTGAATGCCTTGTCTGCCGCAATCAGTCACAAAGAGCGTCTGATCACTATCGAGGACGCCGCTGAACTCCAGCTGCAGCAGCCGCATGTTGCGCGCATGGAAACCCGTCCGCCAAACCTCGAAGGCAAAGGTGAGATACGGCAGCGCGAACTCGTCAAGAACGCCCTACGGATGCGGCCAGACCGGGTCATCTTGGGCGAGGTGCGTTCCGAAGAAGCCTTCGACATGCTTCAGGCCATGAATACCGGCCACGAAGGCTCGATGGCGACAATCCACGCCAACAATCCGCGCGAAGCCATCAGCCGGCTTGAACAGATGGTCGCCATGGGCGGCCTGAGGATTTCGCAGGAAGCCGTTCGCGGTCAGATCGCATCGGCTATCGGCATCATTATCCAGGCCCAGCGCCTGTCCGATGGCTCTCGCCGCGTGACCCATGTCACCGAAGTCACCGGCATGGAGGGTGAGGTCATCCAGATGCAGGACATCTTCAAGTTTGAACGCCTGCGCACGGAAGAAGACGGGACGGTCGTGGGGGAATTCCGCGCCAGCGGCCTGCGGCCGCGCTGTCTCGACGAAATGCAACGCCGCGGCATCCGTCTTCCCGTCGAGTATTTCGACCCGTCGAAGCCGCTACTCAAGGTGCCGTAAGCCCGATGGGATTTGATGCGGTCATCTATGTCCTTGCCTTCGGCTCCGCGTTCATGGCGGTGCAGTCCGCGCTCGGCTTCGGCAAGACGGCGCTGGAAAAGACACGCATCAACAAGCGTCTCAAGGTAAAGGACAGCCAGGCTACGGTGGCGGATCTCATCGTGGAGCTTCGCCGCCAGCGCGGGCTCGACCAGGACGGCAATGGACGGCTGTCCCTGCAATGGTTCAACGACCTGGTCACCCGTTCCGGCCTGAGTTTTCAGCCAACCGTATGGGCGGCGGTTGCAGCGGGCGTCGGCGCTGTGGCATTTGGCGCCGCGTTCTGGTTCCTGAAAAGCCCGACCTTTGCTGTGCCTGCCGGACTTGTTGCCGCAATTCTGCTCCCCCTGCTCTTTCTCAAGCACAAGGTCGCCCAGCGGGAGAAGCTGCTTGGCGCGCAATTGCCGGATGCCCTCGAAATCATCGTCCGGAGCCTCGAGGCGGGTCATCCGGTTCCCACGGCAGTTTCACTGGTCGGGCGCGAGATGCCGGACCCGATCGGCTCTGAATTTGGTCTTGCTGCCGACGAAATCTCCTATGGCTCAAGCCTTGAGGAAGCCGTCCGCAAGCTGGCCGAGCGCACGCGCCAGCCAGACGTCGAGCTTTTCGCTGCCACTGTCCGCCTTCAGGCCAAAACCGGCGGCAACCTTGCGAGCCTGCTCAAGGTCAATGCATCAACGGTGCGCGCGCGCCAGAAGATGCGCCTGAAGGTTCAGGCTGCGTCGTCGGAGGGGCGTGCCTCAGCGCTGATCCTTACCGCGGCGCCATTCCTCGTCATGGGGGCAATGTATGTGATCACGCCGAACTTCTATGGCGATGTCATTGACGAAAAGCTTGTCCAGTATGGCTTGGGCGGCTGCCTTCTCTGGATGGCCATCGGCAATCTCGTCATGCGCAAGATGATCAATTTCAAGGTCTGAGGAGGTAGAAGCAATGCCCCCACCGGTCCCTGACCAGATAACCGCGATCACGATCATCATGATCGTCATGGGCGCCGCGATGCTTGTCCTTGGCAGCAAGGTTTTCCGGTCGGTTCGCGACCGGCGCCAAGTCAGCGACCGGCTCAAGACTGACGACGGCCGCCCATCGCGGGTATCGGCTTATTCCGAACGGCCCAAGGTGAGCCTTGTCGAGAAGATCGGCCGCCGCTTCACCGATCCGAACTCCGCGGACCTGACGAAGCTCCGGTTCCGGCTGATGAAGGCTGGCTATTACGGGAAATCCGCGCCCCACATCTATATTGGCGTCCGCTTCGTTGCGTTAATCCTGCCACAATTCATCCTGCTTGCCTGCTGGCCGCTCGTGGACCAGTACATGCCCCAGCACGGCCTGTTGCTGTCGTCCGTCGCACTCGGAATCATTGCATTCATTTCCCCCTCCTTCATTCTCGACAAGAAGGTCGCAAGCCGCGAGGAGCAGTATCGAAACGGCTTCCCGGACATGATGGACCTGCTGGTCGCCTGTGTAGAGGCCGGTCTAAGTCTCGACGGTGCAGTCCAGCGCGTTTCCGACGAACTGGTCCAGCGCTATCCCAATCTCGCCGATCATCTGAAAATCATGAACCTGGAAATGCGGGCCGGACGTGCACGGACAGAAGCCTGGAAGAATTTCGCCGACCGCCTTGGTCTCGACGAGGCCCGGGCTCTGGCGACCATGTTGCGCCAGTCCGAGGAACTCGGCACGAGCGTTGGTGAGACCCTGCGCGTCTTCGCATCTGACATGCGTGAAAAGCGGATGCTCTACGCTGAAGAGAAGGCCCTTGCCCTGCCGGCGAAACTCGTCGTGCCGCTGATCCTCTTCGTCTTCCCGTCGCTACTGGTTGTGCTGATTCTGCCGGCTGTCGTACGGATGATGTACGTCTTCAGTCAGACCTGACCCCCTAGACGTCTCTCGCAGGACAAGACGCGCGCGCTCCAAATCAAAGAACCGCGCACCATGGCGCGATCGGGTTGTCACTCAAAACGGTATGAAAAAAGCCCCGGCCCTCATTCTGAGGACCGGGGCGAGACCCCTTTGTGAGACATTTCTGTCTTTTGGGCTTTCGCCCCAAGCCCCTTTACTGGCTGGCGGGTACAACGTGTTGGCTGATGTCTTCGCCAAGAACCACCTCAATCGTCGACGACACAGGTGCCTTGGGCTGCAGCGGCCGAGGCCTCGGCGCGACGTAGACGGATTTGCGCGGCTGTTCCTCTTCACGCAGCGACACCAGCTCGGCTTGTTCAAATGCATCATCGGCACTGCCTCGCAAAGCGAGCGACAATGTACCGGTCTGCGATGCGACGGACAGTTTCTGTGCCTGGTCCAGAGACACTGACAAGGTGGCCGTTTCAAAGACGTCGGGTTGCTCGCCCGTCATGTCATCGTTGAGATCTACGCCGAGCACTTCGACATTCTGCAGGAGGACCTTCGAGACAAGCTTCAAGACTTTTGAATCAGGGGCGGCATCTTCGGTGAAGATCACATCGACCCGGTCACCCGGCAGCACAAAGCCGCCAACGCCCGATACAGCTGTCGTGCGGATGGTAAAAGCACGGTAGCCTGGCTCGATCTTGGCCGAAAGCGATGCCCGCATGCCAGGAGACAGCAACATCGCATTCGACAGGGGCTGACCAGCAGCAATATCGATCAGCGTCCGGCGGCTTTCGCCTGACTCTTCCAGCGCCTCTCGCGAGTCAAAGCTGCCAGGCGGAATCGCACTGACAGGCCGCTCCTCGACGCTGAACCAATCGGGACTGACCGAGACACCGCGAGGGATGCTGCGTGTCGCAATGAGAACCGGTGCCTTCGGTGGTTCTGCAGGTGCGGCCACCTCAACCGATCGCACAGCATCCGGCTCGGAGGAAGATAGCCAGAGCCTTGCGCCAAAAAGGGCAGCCGCACCAAACGCAATCGACAGGACAAGAGTGATCACTGGGGACATTTGCATTGGTGCATTCCTCGAACATCAGGTTAGGGCTAACCTAAAGCCTCGCCCCTTAACCGGTGTGCAAACATGGAAAGGGAATTGGAGCAGATCGCTTAACCAAATGGCCCGACGACCTGTGAGAAGTGCCAGCTTTCTGCAGCCGCCGCCATTATTATAACATGTTATACGTTTTTGATGATCGCCGTAGGCACAGGAGTTCTACCCGTTGGAAAAGATGAAATCGTATCTCGGCTGGAAGATCGACTATACTGTGCCCGCCGGCGAGCCGGCATTCGCCGCACCGGACTCGATGTCCTGGCGCATATTCAAGAATCCGATCGCACTCGCCATTGGAGGCGTTGCTGCAGTTCTGCTTGAATTTGCAGACGCACGCATTCGTTCCGGCGTTTGGGATCACTCGGTCTTCAAGACAGATCCAATCGGACGCTCACAACGCACCGGGACCGCAGCCATGGTCGGCGTTTACGGTCCGCAAAGCGCAGCGCGCCGGGTTATCCAGGGCGTCACCAACATGCACAGCAAAGTGAGCGGAATGACACCGTCCGGGGAGGCTTACAAGGCCCTCGACGTCGAACTCCTCGACTGGGTTTCAGCCACGGCCGGCTTCGGCTTTCTGACGGCCTATGATCGGTTCGTGAAACCGGTCTCCTATGAGGACAAATGCCGATTCTACGAAGAAGGTGACCAGGTTGCGCGCCTTTACGGGGCGCAAAACCCAATCCACAGCCCGGAAGACTTTGACGCAATGCTCGCAGCGCTCATGCCGCGGTTCGAACCCCACCCGATCAATTCCGAGTTCCTAGACATTGTGAAGTCCGGCAAGGAAATGAGAAACGTTCCCAAGTCGCTGCAGTCGAGCCTCGCCAATGCGTCTGTGTCCATTCTGCCGCCGAAAGTCCGCGAAGTGTTGGAGCTCGGTCCGGAATATGATCTCAGTCCGCTCGCTCGCATGTCGCTTAAGTCGCTCGGCGCCCTGGCCGAGCGAATTCCAGTGAAAGGGTCACCGCCGGCACAGGCTGCCACGCGGCTGGGCCTGCCCTGGACCTTTGCATGGAAAAGCCCAAAAGCGCAGCAGCGCATCCTTCAGGCGGTTCCCGGCCTCGAAAGCGCTAGCCCGGCACATCCTCCAGCGGAATGACATCGACAGCCTGCCGGCTCTGCTGATCGGTCGCCGCTTTCAGGATGCCCTTGACCGGCGACACATCCGAATAGTCACGTCCGTAGGCAACGACAATGTGATCAACGCCAACATGGACCGCGTTTGTCGGATCGTACTCAATCCAGCCGAGCTCGGGGCCACACCATGCCCGAACCCAGGCATGCATGGCATCAGCGCCGCTGAGCCGCGACTGTCCGGGCGGCGGCGTCGTCCGAAGAAAGCCGCTGACATAGCCCGCGGGAATGCCAACACTGCGCAATGCTGCAATCATGATATGGCTGAAATCCTGACAAACGCCGTGACGGGCGGCAAACGCCTCTTCGTGCGATGTCTCGACTGACGTCGCGGTCGCGTCGAAAGACATGTCCTGGTTCAGAGCTTCACCGACGATTTGCACCGCATCGGCGACACCGATATCTGGCGGCAGCATGTCCTCGACATAGTCACTCAATTGTCTATTAGGCCGGATCCGAGGACTTCTGCCAAGGAAATGAAGGGGCGAATCCGGTGCCAGCGAGTGAATATCATTCAAGGCTGCCGGCAACGCATCCAGCGCCAGGCCCGAGGTTTCTTCCTTGACTTGGACATGGCGTTCAATCCGGGCTTTCAGGCTGAATTCTATCCGGGAATGGGCGTGGCTGAAGACGATCTCATGCGCTTGATTGCCAAAGAAGTCGCGAAAAGTGCTTCGTTCGCTGGGTACGGGCGCGACATCAAGCGACGCCGCAATGGCGCGCTGCTGCCCCGACAGGTCGCGAGGCATGAACCTCAACATATGGCGGCCCGCCCAGACTGGCGCTTTGTAGCTGTAGGTAATGCGCAGGCTGATATCATACCGCATGACGACCCTCAGCTCATATAGGTCCGACCGAGACAATCGGAAAATGCTCCGATATCGCTTCTCAGAGCCAGCAATGCTGCGCTGTTCATGGCATCCTGCGGCATCGTCACAAATTTTGTGTGAATGCGGAGGAGCTGCGAATAAACCTCTGACGGATGGCCATTTTCCATCGCGCGCGGCAGCGCCTCCACATGCGCCTTCAGTACATCGAGATGGAAAATCAACGACCGCGGATTAAGCGGATCCCGCGCCAGCAGTTCGATGACGGATTTGCGTGAGGCAATGAACGCATAGCGTCGACGGTGAGAAATCGTGCTGTCGCCATATTCCAGCGCCAGATCAAGCGATCCGTCAGGCGCGCCCGGGTCGAGAAAGCTTGCCAAGGCCCAGGCGAGCGACATGACATGCTCGATTGACCGCCCGAGGCTGAGAAAACGCCACTCTGTGAATCGGTACATGTTCTCGTGGACCAGACCGGTAAACCCGCTCGACTCCCGAAGCAACCAGACCATGCGCCTTGCTGTCTCGTCGCCAGCGTCCAGGTCTTCGTCCTCGTCATGCACCGTATCGACAATTTCCGAGATGGCTGCCCAGCCATCCGGCGATAGACGGTCACGCACGCTCCCCGCTGTTCTCGAAGCGGAATCGATGGCGCTGACCAAGCCTGCCGGCATCGCTTCATTAGTATCGAGCCCGATCCGTTTCATGAAGGCTGACAGGTGTCTCAACAACGGGGAAGATGGCGATTCCGCATCTGCCAGCCGGGAATGATATGCCCGGTTAAGGCGCGCAAACCCTTCGGCCCTGTCGACATAGCGACCCAGCCAGTAAAGGTTCTCCGCCGCATTGCTTGGCAGCGCGCCGCGTTTGGCGCGCGGCTCCGCCGTCATTTCGCTAACCAGCGCTGTTCGGGTATCGACCGGCGTATCGCTGATAATCCAGACGTCGGCGACGGAGCCGCCCTTCTGCATATTGAGAACAGTCGAGCCTTCCTGAGGTCCAATCCGGGCAAAGCCGCCCGGCATGACAGACCATCCGTCGTCTGTCCGCACCATGAAGACCCGCAAGCTCATGGGGCGCGGCTGCAGGCGCCCATCGACAAAGGCCGGTGAGGTCGAGAACGACACCGCCTCCTGCCCCACGAGATTTTCACCCTCCTCGTCGATCAGGTGCTGCACCGTTTTGTATACGGATGATTTTAGCTCTCCGGCGAGCACGGTCGTCTCATCGGGGTCGAAGGGCATGCGGGTCGAAAGGGCTGGCGCAATCATCATTTTGTCGACATGATCCAGCACATAGCGACGCTCGGCTGCCTGTCCGCACCACCAGGTGGCAATGTTCGAAAGTGCCAGGGGCTCTCCAAGAAGATGGCGGGCAATCCGCGGGAGGAACGCCATCAGGGCGCGGGTTTCGAGGATGCCGGTCCCGAGCGCATTCACCATCGAGACTGTGCCCCGTCTGGCCGCCCCAACAAGGCCAGCCGTGCCGAGCTTTGAGCCTTCTTCCAGTTCGAGTGGATCGGAGTACAGCGCGTCCAGGCGGCGCCACAAGACATCAACCGGCTGCAGCCCAGATACAGTCCGCACACAGACTTCTCCGTCCACGACAGTCAGGTCTTCGCCCTCGACAAGGAGCAAACCAAGATAGCGTGCGATATAGGCCTGCTCGAAATAGGTCTCGCTGTAGGGCCCCGGGCTCAGGATCGCGACATGATTGTCCGCAGACCGCCGCAGATTTAGCAGGCTGGCACGGACATCCCGGAAGAAACCCGACAGACGGTGCACACGCGCCTCAGCATAGTGCTCAGCGTAGACGCGAGATGTCGCCACCCGGTTCTCGAGCGCATAACCCGCGCCAGACGGTGCCTGCGTGCGGTCGTTCAGAACCCACCACTGGCCATTCGGTCCCCGTCCGATCTCAAAAGCGAGGAAGTGCAGGTATTTCCCAGATGGCGGATCAACACCGACAAGAGGACGAAGCCATTCGGGGCTCTGCGCGATAAGCCGGCCAGGCAGGTAACCGTCGCGGACCAGCCTGTTTTCTCCGTAGAGGTCAGCTGCAACCTGCTCAAGCAGCTGCGCCCTTTGAGTCAGTCCCCTGCAGATCTCATCCCATTCGCGCTCGTGGATGAGAACAGGCACATGCGAAAGTGGCCATGGGCGCTCGCGCGAAACGTCATTCGTGTACTGGCGCAGAAAGACGCCGGAATCGCGCAGGTACATATCCCCACGCTTGAACCAGCTATTGATGGTTTCTGGCGTCTGACCAGCCAGGTGCGAGAGAAGTCCGGACCAGGCGGGGCGCAGCTGGCCGAATTCGTCCAGCAGCTCATCCGGCGCCGAAGGATTAGGCCGGTAGGACTCCAGCAACTTCCAGATGGCGTCCGATTGTGCCGGGTTGGCCTGGCTCATCGATCTACACTCCAACGCCGCGACGCAGGTCGAGCGTCGTCGGAAACTCCGGATGCGGGCGCTCGGTTTCAGGCAGTTGTGCCCCTGGAGTATGGCCATGCGGCTCGAACCGCGCGAGCCGGCGGGCTTCGGCCTCGTTGGAATTGACCGGAAAGGTCTCATAGTTCCGGCCGCCGGGATGCGCGACATGATAGACGCATCCGCCGATAGCGCGGTTCGACCATGTGTCGAAAATGTCGATGGTGAGTGGCGTGTTTACGGGCAAGGTCGGGTGCAATGAAAGCGGTGGCTGCCAGGCCTTATAGCGCAGCCCGGCCACTTGCGTCCCATTTTCTCCAGTTGGCGTAAGGGGAAGCCGACGGCCATTGCAGGTGACGACATATCTCTCTGGCGCAGTTGCCTTCAGCTTTACCTGAAGGCGTTCAGCCGAGCTGTCAGTGTAGCGCACTGTGCCACCGATCGCGCCGGTCTCACCCAGGACATGCCAGGGTTCAATCGCCTGGCGAAGCTCGAGCCAGTTGTTCTCATAGGTAACTTCGCCGCAGAACGGGAAGCGGAACTCGAATTGGGCAGCATACCATTCCGGCTTCATCTCGAAGCCATGCTCGCGCAGGTCGTCCAGCACCGCCATGAAGTCCTGCCAAACAAATTCCGGCAGCATGAACTTGTCATGCAGCATTGTCCCCCACCGCGGCGGCTTGCCTGTGGCCGGGCTTTTCCAGAAGCGTGCAATCAGCGCCCGGAGCAACAGCTGCTGGGCAAGGCTCATCCGTGCATTCGGCGGCATCTCGAAAGCGCGGAATTCGACGAGGCCCAGCCTTCCAGTCGGACCGTCCGGGGAATAGAGCTTGTCGATACAGATTTCCGAACGGTGCGTATTACCCGTGACGTCGATCAGCGCGTTGCGTAGCAGCCGGTCGACAAGCCAGGGCGGCGGCATGTCACCCTCACCCGGTTTCGGGATCTGCGAAAGCGCGATCTCAAGCTCGTAAAGCGTATCATGACGCGCCTCGTCGATCCGGGGCGCCTGGCTGGTCGGGCCGACAAAAATGCCTGAGAACAGGTAGGACAGGCTAGGATGACGTAACCAGTGCAGGATGAAGCTTTTCAACAGGTCCGGCCGGCGCAGGAACGGGCTATCGAGCAGCGTCGCCCCGCCGACCACCACATGGTTGCCCCCACCGGTACCGGTATGCCGTCCATCGATCATGAACTTGTCCGCACCAAGCCTGCTCTGCCGCGCCTCTTCATAGATCGTCTCGGTCGTCTCAACGCATTGCTGCCAGTCATGCGCTGGATGGATGTTGACTTCGATGACGCCGGGATCTGGTGCGACCCGGATGACGTTGAGGCGATGATCGGGCGGCGGCGCATACCCCTCGATATGGACTTTCAGGCCCAGCTTTTTCGCTGAAGCCTCAGCTGCATGGATGAGCTCCAGGTAGTCTTCCAGCGCTTCTGTTGGCGGCATGAACACGCAAAGTCGTCCATCACGCACTTCAACAGACAGCGCTGTACGAACAGCCTCCTCGGCCCCATCAAGCGTCTGCTCCTGGATATCCTGACCCGCTGTGGCAGCTGTCCGGCTAGCGACAGGCTGGCGAACGACCCCGTCTTCATCCTGGTTGATCGCTTCTTTCAGCGTGAAGTCTGGCAGTGGGCCATGCGGCGCAGCCGGGTCAGTGATGTTGATATACGGATAAAGCGCTGGCGGCACATGCGGCAGCGACTCCAGGGGCAACCGGTAACCGGCTGGGGAATCGCCGGGGACAAGGAAAAGTTTTCCCCGCCGCAGCTTCCACTTCTCTGTTCGCCAGCGTTGTCCAGTTGCCTTGGCCTGCCAGCGCTGGACGGGAAGGACAAACCCGCACGGTTCCGTCAATCCGCGGTCAAAGACCCGCGCGATCCGTGCACGCGCCTCGGCATCCTTCAGTTCGGAATTCTCTGGCGTGACGTTTTCCGGCAGTTTGGCCTCCTTGAGGAGCCATTCACCGGGATCCTCATAGGCCGGCATAACCGCGTCTGTGTCGACGCCGAGTTCGGTCGCAATCTCAGTCATGAGCTGTTGGGCTTCTTCGGGCCCCACATCGTACTGCTCGGTCTCGCTGGCGATCAGGTTTTCATCCGCCCAGACCGGCTTGCCATCCCGGCGCCAGTAGAGCGAGAAGGTCCAGCGCGGCAAGGTCTCGCCAGGATACCACTTCCCCTGCCCGTAATGCAGGAAGCCGCCGGGCGCGAAGCGGTCACGCAGGCGCCGGATCAGCTTGTCGGCGAGGTCTCGCTTGGTTGGGCCGACAGCCGCGGTGTTCCATTCCGCCGCTTCGAAATCGTCGATGGAGATGAAGGTCGGCTCGCCGCCCATGGTGAGACGGACATCCTGCTCCCTCAGAACCTCATCCACCTTGTTACCGAGCGCATCAAGATCAGCCCAGCTCTCATCGGAGAAGGGCTTTGTAATGCGCGGATGCTCGGCGACGCGTGCGACCTGCATGTCGAAATGGAAGTCGGTCTTCGTGTCCGGATCGCCGGTAAAGCCGCCAGCAATCGGCGCCGCGGTCTTGTAGTGGGGGGTTGCAGCCAAAGGAATGTGACTTTCGCCGGTGAGCAGGCCTGAAGTCGGATCGAGGCCAATCCACCCCGCCCCCGGGATGTAAGCCTCGGCCCACGCGTGCAGGTCCGTGAAGTCATGGTCGGTGCCTGCCGGCCCGTCGAGCGCAACCAGATCCGGCTTCAGCTGGATGAGGTAACCCGACACGAAGCGCGCGGCGACCCCAAGACGGCGCATGAGCTGGACCAGCAGCCAAGACGAATCCCGGCAAGAGCCCGAGCCGATGGTCAGCGTCTCTTCTGGCGTCTGCACGCCCGGCTCGAGGCGGACGATATAATCAACGGCGTCCGAGACACGCCGGTTGAGATCGACGAGGAAGTCGACTGTTCCAGTCGTCCCGCGCGGAACATCCCTGAGAAACGCCTCGAATTTCGGGGTGAGCGGCTCTGTCGACAGATAGATACCGAGATCGTCCGCATAATCGTCGGAATACTCGAAGGGCCATTTCTGGGCCCGCTCTTCAACGAAGAAGTCGAACGGATTGTAGACGGTCATGTCCGCAACGAGATCCACCTCAATCTTGAATTCCCGGACCGGGTCGGGAAACACGAAGCGCGACATCCAGTTGCCATACGGGTCCTGCTGGTGGTTCACGAAGTGATTGTCTGGCGAGACCTTGAGGCTGTGCGAAACGATCCGCGTACGCGAGTGCGGCGCCGGTCTTAGCCGGATAATCTGCGGTCCCAGACTGACCGGCCTGTCATAGGTATAGTGCGTGAGGTGATGGATGCTGGCGAGAATTGCCATGAAGGTTCCTGAAGTTGCGCGAAGCTGGCTCCATCGCAGCGCATTCTGGCCGCGATTGCAAAGAACTTTCGGTCAAGGATTGTCGTGCAAGGCTGGAAAGCCCGTCCTGACAAGCTGAAGAGATTCTGCCGCCCAGCTTTCAGGCAGCCCCTTCACCACGTCTGAAGCGCTGGCGAAGACTTTCGATGATCATGCTCAGACCAAACTCGAACAGTTCGTCATGCGTCGGCTCCGAGCGAGCCTTGATTTCTTCATCGACAATGCGTTCCTGGAGAGCGGAGCCAAGCGCGAAACGGCGCAGGGTTTGAATGGCGTAGACCGCCTCAATTCTCGAGAACCCATGCTGTTCCAGTACTTTAATCGACTTGTTGATCCGTCCCCGTGTAAGTTCATCATCGAAATGCAGCCGGACCATGATGCGCGCGCCATCTCTTGTCGCTCGCGCCGCACGATTGATTGCGCGGGCACCGTCAGCCAGCCAACTCGACCAATCGAATTCGGCATCGTGCTGGCTCGGCGTCGGGATGAGCGACTGATAAAGCCGCCTGCACATCGCATCGAGAATTTCGTCCTTGTTGCGGAAATGCCAGTAAAGCGACGCATTCCTGATCCCGAGGCGGGACGCAAGCCTGCGTGTACTGAATGCGTCAAGCCCAGTCTCGTCGAGAAGCTCCAGCGCACTATCGACAATTCGCTCCTGATTTAGCGGTTCACGGTCCTCATCAGGCACTGGTGGATTGGAATGCGTCCCCATGATAGACGAAATATCGCTCCGAAGCGCCATAAAAGGCAAGCTGTTTCGAAGCTTTCGGCTCAACCATTGTTTCAGGCGGAAGCATGGAAGACGGGCCATGTCTCCGAAATGCGACCGTTTTCAAAGACGGCGATATCTCCAAACTGAAGGAAAACGGATTCCGACTGTTTCGGCCTCAAGAAAACATACTCGTCGGGCTCGATCAGCGTAGTCGACGGCGCCGTCAGCATCTGCTGATTGCTGGAGCGCCCATAGGTATCGTTCAGAACGACGCTCTCTGGCCAGACGGGCTCTGCCATCCAGTTGCCCCCAAAAATATAGACTGTCTTGTCGTGTCCCTCAGGCAGATCCGGCTGCCGACCGCGAACAAACTCGAAGCCTGCAATATTGATCCCGTCCAGAACCTTGAGCGCTGGCGTTGCAATGAAACTCGCTGGCCAGTGGGGGGCCAGCAGAGGCGTATCGAAATCAGTCGGCTTTACGAGTACCGAGCCCACGGAGACTTCATTGGCAATTTGTGTATCGCGATAGAGCCGGTAGGTCGGACTTCCGGCAGCATTCAGAATCAAACCGCCAGCAGGTCGCGAAGCGCATGTCATTGCCTTCGCTTTTGAGAAGACTGACCACGCGCTTTGAAGCGCCGCTTTACGCAGTCCGCCCTTTTCCGGCATTTTCGCGACATGCGGCTCATACCCCATCAGCCCGGCGAATGTTGCGTGGTTTGATCTGTCGATCGACCTCACCGTGTTAACCAGTGCGTCATCCGGGGCAAAACCGCCGCGGTGCAAACCCACATCGACTTCGAGCACCAGCTGCATCGTGATTTCGAGCTCTGCAGCGAGAGCCAGATATTGTTCCGCCCGGGTTGGAGTATCGACCAGCCACTTGATGTTGGCGTCAGGGTTGGCCTCGCTATAGAAGCGCCTTGCGGCCGCAACAGGCATCGGCTTTCCCAGAAGCTGTTCGGCTTCCGGCATTTCTCCAGCCAGGGCCAACAGCATCTCAATGTTGAAGGTCATAAGCCGGTCTGAACCCGTCCGCGTCCTGATGTGGCGGATGAGACCGACAGACGGCAGGGATTTTGCCACGATACGGTAGCCCATCCCTTCCGGCAGGTCGTCCAGAAGCGTTTCGATGTTGTGGTCGAGCCGGTGGCGGTCGATCACCAGAGTGGGCTCGGCAATGCCAGCCTCTTTCAAGGCTTGGGACAGGGCGGCGAAGTAGTTTGCGTCCAATGCTGGGGCGGCAGTCATCGTGTACCCTTCACGCCGAAAAGCGTTTTCAGGTAGGGCGTCAGGAAGCGGCCCTCAGGGTCAAGCCGGTTCCGTACTTTCGAGAAGGTGACAAACTCGGGATACAGGTCCGACAGCGACCGGTAATCGAGGCTGTGAAGCTTCCCCCAGTGCGGGCGCCCGCCGGCCTTTCGTAAAATCGGTTCAATATCGGAAAAGAAGAAGTCGTAGCTGTCCTCGTGATAGGCATGCACGGCAATTGAAATCCGGCCACCATCATTGAAGGGGCTGAGCCAGATATCGTCTCCTCCCGTCCGTCGAACTTCGATCGGGAAGAAGACATCTGGATGCTTCTTCTCAATTATCGCGATCACATCCGACAGAGCTGAAAGCCCTTTTTTGACCGGCAGGTGGTATTCCATCTCGTTGAACCGGACATTGCGCTGACTGGCGAGCAACTGCCAGCTGTTTCCAATGACATCCTCACCTTCGAAGGACTCGAATGCCGCCTTCAGGAATTCCCGTCTTCCCGCAACGTCGTCTTCAGCATAGTCGCGCGCCCGTTTGAGGCCCAGGACAGCTTCGTCATCGTCCTGTGGAGGCCTTGGAGTCGGTTTGTTTTTCGTTTCCTCGTGGGCAATCGAAATGCCGTAGCCCGAGAATGGGATATAGAAAAACTCGTAATTCCGGCGGGTTTTCCAGCGCGATTGGGCGTGACCGATCAGTGCGTCCAAGGGCTCAGCCCAGGTCAGCCGGTGCAAGCGGTAGGAATCGACAAGCTGGACTTCCGCCTCAACAATTACGCCGAGCGCACCAAGAGAAACGCGGGCGGCGTCGAAAGCATCGCTGTCGCGTTCGCGCGAGATGGTCAGCAACTCGCCGCTCGCGGTCATGAGTTTCAGTGCCGTGACTTCCGCCGAAAGGCAGGACAGCCCGGCGCCTGTGCCATGCGTCGCGGTGGAAATTGCCCCCGCCAGGGACTGCTCGTTGATGTCACCAAGGTTGCGAAAGGCAAGACCGTACCGTTCCAGTTCCGGCGACAGGTACTTCAGACGTGCGCCGGCATTCACCCAGGCACGCTTCGCTGTCTGGTCGACACTGTGGACCAGCCCCATGCCGTCCAGCTTGATCAGCGTTCCATCCGTCGCCGCTAGAGGTGTAAAGGAGTGGCCGGCGCCAACAACGCGTACAGGTCCAGCCGCCCTGGTAATTGCGGCCTTGAGGTCGTCCATATCGCGCGGTCTGGCAATATGTTGCGGCTCCGCCGTCTGATTACCGGACCAGTTGCTCCATCCCTTTTTCTTGTCGTGCCCGTCAGCCCCCATCGCAAACCCGGCCTCCCTGCATATCTGTTCTTCTTCAAAAAATAGTGGCACCAGCCGGGCCGGGTGTCACGGGGCTTGACTCTTTTGTTCCAGAACAAAATAAGAACATATGGAGTCTGAAGCGCTGAACATACCGGGCGTCTTTCGCCTCGACCGCAAGCCTGAAAAGGCAGAGGCACGCTTCCCGCTGAAACTCGGGGCCGAAGGTGTTCACGAAATCTGCGAGCATGCGCACGGCGACATGGGCGCGGTGAGCGGTTTTGCGCTGGCAGCGGCAAAACCAGCCCCCGGCCCAGTCTTCTGGATCCGTCAGAGACGGCTGCGTCAGGAGCATGGCCGGCTACTGCAAGCTGGCCTGCCCGCACTCATTCGTGACGAGCGGCCAGTCCTGCATGCCGAGACACGCAAGCTCGCCGACACACTCTGGGCTATTGAGGAAGCGGTGCGATCATCCGCTGTCAGCCTCGTTATGGCGGAGCTGGAAGACATCGATTTCACCGCTTCACGTCGGCTGACGCTTGCCTCTGGGCGCTGCGGCGTGCCGGTCATCCTGATGCTGCCCTTCCGACATGAAGGCTCGAGCGCAGCGTCCGCCCGCTGGCGGGTTAAACCCCGGCCTTCAGCGCCAAACCCATTCGATGCCCGCGCACCCGGCGCCCTGCGCTGGCAGGCAACCCTTGAACGCTCCCGCCAGGCGCCGGCCATGGCGGGGCATGTCTTCAATCTCGAGCTGGACGATGAAACGCTATCTCTCCGTGTGGTTCCCGGACTGGCCACTGACACGCCTGCGCCGCGCAAGGCGCCGCAACCTCGGCAAACCGTCAGCCCGGACCTGCGCCGAAGCGCCTGAACCGCGCGCACCCTTCGCCCTGCTGGAAGATGGCACGCATGGCCTGCGCGTGGTCGCAGCAAATGCGTCTGCACGCGCCCTCGGCATCGCACCGGGGCTCGGCTTTGCCGACGCAAAGGCACGTTGCCCGGACCTCCAGCATGAGGATATCGACCGTGAGGCTGACACCAGGGCCCTTGCCCGGCTTGCCACCTGGATGATCCGCTATTCCCCGCTGGTCGCACTCGACGGTGCTGACGGGCTGATGATTGAGACAACCGGTTGTGATCACCTGCACGGCGGGGAGCCGGCCATGATGGAGGCCATCTCCGCCACTCTGGAGGCTGATGCGATCCCCCACCGGCTCGGCCTTGCCGGCACGCCAGGAGCCGCCTCGGCGCTTGCCCGCTCAAGCCCCGGCACAATCCTTAGGGATGGTGAGGAGGCAGACGGGCTTTCGACCCTTCCCGTCACGGCCCTGCGCATCACACTTGAAGCCGAGACCCTGCTCAATCGCTTTGGCCTGCGCCAGATCGGCCAGCTCTACGGGATTGACCGCAAGGCGCTTGGGCGGCGTTTTCAGTCCAGAAGCGCTGCCGATGCCGTGCTGCTCCGTCTCGATCAGGCGCTTGGCCTGCGCCATGAGCCGCTCGACCCGATCACCCCGCCCCCGGCCCTGTCCGCTCGCCTGCCCTGTCCTGAGCCGCTACTCGCCAAGGAGGGCATTCTTGATGGACTGAACAGGCTGGCCGAGCGCCTCTGCGCTGACCTTGCCGCACGCGGTGAAGGTGCCCGCGCCTTTACCTTTCACGCTTTTCGTGCCGATGGCGGCCTGTCGACTGTCTCAATCACGCTGGCCCGGCCCTCGCGCAGTCCGAAGCACATACTTCGTCTCTTCGATGAGAAGGTGGAGCGGATCGGTCCCGGCTTCGGCATTGACCTGCTCATGCTTGAAGCCCGTCGTACCGGCCTGATGGAGATGAGCGCCGCCGCGCTCTCCGGGGACCTTGCTGCAAGTGATTCAGATCCCGTCCTGCTGTCCGCGCTGGCTGACCGGATTACGGCAAAACTCGGTGAAGGTGTCGTCAGCCTCGTCAGGCCGGTCGAGAGCCACCTGCCAGAACGTGCTGAACCACATGCCATTTATGAAGGCGCTCTGCCGATAGCGCGTATGCCCGGCCCGCAGGAAGGCCCGCGCCCGATCCGTCTCATCGACCCGCCGGAGGAGATCAAGGTACTTGCCGAAGTGCCAGACGGCCCGCCACTGCGCTTTGTCTGGCGCCGGATCGCCCGCAGCGTTGCCCGCGCCGACGGGCCGGAGCGGATTGCACCGGAATGGTGGACCCATACCGCACCGCCACCGCCCGCACAGAGCCCTGACGGTGTCGAACGCAAATGGCTCGCCCCAAAGCTCGACCGGCGCGCCGATGCGGCCCTGATCGACCGGATCCGCAGTGATCTGGAAACCGAGGATCCGGGCGAGCCGGTCTCCAACCTGCCCCGCGCACGGGACTATTACCGCGTCGAGGACGAGTCCGGCCGGCGCTACTGGGTGTTCCGTCAAGGCCTCTATCATGATGGCCGCGGCGGCACGCCCGCATGGTTCGTCCATGGGGTCTTCGCATGACGGATTATGCCGAACTCGCCGTCACGACAAACTTCTCTTTCCTGAGAGGTGCGAGCCATGCTGCCGAACTGGTCGCCCAGGCCAAGGGGCTCGGCCTTGCTGCGATTGGCGTGGCCGACCGCAACACGCTGGCCGGGGTCGTGCGCGCACACCTGGCCGCCAGAGAAGCAGGTCTGCGCCTGCTCATCGGCGCGCGGCTGGTGACGACTGACGGTTTCGAGCTGATCTGCTACCCGACGGACCGGGATGCCTATGGCCGCCTTTCCCGGCTGCTATCGGATGGCAAGCTGCGCGCGCCAAAGGGTGAGTGCCACATCACGCTGGACGACATCCTCGCCCATGCGGAAGGCCAGGTCTTTATCGCCATCCCGCCATCAAAGCCGGATGAGGCCTTCCGCCAGCGTCTGGAACGGCTGCAGGCGCCATGGGCCGGCCGGCTCTATCTTGCCGCACGGTTCACCTTCTCCGGGCGTAATCGCGAGCAGATCGCCCGACTTGCCGATCTCGGGATGAAGGCCGGCGGCGTACCCATCATTGCAATCAATGATGTCCTCTATCATGCACCGGAGCGGCGCCCCCTTCAGGATGTCGTCACCTGCATTCGCGAGCATTGCACGATTGAAGAAGCCGGCTACCGGATCGAGGCCAACGCCGAACGTCACCTGAAACCGCCTGACGAAATGGCGCGCCTGTTCAGGGGTTTTGAACCGGCCCTGCGCCGGACCCTGGAGATTGTCGAGCGCTGCCGCTTCTCACTGGACGAGCTCGCCTATGAATATCCGGATGAACCTGTCCCACCCGGCAAGACCCCGCAGGAACACCTGGAGAGCCTTACCTGGGCGGGAGCAGAATGGCGCTATCCCGACGGCATACCGCAGAAGGTCCGCGCTGCGCTCATCAAGGAGCTCGGCCTGATCCGGGAGCTTGATTATGCCCCCTATTTCCTCACCGTGCATGACATTGTCGCCTGGGCGCGCGGCCAGGACATTCTCTGCCAGGGACGTGGATCGGCGGCGAATTCAGCGGTCTGCTACTGCCTCGGCGTGACCAGTGTGGACCCGGGCATTACCGAACTTCTCTTCGAGCGCTTCCTGTCGAAGGAGCGCAAGGAGCCACCAGACATTGATGTCGACTTCGAGCATGAGCGCCGCGAGGAAGTCATCCAGTATGTCTATCGCCGCTATGGCCGTCACAAGGCTGCCCTCACCGCGACCGTCATCTCCTATCGTCCGCGCTCTGCCGTGCGCGAGGTCTGCAAGGCGCTTGGCCTCTCGGAGGATATTGCCGGGGCACTGGCGGGGACGGTCTGGGGCAGCTTCGGCTCGGATGTGAAAGAGAAGCAGATCCGCCAGGCCGGGCTTGATCCGGCAAACCCGACTATCCGCCGCGCCGTACAGTTGACCCGCCAGCTGATCGGCTTTCCGCGCCACCTGTCCCAGCATGTCGGCGGCTTCGTACTGACACGCGGGCCCCTGGTCGAAACCGTGCCGATCGGCAATGCCGCGATGGATGAGCGCACCTTCATCGAATGGGACAAGGACGATATCAGCGCGCTCAACATCATGAAGGTGGATGTGCTGGCGCTTGGCATGCTGACCTGCATCCGGAAGGCTTTCGACCTGCTTCGGCTCCACAAGGGGCTGGACTATGACCTCGCCACAATCCCACCCGAAGACAAGGCGACCTATGACATGCTGTGCGAGGGAGACTCGCTCGGTGTCTTCCAGGTCGAGAGCCGGGCGCAAATGAACATGCTCCCGCGTCTTCGCCCCAAGGTCTTCTACGATCTTGTCATCGAAGTCGCGATTGTGAGGCCCGGGCCGATCCAGGGCGACATGGTCCATCCATATCTGCGCCGCCGCAAGGGGCTGGAAAAGATTACCTACCCCTCTCCGGCACCCGAACATGGCCCCCCTGACGAGCTGGAAAGGATCCTCAAGCGTACTTTCGGCGTTCCTCTTTTTCAGGAACAAGCCATGCAGATTGCCATGGATGCGGCGAAGTTCTCACCTGATGAGGCCAATGGCCTGCGCCGTGCCATGGCAACCTTCCGGAAGGTCGGGACGATCCACAATTATGAGGACATGATGGTGGAGCGGATGGCCGCGCGCGGCTATGAAAAGGCATTCGCGCAGCGCTGTTTCGACCAGGTGAAAGGCTTCGGGGAATATGGTTTCCCGGAAAGCCACGCCGCCTCCTTCGCCCTGCTTGTCTATGTCTCCTCCTGGCTGAAGTGCCATCACCCCGATGTCTTCTGTGCAGCCCTGCTGAACAGCCAGCCCATGGGCTTCTATGCCCCGGCCCAGATCGTCCGTGATGCGCGTGAACATGGCGTCGAGGTGCGTGAGGCCGATGTGAACCTGTCGGACTGGGATAACACGTTGGAACCTGCCTCCCGGCCAGCGGGCACACGGTTCACTGGGCACGAAGAAACGCCCAAACAAACAGCAAAACTCGCTGTCCGCCTTGGCTTCAGGCAGGTCGACGGGCTTGGCGAAGACGAAATGGAGCAAATGCTCCAGGCCCGTCTTGGCGGATTCGATGCGCCCGAAGACATACGCCGCCGGGCCGGCATAACGCGCCGGGCCATGGAGCTTCTGGCCGCCGCCGACGCCTTCCGTTCGATGAGGCTGGACCGGCGGGCCGCGCTCTGGGCTGCGCGCGGGGAGGCGGCGGGCAAGCCGCTGCCGCTCTTTGCGGCTGCCGATACGGCTGAGCAAGGCGGCGAGGCTCGTACACCTCTGCCAGAGATGCCGCTCTCTGAACACGTCCTGCAGGATTACCAGACGACACGTCTGTCCCTTAAGGAGCATCCCATGTCCTTCCTGCGCGCACATTACAGAAGCTTGCGCACGATCAGCACAAAGGAAGCCGTCGACCTCAGGAATGGGTCGCGGGTACAGACGGCAGGTATCGTCCTGGTGCGCCAGCGCCCCGGCTCGGCGAGCGGGGTCTGCTTCATCACGCTGGAGGACGAAACCGGTATCGCCAACCTTGTCGTCTGGCCAAACGTGTTCGAGCGCTTCCGGGCCGTAGTCATGGGCGCGCGCATCATATTCGTGAAAGGCCGCGTCCAGCGCGCCGATAATGTCACCCACATCGTCGCCGAACAGCTGATCGACCGGACCGACGACCTTGGTCTCCTGTCTGAAACCACGCTCAGCGACCCGCTACGCCACGCGCTCGACCGAGCCGACGAAGTTGTCCGCCCCATTCCTGACCGCAAGGGACCAGAGCCGCGGAACCTGCACACCCACCCCCGCAATGTCCGCGTGATCCCGAAAAGCCGGGATTTTCATTGAGGAATGTGTGATTTACGCAGTAATTTGACTGGCTTCCCCACCGGAGCGACCTAATTCTGAGGTCAAAGGGTCAGCATGCGATGAACGAGGGACTTCACTCCCCGCGGTCTTGTGTGCTCCGCATTATCAGCGACTCCCGCTGCGGTTGAACGAAGAATTAGGAGAGATTTGCTAGGGGCTTGGATGTGAAACACCTTAAACTGGCATATCTGGGCCTTGGAGCCGCGCTAGTCATGGCGGCCTGTCAGGGCGAGCAATCGGCAAGCGATCAGCCGCGCGCTGAACGTGCGGTCAAGATCGTGTCCTACTCCGTCACCTATCGGACTGAAACCACCCGCGTGGAAGCAGTGGGCACCGCCCGCGCCCGGTCTTCAGCAACCATCTATCCCGAAACTGCCGGCGAGGTGACACAAGTCAATTTCGAGGCTGGTGACTATGTCACCAAAGGGGACGTGCTCGTGCAACTTGAAGCGCGTGCCGAGCGGCTCGACGTTGAAGAAGCAGAAGTTGCCTTGCGAGACGCCCAGCGAACCATCGACCGTTACAATCGTGCCAGCACACCGGGCGTGATCGCTGGCAACGAGATGGATCGTGCTCAGGCTGCCTATGATACCGCAAAGGTACAACTCGACATTGCGCGCGACGCCCTCGCCCGCCGTACCGTGAAGGCGCCGTTCTCCGGACATGTTGGCCTGACCGATATCGATCCCGGTGCTCGCATCACCACCAGCACGGTAATCACCAGGCTAGACGCCCGCGATATACTGTTTGTGGACTTCCCCGTGCCCGAGCAGACTTTTGGGCGCATCCAGACTGGCGACATTTTCGAAGTCGAACCCTTCTCGGACCCGTCGCAAACCTATGAAGCCGAAGTGCTCACCGTGGACAGTGCCATAGACGCGACAACGCGGGCCTATACGGTGCGAGCCGCAATCGATAACTCCAATGACCGCCTGCGCCCCGGCATGAGCTTCCGGATCGGCTTCGACTTGCCTGGACAGCGCTATCCGACCGTGCCGGAGGAATCCATCGTCTGGGGCGGCGACGGCGCCTTCCTGTGGAAGGTAGAAGATGGTCGCGCTGACCGCGTCCCCGTCACGATTGTCAGCAGGGATGCCGGTATGGTTCTGGTCAAGGCCGAGCTTCCCGAAGGAACGTGGATTGTCGAACAGGGTGTTCAGAAGGTTCGCCAGGGAACACCTGTCGAGACGCCTGGACGCAGCCAGACCATTGCTGGACCGGGCGACGAGCGCCGGGAGGGCGGTCCGTCCGCAGCCCTGCCATGATGCCGCCTGGCGCTGGCCTGCCAGGCCTTTCGGTTCGCCGTCCATTGCTGGCGGCGGTGATGAACCTTTTGATCGTCATCGCCGGACTGGCAGCCATGCTGGGCGTCGAGGTCCGTGAGCTGCCAGATGTCGACCGTCCAATCGTCTCCGTGCGCGCCAACCTGCCAGGTGCGGCACCAGAAACGATGGATGCGGAAGTTACCAGCATTCTCGAAGGGGCGATTTCCCGAGTCTCCGGCGTCCGGGAAATCAACTCCTCCAGCGAAGAAAACAATTCGCGCATTCGCATCGAATTCAATCCGGGAGTCGATCTGGACACGGCCGCGTCGGACGTTCGCGAAGCGGTCAGCCGCGTGACCCGCGAGCTGCCTGATCGCGTCGAGAATGTGGCGGTGACAAAGGCCGACAGCGAAGGTGAGGCGGTATTGACGATCGCCGTGATTTCGACCGCCTATTCTGAAGAAGAGCTATCGCGCATCATCACAAATGACATCATTCCGGAATTCCTGTCGATCGAAGGCATCGCAACGATACAGGAATTTGGAACACGCGAGCGCCAGATGCGTGTCGTGGTTGATCCGCTCCGCCTTAGCCGGTTCGGTCTCACCATAGCCGACGTTGCCAGCGCACTTCGCGAAGCGCCATTCGACGTGCCAGTCGGCAGCTTCCGCTCTGAAAGCCAGGAACTTATCGTGAGAGCCGAGGCAACTGCCGCGACACCCGAACTCATCAAGGACATTTACATTCGCGGCGACACCAAGATTGGTGATGTCGCAGAAGCCGTTCTCGGGCCGGCCGACGCCGATGACTTTCTGCGATACAACGGCAACCCTATCATCGGGCTCGGCGTTGTCCGGCAGGCGCAATCAAACACCATCCAGATATCCAGCGCGGCCAAGAAAAAGATCGAACAACTCAACCGTCGCTTCGATGACATCCGCCTTGAAGTGACCTCCGACGAAGCCGTATTTATCGAGAAGTCGGTCGAGGAAGTCCTGCTCTCTTTGGCCATCACCGTGCTGATCGTCGTCGGAACTATCTGGCTGTTTCTCGGGTCGGCAAAGGCAACAATTATTCCCGCCGTCGCGATCCCCGTTTCGTTAATCGGGACCGTGGCCGGCATCTGGGTACTCGGTTTCTCGATCAACCTGCTCACCCTGCTCGCACTGGTTCTGGCAACCGGCCTGATTGTGGACGACGCCATCGTGGTTCTGGAAAACATCCAGCGTAAGCAGGCCGATGGTCTTCGCCGGCGTGCAGCTGCAGTCATCGGCGGCCAGCAGGTCTTCTTTGCTGTCATAGCCACCACAGCTGTTCTGATCGCCGTCTTCGTTCCGATTTCCTTCCTTCCATCGACGACCGGTCGGCTTTTCCGGGAGTTTGGCTTCGTGATGTCGCTTTCGGTCGGTATCTCGTCGATAGTGGCCCTGACGCTTGCGCCGGCCATTGCTTCCAAATTCCGTTTCATCGAACGTGATCCGGCCGACCGGAAGGACAATGCACTCGAACGCTTTGGACGATTGCTGCTCGGCGCTTACGAACGCGCACTGCGCTTTAATCTCGACCGCCCGATGGTTATCGTCATCGTGTCATTGCTGGCCGCCATCGGGGCTGGCTTGCTTTACCGGTCCCTTTCGCAAGAACTCGTGCCCCCCGAAGACAGGGGAGTCGTCCAGGTCTTCGCCACAGGACCCGATGGGGTTGGTCTTGCCTACATGGAACAGGAGGCAGACGAAATCGAAGCGCTCCTTCAGCCATTTGTCGATGATGGCACGATCGAAAACCTGTTCACGATTGTTGGCGCCTGGGACCCCAACCGCGTCAACGTCACGGCGCGGCTAGCCCCATGGGAAGAGCGCGAGCTAAGCCAGCAGGATGTCATCTCAGCTCTGCAGGGCCCGATGTCGGAAATCCCTGGATCGCGAGTCTCGGTTTTTGGCCGCTCAAGCCTTAGCGTCGGCTGGGGCGGGCGCGGCGGCGGGTTACGGATCGCCCTGACCGGCAATAATTATGATGACATTTATGCCGCTGCTCGCTCGCTGGCTCGCGCAGTCGATAGCAGCGACATCCTGTCCAATGCCGATATTTCCTACCAGCCAACCCAGCCGCAACTTTCCGTGCAAGTTGACCGGCGCCGGGCTGCTGACCTCAACGTGCCGCTGGACCAGATTTCAGTCACCCTGCGGGCCATGGTCGACGGCGAAGATCTGATTGATCTCAATGTCGAGGACCAGGCTATTCCTATCATCCTGGAGTCGGAAACCGGCGCCATCCGAGACCCGGGCGACCTGCGGAACCTTTTCGTTCGCTCCGACGAGGGCGCGCTCGTTCCAATCTCGACATTGACGGAAATCCGCGAGGAGGGTGTCGCCGCCGAGCTGGACCGTACCGCTCAACGGCGCGCTATCGAAGTCGATATGGACATAGCGCCGGGGCTGCCGCTCGCTGATGCCATTGCCGAGATTGAAAGGCTGGGTGATGAGGCCCTTCCTGCGGGCATCAACATGATACTGCAAGGCGATGCTGCGACGCTGGAGGAAAGCAATCGCGATCTCCTCATCACCTATGGCTTCGCCTTTATCATCGTTCTGCTGGTGCTGGTCGCCCAATTCGAAAGCGTGACCAGTCCGCTGGTTATCTTACTGTCGGTTCCTTTCGCGCTCGCGGCGGCCGTATATGCCCTGACTTTTACAGGCGTGTCGCTCAATATCTACTCGCAGATCGGTTTGATCATGCTGATCGGTCTGATGGCTAAGAACGGTATCCTGCTCGTCGAGTTTGCCGACCAGCTGCGCAGCATGGGGCGGTCTGTGAAGGACGCTGTCTTCGAAGCCGCAATCATCCGCGCACGTCCGATCGTCATGACTTTGATTTCCACTGTACTTGGCGCTCTTCCACTCATCCTGTCGAGTGGAGCCGGCGCGGAAGCGCGCAATTCCATTGGCTGGGTGGTTTTCGGCGGGCTGGGGCTGGCCGCACTCTTCACGCTGTTCCTGACACCGGTGATCTATCTCGGCGTTGCGCGTCTGTCGAAGCCACGTACGCAGGAAACCCGTGCGCTGGAAGAAGAGCTCGAAGAAGCCCGTGCCCAGCAAGGCGGCCAATTGGCTGAGTGACAGCGGCAAGCGACATGCTATAGCCGGTCTCATGCTGGCCGCTATCGAGACAGGTGGAACCAAATGCGTTGCCGCATTGGCTGAGGCGCCTGGGAAGATACAGCGCCGCATCGAAGTCCCAACCACCTTTCCTGACGAGACGTTCGCGCGCTTGCGCGATGCGCTCGGCAACGCCGGCCCGATAAGCGCGCTCGGTATCGCAGCGTTCGGCCCAGTGGATATCGATCCGGCATCGCCCACCTATGGAGAGGTGCTGGTGACGTCCAAGCCAGGCTGGCAGGGCGCCTCCTACCGAAACGCCTTCGCCGGGCTCGGCTGCCCCCTACGGATTGAAAGCGACGTTTCCGGCGCTTGCCTGGGCGAGTGGGGTTTTGGCGCCGGACAAGGCGAAAACGTCATAGCCTATGTCACGGTGGGTACCGGGATTGGCGCAGGCGTCGTCCACAACGGGGCGATTCTCAATGGTGTCGGACATTACGAGATGGGCCATATCAAGGTCAGCCGCGCCGACGATGACGGCAAGGCCCGGTCGGTCTGCCCTCTTCATGACGATTGCCTTGAAGGCCTTGCCAGCGGGCCGTCTATTCTGGCGCGCTGGGGGCAATCACTTTCGGAGCTGGCGCAAGGCCACGAAGGCCTGGATGTAGAAGCTTCCTACCTCGCCCAACTCGCCCGAACGTTAACCCTGACCCATCGCCCCGCCCGAATTATTTTCGGTGGCGGAGTCATGAAAACTCCCGGCCTGATCGAAGCGATCCGACGGCATACGAAATCGAGCCTTGCCGGCTATATTGATTGTGGACGCGCTGGCGACATGTCCGATTATATCGTGCCCGCCTCGCTCGGCGATGATGCCGGGATCACAGGTGCCCTCATGCTGGCGGACTCCGCGCTGTCCGAGCAGTAAATGACTGCCCTTCGGGCAGGGCTTGGCGCCGCCCGGGCTTTCTGAGACCATTGTTGTCAACAAGCAGAAAGACTTGCCGGAGGAACCACCATGCTCGCCAATATCAGCGAAACCGCTGTTGAAGATGCCGACATCGCCAAGGGCCACAAGTACCCACTCGCATTCGATACGCCGCCCGCCGCAGACCTGACGGACCTCGACCTCTTTACGGCGGGCCAGCCCTTCGAGGCCTTCGCGACGATGCGCAAGCAATCACCCGTCTGCTGGCATGATGAAAGCGAAGGCGCCGGCTTCTGGGCGCTTACGCGGTATGACGATGTGCGCGCCACCGAGCTCAACACGAAGGTATTCTCGTCGCAGAGGGGCGGCATCCTGATGAATTACGGGCGCGCCGATCAGCGCCACCCTCTGCTCCATCGCGCCTCGCTGGATGCAATGATTTGCCTTGATCAGCCCTATCATATGCCGCTGCGCCGCGCGCACATGCCGTTCTTCACACCAGCCTATGTTGCGAACCTGAAGGCGCGGGTGGACGAAAAAGTAGGGACATTGCTCGACACTATGGAAGCCCGCGCCAGGGACTCGGGCGGGCCGGTCGACATGGTCGAGTTGTTCTCTGCCGAATTGCCCCTGTTCACCCTGTGCGAAATCCTCGGCGTCGCCGAATCCGACCGCCCGAAATTGATCGAGTGGATGCATTATCTGGAGCGGGCCAGCGATACGATGAGGAAGGGAGAAGAAATCGATCCGGCCTTCTTCGGCGCCTTTGTCCAGAACGTGCTTGAGATGTTCGATTTCGGAAAACACGTCCTGCAGGCGCGCCGTAGGGACCCAAAAGAGGACCTTCTTTCGGCGATTGCCAATGCCGAGATCGATGGCTCGAAGTTGTCTGACGAGATGCTTGACGGTTCCTGGCTGCTGATCGTGTTTGCCGGCAACGATACGACGCGCAATTCCTTGTCCGGCACGATGAAGCTGCTCACCGAATTTTCTGAACAGAAACAGATGCTTCTCAAAGACACTTCACTCATCAGCAACATGACACACGAGGCCATCCGCATGGTATCTCCAGTGATCTATATGCGCCGGACAGCGACCGAGGACGCCGAGATACGAGGCCAGAAAATCGCGGAAGGCGAGAAGGTCGTCATGTACTACGGCGCTGCCAATCGAGATCCGGACGTCTTTCCTGATCCAGACCGCATGGACGTCACCCGCGTAAACGCAAAAGACCATATCGCCTTCGGGATGGGGCCACATGTCTGCCTTGGTCAACGCGTTGCAAACATGCAGCTTGAGGTGGCCTACCGCCAGATCCTGGCTCGTTTTCCGAACGCGGAATGGACTGGAGATATCGACATCACGCCGAACAATTTCGTGCACGCAATCGCCCGCCTCGGTGTCGACCTCGGTATTTGAGCCGGAGCGCCATTGGCCATTGAAAGCCGGGCAGCAGAGCCTTCCCTCATTGGCCAAAAAGACAAGAATCCAGCCCGTTAGAACAAATTTCAAGTGCCAGTTTAAACGTTAGTTTCGGGTCGGGTGGTAGTACCAAAGCTGTAGTCAGCCTCGCAGGAATATGAACTTGGACCAAGCCGCCGTCATCGGCCTGACCGTACCGGTTGTGGCAGGTTGCATGTGTGCAATCTTCCTCAGCTTCTGGTACTACAATCGGGAAGATAGAAGCGCTCTGCGGTTCGCGACAGCCTTTTTTCTCGCCGTCACCGGCTTCTCGGCCAACCATTATATTCTGGACAAGGATACGTTAGCGAACGCGATCTTCCATAACGCGTGCTATTCTGGCGGCCTGTATCTCCTCCTGGATGGAATCCATCTGGCCTTCTCTCGCAAGACGCCGGTGGGCACTCTAGGAACAATTGGGATCGGCAGTGTCATCGCTGCCGTCATCATTCAGTTGTCCCCAGCCGACCTTGGCCAGCGTGTTCTCTGGATCAATACCCTTCAGGGCTGCATGCTACTCGTCGCAACGGCGAGCCTTTGGGGCATCTGGCGCAGCAACTGGACCGGCACGGCCACCTACGCTGCACTTATTCTTTGCGCCATCAATATGGTGGTGGTTGCTCCATACAACATAGTTAACTCGTTTGTTTCCGGGGACGTCTTCTTCCAGACTGCCTATTGGGCAACCATGAACATGGTTACCACACTGTCGGTTACGGCCATGGGAGGCGCTCTGGTGGCCGTTTGCGTTATGCAGAGACTCGCCGACCTTCGGGAGGATGCCGATCACGATTACCTGACAGGCTTGAAGACCCGTCGCGCTTTTGAAGAGGCGGCGCGCTATTATTGCGACGCCCGGTCGGGAGAAGTCGCTGCCACGCTCATCATTATCGACATAGATCACTTCAAGACGATCAATGATGAACACGGCCATGTCGCAGGCGACCAGGTTATCGGGCGGATCGGAGCATTCCTGAACGCTCAGACCCGAAGCAGTGACGTCGCCGGTCGCATGGGCGGGGAAGAGTTCTGCCTGCTTCTGCCCGGAACGGATACAGCAGGTGCCCGTCAGCTGGCGGCGCGCTTGCGAGCGAAACTGTCCAACCTCACTTTCGACGCGCTGCCCGAAACCCTTCGCGTGACCGCAAGTTTCGGCATTGCCGAGTTTGGTCGCCGCACCGCATTTGCAGATGCTTATCCCATGGCAGACGCCGCTCTCTATTCCGCCAAGACGCGCGGCCGCGACCGTATTGTCTGCGCGCCTGCCCCCGAGGATGCAGGCCGACCGATCCGGAGGGAACGCTTCAAGGCGCTCCCCGACGGATCGCGCGTGCCAGTCGGACAATTGGCGTCCTGACACCCGTGGCCAAAGGGCCGGAGCGTCAGGCGGCCCTGGAAATCTGCGACAAAGCTTCGCCTGCAGCGGTGCCCGACGCGCGCCAGGCGATATCTCCTAGCGACACCATACCGAGAAGCTTCTTTTCCCGGTCAACAACCGGCAGCCTGCGAACCTTCTGCTGAGCCATGTTTTCGGCGACCTTTTCGACCTCGTCATCGTCAAAACAATAAAGCACACCAGAACTCATGAGGTCGCTGACCTTGGTTCTCCGGACATCCTTGTTGACCGCCACGCCCCGCACGACGATATCCCGATCAGTTATCATTCCAACCAGTTTGTCGTTGCGAGCAACAGGCAAGGCTCCAACATCCTCCCGCTGCATCTTCGTCGCAGCCAGCTGAAGGCTCTCGTCAGCTTCGATGTAGCAGCAGTCCTTGTGCATGATGTCGTGAATTTTCATCGTGGTCCTCCATCTGTTCCGAGGCCGCGCAAGTCCCTCGTCCGGGCGTCCGTGGTGAAAGTCCGGAAAGCCAGATGACCGGCGCGCCTCAAGCGGACATCTGACATCCGCCCCGAAGAACCGAGTACCTTTATAGCAACTTGTTAGTGACTGAGGAAGATTCAGACGGCTCCCAGCCCGTGGACCTCCCCGCGCAAACTGCGTCTCCTTAAACCAGACTCACAACAGCTTGCCCGCAGCAACATTTCGCGCAACGTCTAGCCTAATGACGCTGGGACAGACTTGCCGCCCGCCCCGGTCACATGCTCTCTGTCGAGCAACCCAGAAAAGTGGAGGATACCTGATGTCTGAGAAGCCAGAAAGCGTTGGAAAAGAAGTCCTGTATGAAGTGAAGGACCATATCGCCGTCGTTACACTCAATCGCCCAGACAAACGTAATGCGGTAAACGGTGCCGTCGCTTCAGCGCTCGGCTGGATCTGCGAGGAGACGGAGCGTGACCCCGATGTACGGGTCTGCATTCTGACGTCTTCACTCGAATCGACCTTCTGCGCCGGCGCGGACCTGTCCGAAATTTCGAAAGGCAACGCCGCATCCCTGTCGACCAAGGCCGGCGGCTTTGCCGGGTTCGTCCGCTTCCCGCGCACCAAACCCTGGATCGCAGCGGTTCGCGGAAACGCTCTGGCTGGCGGCTGTGAACTTCCGCTCGCCTGCGACATGATCGTCGCGGCAGACGATTCCCGTTTCGGCCTTCCCGAAGTCAAACGTGGGATTTTTGCCGGCGCAGGCGGTGTTTTCCGGCTTCCGCGCGCCCTTCCCCGGAACGTCGCACTGGAAATCGTCGCCACCGGCGATCCGATGCCTGCGGAAAGAATGTACCAGCTCGGCCTGGTCAATCGCATGGTTGCCTCCGACAAGGTCCTTGAGGAAGCCAAGTCGCTTGCTGGCCAAATCGGTGTGAATGCGCCACTCGCTGTCCAGAAGAGCCTTGAGGTCGCCAGACAGGCCTTCGAGGGCACCGAAGAGGAGCTCTGGAAAAAGTCCGGCGCAGCATCTGCGATTGTGTTCTCAAGCGAAGACGCCAAGGAAGGACCGCGTGCCTTCCTTGAAAAGCGCGCACCTGTCTGGAAAGGCAAATAAAAAATTGCGCCGTCCGGGCGGAATGAGCGTGCCCGGACGGCGCAGTTGCAGGTCTTGCAAGCCCCTCAACTCGCAAGTCTGCAAGGCTTCAAGGTCGGGATCGAGGAGTCGGAGGCTCAATCCCAGTGAAGCCGTCAAATCAACGCTAACCCGGTGAACGCCGGCACAATATCCGTAAGAACCCGTAGGCGAGGAAGTGGGCTGGCTCTGTCGGCCACGGCGTTCCGGCCAATCTCTTCTGTCACACAGCGGCGGCCAATAAAAAGCCCCGCTCGCCGGACTGGCGAACGGGGCCGAATGGTCCGCCCGCTGCGCGGGCAGAACCTCTAAAATGATCAGTTGCCGAAGCGGATCTTTGCCCGCACACCGATCGTCCGCGGCGCACCCAGCGTCGCGTAATGCGAACGCACGGTGACCGGATCGCCATTGATATCCGACACAATCTGGTTGGACAGCGGAGTCGAGATGATGCCGGTCTCGATGTACTCGTCGAACAGATTGTTGACGTAGAGCGAGACGGACCAGTCTTCCGCGTCATAGGTCGCCTTGGCATTGGCAACACCATAGGACGGGATCGCAACCGATGAACCGCGCCCCCCCGTGCGGGTCAGGATATCATCCTGCCAAGAATAGGAGCCGTTGAAGATCAGCTGGTTACCGTTGGCGAGCGGCACATAATACTGACCGAACACCGAGAACTGGCTTTCAGGCGAACCCGGCAGGCGATCGCCAGCCTTGCCGTCCTCGAAAGCCGTGCCAAAGCCTGGAGGCGTGATCGTACGGATCAGGAACGGCACGTCTTCTGTCAGCTCGGTCTTTGCATAGGAATATGAACCGCGAAGATCGAATTGATCTGTGACACGCCAGGAGCCCTGAAGTTCGATGCCGGTCGATTCAGCCCCTGCCGCGTTCACCGTGATCGGAATGTTCGCGTTCACTGTGGCAGAAGCGACCTGAGGATCTGTCCATTCGACATAGAAGATCGCACCATTCAGGATGAGATCTCCGCCGAGCCAGGCCGTCTTGGCGCCAATCTCATAGTTGGTTGTCTTGTCTGGGCCAAACTGGCGCTCGTCGAACTGAGCAATATCGCCCGGATTCGGACCGTACTGCTGGCCGGGTGCCAAGGCACACGCACCCTGAGTCGCATTCGGATCGAACTCATCACATTGGCCGATGCCATTGGACGCACCAACACGATAACCTTCCGAGATTGTGAAGTAAGCGAGGAAGTCGTCCGTCACATCGTAGGAAACGTTGAATTTATAGAGGAAACCATCGTCTTCCTGGGTCAGGCTTGGATCGAAAGGCAGGCCTTTGATCTGGTCCAGCGTGATCAAAGAGAAACTCGGATCCTCGAAAAGTGGGAAGAACACCGTTGTATCGTTGGGCGCGGTCGGATCACCCGATGGATAGAACCGCTCGGTGATTGCACCGTCCAAGAGTTCATATTCATAGAAACGTCCACCGATTGTCGCCTTGAGCTTGTCGGTGAACTGGTAGCCGACTTCGCCGAAGATCGCCGACTCGGTCAATTCATTGTGAGCGATTGAGAAATACTCGAAGCCATCCGGGCGGTTTGTGATGAAGTCAAACCCCAGCACGTCATTGGCGTACTGCGGATAGCCCGGCACATATTCTTCAGACGTCGCAACGTTCTCCTGCTTCGAGTAGAACCCGCCGACAATCCAGTCGAACTTGCTGTCCATAGTGGAAACGAGTCGGATTTCCTGGGTGAATGTCTCGGTCTCGCCAACTTCGCGCGTGAAGGAACCGAAGGCCGGGAAAAGTTCGTAGGAGTACTCAAGCGATACCAGAAGGTTGTTCTGGTCGCGCTGGCCATCGTCCTCGAATTTGGAAAGGCCGGTCGCCGACGTCAGTTCCGCAAAGCCGAGATCGGCAATGACCTCGAGCGCAAGCAGCTCGTTCTTGATCTCGTTCGGTTCAGGCACGCGAAGACCATTCTCGAAGTCACCCGCCGAGAAGATCTCAGGTCCAGCGCCCGGGAAGACAGTACGCTTATTGGAAATCCGGCGGCCGCCGACATCGACGTCCTGGAAGTAGTAGGTCAGCGTGCCATCGAGCCAGTCGGTCGGCGTCCAGCGGGCAGCAAACCGGCCGGAGACGGCTTCCTCGGTGTCGACATCGTCTTCGCGGCGCAGATTGGCCGCGACATCGGCTGGATCAGAGAAATCCGGGTCAGGATTGGAGACACCGATTTCACGAAGCAGGAAGGGCTGGTCGACGAAACCGGAATCGTCGAGGAAATCGATCGAGCCGCGGATCGCGAAGTTGTCGCCAAAGCCTTTGTTGAAGGTGAAGCCGGTATCATAGGAGAAGCTGTCGGCTTCGGAATACTGATAAACATCGGCGCGGGCTTCGACCATGTCGGTGTTGAATTGCGGCTTGACCGGAATGTAGCGGATAGCACCCGCCAGCGTACCAGCACCATAAAGCGTGCCTTGCGGCCCAAGCAGGACCTCGACGCGCTCCATGTCGTTGAGCTTGAGGTCGATGAAAAGCGGGACTTCGCCAAGATAGGTCGCGACCGTGCCGCCCCCCTGAATTGTCACCATCGCCCGGGCCGATCGGGTCGGCATTGATGCCCCGCACGATGATCGGGTTGCCCTGACGCGCGCCGCGATCGACGACGTTGATCCCTGGTACGAAGGAAAGGAGGTCTGAAAGCTCGCTGATGCCTTGTTCCTCGATCTGGGCGGCGCCGACGGCGGCCACATTGATCGGGACATCCTGAACTGATCCTTCACGGCGGGTTGCCGTGATGACAACAACATCCTGACGGGCGACAGCTTCTTCGCCATCAGACTCCTGTGCGGCGGCGGTTGGCAGCGCCCCCCCGATCCCAAGTGCAAACACACTTGCACCCAAAAGCCAGCTTGTTTTCATTGTTTCGTACCTCCTACATGCGGATCAAGAGGTAAGCTTTTCCCGAGACTTTCCGTTTATCAATGAATTTCGTAACCAATCGACTGCTTTTGACCCATCGGTGACACAAATGTCACAATTGTAGCGGGCAACTGACCAATTTATGGACACTTCATGAGCTCAGGCGATTTTTCTCTGGTGCGTGACCTTCTTGCACGCCGTGCCTACAAGGATGCACATGCCTTGTGCATGAAGGCTATCCGGTCTGACCCTAACCGGGGCGAGCCGTACTTTCTTTTGGGAATACTCGCAGCCGACCATGAGAACCACGCCAAGGCCATAGAGCTTTATGACCGTGCCATCGGTCTTGGTGCAGCCCCCTCTGAAGCCCTGGCGCAGAAGGCGCGCAGCCTGATAGCCCTCAATCATCGCGACCAGGCGCTTGCCGCTGTCGAGCAGGCAGCTCATCACAACCCGTCCGATGCTGCGAGCCTGGACACCATCGGTGTCGTGTACAGCCGCGCCGGCCTGCATGAGCGCGCCTTGCCCTGGTATGAAAAGGCGGTTGAAACAGCGCCGGGCTCCGCCCGGCTGCGCTACAATCTGGCCGTTGCACTGCAGTTTGTTGGAAAGATGGACCTGGCCCGCCAAGCCTATGAGGCGTGTCTGGAGCGTGATCCGTCGGAAACACGCGCCTTGACGGGACTGGTCCAGGTTTCACGTCAAACCGAGGACGACAACTACCTCGACCGCCTGATGGCGGCTCAGGGAGTCCTTGCCCGGCGCCCCAGCGAAAAACAGGCTGATGAAACACTCCACATCTGTCATGCCATTGCGAAAACGCTGGAAGATCTCGGCCGACACAAGGAAGCCATGAGTTGGCTCGCGCGCGGCAAGGCAGCCAAGCTTTCCACGCTGAACTATAGTTTCGACAGCGACAGTGCCCTGTTCGAGGCGGCCATCTCGACGGCGGAGTTCGATCTCGCCGACGGACGTAATCAGGCCGCCCCCGTCTTCATCGTCGGATTGCCACGGACCGGAACAACGCTCGTCGATCGCATACTGTCGAGCCACCCGGTCATGACATCCGCCGGGGAACTCACGGATTTTGCGCTTTGCCTCAAACGGCAGCTGAACACGCCATCGCGCTATGTCCTTGACCGCGAGACGCTGCTTGGGGCGCAGCAGGCCGACATGGACGCTTTGGGCCGGGCATATATTGCACATGTGGGCAAGACGCTGGGCATGGAAGGCCGGTTCATTGACAAGATGCCGTTGAACGCATTTTACGCACCACTGATCCTGAAAGCTCTGCCGAATGCCCGCGTGATCTGTCTGCGCCGGCACCCGCTAGACACCGTGCTGTCGAATTATCGCCAGCTGTTTGCGACGAGCTTTTCCTACTACAATTATGCGCTGAACCTTGAGACAGCTGCCAGGTACTATGTTGGTTTCGACCGTATGATGGCCCGTTTCCGGGACGCACTTCCAGAGGATCGCTTTACCGAGGTTCACTACGAATCGATCATCGCCGACCAGGAAGGCGAAACCCGCCGATTGCTGGATTTCTGCGGCCTTGACTTCGACCCGGCCTGCCTCGCCTTTCACGAAAATGCCGCGCCCGTCGCGACAGCAAGTTCCGTCCAGGTCCGCCGACCGCTTTATTCTACCTCGCTCAACCGCTGGAGAAAGGTCGAGGATGAACTCGCACCAGCCATCGCCATTCTCGACAAGGCAGGGCTGCTGGAAGACTAAGCGATCGAACGCCGACACGGTCTGCTCTTGATCGCTGCCCCGCAAACTCTAGGGATAGCGGCTGGAAACAAGACGAGTCAGGCGCGCAAATGCCAGAAAGAAAGCGACGGTTTCGAACAGGACCGGGGACGCTGGTCGCCGCCGCCTTCATCGGGCCGGGAACCGTCACGGCCTGCACCTTGGCCGGAGCGAATTTCGGCTTCGCTCTCATTTGGGCACTCGTCTTCGCGACCATTTCCACCGTCATCCTACAAGACATGTCCGCCAGGCTTGGCGCGGGCGCACGGCTCGGTCTTGGCGAGGCCCTTCTCAAATCGGCACCTGGCTCGCTTGGCACGGCGATCGCGGCAGGGCTGATCCTGGCCGCGCTTGCAATTGGCAATGCGGCGTATGAAAGCGGGAACATCGTCGGCGGAGTCCTCGGTATAGAAGCGATTGCGGGCGAAGGCGCACGCCGGGCATTGATCCTCACCATCGCGCTCGTGGCCGGCGCCATCCTGCTTATCGGCCGCTACAAGCCCATCGAACGGATCCTTGTAGCGCTCGTCCTGCTCATGTCCGGCGCATTCCTGCTGGCTGCTATCCTGACGCGCCCCGATCCGCTCAACCTCCTTTCTGGTCTCTGGCCGATCATTCCCGAGAACGGTCTGCTGACGACGATTGCCCTGATCGGTACGACGATTGTGCCCTATAACCTCTTCCTCCATGCGGCGGCGGCCCGGCAGCGATGGAACGACGATCCTGCCAGTGTCACCGAGGCCCGGCGCGAAGCGGCCGTATCAATCGCCCTCGGCGGCGTCGTCTCCATCCTGATCCTCTCGGCCGCAGCTGCCAGCCTCTTTGCCCGCGGCATCGAAGTTTCGAGTGCTCGCGATATGGCGCTCACCATTGAGCCCGCTTTCGGCCCTGCGGCCCGCTACCTGATCGGGGCGGGCCTGCTGGGTGCTGGCCTGACCTCCGCAGTAACGGCGCCGATGGCAACGGCTTATGCTCTCAACGAATTACTGCCGCCGAAAACCACCGCCAGTCAGACCCGGCGCTTCCGCATCATCTCGATCTCTATTGTCGCGATCGGGGCCGCCATCGCCCTCAGTGGGGTAAAAGCCGTCTCGCTGATCCTCATCGCACAGGCCGCCAATGGGATTCTCCTGCCTGTTATTGCTGTCTTTCTTCTCTACGTCATGAACCGCCGCAGCCTCCTCGGAAAAATGGCCAATGGCCCCATGGCGAATTTTGCAGGGGTAATCGTCGTCCTGATTGCCGCCCTGCTTGGCGCGCGCGGGGTGTTGCGCGCGATTGAAACAGGGCTTGCCACGTTATGAGCGACACAATTGGCGGCAAATCTGCCAATGGCTGGCACTTCTGGGTCGACCGGGGCGGGACGTTCACCGACATCATCGCCCGCAAACCGGATGGTTCGTTCGAAATCACCAAGCTGCTTAGCGAGAATCCAGACGCCTATCAGGACGCGGCGATGGCCGGCATTCGCGATCTCACGGGGGCAGACGACGACGCAGCGCTCGACACACGTCAAGTCGAGGATGTCCGGATTGGCACCACGGTCGCCACAAACTCCCTGCTTGAGCGGAAAGGCGCCCGCACAGTTCTCATTGTAACGACTGGTTTCGCCGACCTCCTGCGCATCGGGCGTCAGGCGCGTCCGGATATTTTTGCGCTCGATATCCGGAAACCCGCCCCTCTCTATGACGTGGTGCGCGAAGTCGATGCCCGTATCGGCCTTGATGGAGCCGTCCTTTCGCCGCTGAATGAAGACGCCGCCCGCTCCATTCTGTCGGAAGCCAGGAATAATGGCGTGGCATCCTGCGCGATCGCGCTCATGAATGCGTGGAAGTTTCCGGAAATGGAACGCCGCTTGGGCGAGATTGCGCGGGAGATCGGCTTTCATCATGTCACGCTGAGCCACCAGGCCGATCCGCTGGTTGGCTATGTCGCCCGTAGCGCGACAAGCGTCGCTGACGCCTACCTCTCTCCAGTCCTGCGCACCTATGTCGACCAAGTAAGAGGCGCCCTCGGCAAGGTTCCGCTTCGATTCATGCAATCGAATGGCGGACTGGCAGACGCCGATACGTTCCAGGGAAAGGACGCTGTGCTGTCCGGCCCAGCAGGCGGCGTAGTTGGTTCGGCGCGCAGCGCTGCAGCGCTCGGTCATGACAAGGTGATCGGCTTCGACATGGGTGGCACATCGACCGACATATCGGTCTACGAAGACGGGTTCGAACGGGTCACCGAAGCCGACGTTGCCGGGACGCCGTTGCGGGTGCCGATGATGGATATCCACACCGTGGCGGCGGGCGGTGGTTCGATCATTCGCTTCGATCAGGGCCGGCTGCAGGTTGGGCCCCACAGCGCTGGCGCTGATCCGGGTCCGTGTGCCTATCGCCGCGGCGGCCCGCTGACGGTCACCGACGCGAACATTCTCCTTGGGCGTATCCAGCCGGCCTATTTCCCTGCCGTCTTTGGCCCCAGGCAAGACCAGTCCCTTGACGTAGATGCCGTCGAGGCAGCTTTTGCTCAACTTGCCAGCACTATTCAGGCAGATAGCGGGGACGCATGGACCGCACAGGAGATCGCCGGCGGTGCGCTTCGCATTGCGGTCGCCAATATGGCCCAGGCAATCCGCAAGGTAACGCTGGAAAAGGGGCGCGATACGGACGGATTCGTTCTCCAGGCTTTTGGCGGGGCCGGTGGCCAACATGCCTGTCTGGTCGCTTCGGAACTTGGTATCGACACAGTCCTCATTCATCCCTTTTCCGGCGTTCTCTCGGCGCTCGGCATCGGGCTTGCGGACGAGATCGATATCCGCCGCGCCTCGGTCGAGAAGCCGCTCGATGAAGCCGGGGTGGCGAACGCAAGAGAGACCATCGACGCTCTCCGCGCTGCGCAGAACGATCGGTTCGCCGGTGCCGGCCCGGAGTCGCTGGACTGGTCGCCCAGCATAGCACTTCGATATTCGGGTACGGACACGACCATCGATGTTCCACTCAATCGTGCCGAGGTCATGCGCGCCGCGTTCGAGGCAAGCCACCAGCGACAGTTCGGATTCACCACCCCAGACCGGTCGATCACGATTGAGAGCGTCACCAGCGAATTGCGACGGGCGGGCACCGATGTCCGCTTGCCGGAACGCCCCCCTCGCAGTGAAGGCAATGCCGAGGCGACAGCAACAGTTCCCGCGTGGTTCGAAGGAGAAGAGCTCGAAACGCCTGCCTATCAGCGCGCCGATCTTCGTCCGGGAGACGCGATAGAAGGCCCTGCCCTGATTGTCGAGCAGACGCAGACCACGGTCGTCGATCCGGGCTGGAGCGTCAGCGTAGCCGCGCGAGGCGACCTCATCATCACACGCAAGGCCATCCAGCCACGCGGTGATATCGCCGCCCACGGGACGCCGGACCCCATACTTCTGGAACTGTTCAACAACATGTTCATGGCGATAGCCGAGCGGATGGGGGCCGTGCTGCGCGAGACGGCAACCAGCGTGAACATCAAGGAGCGCTTGGACTTCTCTTGCGCACTCTTCGACGCAGAGGGGCAGCTCCTTGCCAATGCACCGCATATGCCGGTGCATCTGGGCGCCATGGGCGAAAGTGTACGCACCGTCCTGAAGACACGCGGCACGAGCCTCAGGCCCGGCGATATGATCGCGCTCAACAATCCGTTTAATGGCGGCACCCATCTTCCGGATATCACCGTCATCTCGCCCGTTTTCGACGAAACCGGCAGCGAGATCCGCTTCTTCGTCGGCAATCGCGGCCACCACGCCGACATTGGCGGCATGACACCGGGCTCCACACCGCCTGATGCAAAAACGCTCGAGGAAGAGGGTGTTGTCATTGACGACTTCCTGTTGCGTTCGGCTGGCGAGTTCCGCGAGGCGGCCTTCCGCGACCTGCTCGCAAGCGCCGCCTACCCCGCCCGCGATCCGGATTCCAATGTCTCGGACATCCTCGCCCAGATTGCCGCGAATGAAGCGGGCGCCCGTGACGTTCAAGCCATGATCGCCCGCTATGGCTGGGCCGGCGTTTCGGCCTATGCCCGCCATGTCATGGATAATGCCGAGGAAAGCGTGCGCCGCGTGATTGACCGGCTGAGCGATGGCGAGATGCAGGTGGAAATGGATGACGGCCTGCCCCTCTGTGTCTCCATAAAGGTCGACCACACCGCTCGTTCCGCTCGGATCGATTTTTCCGGCACTGGCGCCCAGCGTCCTGGTAACTTCAATGCTCCGCCCGTCGTGACGCGGTCGGCAGTACTTTACGTCTTCCGCTGTCTGGTGGCGGACGAACTGCCCTTGAATGAAGGCTGCATGCGACCGCTGGAGCTGGTCATCCCCGATGGCAGTTTTCTCTCTCCTTCTCCAGGCAGCGCCGTGGTTGCGGGCAATACCGAGGTCAGCCAGGCGGTCTGCAATGTCCTGCTCGGCGCACTTGGTGCCTGCGCGGCAGCGCAGGGAACGATGAACAATTTCCTCTGCGGGAATGATACCTACCAGTACTACGAAACGATCTGTGGCGGCGCGGGTGCAGGCCCGGGCTTCGACGGCGCGTCTGGTGTCCACACGCATATGACCAATACCCGCATCACCGATCCTGAAATCCTTGAACTTCGCTACCCGCTGCGAGTGCGTGGCTTCTCGCTGCGGCCGGGATCGGGGGGTGCGGGCAAGCACAAGGGCGGCGACGGCGTTGTCCGCGAAATCGAAGCGCTGAGCGGGACGACGGTCACCCTGGTGTCCTCATCCCGCTTTATCCCGCCTTTCGGACTCGCAGGCGGCGGCAATGCTGAAACCGGCCGCCAATATGTCCGTCGCAAGACCGGCGAGACGGAAGACGTCGCCGGCATTTCCCGGGTCGAGCTGGAGCCCGGCGACACAATCACCATTGAGACTCCGGGCGGTGGCGGCTACGGGCATGCCGATGATTAAAACCGAGGACATACGACCGACCATCAGGCTGCGCCAGACGTCCGCTGGCCCGGCCGGTCGCGAACCATTCGACCTCACTGATCGGGGGCTGATGCTTGGCGATGGCGTGTTCGACACCTCCCTGGTGGTAGCTGGCAAGGTCCTCCTCATGGAGGCGCACCTTGAGCGGCTCGCGAAAGACGCCGCCGCACTCGGTATCGATATTGATCCCGGAACGCTGCGCAGCTTCGCTGCAGACGCGATTCCCGACGAGGCAGAAGACGGCGCCCTTCGGCTGACCGTGACGCGCGGGCCGGGCCCCAGAGGCGTTGCCCCGCGCGCCGTCGGGGAAGCCACGCTGATCTCGAAGTTCGACCCTGGTAAACCCGCTTTCCCGGCTCCGCCCATCCGCCTAGCCTGCAGCGACATCCTGCGTAATCCCAGCGCGCCGTCCTCGCGCCGCAAGACGCTGTCCTATACGGACGCCGTCATCGGCACGCAGCGCGCGAAAGCGGCCGGCTTTGACGATGCGCTCTACTTCACGCCGGGCGGCCATGCGGCCTGTACCTCCATCGCCAATATCTTCGCCCGATTCGGGCAGACGCTGGTTACCCCGCCGCTAGAGGATGGGGTCGTCGATGGCATCATGCGCGCCTGGCTGCTCAAGACCGCGCCCGACGCCGGATTCAAGGTCGAGGTGGCAAGCCTTTCGGCACAGGCCCTCGCGCGCGCCGACGCGCTTTACCTGACAAACAGCCTGCAGCTTATCAGGGCGGTGGAGGGGTTGGACGATATTCGCTTCGATGCCGCGTTGCCCGTCTCTCTCGTCGAGCTTTTCACGGATCTGCTGGACAGTTGAACGCGCTACTCCCGGCTGAGCGGCGCCATATCCGCGTCTCCCTGGCCATGCGCTGTCCGCGTACCTGGCACCCGGATGTCCTCGACAAGGTCCTGGATGTCCTGTGGCGGCGCCTTGGTGGCGAGCGCCACCGCGATCCCGACCGCAGCCGACAGCCACATGAAGACGAAGCCAATCCCTTCCGGCGAGACGCCGAACAGCCAGTGTGCCGGATCGGTGTCGACGAACTTGAACCAGTAGATATAGCCGAACGTCGTCACGAGCCCCGTGATCATGGCAGAGATCGCGCCTTCCCGATTCATCCGCGTCCAGAAGATGCCGAGGAAGATGACCGGGAAAAGCGATGCCGCTGCGAGGCCGAAAGCAAAGGCGACCACCTGGGCAACGAAGCCGAGATTATTGGAGAAGATGCCAAGCAGCCCGGCCGCCAGCACAGCGCCAGCCGCAGCCCCGCGCGCGACGCGAAGTTCGGTCTTGTCATTCATGCCCTTGAACAGGGTTCGTCGGCAGAGGTCATGGCTGACGGCTGAACTGATCACCATGAGGAGGCCCGCTGCCGTCGATAGCGCTGCCGCAAGCCCCCCGGCCACGACGAGCCCGATCACCCAGCCGGGCAGGTTTGCGATCTGCGGATTGGCGAGGACGAAGATGTCATTATTGGGCGTCACCTCGTTCGCGACGCCATCGGGGGCATTCGGCCCGCGATACTGCATTATGCCGTCGCCATTCTTGTCCTCGAAGGCGACCAGGCCTGTCGGCTCCCAGTCCTTGTACCAGGTGGGCACAGGCTTGCCGCCTTCAGCCTCGATTTCTGCAGCCCGCGTTTCGTAATCTTCCTCGTCGGAAATGTAGGTCGACTCGTTCACCGTATCGATGAAGTTGATCCGCGCGAAAGCGCCCACCGCCGGCGCCGTGGTGTAGAGGAGCGCGATAAAGATCAGCGCCCAGCCGGCCGATACCCGCGCCGCGCCCGCGCTCTTCACCGTGAAGAAACGGATGATGACATGCGGCAGCCCCGCCGTCCCGAACATCAGGGCAGCGGTGATGCAGAAGACGTCGATCATCGACTTGTTGGTCTCGGTATATTCAAGGAAGCCGAGATCAGTGACGACGGTGTTGAGCTTCTCCAGCATGGAGATGCCCTCGCCTTTGGCCTCGCCGATGAAGCCAAGTTGCGGGACCGGGTTGCCCGTGATGATGATCGACATGAAGATCGCCGGGACGGTGTAGGCGAAGATGAGCACGCAATACTGCGCAACCTGCGTATAGGTGACGCCCTTCATCCCGCCCAGGACGGCGTAGAAGAAAACGATCACCATGCCGATGATGATGCCCCACTCGAAGGGCACGCCCAGAAAGCCTGAAAAGGCCACGCCGACGCCCTTCATCTGCCCTGCGATGTAGGTGAACGAGACGAACAGGGCGCAAACCACCGCGATCACGCGCGCGGTCGTGGAGTAGTACCGGTCCCCGACAAAATCCGGCACGGTGAACTTGCCGAACTCCCGCAGGAATGGCGCGAGCAGCAGGGCGAGCAACACATACCCGCCCGTCCAGCCCATCAGATAGACCGAACCGCCATAGCCCATGAAGGCGATGAGCCCCGCCATGGACAGGAAGGAGGCCGCCGACATCCAGTCGGCTGCCGTCGCCATGCCATTGACGGTCGGGTGGACGTCATGGCCGGCGACGTAGAAATCGTCGGTCGAGCCAGCCCGCGCCCAGATGGCGATGCCGATATAAAGCGCGAATGTCGTGACGACGAAAAAAAGGGTCCACGGATCGAGCATGTCAGGCCTCCACCCCGTGCTTCTTCTCGATCCGGCGCATGGCCCAGCAATAGAAGAAGATCAGGCCGACAAAGACGTAGATGGCGCCTTGCTGGGCGAACCAGAAGCCGAGCGGTGCCCCGCCAATGGAGACCTGGTCGAGCCAGTCACGCAGCAGGATGCCCGCTCCATAGGAGACGACAAACCAGATCACCAGCAGGCCGATGGTCAGCCGGACGGTGTCTTTCCAATAGGCTTTCGCGCGCGCTCTAGCGGTTTCGTCTGCCATATGGCCCTCCCCTTTAATGCTTCGCCGACTCTCATGGCCGCTTTTTGGAGATGGTACGGATCAATTCTGCAAGCTGCAATCGACAATCCGGTTTGCGTGCCTGCGGGCTTGTCTCGGAAGGAACGGATGTGCAGCTCTGGCCGCCTGGAGCCGGATCCATGTGAGGCGCCCCAGCGCCGATACGGGATCAAATCTGCCCCCCTGCGCCAAAACCGCCACGAGCCGGCGGCCCTGGCGTTTCGAACAGACTGCCCTGTGAATGACAGGGCCGGGCGCGTCCGGTTTGAACGCTGAAGTGACTGCCGCTCTTTCGAGACGGCGATAGAGCGCCCGAACCGGACGCGCCCGCGGAAGCTTGCCCGCTCGTTTGACGCGGGCCACCCAGAGGTGACACATGGACGAGCCGTCGCCCACGCGCACAAGTGGATAGCGCCGACCGCCCATGGCAGGGGCGTTACACCCTGCCGGCAGCACTGGTCACTTCCGCCCCAGCTCCTTGCGAAGCCCTCTTCAGACACGCCGCGCGCTCGCTTGCCCGCTGCCTGCCTCAAGAAGCGCACCCACCGGTCGGTCCGGACCGCCCTGCCCGGGTGCGAGGTGAGGCGATTATGCCGGTGAAGCGGCAGGGGCGGAAACTATGGGGAACATTTTTGCACACATCGCCCGCTTTCCCCCGCGTTCAGCGTTTCGCGGGGCGCTGGTGCATGTTACTTCACTAGGCAAACAAAAAATTCTCTGGAGGAACCATGCATTATGCCGAGCTGAAGCGGGCACGTGATGAATTGACCGGGCCGGGCGCAGACTTCGAGATCGTCGAGGCAGACGTTCTCGGCAACCGTATCCGCACCTGGAAGAACGCCCCGCCGAGCGTGCGAGAAGTGTGGCTTGCGACCCGCGAATTCGCTGACCGTGACTATCTCGCCTATCACGATGAAACGCTGACCTACGCCGAAACGCATGCGCTGACCGCATCGGTCGCCAACTGGCTGTTTGCGCAAGGCGTGAAACCAGGCGACCGCGTCGCGATTGCCATGCGCAATTATCCCGAATGGATGATCATCTACTGGGCGTGCTGCTCGGTCGGCATCACCGTTGTCGGCATGAATGCCTGGTGGACGGCCGAGGAAATGGCCTACGCGCTGAAGGATTCAGAGCCGAAAGTCATCTTCCTCGACAGTGAGCGCCTGGCCCGCGTGCGCGAGAACCCGGACATGGTCGCCGGCAAAACGCTAGTCGGGGTGCGGCTGGACGACTACCCCGCCGATGTCACCCCCTGGAGCGATGTGGTTGCCACGGGCGGCGAGATGCCCGAGGTCACGGTCGACCCGGACAGCGATGCCTGCATCTTCTACACATCCGGCACGACGGGCTTTCCAAAAGGCGCGCAGCTCACCCATCGCGGTTGCGTGTCGAACCTGTACAACATGCTCTACGCCCGCGCCTCCTCCGCGCTGGCCGTCATGTATGCCACCGGCGAGGTGCCGCCCGATCCGCCGCCGGTCCCGGTGACGCTGATCAACACGCCGCTCTTTCACGTCACCGCCAACAATTGCGCCGCCTATGCCGTCACCGCAGCCGGCGGCAAGATGGTGCTGATGTACAAGTGGGATGCGGGCGAGGCGTTGCGCCTGATCGAAACACACCGGATCATGACGGTGAGCGGTGTGCCCGTCATGGCGCGCGAACTCATCAACCATCCCGACTTCGACAAGACCGATACGTCCAGCCTGATGGCGCTTGGCGGCGGCGGCGCGCAAGTCCCGCCGGACCTCGTCCTGAAAATCGAGGAAAAAGTGGCCACCGCGCGCCCGAACACAGGCTATGGCATGACTGAAACCTGCGGCATCATCACGTCCGTCGCAGCCGACTTCTATGTCGACCGGCCTGACAGTGCTGGCCCGGCCATGCCAAGCTATGAAGCCAAATGCGTCGATCCGGACGGCAATGAAGTGCCGCAGGGCGAGACCGGCGAGCTCTGGGTGCGTGGCTCATCCGTCATCAAGGGCTATATCAATCGCCCGGACGCGACCGCTGAAACCATCACCGATGGCTGGCTGCACACGGGCGACATTGCGCGCATCGACGAGGATGGCTTCATCTATATCGTCGACCGCAAGAAGGACATGGTGCTGCGTGGCGGCGAGAACATCTACTGCGCCGAGGTCGAGGCCGGCCTGTATCGTCATCCGGCCGTGGCCGAATGCTCTGTCTTCGGCCTGCCAGATGAGCGCCTCGGTGAGGAGGTTGCTGCGGCCATCGTCGCCAAGCCCGGCGAAACGCTGAGCGAGGACGCCATCCGCGAGCACTGCCTCACCATCATGGCCAAGCACAAGGTGCCGCGCTTCATCTGGATTCTCGACGAGGCCCTGCCCCGCAATGCCAGCGGCAAATTCCTCAAGCGCGACCTGAAGGAGCAGCTGCTCCAGCAGCTTGCCCAGGCCAGCAGCTGATCTCGTCCCCGGCCGCCTTCAGGCGGCCGGGAACTAGTTCACAAGACCTATTCGCCCGCCGATTCGTCGGGAACCGGGAAGCCCCGGTCACGCATCAGGGCGTTGGTATCGGGCGCATGACCGCGGAAGGCCATGTAGGCATCCGACGGCGACATGGTGTTGCCGACAGACAGGATCCACTTACCGAACGCGTCGGCGGTCTCCCGGTCGTAAGGCCCACCAGCTTCTTCAAACGCTTCCCAAGCGTCGGCACTGAATGTGTCGGCCCACAGATAGGCATAATAGCCGGCCGCATAGCCCTCGCCTGAGAAGACGTGGGCAAATTGCGGCATGCGGTGGCGCATTGGCAGCTCCTCCGGCATGCCGAGGCTCTCGAGCGTTTCACGCTCGAACGTATCAGCGTCGAAGCCTTCGAAGTCTGTCATCGTGTGCAGTTTCATGTCGACCAGCGCGCTGGCGAGATACTCGGTCGTGTCGAAGCCCTGACGCGCATTCGCCGCCCGCTCGATCTTGTCGACCAGTTCCTGCGGGATAGGCTCGCCGGTCTCGACGTGAAGCGCATAGTTCGAGAGCACCTCACGCGTCGGCAGCCAGTTTTCATGGACCTGGCTCGGGAACTCGACATAGTCACGCGGCACGGCAGTGCCCGCCAGCGACGGATAGGTCACGTTCGAGTTCAGCCCGTGCAGGGCATGGCCGAATTCATGGAACAGCGTCGTGGCATCGTCCCAGGAAATGAGGACCGGTTCGCCCTCGCCCACCTTCACGAAGTTGGAATTGTTGGACACGATGGGCGTGGTGAACCCGTCTAAGTTGTCCTGCGTGCGGTAAGCATTCATCCAGGCGCCGGAGCGCTTGCCCGCGCGTGCATAGGGATCGAAGTACCACAGGCCGAGATGCTCGCCGTCGCGGGTCACTTCCCAGACGCGGACATCTTCATGGAAGACGGGCACGTCGTCGATCTGCGTGAACTCCATGCCGTAAAGCTCGCCAGCCATCCAGAACATGCCTTCGCGGAGATTCTCCAGCTGCAGGTACTGTTTCACGGCTTCGGAGTCGAAGTCGTACTCCGCCTGGCGGACTTTCTCGGCATAGTAGCGATAGTCCCATGGCGCGATCTCGAAGTCGGCCCCTTCGGCATCGGCCACCGCCTGCATGGCAGCGACTTCCTCGGAAACCTTCGCCTTGGCCGCCGGCCACACTTTCATCATCAGCTCCATCGCTGCCTTCGGCGTGCCGGCGACATTCTTCTCAAGGGCCCAGGCCGCATAATTGTCATAGCCGAGCAGCTCGGAGCGTTCCGCCCGCAGCTTCATGATGTCGGCGATGACGGCATTGTTGTCATACTCATCGCCATTGTCGCCGCGATCGTAATAGGTGCGCCAGACCTCTTCACGCAGGGCCCGGTTGTCGGAGAAGGTCAGGAAGGGGTCCATCGAGGAGCGCGTGTTGAGGATGGCATACTCCCCGCCTTCATTGTCGCGCGAAGCAGCAGCCGATTTCGCTGCATTGACGACCGATGGCGGAAGGCCCTCAAGCTGGTCCTCGGTGAGCCAGGTGACATAGGCTTCCTCGTCGTGGAGGAGGTTGTTCGAGAAGGTCGTATAGAGCGATGCGAGTGCCTGGTTGATCTCGGCGACACGCGCCTTGTCGGCATCGTCAAGGCCAGCCCCGGCGCGCGTGAAGTCTGTGTAGTAGTCCCAGACCAGGCGCTGCTGCTCGGGGGTGAGCGTGCTGTATTCGTCGCCATTGTAGATCGCATCGATGCGTTCGAAGAGCGCCTCATTCTGATAGAACTCATCACGGAAAGCAGCGAGCTTCGGCGCCATCTCGCGCTGGACCGCCTGCACGTCCGGGCTGCTAAGGTTCGACGACCAGATGCCGAACAGGGTCGAGACACGGTCCAGTTCGGCCCCGCCCTCTTCCAGAACGAGGATCGTATTGTCGAAGGTCGCCGGAGCATCCTGCGCCGTCAGGGCGTCGAGCTCTTCGCGAGCGCTGTCGATGGCCGATTCAAGCGCAGGCTGGAACATCGAGACCTCAACCGCATCGAATGGCGGCACACCGGCATAGGGCCCGGACCACTCGGCCGTCAGGATGCGCCATGACTCATCCTGCGCGGGCGTGTCGGCGTCGGCCTCTTCAGATGGGCTGTCTGCAGTCTCGCTGCCGATTGCTGCAGCGGTTTCGGTCGGCGTGGCCTCGCATCCGGAGATCGCCATGAGGGCGAGCGCCGATGCGCTGAAAAGCAAGCTCGGTTTCATCGAATATGGCTCCTGGTTCCAACATGCCCTTTCATGACAGGGCGGGCAAAAAACATCCAGTTTCAAAAGAAACTATGTCGTTGACTTTAGCAGCGGCCGGGAAATGGCCAATGCGTCAGCTGCTACACATTTCACTGTATTTTTTTTGCAACAGGATGGTCTGATGATTGCAAGCTGTACGCAGTCGTACAGGCAGGTGGGGACCTGACATGCCATTTCTGAACGGTTTCGCCGTGGCGGACGGGAGCCGCGTTGCGCTGATCGCCCCGGATGAAGGCGCATCAATTACTTATGCCGCGCTGGACGCGCGCGCGAACGCCGCTGCAGAAGCCCTCCGGAACCGCCGTAACCTGGTCTTCATCGAGGCGCGCAACACAATCCAGTCGGTCGTGAATTACTGCGCGGCCCTGCGCAGCGGGTCGGTCGTTCATCTGCTGGACTCCTTCGACACCAAAAAGGCGCAATCGCTGATCGACGCCTACGCCCCCAATGTACTGATGTCGGACGATGCGACCGAGACGTTCAATTCCCGACCACTCGACCTGCACCCGGACCTCGCCGCCCTGCTGTCGACATCGGGAAGCACAGGCACACCGAAATTCGTGAAGCTGTCGCGCGAGAACCTGAAGGCCAATGCCCGGTCCATCGTCGACTATCTCGGGATCACGCCTGCTGACCGTGCGCTCAACAATCTGAAGCCGCACTATTCCTTCGGCCTGTCCATCATCAACTCACACTTCGAGGCCGGCGCCAGTATCGTGCTGACCGACCGGTCCTGGATGGAAGACGCCTTCTGGCAGACCCTCGACGAGACGCGCGCGACCAGTATTTCCGGGGTGCCCTATAGCTATGAGATGCTGGAGCGACGTCAGTTCGACCCGGCTGACCATGCCAGCCTGCGCTATGCGGCACAGGCAGGAGGCAAGCTGCACCCCCGCCTCGTCAGGCATTTCGCCGGCCTCTTCTCGCGCTGCGGCAAGGAATTCTTTGTCATGTACGGCCAGACCGAAGCAGCGCCGCGCATGTCCTTCCTGCCGCCGGACATGGCCGCGGACTATCCCCACTCCATCGGCCGCGCCATTCCAGGCGGCGAACTCATGGTTCTCGATGATGATGGCGTACCCGTCGAAAACCTGGGCGAGGAAGGCATTCTCGCTTACCGCGGCGCCAATGTGATGATGGGCTATGCGCTCGAGCCGGACGAACTGGCCAGCGACGATACGCCAGACATCCTCCTGACCGGAGACCTTGCCCGCGAAATCGCACCGGACCTGTTCGAGATCACCGGGCGCGTGAGCCGGTTTGTGAAACCTTTCGGCCTGCGCATCAGCCTCGACCAGGTGGAAGCATTTGCAAAGACCATGCATGCCCATGTCGCCGTCACCGGGACGGACGAAAAGATTGTCATTGCCCTGGAAGGCGATCTGGGCCCCCAAGCGGGTCGCGAGATCGTCGATGCCAGCAGCGAGCGCTTCTCCCTGCCGGCAGAGACGTTCGAAGCCCGGATGTTCGACGCATTGCCGCTGCTGTCAAACGGCAAGATCGATTACGCGGCGATCAAGCGCGCGGGCTCCACGGAACGTGTATCGGTGTTCCGGCGGATCGCCTTTCTGATCAAGGATGCGCTTGGTTTCAGCCAGGACCGGCCGGAAACCATCATGGAGGCTTTCCGATCCGTCATGCAGACCGACCACATCTCTGCAGACGATACATTCGAGAGCCTTGGCGGCGACTCCCTGTCCTATGTCAGCCTGACGCTCGAACTGGAACAGCTGCTCGGCCAGAACCTGCCGCGCAACTGGACATCCACCAGCATCGATGCGCTCGAAGCGCTGCGCGAGGACGCCCGTCTTGTCCGGATGGCCTGACCGGCTGACTGTCAGGCCGCGATAAGGGTCCGGCTGCGGTCTCTCAGCAGGATCTTCAGCACCACAAAGCTTGCGACCGACAGCAATACGGTCGCCGCGAAGTAGACCGGCAGCGTCACCAGCGCCGGCACATCGGCAAGGAAATGACTGTCGATGAGCCGGAAGGCGGCAACGAAATAGCCATGCACGAAGAAGATGAAGAAGCTGATCCGTGCAAACAGGTCCAGCCAGCGCGTGCGATGGTTCATGAAGGCGTAGAACAGGCTGAACAGACACACCGACATCACAAGCTCGATCAGCAGGTGCAGGCGCATCTTGAAGGCATGGGATGCATCACCGAGCATCGGCAGGCTGGCGCTGAATACGAGCAGGACCAGCGCCACGAACACGGCGCCTTTGGCATGGGTCCGGTAGAGGCCCGGCCGCGCCGCCAGCAACATCCCAAGAAGGAAGGCCGGCAGGAAATAGACCGACTCCAGTTCCGGGAACTTGTCGCTCTCGGGACGCCCGACAATTACCCCGACAACGACACTCAGCAGGAACACGATTGCCAGAGCCCCTATCCTGTCTTTCAGGAGGACAAACAAGGGTGACAGCGCAAACAGCGTGATGATCATCGGGATGAACCAGAGCGGGCCGAGATGCGCGCCAGTGGCGTAGAGGAACCCGACCTGCAAGACCGGGTTCAGGCTGGAAAACCAGTCCATGTCCATCCAGGCATGGTCGGTCTTGATCCCAAGGCAGTAGATGGCGATCGCCGGTATGGACAGGACAAGGTAAGGCAGGATGATCGCCTTGAATTTGCCCAGCATGAACCGCCCATAGCTGAAGTCATTCGTCGTGAAACTGAACAGGAAGCCGGCGATGGCGACGAAGTAGAACGTGTCGTTACCGATCGCGGAATCCAGGTAGCGGAATATTTCCGGCTGTACCTCGTAGACCGACAGACAGTGCGTCAGGACGATCAGCAGGATTGCTGCGCCCCTGAAATTGTTTACGTGATACATCCCCACCCCACAGAGAACAGAACACTAGCTAAACTGCGAATGGCTCGGTATGCCACGCAGCGCATTCTCGCGGGCTTCAAGCTGGCGGCTGCTCGGCACACTGGCGCGCGAGAGTTTCTGGTTGAAGACGTCGATATGCGCATCGGTCCAGCTCGCTGCTGTATGGCAGAGCGAGGGCGCATGCTCATAGGCCTTGTGGCTCATCTTCTCGATCAGGCTGTCATCATGCGAGAACATTTCGAGCAGCTCAACCAGGCGGCGCGGATCATTGACCGAGAAGCGCCGCCCGAATCCGAGATGTTCGACATCCGTTGAGAGGTAGGCTGAGTCCGAAACGATGACCGGGAGCCCGCTCATGGCCGCCTCGAGAATGACCAGGCCGAACGGCTCGGTCACCCGGCTCGGCACGATCAGCGCTCTCGCCTTGCGGGCATATTGCGCAATCTCGCCCGGTTGCAGCCAGCCTGTCAGGCGGGCATGCGGGAAATTGCGCGACGCCTCACGCTCCAGCTCACCGCTGCCGACCATGGTGATGGTCGTGCCGGCATCGGACGTCGCCTTGAGCGCGATATCGGCGCCCTTGTCGCGTCCAAGCCGGCCGACAAACAGGTAACCGGCATTCTTTTCCGCGCGAATGCGGGCATTTGTCCACGCATCAACCGGATTGGGAATGACCACCGTATCGGGCGCCGAAAACCCGGCGCGGCGGAACTTCAGGCGCATCTCTTCATGAATGAAGGAGAAGGTGGACGGGCTTTGATCGAATTGTGCGATGCGGTTCAGGTGCATGTGGCGGGCAAAGCGCCAGTATTTGTGGATCGCATTGCGCCGGTCGCACTGCTTCATGAAGCAGGCTGTCGACATCGGTTTGGCGTCGCACGGCTCAGACTTGCCGAAGTGCAGGAAAGACCCGTTCGGGCAGACATTGAAAAAGTCATGGCAGGTCACCAGCGTCCGGTCGGCCACCGGTCGCAGCGCCTTGTAGATGGTCGGCGACAGGATCTGCGCCCAGTTGTTGAGATGGTAGACGGTTCCCGGCGTATCATGCTCGGCAATCCACCGGCCGATCATCGCCACCGTGTTGGAGTTATGGATGCCGTCGCGCATGGCCTGAAGCGCCGAGCGCTCCAGCAGGCCCTGGGAGTTCAGGCCGCTGACCGTGACACCAAGATCTTCGAGATGGTCGGTCGTCGCCTGCCCCGTCAGCAGCGTCACAGGATAGCCGCGCGCTCGGTACTGCTCGACCGCCTTCAGCGCGAGAATGCCCGCACCGCCTTCGGCAATGCTGTAATCGTGGATAACGACAATGCGGTCGATCTTATCCATGCCGGCTCCTTGCGGGCGAACGCCGCGCGCTTGTAAACCCGCCGACCTGTCGGCGGACATCCATGACGACCGTATCGCCGCGTGCATCCATGTGATGGCAGCCGATCACGCCCGGTTCGAAGTCCGGCTCAATCTTGCGCACTATCGTCTCCTGGTAATCGTCGAGCGAGATGTGGTCGATCTTCATGACGTTGAGGCCATAGCCATAGCGGCCATGGGAATTGTCCTGCGAGATGCGGTAATAGGCGCCGTCCCGCTCGAGGATACGCCCGCCATTGCGGGCCGTGCGCGAGTCGAAGACGACGGGGTTGAGCGCATGCGGCGTCAGCGTCTTCATGCCCGGTCCGTCGACCTTGTAGAGATGCAGTTCGGAATTCATCTCGCCGAACGGATCGTTCGAAATGTTGGTGAACAACCACCAGTCATCGCCGATCTGCGCGAGGCTGGAATCGGCTGCAATCACATTGTCGAGGATTGTGGCCTCACGCTCCCAACGGTCCGGGAATTCGATGCAGCGCCAGGTCTCGATACGGTGCGCACCACATGTCTCCGGCATCATGAAGAGATCACCGTCATGCTCGAACAGGAACGGGAAGGACAGGTGGTAATCCGTCTTTAGCACAGGGCGAACATCCGCCAGCGCGCCATCCTCGAACCGGCCCGCACTCAGATGGCCGCGGCCTGTCGTGTAGTCATAGACTTCGAAAAAGCACCATGTCTCGCCATCCCGCTCCCACAGGAACGGGTCGGCATAGTATTCATTGGCCGGCGTCGGATGCGAGCGCATGGCCGACGGATCGGCGTCGGCAAAGGCGCTTTCACTGGTCTTCAGGAAGAACATGCCGGGCCGCAGCCCTACCTTGGTCGCAACCTTCTCGACGAGGCGCGCCATCATGCCGCCGGTAAACTTGGTCAGGTAGACCAGCAGGTCCAGCGTCCCCGGCGTGCATCGCGGCTGCGGCGCTTCGGCGAGCTGGTCCAGATGCAGGCCGCCGCGCTCGGCGCGCTTCAATTCGCGCAGGATCAGGGCAACCGCCTTTTCGCACATGAAGAGGTGATTGCGGGTCACCACGAACTTGGTGTTGAGCGCCGCCGCCGAGACCAGGGTCTTCGCCTTCCCGCCGCCCGGCGTGCGCAAGAGGGTGACCTCCGTCACAGGCGTCTTCTTCACAATCGCCTGCATCGCGCCGGCGCCGAGGCTTTCACGCGACACATCCACCGACCAGACGCCAAGCGGCACGTCGGATGCGATGGCATCTGCATCGCCGCCCGCCGTCAGGTCGATCACGACGTCGGGCTTCAGCACAGCAACGCCGTCAACGTTGGCCTCGCCGGTTTTCAGCGTTGCGCGGGCCTGATCGAACAGCTCGGTTTCAGCCGCTTGCGGCTTGGCAAGGAGCCGGCTTTCAAAGGCCCACCATGCCTTGAAGAGCGGACCGCTCCGGGACGACACTGCCTGGCTATCCGAAACCAGGAAGCCGCACAGTTCAAGCTCCGGCGCCCGGCAGATACCCTCGGCCAGCCGCAGCATCCACGGCGCCAGGGTATCAGGACCCGTACAGAGGATAGCGACCCGAAGCGTCATTGGCTCGCCCCCTTCCAGGGAAGCTGGACATTGTGCGCTTCGGCCAGATCCTCAAACGCCGCCAGCGTGGCCGGCTCGAGGTCGATCCCATTCTTTTCGCTCTCGGCAAACGCCGCCCAGCGGGCGTCGCCCGGCATCCGGACATCGCGGTCCCCGCCCGAAGCTGCAATGACGCCGGACAGCATGTCCATGCGCGCATAAAAATCGTCCATCGGCATCCAGCGCGCGGCATCGAGCGCCAGAATGAAATGCCCATTCTTCCCGCCCGTATCGACATGCTTGTACATTGAGCCAAGCTCGCGCGAGATGCCGGCGCCAGTCAGGACCGCGCTCAGGATCTCGACAAGGATGGCAAGGCCAAAGCCCTTGCCGCCGGCCGCTGGCAGGAGTGTGCCCGCCATAACCTTGTTCGGGTCGAGGATGGGGTCTCCGGCCGCGTCGATAGCGACACCCGGCTCGAACATCTCGCCCTTGGCGGCCTTTTCGCGAACCGTCGATCCGGCCACCGCAGCGGTCGACATGTCGACCAGGATGGAGCGGCCATCACGGCGCGGCGCGCCAAAAGTAAACGGGTTGGTGCCGAGTACCGCATCGAGGCCACCCGGCGCGGCGACCTTCGGAAAGGAATTGCTGAGGACGAGACTGATCATGCCCCGGCGCGCGGCCAGCTCGGCATAGTAGGCGCCCGCGCCAAAAAAGTTGCTGCCGGTCACACCTACAACGCCGACGCCTTGCCTGGCTGCGATGTCGCAGGCGCGGTCGACGGCCAGCCGTCCGGCATAGTGTCCGAAGCCATTGTCGCCATCGAGGTGATGCGCGCTCGGCGCGAGCTCGGTGAAGACGGGCGCCGGTGGACACTTGATGCCGCCAGCGGCCACACGCTTCAGAAGGATCGGCAGGCGTTCAACGCCATGATTGCGGCGTTCGACCTTGTCACACCAGACGAGGTTGTCGGTCACGGCGTCGGCCTGCTCGGCATCGACGCCAGCAGCGATCATCACCCGCCGGGTAACCAGATAGAGCTCAGCGCCTCGAATCCGCATGGCGTCCTTGTGCCTTGAACACATTAGCCACTTTCGAAAAGACCTTGGACACGTTGCCCCACGCCTCTGCCAGGGTCGGCATCGGGTCTCTCACGCTGAAATATGGCAGGATAAAGGGCTGGCCCAGCACTGTCTTTGCCCAGGATAATGGGCCCATGATGCCGAGCTTGCTCTGTTCGCGCATGGCCATGAAGTCCCGATCTGGATACCAGAGGCGGAGTTTCTGGGAGTACGTCCTGAATTCCTGAACCGGCTGGCCGGTCAGGTGGCAATAGATCATCTCATCGATCGGTGCTCCGGCTTCCGTGACGAGGCGGTGGGCTGCGGTGAACCGCGCATTGACCTCGATGATCTTGAGCTTGCCGTCGCGGGTGTCGCGCTTGAACTCGACATTGCCCATGCCCTGCCAGCCAATGCTTTCAAACAGAAGGCGGCCAAGCTCTGCGGTTTCCGGGAGCCATTCGGACTGGTGGAAGCAGCCGCCGCCCTTGTTCATCGGCCAGCGGCGGATGACGCTCTTAGTATAGTCGAAGAGGCAAACGCCATCGGTGGTGCGGTAGGTGTAGTAGCTGCTCAGCAGGTCATCCGGGCCGGGGATCATCTCGACCACCATCACGTCCTGCCCGCGCGAACGCGCCAGCGCGACCTTCTCGACGACTTCCTCGAAGCTGTCCTCGACGATGAAAAGCTTGGTCCCGAATTCATGGATGAAGGCGTAGGAATCCAGCGGCTTCACCATGACCGGAAACTTGATCTCTTCACGGATGTTCAGCACGTCCAGATCGGACTTGATTTCCCAATAGTTCGGCGTCGGCACATCGACCTTGCGCGCAAGCGCGAGCGTGGCCTGCTTGTCCAGCATGGTCCGGCGCAGCTCGGGAACGAATTCCTCGACGCGGTAGTGTTCTGACAGGGCCTTGTGGTTAGCTTCCATGAAGGCCAGCGACTCATCGCAGAAGGCAAAGATGATACTGCCCTTCAGCGTCTCGAGCTGATCTTCCAGCAGCAGCTTTCGCCAGTAATAGGGCGCGGTGTTTCCTTCCGGCACAGGAAATGTCTGCCGGGTGTACTTGGAATCCATAGACCGGCACCCAGGAAGCCCCGTGGCCGTGACATGCACACCAAGCCGGCCCAGATTGCGGGCGACGGCCACAGCGTTTTCACGTCCTCCGAGCAGGATGACGGGGGTGCTGGTATCAATCTTGGTCATATCTGAATCGTTCCCGATCCCGTTTCGAACATCTTCTCAAGAAGGACCGCAGCCACATCCGCCTTCTGGTCGTCATTCGCGACCAGATAGTGGTGATGTATCCCCGGATTGACGTTGATCTCGTTGAAGATCACGCCCCCTTCCTTCAGCGGCACGGAAATATCGTCCGCTGTCACGTCGAGCCCTGCAAATCTCACGCCGAATGCCTTGGCGAGCCGGGCGCCGGCTTCGATTATTTCAGGATGGACCTGATCGCGTACGACATGGTTCTGCGCGGCTGCGTTCTCATTGACCGCCAGTTTGACCCGGACCACTTCTCCGGCCTTCGGCACATAACCGGAATTCCGGCCCTCGGCAGCCAGCGTGTTCCGGCTCTCCTGGTCGAGGATCAGCGGGCTGAGCGCTGTGATCGGATCCATGGCGAGGCGGCGTTCATTCTCCGCCTTGACCAGCGCCGACACGCTTGAGCTGCCATCGCCGGTGACCGTTGGCGAATCCCGGCGGACGGCATCGATGAATTCGCCGTCGAGATAAAGAATACGGTAGTTGTCTCCAGTCAGCTGTTCTTCGGCCATGAGCGCCTGATTGAAGCCGGCCGCGTGACGGGCGGCCACCTGAAGCGCGTGTTCGGTCGTGATGCCGGTGGTCACGCCGCGCCCGCCGCCTGTACCGTCAGCGGGCTTGATCACGATCGGGCCGGACTGACTGGCGAGGAATTTCTCGGCCTTGGACAGTGTTGCCAGCGTGAAGTTCTTGAAGGCGGGTGTCCGCACATCGGCCTTCGCCATGAATTCGAACGTCATGGCCTTGTTGGCCATCAGCCGCAGGGTCACCTGGCTGTCGAGCATCAGATCGGAATGGTCGACAAAGGTCGCCCGATCGCCTCGGCTGATCTGGACCAGTCCGTTGGCGCGGCGTTCGGCTGTCGCGCCGACCTTTTCGGCAGCCTCGGACCAGAGTGCCTTGTAGAAACTATTCCTGACGGTCCGGAAGCGCCGTCGCGCGAGTCCGGCCTGGGCATCGAGCAAGCGGCGTTTGTTGCGCAGCCAGACGCGAGTGGCGGGTTGAACCGGCATGAGCAAAAGTCTTCCAGACCATCAGGAGGTTAGCTATCAGTCGTTAAACGCGCATCCCGTGCTGCGGAGCTGGTCATCAACCCACGCATTCGAGAAGATTCCGCGTTTCACGTTTTCGACATACTCAGCCTGACGCACCTTGCTTGCGCGAAGGCGGCTGAGGATCTCCGGACCGTAGTCACGCGGAACAACCGCGATACCGGTCAGGTCTGCCTTGATGATGTCGCCTGGATTGACGACAACGCCGCCGCAGCAGATCGCCGTGTTGATCTCGCCCGGGCCGCGATGAAGCGGGCCGAACGGTGTGGTGCCGCGCGCGAAAACCGGAAGGCCGGTTTCCTGAACGCCCGGAAGGTCACGGATCAGGCCATCGATAATGAAGCCAGCAATGCCGCGATGCTTGGCCTTGTTGGCGACCAGGTCACCAAACACGGCGTTCGTCATCGCGCCACTGCAGTCAACGACAACCACGTCACCAGGCTTTGCGATGTCCAGCGTCTTGTGGATCATCAGATTATCGCCCGGATAGCACTTGACCGTGAGGGCTGGGCCAAGCAGTTCCTTGTCGTTGGACAGGTTCGAGATTTCACCACTCATCGCGTAAAGGCGATTCAGGCTGTCTGATACGTCGGCCGTTTCAAACTCTGCGAACCCTTCGATGATTTCCTTCGGCGGCCGCGGAAAGTTTGTCCGGATCATGAAGCCCGGTCCGGGCGTCATTTCTGCCGATTTCAGTTTCTCTGCCATGTAATTGTCCCCTTATACGCTACTGGTGCTGAATACGTCCCTGAATTCAGACCGTTTCGATATCCGGCTTCTATGCCGGTGTAACTTCGGCTTCTTTTTCGCCGAAGATGTTTTCACCGAGCGGATCGCGGCCGTCGCCATTTGCCTTGATGTAAAGGATGGCCGTGCCGGCTGGCTTCACGCGCTCATGGAAGATCGACGAGCCGAGGAAGACGATAAGATCACCGATCTCTTCGTGCAGCATGACGGCTGTCTCTTTCTGGTAAACGTGTTCGAGATCCGGGTGGTCGCGATCGGTCAGGAAGACCGCACGCTCTTCCGTATTCGGACCGAATTGCAGCTCCGGAAAGACGCAAACCGTGGAGCCTTCAGACAGGTGCACCGGAAGACCGATGGACACAGCCGATGCTGCCCGGTCCTTGTGCGGCGCCGGCCACGGATCGGCCGCCTCGTCATAGACCTTCAGGTGGCGTTCGGAAATCGTGAAGCCATCCTTGTCGATGCCTGTGAGTGCCGACAGACCGTCGCGGAATTCATTTGCAGCTTCCTGCGACTTGAACTCGAAGACATATTGGCGCTTCTTGCCGTAGATCTTCCAGTTCTGCGCTTCGTTGAGCTGATTGCTCTGGGAATCCTCGTAGAAACCCTTCAGTTCGCTGACGAACTCGTCAGACAGAACGTCCTTGAGATGAACATAGCCCTGCTTCTTGAAAGTCTCGTGAGCAGAACCTGGATCGTATTTGAACAACATGGCGTCCCCTTCCACGTCCATAAGATGTTGCAATGTACCGATGAAAGCTGAATTGCCCCTCATCAGTGTCCCCTAACGAGTGTCCCGGCTTGATCTGCGAGATATCGAGACACCCGATCCGATTGTGCAATTGGCGCGCCAACTGCGCAATAGAGACTAGGAAAAAAAGGGCCTCGCGTCATTCGATTGCGCGCAAACTGCTAGTGACTGCCTCAAGATTCGTCTGACTGGCGAAGTCCTGCGCAAAAACCACCCAGCCGGCTGTGCCCCATTCCAGCCTTTGCGACTGCCTATGAGGAGGCAGGTCCCGGGTTGAGCGCGGGACGCGCCCGCGTCCCCGGCGCTGCCTGTGCCGGTTCTGGCGGCTCCACATAGTAATGCAATACACCCTTTCGGTAGAATACCGATGCACAGGCGATACCCGCCATCACGTAGAAGTGGATACCGAGATCCACCGTCGACGAGGATACAGACGCCGCAATCAGGATAGCGAAACAGCCTGCCCGTCCGGCCGAAGCGTATTGCTGGGCCTCATCGTCGGCTAGGCGCGAACGCTTCGAGACATCCTCCAGAAACAGGCGCATGAAGAACAGGCCGAACAGGACAAGTCCGATAATCCCCAGATTGGCAATCACGCCGACGAGGAAGCTGGACGTGCGGACACTCCCAAGACCAGCGCCCAGGCCGAAACTGTTCACGAAGGCCTCCAGGCCACCCATGTTCCAGGACGAGCGTTCAACACCGCTGGCGCTTCCGAGCTTGTTGGTGATGGACTGGTCGAAAGTCTCAAGGATCGGCGCGATCAGGTCGGGCTTGATGGCAACAGCGGTGGCTGCGCCAAGCGCGGTGAGCGGGCCGAGCGAGATGAAGATAATCCGGTTGGTCGATGAGCGCGCCGCCAGCGAACGACGGCCATCGGTTTTCGCCAGCGACCGCGCATATGCAACGGACAGATAGCAGATCAGTGCGAGATAGCCGGTCGAGGAAAACGCAAAAAGGATTGAGAAGAAGGTGAGCAGCGCGATCAGGCCGGTAACTTCCGGGCGCACGCCCCCGCGCCAGAGACGGAAGTTGAAGGCGAACAGGCCGACGCTGAAGGTCGCGAAGGTCGCCGCTTCAGGAAACGCGCCGGTGACCCGCTTAACGCCCATGAATTTGTGCGAGAAGTTCTGCGAGTAGTCTGCGTTCCGGATGAAATCGAGAACATTGCTCGCGCCAACGGCGAAGGTGGCGGTGTCCACGAGCACGATGACCAGGTTGAGCGCACTCGCAATGATCAGCGCCCCGCCGGCCTTTTTCAGCATCTCATTGGTACGCGCCATCGACGAGACGGCTGCGAAAATGAACAGAGACGCGGCAAAGTAGACCGCCTGGTTGAAGTTGGCGCCCGATGGATAGAGCGGCACTTCGATGATGAACTTCCGGTCGGCGTTCATCGGGAAAACCATGAATTCGCCGGCGAAAAGCCGCGGCATCAGAATGCTGGAGCTGAAGCCCCAAATGCACAGCAGCAGCAGCAGAAAGCCCGGCCGGCCCTGCTGCATCGCCACGGTCGCAAAATCGAACCCCCTGTTCCGGATCAGGACAGCCAGGACGAGGAAGCCAAGGCTGAGGTGGCCCGGGGTAATATTGGCGCTGCCAAACGACATGGCGGATGCCGCGCCCAGGAGGCCCATACAGCTTGCCAGCGTGAGCGCCATGGCGCTTGAGCGCAAAACGGCAAGTACGCCAAGGCCAAAGGTGATCAGGCCAATAAGTTCAATGCTCACGGCCAATCTCCCGCATCTGGCGATACGGCGAGCTTGCCGGACGACATTCTATCCCCAACTGGCGCGTCAAATTCATCCCCATGGACATCGCCACTGCTTTACTCGTGACGCAATTATTCCCCTGAAGCAAGAACCATGCAGACTGGTGGCACAGCGCTTACGGCAGATGCCTAGCTGCTTGCCGGCTCATTCTCACTGGCCGGCAGGATGGCCGTGCTCACCGTATGAAGCAGGCCCAGTGTCCAGGTTCGCATCGCGACAAAAGCCGTGACGACATAGGTCACCACACCGACAATTGCCGTGACCGCAATGGTTACGATCGGTCCTTGCGCCTCGAGCAGCATGGACGCGCCAAAAACAACCAGCAGACCCGCTGCGCCAAGCGCAAGCCCAGGCAGCACAGCCCGGCCAACAGCCAGCATGGTGGTGTCCGTCAGGCGCGTCAGCTTGTGCGTCAGGCGAAGAACATAGACCAGAGCGGACGGAAACATGCCGAAGGCAACCGCAATAATACCGAAGTGAACAGTGCAGAGCAGCGCCACAAGAAGGATGATCGCCTCAAGTACCCGCGAGCGGAACAGGAAGGCGGTGTGACCCGCCGCAGCCAGCTGTGCGCTGACGATCTGGTCAGCCGACGTGATGATCTTGGCCCAGCACAGGATCTGAAGAACCGGCACCATGGCCATCCACTCGCCACCGAGCATGACGGCGATGAGCTCATGCGAGAGCAGGCTGAGTGAACCGAGCACGAACAGCATGATGGAGAGGTTAATGACCAGCAGGCTCGTCCAGAGCTCGGCTGACAGGCGCTTTTCACGCGCCATGCGGCCGACGGCCTGCCAGGTCAGGATGCGGAAGGTCTGCGCGAACAGGTCAAATGCCGCGCCGGCCGTACGCGAGCCCATGCGGAACAGGCCAACGGCGCGCGCGGTGAGGAATCCGCCGAGGACAATGTCCGCGCCGGAGGAGGTGAAGTAGGCCAGTGCGGAATTTCCATAGAGAGGCGTTGCAAAACTGACGATCTTGCGCGCGTCGTCGCGCGACCATTCCGGCTTTGGCAGCAGGCCGCATTTCCAGCAAAGCGCTGCGGCCATCAGGCCCGAAGCGACATAGCGGTTGACGATCAGGGCCCATACCCCAAGACCGTTGACGAGCATCAGCACGGAAACGGTGAACCCTGCGATCTCCGAGCAGATCAGCGCACCATAGTAGAACTTCACGTCCCCTTTTCGTAGCAGCACAGCCTCTTGCCAGCTCGCGATCAGCGCGAGGATCGGCATACCGGCGGTAAACGCCATGAGCTGCGCGAGAAGATCGCCCCAGCCGAGCAGGTACACGCCAAGCGAACAGGCCAGGATGAAAGCTGCGAACGCCAGCGAAAACATCATCTGAAGGGTAAAAGCCGTCCCCTTGGTCTGCTCGAAGGCAGGCTCCCGGAGCACGAAGTGATAGATGCCCGAATACATCTGGATCACGCCGAAATTCATCAGGATCGACGACAGGACAAAGATACCGAAGAGTTCGACCGTCAGGAAGCGGCCAGCCAGCAGGAGCAGGACAAGCAGCATCATCTGCGCGCAAAGCCGCGCGACAACGCCCATGACCGCTAGAAGACCGACTTGCCGCCGGGCCTGACCAGGTGATGCATCCGACAAGGAAATACTCCGTGGGGCTCGATTTGACCCCCTTCATGCAAATCCCACGCTACTTCGAATGCGTCATACGCCCGCGAATGGCGCCTGTATACGCTCGCAGCATGTCCTGGCCGTTTCATTCCGGGACTGGCAAGACTTCAGGCGCTCGGGGTCTGCTCTGCCGGAACTGACCTTATTTCTTGCCGCGCAGGCGGTCCCTGAAATCGCGCTTGGCCGTTTCCAGGTCGCTCGACAGCCGCCCGCGCAAGTCGGCGCGCAGCTTGTCCAGTGTCGAGCCGCCGACGGTCATCTCCTCAGGATCGATACCGACACTCTTCATGGCCTCGTTCATACTGGGCCCTGCCAGCTTGAATCCTTCGGCCTGTTCGATGGCGCCAATGGTCCAGAACGCCTCTTCCGGCGCCCAGGCGTCCATGGTCTCGAAGGGGATCCGCAGATACCCATTCTCCGCAAATCGCACGCCCCAGCTGTTGCGCACGAGCCAGGTGTTGTCATCGAGGTCATACCCGACGATCAGCATGGAATGCCCAGCGGGCGGCTGGTTGTTGGGCACCTGGTCGGGCTTCGGCATGACGCCGGTCTCATTGGCGTGGTTGTAGTAGTTCATCGGTGCAAACATGCCGAAGACGATCGGCAGGCCCTGCGCCAGCGCCTTGAGGGCCGACTCGCCGCGCGGGGTGCGGGCATACTGAACAGCCTCATATTTCTGCGCATTTTCGTAACAGGCTTTAGGCGGCGCCTGCGTCACGCGCTGCAGGTCGAATGGCCAGAGCGCAGCTTCGCAAATGCCGTGCGCGAGCATCGAGGCCATCCCGTGATGGATTAAAGTGCCGCTGTCCTGTCCCTGCGTGCCCGAGAGCGCACGGGCATTGTAATAGACGAACAGGCGCGACATGTCGGTGACCGGAAGGCCGGCCTTCTTCTGGTGGAACTCCAGCGCGCCGACCACCGCATTGCCGACACACGAAGACGTGGTGAGCTGGTCCTCGATCGGCGAGCAATGGATGCGCAGGTCGACCTGCCGGGGCAGCCGCATGCTCGACGCGATCAGTTCCGGTGCGGCGGGCGCCGTCTTGTCGAAGATGCAGCCGGTCAGCTTGTAGTTTGTGAAGTCGGCCATGGAACCTCCTGCTCCAGAAGTGAAAATGGGCGTATTGTCTGTCTGGCAAATGCCGCACTGATAGGTGAAGACCGGCAGCGGAGAGTTGCAGTTCCAGCAATGGGTTGGCCGGCCGAATGTCTTCTTGTCATCGGTCATGGACAAGGCTCCCCCGGATTATGATTCACATGCATCTGACCCTGGGCCACAATCGTCGTGCCCGACGGATCGAAGGTCTGATAGGAAATGTGGCACTGACGGTCCCAGCTGGCCCGGCCTTGCAGCGAGAGCCCCATGGCCGGTGCGGAGACGACATAGGTCCCATTCGAACCCGACAAGGACCCCCTGATCGTGTAGTAGCCGCCATCCATTCCATAGCCGTCGCCGCTGAACTGGCCGCTATCGGACATGCGGATGTCGTAGACGATGCCCGAACCGTCATTCCATTGACCGTTCAGCGCACGCACGGGTGGCGGCGGAGGCGGTGGCGGTGAGTATGGCGGACCATCCTCGTCATCAGGGTCAGGAACCGGATCGGGATCGTCATTGACATCATAGCCCATGCACATCCGCCAGCTGTCGCCAACGAGACCGACACAGGGATCGTCGTCGATAACATCTTCAGGCCAGACCGCCGCGATCAGGACGACACCCGCTACGCCGGCGCCGGCCACATACCACCAGGGCTTGATCTTGCCGCCAGGGCCGACCGGCCCTGGTGTAGGCCGAGGATCGGGAGCTGGTGGGCGCCCCAGATTGACGGCGTCCACCAGTGCCGAGCGATAGTCCTCCGCGCTCTGCGGCCGGTTGGCCGGGCGGTTCGAAAGCCCCTTCTCGATCAGCGCATCGATGTCGGCAGGCACATCGGAGCGTCCGCCGGAAGGCGGCTGCCAGTGACCCTGTGGCAGGACATCGACCAGCAATTCATAGAAGATCACCGAAACCGAATAGAGGTCGGCTGGCGGCCCGGCAGCATCAGGATTGGTAATCTGCTCGGGCGCCATATAGCGCGGCGTGCCGAGGCCGGTTCCTGTGCCGCTGTCTACCGTCCCGCCGGCTGCGCGGGCGATGCCGAAGTCAAGGATCTTGAGCGGCGCGGCCTTGTCGTCCGGTTCACCCGCCAGGATGATGTTTTCGGGCTTGAGGTCACGATGGATAACGCCGGCCGCATGGGCCGCCTTCAGGCCATCCAGGATTTCGGCGATGATACGGGCCGCAACCCGCAACGGAACATCCTCACGTGCCTGCACCTTCTGGCGATGCCAGGCGCGAAGCGACTGCCCGTCGAGATACTCCATCGACACGAAAGGCTGGCCGGCCTCTTCACCGACATCATACACAGCGACAATATTGGGATGGCGGATGTCGCGCGCCGTGATGCCTTCAGAGATCAGCCGGTCGACGGCATTCGATCCGGCGAGGCGTTCGGGCCGGATCAGCTTCAGCGCAACCTGCTTCTTTGCCAGCTTGTCATCGGCGCGGTAGACCACGCCCATGCCCCCGCGCCCGACAACGTCCTCAATGGTATAGCGTCCGGCGAAGACGGTTCCGGGCGCAAGCTCCGGCTGCTTTCTCGAGCTCGGTGAAACCGTGCCCGTATCATCGAGGGTTTCCAGCCCGCCCACCGTCTGCATGGCGGAGACGTCTACTGAAGCGGGCTTCTCGCCAACAGGTTCGCCACATTCCGGGCAAAAGCGGTCGTCTTCGCTCATTGCGTGCTGGCATTTGCTGCAGGTCGTCATGAGGTCTGTTCCATCAGGCAACGGGCGGAAGGCCCTGGAAAGTGATGCCGGTCACCCGGCCATGTTCACTGTGAAAGCGGGTCTTGAGGCGAAACCGGTCCTCGGAGCCGCGCAGCGGCGCGATCTCGTCGCCATCACTGAGGACCACGGTCTTGTCGCGGCCATAGCCCTTGCCATTGACTGAGACACCGCCACCGCCCGTTACACGCAGGATCAGGCGGTCACATTCGATGTAGAGCTCGAAATGGCGGCGCGAGATCTGCTGGCTCAGGTCACGGTCGATGTTGCCGGCCTCGTCGCGGACGAGCAGACGTATATCGCCTGGACCACCCTGGCTTCGGGTCCGGCTGCGGCCAGCCGACAGGATCCCGTCCGATGTCAGGATAGGGCCGGGAAAAGGGGTTTCCGCGTCCGGAAACCCCTCCCACGCAAGGCGGGCGCCTCTCGGCACCCACACCATCTCACTGGTCCCCCGAAGTCCCAGCCTGCGTTCGTGCTTCTCTGCCCGGACAAGCGCAAGGTCGACCGCTTCAGTCGACCGCTTAGCGACGGTATCCGACGCCCCCTGCCCTGAAATGTAGACCGTGTTGCCGTGCCCGGCGCTCTGCCCGCCAATATTTACAACGGGCGCGGCAGCCTTGCTGTCGTCCTTGACCTCGATGGTCAGTGAAGCGGCAAAGACGAAGGCCTCCTGGCGCCACCGCCAGTGGCTCGACACCGCAATCAGGACTTCCAGTCCATGAATGCCAGCCAGGCCCAGCGGGTCGGTGCGAACCGAGAAAGGCCTTTGTTCGCCGGCATGCAGCCGCTCCCAGCCGAGATCGACCTCACGCCACTCGCCATAGCCTTCGCTGCTCCATACGGACGTTACGAACAATGGGCGGCCCACGCCTGAGCGGTTTGCCAGCAGCAGGGGTATGGCGACGGCCCCACCGATACGCGCTTCAGTCTGCGCGCCCGCCGCCATCTGGAGGTGCGGTGACACGCACACCGTGCACCGTCCCGCATCGTCGAGCAGGCCACCGCATTCCTCGAACGCCATGCACCGGATCAACGGCTTGCCGCATTCACCGCAGAACGTCGCATCCTCTTCGAGCGCCGACGTGTAGCAGCAGGGCTGCTGCGTGCGCTCGGGAAGGTTATGGGAGGAAGACGGGGCACTCATGTCATCAGGTCCGCAGCTTGTGTCCGCAGCCGGTGCAGAAATTCGCCTTGGCCGGCAGGGTTCGCCCGCACTTCGGACAATCGACCGTCGTCGGAGAGGTCTCCAGCCCGCTATCATGCTCATGACCGGACTTGCCGCCTGCACCGTGGGCAACGCCAGTGGCCCCGGCCATGCCTGCCTTGAGGATGTCGAGTTCATGGCGCCGGCCCGCTTCGCGCTCCTCGGCGGCGCCCCTGACCAGTTCGCGCATGGCCTCCATGGTGCTTTCGCCGCCACCGGCTTTTGCCCGGGCCTGCTCAATCAGGACGTTGGCAACATCCGGCGACAGGCCCGCATTGATCGCCATAATCTGCTCCGGCGACATCTTCGCGCCGGCCTGCAATTGCGCCGTCCGGGAGTCGGTGTCTGCCCGCACCTTCGCGATTTCATTTTCGGTCTCGGCTTTTTTGCCGCGAATATCGCGGTCGGTATCGCGATCCTTGCCTGAATGCTCAATGTCCATGAGGCTGCGCAGATTGGCGGCAGACTGCTCCTGCGCGATACGGGCGAGTTCGAGCTCCATCCGCTCGCTGCGTTCCCTGATCTCGACATCGGTAAACGCGCCGATCTTCTTCATCTCGGCGACGTGCTTGGCATCGAGGAGCTCGATTTCGCGCTCGACGGTGCGCAGCCGGCTGGCTTCCGATGTCAGGTCGGTCAGGTGGCTCGCCTCAGCGAGGTCGTTTTCAAGCTTGGCCGCGCGTTCGGTCCGCAACACCTCGATTTCGTGGGCAAGCGCCTCCATTTCCTGGCGGCGTGTCGCCTGCTCGCGCGCGTCCAGGAAAGCGACTTCGCTGTTGAGCACCATGTGAGCAAGCTCATCCTCGCTGGCGCTTTCGAGCTTGGCCATGTCGACATTGGCGGTAACCCGAATCTCGGTCGCTTCGGACTGGCGTTCCACCTCCCGCTTCAGCAGCGACAGCTGGTGGTCGAGCATGTCCTGCTCGCGGTTCAGACGGGCGCGGAGAAGAGCTTCACGTTCGACATCGCTAAGCGCCCACTCCACTGACACGGCCCGCACCATGACGCCGATATCGCCGCAAACGCGTTCGGCTTCCTGCATCATGTCCGCCTGGATCTTGTCCTGCAGGCCGCGCTCCCCGCGGATATCCTCGGCGTTCACTTGACGCAGCGCCGCTTCCATCACCCGGTCGGAGAAATGCGGCGCAATGCGTTCCAGCACATCCATCCGCGAGAGGCTCTTTCGCCCGGCCGAGGGCGCGGATTCCTTCGAAGCCCCATCGCTCTCATTTCGGGACACGCCGCTCATCAGGCCAAGGATATTGGACGGCTTGTCCGGGTCGAGCTGCAGCTCCAGCGTCGCCAGCCCCTCAATGTAGACATCGTCCTTGGACGTCCCGAAGACCGGAAGCTGGACCTGGAACGGTTTCAGGTCGGCGAGCATCATCGCGATATGACTTGATCCGCCGACGACGCTTTTTACGGCGTTGACCAGCCCACCTGCTGAAAAGTGCGCACCCTTGTAGGTGTCGATCAGCTCACCATTGCGGAACAGCAGCGCGGCAAGGTCCGGCGGGGTCGCAAAGCGCTTTTCAAGAAACGCCTTGAATTCGGATTCACGGACAAATTCCGCAAGCAGGTCCGGGTCGGTCAGTACGAGTGGTTGCGAGGCCATGGATCAGCCCTCCTGCCATTGGCGGCTTTTGAAAAAGCGGTAGACGTGAACGATGATGACAAGCGATGTCACGGCGAAGGCGATGGGATGGTTGGCGATCACCGCCCCCATCCGCTCGATGGAGGAGTACTCCTGCATCATCGAGCCCATGCGGCTGACCTGGAAGATCGCGCCATAAATCATGGTGGCCAAGGTAAAGACGGACATCAGGAAGCTAACGAGCCCCGCCAGACGGCCGGCCAGGGAAACCGGCCGGCGCTTGCCCACCATGGCTTCTTCCCTCGCCCGCTTTTCCAGCGCCTCATCATAGGTCGCCCCGCGTGCAATCGCTGCCTCGCGGGCCGCATGGTCGACGTTCAGGAAGTCCGGCTGGGCCGCCTTGTTCTTTCCAGCCGACTGGACCGGGGTCAGATTGGACGCAGAGCGCCGCCACCAGACGAATACCGTCAAAGCCAGCCAGACCGCGGCCACCGCCATGGTCACGTTCAATAGAAGCGTGATCAGCGGCCAGGCCTCGGGCGGGATTTGGTCCAGTGTCTCCTGCATGTCTGCGTCCTCGAAATGCGTCGGGTCTATAGAAGGAGGCGCAGCCCGGGCGCAGAACGGGTCACAAGGCCGAAAATATTTTTGCGGCGCGCGATTTGGCAGCAGACTTGCGATTGGCTCGCAACTATGGAAGGCTTCCAGTCGAGGAGGACGCGCATGGAAACTGTAGATGCAGCTGCGGCAAAGGACTTGCTGTCCGCGTGGCGTGAGGGCGACCTGGCGGCCCGCGACCGGCTGTTCGAGCTGCTCTATTCCGAATTGCGACAGGTTTCAGCCGCTTTGCTGAGATCCGAAAGCAACGCGTCTCTTTCGACGGGTGACCTTGTACATGAAGCGGTCGTCCGGCTGATCCATATGGATCAGATCGAGTGGACCGATAAGGCACACTTTCTTGCATTGTCGGCGCGCGCCATGCGCCGCGCCCTGATTGATCATGCCCGCAAGAAAAAGTCGGGCAAGCGCGGTCATCGCAAGGTCACGCTGGTTTCGAGGATCGCTGATGGCGGGCTTCACAGCGTTGAACTGGATATCCTCGAAAAGGCACTTATCCGCCTCAATGTGATCGATTCCGAGAAAGCCGAAATCGTCGAGCTACGCTATTTTGGCGGCTTGAGCCTTGAGGACATATCGGAAGTCACCGGGTCGTCTGTTTCAACCATCAAGCGCCAGTGGCGGGTGGCTCGCGCCTGGCTGCTGGACAGCCTTCAGGACGCAGCCCGGGATGAGCACGGATTCGCTTGACGCCAAGGCGATGACGATTTTTTCCGAGGCGCTCGACCAGCCCTCGGACAGCCGCGAAGCGTGGATCAAGGACGCCTGCGGGGACGACACCGCCTTACTGGCCCGTGTTCGCGCGCTGCTCAATGCGGATACCGGACATGCCAGCCTTCTGCGGACCGGCGGCGCCGCCACGGACCACCAGGACGCCCCCCTTCCAGAACGCGTCGGCGCCTACCGCATCACCGGTCTGATCGGTCAGGGAGGCATGGGAGCAGTCTATGAAGGCCACCGGGACACAGAGGACTTCGACCACGTCGTCGCCATAAAGGTCGTGCGCCCAGGCGCGCTGTCGGACTCGCTCGTCGAACGCTTCCAGCGGGAACGGCGCATCCTCGCACGGCTCAACCATCCCCACATCGCCCGCCTCTATGATGGCGGCCAGACCGAAGACGGCGCGCCCTTCATCGTGATGGAGCGCGTCAACGGTATGGCGATCACCGACTGGGCCGATGAGCGCTCGCTCGCCCGGGATGCCAGGCTGTCGCTTTTTGACGACCTTTGTGACGCGGTACGGCATGCCCACCAAAACCTCATCATCCATCGAGATATCACACCAAACAACGTCCTCGTCACCCCTGAGGGCTATGTGAAACTGATCGATTTCGGTATCGCAAAGCCGCATGAGGACGAGGAGGAAACCGCCAACGCGATCAATCCGGAGATGCTCAGTTATACGCCAGGATTTGCCGCCCCTGAACGCGCCACCGGCAGCGGTGCAAATACGCTTTCTGACATCTTTTCCCTCGGCAAGATCCTCGCCGCCCTGCTCCCCGAAACCATGCGGGACAGGGATCTCGACGCGATCATCGCAAAGTCGACAGCGCGCGATCCGAAAGACCGCTACCCCTCGGTCGACAGCCTGCTGGAAGACGTGACCAGCTATCGCAAGGGCTATGTTGTTGCAGCTCGCGAGGGCGGTACGCCTTACCGGATTAGCAAGTATCTCAGCCGTCACCGTATCGGCGCAACGGCGACAGCCCTGGCAACACTGGCCCTGATTGGCGGCCTGATCACCATGACGGCCCTTTACCGCTCAGCGAGCGAAAACCGGATGGCCGCCGATGCGCGATTCGACGATGTCCGGGAACTCGCAACCTTCATGATGTTCGACCTCTATGACGAGATGGAGAAGGTTTCCGGGAATACCCATGCCATCTCAATACTGGCCGACGAGGCCCAGACCTATCTGGACTCGCTGAGCGGCGACTCCCGCGCATCGCTGGATGTCCAGCTTGAAGCCAGCCGGGGATACAAGCGCCTGGCCGACATCCTCGGCAATCCCAAGAATGCCAATCTTGGCCGCCGGGACGAAGCGGGCGAGATGCTGGAAGCGGCCTACAGCCAAGCGCAATCTCTTTATGACAGCCACCCGGACGACAGGCAGGCGGTTCGCACGCTGGGCGAAGTCGCGTTCTCCCTTTCCACGCATCTCTATGTCTCCTCGGACCAGAACCAGCGCTCTCATGAGCTGGCTGAGCAATCGGCCGCGATGTACCGGAAGCTGACCTTGTTGCCGGACGCGCCCTTCGACGATCACCGCCAGTTCGTACGGGCAAAGATGATGTCAGGCGTTCCCCTGCCCTGGATGGACAAGGACGAGGAAGGCATCGCAATCCTGAAAGATGCTCTCGCGGCGGGCGAAACACTGGTTGAAACCTATCCCGATGAACCGGAAGCGAAACTCCTGCTAGGATCGATCAATGTCGAGGTCGCGCGCGCCTTGGTCCGCAGGGCGGACAAGGAAGGCATTTCGAGCGACAGCCTTCCCTATTGGGACGAGGCCGTCCGTCTTCGCCTTGAATCGTATCGCGACAATCCGGAGAATATACAGCCTTACCGCTCGCTGGTGACAATCCATTATGAACGCGGCGCTGTGCTGCGCTCGGAAAACCGGCCAGCCGAAGCCCTTGCCGAGATGATCCGCAGTCGGGAGATCGCCGAAGAGCTGCTCGCAAACGATCCTGACGATGCGTGGCTGCAGCGAATGCTTGGCGGCGTACAGGACGAAATTGCCAAAACGCTTTCCTATGAAGGCCAGCATGCCGAAGCCATCGCGGCCGCCGCAAAGGCGAAACGCTACAGCCTCGACGAGTTCGAGCGATCGCCCGACAATTTTGGCGCAAAGCGCGAGTGGGCCTACAGCCTCTCCCTCTATGCAGGCATTTACCTGAAGGCGGGCAAAATGGCTGAAGGCTGCGCCCTGGTGTCTCAATCACGCCAGCAATGGAATGAATTGTCGGAGAAGCATTCCCTGTCAGACCACGACATCGCGGTTTCCATAGCTGAACTGGAATCGCTTGAGGAAAGCTGCGCAGGCTGAACGCGCCGCTCAGTAATGGAACATCACATCGAACTTCAGGCTGGAATCGTAATTCTCGCTCATCAGGGGCGGGTCCGTTTCATACCGGAAGTCATATGAGACGCCCGCGCGCACCTGGTCGGTTACAGCGGCATTCAGACGAAGCGTCGGATTGAAGGTCGATGTCGGCTCCGAAAGCGTGGCCTTGGAGTCGAATTCGAAGTTCCAGTCCTCATTAACGGCCCAGTCGAGTTCGAAGGACCCGTAGATGCCAACGCCGTCAATGCTCCTGTCCTCTTCCGACAGCTTCAGCAAACGGTATCCCGGCCCCAGCTCGCTGCGAATCGTCAGCGCGTCCTGCTGGACCAGATATGTCCCGGCTCCGACGCCGGCGAATGCGCTGGTCTCGAAACCCGAGAACGCATCACGGTCAATTGAGCCACGGACATAGCCAAAATACCTGTCAGTCCAAAGCGTATCCAGCTGATAGGACGCGCCCCAGTTCCTCTGGTTCTGTACGCCATTGGCCCGGGACGCATTGCCGTAACCTTCAAGCCTGTGGATCTGGGCCCGGCGCATGAGATTGACCTTGCCGTGCATGCCGAGGTGGAAGGTGTCCGAATTGCCCTTGGTCTGAACGGCGTTCAGCGTGAGTTCCGCGTTGAGATCATCCCAGTAGGTGGGCTTCTCCAGCTCCGCTTCCTCGATCTGCACATCGACCGGCGCGACCACGACCAGTGGCGCAATCTTGAGAGGCGCAACGGGTTTCTGAAGCTCTTCAACGAAACGGTCGATCTGACCGGCCTGGTCGGGATAGGCTGACTTGGCCGCCGAGATGACAGCTTCTGCCTGTTCCGGATCGTCAAAACGCATCGCAGCCGAAAGCATGCGCCGCACGCCCGGCGGCAGTGGCTCAGGCTGAACGATGACGGTTTCAGGTTGAGCGCCTGCAACAGCAGCAGGCGCCAGGAAAAGCTCGAGCATGCGCACTCGCCCCGGTCGGTTTTGGACAATCGTTTCAATCTGCTGAAACCGATTCAGATTTACATTCCATAAACCCGAAACACATGCGGCGCAGCCGGGCTGCATTTTGGCTCAGCCGAAGGCCTCACACCCTCAGCGCGCGCCCCCGATTCCAACACGGCATCGGCTACCCATGAGGGGCAAACCACACCGACCATGACTGAAAATCTGCTAAACCATCACTGCGTTTGCATTATTTTTTGCAAGTTTTGCATTATTTTCGAGTCCCCGAAAACCGTGTAAACTGTAGCGTTTTCGCCTCACTTATGGGTAATCTACGCCGGCTTTACAAATTTTTTTCGATTTCCCGTTTGCAAAGTTTGCGAATTTTTGCGACACAGGGGCGGGTTAAAAAAATCGGGCGCAAAGCGTCAGGGAGGAAAATATGATTTTCACGGACTCGATCCGGCAGGGTCTTCTTGCAGGCGTCGCGGGCAGTGCCTTGCTGTTCAGCAGCTCGGCAGCTTTTGCTCAGGAAGAGGCCCCGGCGGCCTCGCAACAAAACGGCGACGAGACAGCTGCGGACGGTGAAGACGAAACCGCACGCCTGAGCACAGTCACGGTGTCCGGCATTCGCGGCTCCATCCAGAACTCTCTCAACCTGAAAAAGAACGAGACGTCGATTGTCGAGGCCATCTCGGCGGAAGATATCGGCAAGCTGCCGGATCTCTCAATCGCCGACTCGCTGGCCCGCCTGCCCGGCGTCACCGCACAGCGCGTTCGTGGCCGCTCGCAGCAGATTTCCATCCGCGGCCTGGGGCCGGACTTCTCGCTCGCGCTCTGGAATGGCCGTGAGGTGGTCTCCGCCGGCAACAATCGCGGCGTCGAGTTCGACCAGTTTCCGTCCGAGCTTGTCTCGCAGGGCGTGGTCTACAAGACCCCGGATGCGCGCCTCGCAGCGACCGGCATTGCCGGTGCCGTCGACCTGCGTACCGTGCGCCCGCTCGATTACAGTGACCGCCGCATAAACCTGTCGGCCAAGTACACGGTTAATGACAATGGCCAGCTGAACCCCGACTTCGACGATGACGGGTTCCGCTATTTCGGATCCTATATCGATCAGAACGAAGCCGGCACGATCGGCTGGGCGCTCGCCGCCACGGTCCAGTCGAACCCGACGCAGTACTACTCGCGCGAGCTGAAAACCAATGACGGCCAGACCAGCATCGACGGCACGACCGGGCTTGTGTATCCCTCCGACAACCCCCGAACGGGCGTCGTGTCACGGGACTTCGAGCGGACATCCATCGCTGGCTCCCTGCAGTTCGAGCCAACCGATCGCTGGCGCACGACAATCGATACCTTCTACACCGATACTGAGGATTCCGGCATCTTCCGGGGTGTTGAAACGCCGGTCGCTTCATGGGCCAATTCCAGCCCGGCCCTGACCAACATCACGGGATCAAGCGGCTTTGCCGACAGCGCCACTTACGCTCCGGTCAACCCGATCCTGCGCACGGACGAAGAGGGCAACACGGCCGAAATCTGGGCCTATGGCATTAACTCGTCCTACGACGTCACGGACCGGCTGACCCTGACCGGTGACATTTCGCGCTCGACCCTCGATCGCAATGACATCGACTACGAGTCCTATGCCGGCACCGGTTTCGCCGGCGCGGGCCCCTTCGACACGCTGACCTTCAATTTCCCGAATGATGGCGAGTACTCGATCGATCACGACCTGGACTACACCGATCCGTCGGTCGTGCTCCTGACCGATCCGGGTGGCTGGGGCCAGGTCGGCTTCATCAAAGAGCCGAAGATCGAGGACGAACTCGACCAGATCCGCCTGGAAGCCGAGTACGACATGGAGCTTCCATTCATCACCGGCCTGGTCGGCGGCTTCCTGTACACCCAGCGCGAAAAGACCTTCGACTCCAACGAAGCCTTCCTCCGCGCCGGTCCGGATTTCGTCAACGGATCGCTCGCCATCCCGTCCAACGCCATCGCGGGCAAGACGGATTCTGGCGATATCGGTTTCGACATGATCGCCTACCGCACCGGCCGCATGCTGAACGACGGCACCTATACGGTGGAAAAGGCGACGTTCGATACCGAATGGATGGTCGAAGAAGAGATCCAGACCTTCTACGCCATGGCCAAAATCGATGACGAGCTTGGCGGCGTGCCGGTCCGCGGCAATTTTGGCTTCCAGTACATCGATACGACGCAGAGCTCGACTGGAACGCTTAACTTTGGCGCCAACCAGTTTATCCAGGATGTCGAAGAGAGCTACACCAACTTCCTGCCGAGCGCGAACCTCAGCTTCGAGGTGATGCCGGATACCTTCATCCGGACTGCGGCCGCCCAGACTCTGACCCGCGCGCGCCTCGACCAGCTGGCAGCCAACCAGTCTCTGGAGACCAACAATCTGGTTTGCGCCGATACGAATGGAGACCAGCTGCCGGATGCCGTTGGCACGGTCAATCCGCAAGCCGGACGGACCTGCTTCACGCAGAGCGGCGGCAACCCGTTCCTGCGTCCCTACAAGTCGACCTCGTTCGACCTCGCCTTCGAGAAGTATTTCGGCGCAACGACGGCGGTCTCATTCGCCCTCTTCCACAAGGAACTCACGGACTGGGTCGTCCAGCGCGACTTCCTGATCGACGGCACGCAATCGATCCGGGCCGGTGGCCTAGGCGACTTCCTCGACGCCAATCCGGAAATCGCACCGGTCGTCCTGAGCGGACCGGAGAACTTCACGGAGGGCTCGATCACAGGCTTCGAGGCGACGCTCCGAATGAGCCTCGACGACTATCTGCCGCCGGCGCTCGAAGGGTTTGGCTTCAATGCCAGCTACACCTATGCCGACAATGAGCTCGACGACGGTAACGGCGGATCACTGGCCATCCCAGGCTACTCCGACACGGTATGGTCTGGCGACGTCTACTACGAGAACCATGGCTGGCGGGCCCGCGTGAGCGCGCGTCACCGGTCGGAATTCCTCTCCGAAGTCCAGAACTTCGACGGCTCGCTGTCGGGCGCTCAGGCCCTGGACGAGACCATCGTTGACCTCCAGGTCGGCTATGAATGGGACCAGGGACCGCTGGAAGGCTTCGGTGTGAATTTCGAGGTGTTCAACCTGACCGACGAGCCTTTCGTGACGGAAAACCAGACCGTGGATCCGACGGTAAGGTTCCCAAGCCGCCACGAACTTTACGGCACGACTTACAACTTCACGATTTCCAAGTCCTTCTAGGGCCTGGTTCTCCTCCTAAATCGTGAACAGGGCCCGCCTTCCTCATCCGAGGGCGGGCCTTTTTTATCTCTCCCGCGCCGCTAAGTTGGCGCCGAGCCAGGGGCAAGGAAACAGCACGCATGACAAGTGTCCAGATCGAGACAGTCGTGATCGTCGGCGGCGGCACAGCGGGCTGGATCACGGCTGCGGCCATGGCAAAGCTACTGCCCTCCTCCATCACTATCACGCTGATCGAATCCGAAGCGATAGGCACGGTCGGCGTTGGCGAAGCGACGATCCCGCAGATCCGCCGGCTGAACGGCATGCTGGGCCTTGATGAAGATGAGTTCGTCCGCGAAACCCGCGCGAGCTTCAAGCTCGGTATCGAATTTTCGGACTGGGGCCGCATTGGCGAGCGCTACATCCATACTTTCGGAGATCCGGGCATCAACCTGGCGAGCCTCCACTTTCACCACTACTGGCTGCGTGCCCGCGCCGAGGGCAGCGCATCGAGCCTGTGGGACTTTTCGCTTCATCATCGCGCGGCCTATGCGAACAAGTTCGGACGCATGGAGCGGGTCGGCAATACATCGATGACGGGCCTGGCCTACGCCTTCCACTTCGATGCGGGCCTCTACGCCGCCTATCTTCGCCGTTTTGCCGAAGCCGCCGGCGTCAACCGGGTCGAAGGGCGGATTTCGGCCAGCCATCTCAACAGCGAGACCGGCTTTATCGAGTCCGTCCAGCTCGCGAATGGTGAGCAGGTTGCCGGCGACCTTTTTATCGACTGCTCGGGCTTTCGCGGACTTTTGATCGATGGCGCGCTGGGCATCGACTATATCGACTGGTCGAAGTGGCTCCCCTGCAACCGGGCGCTCGCCGTGCCGTCGCAGAAGACTGAGCCGCTCCTGCCTTATACCAAAGCCATGGCGCGCGAGGCCGGCTGGCAATGGCGCATCCCGCTTCAACACCGCACCGGAAACGGCCACGTCTTCTGCGACAGCTTTATCGACGAAGCACGTGCAGCCGAAATCCTGGTGAGCAATCTTGATGGCGCGCCCTTGTCTGATCCGAAACCGCTGCGCTTCACCACCGGCCGGCGCGAACAGTTCTGGGCGAAAAATTGCGTCTCGATCGGCCTGTCGAGCGGCTTCCTCGAACCGCTTGAGTCGACTTCCATTCACCTTATCCAGTCCAATGTCTCCCGCCTGATCGAGCTCTTCCCGACGCGCAGGTTCGAACCGGCAAACATCGCCGAATACAATCGGCGCGTCGGACATGAATATGAGCTGGTGAGGGACTTCCTGATCCTGCACTATCATCGAACAGACCGGGACGACACGGAGTTCTGGCGCTACTGCGCGAACATGGACGTGCCTGACAGCCTGAAAGCGAAGATGGACCTGTTTGCCGGCGGCGGGCTTCTCCATACCGAGCCCGAGGACCTGTTCCGCGAGTCGAGCTGGGCCCAGGTCATGATTGGCCAAGGCCTGATGCCTGAGGCCTATCACGCCATGGCCAACCGTCTGTCATCAGAGCAACTGTCGCGCTTCCTGTCTGATACTGGATCCATCGTAGAAAGAGCCACGGCTCAGCTTCCGGAACATGCGGATTTCCTGCGATCTCACTGCAAGGCGGATTTGCAATAGCGTTCGATAAAGGCGCGATGATCCGGCATCGCGGCAACCGCTTCCTTCATGGCAGAACGCACCTGGCCGAGGCGCTCGGCGACGGGAACCGCGGCCCTCATGCCAGACAGCGCTGGCGCGCGCTCAGGCACCACGCCTTGCCCCAGATAAACGGCGATCCAGCTCGGATTGGTGAACAGTTCGCGCTCGTCCGAGACGATCATGCCGTGGCTGCGGAAATGGTCGATCTTGTAGGCAAGCCGTTCGGGCACATCCATTTCGCTGCAATGACGCCAGAAACCGTCACTGCGCCGCTCGGTCGCCTTGTAATGCAGGATAAGGAAATCGCGGATCCGCTCATACTCGGCCGCCGTGAGCGCGTTGTACTCTTCTGCCAGCAGGGGTGACATGTCCCGGCCGGGAAACATGGCGAGAAGGCGCATGATGCCATACTGGATCAGGTGCAGGCTGGTCGATTCCAGCGGCTCCATGAACCCTGCGGAGAGACCGATGGCGACAACATTGCCGTTCCAGAATTTCTTCCGGCGTCCGGTCTGGAACCGTAAATGTCTCGGCTCCGCAAACGGCTCACCCTCGAGGCTGGCCAGCAATTCTGATTCAGCGTCTTGCGGTGAGAGGTAGTCGTCACAAAAGACATAGCCGTTGCCGACCCTGTGTTGCAGCGGGATACGCCACTGCCAGCCGGCTGTCTTCGCGGTTGATTTCGTATACGGAAGAAGCGGCTCATCTGCCTTGCAGGCGACCGCCACGGCCCGGTTGCAAGGAAGCCAGTGAGACCAGTCCTCAAAACCGGTTTTCATAGTCTTTTCAATGAGAAGGCCAAAGAAGCCGGTACAATCAATAAAGAGGTCGCCGTTGAACGCCCGGCCGTCCTCCAGTGTCACCGAACGCACAAAGCCAGTCTCGCCATCCTGCATCGCATCGACCATGCGGCCCTCGACACGGGTTACGCCGCGCTGCTCGGCATACCTCCGGAGAAAGCGGGCATAGAGTGTCGCGTCGAAATGATAGGCATAATCAAAGGTCGACTGGATCAGCCGCCGATCCCGAGCGGGATGTTCGAACCTTCCGGCTTTCGCCGCCGCCCATGCCATCGAATAACCGTCTACGGATGATTCACGCCCGGCGATCAGCTCGCGGATAAGATACTGATAGAATGGAACCTCGTCGAACTCGGCGCCGTACTGGCCGAATGGATGAAAGTAGGCGTGCCCGTCACGTGTCCAGTTGATGAATTCAATGCCCAGCTTGAACGTCCCGCTCGTCTCCCGCAGAAAGGTCGCCTCATCTATCCCGAGACGGGCATTGAAATACTTCACGGGCGGTATGGTCGCCTCACCCACGCCGATGGTGCCGATCTCCTCGGACTCGACCAGCGTGATCTCGCAACTACCCTGCGTGGCATTGGCGAGTGCCGCTGCCGTCATCCAGCCCGCCGAGCCACCGCCAGCGATCACAACTTTCTGAACCGGTCCGGACTTCATGCGACGCACTCCCCACGGTATTTGCGCTTGGTAGCACAGCTTGCTGGTATACTCTGCTCACCCGCGCCAGGAGTTTGATCACGATGACCAGCACCCGCTCCGAAACCTATGTAAGCGTGTCCATCAAACGCTTCGGGAACGAAGGCGAACCCATTGTAATTATTGATGGTTTTTATAGCGACCCTGACGCACTTGTGCGCCAGTCTGCAGCCTCGATCTTTGGGCCCGCCGGGCGTCACTATCCGGGCCAGCGCGCGTCGGCACCTTCGGCTTATCTTGCCGAACGGATGAGCCTCCTGAAGGACCTGCTCACTGACGTGTTCGAGGCCGGCAAGGGCGCTGCGCTGGTGGAGTGCAACTTCTCCGTCGTGACAACACGTCCCGAAGCGCTCACGCCGATCCAGCGGCTTCCGCACTTCGACAGTACCGACAAATCCTACCTCGCCCTGCTCCATTATCTTTGTCCGGCAGACGCGGGCGGCACGAGCTTTTACCGGCATTGCGCGACCGGCTACGAGACCGTCACCGAAGACAGGCTCCAGCCCTATACGGCCAGCTTGCAGGCTGAAGCCACTCGCGATGGCCTTCCGCCTGCCGCCTACTTTTCGGGCTCCACCCATCATTTCGAGCGTATTGGCAGCGTCGAGGCCGCTTTTAACCGCATGGTGATCTACCGGGGCTACCGGCTTCATTCGGGTGATGTCCTGAAGCCCGAACAGATCGGTCAGCCTGGCGCGGACCCGCGCCTGACGGTGAACACCTTCCTGAAGGTTCGCACCTGACCGCTCAGCGGACATAGATCCGGTAGCTCCAGGCTGGCAGGTCCAGCTCAATCTCCGCATCGAGCACCGCGCGCTCACCCGAAAAATATTCCGTATACTGACCGGCATAAGGACCATCGGTGAACTGCACCACCTGATCGCGCGGCGACAGGTTCATGACGGCCAAAACACCGCCATTTTCATCCATGCGCGAAAAACTCAGCACGCCCTCGGGTGCGGTATTCACCACCGGCACCATGCGCGCGCCAGCCGCCCCATTGTGGAGCGCCGTCGTTTCCGTCTTGAGCTCGATCAGCGCCCTGAACAGGTTTTCGATTGGATGGTCGCGCCACTGGATCGGATCTTTCTCGAAAAATTCGAGCTGTTTCTCATTAAAGGCTTCCTGCCCGTTATAGATGAGCGGAATGCCCTCGCCGACGAAGGAGAGGACAATGGCGCTTTCATAGGCGGGACCGTAAAAATCCGGCGCGGCGGCGTCCCAGGAGTTCTGGTCGTGATTGGCGGTGTATGTCATCCGGTAGGCGTCGTGCGGCCAGACGCTCTCATTGCCGGAATAGTAGCCAAACAGGGCGTTGGCCTTCGCCTCGCCCTTGCCGATGGCGTGCATGATGTTCTTCCACTCCCAGGCATAAGACGCATCAAAGGCGCGCCTGTGAATGTCGCGCTGATCGAACTCTCCGAGCATGAAGACGGGTTTCACGCTATCAAGTTCGGCGCGAACCTCTTCCCAGAAGTCGAGCGGAATGTAGCCGGCGACATCGGCGCGGTAGCCGTCGATGCCGACCTCTTCGACCCAGTAGCGCATCGCACCGGCCATGTATTCGCGCAGCTCCGGATGGGAATGGTCAAGATCGATAATATCCGACCAGTCCCACCAGCGGGTTGGCATGAAGTCGCCGTCCCAGTCGCGCTCATACCAGTCAGGATGCTGCTCAACGAGCGGATTGTCCCAGGCGGTGTGGTTGGCGACCCAGTCGAGGATGACATGCATGCCGCGCTCATGGGCGGCGTCGACAAAGGATTTCAGGTCTTCGAGCGTGCCGAATTCCGGGTTCACGCCGTAATAGTCCCTGACCGAATAGGGGCTACCGAGGCTGCCCTTGCGGTTCTTTTCGCCGATAGGATGGATGGGCATCAGCCAGATGATATCGACGCCGAGATCGGCGAGACGGTCGAGCTCAAGCTCCGCAGCGGCGAATGTACCTTCCTCGGTGAACTGGCGGGTATTGAGCTGGTAAAGGACAGCGTCATCCGCCCAGTCAGGATGATCGACCTGGACGTAGGGCTGCGGGGCCCAGCGCGAAGGAATGTCGGCCGCGGGCGGCTGCGTCGAAGCGCAGGCCGCGAGCGCGAGCGCTGTCAGACTTGTGGCAAAGAGGCGGATCATGCGTCGGCTCCCAGCGGTTCAGGCGAAGCGTCCTCGGGAATGTCAGAAACAAAGAGCACAGCGATCGCGGCACAGGTGAAGGAGGCCGAGGCGATTGCGAAGGCCCAGATCGGCTCATTGCCGAAGAAGGTACGCAGCAGGAAGCCGAGCAACGTCGCAGCGACAAGCTGGGGCACCACGATAAAAATGTTGAAGATGCCCATATAGATGCCCATTTTCCGCGCGGGCACGGAGCCGGCGAGGATCGCATAGGGCACCGACACGATTGCCGCCCAGGCAACCCCCACACCCACCATGGGCAGGACGAGCGGTGCCGGATCATCAATCAGCACCATTCCGGCAAACCCGATTGCGCCGAGCAACAGGCAGGTCGCATGCAAGCGGCGCCGGTCCACCTGCGCGGCGAGCCAGATAATAGCAAGCGCAGCCGCGGCAGCGACGCCGTTGCGGACCGCGCCGAGAAGGGCCCACCAGTTGCCCGCATCCTGGTAGAGCGCCGTCGCCGCATCCGTTGCACCATAATGATGGTCAGCGACCGCCGGCGTGCCGTAGATCCACATGGCGAAAAGGCCGAACCAGGAAAAGAACTGGACGGTTGCGAGCTGGCGCATGGTGATCGGCATGCGGAACAGGTCGCCGACGACTTCCATGAAACCGTTGCGATCCCGCCCCCGGGAGCGCATGGCGCCTGCCGCGACCTGAATGATGCCAAATCCTGCAATCAGGGCCGCGAAGACGTAGAGGTCCTGCTTGAATTCGACATCGCCGAGCCAGGTGAGCCAGGATGGGCGAGGGTCCATCATGCCCGCCCAGAAAAAACCACCCAGCAGAAGACCAATCGCGAGCCAGGCCAGGCCACCGCTGAAGAAAGCGCCCGCCGAACGCGGCGGGGAGTCGTCATCAATGGCCTCACCAAGCCCGAGCGCTTCACGCCGCGCTGCCTCGAACTGCTCCATCTGCTCCGGCGAGTATTCCGGCGTTGTGAGCACCGTCAGCAGGACAGCCAGGAACAGCGCGGCGCCACCAATATAGAAAGCGAGATGCACAGTCATCGGGATTTCACCCTCGGGTGCGGTATTCGAGACGCCAAACTCGGTCATCAACCAGGGCAGCGCGCCGGCAATCACGGCCCCCAGACCGATGAAGAAGCTCTGCATGGCATAGCCGGTCGTGCGCTGGCGATCGGGGAGCATGTCCCCGACAAAGGCGCGGGTCGGCTCCATGGTAATGTTCAGCGATGCGTCCATGATCCACAACGTGCCCGCCGCGATCCAGAGCGCCGGACTGTTCGGCATGACGAAGAGGGCAAGTGACGCAAATATCGCCCCGACAAGGAAGTATGGCCTGCGCCGGCCGAAACGCCCCCAGGTCTTGTCTGAAAAATGACCAACGATGGGCTGGACGATGAGGCCGGTGAGCGGGGCGGCGATCCAGAGGATCGGAAGCGAGTCGATGCTGGCCCCAAGTGTCTGGAAGATCCGGCTCACATTGCCGTTCTGCAGGTCGAATCCAATCTGGATACCGAGAAATCCGAAACACATGTTCCAGATCTGGCCGAAGCTCAGCTTGGGTTTCTGCATCCTCTTCCTCCCAGCCCGCGCCATTGTTCTATTTGGGCGCGCGGGCACCATAGTGTTTTTCTGGCAGCCTATTCAGCAATCAGCCGGATAGCCGCTCCGCCCGACGTGGCGAGCGGAATTTCGATGATGTCGGACGCCGTCACATCGCGCGTCTCGAGCGTGATCGCGTAAGGATTCGTCTTCCAGTCGGCGTCCGGTCCGTCACGATAGATCTCAGCTGTATAGGCACGCCCCTTGTCGAGAAAGCCGAGCGGAATGCTGACCGTGCGCGCCTCCTCATCGGTCAATGCACCGACATACCAGTTGTCGGAATTGCTATCCTTGCGGGCCTGGACGATGAAATCGCCAACCTCTCCATCCAGCGCAATGGATTGCTCCCAGTCCGCGGGCACATCCTTGATGAACTGGAAGGGCTCGGGATTTGCCTCATAGTTTTCCGGCAGGTCAGCGGCCATCTGCACCGGACTGTAGATGACCACATAGAGGGCGAGCTGCTTGGCAAGCGTCGTCTGCACGCGGTTCTGGTCATCCTCGCCATTCGGCATCAGGTCGAAGATGCCTGGCGTGAAATCCATCGGACCGGCGAGCAGGCGGGTAAAGGGAAGGATCGCCGTGTGCTCTGGCGGGTTGGGCGGCGTACCCCAGGCGTTGAACTCCATGCCTCGGGCGCCCTCGCGGCTGACCGCATTCGGATAGGTGCGGCGAAGGCCGGTATCCTTGACTGGCTCATGAGCGTTGATCGCGAGGCCATATTCATGCGCCTTTTTCAGAACCTTGAGGTCATGGACGACCCGCTCCTGCCCGTCATGCCAGCCATAGCGGCGAATGCCCTCATCATCATGAAAGACGAGGTCGCTCGCATCGGCGACATAGCCTGTCTTGACGGTGGAATAGCCATTTTCCCGGTAGAGCTCGAACGCGTCTTCGAGCTGGGCTTCATAGTTTGCGATATTGGCTGAGGTTTCGTGGTGGCCAATCAGCTCCACGCCTCTCGAGGCGGCATAATCCGACAGTGCTTCAATGTCGAAATCCGGATAGGGCTCAGCAAAACGGAACAGGTCGCCATTGCTGAACCAGTCTCCGTCCCAACCAATGTTCCACCCCTCGACCAGCACGCCGGAGAAGCCATTCTCAGCGGCGAAGTCTATATACTGCTTGGTGTTTTCCGTTGTCGCGCCATGCTTGGGGCCTGAGCCCCAAGTGTACTTGTTGATGTGCATGCCCCACCAGATCCCGACATATTTGCCGGGCGTGAAATAGGAGACATCACCAAGCGTGTTCGGCTCATTGAGGTTGAGGTAGATGTCGGAGCCGTTGACCAGGTCGGCGGCCGTATCGCCGATCTGGATCACCCGCCAGGGCGTATTGAAAGCGCCGCTGACCCGCACCTTGACCCCGTCATGGCGCGGAGCGAGCTCAGCCTCCAGTATACCGGCCCGGCGCTGGTCCAGCCACATCCCGGCATAGTCGATCAGGGCGGCTTCGTGGATCGCGACGTATGGACCGGCGGTCTCACCAGAGTCCATTTTCAGTGTAAAAGGGGTATGAACCCGGTACATGTCGCGCACCGGCGTGGTCTTGTAGATATATTCGTACCGGTTGAACTCGCCTGCCGGCGTCCACCAGGACATCGCATCAGGATCGACGGCGAATTCCGTGATTTCGTCCACCAGAGCGCGCTCTCCCATGTCCGGCACTTCGTAACGGAAAGCGACCCCCTCATCGAATACGCGAACCCGAAGGGTAAACGCCCGCTCCGGACCGCTTGTCGAGGCAAACCGCACGGAAACCTCCTCGTGCCGGTCCTGAACGATGGTCCGCTCACCCCAAGGCTGGGACCATTGCGTATCGACGACCGCCCGGTTGGCCGATACAGCCGAAAAGCCCCGGTCAAGATCGGCGCCTTCGGCAAAGCGCAGACCCAATTTCGAGACACCGACAATCGTCTTCCCATCGCGCTCGACCGAATAGACAGGCTGGCCATCGCGGGCCGTGACCTCGACGCGCGTGCGCCCATCCGGAGAGCTGACGGTGAAAACCTCAGAGGGAGCGACCGCGTCCGGTGCCTGCGCCTGGGCGACGAAGGCTTGCGGAGCCGCGCACGCGATCGCGGCACCAGCCATCAGAGCCATGGAAAATGCGGATGCGATGCGCGTTGTTTTCATGGTGTGACCCTCCCGTTTGGCCGTCTTTTATAGACCCCAGACTGTATTGCAAACTTTTGCAAGTCAATTCAAATTTTTCAAAAACACGAATCGGGAACGCCATTGGGGGCACGCTTTCCAATCCCCAAAAACCCCAATCTTAAAAGGTTTTTCAAAGATTTTGCGGATAGCATCTTGCGTGAATTAACTCGCATGCTACCAATGCAAAAGTTTGCGGAAATAGACAAAAGAACATCCGCAGCAAAGAGGGAGCGCCCCCATGACCAGAACATCCGCATACCTGCGCGCCGGAGTCCTCGCCACGCTGCTCGCCGCAGCCGGCTGCACCAGCCTGGCTCAGGCCCCGGATGCCAAGCCCTTGCCGCCATTGGAGGATCGCCTGCCCCAGGACGAGATCATCTATTTCGTCATGCCGGACCGGTTCGAGAATGGCGATCCGTCAAACGACAGAGGCGGCATTTCCGGAGATCGGCTGGACCATGGCTTCGACCCGACCGATAATGGCTTCTATCACGGTGGCGACCTGAAAGGCCTGACCAGCCGGCTAGACTATATCGAGGCGCTCGGCGCGACCGCGATCTGGCTGACGCCAATCTTCGAGAACAAACCCGTGCAGGGCCCGCCCGGCCTCGAGAGTGCTGCCTATCATGGCTACTGGATTACCGACTTCACCAATGTCGATCCGCATCTCGGCACACGGGAGGACTTCAAGGCTTTTGTCGAGGCGGCCCATGCCCGCGGCATGAAGGTGTACATGGACATCATCACCAACCACACGGCCGATGTAATCCAGTACCGCGAATGCAGCGAGACCGCTGCGCCGGGCGATGAAGTGGGTGAAGAGGGCTGCGTCTACCGCAGCAAGGGCGCCTATCCATGGACGACCGAAGGCGGTCCGGATGGCCCGGTCATCAATGAAGGTTTCCTGGGCAGCGATGCGGCGTATCAAACCGCGGAAAACTTCAAAGCCCTCGACAATCCGGACTGGGCCTACCATCCCTTTGTGCCGGCGAATGAAGCATCAGCGAAAACGCCCGCCTGGCTGAACGATCCAATCTACTACCACAATCGCGGCAATTCCGCCTTTGAGGGCGAGAGCTCGCGGTTCGGGGATTTCGCAGGCCTCGACGACCTGATGACCGAGGACCCCCGCGTCGTGGCAGGCTTCATCGACATCTACAAGCAGTGGATCACCGACTACCGCGTCGATGGTTTCCGCATCGACACCGCCAAACATGTGAACCCGGAATTCTGGCAGGCTTTCGTGCCCGCCATGGAGGCGCATGCCAGGAGCCTTGGCATCCATCACTTCCACGTCTTCGGCGAAGTGTACGAGTTCGATGCCGGGCGCCTCTCCGCCTATACGACGCGTGACAGGCTGACCTCCGTGCTCGACTTCGCCCTGCAGAGCGTCCTGCAGGACATTGTCGTCAACGGCGCGCCGGCGCGGCGGCTGGAAGAGCTGTTCGAAGTCGATCATTCCTATGCCGACGGCCTGGAGACAGCTGCCATCCTGCCGACCTTTCTCGGCAATCACGATATGGGCCGCTTTGCCGGTTTCCTGCGTGAGGCAGATCCGGACATGACGGATGAGGAGATGCTCGCCCGCCTGAAGCTTGCCCATGCCATGCTGATCTTCTCACGCGGCGTGCCGACCATCTACTATGGCGACGAGCAGGGCTTCGTTTCCGATGGCCATGACCGAGCCGCGCGCGAGAACATGTTCGAGAGCCAGGTTGCCGATTACAACGACAATGATCTCGTCGGCACGCAGGCCACGACGGGTGATGTGAACTTCGACACCCGGCATCCGCTTTTTAGCGCCATCGCTGAAATGGCCGCGACCCGCATGGCGCACCCTGCCCTGCGCCGCGGCAAGCAGGTGATCCGCCACTCTGACGAAGAGGGCGGCCTGTTTGCCATGTCCCGCTTCAATGAAGACCGCACGCGAGAATACCTTATCGTCTTCAACGCCGACGAAGAGGCGCGCACGCTGAACCTTTCGGTATCAGGCCTGTCCGCTGAGTGGGCCTCGCTGCACGGAGATTGCGCCCCTGCCGCGTCTTCGCCCGGGAGCTATCCGATAACAGTTGCCCCGCTCGACTTCCTAGTTTGCTACAGTGAGCAGGGCTAATCCATGAGTATTGAAATGAGTGAATGTCCAGACAATGCGCTCGCGCGCCGTCCATCCGAACGCGATACGTTGAACGCCCCCTGGTGGAAGGGGGCGATCATCTATCAGATCTATCCACGCAGCTTCCAGGATACGACCGGCGACGGCATTGGTGACCTGAAAGGCATCATCAAGCGGCTGGACCACATTGCCTCATTGGGTGTGGATGCTGTCTGGCTCTCGCCCTTCTTCAAGTCGCCGATGAAGGATTATGGCTACGACGTCTCGGACTATTGCGATGTCGACCAGATGTTCGGTTCGCTGGAGGATTTCGACCGGCTTGTCGAACGGGCACATGCGCTCGGCCTGAAGGTGATCATCGACCAGGTCTATTCCCACACATCGGACGAGCATGCCTGGTTCACCGAAAGCCGGGAGAGCCGGACAAACCCCAAGGCCGACTGGTATGTCTGGGCAGACCCCAAAGAAGACGGATCCCCGCCGAACAACTGGCAGTCCGTGTTCGGCGGCACGTCATGGAAATGGGATGCGCGGCGACAGCAATACTACTTCCATAACTTCCTGCCCTCACAACCCGACCTGAATGTCCATAATCCGGAGGTTCAGGACGCCTTGCTCGCGGCGGCGAAGTTCTGGCTGGATCGCGGCGTCGACGGCTTCCGGCTGGATGCGATCAACTTTGCCATGCATGACCGGCAACTGCGGGACAATCCGCCGTCCGGCCTGCCGATGGACCTTGTGACCCGGCCATTCGACATGCAGCGCCACATCTATTCGATGTCGCAGCCCGAGGTCCCGGCTTTCCTGGAGCGTATCCGCGCCCTGCTCGACACCTATGACGGCAAGTTCACCGTGGCCGAAATCGGCGGCCCGGACCCGATCGATGAAATGAAGCGGTTCACCGAGGGCGACAGCCGGCTGAACTCCGCCTACAGCTTTGACTTTCTCTATGCCAAGAGCCTCTCGCCCGACCGTGTGGCACGCTCGCTGAACCAGTGGACAGGCACCGGTTCGGAGGGATGGCCGAGCTGGGCCTTCTCGAACCATGACGCCCCGCGTGCCGTCAGCCGCTGGGCCGCCGCCGGCGACCGCAAGCAGGCTGCTGACCTCCTGCTTCTGCTCCTGCTCGCCCTGCGCGGCAATGCTTTCATCTACCAGGGCGAGGAGCTCGGCTTGCCTCAGGCGAACGTACCCTTCGAGCACCTCAAGGATCCCGAAGCGATCGCCAACTGGCCGCGCACGCTCGGACGGGACGGTGCGCGCACGCCGATCCCATGGGAAGCGGACAAGCCGCATGCCGGCTTCTCGGCGGGTGAGCCATGGCTGCCGGTTGATCCCGGCCATGTGCCGCTTTCGGCCGACCTCCAGGAGGCCGACCCCGGCTCCAGCCTGAACGTGACCCGCTCCCTGATTGCGGAGCGGCGCAAATGGCCGGCCCTGCGGCTCGGCAGCCTGCGCTTTCTCGACGCGCCGGAAGGGGTCATCGCCTTCGAGCGAACGCTTGAGAGTCAGACTGTTCTCTGCGTCTTTAACGTCAGTGACACCATCCGCCGCTATATGCCGCCGGAGGGTAACGCACTTGCGGTGGTTGCACACGAACGCGGCAGCGCCGTAGATAAGCCGTCCGTGCCCGGACAGCTCGAGCCCTGGAGCGGCTACTGGGCCGTCGGGCAAGCGCACGAAAACTGAGGAAACCCGGCACGATGGCCAAGAATTCGAACCAACCAGAAAAGCGGACGACCCGCCTGGAGGACCTGGCCGAGCGCGCCGGCGTTTCGATCTCGACCATCTCGCGTGCGCTGAACGACAGCCCGGCGATCAATCGGCGCACCAAGCAGAAGATCTGGGAACTCGCCCGCGAGCTTGACTATCCTTTTCGCCAGCGCATGCCGGCCGGCCCGATCGGGGCCGAAGCGACGATCGCTGTCGTCGTGCCCGAACCGCAGGCGCGCGACGGGCATATCTACGATCCCTTCTTCTTCGAACTGCTGGCAGGGGTGGCTGAAGCTGCGCGCGACCGGAATTGCGATGTCCTGATGAGCCACATCACGCCGACCACCTATGACGATCTCGCTTTCGCAATGAGCACAAGCCGCGCCGATGGCGTTATCTTCATCGGCCAGAGCTCGCTGCATCTGGAATTCAACAAGCTGGCGATGAAGGACAGCCGTTTTGTCGTCTGGGGCGCGGAACTGCCCGAGCAGGCCTATTGCTCGATCGGCAGCGACAATCCACGCGGTGGGTGGCGGGCGACGGCGCACCTCACCCGGCTCGGGCGGGACAAGATCCTGTTCCTTGGCGATACCGAAGCGCCGGAAGCCATGCAACGTTACAAGGGCTATCTCGAAGCGCTGGACCAGGCCGGTATCGAGGCGCGCCCCGACTGGTACCTGCCGGTCCATTTCGAGGTCGAGTCCGCAGAAGCGGCCGTTCACAGCCTGATCGAGCGGGGCATGGATTTTAACGGGATCGTCGCGGCCAGCGACCTCATCGCGCTGGGTGCCATCCGCGCCATCGAGGCCTCGGGACGGCGCGTGCCGCAAGACGTATCGGTGGTGGGATACGACAACGTTCCTTTTAGCCGGCTCACGCGCCCGGCGCTGACGACCATCTCTCAGGACACAGTAAAATCCGGCCGTTTGCTGGTCTCGAAACTGATCGACTCACAAGGCGGATCGCGCCGCTCCGAACGCTCGCCGACCGAGCTGATCGTACGCGAGTCCTGCGGCGCCTGACGCGGACACGGCTCCGGCGCGATACCCGCAGCAACGGCGCATCGAGATTGGCAAGAAACCTGATGCTATGGCACACTTGCCTTCGATATAAAGCTAGCTTGTCCGGGAATCGCCATGTCGAATGCATCGATCCTGCTGTCAGAATTGAAGCCGCTGCTTGACGCCGCGTCGGAGAAGGGAATCGACCTACGGGGCCTGTCAGACGGGGTGGACGGGCGCATTCCGATTGCAGACTATTTCCGCATCCAGCGCGACATCGCCGTCGCCTCCGACGACCTGACAGCCGTGCTGTCCAAACGCAAGCTGACCTTCAAGACCGGTCACTTCCTGGTCGCCCAGATGCAGCAGGCCACCTCCCTGCTTTCGGCCGTCGAAGTGTTGATCGAACACATCAACATGATGCATGGCGACAATTACAACTCGCTGCGTTTTAGCGACGACCGGGTCTGCCTCGTCATCGACGATGAAAGCTTTCCATACCTGTCCGACGACGATCCGGATTTCGTGCAGCTGATCGGCGATTGCCTGCTGATCAAGATTCACAGCCTTCTGGACAGCCTCACGAATGGCGTTGCCGAAGCCGCGCTCCGGCGTGTCCGGCTGAAACGCAAGCGCGGGGACGCGATGCGTCCCCAGAACCGTTTCTGGTCGGTTCCGATCGACTATGGCAGCCATGCCTATGAGCTTTCGTTCGACTATGACATGGCGTGCCGTCCCATCCAGATTCGTGGCCAGGTAGATCTCAGCGCCGACGGCATATTCTCGCGCGTGATCAGCTATCTGGAAGCCCGTGAAACCAATAGCGCCATGCGCAGCGTCACGACCCGCACCATGGACCTCATCGATGACGGTATCACCCGCCAGGCCGACGTCGCCCGCCGGCTCGACATGAGCGTGGCGACCCTCCGCCGCCGCCTCTCCGAAGAGGGCAGCCACTTCCGCCAGCTGCTCCTGACCGCCCGTTTAAGGCGGGCCGAAGCGATGCTGAGGCGTGGCTGTTCTGTCGCGCGGACAACCGAAGAACTCGAATACTCAGACATCCGCGCCTTCAACCGCGCCTTCAAGCGCTGGAAAGGCCAGACACCGGCCGCTTTCGCGCAGGCTTGCCAATCCTGATCACATCCGCGTGAGCGAAAGTGTTCACTCCGCTTGACGGCTGATGTCGTTGGCAGATGGCCATCATCAAGTGAGTTTCTCCCGCATAGGGCGCAGTTCGCGTCATTCATGAGACGGCGCCTCAGACGCCGATGGGAGGAACTACATGAAAGCTTACACCCTGAATCCGTTTCGTCTTGGCTTGGTATCGGCCATCGCCCTGACGGCTGGCTTTGGCGCCAGCGCGCAGGACGCCACCGCCGAAGACGATGCTGGCGCAGAAACCCAGCGCCGTTTTACCGCCGTGAAGGTCACCGCCCAGCGCCGCGAGGAAAACCTCGTCGATGTTCCGCTGTCGGTTTCGGCCTTTGACGGCGATCTGCTGGCCGATCTCGGCGTGGCCGACCTCACCGAGATCGCCAAGATCACGCCAAACGTCACGCTGGAAGTCTCGCGCGGCACCAATACCACGCTCAGCGCCTTCATTCGCGGCGTCGGCCAGCAGGATCCGGTCGCCGGCTTCGAAGCGGGCGTCGGTATCTATGTCGACGATGTGTACCTCAACCGGCCGCAGGGCGCGGTTCTCGATGTCTATGACGTGGAACGGGTGGAAGTCCTTCGCGGGCCGCAAGGCACGCTATACGGCCGAAACACGATTGGCGGCGCCGTCAAATATGTCACGCGCGGCCTGACCGATGAGCCCACCTATGAAGTCAATCTCAAGGCCGGCAGCTACAATCAGCTGGATGGCGTAATCACCACCTCGCTGCCCGTCACAGACAGTTTCCGCGTGGGCGCCGCTGTCGCGAGCTTCAACCGCGATGGCTTCGGCGAGAACATCATCACCGGCGAGGAGAACTACAACAAGAAGCTGTTCGGTGCCCGCCTCTCGGCAGAAGTTGATGTCAGTGACAGCTTCCAGCTGCGCGCCGCAGCCGACTATTCACTCGACAAGTCAAATGCCCGCCAGGGGCATCGGCTGCTCGACGACCAGTTTCCGCCCTTCACCTACCCCGTTCTCGGCGATGTCTTCGACACGCGCGCCGGGCTGGACGTGATCGAACAGCGCGTGGAAGCCTATGGCGGTTCGCTGATCGCGGAATTCGACGTGAATGATCAGTGGACGATCAAGAATATCCTCGCCTACCGCGAAGACGAGAGCACCTCGCCGATCGATTTCGACTCGCTTCCCGAAGCCGATTTGGACGTTCCGGCGATTTACGAGAATGATCAGTTCTCGGAAGAGCTTCAATTCCTCTATTCCGGCGACCGGCTCGAAGGCCTCATTGGCTTTTACTATCTCGACGCCAATGCATCGACCGTGTTCGACGTGCTGCTGGCCACGACGGGCGACCTGCTGAACCTGCCCGGCCTCAACGCCCAGACATTCGGTGATGTCGGGACCGAAACATGGTCGATCTTCGGCGACTTCACATACGATCTGACGGACAAGGTTTCCCTGTCTCTCGGGGGCCGCTACACTGAAGACACGCGTAAGTCTCAGGTCCTGCGGCGCACCTATATCGGTGGTTTCTCGGAATTCTTCGGTGGCGATCCGATCCTCATCGCGACGACGTCCGACTTTAATGGCGAAGCCGATTTCGACGATTTCAGCCCTCGCATTTCCGTGAGCTATCACCCCACGCCTGACATGAACCTTTATGCGACTTACTCGCAGGGTTTCAAAGGCGGCTCCTTCGACCCGCGCGGTCAGACCTCGGCTGCCCCTGACCTCGACCAGGACGGCACCGTTTCCGAACAGGAAATATTCACCTTCATGCAGTTCGACCCGGAAGAGGTCGACTCCTACGAGGTCGGCTACAAGGCCAGCCAGCTTGACGGACGCGTGAACTACAGCCTGGCAGCCTTCTATTCGGACTATAAGGACGTTCAGGTTCCCGGCTCGATCGGTGTCGATACCGATGACGACGGTATCAACGACTCCTTCAGCGGCGTGACGACCAATGCCGGCGCCGCAACCATCTGGGGTGTCGAGTTCGAAGGCACCGCCACGGTTGCCGAAGACATGGCAAGGTCGGGCGACCTGCTGAACCTTGGCTGGTCGGTCGGCTATCTAGACGCCCAGTATGACGAGTTCATCGATGCTTTCGGCAACAACGTCGCCGATCAGCGCGTCATTCAGAACACGCCGGACTGGACCGCCAACGGCCGCATCTCCTACGACACACCGTTTGCTGGCGGCAACTTGCTGCTCAACACGCAGCTCTCCTATCGCGGCGACTCCAGTCAGTTCGAAGTGCCCGGACCGCTCGACCAGGAAGCCTTCACGCTGTGGGATGCCAGCATCCGCTGGGAAACCGGTGATGGCCGCTGGGGCTTCAACCTGACTGGCAAGAACCTGACCGACGAGGAATACATCGTGGCCGGCTACGACTTCGTGACCATCGGCTCCCCGCTTGGCCTTGAGGGTACGCTGACGGCCTTCTACGGCGATCCGCGCACGGTGACAGCAGGCGTCGATTACAAGTTCTAGGCTGCCTTTCCTCCCAAGGACATGTGCGGCATCGAAAGGTGCCGTGCATGTCCAGACCTGTGACGAATGGCCAGGACAATGAGCGACATCTTCTACAAATCGACTGATGGACTGGATCTTTATGCCAGGTCCTACGGCCCAGAGGACGCGCCGCTGACGGCCCTGTGCATGCATGGGCTGACCCGGAACCACAAGGATTTCGAACCGATGATCGCGGCGCTGGGCGGGACTTACCGCTTCATCGCAGTCGATGTGCGCGGGCGCGGGCAGTCAGATCGAACCATGGAAGCAGAGACCTACACGCCCATGGTCTATGCCGGGGACATGCTGACCCTTCTCGACCATCTAAACCTGCAGCGCGTGGCGCTCATCGGCACGTCCATGGGGGGGCTGATGGCGATGCTGATGGCCAAGTCCGCGCCGAACCGGTTCAGCGGCATCGTCCTCAACGATGTCGGTCCGGTTGTCGAGCGCGCGGGCCTTGAACGGATCGCGGCCTATGCGAGCGATCCCAAGCCAGTCGAAAGCTGGTGCGATGCGATTTCGAAGACAAAGGCATCACAGGGCGCCGCCTTTCCTGACTATGGCGATGACGACTGGTCGGCCTTCGCAAAGCGCACATGGAAGCAGCAGCCGGATGGCAGGCTCGAACTCGATTACGATCCGGAGATCACAAATTCGCTCGCGGAGTCGAAGCCAGGCCTGCTGACGCGTATCGTCATGTGGCGGGTCTTCTCATCCCTTAAGAAGATACCGCTGCTCGTCGTGCGCGGCGGCGAGTCCGACATCCTTTCCCAGAAGATCGCCGCGCGCATGATCAAGCGCCACAAGGATGCAGAGCTCGCCGTCGTTCCCGGGCGGGGACATGCCCCGATGCTGGACGAACCGGCAGCCGTCAGCGCCATCAGCGCCTTCCTCAAACGGATAGAGACCCAGTCATGAATACAACATCGACGAAGGATCAGGGCGTCTTGGCCGGCCGGACCTGGGTGCTGATCGTCCTGACACTGGTCTACACCTTCAACCATGTCGACCGGCAAATCCTGATCACGGTGATCGAACCGATCAAGGCCGAGTTCGGGCTATCTGACGAGCAGATCGGCCTGCTGACAGGTCTCGCCTTCGCAGCGCTCTACGCAACGCTCGGCATTCCGGTCGCAATGTGGGCCGACCGCGGCAACCGGCGCAACATCATCACCCTGGCCCTGACGATCTGGTCGGGCATGACGGCGCTGACCGGGCTGGCAAACAATTTCTGGCACCTCTTCCTCGCGCGGATGGGAGTCGGCATCGGCGAGTCCGGTGGCACGCCGCCAGCCACCAGCATGATCGCCGATCTCTATCCGCCGCAGCAGCGCGCCTTTGCCCTTGGCGTTTACACGACAGGCATCGGCTTCGGGATCATGGTCGGCTATATCCTCGGCGCCTTTGTCTACGCCCAGTTCGGCTGGCGCGCCGCCTTCTTCGCGGCTGGCATACCCGGCCTGTTACTGGCGCTTCTGGTGCGCTTCACCATCACCGAACCGGTGCGCGGGTCTTCCGACGCCTACCAGTCAACCGAAGACGCGCCGGGTTTCCTCGAGACGCTGAAATTCATGCTGACCCAGCAATCCTATATGCTGATCCTCGCCGGCTGCCTGATGATCTGTATCTCTGCCAACGCCTTCGTGGCGTTCACGTCGAGCTATCTGCAGCGGACGTTCGACGTCACCGTCTCGCAGGTCTCGCTGCCGCTTGGCCTGCTGATTGGCGGCGTGGGCGGCGCGGGCGCGATGATCCTCGGTGCGGTCTGTGACCGGCTCTCGGCAAAGGACCTGCGCTGGCGGCCCTGGATGATCGCCGTGTGCAGCGCCGCCGCCCTGCCCTTTGCCTGGATGATGCTCAGCGCGCGCAGCGTCGAGATGGCCTATGTCTGGAATATCATCCCAAGCTTCGTCGGCCTGATCTATGCCTCGATCGCCTATACGGCGACGCAGGAACTCGTGAAAGTCCGCATGCGCTCGGTGGCAGCGGCGTTCACGCTGTTCAGCCTGACCCTGATCGGGATTGGCGGCGGGCCATGGATTGCCGGGCGGATTAGCGACATGTTCCTCGATGCCGGAAACGCAGCCCCGCTGGCCTCGGCGCTCAAGGTAATTCTTGCCTTCAATGCCGCGAGCATCGTCTGCCTCCTGCTCGCCGGTCGGACTTATCGCAAGGATGTCGAGCGGGCCGCTGGAACGCCTTCACCGCCGCCGGAGCATGTCGCGGTGCACGAAACCGAGGCAGTTGGCTGAGCTGAGACCAGGCTCTCCAATACAGGCCGCGCGGCAGCCCCACCGCGCTTCACCGCGCCGCGGGCGATCCCGGTGTCTCATGCGCCGATTTGAAGATCATACATGTCGAACGGACAGGAAATGCGGGGCGCTATGCGCCGGAAACAGTCACATCGTGTCAGAAATACGACACCTGTAACTCGAATAGCCCCAAAAAGTACAAATTTATGTTGACGCGCAGTTTTGGACGCTGAACGGTGCGTGACAGGCGTCAATCAGGGTTAATTCAACTCAATAAAACTCGGGTAGCCGGCAGGATTCCGTATCGGCCGGCAATAGTCAGAGGGGTAAAAACATGTTCACCAAGAAGTTTGGGGTGCGTCTCATGCACTCGACAGCACTTTGCATGGCCATGGCGGCCGGATATGCGAGTGCACAGGAAGCCGACGAGAGCGTTGTCGTCGTTCCGGCTGAAGAAGAACCGGCAGCCGACGAAGCGCGCCAGGACAAAGTTGTCGTCACCGGTTCCCGCATTGCGCGCGACGAATTCTCCAGCTGCACCGATCGACGTCCTCACGGCCGACGAGGCGCAGATCGAAGGTATCGCCGACGTCGCCCAACTGCTGCAGTCCTCGACCGCCGCATCGGGCTCGGCCCAGGTGAATGGCGCTGTCTCCAGTGCCTTCGTCAGCAATGGCGGCACGGGCGCTGAAACACTTTCGCTGCGCGGCCTCGGCGCCAACCGGACGCTGTTCCTGCTCGATGGACGCCGCGCCGGCCCATCCGGGACGCGCGGCTCGGTATCCGCCTTTGACCTCAACTCCATTCCGCTGGCCGCTGTTGAGCGTGTTGAAATCCTGAAAGACGGCGCTTCGGCCGTTTACGGGTCTGACGCCATCGCTGGCGTCGTCAACATCATCACGCGCAAGGATGATGGCGGCGTCATTGATGGCTTCATCTCGACGCCCGAGAAGGGCGGCGGTGAAGTCTTCCGCCTCAGTGGGACATACGGCAAGTCATTCGACAAGGGCAGCATTCGCGGCACCGCCGACTACTACAAGAGCCGCAAGCTCGCCCGCGGTGACCGCGACTATCTCGATTGCGGCGAAGCCTATGCCTTCAACCCGAATGGCGGTGGCCGGGCCGACGTCATCGATCCGCGCACCGGCGAGTTCCAGTGCCGTGACCTGCTCTGGGGCCATGTCTGGATCTATGACTATGCGGGCGCGGATTCGAACATACCGGACACTTTCCCGTACCTCGCACAGTACGATTATGACGGCTTCCTTGCTCAATACCTGCCGCAATATCCGGCAGCGACAGACCCGTTCCAGCTGACTGTTCCGTCCGGCTTCTATCCGATCTACTACGATCAGAACGACATCGATGGCCTTGCAGCCTGGGACGGCATTACCGTTGGCGACGAAGCGCGGGGCCTGGTCGATTACGATCACCCCTTCCAGAATGCAGAAACCCTGCAGCCGGAAGTCGAGCGCATCACCTTCCTGCTCTCGGGCGAGTACGAGCTGACCGACAATGTCACAGCCTACGGCGAAGCGCTGTACAACCGGCGTGAGACCTTCAACGACAGCTACTCGCAGTTCTGGTCCTATCACTATGGCGAAGACAGCCGCGGCCTGTTTGGCGGCTCCGGTATGAACCCTGAGCCGTCGGCCCAAGGCTGGACCGGCTTGCAGTGGTTCTCGCCCACCGCCATCACCGACCGCAATGATGAAAAGGTCGTGGTCGAGTATCAACGTTACGTCGCTGGCCTGCGTGGCGACTTCGGTGGCTTCCTCGATGGCTTCAGCTGGGATCTGGCCTACCAGTATTCCGACTCTCAAGGCGATTACACTGAGGACTTCATCTACGGCGACGCAATCTACGACTACAACTTCCAGACGTCGCTCTGCGCCGACATCAATGGCGGCGTGACCTCGGTCACCGGAACACCTTGTGTTGACGTTCCGTGGTTCGATCCGGAGCTGCTTCGCGGCAATTACAGCCAGGAGGTCGAGGACTTCCTGTTCACGCGTGAAACCGGCGACACCAAATACACCCAGTCGTCGCTCGAAGGCTATATTACCGGTCCGCTATTCGAACTGCCGGCCGGCACGCTGAGCGGCGCTATCGGCTTCCTCTATCAGGAGGACGAAATCACCGACACGCCGTCTGATATTGTGCTTGCAGGCAACGCCTGGGGTGCCTCATCGGCTGGCATCACTACGGGTAAGCAGGAACAGACAGCCTTCTATGGTGAGCTTGAAGTGCCGATCCTGGCCGACCTTCCGCTGGTTGAAAGCCTGACATTGGCGGCATCGGGCCGGATCACGGACATCAATACGGTCGATGAAACTGGTGACAATTACCGCCTCGCCCTCAACTGGCAGATCACGCCGGAGTTCCGCCTACGGGCCACGCAGGGTACGTCCTTCCGGGCACCGGGGCTCTTCGAACTTTATCTCGCAGACGAAACCAGCTTCGTCCGCCAAGGCCTCATCGATCCTTGTATCAACTGGGGTGACGCGGGCACGCCGGCCATCGTCCAGGCGAACTGTGCGGCTGACGGCATTCCCGACGATTACGTTGGCGGCGCCATCACGGCCAACCTGTTCCGTGGCGGCGGCCTTGGCCTTCTGGAACCGGAAACCTCCGACAACTTCAGCGCGGGCTTCGTCTACACACCATCCTATATCGATCTGAGCTTTGCGATCGATTATTTCGACATTGAGATCAACGACGAAATCACGACGCTGACCGCCGCCCAGATTCTGGATGGCTGTTACACTTCGCAGAGCTTCCCGAACGATCCGCTGTGTAGCCGTTTCGACCGGAATGCTCCGGACGCAAACGATGCAAACCGCATCACGGACGTCCGCGCGCAGTTCATCAACGTGGCATCGCAGAAAAGCGAAGGCCTGGACTTCACGGCACGCTACGGCCACGACACAAAATGGGGTCGCCTGACCGTTGAGGCACAGGCTACCCACCAGCTCGAAGCCTATCGCGTTACGCTGGAAAACAGCCCTGTCGAAGATACCAATGGTGAATACGGCGAGCCGAAGACAACGGGTTACGTCAACTTCAACCTCGACACTGAGACGCCGTGGAGCTTCTTCTGGGGCATCGACTATATCGGCGACACCGACCAGACCGAGCGCAACTCCGAGGACCTCGCGTCCACGCTTTACGGCGTTCCGGTTCGCTACAAGTGGTACACGGAAGAAACCATCTACCATACCTTCTCGGCCCAGTACGACGCTGATGACTGGACCTTCCGGGCCGGTGTGGCGAACGTCTTCGACGAGCATCCGCCGGCTGTCTCCGACTCCGACTCGGGCAACTCGCTCATCGTGTCGCAGTACGACTATCTCGGCCGCCGCGTCTTCTTGAACATCTCGAAGCGCTTCTAGGTAGCCAACAGTACAAATCAGGGGCGGCGGGCATAATGTCCGCCGCCTTTCTTTTTGACGGGGCACAGCGCGGCTATAGTGTCGTGTTGACACCCGCGCGCAGGATGGGTGTCCTGCGGGAGATCACAGGGAGCCGGGGCGAATGCCGCACATCAAGGTCAAGCCAGACAATCTGAATGAGCGTAATCGTGAGTTCACTCAGACGCCGTTGAAAACGCCGGTTTTCCTGAATTCGGTCCCGAAGAGCGGCACGCATTTGATGCGCAACATCATGCGCATGTTCGTGCCAGTCGAACAGCAATATCACGACACCTTCATCCAGATTCCCGTGCTGCGTCAGCATCTTGAGGCCTTCTATCCGCACGCACCACGCTTGAGCTGGGGACATCTTCTGTTCTCTGACGATGCGGCCATCGTGCTGCGCAAGGTCAACCATGTGCTGCTGGTGCGAGATCCATATGACTGGGTCCTGGCGCGGGCGCGCTTCTTCCTGTCGGACAATTTCGAGGCCAATCTGGAGCACCTGAAGGGCGGCAATGCTGATACGCTCGATGTCCTGAACATGATGATTTTCGGCATTCACAACAAGGTGCCCTCGATGCGCGAGATCTACACGCACAATGCCGCAAGCTGGCTTGGCTCCAGCGCCCATCTGGTGCGCTACGAAGACCTCGTCACCCATGTGAAAGCGCTCGAAACCCCCGAAGCGGAAGCCTTCTTTTCCAAGCTGTTTGCCAAGTGCGGTATGGCCATGCCCGCCGACTGGCGCGAGCGCGTACGGATCGGCTCGGACCGCAAGATGAGCAGTACGGCCCGCGAAAACCTGACAACTCGCGATGAGGTGCCAGACGAATTGCCGGAGACACAGAAGCAGCTCGTCGATTACTACGTGCCCGGACTACGCGCCCTTCTGGGCTACGCATGAGCATCACTAATTATAGGCAGGTAACCGCAGAATGAGACGTGTGCTGATTGTAGGCGGAGGGTCGGCCGGCTGGATGACAGCAGCCTACCTCAATGGCGCCCTTAACGATCGCGGCAATGCGCCCACCGTGAAAATCAGCCTGATCGAATCCCCAGACATCCCGCGCATTTCTGTCGGCGAGGCAACCGTCCCCTCGATCCAGCATGTCCTGTCCGTCGCCGGCCTCGATGAGACGGAGTTCATGAAGGCGGCGGATGCGACCTTCAAGCAGTCGATCCGCTATCAGAACTGGCTCCACAATGACCAGAGCTTCTACCATCACCCCTTCAGCCGCTACCGGATTCAGCCAATCGACAGGACCGGACGGGCCTGGCTGAATTCCGACCGTTCGGTTCCCTTCATGGAGACGGTTTCGGCCCAGCCTGTCATCTGTGACATGGCGCGCGCCCCGAAGATGCTTGGGCGCTGGGATATGGGCGCCCCGCTAGCGTACGCCTACCATATGAACGCCCAGAAATTCGCCGACTATCTGAGAGATTTCTCTACCGCGCGCGGCGTCTCCCACTACCTCGAGAACGTGACCGACGTTGAAATGCGCGAGAACGGACTGATCAAATCGGTCAGGACCGATCGCGGCAATGTGCACGAGGCGGACATTTTCGTCGATTGCACGGGCTTTCGCGCGCGGCTCATCGGAGAGACCCTTGGCGTCGGCTATGAGGACTATTCCCGGTGGCTGATGTGTGACCAGGCCGTGGTTGGCCGCATACCCTATGACCAGTTCTATCCGGGCCTCATCCGCCCTTACACGACGGCCACGGCGCTTTCGTCCGGCTGGGCGTGGGATATCCCGATGCAGGATCAGCGCTCCGTCGGCTACGTTCATTCCAGCCACTTCATTTCGGCAGAAGAGGCAGAACGCGAATGGCGGGCCTATGAAGGGCCTCACGCGAAGGACATCGAAACGCGGCTGATCAAATTCCATGTCGGCCAGAGGCAGAAGGCCTGGCAGGGCAACTGCCTCGCAATCGGGCTGGCGGGCGGGTTCATCGAACCGCTGGAATCGACCGGCCTCTACCTGTCGGACCTCGGCGCCGTGATGCTGGCAGAGCATTTTCCTTATACTGATGATATGCTGGAGGCGATGGCCTTCCGGGTGAACCGGGTGATCTCCAACCGGTATTTCGAGATCCTCGATTTCATCAACATGCACTACTGCCTGTCGCGCCGGACCGACACGGCTTTCTGGCAGGAGGTGCAGAAACCAGAGCGGATCACCGACCGGCTGAAAGCCAAGTTCGAATACTGGAAACTCAAGCCGCCGAGCGCTTCGGACTTCCAGGACCAGTCCTTCCCGGGCGGAGCTGGGCAGATTGACCGGGTCGTTCCGGGCTGCGACCCGCGATCGCCCGTCGATACGGCCGGTCTCTGGAACCATGAGAGCTATGAGGCGATCATGTACGGCATGCATTTCTGTGGCGAACCCCTGGCACCCCCGTCGACGGACGCCCCCAAGACGCGGGTCATGCCTGCGATCATCGAGCGTCTTCGCGCCGCACAGGTAAAGCTCCCACCGCATGACATGTGGCTGCAGCGTGCGCTTGGCGCGCCGAGCTTCACCAGTGCTGGCTACGAACCTCCGGGTTGGGCGTCAGGCCGGGCGCGGCCATACTGATCAGCCAAGCCCTGCTGCGAAATCATCTATTCGCGCCTGCATTGATGTGAGCTGCGGCAGTAGCGGTGCAATCTCCGCTTCGAAGCGTCGCCACTTGTCCGGATCTGGCTGCGACACTGTCGAACGCGACAGCGGCATTGACCCAATATTCAGGTCGGCTGGCGCCCCATCGATCCCTAACGTTTTGCAAACGCCAAGGAGTGCCTTGCCCGGATCGGCCATGAAGTCCGAATAACTCAGCACGGTCAGCCGTTCGGCCGGCAGGCCTGACAGGCCGGAGATGATCGCCTCATTGCAGGCCAGCCACTGGAAGGCCGCAATTTCCGCAAGCGACCGGCCACGCATCTTCTCCCAGCCGGGCGGCAAGACGAAACACCAGCCCGGCAGAGGCCAGTCCGGCAGGTCCCGGAAGGTAATGAACCGCCCCTTGTTGAGACCAACTGCCCAGGCCTCAATCAGGCTGGCAACATTCTGGCGCGGATCGCGATGCAGGAAAACGAAGCGGGCCCTTGGAAACATTTTCAGCAGGAAGGGAATGTTGAGTGCATTGCGGGGCGTCTTTTCGACAAGCGTCACATGTTCTGGACGGGCCTGCGGCGGGTATTCAAGGTATCGGCGGCCCCGATCGTCTCGCATCAACAGGACAAATAGGCGACGGAACATGTCAGCCGTCTGAGGATCGGCGTGGCGCTCGTCAAGGGCCATCGAACTCAATGCCGCATCGCTGGCTCTTAAATGCGGAAACTCCCTGAAGATCGCGTGGCTCTCGCCGCCGATGCTCCAGAAGGGCGGGATACGACAGATCTGTTCGAACATCAGTGTACTGCCGGCACGTGGCGCGGACAGGATGATGACGGGGTCTGGCATCAGCGCATCGAGCGCCGCATCTCCCAGGCCGGCCGTCTCCTGGGTGGCGATCGGTTTGAGGTCGGGCGCCCGCTGCATGCTCTAGACCGGAAGCGGCACGTCGGCTTCTTCCGGATGGCAATCGCAAGGGATCCGCAACACGACGGAGTCCGCGCAGGCCTTGGGCGTGCAGGGCTCGCCCGGATGCACCTTGTCCGCGCAGCAGCACGGCTCCCATGGGAAGACCCAGTCGAGGATCAGGTGCACGCGGTCCTCATCGCCGTGATTGGCAACATAGTGCATCCGCCGATTATTGATCTCCCAGATCTCGCCCTCCTTCATGTTCATCCGTTCCTTGCCAACATAGAACCAGCAATCGGGATTGGTCACGATTGGCAAGTGCACCCGATGGGAATGGGTCAGAGAGAAGTTCTTGTCCTGGTGGATGGAGATCTTGCCACCCGCCACGAGCTTGGCGAGGCTGATCCGGATGAAATAGCCGCGAACCGGCTTCTGGAACTTCGCGAAGGTTTCCGGGTGGGTTTCGTAAAATTCTGCGATCTGCGCGAGCAGCGACTGGATTGCCGGTCCGAACAGGTCGAGCGCTGGTCGACGCGTCGGATGCGTATGCCGGAAGTCTTCATCATAGGCGAGCCCGATAAACTGCGTATCCTTGTGCACCTCATAGCGCTTCTGGCGCGTATCGTCGGCCAGCCAGTGCTCCTGCGTCAGCCCGAGCACGAGCCGTTTCAACTCGCTGGTATCGAAGCTGCCGACGCGCTTGAAATTACCCTGGAAGTTCATGTCACCCATCCCGGAACATTCGACGTTCAGAGTAGGCAGCCCGCCCTTCCAAGGCAACCAGCACCATGCGGCGTACGGGAGCGCAGGTTTCAGAAAAAGGGTTGGGTGGCAAGCCTGAGCCGCCACCCAACTACGAAGTCAGTCTTAGAAGGACGTTGGTAGCGCTACCACCAAGTTGACTGAAACTCAACGACTATTCAGGCGGGCGTGCCACACTGTCGCGCCCGATGACCTCGTAGTCGAACCGGACCGTCTCGGCCTCCCTGTCTTCCGGACGTCCGCGAACGGCCCTGGCCGCGAGCTTCACGGCCAGCGCTGCCATGTCTGCAACGGGCTGGCGGACCGTGGTCAGGTTCGGCCAGACCGTCGATGCGATCGGCGAGTCGTCGAATCCGGCGACAGACAGGTCCCGCGGCACCGACAGACCATGGCGGGCAGCTGAAGCCAGTACACCCGCCGCCATATCGTCATTGGCTGCGAAGATGGCGGTTGGCGGCTCATCGAGGCCGAGCAGCTCATCGGCGGCGTCAAGGCCGGACCGATAGGTGAAATAGCCCTGCTTCACGAGCGTTTCATCGAGGCTGAGCCCAGCTTCCCGCAAGGCGGCCTTGTAACCGTCAAACCGTCCCGCCGCCGCTGTGTGGTCGGGGTGGCCCTTGATGAAAGCGATACGCCGGTGCCCTCGCGAGATCAGCGTCGCTGTCAGGTCATGCGCCGCCGCATATTCATCGATATTGATCTCGGTTGCGAGGCCCGGCTTGATGGCACTCGAAAGGAAGACGGCCGGAAAGCGGTGCTCCTCGACCAGCCGCCAGATGCCAGGATTGTCGCTGATCGGTGCAGGCACAATCATCGCGTCCCAGTCGCGGTTCATCTGCGCAGCGAGGTCGTCCAAATTCAGAGCGTCGGCCTGCGTGCGCTCCACAACGACATGCGCCCCAATTTCGCGAGCCGATTCCAGGACCCCCATCAACAGTTCACCGAGATACGCCGATGAAGGGTTTCCATAAAGCAGGCAGATGCGAAGTGACCTGGCACCGGCCAGGTTACGGGCGGAGATATTGGGCGAATAATTGAGACGCTCAATCGAGGCGCGTACGCGTTCGCGCGTTTGCTTCCTGACGTTCGTTTCGCCATTGATGACCCGCGAAACGGTCATCGGCGAAACGCCCGCATCCTTTGCCACGTCGGACAAGGTGACAGATCGTGATTTTCTCGATGGAGGCATTCACCCGTCCAGACCTGCTGATTCCTGCGCGGCGCAGCATGCTGCGCGCTCCCCAGCCCGTCAATTCGGCCTGCTGACAGAAACGCGAACTGACCGGTTAAGCCGATCAGAAGTCCACCGGCCGCCCTATCCGGCTTTCTTCATGGTCTCGGAGAGTTCAATCAGCTGCCGCAGCTGCGATTCCGTTTCCACAATGGCGCGAATGGCCTCCGGGGCCGCCTTCAGTACATTCTGCGCCGGTTCCGCCGCGCCCAGGACAAAGCCCTGGATTTCATCGCACCCCGTCTTGGCCAGCGCTGCCAGCTCGATTTCGGTTTCCACGCCTTCGGCAACGACCGTCATGTCGAGCGAGCGGCCGAGACGGATAATCGTCTCGACAATGGACAGGCTGTTGTCGTCGGTGGCGATGTTCTGGACGAAAGAGCGATCGATCTTGATTGTGTCGAATGGCAACCGGCTGAGATAGCCGAGCGAGGAATAGCCGGTTCCGAAATCGTCGAGCGCAATTTGCACACCCAGTGCCTTGAGCGCCCGGAAAACGCGCAGCGCCCGTTGGTCGTCTGAGATCAGAACATTCTCTGTGATCTCGATTTCCAGGCGGCTTGCATCAAGCCCGGACTCGGCGAGCGCGGCGCGTACAGCCTCGACAAAGGTATGGTCGCGGAATTGCAGCGGACTGGCATTGACGCTGACACGCCGCTTACCGTCCTGCCGCGCCGCCGTCATACAGGCCTGGCGCAGGACCCATTCACCGATCTTGACGATCAGCCCACAGCCTTCGGCAACAGGTATGAACTCGCTCGGGCTGACCTGTCCACGACGCGGATGATTCCAGCGAACCAGCGCTTCGTAGCTCACAATTTCACCAGTCTCGAGGTTCATGCGTGGCTGGTAATGCACCTCAAGCTCTTCGCCCTCCAGCGCATTGGCGAGGTCGAGCTCCAGCAGCTGACGCAGCCGGACATGTTCGTCCATGCCAGTCTCGAAGAGCGCATAGCAGTTCCGGCCATTATTCTTGGCATGATAAAGCGCCGTATCGGCCCGCGTGACCAGCCCGACAGACTGGATACCGTCACGCGGACAGAAGGCGACGCCGACAGACGCCCCGATCCGCACACGCTGGCCATCCGACAGCTCTATCGGCCGGCTGAGCGTCTCCACGAGGCGCATGGCGAGCTCTTCAGTCTGGCTGACGAAGTCGATCCTTGGCTGCAGCACGGCAAATTCGTCACCGCCCAGCCTGGCGACCGTATCGCGGCTGCGCACGAGGTCACGGATCCGCTCGGCGGTCGCCTTGAGCACTTCGTCGCCCGCGGCATGACCATGCAGGTCATTGACATCCTTGAATTTGTCGAGGTCGATGAGCACCACCGCAGACATGGTCTGCTCGGTCATTGTCTCGTCGATCATGGCAGACAGTCGATCATTGAACAGCGCGCGGTTTGGCAGCCGGGTCAGCGGGTCATGCAAGGCCATGTGGCGGATACGCGCCTCAGCCTTCTTGCGCTCTCGCAGGTCGACAATAGCGAGCACACGCATGTCGGTTCCCCTGAACGTCACGTCGCGGCTGCGGACTTCGACCGGGATCGCCTCACCCTTGGAATCGATGACTGACAATTCCTCGATTGGCGCATCCGGCGAGCGTGACAGTTTGTCGAGTTTGTCGATGTCGGCGCTGGACAGAAGGTTGTACAGAGGCCGCCCGCGCAGGTCTTTCAGGCTGGCGCCGACAAGCTGGCTGAGCGCGGCATTGCCATCGACGATTTCGCCATCGACGACCAGGCAAAGCGCTTCAAACGTCGCATTTGCCAAGGCAGACAGGCGCTCAGCCTCCTCGAAGCTTCGCCGGTCGCTTTCGAATTCGGCGCGCTCCTCCTCCCGCGACTGCATGGTCTCCATGAGGGCGTTGAACGTGCGCGTCAGGCGCTCGGCATCGTCGCCCTGCTCTATCGGCAGGCGCAGGTTCAGATCGACCGTTCCACGTGCAAGGTCGCCCATCGCATCTTCGATATGCCCGATGCCGATACGAGTCGAATGTTCGTTTTCATTGAGGCCGCGCTCTTCTGCTTCGCGGGAAACGCGGATTCCCGATACGGCCCTGAGCGTGATGTAAAAGGTGAGCCCGACGCCGAATGCCCAGCCGAAATTGATTGCGCACCCGAGCAGCTGCACAAGCGCCTGCTCGAAACGGCCACCGGCGGGCAGCATGGCAACCGGCGCCAGGACTGGCAGCAGCAGCACGCCGACAGCACCGGCGAACCCGTGAACACCCACGGCCCCTACCGCATCGTCGATGCGAAAGCGCGTCTCCAGCCATTCATTGAACCACAGGGCTGCGACGGCACCGCAGGCGCCGATCAGCATGGATGTACCGGGATTCAGGATATGGCACCCGGCCGTCACAGCGACCAGGCCCGCGATCAGTCCGTTGATCACCTTTTCCGGCAGCACCGACCGGTCGCGCGCCATCGTCCAAGAATAGCCTGCCAGGCAGCCGGCTGCGCCGGCCAGGATTGTGTTGAGAACAATCGCACCGATCTCGGCCGTCGCCGCCCCGGTGGAGCCGCCATTGAAGCCGATCCAGCCGATGTAGAGCATCAGCGTCCCGGCACCGGCCAGCACCGGGCTGTGACCGGAAAACCGGACCGGCCGGCCATCTGCCGTGAACCGGCCGCTTCTGGCGCCAAGCACGATACAGGCAGCGAGCGCCAGCCAGCCCCCGAGTGCATGAACGACGGTCGACCCCGCAAAGTCGATATAGCCGAGATTGCCAAGGAAGGCGCCAGGGTTCTCCTGCAAGGCGCCGCCCCACGTCCAGTGAACAAAGACCGGATAGATAAACGCCCCGATGACTAGCGAACCGATGACATAGGCTGAGAGGCGCATGCGCTCGGCAACTGCGCCGGACACAATGGTTGCGGCGGTACCGCAAAACATGACCTGGAAGACAAAGAAAATCTGCTCGGGTGCGCTGAGCTGACCAAGCCCGACAAATGACACCTGGAAGCCTGCCGGAAGGATGGATGTGGCGCCGAACGCGATCATGAACCCGACCGCAGCAAAGGCAATGGCAGACGCCGTGAAGTCCATCACGTTCTTCATCGTCACATTGATGGAATTCTTGGACCGTACCATGCCCGCTTCCAGCAGCAGGAAGCCAATCTGCATCAACATGACGAGTCCCGCCGCGACGAGGACCCAGACGTAATCCAGAAGCTGCGCAGTATGGGCAATCGGCGAGACATGAGAGGCGGAAGCCGAGGCCTCAGAAGGCGATGGCAGGACAGCCAGGCCGAGAAGGCAGGCGGCAATTCGACAGACGCTCATGAGACTCGCCAAGCCAGCATCTCCTGTTCAAGGAATATGAAGAGACGATGCTGTCTTTAGCGGAGCTTCGTAAAATCCACGTAAACTGTTGCAAATACTATTATTCGTGGCGGACGCGAGATCTTTTGAGTGACGCGTGGAGCCTACTCGTTGCCGATGTAACCGAGAACGGTTGCCCGCTGGATCGCACGCGCCTTGCCGGCCACTCCCAGCTTCTTCGCACTGTTGGTGATATGAAAGCGGACCGTCGGAACCGAAATGTCGATGATGGTTGCAATCTCCGAGTCTGTCTTTCCCGCAGCCGCCCATTTCAGGCACTGGATCTCACGGCGGGTCAGATAGACTGCCGGGCTTTTGGGACCGATGGCCCGGGCGTCGTTATAAGTCGCGATGAACTTAAGCGCGAGGGCGTGCAGGTGCTCGGCATGCGCATCGAACAGGGGGCGCACGTCGATCTCCTCGTCGCTCGCCCAGACCACCGCACCGATGGTCCCGCCCGGAAGGTAGACCGGCGCGACAATAGCGGACGCAATGTGCCCTTCCTTGTACTGCTTGGGATCGTGGCTGGCCTGCAGGGCCTCGTTCGGACGCCAGCTGCCAAGCTCACCCTTGCCGAAATAGAAAGGTTCCGCGCAGGTACGCGTCGCGTGAACCATCGCTGAACGAAGCGCAAAGGCGCGGTCCTTCCAGTACTGGAGCTCTGGATCAATCCAGCGAAACAGCGTCTCCGCAAAGGGGCGGCCATCCGCATCGACCATCGGCTCAGGACTGCCGATGTCGGCGCTGACGGCATTATAGGGTAAACTGAGGTCCTGGCCCGTCCGGCTGACCTCATGCGCAAGTGCAACAACCTGTTTTTCAAGCATGTTCAAAGGTGCCGAGTGTGTCGTGGACGTCCAACTTCAGAACCCTATTACAACTAGCAGCTTGTCGATTGCCACCCGTCACTGCAAGTTTAACTCAGGGGCAAGTGAGCCCGTAAAAAAGACAAGAAGGGAGGGCGGGTCATGAAACTCACGCTTGATCAGAAGCACGAAGATTTTCGCCGTGAAGTCAGAATGTTTCTTGAGGAAAACTTGGCGCCGGAGCTGGCGCAGGCCGGCCGGCTGTCCACGAGCGTTTTCAGCGAGCCGCAGCACAGCAAGCCCTGGCTGAAAATCCTGAACGAAAAGGGATGGGCCGCACCACACTGGCCGGAAAAGTATGGCGGTCCCGGCTGGGACGAGATGGAAAAGTACATCTTCGCCTCGGAATGCGCGCGCGCGGGGACGCCTTCTCTCTCTCCCATGGGCCTGCACATGGTCGGCCCGTGCATCATGGGATACGGAACAGAAGAGCAGAAGGCCTATTACCTGCCCCGTATCCTTTCAGGCGAGGACTATTGGTGTCAGGGCTACTCGGAGCCGGGGGCCGGCTCTGACCTTGCAAGTCTTCAAATGCGCGCCGTCTCTGATGGTGACGATTATATCCTCAACGGCTCAAAGATTTGGACGACACAAGCCCATCACGCCAACAAGATGTTCTGTCTGGTGCGCACCTCCACCGAGGGCAAGCCACAGCAGGGTATCACATTCCTCCTTCTGGACATGAACCTTCCTGGTATTCGCGTGGAACCCATCATCACGCTGGCTGGCGAACACGAGGTCAACCAGGTCTTCTTCGACGATGTCCGCGTGCCGAAATCCGGTCGCCTCGGTGAGGAAAATGATGGCTGGACGGTCGCGAAGTATCTACTCGAATTCGAACGCGGTGGCGGCAACTCCGCTGGTCTCGAAGCGGCTCTTGAGCGCATCCGGATCATGGCCCACGCAGAACCGGCCGGCGGTGGCCGGCCACTTGCCAGCGATCCGGCTTTCCAGCGGCGTTTTACCGACACGAAGATAGCCCTGGAAGGGATCGTCATAACGGAAAAACGCGTCACGGCGGCACTTGCCGGGGGCGGCAATCCGGGGCCGGCCTCATCGATGCTGAAGACCGCCCGGACCGAAACCATGCAGCGGATTGACGAACTGGCCATCGAAGCGGCGGGCCTCTACGGCAATGTCGATCAGATGGCCGCGCGCCAGCCCGGCTCAAATATCGAACCAATCGGCCCCCAGCACAGCCTCACGGCCATGCCGCGCTATCTCAATAACCGCGCAGGGTCGATTTATGGCGGGTCGAACGAGGTGCAGCGAAATGTGATGGCGAAGCTGCTCCTCAAACTCTGAACCTGTAATAAATATCGGCCCCTGTCATTTCCGATAGCTTGTAAGACTCCCCGTCTGCGTGAACCATCGCGCCTTGATAACCGACAACCGGGAAAACCCGGACAGGGAGGAAAATATGGTTCTCAGAGTTTCACTACGCCACAGTCTTGTCACGACCACGTCGCTGGCGCTTCTGGCGGGCTTCGGTCCGGCCGCTGTCGCGCAGGATAATGACACCGGCGCGGCAGCCGCATCCGAAGAGGCCGCAGCAGAAGCCGAAGTCGACAGCGATCGCCGTCTGACCTCGATCCAGGTGACCGCCCAGCGCAAGGAAGAATCGGTGCTCGACGTTCCGATGTCTATCCAGGCGTTTGGCGAAGACCAGCTTGATGACCTGCGCGTCAACAGCGTCGATGACCTCCAATCGGTCATCCCGTCCTTCACCGTGTCGCAGTCCTATCAGGGCGTGCCGACCTACACGCTGCGCGGTATCGGCTTCAATACGATCAACGTTTCCGCGACATCGACCGTCGGCACCTATGTTGACGAGGTCGCCTATCCATTCCCGTTCATGAACTCCGGCCCGGTTTTCGACGTGAACCGTGTCGAAGTCCTGAAAGGTCCGCAGGGCACCCTCTTCGGCCGCAATACCACGGCCGGCCTGATCAACGTCGTCACCAACAAGCCTGGCGATGAATTCGAAGGCAGTCTCGGCCTCGATGTCGGCAATTACGACACCATCAATTATGAAGGCATGATCAACGTGCCGCTGGCCGACAATGTCCAGGCCCGCTTTGCCGCCCGTCACGAGAGCAGCGAAGAAGGCTGGCAGGTTTCCGACCTCACCGGCCAAGACCGCGGCACGATCGACAAGACCGGTTTCCGCGCCGCCCTCGCCTGGCAGCCAACCAGCAACATCGACATAGACCTTTCCTGGAATGGCTGGACCAATAACTCTGACACGATCGGCGGTCAGGCCATTGGCCTTACCCCGGCTACCAACCCGCTCAGCCCGTTTGCTGGCGGCGCCGCCGCCTTCAACGCACCAGGCGTTGTGGACTATGTGCTGAACAACAATCCGACAGATGCTGAAACCGCTGAATGGGCGCCGACATCGGCCCGCGCCAGCACGCAGTTCGGCATTTCGGGCTTTGATGGTCCGCTTGAGGAAGACTCCAGCTTCAACGCCTACAAGCTTGGCGTCGACTGGCGGTTCGACAATGGCATGCAGCTGTCCTCGCTGACCGGCTACAACGACCTGCAGCGTGAAGCCCTGCTCGACTGGTCGGGAGCCCCGGCGGCTATCCTGCTTCAGGACATTGATGCCGAAATCGAATCCTTCAGCCAGGAATTCCGCCTTGAAGGATCAACCGGCATCGCGGACTGGATGGTCGGCGTCTACTATTCCAAGGACGAGATAACGGACTCCAACCAGACGCTTCTGCGTGACAATGCCAACAGCAATTTCATCAGCACGATCGCAACAGGTCTGGCTTACGATACCGAGAACACGCTGAGACTGCTGAACCCGGCGCTGGTGCAGCTCGAGCAGGCGAACCCGGCAGCCTATGCGGCGGCGATTGCGCAGCAGACGGCCTTCATCAACTCGTTGAATGTCGATCCGGAGACCGGCCTGCCCTATTCACCGGCTGAAATCCTCGGATCGTTCCAGAAGTACCGGGACATCGGCGAATTCGAGTCGACAAGCGCCAGCATCTTCGCCAATGCCAACTGGCGCCTGACGCCGGAGTGGGAGCTGATCACCGGCGTGCGCTACACGCAGGATGAACAGGACTATATCGGGTGCTCCGGCGACATTGACGGCTCGATGCAGCCGAACGTGAACATTTTCAACCGCTTCTTCTTCGTCGGTTTCTATCCTGATGTGACGGCGCCGCCGGCCCCGCTCCTGGAGAATAGCTGCAACACCTACAGCAACGTCAAAAACAGCTTCGGCCCTGTCGAATCGAATGTCGATGAAGACAATCTCTCCTGGCGGGTCGTGGCAAACTACACGCCGACCAACATGGAGAACCTGCTGCTCTTCGGGTCGGTGTCGAAAGGTTACAAATCCGCTGCGACGCCGGTCAATGCCGCCTCCAAGGCAGAGCAGAACTTCCCGGCAACGCAGGAAAGCCTGCTGGCCTATGAGCTTGGCATGAAGGCCGGCCTGCTGGATGGCCGGATGCAGGCCAACGCTTCGCTGTTCTACTATGATTATGAGGACAAGCAGGGCGCGCAATTCTTCCCGGACCCGATCTATACGGCCCTGTCACAGCTGCAGAACGCACCGGAGGCCAAAGCCTACGGCCTTGACGCGGAAGTTACCTGGCTGCTGACGGACGAGCTGACGGCGATTGGCGGTCTCACGCTCCTCAACACGGAGTATGGCAGCTTCGATACTTTCGACTTTGCCGGCCAGCCGACCAATGTCGAAGGCGATCCGTTCCTCTACAGCCCGGAAACGGCTGCCAGCCTGACGCTGCTCTATGACAAGCCGATTTCGCCGACGCTCGGCCTGCAGGCCACGCTGAACGGCCGCTGGCAGAGCGACTCGACGGCCGGCGACCCAGACAACCCGCTCTATGACATCGACTCCTACGGCATTCTCAACGGTTCGATCGGGCTCTATTCGCTCGAAAGCGGCTGGGAAGTCTCACTCTGGGGCCGCAACCTGACCGATGAGTACTATTGGCAGCAGATCACTTCCAACGCGAACGTGATCATGCGGTTCGCCGGAAAGCCACGCACTTACGGCGCTTCACTGACCTACCGCTTCTAGCAGCGTACAAAAATTCCTCCCGACATAGCTGGCGCCGGCTTCAAACCGGCGCCTTTTTTTGTTTGGACTCTGCGTACTGAGCCGGTGTCCGCACCTTCTTATCCGGCCTTGGACACGCCATCAAAGCAGATGCAGGCTCACAACACTTGACATTATTGTAAATTGTAAACATTTGAACTGGGAATGAGGATTCAGCATGCCCGACGCAAACGACATCGCCACTGACGCGCCCTCGCAACTGCCCAGCGCAAAGATCGGATCGCGTGCGCCGGACTTCGAGGCGCGCACAACGGAAGGCCTCGTCCGCCTGTCGGATTTTCATGGCCGCTGGCTCGTCTTCTTCTCGCATCCAGCAGATTTCACGCCTGTCTGCACCTCGGAGTTCATCACTTTCCAAAACCAGATCGACCGTTTCAGGGCGATGGATTGCGAACTGCTCGGCCTGTCAGTGGACAGCCTGTATGCGCATCTGGCGTGGGTGCAGGATATCGAGGCGCGTTTCGGCGTGCGGATCACCTTCCCAATTGTCGAAGACATCTCCATGTCTGTCGCCCGTGCTTATGGCATGGTCCACGACTCCTCGGATTCCACCGCCGCGGTCCGCTCCGTCTTCTTCATCGATCCGGACGGCATCATCCGGGCAATGATACATTACCCGCTCGCCATAGGCCGTTCGGTCGAGGAAATCCTGCGCGTGCTGGCCGCATTGCAGACCTCTGACCGGGAAGGCGTTTCAACCCCTGAGGGTTGGACACCCGGCGAGGCCGCCGTCCTGCCTGCACCGGCCGATATTCGCGAAGCCGATGCCCGCGCCGCGATGAATGGCGGCACCTGGTACTACACCCACAAGGAGGCCGGACAATGAGCCTCGACATGGACAAGATGCAACCGCTGGCCGGAGAAGCCACCGCCTTGCTCAAGGCGCTCGCCCATCCGGCCCGTTTGATGATCTGCTGCCAACTGCGCGACAAAGAACTCTCCGTCAGCGAGATCGAACAGACCCTTGGCATCCGGCAGCCGCGCCTCTCACGTGAGCTCGCCAAGCTGCGCGACGAAGGCCTTGTCGAGACCCGGCGGGATGCCAAGTCGATTTTCTATCGCTTGTCGGACAGCTCCCGCGCCGGTGCCATGGTCGATGCGCTTTGCGCGGTGATGCTCGACAAGCCAGCACCTGCTTCCAAGCCACCTGCGGCCTCCGGTTCCAGCTCACCTCAATCCAGCGGTTCAGGGCATTTTGCCCGGATCGTCAGCTAACGAAAAAGGAAACAGACCCATGACCAAACCAATGGTTCAAGGGTTCTTCGACGACGCCACCAATACGATCAGCTACGTCGTCTGGGACCCCTCCACCGACAAGGCTGCGATCGTCGACTCGCTCCTCGATTTCGATCAGGCCTCGGGGCGCACCAGCACGCAATCGGCCGACCAGCTGATCGCCTTCGTGCGAGACAAGGGCCTGACGGTCGAGTGGATCATCGATACGCACGTCCACGCAGACCATCTCACTGCTGCGCCTTACATCAAGAGCCAGCTCGGCGGACGCACAGGCATCGGCGAACACATCTCGACGGTTCAAAAAGTCTTCGCCAGGATCTTCAACGAAGGTCAGAGCTTCCACACCGATGGCAGCCAGTTCGATCACCTCTTCAAGGATGGCGAAACCTACCGGATCGGCACGATAGAGGCCAAGGCGATCCATACGCCCGGCCACACGCCTGCCTGCATGAGCCACCTGATCGGCGATGCGCTCTTTGTCGGCGACACCATCTTCATGCCGGATTTTGGCACGGCGCGCTGCGACTTTCCCGGCGGCGATGCCGGCACGCTCTTCGACTCCATCCAGAAGCTGTTTTCACTGCCCGATGAGACGCGCGTCTTCCTGTGCCATGACTACAAGGCGCCGGGCCGCGACGAATTCGTATGGGAAACCACGATCGGCGAAGAGAAGGCGCACAATATCCATGTGAAGACCGGCACGACACGCGAGGCATTCATCAAGATGCGCACCGAACGCGATGCGACACTGGCCATGCCGAAGTTGATCCTGCCTTCAGTCCAGATCAACATGCGCGCGGGCAACCTGCCCGAGCCTGAGGACAATGGACAGCGCTACATGAAACTGCCGATCAACGCGCTGTAAACGAGGGGGGCAAACCAGCATGCCATTCCGGCTGTCGAGATACTTCCCCATCCTGGAATGGGGGCGCGAGTACCGCCGAGAAACGCTGGTCAACGACCTGATCGCGGCGGTCATCGTGACCATCATGCTGATCCCGCAGTCACTCGCCTATGCGATGCTGGCAGGCCTGCCGCCGCAGATCGGGCTATACGCGTCGATCCTGCCGCTGATTGCCTACGCCATCTTCGGCACCAGCCGGACGCTTGCGGTCGGCCCTGTCGCCATTCTGTCGCTGATGACGGCCGCGGCCGCCGGAAAGATCGCAGTGCCTGGCTCTGATGCCTATGTGCAGGCCGCGCTGATCCTGGCATTCATGTCGGGCGCAATCCTTTTCGCACTCGGCCTGCTGCGAATGGGGTTTCTCGCCAACTTCCTGAGCCATCCAGTCGTTTCGGGCTTCATCACAGCCTCGGGCATCATTATCGCCGCCTCGCAGCTGAAGCATATACTCGGCGTCGAGGCAGGCGGCCACAATCTGTTCGAGATCGTCCTCGCGCTCGCCCGCAGCCTGCCTGAAACGAGCCTGCCAACGCTGATCATTGGCGGCGCTTCGCTGGTTTTCCTGTTCGGATCGCGGAAGTTTCTCAAGCCATTGTTGCTGAAGGCCGGCCTGTCGGAGAAAGCGGCGACCATCGCCACTCGCACCGGTCCGGTCTTTGCTGTGATTGTCAGTATTCTCGCCGTCGCACTCCTGAGGCTCGATGAGGATGGCGTACGCATCCTTGGTGACGTGCCTCGCAACCTGCCGGACATCGGCCTGCCCACCTTTGACCGGGACACCTGGATGCAGCTGGCCGGCTCTGCCGCCCTGATCAGCCTGATCGGCTTTGTCGAATCGGTTTCCGTTGCCCAGACCCTGGCGGCGAAGCGGCGCCAGCGGGTCAGCCCGAACCAGGAGCTGATCGGCCTCGGCGCCGCCAGTATGGCGGCCGGTGTGTCCAGCGGCTATCCTGTGACAGGCGGGCTTGCCCGGTCTGCGGTGAACTTCGACGCGGGCGCCGAGACGCCAGCGGCCGGCGCTTTCACGGCCATCGGCATCGCGCTCGCGACGCTCTACCTGACGCCTTACCTCTTCTACCTGCCCCAGGCCGTGCTGGCCGCAACCATCATCGTTGCGGTGCTATCGCTTGTCGACCTGAAGACGATCTGGCGGGTCTGGTCCTATTCCAAGGCCGACTTTGCAGCCATGGCGGCCACGATCCTTATCACCCTGCTTTCCGGGGTCGAGCTCGGCGTGACGACGGGCGTTGCCTTGTCGCTCTTCCTGCACCTCTACAACACAAGCCGGCCGCACTTTGCCTTGGTCGGCCAGGTACCGGGCACGCACCATTTCCGGAATGTGAACCGCCATGCCGTGGTGATTTCTGACAAGGCGCTGATCATCCGCATCGATGAGAGCCTCTACTTCGCCAATGCACGCTTCCTCGAAGACACCGTCTATTGTGTGGTCGGCAACCGGCCGGACCTCAAACACCTCGTGCTGATGTGCCCGGCGGTCAATCATATCGACGCCAGCGGCTTGGAGAGCCTTGAAGCGATCAATCATCGCCTGAAAGATGCCGGCGTCACGCTGCACCTGACCGAAGTCAAAGGTCCGGTCATGGACCGGCTGAAGCGGTCCCACTTCCTCGAGGAGCTGACCGGCAAGGTCTACCTCGACACTTATGACGCGATGGTCGACCTCGATCTCGACTGCGTGCGGTCAGCCTTCAGCAAGGATGTGAAGACGACGACGCCCGATGCCATTCCCTGCCCTTCGCTCGCACTGGCAGGTCTGGAACGCGTTTAACCGATCCACAAAAAAAGAAAGAAAGGATGTTGGATATGTCTCTCAGAATTGGCGATACGGCCCCGGACTTCTCGATCCCAACGACAAAGGGCGATATCAGTTTTCATGACTGGGCGGGCGGCAGCTGGGTCTTCCTGTTCAGCCACCCGGCCGACTTTACGCCTGTCTGCACCACCGAGATGGGCCGCACCGCACAGCTCGCCGACGAGTTTGCAAAACGCAATGTGAAGCCGCTCGGCCTGTCCACGGACTCTGTCGAAGACCACATCAAGTGGATCGACGACGTCAACGACACACAGAACACTGACCTCACCTTTCCGATCATCGCCGACACGGAACACAAGGTCGCCCAAGCCTATGACATGATCCATCCGGGCGAGAGCGAGACCGCTGCGGTGCGCTCAGTGTTCATAATCGATCCGAGCAAGAAAATCCGCCTGACCATGACCTATCCGATGAGCGTCGGGCGCAACTTCGACGAGATCCTGCGGGTTATCGACGCGCTGCAGGCCGGCGACAAATACAAGATCGCCACACCGGCCGACTGGACGCCGGGCACCAAGGTTATCATCCCGCCCTCCGTCACCAACGAGGCCGCGCGGACCCTGTTCCCGCAGGGATGGGACGAAATCCGCCCATACTTGCGTTTGACAGAGGTTGAGTAGGAAAACCTTGAAGCGGCCAGCCTGCCTGACGCCTGTCAGGCGGGCTGGTCGGCGAACTGGAGTTCGCCTTCGCGCGGTGGCGAGAAGAGGGGTGCCAGCCTGTTCGAGGTGACCCTCGAAAAGCTTGGTGGGTCCCATTCGGGCGCCGTGTTCGGATCGAGCAGCACAGACCGCATTCCTTCCCGAAAGTTGCGCGTGCAGACCAGCCGCGAGAGAACACGATACTCCAGCCGCAGGGCTTCGCGATGGTCTGACAGGATTGCACCGGTCTGAAGCTGGCGAAGCGCAACACCGGCAGAGAGCGGGCAGGTCTTAGCAATCCGCTTGCCCTGCTCTTTCGCCCAGTCCGATCCAGCCGACAGGGCCGCAATGATCCCGTCGACCGTTTCATGGCTAAAGCAGTGCTCGATTTCCTCACTCGCCGATTCCAGGAATCCGGACTTGACCTCGTGCGGGGGCCCGAGGCTCCCGGGTCCGTCATTGCAGACGTTTTCCTTCAGCGTCTCCAGCTGCTCGGCATCGGCGATGTGCGTGGCAAGGCCGGACCAGACAAGATCGCTGCCCGTCAGCTCCGTACCTGTAAGCACCAGCCAAACGCCAATCCGGTGACGCAAGCGCGAGAGATACCAGGCGCTGCCGGAATCCGGGGCGAGCCCCACGCGGGTTTCCGGAAACTGGAAGCCTGTCTGCGGGGTCACCACCCTGTGGCCGGCCGCCATGGCAAGCCCGATGGCGCCGCCGAGCAGGCGTCCATCAAGGAACGCTACTACCGGCTTGTCATAGCGCCGGATCATGTCGATGAGGCGGTACTGCGCCGCAAAGAAGGATACCGCCTGACGGAAATCCCAGCTCGCACACTTGGCCAGGAAGCGCAGGTCGGTTCCCGAGTAAGTCAGACCGCCGGGATGCGCGAAATCCAGAATGACGTGGTCGACCTCTCTGGCCTCGCGCCATTCACGCAGCGCTTCTGTCATGGCAACAACGACATGCTCGTCGATGGCGTTGGCCGTTTCCGGTCGCGTGAACGACAAGACGCCTGCATGACCGCGGATGGTCCGCACCACATCTCCATCCGGACGCGAGGACCGTTCCGATGACGGAGCGTGACGGTATTTCGACGATGGCAGATCGGACGAACTCATGTCGCGGGGTCTAGGTCCAAATTCTTAAAACTACAATGACGGAAACACTTCAGCTGATGTGGCGCCACTTCGTGTGTAGGTCTGGTGGTCTGCTGGAACAGCATCGATTTCGAATGTCGCACGATTCCGTCCTCCTGAGGGCAAGTGACTCAGCACCTTACGTAAGGGAAGGATGGATAGCAGAATCAGGCCTTGCCGTCACGCATGCTTTGAGCGCTGGCTGCAGTCCACTTGGCCTGGGCCGGCGCCGTCGCGTTCCCCTCAAGCTGCCGGCGCCGCGCAACGACAGAGGAAAACCTGAAACTCATGGCCTGCATGTCGCCATTCGAATTCAGAAGCGCCATACGCTCGGCAGGGCTCAGCAAAGCCGAGAGTTCGTAGACGGAGCTTGCCCGCTCCCCCCGGGCGCGCGCCATGGCAAGCGGGGGATGAACATCGTTGGGATCGAGAGGCCAGAACGGGTCGATCAGGGATGCGCGCTCCCTCTGCCGGTCGCGATCGAGCAACAGCGTCTGCAAGCGATCCGGCTCCAGGCTGGCGAAAACGGGCTTGAGTGACCGAGCATCTGAGTAACAGTCCGGCTCATCCAGGCTCGCTGGCGTCACGAGACCGCCATGACGGCCAGCGAAGTCGCCAGCTTCCGGCTTCGAGGTGAAATAAATGATGGGTGCACTGAAGATCAGACCGACCGTGGCCGGCGCAAGCCAGGCGGCATAGACGGGTGAAATCGCGATGGCTGCCCCGGTCAGGAAGACACCGAGAAAGGTCGGGAAAATACATTGGGTGAAGGTTGTGGCGAAGGAATACCGCCCATCACTGCGGGCCTGCGGCGACCATCCGGAATCTCGCCCGCTGAACACACTGATCACAGCGCCCGTCTGGGTCGCCATCAGGATTGGCGCCATCAGCACGGAAACGACAAGCTCGCTCGCCACGCCCACGGCGGTCCGTGCCGCGCCGACTTTCCTGCGCCATGTCCGGCTGATCCAGCCATAAAGAAGGCCGTATATCTTCGGTGCAAACAGGATCGCCATGGTCACGACGAAGAGGCTCAGCGCACGTTCTGAGTCGATGACTGGCCAGGTCGGGAAAAGCGATGCGCCATCGCCGAAATAGTCCGGCACCATGAAGCTGTTCTGCAGCGAGAGCAGCATGCCAAGCGTAATGAAGATCAGCCATAAGGGCGATGCGAGATAGGAGAAGATACCGTTCACGAGATGGAACCGGCTGGTCCAGGTGAGCTGACGCGCCCGTGCCAGAACGGCCATGTGCTGCATGTTGCCCTGGCACCAGCGCCGGTCGCGAACGACATGATCAATGATTGTCGGCGGGCCTTCCTCATAGGAACCACCAAGGTCTGGCCGTATCTCGACATTCCATCCGGCTCGCCTGAGCAGCGCGGCCTCGACGAAGTCATGACTGAGGATCGACCCGCCAAGCGGCGCCTTGCCGGGTATTGAGGGGAGCCCTGCACTCTCGGCCAGCGCGCTAACGCGAATGATCGCATTGTGCCCCCAGAAATTACCTTCCTTCTGCGCCCACCAGGCGATGCCATGGCCGAGCACGGGCCCGTAGAGTGCAGATGCGAATTGCTGGGCGCGGGCAAACAGGGTGCACGCACCAACGAGTTGCGGGATGGTCTGCACCAGGCCGGTACGGGGTTGGGCGTGAATGGCTTCTACCAGGGCCAGGATCGTCTCTCGCGACATGTGGCTGTCAGCGTCATAGACAATCATGAAATCGTAGCGCCCACCCCAGCGGGTCACGAAATCCCTGATGTTGCCCGCCTTGCGGTGATGATTGATCGTCCGGCGCCTGTACCGGATGGCGACATCAGCGGGTGCCTTCTTCTGCAACTGTCTGACGCCGGCTTCTTCGAGCAGCGCAATGTCAGGATCGGTTGTATCACTAAGAATGAAACACTCATATCGGCCCGGTGCGCCAGCCATCTGTCTGGCGGTTGCCAGCACGGCCGGAAAGACCTGATCAACAGGCTCATTGTAAACCGGGAAAGCGATGACGGTGCGCGCTGTCGAAATACTGACTGGCACGGCCGATGACGTGACCGCAGACCGCTCGGCCCGAACCGCACAAATGAAGCCGATCGTTGCATTCACGAAGGCAAAGCAGATCCAGCTGATATTCAGTGCAAATACGGCCAGCAGCATCCATTCGAGGATGGTGAGACTGGAGACAGCGAGCACCTGATACATTTCATGGGTTGCCCAGCCCGTCAGCGCGAGCGACGCGGCCAGGACGAAAAGCTTGCGCCAAAGGCGGGAGCGTGGCCGATGGCGGAACTCCGCCCGGCGTGACCGGAATGCCTGGTCCGGCATATCTACCGGGAACTCGGTCGGCCGCGAACGATAAACCGTCATGACGCCCTCCAGCGGTAGATCCATGTCTCGGTGACAGCCTTCCCGCCGCGCGTCAGCAGGGCTCGCAGCTCCACAACTTGCGCACTTCCGGGGTCGAGCTCGAAGCTGAGCCGGGTCAGGCCGGTCTCATGCTGATGCTTGATCGTGACATTGGACACCTCGCCCGCTGACGCCGACACGTTTGCCTCAGCAGCCTCAAGAAGCTCGGTATTTGTCGGTTCAAAGTCGATGACGAAAAGGCGATTGCCGCTGTTGGGCACCTGACCGGAGCGCGTTTGGGAGACGGCGGCAACAGACGGGATTGCCGGCGGGTTCAGTGCCCAGTGCAATGTATAGGAGAAGTGGTGCTCCGCACCCTTTTCCCACGCCTTACCCGGCTTCCAGAACACAACGATATTATCGTTGTATTCGTTTGATGTTGGGATTTCGACCAGGGTCAGCTCGCCCTTCTCCCAGCCCTGACCTGGCTCAACCCAGACGCTGGGGCGCAGATGGTATCCGGCTTCGATATCCGAATAGGCATCGAAATCCCGCTGGCGCTGCATCAGGCCGAACCCCAGCGGAACATCATTCGCCAGGATCGACATCTGCAATTGCTGGGGATTGCTCAGTGGGCGCCATACCCACTCACCATTGCGTAGGCGGAAGGACAGCCCCTGCGAGTCATGGACAGCCGGTCGAAAATCATCCCGCTGCTTCACCGCATCATGCGGCGAAAAATAGTACATGCTGGTCAGCGGAACGATGCCGAAATTTTCCAGTTGGCGACGCGGAATGATGCTCGCCTGGACATGAACCTGTGTATCCGGCCCCGGCTCCACGCGAAACGCGAAAGCCCCGGTGACGCTCTTGCCATCGAGAAGCGCATAGAGCGTGATACCATCGTCTCCCGCCTGAGGTTTCTCGAGCCAGAACTCCCGGAACACCGGAAACTCCTCGCCCTCCGATGAGGCGGTTCCGATGGAAATGCCGCGGGCTGAGGCGCCATAAAGCGTGCCGGCACCGAGAGCGCGGAAAAAGCTGGCGCCCCGAAAGCTGATGACTTCGTCGAATTTGCCCGCGCGGTTGAACGCGCTAAGGACGCGAAACCCGGAGTAACCGAGCGCCTGTTTCGCCTCCTCATCGAGCGGAAGGTCGAAAAAATCGAACTGGCCCGGCGCGTAGGATTTTTCGGTGACCTCACCGTTTTCAACTATGTTCAGCTTGATGCGGTGGCTGAAGAGATAACCGCTGGGATCAAGATGAACGCGATAGCCGGCCAGGTCACCTTCCCAGAGGATCGAACCGTCGAGGTTCTGAATGCGGCGGAACTGGTCATAGTCGAGCTGGGAGGCGGCTTTGGGTGTTGCGGGTGGCGGCTCATAGGGTTTGCTGGCGAGCGATCTTGCGGCAGCTTCGACGCGCGCCATTCCCGTCAGCGAGCTTTCGTCGTCCTGTGGCAATGACATATCGCGCGCAGCACCGGTCGGGTCGGCGGCATCCGCCTCGCTGTCCTGTGGGGGGCTCTTTGTGAGGGGTGGCCCGTTTCCGATATCGGGCTCGTGATCCGTAACGATGCCGGGAAAGACGATGCCCGCGGTCTCATCGTGGCCTGATGGCGGCGGCACGGGCTGGTCGCTGGACTCCGGCTCGACAACCGCATTTTCCGGACCCATGTCGCCCTTGGCCGGGCGGTCTTCGCCTCCACAGCCAACGAGACCGAAGACTGCGATTGCAGTGAACAGCTTGCCTGTCCCTGTTACCCCAATCGGCTTCACAGCTCACCTCGATCCTGTCAGCACCAGGCAGGCTCGGCCCGGAAATGCTGCACTGCAACCATCTTTGAGAAGGATCGAATGAATTGTCGCTGAATTGGTTGCGAATTGGGCTGCTTCAGGAACAAAGTTTAATGTTCCGGCGTCGAAATCAGCCAGCGTACAGACCTGGGAAAAGGTTGGAAGTCTAGAGCGTTTCGGAAACGTGGTTGGGCAGACTTGCAGGATTCACCGTGGCGCGCTGCGCCCGGTAAGCCGAGAGATGGGCATCGATGAGCGGCGCCCCGGCCGGCGTGGCCGCGCCCTTCAGGATCAGCGCATAACCGATGCCGACCGACGGCGTCAGCTCCTTTGTCGGCAGGCTCCCCATCGCCCAGGACAAAAGTGCTCCGCCAGTCGTGTGCGCCATGGCCTGCAAGACAATGTGCGATGGGATATCCCGTCCCAGAAAGCCGTCATCGCAGGCGGCACGGACCATGCCCAGCCAGATGGCGCGTGTCTGGTCGATCCTTTCCGGAGAGGAGAGGCCCGTCTCGTCTGGCCCTGTCGTATTAAGCAGCGCGCGCCAAAGCGTGCGGTAGAAGTCCGGGTCGCTGGTATAGTAGCCGAAGGCCAGGTCGTGGGCGGCGAAGATCCGGTCGATGCTGTTGGACACGGCAAGACGCGGGAAGCGTTTGGCAAAATCACGTACATCCTCAAGCACAGCCAGCACAACCGCGCGCTTCGACCCGAACAGATTGTATGGCGTCGACAGGCTGACTTCAGCCCGCTGGGCGAGCGTGCGCATGGAGAGCTCTGTGTCGCCTGTCTCCCGGATCAGGTCGCGTGCCGCGCGGACGATGCGCAAGCGGCGCTCCGCCTTTGCCTTTTCACGCTTGCCAAGATCGTCAGCCACACCCTCTCCCGTGATCGTGCTACGCGGCTACCGCCGCGTGATCTGCTAGACGCGAGATATCTGCCTGCTCGTCGATTGCAAGGCTCCGCAGCATTTCATCGCGGGCCGGGCCGGGATTGGGCGGATAGGCCGCGGCGTTCCGCTTCTTCCCGCGTGACCAGTAGTAGAGCACTTTCATGAGATTGCCCGGCTTTCCGAGCCATTTGTCCGGATGCTCCAGCATGTGAAACCCGCGCATCGCCTGACGGAGAAGCCCCACATCGGAACGTATCGCAATCCGCACGCCGTCCTCAAAGAAGCTCTCCATCATCCGGGCTTTCCAGCCGGCCCGGTAACCGGGTGTCAACGCATTCCTGGCGCGCTTTATGGCCGACCGGTCCTGGCGGCGCTGATTGATGTAGTAGGGCCGCAATTCTTCCTGCAGGGCCGCATGGTAAGCGATCTGCTGTTCGTCCGGATCTGTAGACCGAGCCAGCGACGCTCTCAGTGCTTCGGCGCTAACCGCGGCAAAAGAGCAGCCACGCCCGTATAGCGGATTTGTCCGGACCAGCGTGTCGCCCAGCGGGAAGTAGTTTCGCGTCGCTGGCTTGCTATCGTTGACCATGTAGCGCCAGCGGCTGTGCAGGTCCCCCATGCCATAGACCTTGCCTCTCGGCTCGGACCGGCGGTCATTGGTCCATGGCTCAAGCCCCGGAAGCTCTAGCGTAATTGCATGGAACGTGTCCGGATTGAGGATCGCCTTGCGAAGCTCGATCTCGACTTCCGGCACAGCGATGGTGATCGAAAAACAGCCATTGTCCCCAGGGAATACGCCGAACTTCAGGTAACCAAGATCACCGCTGCCAGGCGGGTTTTCGGTCCGCGACGGCTCCTCCATACCGGGAAGCAGGCGATAGTGGCGGGTGAAATACAGAATACCCGCCGTTTCGCTCTCTTCGGTAATCGTAGCGCCTTCATCCATCAGCTGCTGGATCGTGAATCCTGACTTGCCGCTGGAATCGACTATGACCTGGGCTGTCAGCTCGCGTGTCAAACCGCCCTCCTCGCCGCGCACTCCCAGAACTTCAACAACGCCGTCTTCGGCCTTTCGGGTCATCAGATCACGCACAAAGAAGCCCGGCCTGATGGTCACGTTCTCAAGGCTTTCGACATACCGCCGCATGGTCAGTTCGAGTGTCGTCCGCCGGCTGGTAATAATGGTCAGTTCCGCATCTTCGGGCGCTGGCTCGTAAGTCTCCTGCTGCAGTTCGGTCAGCATCATGTCGAACGTCAGTTCGCGCGCGCCCATGGACAACAACTCGTCCAGCAGACGCGGATGCGATTGCTTGATGATACTCCTGAGACGCGCGAGGAAGGCGTGGCTCTGGCGGACATGCCCGGCGCCCTGGCGGTGCCAGTCCAGAAAAGTTACATCTGGATCGTCGCTAGGCGGCGGCTGGTCCCGCTCCAGCAATGTGATCTGCCGGCCGGTCGGCGCGAGTGAAAGCGCTGCGCACAGACCGCCAATCCCCGCACCGATGACCAGGACGTCTTCTCTCATCCATCAATCTCCTTGAGGAAGCGGAGGATGACCTTGTTCGTCTCGTCCGGTGCTTCCTGCTGCGTCCAGTGGCCGATCCCCGGGATCAGCTCATTGATGCGCAGGTCCCGGACATAAGTCGGCATGGCCTGATAGGCTTCGGCCGCCATCATGATGACGCCATCCTTGAGGCCAGCAAGAAAGAAGGCTGGCTGGTCGATATGCTCAGGCGCGCCTTCTGTGAGCTTCCAGGCAAGATCATGATTGCGATAGTAGTTGAGCGGGCCACGCATGCCGGATCGCTCAAACTCCGCAGTGTAGAAATCGAGATCGTCCTCGCTGAGCCAGGGCGGTAGCGTCTTGGGCTCAGGAAGCCCGGAAAACATGTCGTCATCGGGACCCTTCGCCGGAAGACTGGTAAGATCGGTTTCACCACCGGCCATCACCAGAAATTTCTTCAGGGCGGTTCGGACATCGGCCTCGAATTCAGCCTCGGCGACGCCCGGCTCGAAGAAGTAGAGCTGATAGAAGAATTGCCCCTTGAACATCTCACGCATGGCAGGCATCGGCTGAACGGGCGAGCGCGGCATGAAGGGCACCGACAGGGCCCCAACCGCGCGCACCTTGTCCGGATGGTGCAACGCACAAGCCCAGGCCGTCGGCGCTCCCCAGTCATGGCCGATCACAACAGCTTCGTCATAACCGAGCGTATCGATGAGACCGATGATATCCTTGCGGACTTCGACCTGGTTGTAAGCTTCGATCTCGTGCGGCTTGTCACTCTTGCCATAGCCGCGCATGTCGGGCGCGACGACGTGATAGCCAGCGTCTGCGAGCGGTTTGAACTGATGCCGCCACGAATACCAGGATTCAGGAAAGCCATGCAGAAGCAGGACAAGCGGTCCTTGTCCGGCTTCTGCAATGTTGAGCTCGATCCCGTTTGTCGCGACGCGGCGCTCGCTTACACCCGGCCAGCTCATTCGGCGGCTACCAGTTCAGGCTGGTCATCGCGAGCCCCGGGCAGAATTGCGCCGCGCGCTTCCTGATAGCCATCGCTGGCCGACCAGGCGACGCCGCCACCGACGATGACAGTATCAACGCCGTGGGAGTCGCGAATATAGCGGCTGCCATCGCCCGGGACGTCCTGGACGAATCTCTCGACACCGCGATCAACGGTTTCGGGATCGAAAATGGCAATGTCCGCGATATAGCCCGGCTGCAGCAGCCCACGTTCAGGAATACCCCAGATAGAGGCCGTGTCGGAGGTGATCTTCTTCACCGCATCCTCAAGCCGCATCGTCTTCAGGTCGCGCACGAAGTGGCCGAACAGATAGCCGGTGTCGCCATAGGTCGAGAAGGAGAGAATGTGCGCGCCGCCATCACTCGCGCCGATGTGGACACGCGGATGCTTGAGCAGGCTGACAACCTTGTCGTCGTTGTTGTGCCCCATGTCAGCAGCCAGGAAATGCGCGTCGAGGTCTTCTTCAACGGAAAGATCGATCATCGCCTCGACCGGCGTGACGCCCCGCTCCTTGGCGATCTCGGCCAGCGTCTTGCCGACATATTTCTGGTTCGCGTCGGTCTTCACCTGGCGCAGCACCAGCTTTGGCCAGAGGTCCTTGTATTCAGCGACCTCTTCAGCCCGCGCCTTGCGGTTCTCAGGATCGGCAAAGTGCGCCCTGATCTCTTCCGGGCTGCCGAAGCGCATCACGCGGTACCAGCCGGGGAAGCGAATGAAGAGCAGGCTCGGCACTGCAAAGGAGAAGGAAATGTCGATCGGGCGCGTCTGCACTTGAGGCCAGACACGGGCGCCGCGCGCAAATTGCTCATCGACCCGCTTCATCACTTTATCGACGGCGTCGACATTGTCCGAATTCACGAACAGCGGCGAAAAGGTCGTCGGTATCTGGTACTTGATGGACAGCTCGGCGAGCTGATCGAGCCGGGCAATTGTCAGGTCCGGATCGTAGAATTCCGGCACGATCTGCAGCATGCGGCCGTATTCGCCGAGGACCGAGGCCAGCGCATCCACTTCGCGGGCATCGGCATAGCGGCTGGGGACCGGCTGAAGCGTCTCGTCCATGTCGACATAGCTGGTCGACAGGCCCGCCGCTCCGGCATTGAGGCACTCGCGCAGCACATCCTGCATTTCCGCGATTTCCTCATCCGTAGCGGTGCGCTCTGTGGCGGCGTCGTTCATGACCCAGAGGCGGATGACGCTGTGGCCCACAAGCGGCGCAACGTTGATCGCGAGACCTTTACGAATGCGGGTGATGTATTCGGAGAAGGTTTCCCAGTCCCATACGACACCCTCCCGGAACGCCTTGTAGGGCATCTCCTCGATCTGATTGAACATGCCGACGAGGCGCATGCGGTGATCGGCCTTGAGCGGGGCGAGAGACAGCGAGCAATTGCCCGGAACGATCGTTGTGACGCCATGCGAAAGGGCAGGCTTCGCCGCTCCATCCCAGAGGAGCTGGGCATCGAAGTGCGTATGCGGATCAATGAAGCCGGGCGCGACGACTTTACCCGAAGCGTCGACCTCTTTTCCGGCGGTTTCGGTGATCTTGCCGATCCTGGCGATGCGATTGCCTTTGACGGCGACATCAGCCTGATAGCCAGGCAGGCCGGATCCGTCGACGACGGTGCCGTTGCGGATGATGAGATCATACATGAGGGGTTTCCCTTTGGTCTTGTGTCTGGTCGTTGAGGTAGCGGGCGGAGGAAACAGCCAGCGCATCGCGCACATGCTCCCAGCCCGCACCGGCCAGGTCTTCCGGCTGGTCGGCACCGGTCAGTTCCATCAGCTTGCGGGTGGCGAATTCATCAAGCGTCACGAGCGAGCGCCCGCCATTCTCGAAGGCGAGCGTCACAATCAGCTCGGCGACCCCGTCATGGGCGGCCGCCACCCTGACATGCTGGATGACAGCGCCGCTCATGCAGCGGCGAGTGGCGGTTCGATAAAGATCACATCGCTCGGCAGGATCGGGTTGCCGGCACGCGGGCTTCCCTCAGGCGCAGGCGCGCGCATGAAGACGTGCAGGTTCCAGCTCTGAAGCCCGGATACCGCATCAGCCTCCGCCATGTCCGGCAGCTCACGGGCGGCAATGCTTGCCCAGGTGTCACCGGCTTGCGGCAGCACGGACTTCCTGACTGTTGAAAGTGTTGTCGCCGTCATGTTTCTCCCCTGCATTCGTTTTCTTGTTTTTAGAACATGTTCTGATTTTTTGCGCAAGACGGAATTGGAGGGACGCCAGACCTCATTGATAAAGGCCGGATGGCAGCAAGAAAGGCGAACCCACCGGTTCGCCTTTGCCGTTTTGTCGATTGAGATGGGATCAGGCGTCCGCAAGCGCCTTGCTGCGGCGTCCAAGAAGGATCAAGGCTATCATGGCAATGACGGCACCGCTGGCCATGTAAATCGAAACCGTTTGCAGCCCCTGCCCGGATTCGAACAGATAGCCTGCAATGATCGGCCCGAGGGCCGCACCGCCCCGGCCTATTCCAATCACGAATCCAGTTCCGCCCGCCCTGACATCGGCCGGAAAGTATTTGGCGATCAGCGCATACAGCCCCACCACGCCGGCGTTGGTGAAGAAACCCACCATCGCCGACACAACCGACAATGCCCGCAGCGTGTCATGCCCTGCGCCAAAATAGGTGACGAAAACGAACGCCAAGGCGAGGACACTGATTGTCAGCCAGCGAATATCCAGCTTTCGGGAAAGCAGGCCGAGCACAATGCCGCCAGTCGCGCCACCGACATTGGCCCAGACAAGCACGTTGCCTGCCTCGGAGGGGACATAGCCCATGTCGACCACTAGCTTCGGAATCCATTTCAGGATGTAGTAGAAAGTCATGATGTGGGCGAAGTAGGCCAGCGTCAGCAGGAGCGTGACTGCAATCAGCGCAGGCCCCAGCAGGCGGCGAAGGCCTCCACCACCGCTCGCCGCAGCACTTTCCTTCAGGTCCGGCAACCGCTCCAGCGCAGAATGGCCGAGGCGTTTCAGCGTCCTGTTGATCTTCTCGAGCGCCCCTGCCGGGCGCCGCGCCGCCAGCGACGACACCGATTCCGGCATGGCAACCAGCACCGCCGGCAGCATGAGAGCAGTCATGACACCGCCGAAGATAAAGACGGCACGCCAGTCGAAATGGGCCAGCAATTGCGAGGCGATCACCCCGCCAATGATTGCACCCAGTGGATAGCCGGTGGCCATGATCGTCACGTTGAGGCTGCGATAGCGATCGTTGGAATATTCGGCGACCATCGCGTTCGTACAGGCAAGCATGCCTCCAATTCCGAGCCCCGTGAAAAGGCGATAGCCTGACATGACTGGAACGCTATTCGCCGTCGCTGCGAGGAACATCCCCAAAGTCATGACACACAGGCTCGTAATGATGATTGGACGCCTGCCGATCCTGTCAGCCGCCTGGCCGAGAATGATCGAGCCGACCGACATGCCGATCAGCTCCATGGACAGGACGAGGCCGAGCGCGCCACGGCTGATCCCCCACTCTTCCGCTATACCAGGCGCAGCAAAGCTGATGGAAAGGACATCGAACCCGTCGAGGCCATTAAGCAGTACACACAGAACGATGACGACAATCTGGGCACGCCCCATCCGTTCGCGTGCGAGTATTTCCACGGGCTGATCCGACATTTTTCCTCCCTGTCCATTCTGTTTTCTCACAAGCTCGCAGCTCGTGGATGGACTTTTTTGACGTGACTTCTGGTCTCCGAATATCCGGGTTGAAGTGTTCCCTCTTCATGCACCCAGCAGGATAAGTGCATCGAGTATATCGAGGCCTTTCCCGGCACCGCGCACCACCACTGGATTAAGATCGACTTCAAGGATTCTCGGCTGCGACATCATCAACGCTCCAAGCTCACTGACCATCTCGCATAGCGCATCAAGATCGACTGGCGCACTGCCGCGAAACCCTGTTAGCAGCTTGGCAGATTTCAGCGTCAGCAATTCATCATGAATTTCAGCGGGCGAAAGATCCGGCGGCAGGAGCCGAAAATCCTTCAGCACTTCGGCCTGAACACCACCAAAGCCGACAAGAGTCACCGGGCCCCAGGCAGCATCGCGCCTTGCCCCGACAATCATCTCGACCCCCTTGGCGCTCATCTTTTCGACGAGCACGCCATCGAGCGTCAGGCCGGGTGAGTAATTGCCGACATCGGCGTACATCTTGTTGAAGGCCCGGCGCAGGTCCGCTTCAGACTCAAGGCCCAACGCCACACCGCCCGCATCGCTCTTGTGTGACAGCTCAGCGGACTGGGCCTTGAGCACGACGGGATAGCCGATGGCATCGGCAGCCGCAGCAGCCGCGTCTTCGCTCTCAGCGAATTTGCCGTCCGGGAAGGCCAGACCAGCCTCACGCAGGATGGTCTTGCTGAGATATTCCGGCACAACACCCGCACCACTGGGCAGAGATACGTCAATCTTTCGGGAGGATGGCCGCACAGGCGCCTTGCCCCCTGGGGCCCGGCTTAGCGTTGCGATGGCGCGAATGGCACGCTCGGCGGTCGGGTAGCAGGCTACGCCGAGGGTGCGAAGCTTGCTTATGAACTCGGGCAGCACCTCGGCCCCCTCATCAAGACCCGCATAGATGACTGGCTTTTCCGGCTTCAGCGTTTCGATCGCAGCGATGATGGACGGCAGCTTCTTTTCTGCTGTGGCAGGGTCGGTCTGGATGATGCCAAGCAGGATCGACCCGACCCGGTCATCACCGACGAGCGCAGCGATGGCGCGCTGATACAGTTCCGGATCGACGAGGGCCTGCGCGGTCAGGTCGACAGGGTTCGAAACAGGCACGAAATCGGGCAGCGCCGCGCGCATGGCAGGCGAATCCGCGTCATGCATCTCCGGCAGGTTGAGGCCGACCTCTTCCGCAAGGTCCAGCGACAGCGCCTTGAAAGCCCCTGACTCTGTGAGGATGGCTGCGCCGCTTTCCCCGGAGAACCGGTTAGATCGCATGGCAAGCTCGGTGAGGTCACCCAGATGCTCCAGTGTCTCGGCCATGAGGACACCATGATGCTCGACCAGGCTGCGCATCAGCGCATAGTCGCCCGCCATCGCACCTGTATGGGTCGCCGCGGACTGCCGCGCCGCCTCGCTCTTGCCCGGGTGCAAAAGGATGATCGGTTTGCCCTTCTCGCGGGCCTTGTCAGCCAGGTCGAGAAAGCGAGCCGGATCACGAAACTGTTCGACGATCATGGAGATCACGCGCGTACGCGGATCGTCGACGAGATACTCAACATAGTCCTGGACACCGGTGGCCGCTTCATTGCCCGTCGAAACGGAAAGCGTTACGCCGAGATCCTTGCTGGCGAGGGTGACCTGCAGGACAGCCGCCATCGCGCCGCTTTGCGAGACGATGGCGACACCGTCTCCGTCGCCGAGATTGGCGGCCGGTGTTTCGACGAAGGTCAGGGCAACACCGTCCTTGTTGTTTACAAAGCCAAGGCAGTTCGGCCCTTCGACCGCCATGCCGCCTTCGCGGGCAATCCGGCCAATCGTTTCCTGCTCGGCCATGCCCTCTTCGCCGCCTTCGGCAAACCCGGCCGAGAAGATCACGGCCCCGCCGGTCTTTTTCCTCGCCAGCTCGCGGAGCGCGCCAATAACACCGGCGCGCGGAATAGCCAGAACGGCAGCGTCAATGCCGTCCGGAAGCTGGTCGATGGAATGGACGCAGGGCCGCCCCGATATCATGTCACGCTTCGGATTGACGAGATGGATCTCGCCCTTGAAGCCGCCGCGTTCCAGATTGCCAAGCACCGAAGCGCCAAGAGCGCCAGGCGTTGGCGAGGCGCCGACAATGACAACCGAGCGCGGATTGAGAAGGCGTTCGAGATCGATCGTCGCTGCTTCAGCGCTAAGGCTATCCGACGGCGCAGGCATCAGGCCTTGGCCTTCTTCGTCGTTTTCTGCTTCGACTTGTCATAGGCGCCGAGGCCCGGCTTGTAGGATTTCTCGTCGATAAACTGCTTGATGCCTTCCTTGCGGCCATCATTGTCGAATGAGTTGGCAGCTTCCTGAGCGCGCACAAGGTAATCCTCGGCATTGTCATAGGTCATCTCACCGACACGGCGGATCGCATCCTTCGTCGCCTTCAACGCGACCGGGTTCTTCTCAAGCAGCACGCTCGCCACTTCCGTGACACGTGCTTTCAGCTTGTCCGCCGGCAGGCTCTCATTCACCAGACCCCATTGAGCAGCCGTCTTACCGTCGACATTCTCACCCATCATGGCGTGGTACATCGCATTGCGGAAATTCAGCAGTTCAACTGCGATCTTCGTGGCACCGCCGCCTGGCAGGATGCCCCAATTGATCTCCGACAGGCCGAACTGCGCCTCATCGGCGCAGAAAGCGAGATCGCAAGAGAAAAGCGGACCGTACCCGCCACCGAAACACCAGCCATTGACCATGGCAATGGTTGGCTTCTGATACCAGCGCAAGCGCCGCCACCAGCCATAGGACTCACGTTGCGAGCGGCGCACGGCACCCAGGCCTTCGGCTTCGGTCTCCCGGAAATACTCCTTGAGGTCCATGCCGGCGGTCCAGGCCGAACCTTCGCCCGTCAGGACCAGGACGCCCACGTCATCGCGAAATTCGAGTTCATCGAGCACACGCATCATCTGGCGGTTGAGCTTCGGGCTCATGCAGTTGCGTTTTTCAGGGCGGTTAAATTTCACCCATGCAATTCGGTTTTCGATTTCATAGGCGACGGTGTCGGCCTCGGCGCGGTCTTTGGTCATACTGGTACCCTTGTAAGTTGGTGCCGGGATGGCTCCCGGATTCTTTGAAAAGCGCTGATCGGTCGATCAGATCGGATAGTGGCCGGGCTGGGTTTCCATGGTGATCCAGCGCAACTCGGTAAAGGCATCGATGCCGGCTCTGCCGCCAAACCGGCCATAGCCGGACGCGCCGACACCGCCGAATGGCATTTGCGGCTCATCGTGAACGGTCGGTCCGTTGACGTGGCAGATTCCGGACTTGATTTGCCGCGCAACCGAAAGGCCGCGGGCCGCATCCTGTGTGAAGACCGACGCCGAAAGGCCGTACTCGCTGTCATTGGCAAGCCGGATCGCCTCGGCTTCGTCTTTCGCACGGATCATGGCAACGACTGGCCCGAAGCTTTCATCGCGATAGAGATTCATGTCGGCGGTCACCTTGTCGACGACCGTGGCAGCCATGATCACGGAGTCCGCGACACCGCCCGAGAGTATGTCGGCGCCTTTGTTCTCGGCATCTTCGATGAGGCTGTTCACGTGAGCTACCGCTTTCCGGTCCACGACAGCGCCGAGCGGTGTATTCCCCTCGCGCGGATCGCCGGCAGGCATGGAATTCGCCTTGGCGGCGAATTTTTCAGCGAATGCCTCGGCCACCGCCTCGACAACGATGATCCGCTCCGTCGACATGCAGATCTGGCCCTGATTCATGAACGCACCGAAGGCAGCGGCCTTGACCGCTTCATCGAGGTCTGCGTCTTCAAGAATGATCATTGGCGCCTTGCCGCCAAGCTCGAGCAGGCAAGGCTTGAGGTGTTCGGCGGCGCGCTTGGCGATGATCCGCCCAACAGCCGTCGAGCCGGTGAAATTGATCCGCTTCACGGCCGGATGATCGATGAGAGCGCCAACCACGTCTGCGGCATCTTCGGGCGCATTGGTCACGACATTGACAACCCCTTCCGGGAATCCTGCTTCCGCGAAGGCTTCAATGATTAGCGCATGAGTGCGGGGACAGGCTTCAGACGCCTTCAGGATCACCGAATTCCCACAGGCCAGCGGCACCGCAATCGCACGCACACCGAGAATGATGGGAGCGTTCCACGGGGCGATACCCAGAATGACCCCAACCGGCTCGCGCAGCGCCATGGACAGGCAGCCAGGCTTGTCGGACGGAATCACCTCACCATTGATCTGGGTGGTGATGGACGCGGCTTCGCGAACCATGCCCGCCGCCAGCATCAGGTTGAACATTGCCCATCCGGCGGTCGCGCCAACCTCATTCATCATGGCTGCGACGAAGTCATCTTTGCGCGCCTCAAGCGCGTCAGCAGCTTTCATCAGGACCGCCCGGCGCGCATTTGGGCCCATTGCCGCCCAGTCCGCATGACCGCGGGCCGCTGTCTCGGCGATTGCCGATGCCTGATCAACTGTCATGGCCTCAGCTCTGCTGGCGACGTCCCCCGTAATCGCGTTAACGCGTTCGAATTGCATGGAAACACTCCCTGTCATGCCAATAGGCTTATCAGTTTATTGTTATGACCTATAGCATTACAGAACGCTATATCCAATAGCCTTGTTGAGTTCTGAAGGTCGCACCTTCCACCGGCATACGGTTGGTCATCAATGAGGAGACACCGGGACCTGTGCTCAGGCGCGGACGGGAGAAAGATCGACCAGTGACCGAAAGCCCGCCTCGATCGGCTCCGGCAGGGATTTCGCTCCCTCTTCATTCCGGAAAATGAGTCCGATACTGCGTTCGAGCGTGAAGCCTTCCAGGGGCCGCAGCGCAACACCAGGCGCGTCGTAACTGGCCGGCATGACGGTAATCCCCAGCCCGGATGCCACCATGGCCAGCACACGCTCATCATTGGACGAGCGGAATGAGAAGAACGGACGCACACCCTGCTCGGTAAAGAAACGGCTGGTTTCGGAAAGGGCCTCACAATGGCGCCTGACCATCATGATACTGCCCGCGAGGTCCTCCACCGTCACGGCACTTTGCGACGCGCAAGGGTGATCGGCCATCATCGCGACATGGTAGGGTTCGGTGTAAAGCCGCTCCTCGACGTTCCTCTCGCCGCCGCGCCCGACAATGGTTAGCGCCGTATCAACCCTTCGGCGGGCGAGCGCATTGGTCAGTTCCTTCTCAGAGCCCTCCACGATCTCGACACGCATCTCTGGATGCGCCGAGAGAACCTCGCCAAATGCCTGACCAACGAGGCGCGCCGGGATGGTCGACAGGATACCAAGCCGGAAGACTTCAGGTGTCCCCTCCGAGCGAACAGAAACAGCGGCCTGGTTGAACTCGCTTTCGATGCGGCGGGCATGCGGCAGGAAACGGGCCCCGGCGCTGGTCAGGCTGATCCGGCGGGTTGATCTTTCAAACAGGGTTTCACCGAGCAGGGACTCAAGCTTGGCAATCCCGACAGACAGCGTCGGCTGGGCGACATTGGTCTCACGCGCGGCGCGGGAGAACGTGCCCTGGTCAACAACAGCGAGGAAATAGCGAACGAGATACCGGTCTATCATCTTTAAGCCCGCAGACTTTTCGCGCCTTACAGGTGGCGGCTGATTTATTTATACGGTCTATAACAATGTTCATATTCTTTCAATTTCATCTATTCAATGGCGTCTGGTAAAAGGAGCGCAGACACGCAAGGGAGCCGGACAAGATGAGTGGACTTGAGTTTTCTCTGGGCGAAACAGCCGACATGATCCGCGAGACGACGGCGCGGTTCGCCCGTGACCGCCTCGCCCCCATCGCTGCAGAAATCGACGAGACCGATGAGTGCCCGCGCTGGGTCTGGACGGAGATGGGCGAACTCGGCCTGCACGGTATCACGGTCGGTGAAGAGGATGGCGGGCTCGGCCTTGGCTACCTCCACCATGTGGTCGCGATGGAGGAAATCTCGCGCGCCTCGGCCTCGATCGGCCTATCGTATGGCGCACACTCAAATCTCTGCGTCAACCAGATCCGCCGCTGGGGAACGCCTGACCAGAAGGCGCGCTACCTGCCGAAGTTGATCTCCGGCGAACACGTCGGCGCGCTGGCCATGTCTGAAGCCGGTTCCGGGTCTGACGTGATGAGCATGTCGCTGCGCGCGAGGAAAGTCGACGGCGGCTACGTCCTGAACGGTACCAAGTTCTGGATCACCAACGGCCCGATTGCGGACACGCTGGTCATCTATGCCAAGACCGACCCAGAGGCGGGCTCGAAAAGCGTGACGACCTTCCTGGTTGAAAAGGGCTTCAAGGGTTACTCCTGCTCGCGCAAACTCGACAAGATGGGCATGCGAGGCTCCTACACTGGTGAGCTGGTCTTCCAGGACTGCTTCGTCCCGGACGAGAATGTCATGGGCGTGGAAGGCCAGGGGGCAGCGATCCTGATGAGCGGCCTCGACTATGAGCGCACGGTCCTCTCCGGCGGGCCGCTCGGCATCATGCAGGCCTGCCTCGACACGGTCCTGCCCTATGTCCGCGAGCGCAGGCAGTTCGGCCGCCCGATCGGCGACTTCCAGCTGATGCAGGCCAAGCTCGCCGACATGTATGTCGCGCTGAATTCCTCGCGGGCCTATGTCTACGCTGTTGCCCGTGCATGTGATGACGACCGCACGACCCGGTTCGACGCGGCGGGGGCGATCCTGATGTCGAGCGAAAACGCCGTGAAGATATCGATGGAAGCTGTCCAGGCGCTCGGCGGCGCTGGCTATACCAAGGAATGGCCGGTCGAACGCTTCGTGCGTGATGCCAAGCTCTATGATATCGGCGCAGGGACGAATGAAATCCGGCGTTTCCTGATCGGACGGGAGTTGATGAAGGGATGAGCGGGCCAGTCCTGACAAGCCATGTGAACGCAGGCGATCCGGCCTTCGAGGCCAATCTTGAGCACAACCGGAAGCTCTGCGGCTCGCTGCGCGAGCATATCCAGACCGCCGCGCTCGGCGGTAGCGAAAAGTCGCGCGAACGCCACCTCTCACGCGGCAAGCTGCTTCCTCGCGACCGCGTGCGTCACCTGCTTGATCCGGGCTCACCCTTCCTGGAAATCGCCCAGCTCGCCGCGAATGGCATGTATGGCGAGGATATCCCCGGCGCCGGCATGATTGCGGGCATCGGACAGGTTTCGGGCCGGCAGGTCATGATCGTCGCCAATGACGCGACCGTTAAAGGCGGCACCTACTACCCAATGACGGTGAAGAAGCACCTTCGCGCTCAGGAAATCGCGCTGGAGAACCACCTGCCTTGCATCTACCTGGTCGATTCCGGCGGCGCCAACCTGCCCCACCAGGATGAAGTCTTCCCGGACAGGGAACATTTCGGCCGCATCTTCTACAATCAGGCTAACCTGTCGGCGAAGGGTATCCCGCAGATTGCCTGCGTCATGGGTAGCTGTACCGCGGGCGGAGCCTATGTGCCGGCCATGTCGGACGAGACGATCATCGTTCGCGAGCAGGGAACGATCTTCCTCGCCGGCCCGCCGCTTGTCAAAGCTGCAACCGGGGAAGTCATCTCCGCCGAAGACCTTGGCGGCGGGGACGTGCACAGCCGCCAGTCCGGCGTCACCGACCACCTCGCCGAAAATGATGAGCATGCCCTCACCATCGTCCGTGACATCGTCTCCACGCTGCAGCCAAGCCGCAGCCGCGAGCTGAACTACCAGGACGTCAAAGCCCCTCTATACCCGTCCGAAGACATTTACGGCATCCTGCCGCCGGACCTGCGCACGCCTTTCGACGTCAAGGAGATCATTGCGAGGCTGGTTGATGGATCGGAGTTCCATGAGTTCAAGGCGCTCTATGGCACCACGCTGGTCTGCGGCTTCGCGCATATCTGGGGCATGCCTGTCGCAATCCTCGCCAATAATGGCGTGCTCTATTCCGAGAGCGCCCAGAAAGGCGCACACTTCATCGAGCTGGCCTGCCAGCGGCGCATCCCGCTGCTCTTCCTGCAGAACATTTCGGGCTTCATGGTCGGCGGAAAGTATGAGGCCGAAGGTATCGCCAAGCATGGCGCGAAACTGGTGACAGCGGTCGCCACTGCGCAGGTGCCGAAGATCACCGTGCTGATCGGCGGCAGCTTCGGCGCTGGCAATTACGGCATGTGCGGACGCGCCTACCAGCCGCGCTTCCTGTTCACCTGGCCGAACAGCCGCATCTCCGTCATGGGCGGCGAACAGGCTGCGAGCGTCCTGGCCACCGTCCACCGCGACGCCGACAAGTGGTCGAACGAAGAATCCGAAGCCTTCAAGGCCCCGATCCGCGAAAAATATGAGCGCGAGGGTAATCCCTGGTATGCCACCGCCCGGCTCTGGGACGATGGCATCATCGATCCGGCCCAAACCCGCGACGTGCTCGGCCTTGCCTTTGCCGCCACGCTGAATGCCCCGATCCCCGAACGTGCCCAGTTCGGCATCTTCAGGATGTAGGCCGATGATCAAGTCCCTCCTCATTGCCAATCGCGGCGAGATTGCCTGCCGCGTCATCCGCACCGCCCGCCGCCTCGGCATTCGCACAGTTGCCGTCTACTCCGACGCCGATGCGAGCGCGCTTCATGTGCGCCTTGCTGACGAGGCCGTGCATATCGGCCCGGCGCAGGCCGCCGAGAGCTATCTCGTTGGCAAGAAGATCATCGAGGCCGCCAAGGCCTCCGGCGCCGAAGCGATCCACCCCGGTTATGGCTTCCTGTCAGAGAATGCCGGCTTCGCCGATGCCGTAAAGAAAGCCGGCCTCACCTGGGTCGGGCCGAACGCGGACAGCATTCGCGCCATGGGCCTGAAGGACGCCGCCAAATCCCTCATGCAGGAAGCCGGCGTTCCGACCACGCCCGGCTATCTGGGCGAAGACCAGTCCCCCGAGCGCCTCAAGGAAGAGGCGGACAAGATCGGCTACCCTGTCCTCATCAAGGCGGTCGCCGGCGGTGGCGGCAAGGGCATGCGCAAAGTCGAGACGGCGAAGGATTTTGCCGACGCGCTCGCCTCCTGCCAACGCGAAGCGAAAGCCTCCTTCGGCGACAACCGGGTGTTGCTGGAAAAGTGGATCACCGATCCGCGCCATATCGAGGTTCAGATCTTCGGCGACAGCCATGGCAATACTGTCCACCTCTTCGAGCGCGACTGCACGCTGCAGCGCCGCCACCAGAAAGTGATCGAGGAGGCCCCCGCTCCCGGCATGGATGAGGAGACACGCGAGGCCGTTTGCGCCGCTGCTGTTCGCGCGGCCGAGGCTGTCGACTATGTCGGTGCCGGCACAGTGGAGTTTATCGCTGACGGCTCAGAAGGCCTGCGCGCCGACAGGATCTGGTTCATGGAAATGAACACCCGCCTGCAGGTGGAGCACCCTGTTACCGAGATGATCACCGGGCAGGACCTCGTTGAATGGCAGCTGAGAGTCGCCTCGGGCGAGCCGCTCCCAAAAGAGCAAGACGAGCTGTCGATCAATGGCTGGGCGATGGAAGCCCGGCTCTACGCTGAAAACCCCGCTACCGGCTTCCTGCCCTCCACCGGCAAACTGGATGTGCTGGCCCTTCCAGATACGATCCGGCTCGAAACCGGCGTTTCGACGGGCGACAGCGTCACGCCCTTCTACGACCCGATGATTGCGAAGCTTGTCGCCTTTGGGGCCAATCGCGATGCGGCCCGTATTTCGCTTGCTCAAGCTTGCGACGGCGTTGCGACCTGGCCCGTGCATAACAATGCGGGCTTCCTGTCGCGGCTCCTGCGCCATGAAAACTTTGCTGATTTCAACGTCACAACCGGTTTCATAGATGCCAATCTCGACGCGCTGGTCACGCCGCCAGAGGCGTGCAAAGCCGCGCTGTCCTATGCCGCACTCGAATTGGTTGAGTTGGCCAAGCCGGCCAGTGTTTCCCCCTGGACAGAGCTGACAGGTTTCCGGGCTGGCAGTGCGCCCGATCTGGATACGCAACTGCTTCTCGACGGCGAGATCGTTTCCACCAGCCTCACGAAGCAGAAAGTAACCGACGGCACCTATGTCTACCCGCTTGGCAACGGCGCAATTCTCGTCCAGCAGGGCTGGCCATTCCACGTTCAGCCCAGGCGGCACGACGTGCTGGGCGACGCCGCCCTCGCCACCGGTGCGATTACATCTCCAATGCCGGGCCGGGTCGTTTCGGTCAGCGTTTCGGAAGGTGAAAAGGTCGAAAAAGGTCAGACGCTCGTCACGCTGGAAGCCATGAAGATGGAGCACACGCTGACCGCACCCTTTGACGGCACCGTTGAAGGGCTCAACGCGGAAGCCGACAAATCTGTCGCGGAAGGCGTCCTGCTGATGCAGATCGTTGCGGACGAGGCAGAGGACTGAACGATTGAGCGTACGTATCAGCGCTGGCTTGACCGCTAGCGCCGGACCTTACTCACCTTGGGCGCGCCTTTCGACGCGCACGCCCTCCACCAGAGTATCGCTGGGATAAAGGATCACCTCGGTCCCTTCGCCCGGACCATTGACCAATGCTGCTAGCTGGCCGTTGTTGCGGGCCACGTCGACCGGCACGATCCGGGCGCGCCCCTCCTCCACGATAAAGACAGACCACTCACCGCCTTGCCGGAACAGCGCCGCTGACGGAACGGTCAGCGCATCATCATCTTCCCAGGTGACAATACGAACCTCGACGCGATAGCCATGCCCGAGGGCGCTTCGGTCGGACAGAGGATCGGAAAACCGGATGATGGTGTTGACCCGCTGCTCTTCGACACCGAGCGCCGAGAACTTGGTGAACCCCCATGGCTCGACGCGGTCGACGACACCGCTGAGCGGCTCACCACCGCCCCAATTGTCGATGATGACCTCGTCACCCGGCTCGACCTGGACGGCATCGGACGACAGAAGCTCGGCAAGTACTTCGAGATCATTCGAGACATCACCGATTTCGAGGATGGGCTGACCAGCGGCCAGGGTGGTCTCGCTTTCCTGCATGACCCTGAGCACCCGCCCGCTGATCGGCGCCGTGATCGGGATGGTCACACCGTCGCGAGAAGAAGACGCGTCGTCACCTGCACCGGCACCATTCTCAGACTGGAATTCAATCAGTTGGGCACGCGCATTGGCCAGTTCCGCCTCACGCATCGCAATGACAGCCCTTGCCGTGTCGACGGCGGCATCGGCGGCGCGTTTCACGCGGCGGGCCTGATCAAGACGCGCCTGCGATTCTGCGCCGCTTTCACTGAGATTAGATACTCGCGCAAATTCGGTTTCGGCAAGGTCCTGGTCGGCGATGGCGCTGCTCAGGCTGGAACGCGCAACTCGCAGGGCCGCTTCGGCGGCGCTAACACCGGCACGGGCCTGTTCTCGCGTGCGAACATCCAGAGCTGGTGGTGCGGCGGCCAGCATCCGCGCAATCACGCTATCGCCACCTGCAACGGCATCACCGGGCTCAACATCGACACGCAGCAACTGCCCGCCGACAGGCGCGGACACGACATAGGCATCGCGAACGCGGGTCCGCGCTTCCTCATCGATCGTCACCTGCATCGGCATGCGCTCGACGACGCCAAGGTCGACCGCCACCGGGCGCGGCCAGAAGGCCCAAGCGAACAGGACCAGCAGCGACAGCAAAATGCTGGCAAGAATGATCGGGCGGGATCGCGAATTCCGGGCAGCCATGTCCTACTCTCTCGACTTCAGCGCGGAAACAAGTTCAAGCCGGTCAACATCGCGCTTTACCAGCCAGCCAGCGATCAACGCCGCAATCAGCACTGCCAGGGCTCCGCTCCCGACATTGCTGAACCCTACTTGTGCCGGGATCGTGTAAAGATCGGTTGAAAATCCCGCGGCAATCGCACCAGCAAGCCCCGTGCCGATAAACGCACCCATAGGCAATGCGGCCAGCGTAATCAGCCCCAGCTCACCAAGCAGGACGTAGGACGCTTCGGATTTTGTGAATCCAAGGACCCGCAAGCTGGCCAGGTCATGCGCACGCTCGGCAAAGGCAATACGGGCGGAATTGTAGACAATGCCGAAGGTGATGATGGCGGCGATGATCGCCATGTAATAGCGCGTCGCGCCGGCGCCCTCATCCATCATGCGCTGCAAGGCGTCGCGTGCTTCATCCTTCAAGGAGACGCCTGCGACGGCCGGCATGTTCTTGAGTGCTTCATACACGTCCTGCTGCTTGGCCGGATCGATCCTCAACCAGGCACCGGACACGCGCCCCGGCTCTTCGAGGCTTTCATTCAGGGCGGACAGCTCAAAATAGGCAGGCGCACCCAGCAGGCTCTGCGAGACCGCCACGACAGGAAGGGTGAGAACCGGCCGGCGCCCTTCGCGCACATCGACCGTGACAAGCTCACCTGGCCCGATATCAAGTTTTGCCGCCAGCGGTTTCGACAGGACGATCCCATCCTTGCGGGCATAGACCTGATGGGTCTCGTCGCGCATCGCCCGGTTGAGCTCGGCGTCCTCAGTCAAGCCGTCGAGTGCGCCACGATGTGATTTGACGCCGTTGCGCAGGACGACAGGTACGCTTCGAAACGGTTCGACCTCGATAATTCCATCAAGGCGCTTCAGCTCGTAGATGGTCTTTTCGCCCAGCGGCTCCACGAAGGATACATTTGCATCGCTGCGGTCGATGACGTTGAAGTTCAGCTCGACGGCCTTGTCGAACCCGCCCAGTACACCGAGCATCGCAACCGACAGGCCCATGCCCACGGCTATGCCGATGGAGGCAGCAAAGGACCGCATGGGCTGGCGCGCAATCCGCCGGACGATCATCCGGCTTGGCTGGTCGAGGAAACGGCGCAACGCCGCGACGAGTCGGGCGGAACTTGAGAAATCCGCCGGGGCTGGCGGACGCATCGCGGCTGCCGGGGCGAGCGCAAATATCCGCCGAAGCACAATGAAGCCGCCGGCCGAAGCCGAGGCAACGCTAACGACGATCGCCGTGATGAAAGCCGATGGATCGACCCGGAAGATCAGGAAAGGAAACTTGTAATACTGCTGGTAAAGCCCAGACAGCGCATGTCCAGACATCACCCCGAGGCCGCAGCCAAGCAGCGCGCCGCCCACAGAGATCACCAGGATGAATTTCAGATAGTGCGCGCCGATCTCAGCGCTCGTATAGCCGAACGCCTTGAGCAAGCCGATCTGGGTACGCTCGGACTCGATCATCCGGGAGATGACGATGTAAAGCAGGAAGGCCGCCACCCCCATGAAAACGGGGGGCACGGAGCGGGAAGAGGCGCGCAGGCCGCTGATTTCCTCATGGATGAACCGGTTCGAGATCTGGTCTTCCAGACCGTAGGCCCCGGTAACGCCATAAGGGTCGAGGAGCCGGTCCAGTGCATCAATGACCGCTGGCTCGCTTGCGCCCCTGTCCAGCGAGACGAGCGCTTCGTTGAACGCGCCATCAAGGTCAAAGGCGGCGGCGAGCGCTTCCTCATTCATCCATAGAACGGCGAAGCGGGAGTCATCCGGCGCGAGTTCACCAGGCGCAGTCGAATACAGGAACTCGGGGGCCTGCGCGAGACCGGCGATACGGAAGGTGTGTCGCGCACCATTCATTGTCGCCGTCAGGCTGTCGCCGGGCTCCAGTCCGTGTGCATCAGCAAATCCCTGCAGCAGGAGGATCTCGTCCAGTCGCCGAGGGTCGAGCCGGCGGCCTTCTGCGAGATAGACTGCATTGAGGCGCGGCTCACGGAATTCCGGCAGGGACACGGCCCGTGCCCGCACCTGCACGGTCTGGCCCTCGACATCGACCAGGGCCCCGCCCACCACCCTGCCCTCTACAGCCGAGACGCCGGGAATGGCGGCAATGCGGTCGAGCAGATGATCGGGTGCCCGTTTGACCGGGGCGAATACCTCCGCCAGACGATAGCGGTCATAATAGGCATCGCGCGTCTGGGCGAGCGAATTGACCAGGCCATCCATCATAACAAGCAGCAGCACCCCGACGGCAATCACAAGCGCGATCGCGAAGGATTGCAGTTTCATCCGCCAAAGGTCGCGGAGCAGCTTGCGGTCGAGCGGACTCACCACTCGATCTCCTCGGCCGACAAGCGCGTCTCGTTCTCGATGACTTCCCGGACAGCGCCGTCAGCCATGTGGATGACCCGGTGCGCCATCGCTGCCGTGGCCGCGGCATGGGTTACGATCATGACCGTGGTCCCGAGATTGGCATTCACATCCTGGATCACCCTCAGAACCTGGCGGCCTGTTGTTGAATCCAGCGCGCCGGTGGGCTCGTCGCAGAAAAGGACGGTGGGGCGCTTGGCAATCGCCCGCGCAATCGCGACCCGCTGCTGTTCGCCGCCTGACATCTCGGCGGGGAAATGGTCCTGGCGGTGAGACAGGCCAACCAGATCAAGCGCCTCATCGGCGGGCATGGGATTGTCGGAAATCTCGGTGACGAGGTCGACATTCTCGTGAGCGGTCAGGCTCGGCATCAGATTATAGAACTGGAAGACGAAGCCGACATGGTGTCGCCGGTAGCGCGTCAGCTGCGCATCCGACATCGCCGTCAGATCCTTGTCGAAGAAGTGGGCCTGGCCATCAGTCGCGCGGTCGAGCCCGCCAAGGATGTTTAGCAAGGTGGACTTGCCCGAACCGGACGCCCCGAGCAAGACGACCAGATCACCCTTCGGAATTTGCAGATCGACGCCGCGCAACGCGTGCACGGCTGCCGGACCCTCGCCATAGACGCGGGTCAGCTGCTTCACGTCGAACGTCGTACCGCTCGTCTTGGGATCGTCGCTTGTTTTCATTCCTCCGTCCCGGCCGGAATTCAATCGACATGAGGCTGCAAGAAACATGCAGCCGCAAGCGTCAACAAAGCACGCCTTCATGACAACACCACAATAGGGAGAATGCCGGATGTGAAGCAGATGCAGCGCATTGGGCCATGCCAGCAAGCTCCAAGGAAAGAGACGCACCGGCCGTGATAAATTTTGAGAATGCGATTGACTCGCAAGTTCAAAATCCTTAGGCGCGGCTCACCTGCAATTCATTCTCATGTACATTTAGGAATACGGGGCCTCCATGACCGTCAGCCGGCTGATCGCAACACTCATGATTTCCGCAAGCGCAACGACAATCGCAGCAGCGCAGGACTCTGGCGCCTCGCCTGAGACGGAAAGCCGGCAGGAGACGGTTGTCGTCACCGGCATCACGTCCTTCGGCGCGACAAAGAGCGACACGCCCATTGTCGAGACAGCGCGCTCCCTATCGGTCGAGACCGCGGAGATGTTTATCGACAAGGGCGCGCTGAGCCTTTCGCAGGTGCTGACCTACGTGTCGGGCGTGACAGCCGAGCCGTACGGCTTCTCGACGCGCGGCGACTTTCCGCAATCCCGCGGACTTGAACTGCCTCGCTACCGCGATTCCATCCAGGAACTGTTCGGCAGCTACAATTCAACACGTGCCGACACCTACACGATCGAACAGGTCGAAGTGCTGAAGGGACCCGCCTCTGTGCTTTATGGGCAAGGCTCGCCTGGCGGTATCGTGAACTATGTCTCGAAAACACCGCGCGAAACCTTTGGCGGCGAGCTGCAGGCCGAGATCGGCAATTTTGACCGTTACCAGGCCGCCGGCGACGTGACTGGTCCCGTCGCCGGGACGGACGGAAAGCTGCTCTTCCGGATGGTCGGCCTGTATCGCGATACAGGTACGCAGGTTGATCCAGTCGATGAGACAACAACCGTGCTCATGCCGTCGCTCTCATGGCTGCCGACACCTGACACCAGGTTCACGCTGATCGGTCTGGTGCAGGACACAGAAAGCGATGCGGCGGCCCAGTTCATACCGGTCGAAGGAACGCTCTTCCCGCTCAATGACGGATCCAATCTGGACTACGAAGTGTACGCCGGCGAGCCTGGCTTTAACCGCTATGACACCGAGTCCCAGCAGCTGACACTGCTCGGCGAGCACCGGATCAATGACAATCTCACGATCGAAGGCACCGCGCTGTGGCGCTCTGGTGAGGCTGACTATCACCAGGCCTGGCCAACCTTTACCGGCGCCGGACAGAGCCGGTACCTCAATGACATTCTTTCGGCCAATCCGGCGCTGCAGGCCGCAGCCGACGCGCAGGGCCTGACCTTCACTGACACGACCGTACCGCGTACCTTCTATCAAGGCGACAACACCTTCGACCAGCTCGCCGGCGACATCCGCCTGCGCGGCAGCTTCACCACAGGGGTTCTTGAGCACGATATCCTTGCCGGAATTCAGCACCAGGATGTGGAGACCGACAGCGACACGGCCCGCATCTATGGCGGCGGTGCGCTGGCTGGCGATTTCCGCTATGTGCTGGACCTGAAAAATCCGGTCTATGGCAACTATCCTGACCAGAGCGTGTTCGACGCCCTCCTGAACGATACGCCGGCGGAAAAGGTGCAGGACACGGGCATCTATGTCTCCGATCAGATCTCTGTCGGCAAATGGCGTTTCACGGCTGGCGTGCGCGCGGACCGGGTGGAGAATGACAATGGCGCATCCACCCAGGACGATGATGCCGTTTCCACCAGTGTCGGGGCGCTCTATCGCTTCGACAACGGCGTCGCCCCCTATGTGAGCTACTCGGAATCCTTCGAGACTGTGGTCGGCGCGGATAATCAGGGCAACCAGTTCGATCCACAGGAAGCCCGACAGTATGAAGTCGGCTTCAAATACGAACCGCGCGGTATCCCCGGCCTGATCACGGCGGCGTATTACGACATCGAGATTTCGAACCTTCCCAACCCGAACGGCCTGCCCGGCAACGCCTCGCAGCAACAAGGCATCTCCACCCTTAAAGGTTTTGAGGTCGAAGGCCGACTGCAGTTTGACGAGATATTCGTCCAGGCCGCAGCTTCAACGATTGATGCCGAAGATCCGAGCGGCTTCAAGCTGGCCGCTATTCCGGAAACCCAGGCCTCCTTTTGGACGACCTGGCGACCAGATGGTCCGCTGGAAGGCTTCAAGGCTGGCGCGGGCATCCGCTACGTCGGCGAAACCGTCTCGGAAAACGGCACCGTCCGATATGTCACGCCGGACTACACGCTTGGTGACCTGATGGTCGGCTATGAATGGGATCAGTGGGATCTCGCTGTCAACGCGCGCAACGTCACCGATGAGGAATACCTCACTGGCTGCCTGACGCGAGGAGACTGCTTCCCCGGCTTGCGCCGGACCGTGGTCGCCAACCTCCGTTACAAGTTCTAATCCGGGGGGCGACATGACGACAGCGGACTGGTCCATGATGACGGGCGCGGGAATGGCGAGTCTCGCCGGTCTCGCCCTGCTCTTTTTTGCCTGGAAACGGCCCGGTCGCCCTTGGGTGATAGGTGCTGGATGGGCGCTGCTTTCCGGCGGTTTGGTAATGGCCTGTCTTGCCAATGGCGACCGCGGTGCCGCTCAGGTCATCGTCATCGCGATGGCCGGGGTGACCATATTCCTCACCGCACCCCTACTAGGCGGAATCGCGCCACCAATGGGCTTTCGACGGCGCCGCCCAGCCGGGGAAGCCGCGCCCATTCGGCGCCCCGTCCGTGCCAGCCTGTCAGGGATATGGACGTTTATCCTTACAGGACCGGTCGCTGGTGCGATCGCTCTTTTTGGATCGGCTGTCCTGTTCCGCATCATCCGTCCAGAAAATGGCAGCCCGGCAACCGCAGGCGTGATAGCGATCTTGGCTGCGGTCCTGCTCTGGGCTGTCTTGTCGGTTGCGCTGCTCATCGAGCCACCCACCGGACGCCGATCAGCCTATGCCGGCCTCGCCCTCATCGCGACTGCGACATTCGCCTTCATCTGAGGAATAAACGCTATGGCTTCTTCCATCTGGCCAAAAGCCAACAAACGGCTTGTGGATCGCTCTCTCTCTGCTCACTCGGTGATGGGACTTTTGGTCAGCGCCGTGATGTTCATCGTCTGCCTGAGCGGAACGGTTGCAGTGTTCGAGGATGAGATTGGCTGGTGGGAGCGCCCGACCGCGCCCGTGCTGGCAGTAACACCCGAAGCAGCACAAGCCAGCGCCGAACGGGTCATCGCCACACAGCCGGACACGTCACACATTTATCTCTATCTGCCGCGCGACAACTGGCCCCGCTTCGTGGCGGGCGGGGATGACGGCCTCGAAACAGCGAATACCGAAGGCGCCCTGACCGGCAACTACGAGACACCGTGGAACGACTTCCTGATCCACCTTCACTATTACCTGAACTTGCCCCCAAGCTTCGGCATGATCGTCGTAGCCATTCTTGGCGTAATGCTGGTCGCGATGGCCATTTCCGGCTTCCTCGCTCATCCCCGCATCTTCAGAGATGCGTTTCGGCTGCGCCGCAAGGGACAGGCCAGAATTGTCCAGGCAGACCTGCATAACCGGCTCAGCGTCTGGACATCCCCTTTTACCATCGTCGTGGCCGCGACAGGTGCGATGATTGGCCTGTTCAGTGTCATCGTCCTGGTGCTTGCGCAGACGAGTTTCGACGGCAACACCCGGCCACTCGTAGAAGCCGTCTTTGGCGAAGAACCGCCCCCCGATGCATCCCCGGCCGGCCTGGCCGATATCGGCGCCGCGCTGGCCGCCATGCCCGAAGTTGCGCCTGATGCCGACCCGTTCCTGGTTGTCCTGCACGACCCCGGCACGGCGGGCCAGCACGTCTCCATCTACGGCGAGCACCATGACCGGCTGATCTACGGCGAAACCTACAATTTCGACGCCAGTGGCAACTTCATGGGACATGAGGGCGCGTCCGACGGTGAGGCTGGCCAGCAAATCGCCTCTTCCGTCTATCGCCTACACTTCGGTGATTTTGGAGGCCTCGCAGTGAAGCTGGCCTACGCCCTATTCGGCACTGCGCTCTGCATTATCATTGCAGCAGGAATGAACATCTACTTCCTGAAGCGGGCCGAACGCGGCGCCGCCATGCCGCGGTTGTTCTCCGCCTGGTCGGCGCTCGTCTGGGGCACGCCTGCCCTCTTCACCCTGACGCTGCTTGCCAGTCTGATGGGGATCAGCGGCACCTGGCTGCCGTTGCTGTTCTGGGGCGGAGGCCTTGTCATTGCAGTAGGCGGCGGGCTGCTTGCCGATCACATTCGTGTCGGCCAAATCCTGCGTATGCTTCTTTGGATCGCGCTTCTCGCGAATGTCGCCCTCCATGCTGCCATTCATGCTGAAAATTACGGCAACCCCTATACTTGGATAACCTCGACAATTTTCGTCCTTTTCGCCATCGGACTCTTCGCCAGATCCCTCACACCAGGTTCCGGCAAAACCCGCCTCGAACCCAGTGCTGCCGAATAAGAACGCAACCAAATGGGCTAACGCTCGCCCTACCTCAAACAAAATAAAAGAACCCAACCACAATCTATATTGCGCGAAAACGTGCTTGGAATTTCCAAAATACTGGATAAGCTATTCGCATGAGTGAAGAGCTTTCGATTTTCGACATCAAGATTCTGGAACAGCTCCAGAAAGACTGTTCCATATCAACCGTGGAGCTGGCCGAAATTGTCGGCCTGTCACAATCGCCCTGCTGGCGCCGCCTGCAACGGTTGAAGGATGAGGGCTATATCAAAGCGCAGGTTGCCATTCTTGACCGCGAGAAACTCGGCTATGGCCTGCATATCTTCGCCTATGTGAAGGTCGCTAAACTATCCGAAAAGGACCGCGAGACCTTCAGCCGCAAAATCCAGAACACGCCCGAAATTCTCGAATGCTACTCGATCTTCGGTGAGATGGATCTGCTGATGAAAATCCAGGCCAAGTCGATGAAGTGGTACCAGGAATTCCTGATGGACTTCCTGCTTAACCTGCCAGGCGTGGAGAACGTGAATTCGACGGCGACACTCGGCGAGATCAAATCCACGACGGCAATCCCCGTGCGCGGCAGCATGGCGCTTTAGGCGCGCTGGCGGCCAATCACGAAACCGAGCGCACCCGTCAGCAGTAAGACAAGCCCACCCAGCAGCCAGACCAGCCAGCCACCGCCACTTTTCGGCGCTGTCAGCGCAGAAGACGCAACCTGGGGCGCATAAGCCATGCACTCGACCTCAATTGGCGCGCCGAGCGCCAGTCCATCCGCGCCAAAAGCGCTGCGCGCAGGCATCTTCCCCGGTTCGAAATAGGTCTTGTAGACCTCGTTGAAGGCCGGCCACTTGGACATGTCGTCAATCATCACCGTGCATTTGAAGATACTGGACATATCCGTGCCGGTGCGTTCGGCGAGTGCCTTGATTGTCTCCATGACCTGCCGCGCATCATCCTCAAAGGTTTCACCGCCGCGCCCGATCTGACCTGAGAAGAAAATGATGTCGCCAACCCGGACCGCGGCGGAAAATGGCAAGGTGGCTGGATCGACCGGAAGGCCGTCGGCCTGCATGGGAAAGTGTTCGATGTAATCGCGCTCGCCTTCATACCTGACGGACTGGACTTCCTCTGCGCTCGGGCGATCAGATGTGATGAACTGAGGTCGTTCTGAAAACGGCTTGATGCTCAGCGCCTCATAGATTTCGGACGGGAAGTAGGCGTCGCCATTCTTGACGACCATTCGCGGACTGCGGATGGCCGAAAGGTTCTGCAGGGGGTTACCGGGGACGAGGACGAAGTCGGCCAGTTTTCCGGGCTCGATTGTCCCCAGCTCTTCACCATAACCGAGATACTCCGCAGGCCCCCAGAGACCAATCCGCAGCACGTCCCCTGTCGGGATGCCGGCTTTCTCATAGAGCTCCAACTCCCGATGAACCGTGAAACCGGTTTTATCATCGGTGCCCGGCAGAATGCGGATGCCGGACTCGTGCAGCAGCTTCAATGTGTCCAGAACCCTCTGGAAGCCCTCGACATAAGCAGCATCGGCTGCATCATCCTCAAGCGTCACGAATGTCCGCTTACGGTAGCGTTGATAGCCCACAGGCATATGGTCGAGATAAGCGGCGTCGCCCTCCTGAACCTGCCCTGCGCGGCTCATCATCAGGCGTTCGAGGATGACCGCTGTCGGGTCAACGCCGACGGAGTTTTCCTGCATGAGCGCGATCGTCGCCTCAACTTTCTCTGCACGGAGATCGAGACCAGCCCCGCGTGCCATACCTGTCAGCCTCAGCGGTGTGCGCGTATCTTCTCCAGGCTGCAGCAGCCAACCGAGCATCAACTGGTTGATATGGGTGATTTCCGAGTAGCCAGCCTTGATCATGGAATCGGCGTTGGTGAAGGCTGGGACGTGCCCAATAACGCGCATACCCCGCGCCTTCGCAGCCGTTGCCATAGCAGGCACCCAGGCGGGCGTCATCGAGTTGTAGATCTTGATGAAGGGATAGTGCCGGTCGGCATACCAGTTCACCGCATCGACCGCTTCTTCCTCGCTCGCGACGATGATGCCATGGCGCGCCGAGTATGGGCTGCGGCCCTCGATGAACCCGGCTGGGGTAATGCGCGGGCCGATCAAAGCGCCTGTTTCCTGCTTGGCCAGCAGATCGGCCAGGAACTCATTATCATTGCCCATATCGCGCGTGGAGGTCACCCCGGCAGCGAGATAGTAGAGGCCTGAAGTGGACGAGGCATGGGAGTGCATGTCCCAGAGGCCGGGCATCAGCGTGCCGCCCTCACCATCGAACACGCTCATGCCAGTTTGAACCACCGCATCTGCAGACCATGGCTCGATGGATGCGATCCGGTTGCCGTCGACGGTGACCATGACCGGCTCGCCAAGATCGCCATCGATCGGATCGAGAACCCTGACATTGGCAATGGCAAACGGCTGATCGAATGTATGGCGCAGATCTCTGGCAAGTCCGCTCAGCCGTTCGTCACGCTTTTTCCGCGATATCGCCTGCAACCGCGGCAGGAGGTCGGCATAGCCATCGCGGATCATCGAGAAGTTGGTGAAAAAAATGCCGTCCTCATCCAGCGCGATCAGCGAAGCGCCGAGATCGATCCCCGAAAGGCGGTAAAGCGTCAGGCCGATGGTCTCACCTTCATGATCGATCGAGACATCATCGATCTTTTCAAGGGATATCGATCCAGAAGGCAGGACAGGCATTGTGCCATCCTCGTCCTGCAGCAACGCCCGGGCATAGACGTAATCCGCCCAAGGGCTGCCATCATTGATGGCATAGAGGGTCGGTTCAGACACGCTTTCGCGGCCGCTATCGGCCTGGCTGCTCCACACGGCAACGCCGTCCTTGAGCGCGAAGTTCTCGTTGACACCGGCGCCCATCAGCGATGTGCCTTCGACTGTCCAGCTCACTGGCAGCTCCGCATCATTCAGCGTGATCGATTCTGTGTGCTTGGGACCGCGGCCATTGCTATCGACATGGTAGGTCACGGTTTCGGAGGCTCCGTCCTTCTCGACGCGGAGATAGCCGACATTCTCGTCGTTCTGAATGAGCGTGTAGGCATAGTCCTGCGCGCTGGCCGCACCTGCCAACGAACTGCTGGCAAACAGCGTGAATGCGAGCGCGGAAATCAGTCGATGCATCATTGATCTTCTTCCTGGTCCTGCGCGGTGACGATGAAATCATGGATCGCCTCCGCAAACGGCGCTCGCAGCGCCTCCTCATCAAAGGGCGAGTGGCCCGACACCATCTTCTCGAACTTGACTCGGTCCTGGGGCAAGCCGGCATGCGACAGTGCGTATTGGGTCTCCAGGATGGTGACTGCGAGATCGCGATACCCACCGAACACCAGCAGTCTGGCGTCCTCATTCTGCTCAAGAAACTGAGCCAGCGAGGGTGTCGCATCGAAGCTAAAGACCGGCCGCTTGCCGGACCGGCGCCAGTCCCATGCAAAATTCGCATCGAGGTTCAGGGACCGGTATCCATCGTCCCGGGTGAGACCGGTCAGCCGCTCCAGATAGGCACCAATGTCGTCCGAAATGATCTTGTTTGACCGCCCAAGGCCAAGCGATGGATCATTTGCGCCGTCCGGACGGTCAGGATTGGCGGGTGGACGCTTTTCCTGGGTTACGGCCGTATTCAGCCGGCTGACCAGCTGGTTCTCGTCGGCCAGCACGTTTTCCAGGAAGTCCTGAGTGCCAACTCGCAGATCCGCCTCCAACACCAGCGCCGTTGGCAGCCCTGTCATGCCGGCCACCTTCTCTGCGATTGTCAGCTTGTCGGCCTCTTCCAAAAAGTCACCGCGCTGCAGGGCGACGAGATAGTCGCTCTCAGCGAAGACGCGGGCATTTTCCCATGCTTCTGGCTCGGACTCGGCATCAATGGATGACTTGCCGAACCGCCACGCCGTCGCCGCCATGGTCGGCAATGCGAAGACATGACCGGCATCTCCGTTACTTCCCCCCATATCCAGAGCGGGCGACACCATGACCAGACCTCGAACATCCAGCTCACCCAGCCGCGGCACCATATTGGCGAGCCTGTAGCCGCCATAGCTCTGCCCTGTGATGAAGACTGGCGCACCCGACCTGTCATGAGCCTCAAGCCAGTGATCGATGAAGGCAGCGACGGCCTCGACGTCACCTTCGACGCCCAGGAAGCGGCTCTCGCCATCGGGCGAAGCTGAACGACTGAAGCCGGTCTCCACTGGATCAACGAACACAAGGTCAGCGACCCGCAATAGCGTGTCCTGATTGTCGGCAAATGTCGTCTCTTCTCCCTGGCGGTTCCGCCGGCTCGGGCCAAGCGCAAAGTGAAGCGGCGAGGAGGACGCCCCTGGCCCACCATTAAACAAGAACATGACCGGTCGCATGTTTGGTTCGCAGTCGCACGACCGGATATAGGCCGTTCCGGAAATCGTCGTCTCGTTTCCAGCCTCATCTGCCTCTAGGGCTAGGCTATCCCAATGAACGCCATAGGACACCGGATCCTCGCCGAACCGGTCCTGCACCGCATAGTTGCCGGCATTCTCCACATGGGTAATGGCCGGTGGCTCGCTGGTTTCAGCCTGGCCCGGGCGCGCCGTCGCACAGGCTGAAACGACAACCAGTGAGAGGGCGGCGAGCGATCGAACGGGCGCGGTCATCCAGCGTATCTTCATGCCCCAGAGTGTCTGCTGATTGTGAGCAGATTCCTATGCCGATTAATCATGGAGCTTCATATAGCCGGGCAAAATCATGCAATGGCCTGCGCTTCTGCGAAAAAACAATTCGTCAGTCCCGAAGAAAGCCGAAACTTCGCCGATGATTGGCCGCCGGCAGAGACTAGGCTTGAATGAAGACCTACTGGAGGAGACCCGCATGAAGCTGACCCGCCGCGATGCCCTGACCCTCACCGCTGCCGCTGTCGCCGGTTCGGGCGCTTGCACGGCAACCAGCCAGACGGACGCGGCCTCCACCACGGCCCCTGCGCCCGTTGCGCCTGCCTCCTTGCCTGATACGTCCAGCTTCTCACTGGGCGATACGGTCTATCTCAATGCGGGTTCGCAACATCCTTTCAGCAAGCATGCCCGCGCTTCGATCGACGCATATCTACGCCACCGCCAGACGCATCAGCCCGATGACGGTTACGAGCTTGGCGAGGATGCCGCGATCGAGAAGTTCGCGAAGCTGGTCAATGCAGATCCGGAGGAAATCACCTGGGTGCAGAGCACGACCGCTGGTGAACAGATGATCGTGCGCTCGCTCGGTCTGCCGGAAAAAGGCGCGAAAGTTGTCACTGACACGCTGCACTTCTTTGGCTCCTTCCCGCTTTATGGCGAGCTGGAACGCCAGGGCTGCGAGGTCGCGTGGGTCGAGGCGAAGGATGGCCACATTTCCATGGAGGACATGGACCGCGCCATCACGCCAGGCACGAAGCTCGTCTCGCTGTCGCTCGTCTCGACCATCAATGGCTTCGAGCATGACCTGAAAGCGGTCTGTGACCTTGCCCATGCGCGCGGCGCGCTGGTTTATGCGGACATCATCCACGCTGCCGGCTGCGTCCCCGTCGACCTGCATGGCAGCGGCGTCGATTTCGCAGCATGCGCCAGCTACAAATGGCTGATGGGCGATTTCGGGCTGGGCTTCCTCTATGTCCGGAAAGGCGTCATGGGCCGGCTGGTTCGCACGAATTACGGCTATTATGGCATCAGCCAGTTCGCGACACACATGTATCCGTTCGATGCGCCCGGTGAGACACTTGTCGAATACGGCTTTGCAGACGACGCGTCGGGCTGGTTCGCGCTAGGCACGCATTCGCACACCGTCATCGCTCAGCTCAACGCCTCGCTCGACTACATACTCGACCTCGGCGTGGACAAGATCCAGGCGCACGCCCAATCGCTGACATCACGCCTGAAAGAGGGCCTGAAATCGCAAGGGTTCGCGCTTCTGACCCCGGATAGCACACGGACACCGATTGTGACGGCCGTCTGTGAAAACGCCTATTCAAAGCTTCGGCCCAAGATGCAGGAGCGGGGAATCGTGACAACTGTTTCGCGCCACCGCTTTCGTCCAACGGTGTCGGTGTTCAACACGCTGGACGACATCGAAGCTTTCCTCGCCGCCGTCGGAACCGCCTAGGGGCTGGTCAGGAATTCCCGGAGGTCGTCAGCGAAGGCATCCGCCGTGCCGCCGAGATACAGCATGTGTCCTGAAGCGTAATCCTCATAACGTACGCGCTCCGCCGGGAGGTTAGCGGCCTCAAGCTGCGCACGGGCATCGGCGGGCGTTGTGACCAGGTCATAATAGCCTGAGGCTACAAAGACACGCAGGTCCGGATTCCGCCGCATGGCGATTGCGATGTCTTCAGCGTAGCTCTGGTCTGGCGGGATAGCCCGGCGTTGCCAGTTCCAGCTCTGCAGGAGGTCCTTCCAGTAAATCGCCAGATAGGGCCGGGCGAGGCGCACGTCCAAATCGTCACGCAGCATCTGGTTGAACGCCGCCACAAAGCCCGGGACATAGCGGGTCATTGCCGGATCATCGGCTACAGGGTCATTCCCCGACTGAGCCGATGGCAGCGTGTATCGGCTGTCATACATACCAATTTCGAGGCCTGCGCCGACGAGTAACAGCTTTGCAAATTCACGCTCGTCGACATAGAGGTCATCGCCGATCTGGTCCGCCGATAGTCCTGTCATCCTGGTCAGCTCTGCCAAAACGGATTGGCGCTCTGCCGCATCGAGCGTGCCATCCTGGAGCTTTTGCAAGGCGGCCCTGTAAGGACCATCGGCATAGGCCGCGGCCTGGCTGAATACATCCGTGGCATCGCCCTCGAGCGCTGAGCGGCCGTGGAAAGCAGCCGTCGCGACAATGCCCGGCAAGACCCGCGCCTGCTGTTCTGCCACACTGCCTGTGCCATCCTGCCCACCGCTCCCAGGCCGCGCGCCGAGCGTGGTGCCGAGCAGGACGACGCCGTCCAATGTAATCCCGCGCATGACGCCATTATAAATCGGGCTGCCCATCAGGAAGCGCGGCAGCACCGCTGCACGGATCGAGCCGTAGCTTTCACCAAGCACATATTTCGGCGAATTCCAGCGACCGTGTTCACTGAGCCAGAGCTCGATGAATTGTGCGATGGATTCGGCGTCCTCATCGACGCCCCAGAAACGCCTTGGGTTTACGCCCTCGGCCGGCCGGCTGAAGCCGGTACCAACAGGATCGATAAAGACAAGATCTGCAACATCGAGGACGCTGGCCGTGTTGTCCTTCAGCCCGAAAGGCGGGACGTTGGAAGGGTTTACCTCGTTGTCGAGGACAACCTGCTTTGGGCCGATTGCCCCCATATGGATCCACAGCGAGGCGGAACCGGGCCCACCATTGAAAACAAAAAGGACCGGGCGGTCGGTCTCGTCCACATCGGTGCGTTTGTAGGTAAAGGAAAAAATGCGTGCGGTCGCCGCGCCCGTCATATCCCGGAGAAGCGTCTCCCCGGCGATGGCCTCATACGTGATGGACTGTCCGTTCACATCGAGCGAATGCCGGGTCACTTTCCTGTATGGAGCGTCTGGGCTGCCCTTGCCTGCGCCCACTTCACTCTTCGCTGGCGCGTCAGCCTGCTCTAGCGGGGAAGATGTTGCGAGGTCGTATGGCTGGGCATTCGCACAGCCCGCGACGGCGACCCATCCAACAGCAAGCAACAGGGCCCCGATACGATTGAATACAGATGTCATGCCCCTGCCCTCGCCTTCTGGAATATGAGTGCTGCTGCCGCGATGTCCTGAATGACATGGCCCAGCGAATTGTAGATCGTAATGTCATCAGCGCCGACCCGTCCGTCGATCTTTCCCGACAGCACTTCGCCAATTTCGCCGAGCAGGTGAGCATCGCTGATCGCACCACTCTTCAAGGCATGTCGGAACTCGGCGCCTTGGGCACGAACCGACGCGCTTGAATCGGCGAATAAACGGCTCCTCGCAATCAGCGCATTGTCGATTTCTCGAGGGCCATCAAAACTGGAGCCAACAAGATTGATATGCGCACCCGGCTGTACCCAGTCCGCAAGAAGAACGGGTTCGCGCGCAGCCGTCACGGTGGAGATCATATCGGCCCCATCGACGGCCTGCTGGACGGTCTCGCTCACAACGATCGGGCAATCTGTTTCCTGTGACAGGCGATCCGCCAGGGCGCGAGCATTCTGCGTGCTTCGTCCCCAGACACGCATTTCCGAAATCTCCCGGACCTCACGCATCGCCAGTGCGTGATGCCAGGCCTGCTCACCGGTCCCGATAATCGCGGCAACGCCGGCGTCCGCCCGGGCAAGCCGATCTGTCGCCATGGCACTGGCGCTGGCTGTCCGAATAGCCGTCACTGCACCGGCTTCGACCTGGCAAGCGGGGGCGCCGCTGGCCGGGTCAAACAGGATGACGACGCCCTGATGGGACGGGATCGAAGGGTCTGCGCGTTCCGGGGTGACGCTGACGAGTTTTGCCCCCCACGCCCCGCCGGGCCCCATGGTTCCAGCCATGATGCCGAACATGCGTCCATGATCGAGTGGCAGGATATTACGCAGCATCTGCTCGGTCGTTCCCGAGGACAGCATCTGCATGGCGTCTGCCATGACCGGAATGCAATCACGGTAGGTTAGCAGGTCATGCACGTAGGCGGCATCAATCAGCAACATCGGCTGGCTCCGTCAGTTGCCGCCATTTGCCCAGCTGCCACTGCCTTCGACCCAGTGACGGATATCATTACCGAAGGCCTCAGCCGTTTCGTCGATAGAATAGGCCATGTGCCCACCCTGGTAGAAGGAAAGCCTAACCTGTTCCATCGGCCAGTCTGCCTGCGCAGCAAGATACTCGGCCGCCCCGACCGTCGTCATGGTGTCATGATACCCATTGCCGATCAGTAGACGGAAGCCGGGGTTAGCTTCAAAGGCATGGTTGAGCCGGACGCTGTAGTCGAAATGGGAAAACGGCGAAGAGCCGCCCCACTCCCAGCCAGCGAGACCACCAACATTGGCCAGCGTCTTGTACTCTTCCCCAATCTCGAGGTCGAAGACGGAAGATAGGTAAGCCTTGAAGCCTTTCAGGTATGCCTCGGTCAGTATGCCCGAAGCGTCACCGCGCGGATCGTCGCCGACATAGCGTCCATCACTGCGCCCCAGCACCTTCCCTTCCGCCCTGAGCAATTCAGTGCGGTATTGCTCCTTGCTGATCCGAAGCCGGTTCTCAACGTAATAATCCGCGGGGATGCCAGTATACTCTTCCAACTTATCGGCTATGCGGCGTAACTCGTCATCCTCCAGTCGATTGCCCTGGAAAAGCGCGGTGAGATAATCCGTCTCGCCGAATTTCGTAGCCTCCGCGATGAAAGTCTCGAAGTTCCGACCCTTCCGGTCTACCCGGTCCTGCTCCCATCCCATCGCCGCAAGTGTCGGCAAAGAGACGACATAGCTGATGATGTTCTGGCGGCGCTGGGCATATTCGATGATATTGACCGCCTGCCCCATCAGGAAGACTCCCGCTGCTGGCGGCGGACCGCCCTCCTCCGCTAGTTGGCCAGCCGCTTCCGCCGCGCGCATCGTTCCGTAGCTCTCGCCGAGGATATAGACCGGCGTTCCATCTCGCCTGTGCCTCGCCAGCCAGGCTTCGATAAAATCGACGAATTGGGCTGCATCCGCTTCTATGGAGAAGAACGCAGAGGGGTCGCCGCCGTCTACGACATGGCTGAAACCGGTCGATGCAGGATCGAAGAAGACAAGATCTGCAACGTCCAGCGGAGAATGCGTATTATCGACCAGTTCGAAAGCATCGACTGGTGCCGAAAGGTCGTCGGGCGCCGACACGCGCTTCGGACCAACTGCGCCGATATGCAGCCAGAGGGAGGCGGAGATTGGCCCGCCGTTGAAGACAAACAATACTGGGCGCTGAGTATTCTCATCGACCTTTTCAGCGACGTAAGAAAAGGCCGAAAGCCGGGCCGCGGGCCGATCGTCAGTTCCTGCTATGTCGAACGTTTCAAGCGCGGCCGTATAGGTAATCGTCTCCCCGTCGAAAACACCCTCACCGCGAACCGTGCGCTCGAGAGATGATTCCGGCGCCTGCTCGGCGGGCTCGCCTGAGAGATTGTTATCGGCGTGGCTGACACAGGAAGCCGCAAACACCATCGCCACGAGACAGCCGACCGTTCTGGTCGTCCATCTCGCGGCGATGAGCGGCCCCCGAAAGGGCGTAGGCTTGTTTCTGTCCGATCGTGTCTCTGGCATCAGAAGCGTATATTGAGGCCGGCGAAATAGCGCCGCCCGAGAATATCGCCATATCCCAGCGTCGGATAGGAGGGCTTTTCGTCCGTGAAGTTGGTCACACCTGCCCGAAGCGTTACGCCGCTGTCGAACGAATAGAGCGCGGAGATCGAATGCGTGATGTTGCTGTCGATCACCGGAACCGGCGTATTCTCGATCGTAGCGCCCTCCTCGGCCAGCACTTCGCTGAGATAGTCGAGCTGGTAGGTCATGCGCAGCGGGCCATTGGTGTAGACTGCATCGAACTGACCAGCCCAATCGGGCTGGTCGACCGTATTGTCGGTGCGGTTGAAGGTTGTGCCGGTCACCGATGTGCTGAGCTCGGAAGTATGCGTGGCCTGCAGCCCCAGCGAGAAGTCGCCAACGGACGTGTCGAAGGCATAGTTCAGGTAATAGACCTCACCGCGATAGATGATTTCACCGGCATTGAACGTGGTCGAGCGGCCGCTGATCACGGTACCGGGCGGGTTGGAACCGTCGGCCACCTGGAGGCGGGTGAAGACCGAACAGATGTCCGCGGGCTGCGGCGAGCTGTCATAGCAGGTCGCCATGAAGTCGCCATTGGTGAAGGCCGACAGACCATCCTCCAGGTCGATCTCGATCCGGTCCGCTGAAAAAGTCAGCCCCGGAACCAGCAGGTGATCAACCACGATACCGTAGGTGGTCGTATCGGATATCTCATTCTTGAGATCGGGATTGCCACCGCTGGTGATCTCCGCAATCGAGAAATTTTCGGCCGGGTCCTGGAAGGTTGCGAGATCGCCATATTGCGGATTGGCAGCCCATTCGGCCTCACAGTTGGCCCGGCGGATGTCAGGGTTCGGGCCAGCATTGATGCGGTCTGCATCGCAGGGGTCGATACCGGCATTGGTTACCGTAACCGTCGTCGGCGCGAACAGTTGTGTCAGCGTCGGCGCCCGGAAGTTGCGGCTGCGTGTTGCGCGCAGGGTTACCCCGTCAACCGGCTCCCAGCGCGTGCCGAGGCTCCAGACCGATTCCTCACCCGCAATCGAATTGTCGACAAAACGATAGGTACCGCTCAGCTCAAGGGTCTGGACCAGCGGCAGGGTGAAGTCCCCACCCACGATCGGAACGAGGAACTCGGCCGACAATTCGTTCGTGTTGTAGTCGCCCGATGTCGCAACCTCCATCGTACCCGTGCCCGTCAGACCGAGCCGATTGGCCAGCAGCGGTGTGAAGCTCGCTTCTTCGCGCCGGTGCTCAAAGGTGAAAACCGCATCGACGGGCCCCGCTGGCAGCTCGAAAAGTTCCGTTCCGATGGTCGCCAGAAGGTCGATCTGCTCGTTCTTGAACGTATTACCAGTGCGAACAGAAACGAAATCCGTCGCAGCCTGGCTGATATTGCCGGCTCCAAACGGATTGAGCGGCGCACAATCGGGATTGTCATTGGATGGATCAGCGTCGGCATTGATCGCGCAGACGATCTCGCCGCTTCCATTGCGAACCGCGTTGAGAGCCTGGTTGAACTTCACCCGGTCGGCACCCCAGGAGCGCTGGTTGCCCTCGACTTCGGCATAGCTGCCCGACACGGTCCAGTAGAAGTTGCGCCCGCCGGCATCGAAATCGCCTTCCAGGCCAGCCAGCGCACGCCAGGTCTCGGTGTCGTTCTCCTGGATATTGCTCGGGAAGAGGTCATCGTAGAAATGACGCGACAGCCAGAACGGCGCACCGAAGGCAAAGCCCGGATTGACCGAGGTCAGCGTGTCGATGGCATCCTGCGTCAGGAACGGGTTGCTGATATTGAAGAAGATCGCGCCAAGGGCCGGATCGGTCTGGTTCAGCACTGTGCGGGGGGCGCCTTGGGGCACGCTTTCGCCCTCGGTCTTGGCATAGAGGAACTCGGCATTGAATCGCAGATTGTCGTTTATGTCGTAGCGGCCGATGATGTTGCCCGTATAGCGGTCTACCCCGGTGCGAAGCCCGACAAGGTCACTGTAGCGTGTACCCTGTCCACCCTCGGCAAACGGAATGCCGATAATGTTGCCCGGATCGTAGGGCACGATTGACCCGTCAGGTGCAAACTGCAGCGGCACACCGTTCAGGCGCGCCAGGAAGTTGGGTGGCGGCGCCGGGATGCTGAAGATCACGCCATTGCCGTTGAAGTTCCAGAAATAGGCCGGCATCACTTCGCGAACGGACGGAATTCCGTCGTTCGGTCCCGTATCGGCCGGGTTTCCTTGCGTGATCCGGGAACGGTTTGAAACGTCGAAATCAGAGAACCGCACAAGCGGCGTACTGGAGATTTCCAGATTGGCCGCGACATTGCCCTTGCCATCGGCGAAATTCTTGCCGGCCGTGATGCGGAATGCCTCCGTTGGATAGGCACCGTTCTCGGTATTGCCGACCTGGGCATCGAACTCGAGGCCCTCGAAATCATCCTTGAGAATATAGTTCACAACGCCCGCGATCGCGTCGGAGCCGTACACAGCGGCACTGCCGGCCTGTGCAACTTCAATACGGTCGATCAGGCCGGTCGGAATGATGTTGGCATCGACCTGCGCATCGCCGAGACCGCTCGACGTCGTCACAAAGCGGCGGCCATTCACCAGCGTCAGCGTACGCCCGGTACCAAGGCCAAACAGCTCCGGAAACTGCTGACCGCTGCCACTGGCAGTGCCATCGCCGGGGGCCTGGTTGAAGTCGGGCCGGATCGAGGTGATGTCGTTAAGGGCATCCGCGGCGCTGATCAGGCCGCGATCCTCGAAGTTCTGCGCACCATAGGTCGCGACGGGCGCTGGCGTCGATGCAACGTCCCGCATGATCCGGGACCCCGTCACTACGACCCTGTTCATGGTGGCAACATCTTCTTCTTCGTCGTCGCTGACCGTTACCGGCGCGTCGTCTGCTTCCTGCGCTTGCGCAGCCAAACCGACGAGATTGGGCAGAAGAGCTGCAATCGCGCACCCGCCGAGCAATCCTTTCAATACCGCGTCACTCTTCATGGTATTCCCCTTCCAAGACTTCAGCTGGCGAACCCGGTCGCGGGCTCGGAACCTTCTCTGACCAGATCCACGCTAGGAACCGGATGACGGTTTTTTTATACTTTTTGGCTGACCTCCCCGTCAGCGACGGCAACAACTATTCTCCAGCCGACGTGTGCGGAATATTTATTTCACCGGTGTGGAACGCGTTCTCAACCGCGTGCGATGGCCCGTCCAGCAGACTTCTTGCGAGCTTTGACCGCGTAGTAGATTGAGCCTGCAAGCCCCCAACCTCCGAGCAAGGCGTAGGGTCGCCAATCGGCTGACCAACCAATTACGATGATCAGAACTCCCAGCAGGATACCAAGCATGGCTGCCACCTGAAGGACTGGCTTTGCGGGGCGGAAACTTGCTTGCGCATGCAGCACAGGCTCGCGGCGCAAGAGCATCAGTGAAGCCAGGCAGGTCGCGCCGTATTTGAGGAGCGTCGGGATGTTCACGGCCAGGAAAAGGAAAATGAGATTGCTCGGCATGAAAAGGCCGAGACAACACAGCGCGAATGCCAGAAGAACGGCGCGCCGGGGCACGCCTGAATCCTGGTGAATCCTGGACAGCGACGATGGAAGCATATCGGCCTTTGCCATCGCATACAGAAAGCGCGACATGATGATGAAGGTCGCGTTGATCGAGCTTCCGATGGCCACTGTCGCACTGACCAGGATCAGCACCTGGCCTGCCGTCCCCAGAGACGAGATAGCGGCATCCAGAAGCGGCGCATCAGACTGGGCAAGCCCATCGCTTCCAAGCACCCCAATCGCCGCGAAAGCCACGCCGAAATAGACCGCCGCCGTCAGCAGGACGGAAATGGTTATGCCAAGCGGTATGTTGCGCCCCGGATTCCGCACTTCCCCGCCAACCTCGGTCGCGCTTTCAATACCGAGGAAAAGGGAAATCATCAGAGGGACAGCGGTGAGTATTCCCATGACTCCCATGCTGGCGAAGGGCTGAAACCCCGCAAGGTCGATCGACGGGACACTGCCAAATGTGAAAATCAGGCAGGTCAGGAGAAGGATGACCAGCATGATAGTCTGGCTCACGGCCGCGGCCGAAACGCCAACGAGATTGATGCCGAAAACCACGACCAGAAGCACGAACATGGTCGGCTTCAGCGGGACCTCGATGGCTGTGCTGAGATAGGAGACGAGCACCATGGTCAGCACAATTACGGCCGACGTGCTGCCAGCTATCCTCAACCAGCTTATAATGAATCCCAGGAACGGATGGACGAACCGGCGTGGCCATTCAAAGGACGCGCCCGTCACCGGCACCGCGGCGCCCATGAAAGCATATACGAACCCGAAGACGACCATCGGCACCATGGCGATCAGCATGGAGATCAACATGGCTGGACCGGCGAGTGCGGTCGCGGGGGCGAGAACGGAGAAGACTGAAACGCCGATTGCCGTCCCAAGACCGAGCGAGACGACCCCGGCGAGCCCAACGCCCCGCTTCAGGTCAACCGACACGTTTTCAGATTTGGCCATCAGGCAATCCGCTGGCTTTTCGCATTCTGCTTGCGGTACTCCTTCAGACCGCTGGAGAGCCGGTCGAGTCCGGCGCTCAGGCGCGATTCGTCCAGAGCATAACCAATGCGAATATGACCGGCCATACCGAAGCATTCGCCCGGCACGACAACGACCCCATGACTGGCAATCAGCCAGCGCGAAAGCGCCACCGTATCCTCGACGCCGACGACGCGCGCAAAGCAAACGCACCCCTGCAAAGGCATGGACAGCTCGACGAGCTCAGCAGCGCTCAACTCGCTGAATGCCGATTCCGCAACGGGCATGGCTGCATCCATGTGCCCCGTCCGCCACCGATCGAAATCATGCGCCCGGGCGAACACTTCGGCCGCTATGGAATGTGAAAGCTTCGACACGGCAAAGTCGACCCGGTCGCGATACGCCTTCAGCTGCTCCAGCGTCCGGCCCGACGCTATCATCCAGCCGCATCGAACACTGCTCAGACCGAAGATCTTGGTCATGCTGTTGACGCGGATGGCATTCCAATGGCGTGAGACATCGAACCGGCAAGGCTCGGCGTCGTAATAGTCGCGGTAAACCTCGTCGATGAGGAGGTAGACGCCACGTTCGCGAAGCGCATCGGCAAGCTCCGACAGCGTCTCGTCAGAGACAAGCGCCCCGCTGGGATTATGAAGGTTCGTGACCACGACCATTCTGGTCTTGGCGGTCAGCGCCGAAAGCACCGCATCGACGGACAGCGAAAAATCCGGAGCCGGACGGTCGAAGAAACCGATCTCGATCTCGGCATCCAGCGCATAATTGGCAAACATGTCGAAGCCCGGGCGCTCGATCAGGATATGATCGTCGCGGTTGAGAAGCCCCGCATAGATGAGCTGGACCGCCGAGGTCGCCCCAGTGGTACAGATGATCTGTTCAGCAGCCGCGCCATAGCGCTCGCCAAGCCGGAGCGCGAGGTCCGGATTGTTTCGCATGAAGACGCTCTGGTAAGTTGCTGGAGGTCCATTGCGGAAAGCCGCCGATACCGTGTCAGCCAGCATTGCGGACGGTTCAGGCACCGAGCTTTCGAACAGGCCGATCTTGCCGGGCGCGCCATTACGCATCAGGGCCAGAGCATCCTGCACCCAATGCGGATAACTGATCCAGCCCGCCGCTTCCATTTCCAGACTTGAAGCATCCACGATCGCTGACCCCATTCTTTAAAGTGCCTGCCGGGCCAGGACCCGAAACAACCGCAGACCTGATCACGAACTGACCTTACGGCCCGCGCCAAGAATTTTTATGCAAAGCGCGACGGACAGAACGGTCCGAGCGCATAATTGTTCTGAAAGGCGGCCCCGCTTGAAAAGCCCATTCCTGTTGTGTGATGCGTTGGACTAGTCCTCGTTCGTCACAAACCGGCAGGTCTTGGGGTCTGCATCGCTGGCTGGCAGCCACTGCATCGCGTCAAAGCTTTCACCGTCCTGTTCAAGCGTGACCCGCTCGCCAACGACGCACGGCCCGAAGCTGCCAGCAGCTGGAAAGAACACCATACCATCGACATGCAGGGCCTTGTGGAACGCTGTCTCGTCCTCGCCAGTCTGCTCTCTGACGAGTTCACGCCACTTGTCTGGCGTCAGGGCAATGTCGCCTGTTTCACGCGCGACAAATACGTCGCTGAGGAAGCTGTGAAGATCTCGCTCGCCACCGCTTGCGGCCCGGATGCGGGCATCGAGATCGGCGAAATAGAGTGCACCACGCTGATAGGGAACGTGACGAATGTCATTGTCGTCGAAGCCGACTTTCTTGATTTCGGCAATCGACCAGTCACGTCCGGGATTGGTGTAAAAGTTCCGGCTCAGGCGGTTGATCCCCTCCACGTACTCTTCGAAGGCAATCTCGCCCGCCTTGAAGGGCAAGGTGTACTGGTAATAGGTTGTCAGGCCTTCCGACCACCAGTTCTCATCGATCGATCCGCCTTCCACGGAACCAACCCATTGGTGCAGCAGCTCATGGACGAAAACCATGCGGATGTCGCCATAGTCCTCGTTCTTCTCTTCCTCTGGCTGGACCGGCCCCCGCGACAACATGAAAGAGTTCGCCAAGGCTGTTCCACCACCATAAGGCGGGGTCTGCAGAAGCCGCATGAAGACCCGGTACTCCGGTGCCGGGTCGAGATGTTCGAAATAGCCCTCGAAATAGTCATACATCTTCGCGGTAAAGCTCATGCCCTCGCGCTCGTCGAAGGGGAAATCGCCAAGCCAGTAGGCGTGGAAATCCCCTTCGATGACATCATCCGGATAGTGCTCGACCGGTCCGGCCATGTACCAGCCTTGCATGATAGCTGGCGGCGGACCTTCAACCACGGCCCGCCCATCACCAAACGTCGTCACGCCAAGCGATGGCGCGTCGAAGCCTGAAAGATCCCATTCGAGGATGGATTCCTGCGAGGCGGCATTGGACGGCACCAGCATGAAGCCTGCACCCGCACCGCTGATGCCGCCTACTGAGGGGCGGATGCCGAAGGCGGGGCCACCTGGACCACCTTCCGGCTGCACGAGTGCGCGATAGTTGATACTGACCGGAAAGGTCACGTCCCTCTTTGCTGTCCAGTGCCTGAAATAGGGATAGCCGCCGGGCACCGGATCATCTTCTTCAATCGTGAAATCGATCGCCCCAGACGCATCCCGGACGTCAAGCTCAGTGACCCGGTCCGCAATGCCCATGACGTTGACGTAGACGACAGGGGCAAACAGCTTCAGCCGCTCTTCACCGTCAGCCAATCCGCCTGTCAGCTGGGAGCTGACTTCAATCGCTTCGACAACCCCATTTTTGTCCAGCTCCGGTTTGAGCGTCAGGGCATAAAGCGGCGTATCAGTTCCAGCGACCAGCTCGACCGCGGGTGTTGAGGCTGTGGCCGGAGGCGGTGTCTCAACCTTGGGCTCGGCCATCTGGCAGGATACCAGGATGATACCGGGGATTGTCAGCACGCCGACCTCAACAAGACGGCTCCATTTCTGCTCGCTGAACGCCTCATTTACCGCTTGCATCGTCACTCCAGTCCCGAATGGTCCTGCCTGCTCATCGAAAGCTTTTTCACACGACGGACAAACAAATGCTATTCGAACCAGCCCACCTTTCCAGCGAGCGCGGCATGATTTCATCGAAACCTTGCGGCTGGGCGCATACCTCTTGCGGCCTACGCCAACTTCCGTCGTTCCAATGCGCTATCAAGTCTTTGCTCGCATAATCCATTCAGCCAAAAACAAAAGACGATGGCATTCGACTAAACATTGCGGGCTCACCGCCTAGACTGGACATTCGTCAATGAGGGCCTGCCGATGTCTGTTCCAATGCGCTGTATCCCTGCCGTTCTCGCCTGCATCGCGATGGCAGGTCTGGCTGCAGCCGGGTGCACCGGTTCTTCTGCGCCGGTGAACGAGCCAGCGGGCCAGGACGCCATGACGATTTCGATCGCACCGCGCCTCGATGGGGGTGACAAGGTCTCATCCATCGATGTTGCCATGACTCTCCCGGCGCCAGGCCTGAAGGAGGGCGACACCTTCCTTTCCATGGCCATCGTAAGGGTGATGGCCCCCAGCGCGCTGTCGGACCCAAACAGCCTCACCGCCAGCGACAGTCTGGGGACGATTGCAATGCGGATTGAGGAAGATCCGGAAGACCCTTCGGACTTTCGTCAGGACCGTCGATGGATTCTCGAGCGCGATACCGCCGGCACTGTCGAGGTCCGCTATAAGCTGGCACCGCGAGTGATCACACCAAGCACCCGGCCCGGCCCATTGATCGACACGCGGACCGAACTCTGGGGCGTCTACGGTTCGGGCAATACGATGCTCGCTCTGCCGGTCGCTGGCTGGCCGCGGACGGTTCGCGTCGATTGGAACCTCGATGACATGCCGGCCGGAGCCCGCGCTGCCTCCAGCCTGGGGCTCGGCAATGTCGAGGCAGAGGTCACCCAACAGAACCTCAACAATACCTTCTTCATGGCCGGCCCGCTGAAAAGCCAGCCAGAAAGCGGCGAAGGCGAATTCGTCGTCTACTGGATGACCCCGGCTGCGTTTGACCTGGAAGGCGCGGCGGCCTGGACGCAGCAGGCCTATGCGTATTTCGTCGACTTCTTCGGCCAGGATGTCGATGCCTTCAGGGTCTTCATGCGTACGACAGAGCGGTTCCAGGGCGGCGGTGGCGGCGGGTACAACTCCTTCATCTTCGGCACCGTCGAAGGCGAAGACCGCGATCCGGCGGAAGTCCGCTCGCTACTCGCTCACGAAGCCATTCACCACTTTGTTGGCGGCTATGGCGATGGCGGCGGAGCGGGCGGCCAGCAATGGTACTCAGAGGGCGCAACGTCTTACTACACCATCGTTCTGCCTCATCGCGCAGGGTTGACCAGCCTCGAGGACTACATCGAAGCCTTCAACGCGCATGCCCTGAATTATTACACCAATCCGCAGAGCGGCCTGTCGAATGAGGAGGTGACGCGCCTCTTCTTTTCGGACTCCAACGCACAGCTCGTTCCCTATAATCGCGGGCCGCTCTACTTCGCCCTGCTGGACTATCGCATGCGCCAGTCGACGGAAGGAAGGCAGCGGGTCGATGACCTGATCTTCCGCTTCATTGACGAGCGCGACAGCGCCGACGATCCGGTCGCCTTCTGGCGCGAAGTTCTGACTGACGCGCTGGGCGAAGCTGAAGGCGCGGCTTTCGACGCGATGATGGCCGGCGCACCGCTTGGACTGCCGGCAGACCTGTTTGGCCCCTGCTTCGAAGGCGAGATGCAGACGCTAAGCAACTTCGCACGCGGATTTCGCCCTTATGAGGATGAGAACGGCCGCACCCGGATCGGGCCAGTGACGCCAGGATCTCCGGCAGACGCTGCCGGTTTGCAGCGTTTTGACATCATCGCAAACCCGGACGCCCTGGAGGCGGCTGAAGACGCTCCGCCCGGGAGCCCCGTGATGCTTGAAATCGAACGGGACGACGAAAAGCGTTCTGTCGAATACGTTCCGTGGACCAAGCCTGCGCAAGGCCAGCAATGGACGCGGACGGAAATTCCGGCCGAGGACTGCTCTCTCTAAGCGGACTTCAGGCCGTCAGGACGATTCCCATCAGCGTGCCATTGAGAAGATTGGCCATAATACCGGCCCACATGCTCTTTATGCCGAGGTCGAGAAAGTCCTGCCGCCGCTCGGGGCACATGGCTGACAGCCCGCCGATCATGATGGCGAGCGCGCCGAAATTGGCAAAGCCGCAGAGCATGTAAATCATCATCATCCGGCTACGGGGCTCCATGTCCTCGAGCGGGATACCGGAGAGATTGATGAAGGCGAGCAACTCGTTCAGGACGATCTTGATTCCGACAAGCCGGCCCGCGTCGACGCTGTCCTGCCAGGGGATGCCGAGGAGATACATGAAGGGCGAGAGCAGCCAACCAAGAAGACGCCCGGCCGTTACCGGTGCCCCATTCACATCTGGCAGCCAAGCGGCCAGGGCGATATCGGCCAGAGCGATCACCGCAACCGACACGATGATCATGGCAATCACATAGATGAAAACGTTCACACCGTCCTGAACGCCGCGCGCAAAGGCGTCCATGGTGGAGTGATAAAGGCGGGGCGGCGGCTTTTCATCCTGGATGACACCGGAGGCCCCGGGTGGCTGGATGACGCGGGCAATCGCAATCGCCGCCGGAGCTGCCATAAACGAGGCGACGATGACATGCGACGGCGCCTCAGGGATCGTTGTCTGCAGAAGGGCGATGTAAAGCGCCATGACCGTCCCCGCGACTGTTGCCATGGCGGCAGTCATGATGAGGAAAATGTCGGCCCTCGACATGCGCATCAGGTAAGGTCGAACAATCATTGGTGCCTCGACCATGCCGAGGAAGATGCTAGCCGCGGTTCCCAGTCCAATCGGGCCCGACAGGCCGAGCGTGCGATTCAGGACATAGCCGATGCCCCGGCACAGCCTCTCCAGGATGCCCCATTTCCAGAGCACCGCTGAAAGCGCGGAGACGACGATCATCAGCGGCAGGACCTGCAGAGCCAGGACGAAATTGTTTGCCGGCTCAACGGTGTCGAAGGGCGCCGGACCGCCGGCGAGATAGCCGAAGACGAACTGAGTCCCCTCACGCGTGGCCTGCAGCAACACGCCAAGTCCTGCAGCGATCGATTGCAACGCTGCCCGCAACGGCGGGACATTGAACATCAGCGCCGCGAAGACAACCTGAAGCGCAATCGCAATGCCGACCGTACGAAAAGGCACCTGCTTGCGCCCACTCGAGAAGAGCCAGGCAAGACCGAGGATCAGGCAGAAACCGAAGAGGCTCCGGAGATTATCAAACGAATACGCCACCGGCCCCTCATCAGTCGAAAAATTCGGACGCTTAACTGCTCCCAGTGAACGCCTGGCCGGTCGAGTGTGACTCGACATATGCGACGGTCTATCGCTGTGCCTTGACCAAAGCTTGGGCAATGCACTGCTATCGTGGATACGAATCCGGCATGCCTGAGGACGGACGCTCAGGGCGGTCTGAATACCAATGCATCCGCTTGGGGATACGTTTAAACGGACGAATAAATAGAGCGGCTATTTCGGGATTCCGACCATGAAGACAGGCAGCATCAATACCGATATCGGCGTCTTTCATGCCGATGAGCTGGACGCCCTTGACGCATTTTTCCGAGAGCATGGATTCGCCATTCTGCGCCGCCTCTACCAACCGGCCGATCTCGAACGCCTTACCAATGAATGCGTCGACGCACAGACCGGTGTCATCGAGGGCAAGCTTGATCCCCGCCATGGCAATTCCGTCCTTCTGGACGATGCCGTCAATGGCGAGAAACGCTTCGCCAATTATGTACAGTACATCACTGAAGTCTCGCCCGCGACGCGCGCGGCAATCCTCCACCCGGCAATCACGGCACTGATGGAGAAATGGGTGCCAGGCGGTCACTTGCGCGAGCATTCAAGGTTCGGGGCTGTTTACCAGGACGCACGCGGGGGCAGCAATTCCGGCTATCGCCGGATCGGCTGGCACTCCGACTGGCAGAGCGGCCCGCATATGGATTGCTGGCCATCTGTGGCTTTCACTATCCATATCGACGCGACCAGCCCTGAAAACGGATTTCTCCGAGTGGTGCCCGGGTCGCATAAATGGGCAACCCCTGCCCCGTTCAGGAATGCCAACAATGTGCCGGTTCCGGCGCAATCGAAGCCAGTGGGCGGCTACACCGATGAGCCACCGCCATATGATATGCCGCTCGCCTTCGAAAAGGCGCCGGGCGAGATCGCCGTCTATTGCGAAGCAGGCGATGTGCTGTTCCATGATGCCTATCTCTGGCACTCGGCGGCTGTCGCCACGAATGACCGAGCCGTCCGCCGGCATGTACGTGGTGGCTGGTTCACCGGGGTGCCGGACGGCCGGAATGACGACTTCGTCGAAGATTTTGTGAAAAATGCGGCGCGGTAGATCCCGTTGCGGGTCAACGCTCTTTCGACCATCCCTTGCTGCGCTGGCGTGCACGATGAGCTGCCTGATGTTGACGGCTGCACCGACCGCATCAGCGGAGGATACCGAGCGCGAGGCCGCAGCGCTTTTTGACCGGATTTCCGACGATCCGGTCCTGCTTCGTGTCTTCCTTCGCGACATGCCGAAAGGTGGAGACCTGCACAACCACGCCTCGGGCACACCCTTCGCGGAAGAGTATCTCTCCTGGGCCGAAGACCGGGCCTTCTGTGTCACCGAAGTCCCTGCCGCTATCAGTCCTCCACCCTGCGAGGATGAGGGAGAGATCACTGCCGTCGGCCTGATGCGCACAGACCCGGCCCTCTATGCCGAAATTGTAGATGCCCTGTCAGTCCGCGAAGTGCTTGCGGATGTCGATATCGACCGATCTGGGCACGAACAGTTTTTCGGCAGTTTCGAGAGGTTCTTCCCCATCGTGAGCGAGGAGCCCGATCGGACATTGGCATCCATCAAGCAGCTCGCCGCTGATGACCGGCTGTCCTATGTCGAACTTATGTTCAATCCAGGCACGATTAATCAGTATACTGTCCAGTCTGAAGATGGCGACTGGGATGAGAGCGACCTCGACGCGGCGTTTTCGCGTTTTGCGCCAGAGATCGACGCGCTTGTCGAGGCGGGCATCCAGCAGCGCGACAAGACTGAACGCGAGGCGGCCGAAATCCTGAGCTGCGGCACGGCGGACGCCGAACCCGGCTGCGATGTCACCGTCTATTACAATTTCTACGGCCTTCGCCTGCTGCCCAACGAGCAACTGTTCCGCCAGCTTGCGCTGGGATTCGCCCTGATCGAGGCCGATCCGCGCTTCCTCGGCGTTTCGCTGGTCCAGCCTGAGGACGACCCGCGGGCGATCGAGAATTACCAGTTGCACATGCGCATGATCGCCTTCCTCAACGAAAAATATCCAAGCGCCAAGGTCTCGCTACATGCAGGCGAACTCACCCTTGGACTCGCACCCGCCTACGCTCTGCGCAGCCACATTCGCGACGCGATCGAGATTGCCGGTTCCAGCCGGATCGGACACGGCATCGACATCGCCTGGGAGCTCGACAGCCGCAAGACACTTGACCGAATGGCCGAGGAGCGCATTGCCGTCGAGATCAACCTGTCGAGCAATGACATTATTCTCGGCGTGAGGGGCAAGGAGCATCCGCTGAATCTCTACCGCGCGTCTGGCGTTCCCATTGTCCTTTCGACCGACGACCAGGGTGTCCTGCGCACGGACATGACCGAGCAGTATGTTCGCGCCGCGCTTGAACACGGTCTCGCCTATCGTGACCTCAAACAGGCGGCTCGAAACAGCCTGGAATTCGCATTCCTGCCCGGCACGAGCATCTGGAAACCCGGACAGCCCGGAACGCCTTCACCGACCTGCCAGTCAGTTGCATCCCGCAGCTGCAGGGCGCTCGCCCTGTTCAGCCCGAAAGCTTTGCTTCAATTGAAGCTGGAAGATGATTTCGAGGCCTTTGAAAAGGACATCGCAGGCTGGACCATCGCCCAGCCTGAATGAGCCCAGCGTCCTACTCGCCAGGCACGTTGTCCTTGTAGGTTTCCCAGTTTCCGGTGATTTCGTCGATGACGGTGCCACCCACCAGATAAAGCGACTCCAGCGAACCAAGCATGCCGGCATAGCCTTCATTCTCACCAAGCAGGTTTTCTGCGGCGGTCTTGCCAGGAGGCTGCATTGTGTAATTGCTGCCAGCGCGGAGCACCATGAAGCGGTCCTTGTCCACTTTTCCGATCCGGTCGAGATACTCGATGGAGGTGTAGGTGCCCGTCTCTTCCATGGCCGATGTGACGAACTCCGAATTGCCATCGGTCCAGTAGTCGACCCAGTCATTCGCCCACTCATTCATGAGCTCGCCATGCCAGAAGGTCATGGCGGCCAGGTGACCGCCCTTCAGGACGAAGGGCGGTTTCTGCGCCATTTCGTAGTTGGTATAGAGCGAGCGCTCCTCGGCAAGGCCCTCCAGGTCTGGCAGTTCGAGGTCCTTGGTCAGCTCATAGGCCCAGTCACGTAGCCCTTCATTGATATGGAACATCTCGCCCGTCGGCTCTGGCCGGTCGGGATCGTAAGGCCCGTTCGTGTACCGTGGGAAATAGCCAGTCGGCCAATCTTCCGGCTTTTCGCGGGCGTCGATCTCGTGAGAGAGATCGCCGTCCACGAGATAGGCCGACCAGACAGCAGAGCCGATGGAGGCGTCCTCCGGATCGATGCCTGCGATACCAGCAACCAGCCAATAGGCTTCGGAAAGGTCGAAGCGCGGATCCAGGCCGAGCGCCATGGTGGCCGCAGCTGACCGCGCCGTCCCGATACCCGTGACCATTGCGAGCACCTGATTTTCTTCATCATAAAAAAGGTCATGATAGGAATGCGGAAACGGGATCTGCATGTCGAACGGACGGCGCTCTTTCCAGAGTTGGAATTCGGCCGGCTTGTCGCCTTCATCCTCTCCGATCTCGAACATGGTGACAAGCACGACGCGTACCGGAAGCGACGTGCTGCAGGGCGCTCCAGGCGCGCAATCCAGCACTGAGGTTTGGTCCGCAGACTCCACGCTCTCCTCCGGCTCTGCGGCAGGTGCTTCCGTGCAGGCGCTAATTGCCAGAGAGGCCGCAAGGCCCAAAGCGCTTGCCGGCATAAAATCGAAAAACCTCATATCAAGAATTCCCTGTCAGCTGATAACCCATCATGTTCACGCACTAGGCTGTAGAGCCGCCCCTATCGTCAACGCTCCCGAACGAGCGGATTTTTAGAACGCTTGAGCTGCCTTCATCTATGTCATGCAAACCGGCCCGCTGCTCGAATGTTGTACGGACAAGTATGACATGCGGCCGAACCCCATGAAGCGCACCTGCCCTGCATACCCAGACATTGACAACAAGTACGCTCAACTGCGTAAACACAGACAGGAAGGCCTCGCCGAACTGGCTGGTGAACACCATCAGCGCACGGCTTGGCCGGGTTGCAATGCCGGAGAGGATTGCCCTCCATGAGTGACAAGGTCCTGCGCGCCAGAGTGCTCACCTTTTTCGAGCGCCCGGACTCTCTGGATGATGAGTCCTGCTATGCGTTCTGGGAGGATGGCGCCGTCGTGACCGACGGTGGAAGGATTGCCTGGCGCGGCAATTTCAGCGACCTCCCGGAGGCGTATCGGACCCTCCCTGTGACCGATCACCGGCCCGGTATTCTCATGCCCGGTTTTATCGACACCCATGCCCACTTTGCCCAGATGGGCGTCATTGCCAGCTACGGCGCCCAGCTCCTGGACTGGCTGCATGGCTACACTTTTGTTCAGGAGGCCCTGTTCGAAGACGAGGCTCACGCCCAGTCGATCGCGGCTTGCTATCTCGACGAAATCCTTAGGCATGGGGTGACCACATCCGTCGTATACGGAACATCTCACAAAACCGCGATGGACGCCTTTTTTGCCGAGGCCGAGGCGCGCGGCCTTTGCATGATTGCCGGCAAGGTCCTGATGGATCGCAATGCGCCGGGCAACCTTCTGGATACCTCCCAGTCCGGCTATGATGACAGCAGGCGCCTGATCGACACCTGGCACGGTCGCGGTCGGCTTCATTATGCCGTGACACCACGTTTTGCGATCACGTGCAGCGAAGCCCAGCTCGACCTGGCAGGAACACTGATGCGCGAAACCCCCGATGTCTTCCTCCAGACCCATCTTTGCGAGAACCGCAGCGAGATTGAGGAAACTGCCCGCCTTTTCCCGGGCGCACGTGACTATCTGGATGTGTACGAATCGAATGGCCTGCTGGGTCCACGCTCGCTATTCGGGCACTGCATCCACCTGGAACCCCGTGAGCGAACGGCCCTCAAGGAAAGCAGATCGGTCGCCGTGTTCTGCCCGACCTCCAACCTGTTCCTTGGCAGCGGCCTGTTTGACTACGAGACCCTGACAGAAAGCGGCGTTCGCGTGGCACTGGCAACCGATGTCGGTGCCGGGACCAGCTACTCCATGCTGGCAACCGCCTCTGAAGCCTACAAGGTCAGCCAGCTTTGCGGCTATAGCCTCAATCCACTTGAGAGCTTCTACCTGCTCACGCTCGGCAATGCGCGCGCGCTATCGATGGAAGACCGGATTGGCGCGCTCGAAGCTGGTTCGGATGCCGATCTCATCGTCGTCGACTCGCAAGCCACATCGGCGATGCGCACACGGATGCAGTCCTCGTCCAGCCTGACGGATGAACTCTTCGTCCTGCAGACGCTCGGCGATGATCGCTGCATCGCGGCGACCTATATCGCAGGTGAGCGTCTGAAATGAGCGTGCGTCTGCCTAGCGCTCTTCAGGCTTCAGCCACTTCTTGACGAGCGGCGGCTCATAGCTTGTGAGCTCTTCGAGGAGCTTGGCCGGATCCTTTCCGACCAGCGTCATGCTGCGATGCACATCCTTCACAAAGCCCTCCTCCACCATCACGTCCAGAAAAGACTCCAGGGCGTCGTAAAAGCCGTTGACATTATAGAGCGCGAGCGGCTTGCGGTGCACACCCAGCTGCGTCCAGGTCCAGACTTCGAACATCTCTTCCATCGTGCCGATACCGCCCGGAAGGCTGACAAAGGAGGAGGAAAGATCATGCATGATCTGCTTGCGCTCGTGCATTGAATTCACCACGCGCAAATCGGTCAGGTTCTCATGCGCCTGTTCGAGCTCGAAGAGCTGGCGTGGCAGCACGCCGATCACCTTGCCGCCCGCTTCAAGCGCGCCATTGGCGACGGCGCCCATGAGTCCATTGCGAGCGCCGCCATAGACGACCTCTAGCCCCCGTTCGGCGATCATCGCACCGAACTCGTATCCAGATTCCATGTAGACTTCGCCGCGGCCGGTATTCGACCCGCAGAATACGCAAATTCTCAACTCATTACTCCTGATGAAAAACGTCTAGTCCAACTGGGCTTCAACGAATGATTCCAGCTCGCCAGCAAACGACGCCCGGATTTTGTCCAGTTCCGGCTTCAGCGCCGCGACGACCGGGCTTTTTAGGTATCCGGCCCCATCGGCATCACAGCTCCAGTCATTACCAGAAAAGCTGACCCATACATCCTGTTCGCTCAACGAAAGGGCTGTGCTGAGACCGCTTACCGTCTCAAGGTCGTCGTGCAATTTGGTCATCGCGCCGCGCTCAAAGCTTCCGCCATCGGTCAGCCCGACCGTAGAGAAGCGGTCCTCGTCGGGGTAGTAAGTGAAACCCAGGTCGAAATTGCCCTCCGCTTGGCCCAGCAGCATACCGAATACAGACCGGACCGTCGTCTCGGACAGGATATTGCTCGAACCGGTTTCAACAAGGTTGAGCGCAGGATGGGTCGTTGCCCCGGCCTCATCACCCGAGCACTGCACCAGGACACTCTCCTGCATGAACGTATAGCCAAGCGCCGCGCCAACCGCCTGGGCCAGTGCACGGTCGTCTGTCGCATCTCCCGGCAGGCGCATGGCCAGGGAGGGACTGGTCTTTCCCTTATAGCCCCCCCAGACCTCAAGCAGTGTTGGCGAAATCTCGCTTCCCTGCTGGCTGGCGGCGAGACTGGCGATCCGTTCCGCGCGAGGAAGCTGTGAATGAAGGAAGGCTGCATGCGCCTCATCGTCCCGAAATGCCGCGCGAACCCTTTCGACGAATTCGTCACCGAGCGCCTTGCCGGCATAGGTCGATGCCACTGAGAAATTGATCTCGCAATAAGCGGCCCGCGGCTGGGCAGCGCCGGCATCGCCATAAGCATCCAGAAAGGAAAGGACGACCGCCGCCGAATTCAGCGCCGCCAGGTGCTGGAAGGCCGTGATCTCGTTCTCATTGGCCTCACCCCCGCCGGCAAGATCGGAAAGACTGCGGAATGCGATGAACGGGACATCATGCGCATGCGCCACCATCGCGACAGCCGCCGTTTCCATTTCCACGACTTGCGCCTCGAAAACCGCATAGAGGTAGTCACGAAAACGGGCATTATCCATGAAGATCGAGCCAGTGACGCCCGATCCACCGACGACCACTTCTGGCTGCTCAGGCAGGCATAGCCCTTCGTCGTCACATCGCCGGAGATTTGCCGTTTCTGCAGCCTTTTCAGCAATGGACAGAAGACGTGGCGTTGCCTCGAACCAGATTTGTGGTTGCGGTGACGGGTCATCCGAGCTGGCAATGCGGACACCGCGCGTGCCAATGAAATCAAATACGGGCAGCTCAGGCTCCACACCGGCATGAGGCTTGAACCCGCCGTCATCCGTCTCGCGCATGTAAACGGACTCATTGTATTGCGCCCAACGGGCCGGCACCGTGACATCACCAATTGTAAGGTCCGGGTCGAGCCCCCCGGCAACGCCGCTAACGACAATGTCGGTAATGTTGAAGTTTTCGAGCAGGCGCTCCGTATTCATCGTCGCGTTGACCAGGCTGACGCCGGTTTCGAACAGGACAACGTCCCGCTCCTGCATGCGGCCAGCCCAGTAGGATACGCCATTGATAATGTACTCGGACGGCGCCTCTAGCTCTGGAATGAGCGCGGCGAATTCGGGCGCGTAGGCGGTCGCAATCGCGATTCGCGGCACCCGGTCTTGCGGGACCGTGTCAATCATCCCGGCATCCGATGGCGCCGACGAAACCGGCTGGGCCGGAACGGCCTCGCACGCCGCTGCCAGGAAAAGCGCACCAGCGCCAAAGAAACATGTGATTTTCGTGATTATACGCCGCCCGAGCATGCTCATAATTCCAAATAGTCCGATGCCATAATTAGATCGCTTATCCGTATGAATAACTGAGTCGTTATTCGACCTTGCCATAAACCGGCACGCATTCCCAACAGGGCCCGCCGAAATGCGAACGGGCTGACTGGTATGAATGCATGCCCCCGAGCATGTGATCGAAAAATGCGCACATTAACGCTTTCTCCGGTACTTGTGCAGCGCAACATCTTCGCGAGCTATGCAAGCCTTCATAGCCTGATCCCAATGAGTGGGTCGGCCACCGCTTGTGCACGGTTCAGATGAACCGCCACGACGGTAAGCATGCGCGGCGACCGCCCCAAATATCTTCGGAAGTAGAATTGCCATCCAGCAGCGAGGGGAAAGCGACATGACGTACAAGCAGAGGGGCGCATCGCCCGGTATCGATGCAGCGGCAAATGCCGGGAAAAGTGAATCGGAAGGCCTGTCGGCCGGAGGTTCGGGTGCATCCATGAAAATGAAGATCATGCTCTCTGCAGCAGGCCTGGCGATCCTCGCCGGCATGCCGTCAGCGGCGTTCGCTCAGGAGGAAGAAGAAGAAGCCCGCCAGGAAACGGTTGTCGTCACCGGCAGCCTGCGGGCTCTGCCAGTTGAAGATGTCGGCTCTGTTTTTGGCTTCGACAAGACGCTGACGGAGATCCCGCGTTCGGCCTCGACGATTTCGTCTGAACAGATCGAACGCTTCGGCATCGATGACATCTACGGCTTGGTCGCCCAGTCGCCCGGTACGTTCACCAACTCCTTCTTCGGCGTCGGCGGCGCACTCGATATTCGCGGCCAGGCGGGCGAAACCTATTTCCGCGGCGTCAAACGTCTCGACAACCCCGGCAACTATGCCACCCCGATCGGCGCGTCGGACCGGATCGATATCGTGCGCGGCCCCGCCTCGCCGATCTACGGCCCATCCAAATCCGGCGGTTACATGAACTTCGTGCCGAAATCGGCCCGGATCGCCGGGGGCAAGTATATGGCGGCGCCGGAAGGCGAAGTGCGGTATACAGGTGGTAGCTGGGACAAGAGCGTCCTCAGCGGATCGATCACCGGTCCCGGCAAGCTGTTTGGCAAGGAGTTCGGCTACAACCTTTACGCCGAACTCGAAGACTCCGGCAGCTACTACAACAACATTTCGACCGAGCAGACCATCCTGCAAGCCGCCTTTGATACGCAACTGACCGACAATCTGCGCGCAGAATTCGGTGCGATGTACCACGACTATGGTGGCGCCCAGAACGGTGGCTGGAACAGGCTTACGCAGGACCTCGTCGACAACGGCACCTACATCACCGGCACCGCGCAGCCGCTTGATACAGACTTTGACGGCCAGCTTTCGCAGGAAGAATTCGATGCCGTCGGCGTTTTCAATCCGTTCGGCTCATTCGCCTGTGGCGGCGGGGTGACGGCCGCCGGCTGGACCGATGCCTGCCTTATGGACGCCTATCCTTACCTTGCCCTGGAAAATGTGGGCACGGCAAAACTATCACGCCAAAACGTCCTGACTGGCAAGGAAGACAAGCTCGAGAACGAAGACCTTGTCCTCTATTTCGACATGATCTGGGACAATGATGCTGGGTTCGAAATCAAGAACCAGATGTTCTACGAGACCTATGAGAACCTGAACCTCAATTCCTACGGTTTCTCGCAATTCCACGATTCCTGGGTATTCGAGGACAAAATCGTCGTCTCGAAGGAGTTCGAGTTCGAAGGGTTGACCCTGAACACTCAGTTCTCACCGTCCATCCGCCATACCGACTTCGAGCATGGTGACGACTTCGACTACGAGTTCTTCCACCGTGTCGACCTGACCCAGGGCTATGATGCACGATCGGACCGCCTCCTTGCGCTCGAATGCGACTGCGGCTGGTCTGACTATAATGTCGGCAACTACACCAATTACGGCATTGCTGGCCTCGTCGACGCCGAATTCGACTTTGGTCTCGGCCTGCTGCTCGGCGTTCGTCACGACACGGTTGACGCCGAGTCCACATCGGGCCGGTTTGGCGAAACAGGCAAAGCCAGCAATAGTGACAGTGGCGTCTCGTGGAATGCCAGTGCGAACTACAAGCTGCCCGGCGGCATCATTCCATATGTGACTGTCGCTGAGCAGACCGTCGTGATCGCTGGTCAGGGCGCCGATATCAGCTTCGATCAGGTTGACACAAAGACCTTCCTGACAGCCACCGAGCTACGCGAAGTTGGCGTCAAGGGTGACTTCCTCGATGGCCGGCTCTACGCAGCCGTCTCCTATTACGAGCAGGAGCGTACCGACCGGAACGTCCAGTCCAGCACCGTCAACCAGGACATCAAGACCGAAGGTCTTGAAGCCGAGATGCGCTGGTCAGTGACAGACAAGTTCCTCGTCACGGCGGCCTATACCAATACGAAGGTTATCAACGAGACCTTCCTTGAAGCCGGAACCGCTTTCAGCTTCTTCGGCATTGAGGACATGGTGAATGTCACGGATCCTTCGCTCCACCTCGGCGGCCAGCCAATCGGGCTCGTTATCATCTCCGACGAGGACGACGCCAAACGCGCAGGTATTCCGGAGAACATTTACTCGCTCACCGGCACCTACGAGTTCGACAATGGCCTGTCCTTCTCGGGCAGCCTTGTGAACGTCGAGGAAGTCTACTCAGGCCAGTCGCAGGTGGTGGAACTGCCGGGTTACACACTGGTCGACCTTTCGGCATCCTACGCGCTGGACGACTGGCTCTTCCGGGTGACCGTCAAGAACGCAACGGACGAAGAATACTTCCGTGCGAACTTCACAGAACTGTTCGGCAGTACGATTGTCCTTCCGGAGAAACCGCGGAGCGTTCAGGCGTCGATCATCTACAAGTTCTAGGAAGCGAGTACACTAAACCTTACTCATCACACGAGACGCCCGGAGCTTGCTCCGGGCGTTTTCTGTTGGCTGTAAGAAGAAAAGCAAGAACGCACCCTGACCGTTCAGGCCATGAGGCGCCGCAGGGACCGGTCGGCGCGTGCCCGGATATCGCCTGCGTCTGTCAGCGCAAGCTGGCGGCCGCGAACGATTGCCTGGCCATCGACGAATACATCTCTGGCCGATACCGGCGCGCACAGGATGAGGGCCGCGACCGGGTCCCAGGCCCCCGCAGCGGAGAGACCATCGATATCCCAGATCACGAAATCGGCCCGTCGGCCGGCTTCGAGCACGCCGCAATCTCGGCGTCCGAGCATGTCGGCGCCGCCGCGCGTGGCCAGCCGGAGCACCTGGCGGGGATCAAGCGCATCGGCGCCCATGGCAACACGCTGCAACAGCATGGCCTGGCGTGCCTCAAGCAAGAGATGCCCTGAATCGTTCGAGGCAGAGCCATCAACACCAAGCCCGACGGGCACCCCTGCCGCCAGCATATCCCGAATGGGCGCGATACCCGATCCGAGACGGCAGTTGGAACAGGGGCAATGGGCAACACCCGTTCGGGTTTTGGCGAACAGGCCGATCTCGCCGGCGTCCAGCTTTACACAATGGGCGTGCCAGACATCGTCACCGACCCAGCCCAGTTCCTCGGCATACTGGCCGGGCCGGCAGCCGAACCGCTCGAGCGAATAGGCAGTGTCCTCATCGTTCTCGGCAAGATGGGTGTGCATCATCACGCCCTTGTCGCGCGCCAGCAGGGCTGAATCCCGCATCAGCTCGCGGCTGACCGAAAATGGCGAACAGGGCGCGACGCCGACACGCACCATGGCACCGTCGGAAGGATCATGAAACGCATCGATCACGCGGATACAGTCTTCAAGGATCGCTTTTTCGTCCTCGACGAGACCATCCGGCGGCAAACCGCCCTGCCCTTCACCGATGCTCATTGAGCCGCGCGTGGCGTGAAAGCGGATACCGACGCTGCGCGCTGCCTCAATGGTGTCTTCCAGCCGAACGCCGTCCGGATAGAGATACAGATGATCGCTGCTAAGCGTGCATCCTGACAAGGCGAGTTCGGCAAGCCCCAGCTGGGCGGAGACGAACATGTCCTCGGGCCGGTAGCGCGCCCAAACCGGATAATGCGCCTTCAGCCAGTCGAAAAGCAGCGCGTTCTGGCCGGCTGGCACAGCGCGTGTCAGCGTCTGAAACAGGTGGTGATGGGTATTTACCAGGCCAGGCGTGACGACACATCCACGCGCGTCGATAATGTTTTCGGCCGCCCCAGCCCAGTGCGCCAGTTCCGCGCTTGTCCCGGTCGCGGCGATCTTTCCATCTTCAATCACCAGCGCGCCGTCCGGGATTTCTGTACCGGCATCATCCATCGTAACCAGCATGTCTGCATGCCGGATGAGGGTTGTGCTCATGCCACGTCTTCTTCCAGTTCGGGCAGGACAAGGTTCAGCAATACGGCGAGGAATGTCGCTGGTAGAAGACCCGATGTCAAAAACATGCGGACGTCCTCCGGCACGTGCTGAAGCGCCTGCGGCTCGAGTTGCAACCCGAAACCGAGCGACAGCGAGAGGGCAAAGATCAGCATGTTTCGCTGCGACCACTGAACATTCGACAGGATGGAAATGGCCGCGGATGCCACCATGCCGAACATGATGATCACGCCGCCGCCCAGAACTTCGATCGGAATGGTAATGATGAAGGCGCCGACCTTTGGCAGCAGCCCGCAGATGATCAGGAAGACGGCGCCGAGACTGACAATATGACGGCTCATGATCCCGGTCATGGCAATCAGACCGACATTCTGGCTGAAGGAGGTATTCGGTAGCCCGCCGAATACGGCAGCCAGTGATGTGCCGACCCCGTCAGCGAGCGTAGCCCCGGACAGTTCTTCATCCTTGGCCTCACGCCCGGCCCCACCTTCGGCAATCGCGCTGACATCGCCGACTGTTTCGATGGCCGAGACGATACCCATCAGGCAGAAACCGATGACCGCCGACACCGAAAACGAAAACCCAAAATGGAACGGGAACGGGACCGATACCCAGCCGGCTGCGGACACGTCCTGAAGGTCGACACGCCCCATCGCGAAGGCCACGCCATAGCCGACCAGCAGGCCAAGCAGCACCGACGCCGAAGACCACATGCCCTTCGTGAAGAATTTGAACCCGAAGGTCGCCACAATGACGATGCTCGCGAGCAACCAGCTCTGCCAGCTGCCATAGTCGTCACTGCCACGCAGCGGTACGCCACCCGCCGCATACTGAATCCCTACCTGAAGCAGCGACAGGGCGATCATCGCGACGACAAGCCCGGTCACGAGCGGCGGGAAGGCGCAACGCAGCTGCTTGACGAAGACGCTGAGACCAGCATGGAAAAGGCCGCCGAACAGGGCACCCGTGGTCAGCACGGCCATGGCCTCGACGCCCTGCCCGGCGACCAACGGAATCATGATTGGCAGGAAGGCAAAGCTCGTTCCCTGGACAATGGGCAATCTTGAACCGACTGGACCCATTCCGATAGTCTGCAGCAGCGTCGCCAGCCCGGCGAACAGCATCGACATCTGGATCATGTAAAGCAGCGCCGAGACGTCGGGCGATCCAAAACCGAATCCGGCCGCCCCGGCAACAATGATGGCCGGCGTTACATTGGAGATGAACATGGCCAGTATGTGCTGAATACTCAGCGGGATGGCGGCCGCGAAGCCGGGAAAATAGTCTGGGTCCTGACGCTGCTCCCGGGTCATCAGGATCGAGCCCGAAGGCTTTGCGGCCCGGCCGGCCGAATCGGCGCTCATCACCCGCCATCCAGGAAAATGAATTTGAGCAGGAACAGCACTGCCAGAACCATCACGCCGGGGCTGAGCTTTTTCCAGTGACCCGAACCAAGCTTGATGGCGACATAGGCAATGAAACCGAGACCAAGCCCGGTCGCGATGGAGTATGTCAGCGGCATGGAAACCGCGGTGATGACAGCCGGGACGAAACAGGTCGCATCATCCCAATCGACCTCAGCAAGTCCCCCCACCATCACACATCCGACAAAGATCAGGGCCGGGCCAGTTGCATAGGACTGTATGGCGCCGGCAAGAGGCGCGAAGAACAGCGCAATCAGGAACAGCAGGCCGACCACCACCGCCGTCAGGCCAGTGCGGCCACCCGCCTTCACGCCAGCGATACTCTCGACATAGCTCGTCGCCGACGAGGTCCCGAGCGCCGCGCCGATCATGGTCGACGTACTGTCGGCGAGAAGGGCCTTTCGGAGATTCTTCACATGGCCGTTCTCGTCAAGCAGCCCGGCCTTGTGGGCGACCGAAACCAGCGTGCCGGCCGTGTCGAACATGTCGACGAAGAGGAAGGATATCACCACCGTGATCAGGGCAACTTCCAATGCCTTTGACCAGTCAAGTTGCAGAAAGGTCGGCTCAAGGGATGGCGGCAGCGATGCAATGCCGCTCGGCTCCGCGACGCCAAGCACCATGCCGGCGATGGTGATACCAAGCATGCCGATCAGGATTCCCCCGGGGACCTGACGCGTCTCGAGGATCGCGATGGCAACGAAGCAGAAAATGGCCAGCAATGTCGGCGTGGCGGACAGATCCCCTAGCCCCACCAGCGTTGCAGGGTTGTCGACCACGATTCCGACACTGGTCAGGCCGATTATGATCAGAAAGAAGCCGATACCGGCGGCGATGGAGAGCTTCAGCTCCATCGGTATCGAATTGATGATCCATTCGCGAACCGGCAGGAGGCTGAGGATCACGAACAGTGTGCCGGACATGAACACCGCCATCAGCGCGGTTTGCCAGGCCACGCCCATTCCGATGACCACGCCGTATGTGAAGAACGCATTCAATCCCATGCCGGGTGCAATCGCGATCGGGTAGTTCGCATAAGCCCCCATGATGAAGGAACCGACTGCCGCCGCGAGGCATGTCGCCACGAATACGGCGCCCGGATCCATCCCGGCCTGAGCCAGAATATCCGGATTGACGAAGATGATGTACGACATCGACAGGAACGTCGTGATACCAGCGATAATTTCCGTTCGCACATTCGAACCGCGAGCCTGCAGCTCGAAGACCCTGTTTAGCATATTGCCCGACCTCTGCTCTGCTGCTTCAGGCGTCGAAACAGGTTCCGGCACCCCTTCCCATCATTGGAGCGGAGACTGCCGCTCAAAGAGCAGGAGGCACAACATCCCGGCACAAAATTGAGAGGACTTGGCTGTAACTGTTTGATTTTCCGGCAAACGACCCCTGCGGATTGGTGAAATCCGGGCAAATCTGGTGCAGAAGCGCTCTTCCCGTCCCCCAGTTAGCTAGCAATCGTCCGCAAAAAGGCATCACACCCACAAGGACGATTCGTTCCAGCCTTGCAGAAATCATTGCCCCAAAAGTCAGTCTGCCCGAGAAACACGATGAAGTTCTATCGCCTGCACTGCTGCCAAAATGAGCGCTCTCGAACAACACAGCAGCATTTGACGATAGATGGCGGGCGAGGCGCATCCCGCCCCTGACAAGGCACCGTGAGGCGGTCATAATGACCTTTATCGAATGAAGGCGCAGCGCATGATCAGCTTTGTAATGAACGGACGCATCAGGACGCTTGAACGCGTTGATCCTGCGCAAACGGTTCTTGAATGGCTCCGCGAGGAGGAACGCCTGACCGGCACCAAGGAGGGCTGCGCAGAGGGCGATTGCGGCGCTTGCACGGTCGCGCTGGGTGAACTGGCAGGCGATACGGTCCGCTATCGGGCGATCAATGCCTGCATCTTCTTCCTGCCCATGTTGCATGGTTGTGAGCTGGTGACGGTTGAATCCATTGGCACGTCAAAGGCAATGCACCCCGTCCAGAAGACGCTGGCCGACTGTAACGGATCGCAATGCGGCTTTTGCACGCCCGGGTTCGTGATGTCGCTCTTCGCCCGGTACCAGGAGACCGACCCCGCCCTTCCCCACTCGGTAAATTCGGTTCTTGCCGGCAATCTGTGCCGCTGCACCGGCTATGGACCGATCATCGAGGCGGCGCAGGCGCTAACGCCCGAAACGGAGACCAAGTCTCGTTTCGGAAACTCCGAGACCGTGGCGCTCCTTAAATCCATCCAAGACGCGCCGGTGGGCAAGATCAGCTTTCCAGATCCCGTCCATAAAACTGACCGCGCCGGCTTTGTGCCAACTAGCGAAACCGAGCTTGAAGAGCTTCTGGCAAAACACCCTGATGCCGTCATGGTCGGCGGCGCAACGGATGTCGGCCTCTGGGTGACCAAGGGCATGCAGAACTTGCCGGCCATGATATTCCTCGGAAACATACCGAGCCTTCGCACGATCGAGCAGACAGAGGCGGGCCTCTGCATCGGCGCGGGCGTGAAATACAGCGATGCACTCACGCATCTGACAGCGCTTCATCATGACCTCGGAAACCTGCTTACCCGACTCGGATCGGTGCAGGTGCGCAATAGCGGGACGATCGGCGGCAATATCGCAAACGGCTCCCCGATTGGCGACACGCCGCCTTTCCTGATTGCCCTTGATGCGCAGCTGACCCTGGCATCCACCCATGGGGAGCGAACCATCCCGATTGAGAGTTTTTTCATCGAGTATGGACAGCAGGACCTTCATCCGGGCGAATATGTGAAGTCGGTGACCATCCCACCCATCAGGGACGATCTGGTCTTCCGGACCTACAAGATCTCCAAACGCTTCGACCAGGACATTTCGGCAGTATGCGGCGCGTTTGCCATTGGTCTGGACGGCGGCAAGGTAAAGACTGCGCGTATTGCGTTTGGCGGCATGGCAGGCACGCCCAAACGCGCTACCGCCTGCGAAGCGGCACTTGCCGGTCAGGCATGGACCGAAGAAACCATAAACGCTGCATGCCTCGCCCTGACAGAGGATTATTCTCCGCTGACCGACATGCGTGCCTCTGCGGACTATCGCCTCAAGGTCGCGCAGAACCTTCTGCGTAAGGCTTTTATCGAAACAACGGCCAGCAACCGGACAAGGATCCTGGAGGCACAAGATACAAATGCCTGAAGACGCAGGAACCGGTTTCGAGACGAGCCGCCTCAAGGGTGGCGTTCGTAGCGCGCTGAAACATGATAGCGCCGACCTGCACGTCACCGGTGAAGCCCGCTATGTCGATGACCTTCCCGAGCCGGCTGACTGCCTGCACCTCTACATCGCCACCAGCGAGCAGGCGCACGCGCAAATCAAGGACATGGACCTGTCAGACGTCAGGCACGCGCCCGGCGTTGTCGCGGTGCTGACGGCCAAGGATATTCCGGGCACGAACGATATTGGCCCAGTCATTCCCGATGATCCGCTCTTTGTCGAAGACAAGGTGATGTATCATGGCCAGAGCCTGTTCGCCGTGGCAGCCGAAAGCCGGAAAGCTGCCAGGTATGCGGCGCAGAAAGCCCGGATCAACTATGAAGCTCTTTCACCACTTGTCACGATTGAGGACGCCAGAACGGCTGGGTCGCTAATCGAGGCTGAACAGGTGATGGTGCTCGGCGATGCCGAAGCGGCCATCAACCAAGCGCCTCATTCGCTGAGCGGGCGGCTGACTGAAGGCGGACAGGACCACTTTTACCTCGAAGGCCAGGTAGCGATGGCCATTCCCGGTGAAAATGGCGAGATCCTCGTCCACTCCTCGACGCAGAATCCCACCGAGGCCCAGCACCTGATCGCCAAGGTTCTCGGCGTTCCGGACAATCTGATAACGGTCGTTGTGCGGCGCATGGGCGGCGGATTCGGCGGCAAGGAAACCCAATCTACCCTGCTCGCCGCGGCAGCAGCCCTCTGCGCCTCGAAGACCGGCCGGGCGGTCAAGTTTCGCCTCGACAGGGACGACGACATGATCGTCACCGGCAAGAGGCATGACTTCGAGGTCGGCTGGAAAGCCGGTTTTGACGACAATGGCCGCCTGCACGGCGCGCAATTCGACCTGGCGTCCAGATGCGGTTTCTCCACTGATCTCTCGCTGGCGATCAATGACCGCGCCATGTTCCATGCTGACAATTGCTATTTCCTCGGCGCGGCCCGGATCGTATCGAACCGCATGCGGACGAACACCGTGTCCAATACGGCGTTTCGGGGTTTTGGCGGACCGCAAGGGATGATTGCTGTCGAGCATATGATGGACGCGATTGCCTTCAAGGTCGGCCGCGACCCGCTGGATGTACGCCTCGACAATCTCTACGCGGCACCGGACCGCAATCTCACACCCTACCACCAGACCGTGGAGGACTTCGTTGCGCGCGAACTGATGGAAGACCTCGCTTCGTCGTCTGACTATCGCATGCGGCGCAAGCAGATCGAGGACGCCAACAAGGATACGGGCACCATCAAACGCGGTATCGCGCTGACGCCGGTGAAGTTCGGCATCTCCTTCACCACAACCCACCTCAACCAGGCCGGCGCCCTGATCCACATTTACACCGATGGCAGCATCCAGCTGAACCATGGCGGCACCGAGATGGGCCAGGGACTGATGGTCAAGGTCGCGCAGGTCGTCGCGCATGAATTCCAGGTCGATATCGACCGCGTACGGATCATGGCAACGTCGACGGAGAAGGTCCCCAACACGTCCGCCACCGCGGCCTCGTCCGGCTCTGACCTCAATGGCATGGCCGCGAAAGACGCAGCGGAGAAAATCAAGAAGCGGCTGGTGGATTTCCTGTCAGAACGGGAAGGTGTACCGGCCGATGATATCGTCTTCTCCAACAACAGGATCATTGCGGGGCGGCATGAATTCACCTTCAACGAGGTGATCAAGCAGGCCTATCTCGCGCGAATTTCCCTTTCCGCCACAGGGTATTATCGCACGCCCAAGATCCACTATGACAGGGCGACCCATCGCGGCCGGCCATTCTATTATTTCGCCTACGGCGCCGCCGTGTCCGAGGTCGAGATCGATACGCTCACAGGCGAAAACCGGGTCGTGCGGACAGATATCCTCCACGAAGTTGGCCAGTCGCTGAACCCCGCCGTCGACATGGGGCAGATTGAAGGCGGCTTCGTCCAGGGCATGGGCTGGCTGACAACCGAAGAGCTTGTCTATGACAGCAATGGGCGCCTGCGCACGCACGCGCCGTCCACTTACAAGATCCCGACAGCGTCCGACCGGCCGGCAAGCATGAATATCAAAATCTGGGACAAGGGCCGCAATCAGGAGCGCACGATCCACCGTTCCAAGGCGGTCGGCGAGCCACCTTTCATGCTGGCCATTTCGGTCTTTTCCGCGCTGACCCACGCCGTTTCCGGAGCGACGGGGCACCGGGTCTTTCCCCAACTGGACGCGCCCGCCACCCCCGAACGGATTCTCATGGCCGTCGACGCAGCGCGAGCAGAAGCGGAGAAGCTGGCATGACCGACCGTCTCGACTGGGCAAGCGACGCGATACGATTGATCGAACAGGATGGCGCTGCGGTGCTGGTGACACAGTGCATCGTCGACGGCTCGGCCCCGCGGGAGGCGGGCACGAAAATACTGGTCAGCAAGAGCAAAATCCTCGGCACGATCGGCGGTGGAAACCTGGAACACCAGGCGACAATGCAGGCGCGTCGCATGCTTGAACGCGACGACGTTACCCATCTGCTTCAGGACTATCCGCTTGGCCCCCTGCTGCGTCAGTGCTGCGGCGGTCATGTGCGCCTGTTGCTGGAAAGGCTGGACGCGCGCGATACGGGCTGGCTGGAACACATCGCCTCAATGGCTGAGCAACCCGGCGAGCACGTGCTGGAAACACGCCTCGATGGAACCGGCCAGCGCAAGACACTGTATCGCCGCAAAGATTGGCCGCACGTACTGAAGACCGGCTTTCTCGGCCATGACGCTTCCCTGCTTCCGGACAACCGGCCGGCTCGCGATGTGTGCGCCGTGTTTTTCGAGCAGGTCAGCGCACTGCCGCCAGCCGTCATGCTGTTTGGCGCTGGGCATGTCGGCCAGGCGATTGCGCACGTCCTGTCGATCTCGCCCCTGCCGATTCGCTGGTTCGACAGCCGCCCAGACTACCTCGGAACCCGCAGCGGGATCGAGATCAGCCACCTGACCGATCCGGAAGAAGCAGTCTCCAGTGCGCCGCCCGCGGCCATCCATCTTGTGCTCACGCATGATCATGAGCTCGATTATCGGCTGACCCGCGCCATTCTCCAGCGAGGTGATTTCGCCTTTTGCGGACTGATCGGATCGGCCACCAAGCGCGCCCGCTTCATCCGGCGGCTGCGCGAAGACAGTGTCCCGCAGGCGGCTATTTCGCGGCTCACCAGCCCCATCGGGCTGCCCGAGATTTCGGGCAAGGCACCCGCGACCATTGCCGTTGCGGTTGCCGGACAGATCCTGCAAATCACCGGCGATGCGGTATCGGCCGACACGCCGCGTCAGGCTTCCAACGCTTCGGTTTTGCGCGCATAGCGTTGCGCCATCACCGCGCAGGCCATCAACTGAAGCTGGTGGTAGAGCATCAGCGGCAGCATGATCAGGCCCATATTCGGATTTCCCGCAAACAGGATCTGCGCGATCGGAGCCCCGTTGGCGAGACTTTTGGTCGAGCCGCAGAAAACCGTCGCCGACTCATCATCGAGCGGCAGCGACAGGCGTCTTGAAGCGAAGATTGTGTACGAGAAGGCAAGCCCAAGGAAGACCAGAACCAGCGAGATGGTCACCGCGAACTGCAATACCGAAAACTGCGCCCAGACGCCGCCAGCGGTCGACTCGGCAAATGAACTGAAAACGATCAGCAGGATGACCGTGCGGTCGATCTTCGAGACGAAGGATTTGTACTTCGCCAGCAGGGATTTAAGCAGCGGGCGGGCAAGCTGCCCGAGGATGAAGGGCAGGAGCAGCGTGATCGTAATGTCGATCATCGCGTCCACTACTGAAAACTGGGATTCCCCGGTGGCTGTCACAATCGACATCAGGGCTGGCGTGATCACCATGCCGAGCAACCCGGACAGCGTCGCATTGAAGACAGCGACTGGCACATTGCCGCGCGCCAGCGCCGTCATCGCCACCGAGGAGGACACGGTCGAAGGCAATGCTGCCAGGAAGAAAAATCCCAGCAGCAGGAAGTCAGGCAGGTAAGCCTTCAGTCCGAAATAGAGGACCAGCCCGACGATCGGAAACACAATGAACGTCGTCGTCTGGATGAGAAGGTGAACGCGCCAGTTTTTCAGCCCTGTCACCAGCTTCTGGCGCTCAAGATTCGCGCCATGCAGGAAGAAGACGAGCGCAATACCGAACTCCGTCACGAGGCCGAGCTTCAGCGGTCCATCCGCGGTGCCGAGCTGCGGGAAGATCAGGGCCAGGATGACGGCGAGCACCATTAGCATGACGAAGCGGTCGGGAAGTATACGCATGGCGTTCAATCGTTCGATGAGGGAAAAGAGACCGGATGGCCCCCGCGAAACTGAGCTATACATCCGGGCAGGCCGGCGAATGAAATTGTCACGTAGCGCCCCCTCTTTGCCAGCAAGCCCCTAAGGCTGGACAAGAACAAAATCTAGTGCAAAGCACTCTAATAAAAGCATCATGCGGCAGGCGTTATCCTTGGGACACGGCGCGAATGACGATTATCAAGACCGGACTTCTCTACTTCGACAAGGCCATAAAGGATGGCTCAATCCGTAAGGCGGCCGAGAATCTCAACATTGCTTCCTCGGCCGTAAACCGCCAACTCCTGCAACTCGAGGAAGAGCTCGGTGTCGAATTATTCGAGCGCTTGCCACGGGGCATCCGACCGACGGCGGCGGGCGAGGCGTTGCTCAATTATGTCCGCCAGTGGAACCGCGATGCCTCGCAGCTGCGCCACGAAATCGGCCGGCTCAAGGGCGGGGTACGTGGTACGATCCGCATTGCCGCCGCCGAAAGCATAACGGTCGACATCCTGCCCCGCGCCATGACACGCCTGCAGAGCCGCTTTCCGCTGATCGACTTCACGCTGATCTCTGGCGACAACTACTCGATTAAATCCGCATTGCTGGCCAAGGATGCCGATGTCGTATGCGCTTTCGACGTTTCGGGGGGATCGCGAACAGAGACCATTTTTTCGGGCCAGTCCAAGGTCGGCGTCATCACGCAGCCGGGCCATCCGCTTGCCAAGCTCGACGAAGTCACGCTCAGCGATTGCGTGCCCTATCCGATAATCGCACCGACTGAGGAGTGGCTGAACCACAGCATCATCCGTGAGCTGATCCAGGAAACCGATGCGCCCCTGCAGATCGCCGCGCGGGTCGAAAGGATTGGGATGCTGAAAAACCTGGTCCAGGCGGGCCTTGGCGTTGCCTTCATTTCGCGCACCGGTTTCGAAGACGAGCTGACCCAGGGCAAGCTCGCCTGGACACCTTTTGCCGATGGCGTGATCCGGCCCACCACTATCTCGCTTCTGGCGCCGAAAGGACGGGTCCTGATGCCTTATATCCGCAGCTTCATCGACCTGATGAAGGAGGAGCTTGAGGCTCACGCGGCGTCCGGGCTTTGACAACGACACGCTTTGTGGCTCAGACGGACACACCTGAACTCAAAATTCGCTCACTGAAGCGGCGAACTCGACATGGCCGCGCCTTGATGACATGCGAAAATCGCTACAGGTGCGCAGTTTGCGGTCGCTAGCGGACCAACCGCCCTGTTTCGCCGCACCCGGATTGATCCGGCTTGCGAGCGATGCCAAATATAGAGCAATCGACATAGACATCCTCGACTCGGCCTCGCTGCGCTCCAGAACAGACGATCATGACACCTTCAAAGACGTCAGAACCATCCATCGCCACGAAGGAAACCCTGTTAGGCGGCGCATCCCCGGATGAGAGCGCAGAATCGCTTGGCATTGAACTGACAGATGAAATGCGCGCCGGCGTCGATCAGAATCTGGAGCTGCTCCTGACGCAATATCACACTGTCCTGAAGGTCCTGACACGGAGATGAACCCTTTCGCGTCAGCCCAAAAGATCAGCAGCGCCGTCCGCAGTGGGGCTGTCACTGCGAGCGAAATCATCAAGGCGACACTGGACCGGATCGAGTTGCTGAACCCGAAGCTTGTCTGCTTCACGCGGGTTCTGGACGAGGCCGCCATGCAGGCAGCCACCGAAATCGACCGCCTCATCGCTGAGGGCAAGGATCCTGGACCGCTTGCCGGCGTCCCGTTCGGAGTGAAGGACTTGTTCGACGTCGAGGGGCTGACCACCACAGCTGGCTCGGCGATCCTGCAGGATGCACCGCCCGCAACCAGCGACGCCATTGTTGTCGACCGTCTCAGGAAGGCTGGCGCCATCCCGGTCGGCACGCTCAACATGGATGAGTTCGCTTACGGCTTCGCGACGGTCAACCAGCACACCGGAACCACACATAATCCGCACGACCTCGCCCGGCTGGCCGGTGGCTCGTCTGGCGGATCGGCGGCAGCCGTCGCAGCGGGTCTTGTTCCTCTGGCACTGGGCTCCGACACCAATGGGTCCGTCCGCGTCCCAGCCAGCCTATGCGGCATTTTTGGCCTGCGCCCAACTCATGGCGTGCTGCCTGTCGAAGGCACGTTCGCCTTCGTCGACCGGCTCGATACGGTCGGCCCATTTTCCCGGTCCGTTGCAGACACGCGTCTCGCCTTCGAAGTCATGAGCGGCGCTTCTACCGATCACCCGGCACCCGCTCAGATCAGGGCTGGACTGCTCAGCGGATGGTTCCAGAAGAAGGGGCAAGCGGCAGCATTCGACGCCGCCCGCACAGTGTTCGATACGCTCGATGGAACCGAAGAGGTCGATCTGCCGCTGGCGGAAGCTGGCCGGTCTGCGGCCTTCCTGCTCACCGCGTCAGAAGGCGGGCACCGCCACCTGGAGAACCTGCAGAAACGGCCGATGGATTTCGACGCAGCGACGCGCGACCGGCTGGTCGCTGGTGCGCTGCTGTCTGAGAAGGTGATCGCCGATGCGGAAACCATGGCGGATCGATCGGTCAACGAACTGATCGGCCTGCTCGACACGTTCGACGTGCTCATTGCGCCGTCGACGCCGAGCGTGGCGCCAGAAATCGCGGCAGGCCTGATCGAACTGGATGGAGAGTTCGTTTCCGCACGCGCCAATCTCGGCCTCTACACCCAGCCACTCAGCCTTGCCGGCGTGCCCATTCTGTCAGTACCCGTGAAGCGGCCCGGCCAGTTACCGATAGGCGTCCAGCTCGTCGCGGCGCGCGGCCGGGAAGCGCTTCTCTTTGACGTGGCCGAACGCCTCAGCGAGGCTGGCGTAGTCAGCGCAGACCCGCCAGCACAATTTGCCGAGGTCGCCTGATGCTGCAGACACCGCGCGCATACAGGGGCATGGTCACTAGCCCGCATCATCTGGCCAGCCAGGCCGGACTCAGCGTGTTGCAAGATGGCGGAAATTCGGTCGAGGCCTGTGTCGCCGTCGCGGCGACACTCGCGGTTGTCTACCCCCACATGACCGGGATTGGCGGAGACGGTTTCTGGCTCGTCCGCGAGCCGGATGACTCGGTCTACAGCATAAATGCTTGCGGGGCAGCGGGCGAAAACGTTTCGACAGCGCTCTATCGCGACCAGCAGCTGGAGGCCATTCCCTGGCGTGGACCACTGGCGGCGATTACACCTGCCGGGACGATTTCGGGCTGGCAAGCGGCGCTGGCAAGATCCGGTTCGACGCTACCGCTATCCAGGCTGCTGCGGGACGCGGTTCACTATGCTCGAGCAGGCGTCTCCGTCACAAAAGGCGGGGCGGAGGTCGCGGCCAGCAAGGATGCAGAGCTTCGTGAGGTTCCGGGTTATTCGGACGTGTTCCGTCCGGGCGGCGCGCCCCTGAAGGATGGTCAGCAGCTCATGCAGCCCGCTCTAGCGCGCACGCTCGAACGGCTTTGTGCCGACGGTCTCGAAAGCTTCTATGACGGCCCGCTCGCCGCCGACATCGCCGCAGACCTTTCTGAAGCTGGCAGCCCGATCACCGCGGCAGACTTGAAAAATCACAGCGCTGACCAGCCAGAACCGCTATCGCTACGGATCAAGGGAGCCGAACTCTTCAACACGGCGCCACCCACGCAGGGACTGACCTCGCTGATGATCCTGGCCCTGTTTGACCGGCTTGGAGCAGATGGCGTCGACGAATTCGACCATGTTCACGGCCTTGTCGAAGCGACCAAGCAGGCATTCATCCGCTACCGCGAAATTGGTCTCGGCGACCCGGCCTTCATGTCGCAAGATGCCCAGTCGCAGCTCGATGACAGCGAGCAGCTGGATAAGCTGGCCCAGACTATCGATCGCCAGAACGCTCTGCCCTGGCCTCACAGGACCGCGGCCGGAGACACCACATGGTTCGGCGCCGTCGATCATGAGGGGCGGGTGGTGAGCTCGATCCAGTCGATCTATTTCGAATTCGGCTCCGGTGTCGTTCTGCCAAGGACAGGTATTGTCTGGCAGAACCGGGGCGCGAGCTTCCGCCTGAAGCCCGACGGCTGGAATAGCCTGAAGCCTGGCCGCAAGCCATTCCACACGCTGAACCCGGCGCTCGCCAAATTCGATGATGGCCGCATCATGGCCTACGGCACGATGGGCGGCGAAGGACAGCCGCAGACGCAGGCGGCGATCTTCTCACGCTACGCCCGGTTCGGCGTCCCGCTGCAGCAAGCGATATCAGCGCCGCGCTGGCTGCTCGGCCGAACATGGGGCGAGCAGAGCGTGTCGCTAAAACTGGAGAACCGCTTCCCGGCGCGCCTGATCGAACAACTGAAAGAGGCCGGACATGACGTAGAAGTCCTGGGCAGCTTCGAAACGGTCATGGGCCATGCCGGCGCGGTCTGCCGTCACGCGGACGGATTGATCGAGGGCGCGACAGACCCGCGCAGCGATGGAGCGGTGGCAGCATGGTGAATGCATCCGGCACACGCGCTGTTGCACGATGCGAAGAGCTTGGCGTCGCGCCCTACAGCGTGACCGACGATTTCCTCTATCGCGGCTATCTGAGCGCGGCTCACGCGGCCGCCGTCAACCGCACCGCCGAATGGATGCGCGAGGCGGGAATGTCGGTGCGGATGGATACGGCTGGAAACCTGATCGGCCGGTATGAAGCGTCTCAGGCAGGCCGCAAGGCATTGCTGATCGGCTCACACATCGACACCGTGCGAAATGGCGGACGGTATGATGGCGTGCTCGGCGTCATGCTCGCCATCGAGTGCGTTGCGTATCTCAACGAAACAGGCCGGCGCCTGCCATTTGCCATCGAGGTCATCGCCTTTGGCGACGAGGAAGGGTCACGTTTCCCGGTCGCCATGCTGTGCTCGCGTGCGGTCATCGGGCAGGACGTCACGGGGACGCCGGATCTGGTGGACGGCGATGACATCTCGCTCGCTGAAGCGCTCGACACGTTCGAACATTCGATCACCATACCGATGCCGGAAGGGCGCTTGTCAGCATCAAGACGCCATCCCGGCGACATTCTCGGCTATCTTGAAGCACATATCGAGCAGGGTCCGGTCCTGGAGGCCGAAAACCTCTCGGTCGGTGCGGTGTCCGGGATCGCAGCGCAACTTCGCTTCGAATACACGCTGAAGGGCGAAGCCGGGCACGCGGGCACCAATGCGATGCATCTGAGGCGCGACGCGCTCGCTGGGGCGGCCGAAATCATGGTCGAGATTGAAAAGCTAGCAAGAAGTGGAGCGCCCGACGAAGTCGCCACGGTCGGCAGTATCCAGGCCCTTCCCGGCGCGGCAAACGTCGTTCCGGGCGAGGTAAAATTCATGCTGGATGTGCGCGCGGGCGACGATGAGCGCCGTAACCTGCTGAGTGACCGGATCCGAACTGTCGCGAGGGATATTTGCGAGCAGAGGCGGCTATCGCTCTCGATCAGAAAGCTGCAGGATCTCGCCGCGTCGCCCAGCGACCCCGGTTTCGTCCAGATGATGGAAGATGCCCTTGAAGCGACGGGTCACCCCCGGAAGACCCTGGTCAGCGGGGCTGGCCATGACGCGATGATCCTGTCGGAGCTTTGCCCTTCAGTGATGCTTTTCATCCGGTGCGCAGGCGGCGTCAGCCACAACCCGGCGGAGAAGGTCGACCCAGCCGATGCCGATGAAGCGCTAGAGGTAATGTTGAAATTTCTAGATTTGATGGAGGCCCGAGCGGATGCCCAGTTCGTTCAGACAGATTGATCCACCGCAAAGGCTGCTGATGGGCCCTGGCCCGGTTAACGCCCATCCGAGGGTGCTCCGCGCCATGTCGGCTGACCTGCTCGGCCAGTTCGACCCGGAGTTCACCGCCTACATGAATGAGGTGATGGGCCTCTACCGCCCGATCTTCGGGACTGAGAACAAATGGACCTTCCTCATCGATGGCACCGCGCGTTCGGCGATCGAGGCATCGCTCATTTCGCTCGCCAGTCCGGGCGACCGGGTTCTGGTGGTGAATTTCGGTCGCTTCGGCCTGCTTCTTACGGAAATTCTCGCCCGGATTGGTGCTGAGGTGCGCACCGTCGATGCCGAATGGGGCAAGACGGTTCCCATGGACGAGATCGCCGCAGCGATTGCCGATTTCGAACCCAAGGTCGTAGCCACCGTCCATGGCGACACGTCGACGACCATGGCCCAGCCGCTTGAGGGGCTGGGAGAGCTTTGCCGGCAGGCAGGCGCCTACTCTTATGTGGATGCGACGGCCACGGTTGGCGGCATGGAAATCGCGGCCGACCGATGGGGTGTCGACATCGTCACAGGCGGCCTTCAGAAATGCCTTGGCGGACCATCCGGTTCAGCGCCAATCACGATATCTGACCGCGCGGCCGAGCACATCTTCGCCCGCCGCCACACAGAGCTCGGCATCAAGCGCGATGATCTCGAACAGGGCAGCGGCCAGCGCATCGGATCCAACTATTTCGATCTTGCCATGGTCATGGACTACTGGTCGGAGAAACGCCTCAACCATCATACCGAAGCGACCAGCATGCTGTATGCGGCGCGAGAATGCGCCTGCGTCAGCCTTGAAGAAGGGCTCGCTGAGCGCTTTGAGCGCCACCGTCTCGCAGGCAAGGCCATGACGGCAGGTCTGAGAGCGATGGGACTGACTGTCTTTGGGGACGACGCCCACCGCATGACCAATGTTACCGGCGTCTACATCCCTGAAACTGTCGAAGGTGAGCGCGTCCGCCAGCGTATGCGCGATGATTTCGAGATCGAGATCGGAACGAGCTTCGGCCCGCTCCAAGGCAAGATCTGGCGGATCGGCGCGATGGGCTACAACGCAGCCAAGAACAAGGTGCTGATTACGCTTGGCGCGCTGGAAGCGGTGCTGCGGACGGAGGGGCACAGCGTACCGTCGGGCGCAGCCGTTGATGCCGCACTGGAGGCCTACACCTCATGACGCGGGACCTGGTCGGATATGGTGCAAGCCCGCCGCCCGCCAATTGGCCGGGCGGCGCGAGGACCGCGGTACAGTTCGTCGTGAACTATGAGGAAGGCGCGGAGAATTGCGTTCTCAATGGTGATGCAGGATCCGAGGCCTTCCTGTCGGAAATGGTCGGCGCGCAGCCCCATCAGGGCACACGGTCCATGGCCATGGAAAGCCTGTATGAATACGGCGCCAGGGCCGGCTTCTGGCGGCTCCACAGGCTGTTCACTTCACGCGGCGTGCCGGTCACGGTGTTCGGGGTCGCGAAGGCGATGGAGATGAACCCGGCGGCCGTCGAAGCGATGCTCAAGGCGGACTGGGAAGTCGCGAGCCACGGTCTTAAGTGGATCGATTACCAGTACGTCCCCGAAGACACCGAACGCGCCCATATCGCGGAGGCGATAGAGATCCATACGCGTCTCACTGGGGAGCGTCCCCTCGGATGGTATCAGGGGCGAACCAGCCCAAACACGGCCCGCCTCATCGTCGAGGAAGGCGGCTTTGTCTATGACGCCGATAGCTATGCCGATGACCTGCCCTATTACGATACCCGACATGGCAAGCCGCAACTGATCGTTCCGTACACGCTGGATGTGAACGACATGAAGATCGTCGCCTATAACGGCTTTGCCGAAGGCGAACAGTTCTTCCGCTACCTGCGCGATACGTTCGACATGCTCCACGCGGAAGGCGGACGCATGATGTCCGTCGGCCTGCACGGACGCATTGCCGGGCGGCCGGGACGCACGCTCGCTGTCTCGAAGTTCCTCGACCATCTCCTGGCACAAGACGATGTCTGGGTTGCCCGCAGGATCGATATCGCCCGGCACTGGCTGGAGGCACATCCGGCATGAAGATCAACGCCCCCGGTACCGTCGCAGACGTACGGGCCGCTTTCGACCGCTATGAGGCGGCGCTGATGGCGGACGATGTCACCGCCATGGATGATCTCTTCCGGCAGGCCCCGGAAACGGTGCGTTATGGCGTCGGGGAAGTGCTTTACGGCTATGATGAGATTGCCGCCTTCAGGCGCGCGCGCGGCGGCTCGCCTCAGCGCACGCTCGGCCGGGTCGAAATAACGACCTATGGTGACAGCTTCGCCACGACCAATGCCGAATTCTTCCGCGAAGGCACTGACAAACGCGGCCGGCAAAGCCAGGCCTGGGTGAAGTTCGAGGATGGCTGGAAAGTCGTTTCGGCCCACGTCTCCATCGAGGGAGCCGGCTCATGACAATTGAAGACGTAAACGCCATGGACCGGGCAGCGTTCATCGAGACGTTCGGTGAGCTCTATGAACACAGCCCATGGATCGTCGAGGAAACGGCAGGGCTTGGTCCTTTCCGGGATCGCGAACACCTGCAGACTGTCATGACGGATGTCGTCTCAAATGCCGGCGAGGCGCGGCAGCTTGCCCTGCTTCGTGCTCACCCTGAGCTGGCGGGAAAGGCAGCGATGGACAAGACGCTCACGGATGCGTCCACCGCAGAACAGGCCTCGGCCGGGCTCGACCGGATGACGCCCGAGGAGTACGAGACGTTTCATGCGCTCAACGCGGCCTATCGTGAGCGTTTCGACTTCCCTTTCATTATCTGCGTCCGGCTGACCGACAAGCCGGGCATCCTGAAAGCGATGCGCGAGCGGCTGGAAAATGATCGCGCAACTGAATTCCGAACGGCGCTGGGTGAGGTGTCGAAGATCGTGGGCATCCGACTTGAGGAGATAATGTCATGACCGCACTGGACGCACACAATGAGAGGGTCAGGTATGATCTTGAGGCGCTCGGCCTGAATGAGCCGACCTGGGTCGAACCAACGGAGGGGGTCTATGACGTCGTCATCATCGGCGGCGGCCAAAGCGGTATGGGCGCGGCTTTTGCGCTTCGCAAGGAGCGGGTGACCAACGTCCTGATCATCGACGAGAACCCGGAAGGGCTGGAGGGCCCATGGGTAACTTATGCCCGGATGATCACACTTCGCACGCCAAAGGAGCTCCTCTCCATCGATTGCGGCGTGCCGTCGCTCACCTTCCGGGAATGGTGGGTCGCCCAGCATGGCGAACAAAGCTGGGAGGCGATCGAGAAAATCCCGCGCGAGGACTGGATGGAATACCTGCGATGGTATCGCAGCATCCTTGCGCTGCCCGTCCGCAATAGAACGAAAGTTGAGCGGATCGTCCCTTCCGGCGACGGTATCCATACGATTGACCTGTCCACGCCAGATGGCCAGCAGGCCATCAAGGCGCGAAAGGTCATCCTGGCAACAGGCATCCAGGGCGGCGGTGAATGGCACACGCCGGACTTTATCGAAAAAGCCCTGCCCAAGTCGCGCTATGCCCACACCTCCGAAGACATCGACTATGAAGCGCTAAAGGGTAAGCGAGTCGGGATCCTCGGCGGCGGCGCATCTGCCTTCGATAATGCCCAGTACGCGCTTCACCTGGGCGTCGCCAAGGTTGACGTGTTCATGCGCCGCAAGGAAATGCCCCGGACCAACCCCATCCGGTTCATGGAGAAGACGGGCGTTGTGCCGCGCTTCTCAGCCCTCGACGATGCGACGAAGTACCAGGTCATCTCCCATTTCGTGAGACTCAACCAGCCGCCCACAAACGACACATACCAACGCGCGGCCGCCTGGCCCGGCTTCGAGCTGCACCTCGGTTCACCGTGGCTGTCGGTGAAGGATACGGAAGATGGCGTTGTCGTCGAGACGCCGAAGGGCCGTTTCACCTATGACTTCGTTGTGCTGTCGACCGGCATGCTGAGCGATATCGCCCTGCGTCCCGAACTGGACGAAGTTGCCGATCACATCGCGCTCTGGTCGGACAGGTACACGCCACCTGAAGATCAGCAAATGCCGCTTCTGGATATTCACCCCTACCTCGGCGACAGCTTCGAATACCTGCCGCGCACCGACGAGGGCGCATCCCTGATTCACGGGCTCTTCGCCTTCAACTACTCCGCCCTGATGACCCATGGCCTTTCGGCATCGGCGCTGACCGGCCTGCCCTATGCCCTGCCGAGGCTGGCCAAGGGCGTTGCCGACCAGCTGTTCCTGGACGATCAGGCTCGCTGGCTAAAAGCCTATCTGAATTACGATGAGCCGGAGTTCGTCAGCGAAGTGCCAGCTGAAAGCAAGGTGGACGCGTAATGGGACTATCGACACACATACTGGACCTGGTGACCGGAATGCCCGCGAAGGGGGTGAAGGTCTCGCTGTCCATCGATGGCGAGCCCGCCGGCGAAAGCGTTACCAATGATGACGGACGCTGTACCGATCTGCTGGGCGCCAGGCCGCTCAAGGCCGGTGTCTACCGCCTCGTCTTTCATGCCGGCGACTATCTGGGCAGATCGGATGAGCCCCCCTTCTTCGATGTGATCCCCATCGATTTCACTGTAACCGATACAGAGCGTCATTATCACGTGCCGCTTCTGCTCTCACCCTTTGGGTACTCCACCTATCGCGGTAGCTGACAAGGCAGAGGAAACGCCCCGGGTTTGCCGGGGCGGCTGCCTTTCTAGTCCGCGCAGATGATATTGCCATTTCCATCAACGTCGATGGTCTCGCAATCGCTGAAGTCTCCAGCGTCATCGTCAACTGGGTCGTCATCGACAGGCGGTGACGAAACTGATCCGGCGACCGGGACTAGCTGGTAACGCGCCGGGCCAAGCGTCCCTCTCACGGCAACATCCAGCGCACCATTCTCCATCACGCTCATCGTTGCCGGGCCCATGAGCGGCAGGTCCTGACCGGTATACTGGCCGGACCCGGTCTTCTGGATATCGCGAATGACGACCATGCCGGGCCGGACTTTCAGCGTGAACCCGTGAAGCCACGGATCGACGGCATAGGCGCGACCACCTTCGAACCGGATGCGTTTGCCAATGGTCGAGATCGTATAGTCGCCATCGATTGCCATTGGCTCACCCGCCGCTACGGCCTCGCGGGCCGGCAGGAAAGCGTCCATTTGCGGAATACCCGCGGCGGTCGCGAAAGCGCTGCCCATGTCGCCCGCCGCTGCCGCGCACCCTCCAGCGCTCACCAACCCGAGCAGGGATGCACCGCCGAGGCCCACCTTCAGCATCTGAATCGTCTGGTTCATTGTCTTTTCCCTTCCTTGACGGATCATTGATGATGACCGTCTGGGTACGGAACGGACCGGTGGTGCGGTATGGGTACGATTACCCATTCTGGCTGCGCTGGGAGCCTGCTAGACGATTTGGGCACCGAGACGATTGGAACAGTCACGATGGCGAAGCCCGCCCGACAACATGCGCGACGATCCTGGGCGGCCATCCTGTTGCTGTTGCCGTTCATTGGAGGGTGCGTGACGCAGGCCAGTCTCGACGCCCCAGCCTACTCGCCCTGGGGCATCGCCTTCTACAGCATGTTTGTTGCGACAATCATCGCCTTTGTGGTGATCAACCTGGCGCTCAACAATCTCATCGGCCTTTTCTATTCCGGCCTCTTCGCCGGTTTCCTGGCAACGCTCTGGGCGCTGGAAGGTGGGCTGACGGCCTTCGGCTTCAGCGGCGCCGTCGACACCTCGGCTTCCTATTCGCTTGCGATCGTGTCCATCGCTTTCGGATTCTACACCGCGGAACGTTCGATCGATCCCAGACAGGAAATGAAACGGGCGCGCACGGCGATGACGCTGCTGGCGGGCCTGTCGCTCCTCGTCCTGCTTCCCGTCTGGATGGTGCCGGGCCAATGGCTGAGTTACATCACGCTCGGTCTGGCCCTGCTGATGGCCGCAGCCCACTTCGTCGCGACCCGAACCTGGGCGATGCATGACGACAGCCCCCAACAGGTTCCGAGGGTCGCTGTTATCCTTTTCGGGGTCGCGATGGTCGTTATGGTGGTGCTGGCCGTCTCGCGCGGTGCAGGCGATGCCGCCATTGCGTCGTTGGTCCAGCGGCTTCTCTATGCGGTCGTCACTGCTTCTGCCATGACGGCCGTCCTTATGGCGCTGATCGATGTACGGAAGGCACGGGATGCCGCCATGCAGGAAAGTCTTAGAGCGGCGAGACGCGACGCCGAGACCAATGCCAGCCTGCTTGAGATGGAACGCAACTATGCCCGTGCGCGCGATATCGCCGCCCGGCATTCGCGCGCCCTGTCCGAGGCCTCGCACGACATCCGCCAGCCAATCGCCTCCATGCGCGCCGAACTTGACGCTCTGCGCAAGCAAGCCCCACGCGATGTGCTTACCCGGCTGGGCCAGGTTCTCGATCATATGGACAGCCTCACCGGTGAACTGTCGCGCTCAGCCTCGCGCCCCGGCGAGACCGGTCTGCACGGCGAGATGGAGCAGGAAGTCCTGCCCATATCGCTCCTCTTCGATACACTCGACCGCATGTTTTCAGCCGAAGCCGCCGCGGCCGGGATCAAGCTTCGGTTTGTCCCCAGCAGTGTGTCTGTCGTCGCTCCTCCCTTGGCCCTGATCCGGCTCACCGGCAATCTGATTTCGAACGCCATCACCCATGCTGAACCCTCCGCCGTACTTGTCGGGCTCAGGCGACGCGGGCGGCGCGTCCGGCTCGACATCATCGACAATGGAGGCGGTTTCGAGGATGGAGACGCCGAGCGGGCCTTCCAGTCCGGTGTGAAGCGTGAGGCGTCACCCGGCGCGGGCCTGGGTCTGTCAATCGTCAAGGACTTGTCCGGCACCTATGATATTCCCGTCGATGTGTGGTCAGAGCCCGGCGCTGGCACCTGTTTTTCAATCTGGTTGAGACCCGCCTGAGAAAAACCCGCTCGCGAGGCAATTCGCATTTTCTGAAAACCCCTCTAGACCATTGGGTCGAGGGGAACGCGAATGGCACTGCCGAGCCGGGACAAGTATACAGTCATCATCGCGGACGATCATGAAATCGTCCGCAGTGGCCTGCGTGCGGCGCTTCAGACAACCGGGCTGGTGGAAGAAAACGGCCTCGATATTGTCGCTGAAACGAAGAATGGCTTCGAGACGCTTGCCGCCGTCAAACAACACCGGCCCGATCTGCTCATGCTGGACCTGACCATGCCGCAGTCCGGCGGGGCGGAGGTGCTGACCGATGTGCGCCGGTGGAGCCCGGATACCAAAATTGTTGTCTATTCCTCAGTAGAGACGCCGGGCATTCTCAGCGTGCTGATCGACAGCGGCGTCGATGGCATGTTCGCCAAGGGTGGCGCAACACAGATCCTCTACGACAAGCTGCCGCTCATCCTGCGCGGGGGCCGTTACATCGCTCCTGAATGCCTTGCCCTCATCGAAGGCCAGCCGGGCGTTGTCTCGCTCACCGCAAGGGAGCAGCAGGCCCTGCATATGATACTCTCCGGGCGCACGACGAAGGAAATCGCCGAGCTGCAGGGCATCAGCCCCCGAACAGCCGAGAAACACCGCGCGAGCCTGATGAGCAAGCTGCAAGTCAAATCCGTGGCCGAGCTGATGGCCAAGGCACTGAAGGAAGGCCTGATCGACCGCTAGAGTTCGACAGACAATGCGATTGGGTAGAGCTACCCATACAGCTGATCCTCCCGGTCTGAAATCATGGGCACCGTGGTGGTCTCCTACAGGAGCTGCCCTTTGACCAACCATCGACCCGGGAGGGGACAATGAGCATCCTGCAGACGAAGATCATCTTCCTGCTGAAATTCGCGGCGCTGGCCATCATTGCCAGTGTCATCTTCAGCGGAACCGCCGCAGCGGCCTGCGGCGGCAAGAACCAGGATGCCTGCGCCGGCTGGAAGCCGGGGCCGACCTGCAATGACGGGCTGACGCGCTATCAGGGCAAATGCCGCGACTGGGGACAGCCCAACAGGAAACCCTGGCCCGACAAGCGGATCGGCTTCCAGTGCTCGAAGAATTACGCCCCGCAGGGCAATCGCTGCAAGCCATGCGGCAAGGGCGACGGCCAGCCGGCCTGCGAATTCGGACGCATCCCGTCCGGCTGCGGCAATGGCTACATCAACGATAACGGCACCTGTCGGGCCTGCGGGCGCGATGGACAGAAGGCCTGCCCGAAAATCGAGTTCGGCTATCCCTGCTTCAGCAATACCTCGGCGCCAGACGAGAACGGCATCTGCCGGCCTTGCGGCAAGGAAGGCCAGAAGGCCTGCCGCGCCATGAAGGAAGGCCGTCAATGCGAACTCTGGACCACGAATACAAACGGCTATTGCCGCCCCTGCGGCGGTGAGGGCCAGCAGGCCTGCCGCATCACCGACAGGGGCGATACCTGCAAGGAGGGCCTGAAGCGGACCCTGTCTGGCCAGTGCGTCCTGTCTGTCGAGGAAGCAACGCGCCGCGCCGCGCTCGCCAAGTTCGACGAGCTGGGCACTGACCTCATCATGAGCGTGGTCAACCTGAACAGCGACATCGGCGAGAATGAAAGCCTGCAGGCCGACATCGCCGATGAGGACGGCTCGGCCTCCGGTGTCCCGGACAACCAGGCCTGCGCGGGCGACGAGCATCGCTCCTGGACGATCGGCCTGGCCGCGGGCGCACAGGTCGGCGTTGGCGTCGATGGCGAGGCGGGCATGGCCTTCCGCTGCTCCGAGCATGGTCCGGGCAAGGACTCCAAATGGTATTCCAGCGGCGCCCTGTCCTTCGGGCCGAGCATCGGCGTCGATGGCGGCGTGACGATCGGCATGTGGATGGCGGATTTCAACAACCTTCGCGGCCGTTCGCACGGCTATGTCTTCGACCTGTTCGACCTTGCCAGCAAGATACCGGCCCTGAAGGAGGCGCTCGGCAAGGTGAAGATCAAGGTGAAGGGCGTGCCGGTCCAGCCATCCATCGCGATCGGCTTCTGGTTCGAGAAGAAGGATGACAACCAGAACGGCCTCGATGAGTGGCTCGGCCCCTATCAGGGCTTCACGATCACGGTGGGCGGCTCTGTCTCCGAAGGTATCGGCGCAAAATATGTGAGCGCCAAGACCAACCAGATCTGCGACTATGACATGGACTGCGCCCTGTTCGAATGGCGCCAGGTCGACGATGAAGGCGCCAACAAGGACGAATATGTCTCGGGTGGCCTTCGCATCCTGGTGAAGGAACGCGACGAGGACGGCATCAGGGTGGACATTCGCGAGAATGGCTCATGGCGCCGCAACTTGTATTTCGACCGCGATACATGGAGCGACTGGCGCGACTACAAGCTGCTGGGCGACGATGACGATGTACTCGAGCGGATCTGCTTCCGCCGGAATTTCGACGAGATCAGATACATGGACAGGGACCGCAATTGCGACCGCGGCATCCGGCTGAAGAATTACGGCCCCCTGCCCGCGCAAACCGCCTCAGGCGGCGGCTCGGCCACGCGCTCTGTAGCGGAGACGGCGAAGAGCCAGGCTGTGACCAGCGCCGGCGCTTCCATCGATGGCGAATGGATCATGGAGGCGGGCGGCGCCGAGGTCCGCATGGCGCTGCGCCTGCAGGACGGCTTCCTGGTGACGACAGCCCTGCCGGGCGGGACGCCGCTGGTCTACCGCCCGAAAGGCAATGGCCGGTTCGAGGCCGATGAAGGCAGCCGGATCGAGATCCTCGCCCCCGGTATCGCCGCCTGGCGCAGCCGCGACCTGTCGACGACCTACCGGATGCGCAAGGCCGGTTAGTCCCAGCACCGCAGCCCGCAAACCCGAGCGGGCTGCGGCGGCTTGTCTGTCTTGATCCCGTATCGGCGCTAGCGCGCCTCACATGGATCGGGCTCAGGGAGACTTTGGTTTGATCCCCGCTTCGCGATGGATCGCGCTCAGGGCTGTCTTTGGTTTTGATCCCCGCTTCGCGATGGATCGGGCTCAGGGCTGCTTGTTTCGATCCCCGCTCCACTTCGTTCCGCGATGGATCGGGCTCAGGGCTGTTTGAAACATCAGTCCGCATGGTGAGCGAAGTCGGACCACGCGGACGGGAGGTCAGCTCGAATCCAGAAAGGCCGGTCCAGCGACGGTACAATTCGGGTCCGATTCCGGTACGAGAACAGTCCAATTCCGGTATGATTCCAGTCTGGCGTCCAAAGCTGCCAGAAACCCGCCCGGCGCAAGCCGCACCCACGGCGCACGCGGTGCGAAATTGGTCCAGTCATCGGGGTCCGGCCGGTCGCCGGCCACTTGCAGCGTGATCACCAGCCGCCCGTTTGGCAGCACGGCAACACCCAGCATGCCGACCGGGTTCGCCGCCCGGTAAGCGCGATAGTACCGCTCGAACCGCCAGACTTCGAGGAAGAAAACTGGCCAATAATAGAGCGGCAGCAGGGCCAGCGTTTCAAGAATCCAGGCGCGGGTCAGCATGGCCCGAATTGGAGCATGGGTTTTGTGGGGGTGGGAAACTTTTCTGAGCTTCCCGGGGAAATCCGCCGCCCTCTCATCGCAGCCCAGCAGATGTTTCCGCTTGCGTCGCGCGCCAAAACAGCCGATGGAGGGGGCCTCGACCCTTTCGCCGGACTATCAGGCCTTGTTTGCGGTTGCCCTTTCCAAGGGGTTTGCTGCGCTCTCGACTTAGACGACTCCCAAGAAGTTTCGACCCCCCGACGCGCAATGTCGCGCGTTGTAACGCTTTGCAGGAGTTATTCTATGACCCAAGGCACCGTTAAATTCTTCAACGACCAAAAAGGTTTTGGTTTCATTGCCCCCGACAATGGCGGCGACGACGTGTTCGTGCACGCAAGCGCCCTTGAGCGCTGCGGCATGCGCTCGCTGTCCGATGGCCAGAAGGTGAAATTCACCACCGCCATCGACCCGCGCAAGGGCAAATCGGCTGTCGACCAGATCGAACTGGTCTAGTCTGATACCAGGCCGGGTCCGCCCGGTCCCAACAGATTGAAAGACGCCAGCAGGTGACCTGCTGGCGTTTTTTTGTGGGGATTTGGCGGCAATCTCCGTCTTCTCCCTTCTCCCTGGGGAGAAGGGGCGGGGATGAGGGGGGAACCACATTTCGGCAGGGTGTAGCGTTTCAGCGATACCTGCTCGGCGCATCACGGCAGGCGGCGCATGTGATATCAGGCGCCGCGCCCCCTCACCCCTGCCCCTCTCCCGAGGGAGAGGGGAAAGCGCGCTTAAAGTCCAAGCAGTTCCGTCATCCGACCCCACAAAGTATCCGCACTCATCGCCTCTTCCGAGCTGAACCGGACCACACGCCACCCCATCGCCTCGATCTCACGCTGACGCATGGCATCATGCTGCGCGACCGCTTCACGGTCATGAATCCCCCCATCAACTTCGATGACCAGCTTCGCGCGGAAGATCGCAAAGTCCACGATGTAGGGACCGATGGCGTACTGCCGTTTCACGGGAAAGCCATACGCCCGCAATGCGCGCAAGGTCTGCCACGCCACCTGTTCGGGCGCATTGGCCTGCTGGCGGAGCTTGCGCGCACGATAGGTCTTCGGTTGCCTCGGCATGCAAAACATCATTGGCAGAAGCGCAAGGAAGGCAACTCATTCTTCTCCCTTCTCCCTGGGGAGAAGGGCCGGGGATGAGGGGTAACCATGCTCGTTGTTCGCGGGAAGTTCGCGATAGCACGATGGTCTCGCACACCGAAAACGGCAGACGCTTCCAGCGCCTTGTCGGCAAAACGTCCCCGCCCTCACCCCAACCATAGCCCGACCCCGCCGAGCACCGCAATCAGGGTCCAGGGATAAGGCGCGGGGGTGTGCCAGAGGGCCTTGTTTCCGAAGCTGGCGAGCGTGATGCCGAGCACGGCAAAGCCTGCGCTCGTCAGGGTCGCGATGATGGCGAAGATGTCGCCCGCCGGATGCCAGATGGCGAGCAGGAATTGCGCGGCCATGGCCAGCACGGCCACGGTGCCGACATGCCAGGAGAAATGATGAAGCCAGATCACGTCCTTCGGAAGCCCCGAGCCTTCGAGCGGCTTCAGGACTTTCGGCGCGCCCGCCACTTCATGCGCCAGCGCGCCCAGGACAGAGAGGCCCGCAGCGATCAGGAAGAGGATGTCTGAAAGGCTCATCTGGTGCCCCCTCGCCTTCGTGGTTCGACTTCGCTCACCATGAAGGCGTGAAAGGCTGCGAAGCTAGAGCGGAATATTGTCGTGCTTCTTCCAGGGATTTTCGAGCTTCTTGGTTTTCAGCGTGCGCAGCGCCTTGCAGATGCGCCGGCGGGTTGAGTGGGGCATGATGATGTCATCGATATAGCCCTTTTTCGCCGCCACATAGGGGTTGGCGAAATTGTCCTCATACATCTTGGTGTGCGCGGCAATCTTGTCCGGGTCGCCGATATCCTTGCGGAAGATGATTTCCACCGCGCCCTTCGCGCCCATCACGGCGATCTCGGCAGTCGGCCAGGCATAGTTCATGTCACCGCGCAGGTGCTTGGAGCTCATCACGTCATACGCCCCGCCATAGGCCTTGCGGGTGATCACGGTCACCTTCGGCACGGTCGCCTCGGCATAGGCGAAGAGCAGCTTGGCGCCATGCTTGATGAGGCCGCCATATTCCTGCTTGGTGCCCGGCATGAAGCCCGGCACGTCGACAAAGGTGACGATCGGGATGTTGAAGCAGTCGCAGAAGCGCACGAAACGCGCGGCCTTCCGCGAGCTGTCAATGTCGAGCACGCCCGCCAGCGTCATCGGCTGGTTGGCGACGAAGCCGACCGTGGTGCCTTCCATGCGCCCGAAGCCGCACAGGATGTTGGCGCCGAAATCCGGGCTGATCTCGAAGAAGTCGCCCTCATCGGCGGTCTTCTCGATCAGCTCCTTCATGTCATAGGGCGTGTTCGGATTGGACGGGATGAGCGTGTCGAGGCTCGGTTCCACGCGCTCCGGATCATCGAAGCTCGGCCGCGCGGGCGGCTGCTCGCGGTTCGACAGGGGCAGGAAGTCGACCAGGCGGCGGATCTGGATCAGCGCCTCGATATCGTTCTCGAAGGCGCCGTCGACGACGCCTGACTTCTTGGCATGCACCGACGCGCCGCCGAGGGTCTCGTGGGTGACTTCCTCATTGGTGACCGTCTTCACCACGTCCGGGCCGGTCACATACATGTAGGAGGTGTCCTTCACCATGAAGATGAAGTCGGTCATGGCCGGGGAGTAGACGTCGCCGCCTGCGCACGGGCCCATGATGACGGAAATCTGCGGGATGACGCCGGAGGAGAGCACGTTCTCCATGAAGATGTCGGCATAGCCCGCAAGGCTGTCGACGCCTTCCTGGATGCGCGCGCCGCCCGCATCGAAGATGCCGACCACCGGCGCGCCATTCTTCGCCGCGGCCTTCTGCACCTTCACGATCTTTTCCGACTGCGCCATGGAGAGCGAACCGCCGAAGACGGTGAAGTCCTTGGAGAAGACGTAGACCAGGCGCCCATTAACCGTGCCGTAGCCCGTCACCACACCGTCGCCGGGGATGCGCTGCTCTTCCATGCCGAAATCGTGCGAGCGGTGCTCGACGAACATGTCGGTTTCCTCGAAGCTGCCCTCGTCGAGCAGCATCGTGATGCGTTCGCGCGCGGTCAGCTTGCCCTTGGCATGCTGCTTCTCGATCCGGTCCTTGCCGCCGCCGAGGCGCGCTTCCTCGCGCTTGGCCTCAAGCGCTTCGATGACTTCCTTCATGGCATGGCTCCCATCAGACACGTCTGTACTGGCGAACTTGAAGCGCAGCGGGGCTTCAGACGCAAGAAAAAGGACGGGTTGCCGTTAAGACAACCCGCCCTTCCCTTTCCGTTTTTCCAAAGGCTGTGAAGGCCTAGCTTCCGGCGCGGCGCCCGCCCCTCAACTCGCCGTCATAGTCGCGGACACCGCCGGGGCCGGTGCGCCGGCCGCGATCATCATCGCGGTCGTGGCGGTCCCACCGGTCATGACCACCGCGGTCCCAGTCGCGGCCACGGTTCCAGTCATGATCGTAGCGCCCGCCATGACGGTAGCCGCGATGGCCGGGCTGCGGCAGGCCGCTGATGTCCACGACATTACCGCGGCGGACCGTGCAGCTCACATCGCGCTCGAACTCGCGCCGGCGGCCTTCGAACTCGACATCGTCGAAGCGGATGCGGAAGCCGCGCGGGCCGAGCTGACGGATGCGGAAGTCGTCGTCGATGTCGACGTCGCGAAACCCGGCCCGGTAGCCCTGGCGCTGGATGGCACCAGCGCAACGCTGCAAGGCATCCCGTTTCAGCTGGCGCACTTCCCAGGGCCGCTGGCCCCACTGGTTGGAGCGGTAATAGCGTCCGTTCCGGCCACGCCAGTTGTCATGGCCGACTGATACATAGAAGGACGCGTCACCAACGCTGAGCGACAGGTCGCTCACCGCAGGCCGGTGTCCACGATCCGGGCCATCTGCGAAGGCCGGAGCAGCAAGGAGTGGAGTTGCCGCCAAAGCCAGCGCCGCCACTCGGGGGGTCATGATGCGTTTCATCATGGCTGCAGGAAAACACGGGGCGACGGAACCCGGCATGACCGGCGCGTTCGGCTGGCGTTCACCAAATTTTTCTTTTTGATTCAACGCAGAATGACAAGGATGCCGTTCGAGCACGGATCAATCCGGTGTATGGGACAGCGCCGTCAGCCGATCGAATCATCAAGCCGCGCATAGAACGTCCGCCACGTATAACCGGTCGCGACATGCCGATCGATGCACATCACTTCCCAGGTCTTGTGGGCGACAAAGGAGCAATTGAAGCGAAAGGCGCCGATCGAGACCTCGCGGTACTCGTCGTCCGACAGACAGCAAGCCCCGTCCGTCTGCTCATAAGCCTCATCGAAATAGTCTTCCGACGAGCCGTATTCGACATCGTTCGGCGAGATTGCCGGATCGTCATTCAGGGACAGCCAGACGCGTGACAGGTCTGGCTCATCGTCGAATTCGTCGGCGGATATCTCGAAGCCAAAACTCCGGCTCGAAGGCTGCCAGACCATGGTCATCTCCGATGGCAAACCTTTTGTCTTGGCAAATGGCGCGTCGCCGTCGCGCAGCAGGTTCTCGGCGACCCCCAGGACTGACCAGGTCGAGGAAAAATGGGTCCCGTCTTCCTCTTCATACCAGTCAACGCTGATCAAGGTATCGCGGCGCGTAATCTGAAGCTCATCCATGAAAGCGAGATAGTTGCCGGGCCGGAAATAGGCCTGGAAATCTTCCAGAGACATCACCCCGTATTTGGGCCATTCGCGTTCAGCAGAGACAGTCAGCGGTGTCAGCAGGGCCACAAATACCACAAGGGACAGTCCGCGCCTGATCATTTCCTGTCGCCTCCGCCAGCCAGTTCATCCTTTTCGCAGAGCGTCGAACCAGGCCCCCAGCGCCAGCGCATCGCGCCTGCGCGCGAGCGTAACAGCGGCGGCCTCTTCGTCTTCGCCCCACTGTTCAATCTGCCAGTCTTCATCAATACGCGAAAGGTCAAAAGCAGAGGTTGCATCAATCTCGCCCTGCTCGACCGCCAGCGCGAGGATGGCCGAACCGTAAAGCGCGGTCGACCAGACGAGTGCCGTCAGCCTGAAATCGTCGAGCGACAGCGCATGGTCGCGGGCCGCCTGCATCGACGCCTCGGGCTGCGGCATGGCGATGACGCCTTCGACAGGCAGCAGCATCACCCCAAGCGCACGCCCCGCCCAGTCGCGCAGCGGGCGCCAGTGCTGTTCCTGGCGTTCGCGCAGCTCGCTCGGCCCGTCAGCGAGGTGGCAGACAAGATCGGTGCCGGTGTATTTCGCGACTTCATCGGCGAGTTCGGCCCGCGTGTCCGGCGTGCGGTCGATGGCGACATTGGCAAGCCGGGTCAGCGGCATGGCCGCCGGGTTGATGACCTCGTCCTGTGCGTCCCACTCACTGGCGACGAGCGCTGCAAGCGCTTCGCTCGGCAGGACAAGCGCGGCCTTGGCCGGCGTCTTGACCGGCCGGCCATCAAGCTCAATCCGCCAGCCGCCATCCTGCGCAGACGTGGAGACGGCCTTGTAGAAGCGTTTCGGGAGATCGGGTCTGTTGGGCGGTGTGGCTGGCATGGCCGCTAGTTGCCACGTCATCCGCCCCAAGGAAACGGAAAAGCTGCGTCAGCCTGCGAGGCTGTTCTGCTCGCTGACCGCCTGCACGGTTTCGCCCAAACGGATCATGTCGGTCACCACGCCAGTCTCGCGGTCGACCAGGGCGACCGTCTGGCCGATGCGGATGGTCTTCAGGTGATCGGCCTTCTGGGGCATGGCGAGGGCGGCACGCCATTCCAGGGCCAGGGGATACATGTCATTCGGAAAGGGCTCACCCTTCACGATCCGGCTTTCCAGGGGCGAGGATTCAAAACACAGATCCCTCTGGGAATAACCGACCTCGCACAGCCCGTCTGCGGTGTGGAACCCATGGGTAAAGACGGCCCGGTCCTGCGCGGTGAACTGCTTGGCGAGGGTGGCGCCCGGTGTCGGATTGGAGTGCGCAGCCAGCGCCATCGCGCCCGCGCCAAGGGTTGCCGCGGTCAGCCCCGCGAAGACGTGGTGTATACTCGGTTTCATACATTGCCCCGTTGAGAAAATAGATTGCCGGAACAACGCAGGCGAGTATCTTTCGATCCCTGGAAACTGAAATTTATTTCATAAAAACAACGCAAAAGGCCAGCCCGGTCGGGCTGGCCCATCACACTGCCAGCTGGCAGTGAATCGTGTGTCGCCGTGCTTAGTCGACTTCGTCTTCAACTTCATCAACGGCTTCATCGACTTCTTCGCCGGCCTCTTCGACCGGACCGTCATTGGCGTCACCGCAGGCAGCCAGCGTACCGGTGCCGGCAGCGCCGATGGCGAAAAGAAGGGCGAGCATGGATTTCTTCATGAGGTTTCCCCTTGTTTGAACAAGACTCGCCCAACAAACGTCACGCCGCCGGTTCGGTTCCATGACGGCCGAGGATTTCCTCCGCGAAACGATCCAGGCCCGTATTGAGGCTCGCATAGTCATGGTGGACTTCGTGCGCGCCGGCCGCTTCCAGTTCGTGGGTTTCGCCGAAGCCCCAGCTGACGCCCATGGTGTGAATGCCGGCATTGCGGCCCATGGTGATGTCATGGATCGCATCGCCGATGATCAGCGACTGGTGCGGCTCGCAGCCGAGCACACCCATACACTGTTCGACCATGAAGGGATGCGGCTTGCCGGGGCCGTCATCGGCGCACCAGATGGTATCGAAATACTGTTCCAGCGGATGCATCTCGAAGATGGCGCGGATGCCGCGATGCGACTTGCCGGTCGCCATGGCGATGAGCCAGTTGTCATTGGCAAGGCGTTCGAGCGTCTCCATGGCGCCGTCATAGAGCGGCTCGCGGAAGGTCTCTTCCGCGCGGCGCGCGACAAAGGCCTGCCTGTAGGCTTCGGTGAGCCCCGGCACATCATGATAGTCCGGCGCGAGCGTTCGGACGGCCTCCTCAAGGCCAAGCCCGACAACCTTGCGCGTCGCCTCATAATCCGGCTCGGGCAGGTCACACATGCCGAAGGCCCGGCACATGGCGGTCTGGATCACCTCGCGGCTATCGACGATCGTGCCGTCCATGTCCCAGATGGCGAGTTTGAGAGTCATACCGGTCCCATCCGTCGATTCCCGGCCTAGAGGAACAGCTCCAGCGGGTCCTTGCCTGCCTCTTCCTCGAGGAAGCCGAGCACCTTGAACGTCTCTTTCATGTGGCCCGACAGCGGCGCCTGCAGCAGGAGCGGCTTCTTGTTCGGGCGCGGGATGAGCAGGGCGCGGGCATGCAGGTGCAGGCCAGACGCGACGCCCTGGGGCACTTCGCGGCGGGTGACATACTTGTCGTCGCCGAGGATGGAAGTGCCGAGCTCATGCATGTGGAAGCGCAGCTGGTGCATCCGTCCGGTCTGCGGGCGCAGCGCCACCCAGGCGGCCTTCTGGCCAGCCTGCGAGACGGTGACATAGTCGGTGATGGCGTGGCGGGCGCCCTCGTCATTCTGGGCGGCGTGGACCATGCGTTCGCGCCCTTCCGGCCCCTCGCCCTTGGCCATCCAGCAGCGCACCTGCCCGGCAGGCGGCTTCGGCGCGCCGACCGTGACGGCCCAGTAGACCTTCTCCATGTCGCGGGAGCGGAACAGCTCGCCAAGGCGCGCGGCAGCGGCCGGATGGCGGGCGATGAGCAAGAGGCCCGAGGTCTCCTTGTCCAGCCGGTGGACGAGTTTCGGGCGGTATTCACCGTCCGAGAGGATGTCGAGCATGCCATCGATGTGGCGCCCGCCCTGCTTGGTGCCGCCCTGGACGGCGATACCGGCCGGCTTGTTCAGGGCGAACATGTCGTCATCCTGGTAGATGACCATCTCGCGCATGAACTGCTCGTCCCGGGAGGAGGCCTTGCCGGGCTTGTAGGCTTTCTTCTCTTCGGCGGTCTGCTGATGGATCGGCGGCAGGCGCACCACCATGCCGGCCTCAAGCCGCGTATTCGCCTTGGCGCGCGAGCCGTCGACGCGGATCTGGCCGGAGCGCAGCAGCTTTTCGAGCTGGCCCTGCGTCACCGGCAGGCGGCGCTTGACCCAGCGGTCGAGGCGCACGCCCTCTTCCTTGGGGCTGACGGTTTCGTTGATGACTTGCTGGTTCATGCGAGTACCTTGCGCATGATGATCATGCCTGCAAGGACCAGCGCGAGGCCTAGCAGGACCGACAGACCCGCATAGGCGATGGCGCGTGTCCACTCATCCTTCTGGACGAATTGCGCGATCTCCAGCGAGAAGGCCGAAAAGGTGGTGAAGCCGCCGAGCAGGCCGGTCGCCAGGAAGAGGCGCGTACCCTGCCCGCCGCCAAGCGCCTCACCGCGAAAGGCCAGGAAGCCGATCAGCAGGCCCATCAGCAGGCTGCCGAGCAGGTTGACGAAGAAGGTCGCCCATGGCCAGCCCGACAGGCCAAGGCGCACAGCCGCGAGCCCCGCGCCATGCCGCAGGCTCGCGCCGATCGCGCCGCCAAGGGCCACATAGAGAAAACCGTTCATGGCCGGGCTTTTACGGCGATTGGGCATGAAATGACAGATCGGGCGCACAGCTTTTCAGGCATGAGAGTTTGTTGTGCTTAGAAACTGCGGCCAATCACGGCACATAGACCAACCCCGGCGCGACATAATAGACGGCGGACCGCTCGCGAACCTTGAGATGGAACACTAGGTCGCTCGTCTCGCCTTCGGCTGTCGACAGGTCAACGAGAAGGTCCCAGTGCCCACCTTGCCAAACGTAAACCGACGAAAGCCAAGCCCGTGCGTTTAGCGCGCCAATAGTGTCTGGGTACGCCGCGATGCTTTTGCGATTGAAATCGAGGTCAGCGGTATCAATCGGATCCAGCACCATTTGCTGGCACACGCCTGCGAGCTCAGATTGGAAGACCAAAGCGTCTGCCAACCGCTTCAAGTCCGGGCGCCACGCTTCGGGAACGGGCAATTCGCGGCCCTCGGTCTTCTCGATCGGAAAACGGCTCATGATATCGCTGTAAGTCCTTGAACTGAGTCAGATCAAGCCCAAGCGATTTAAGCGTGCGAAGAAACGCTGACGCGGCGTCGCGTCTTGCCAGATCGGGCGGCGCGGGTAGGCTTTGCGGGTCAGTGCCCATGAAGAGGCATGGCGGGAGGAAAGCATGGCCTATGACCTGATCATTGTGGGCGGCGGCATTGGCGGCTCAGCGTTGGCAGCCACCATGGCGAAGGCGGGACAATCGGTCCTGCTGCTCGAGAAATCCACCGAATATGAAGACCGCGTGCGCGGGGAATGGATCGCGCCCTGGGGCGTCGCAGAGACGAAACGCCTCGGCCTCTATGACCTGCTGAAAGGCGCGGGCGGGCATCACATCACCAGCCATGTCACCTATGATGAGAGCTATGATCCGGATCTCGCCGAACAGACCGCCCTGCCGCTCGGCATCTTCGCAGAGGGCGTGCCGGGGCCGCTGACCATCGGCCATCCGCATCACTGCCAGACCCTGTTCGACGAGGCTGTTCGTGCCGGCGCGACGGCGCTGCGCGGCGTGACCGTCACCGATGTGAACCTCGGCGCGTCGCCGTCAGTGACCTATGAGGTGGATGGCGAGGCTCACACCGCGTCCGCGCCGCTGGTTGTCGGCGCGGAGGGCCGCCAGTCTCTCGTTCGCAAGGAGGCCGGCATCCCGCTGCACCAGGACAAGCCGCATCACTGGTTTGCCGGGCTGCTGGTCGAGGGCGTCGATGGCTGGGAAGATACCCGCCAGGCCATCGGGACCGAGGGCAATTTCGGCTTTCTCGCCTTCCCGCAGGGCGGCGACAGGGTGCGCGTCTATGGCGGCTATGCCCTCGACGAGAAAGGCCGGTTTGCCGGTGAGGATGGCGCGCGCAAATTCCTCGACGCCTTCCGCATGCGCTCGGCCCCCGCCAATGAGGCGCTGGCCGCCGGCAAGCCCGCAGGCCCCCTCTTCTCCTATTTCAACAATGACAGCTGGACAGATGAGCCCTTCGCCGAAGGCTGCGTGCTGATCGGCGATGCGGCAGGCTGGAACGATCCGATCAACGGGCTTGGCCTGTCCATCACCTATCGCGATGTGCGCATCGTCTCCGACATCCTGAAGGCGACAGCTGGGGGCGCCGCGCCGGACTTCTCTTCCTATGCCGAGGAACGCACTGAGCGGATGCGCCGGCTTCGCTTTGCCGGCCAGCTTCAGGCCGCGCTCGACATGGAATTCAGCGAGGACGCCCGCGCGCGCCGGCGCTCCTATCATGAACGCCGGGCCGCCGACCCGGCGCTTGGCCTGCACGGCTTTGCCATCATGGGCGGACCGGAAAGCGTGCCCGCCGAAATCTTCACAGAGGCCCACAGGGAAAAGGTGCTGAACGGATGAGCCCGATGGATATCGAACGCTTCAATGCGGACTGGCTGCAGGCCTGGACGGACAAGGATGTCGACCGCCTCGTCGCCTTCTACAGCCCGAACACGGTCTACAAGGACCCGCAGACTGCGCATGGCCTGACGGGCCGGGAGGCGCTGCGCGGCTATCTGGAGACGCTGTTCGGATCGACACCGCCCATGGTCTACACGCCGGATACGACCTGGCACATCGATGGCGGCTTCTGCGGGCGCTGGACCTGCGATATCGGCGAGGGCGGCAAGGAGGGCCGGATCCGCGGCTTCGACCTTGTCCTGCTGGAGCACGGCCTCATCGCCCACAATGAAGTCTACGTCCACTCGCTGACGGACGCTTCATGATGCCCGACATACGTGACTGGAAGGCGATCGACGCAGACTGGCTGACAGGGGCGCTGGCCGCTGGCGGCATCGATGCGAAAGTGCGCGCTTTCGAGGCCGGCAAGGTCGGTACCGGACAGATTGGCGACTGCGTGCGCTTCAAGCTCGACTATGAGCACGCCGCCCCCGGCGCGCCCAGGACCCTTGTCGGCAAGTTTCCCGCCGAAGGACAGGAGAGCCGCGCCGCCGGTATCCAGCTCGGCAACTACCACCGCGAGGTGAAATTCTACCAGCTGCTCCAGCCGGATGCCCGCATCACCACACCGCCCTGCTACTTCACCGATGTGAATGAGGAGACCCACGACTTCGTGCTGCTGATGGGGGACCTCGCCCCAGCTGAACAGGGCGACCAGCTGGCTGGTGTCACGCTGGACCAGGCAAGGCTGGTCGTGAAGGAAGCGGCAAAGCTCCACTCGGCCTTCTGGAATGATGACAGGCTGGACGACTATGCCTGGGTGATGAACACGAAGAACGCGCCCAATCCGCTCGATCCCGACATGATCGCCGCGCTCTGGCAGGGCTTCAAGGCACGCTATGGCGACCGTGTCAGCCCGGAAGCGGCAAGGATCGGCGATGCGATGAGCCGCAACCTCGATGCGCAGACCACCTTCCGCGATGGCTCACGCAGCCTGATCCATTCAGATTTCCGACCGGACAACATGCTGTTCAACCCGGCAAGCGAAGACCGGCCCGTGACGGTGGTGGACTGGCAGAGCTTCGGCTACGGGCCGGCGGGTGCCGATGTCGGCTACTTCATTTCCGGCGCAATCGACCCCGAGACGCGGCGAAGGAATGAGGCCGCCCTGATCGACCTCTACCTGGCGGAAATGGACCGGCTCGGCGCATCGGATTATGCCCGCGAAGAATTCACCCGCCACTACATCGCGGGCGCCTTCCAGCACTTCTTCACCGCCTTCTTCGCGGCCATGCTGGTCACCCAGACAGCGCGCGGCGACGACATGTTCTTCCGCATGCTCAACGGGGCGGTCGATCTGATCTCCGATCACGACGCGCTCGACTGGTACGATTAGGTTTTCGGGAAACCAGGCTTTCCATCTGGCGTTGGTGACATAGCTGCAAGGCTAGCCCCAACCCATGCCAGAAAGGTAAAGCCCATGACGGACCACCTCTTCCGCTCCGCCCTCCTCTCAACCTCCATTGTCGCCATGACGGCCTGCGCCACTGCGCAGCAACAGGACCCGGCCAATGAGACCATGCCGGTCACCGGAACCGAAGGCACGGCGCTGACCGCCGAGGTGCTTGAAACCTTCGACGGCGCCTGGGCCATGGCCTTCCTGCCGGATGGCCGCGCGCTGGTGACGGAGCAGGATGGCGATCTCTGGCTGCTCGGCACCGACGGCGCGAAACTTGGCGAGATTTCCAATGTCCCCGCGGTCGAGATGCGCGGACAGGGCGGCCTTGGCGACATTATCGTCCACCCGGACTTTGCCACCAACAGCACCGTCTTCATTTCCTATGTCGAGCGCGACGCGCAGGACGACACGCTGAGCGGCGCTGTCGTCGACAAGGCCACCCTCTCGCTCACAGCCGATGGCGGAAGCCTGTCGGACATCACCCGTATCTGGGAACAGTCCAACAAGGTGACCGGCAATGGCCATTACAGCCACCGCCTCGCCATCGCGCCGGATGGCAATCTCATCATCACCTCGGGCGAGCGCCAGCACTTCAGCCCGGCGCAGAACATGGACATGAACCTCGGCAAGATCATCCGCGTCACAACCGATGGCGCACCGCTGGAGGACAACCCGTTCTATGGCAATGGCGGCGTCGCCGACACGATCTGGTCGCTTGGCCACCGCAACATGCTGGGCGTCGCCTTCGATGCTGATGGCCAGCTCTGGGCGCATGAGATGGGCCCGAAGAATGGCGACGAGCTCAATCGCATCGTCCGGGGCGAGAATTACGGCTACCCCATCGTCTCGGAAGGTGAGCACTATAATGGCAAGCAGTTCTTCGGCAGCCATGAAGACTATCCGATCTATGAGAACCCGGCCCTGTCCTGGACGCCGGTGATCAGCCCGGCGGGCCTGATCATCTATGATGGCGAGATGTTTGCCGACTGGCAGGGCGACGCCTTCATCGGCGGGCTGTCCTCAAGAGCGCTGGTGCGGGTCGAGTTCCAGCAGACCCCGCTCGACAATATGGGCTCCGGCGGCACCTCTTCCACCATGGAGACCACCGCGACCGAGGCCGAGCGCTATGAATGGGGCAAGCGGATCCGCGAGGTCGAGCAGGGCCCGGACGGCGCGATCTATGTACTTGAGGATGATCCGGGCGGCCGGCTCATCAAGCTGACGCCCGCCGCGGCAAGCGACAGCTAGAAAGCGAGCCCGAGTGCCGCCGCCTGCTGGAGAAAATCCTCAGGCGGCGGCGCTTCCAGCACCATCGGCTCGCCATCCGGATGGGTGATTTCCAGCCGGTTGGCGTGCAGCATCAGGCGCGGGGCGGAGAGCTTGCCGCTGCCGTAGATGCGGTCGCCGAGGATCGGGCAGCCAAGCGCGGCAAGATGCGCGCGGATCTGGTGCATGCGGCCCGTGACGGGACTTGCCTCGATGAGCGCATGCACACCCGCCCGCGCGCGAATGCGCCAGCCGGTCTCAGCCTCGAGCGCGCCTTTCTGGCCAGCCTCAGCCGGGACCATCTTCTCGCGCCCGCCTCGGTCGGAGGGGACCTTGCGCAGCGGGGTATCGATGGTTCCCTCATCAGCGTCCGGCAGCTGGCCGGAGACCAGCGCCAGATAGGTCTTCTTCGCGCGGCGTTTCGCAAACTGCTCTGACAGGTGTGCGGCGGCCGGCTGGGTCCGCGCGACGACCAGCACGCCCGAGGTGCCGCTATCGATGCGGTGAACCAGGCGCGGGCGCTTGCCATTGGACTTGGCGAATGCCCAGAGCAGGAAGTCGACCGACTGGCCGCGCCCGCCCGCCGTCTGCACCGCAAGGCCCGGCGGCTTGTTGAAGACGAGCACCTTGTCATCCTCGTGCATCAGCAGCGAGCGGATGAAGGCAGCGTCTTCGGGCTTGATGTTGGGGACAGGCCGGTTGCGGGTCATCGCCCGCGCTCTTAGCGGCTCGGCCTGCGCTCGGCAATGCGCCCGTCGCGGCACAGAAAAAGGGCGGCCCGAAAGCCGCCCTTCCCCGATTTGCTTTTCAAGGCGGGTTGCAGACTAGAAGTCCACCGTCGCGCCGAGGAAGATGTAACGGCCCATCGCGTCATAGACTTGCGGATAGGTGTTGCCGTTGCCCGGCGCCGTACCGACGACGGAGGACAGCGGCGGATCTTCGTCGGTGACGTTGTTCACACCAGCGCGCAGCGAGACGTTTTCAAGCGCCTGATAACGACCTGCGAGGTCGAAATAGTTCTGCGCATCCAGCGTGCCGTTGATGCCGCCACCATTGGTGCCGTCCAGCGTCACCTCGTCATAGTAGCGCCACGTGCCGGTCAGCGACCAGACTTGCTGACCCCAGGTCACGCTCGCCTTGTGACGCCATTCCGGGTTGGCACCCGAACCGAAGTTGGACTGGCAGCGGCCGCCATAGAAGCCGGCACAGTCGAACACACCGCCGACGCTCGCATCCGGAAGCGGCTGCACTTCCAGGCTTTCGAGCCATGTCCCGACAAAGTCGAAGTCGAAGACGCCGATTTCGCCAGCGTCATAGACATAGTTGGCGAGGACATCGACACCGCTGGTCGAGATCTGACCGGTGTTGATGTTCGTGGCCGTGATGAAGCCGGTGGGGTTCGCCCAGAGCGTGCCGCCATTGCCGCGATTGACCAGCGAGCAGAAGAAGGCATCACCCGACAGGGCACACGTATCGAGCGCGAGCTCCTGCGGCACCGTGTTGATGTAGTCCTCGACCGTGATGTCGAAATAGTCGACTGAAACGGTCAGCCCGTCGATCATCGTCGGCGTGGCGACGAAGCCGAACGTGTAGGTGTCCGAGGATTCCGGCTCGAGATCCGGATTACCGCCCGTCAGCGTGTTGAACTGGCCAGCCGGGTTGTCGGCAATGCTGCCATACTGGTCAGCCGTCACACCCGTATTGGCACATTGCGCCTGGGTGTATTCCGGGCTGGTGCCAGCACAGGGATCGTAGATGCCGGCATCATTGGCCGTCAGGTCGAACAGGCCGATGCCCTGCGGGTCGAACAGCTCGAAGACGTTCGCGGCGCGAACGGCCCGCTGATAGGAGGCGCGGAACCGGATGTCCGAAGTCGGCGCATAGTCGAGGCCAACCTTGTAGGAATCGCTGTCCACCTCGTCATAGAACGACTTGCGGTAGGCCAGGTCGAAACCGAGCGTCTCGATGCCCGGACGGTCCTGGATGAGCGGCACGTTGAGCTCGCCGAACACGTCGACGACATTCTGGGCGCCGCTGATCGGATTGGTCGGGCCGCCCTGGCCGGCACCGTCGCCGGACTGGAAGGCCACGTCCGGATTGGAGTCCAGCGTATCGCGGCGATACTCGGCACCAAGCGCGAAGCCAGGCGCGTCCATGGCCATCGGGCTCTGGATACCCCAGTCACCCATGGAGCCGAACAGACGGGCATTGATGATCGTCTGCGTCGTCTCGCCATCGCGGTTCAGCGGGCTGACAATGTAGTTCACAGCCGCCGGATCCGGAGCGTTGCCGGAGAAGATGTCGTACGGCACGCATGCAGCGTCATCGTTCGTCGGATCGTCGTCGGCATTGACCGAGCAGACGATGTCGCCGGCATCGTTCTCGACCGCGAACAGGGCCTTCTGGATGCGCGAGATGGAGAGGTCGTTATTGTAGACCTCGGACCGGTGGACGTTGGCGAAGCTCGCGGAGACGTCGTAGCCGATGCTCGTGCCTTCCAGGTCACCCCGGATGCCCATGACGCCGCGCCACGTGGTGTGACGGATGTCATTGTTACGCGGACCGCCTTCGACATTGCGGCGCAGGTTTAGGATCGGCGCGATGCCGTCCGGCCCGAGCGCCATCTGGTCCGGCAGGTTGTCCTGGTCCGGATAGAAGGTGTCGTCATCCTCGGCGAGGACATTGCCGCTCATGTCGATCAGCTCGCCATCGGCATTGCGGCGGCGATTGATGGTGTCATCCGCGATCTCGCCGCACAGATACTGGACCTGCTGGGCCGACAGAAACGGATTGTTGCAGTTCACACCGCCACTGGAGCCATTCACACCAAGGCCGAACACACCGGATGGGGCGATCTGCGAATTGGTGCGGTTATCCATGAACATCAGCTCGGTATAGGCCTCGATGTTCTCGGTGATGTCATACCGGCCGAACGCGCCGAAATTGTAACGCTCGTTCGGACGCTGATAGTGGTTGAACGGGTTGAAGTTGAACGTGTCGCTCGTGAAGTTCCGCGGGATGAACTGGCCCGAACCGTCCGGATCGACACGGCCCCAGATCGCCGGGGCGGTATATTCCTCGCCCAGCGTGTTGGCCGCTACCGCGCCCGGAATGGCGTAGGAGCCATCGGTGTCCAGCAGGTTCGTGAACTGGTTGGTGGACGAACCGGAACAGGTGAACTCGGTGCCCTCATTGCGGGTGCCGAGCGCGCATTGTGCGTAGTCGCGGTCGCCCTGCAGGACTTCATTGGTATTCTGATAGCCGGCGAAGGCCATGAGGTGGCCACGGCCATTGTCGAACTCGCCGCCCATCATGGCGGTGATGTCAACGGCTTCGCCGTCAATCGTGCTGCCCGACGGAACCCGGTATTGCGACGGGTTGATGGCCGCGAATTCCTTCAGCAGGCCCTGCAGCTCGCCATCATTATTGTGCTGGTAGAACGAGTAATTGGAATCGATCCGCACGCCCTCGAATTCGTCGTTGAGGACGAAGTTCACAACGCCCGATACGGCGTCAGACCCGTATGTAGCCGACGCGCCGCCGGTGAGAATGTCGACGCGCTTGACCAGCTGCGAGGGAATGAAATTGATATCGGCGGCCGGCGTGTTCAGCGAGCCATATGGCAGGCGGCGGCCATTCATCAGGACCAGCGTCCGCTCAGAGCCGAGCCCGCGCAGGTTCACCGATGCGGTGCCGGTCGCGCCATTGGCCAGGTTCGACCCCTGAGCGCCGAATGCCTGCGGCAATGTGTTGATGATGTCCTCGGCGCGAAGGGCGCCGCGAATGTCGAAATCCTCGGCGCCGATTTCCGTCACCGGGCTGGTTTCAACGAGGTTCCCCGTCTGGGGAATGAGCGAGCCGGTAACGACAATCGTTTCCTGGCGGGAGACGGCTTCTTCGGCTTGGCCCGCACCGTCATCAACCCGCTCGACATCGTCCTGCGCCACGGCCGTGGCGGGAAGAAGAAAGCCTGCTGCGCCGGCAATAATTGCCGTCGAAAGCAGTCTATTTCTGAATTTTCCTGTCTGCAATTTTTTGCTCCAAATGTAAGATTGTCCGATCCCCCCTTTCGGCGCCCGCAATCTTAGCGAGTGTTCACGAAGCTATGGAAAGGGCCATCTGGCGGTCAATGAAGATTGTTGCCAGGCGAACAATCGGAATAGTGGTGTTGCACGATAGTCGCACAATCGGATGTGACTTCCGTAATAACTATTGGAGATCTGAAGGCTTTAGCATCCTCATTGAGGGCCAGTTGGGGCAGAATTTCTTGAGGGATTCCATCATTCTATGCGGCAGCATCGCTTTTGCGCCACAAATGTAGAATTCGCAAAAAATCTACCTTAACGCGGGTTAATCTTTGCGAAGAGGGCGCAGGAGAAAGTATCCCCGATTTCCAGGAAATCGGGGAATTATATTCCTCATGCTTTTTCTGAATTAGACAGACAGCGCGCTCGCGATGACGACGCCGACGCTGAGAATGGACACGGCAAACAGCCAGAAGATGCTGAGGACAAGCATCCGCAGGAAACTCGTGACGATGCCCGTCCGGTAGGCCCCACGCAGGCTGAGCGTCACATAGACCGGCACGGCGATCGTGAACAGGACACCGGCCAGCCCGGGATTGGCGAGCCAGCCGATGAGGATGGCGAAGGTCGCGGCAAGATACATCCAGGAATGCAGGTTCAGGGCGTGAATGGCGTGGTCGTAGACGAACACCTTCCGCCGCCAGAAATACATCAGGGACATGGCCAGCATGGTGAACGGGACCAGCAGCAGGCTGAGCCGCGGCAGCCAGGTCTCGATGGCCGAGACGAACAGGCGCGGATTGTCGATGATCCGCTGGACGCGTTCCTCGATTTCGGGATTTTCACCGACCGTGTCAGGCATCTCGGGCGGCGTTGCCGCCTCATCCGGCGACGGGGTATCGGGGCCGGGCGCGGTATCCTCAACGGCGGGGTCAGCATCAACGATCTCGTCTTCCGCGCCGACCCTCTCAAGGAATTCGCGCATGCGCGCTTCGTCGAATTCCCCATCGGGCCCGACGAAGGCTTCCCGCAACTCCTGCATCTCTTCGGCGTTGAGCTGCTGGCCGTCGACATTCACATCGGAGAAATTCAGCCAGTTGGCACTTCCGACAAAGGCAAAGACAACGAAGTAGAAGATCAGGCTGGACAGGAGGAACAGCCTGAAGGGCGGCATGTACCGGGCGCGCTTGCCCTCGGTGTAGCGGCGCGTCAGCACGCCGGGCCGGAAGAGCAGCAAGGGCAAGGTCCGCGCGATCCGCCCGTCGAGGGCGAAACTGTCGGAAATGCTCTCGGTCACGAGCGAGAAGAAGGGGCGGTGATAACTGGCCGCGAGCTGGCCGCAGCGCGAGCAATACCGCTCCTCGACCATCTCGCCGCAATTGCGACAGGGCTGACCGGACAGGTCGGCCTTGCCGCCTGTCCTGACCGCCCCCAGCGATGCGGCGCCTGCCGCCTCCAGTTCTGTACTCATCGCCCTCTCCCCTCGATGAGCCAGCGAGCGCCCTAGCCGGCGTCGCTGTCTTCTTCTGTCGTGCTCACTTCCTCGTTCGCGCCGCGGCAAAGATATTGCGACAGGTGATCATCCTGCGCATTCTCCGCCCAGCCCGTCAGGCTCGGGTCGACCAGGTTCTTGGTAACCTGCACCCACATCGGCGTGATCGGATAGTCTTCCAGCATCAGCTTTTCGGCTTCCGCGAAGATTTCCGCGCGTTCCTTGAGGTCGCGGGTCCGGCTGGCTTCCTCGAGCAGCGCGTCGTATTCCGGATTGTCGTAGCGGCCGTAATTCTGCTGGCCGGTCGTGGAATCGAGCAGGTAGAGGAAATTGATCGGATCGTCGAAATCGGCGACCCAGGCGCCGTCCGCCACTTCGAAGTCGCTCTGGCGCAGGCGGGCATAGAGCACCTTGGTATCCTGGCGCAGGATCTGGGCGTTTACCCACGGAGCAATCTCGTTCCAGTTCGCCTGCGCGACCGGTGCCACTTTCGGATTGTCGTCCGTCGAGCGGTGGATGAATTCGAAGGTGAGCGGATTGTCAGGCCCGTAGCCGGCATCCTCGAGCAGGCTGCGCGCCTCGGCGAGACGGTCCTCGCGGCTCATATCCTTGAAGCTCACTTCCGGGCGCTCGACGTCATAATTGCTCATCTTCGGTGGCACGAAGCTGTAGGCCGGCACATAGCCGGGCGTGAGCACCTTGTTGACGATGAACTCGCGGTCGAGCGCCAGGGCCAGCGCCTTGCGCACGCGCACATCGTCGAAGGGCGGCTGGCTGGAGTTGAACGACCAGTAGGTCGTGATCAGGCCCGGCGTCGTGCGCACCCAGCCGGGGAATTTCTTTTCCAGCTCTTCGGTCCGCCCGCCATCGAAGGCGTTGTTGATATCGAGGTCGCCAGCTTCGATCTTGCGCTCGACAGCAGCGGCGTCTTCAAGCTCGAAATAGGCCACACGGTCAAAGCAGAGATCCTCAGCGCCTTCCCAGAGCGGGTTCTTCTCCGAGACGAGTTGGTCGCCCGTACGCCAGTAAGCGAGCTTGTAGGGCCCGTTGACGACGATGTTTTCCGGCTGGATCCAGGCTTCGCCATACTGCTCCACCGCGTGCTTGGGCACCGGATAGGTCGTGTAGTGCGTCAGCAGGCCGAGCAGGTAAGGCGCCGGCTCTTCCAGCGTGATCTCGAAGGTGTAGTCGTCGATGGCGCGCACGCCGAGCTCTTCAGGCGGCAATTCGCCGGCATTCACCTCGGCGGCGTTCTTCACGATGTAGAGCAGCGAGGAATATTGCGACGCGATCACAGGGTCCTGGATGCGGCGGAAGGCGTAGACGAAGTCCTCGGCGGTGAGCGGTTCGCCATCCGACCAGACCGTCTCCTTCAGCTTGAACGTCCAGGTAAGGCCGTCCTCGCTCGTCTCCCAGCTTTCAGCGACGCCGGGGATAACGGTGCGGTCCGGCGTGATGGTCATAAGACCGGTGATCATGTCGGAGATGACGATATTCTCCCACTTCGCCGAAGAGCGGTGCGGGTCGAGCGTGTCGACCTTGGCCGAGATGCCGCGGCGCAGGACCGTCGCTTCATCCTCGCCGCCACCGCCGCCACCACAGGCTGCGAGCGACACCACCATGGCCGCAGCAGCAGCCCCCATAAACGCCATCTTCCTGAATTTCATCATGTGTTCCCGTGATTTCCTGACCGTCATAGTGTTTCATGCAAGTGCGCGCTTGGGAAGATAGCGCGGCACACTTGAGCAGTAGATGAATGCGAATGCGACATAAAATACCCCTCACCCTCCTTCTGGCGAGCACGGTCTTGCCCGCCACCGCGCAGGATCGCCCCGCCTCGACAGACAGCGTCTATGCTTGCGCCGCCATCGAGGCCGATGATGCGCGCCTTGACTGCTATGACGAGGCTGTCGGTGCGCTGAAACAGGCAGAGGATGCCGGCGAGGTGGTCGCCGTCACGCGTGAGGATGTGGAGAAGGTGAGGAAGGAATCCTTCGGCTTCTCCATCCCCAGCCTGCCGGGACTGGCGGCCTCTGCCTTTGGCGATGCAGGCGAGACTGAAAGCCTCACCGTGCCTGTGGCCGAGGTCGACCAGGTGCGCGGCCAGTTCGTCGTGACGCTGGAGAACGGCCAGGTCTGGCGCCAGACCGACAGCAAGGATGTTTTCTATTCCGCCAAGCGCGGCGTCAATGAAGCCACCATCAAGTCCGCCGCCCTTGGCAGCTATATGATGAAGTTCGACCGCGGCGTGCTGTTCCGCGTCGAACGGGTAAAGTAGCAACAAAAAAGCCGCCGGCGGGCGCCAGCGGCTTTCATGGTTCCAGGCGGGAAATCCTAGTATTTCACAGAGCAGCCATAGGGCGTCGAGGTGGCCACTTCGACTGGCTCGCCGGCTGCAACGGAATCGAGCGCCGCGCGGACATAATTGTCTGCCGTTGCGATGTCTTCCACGCGCGCCGAGCGGATCGAGTCGATCGCGCCGGCATAGGCGACCTGCTGGTCGGCCTTGATGACGAACATGTGCGGCGTGGTCTTGGCGTCATAGAGCCGGCCGATATCGCCCGACGGGTCCAGGATGACGTGATCGGGCGCGGCCCCGCGGCCCTCATTGATCGCATCGGCCTCTGCGCCCGACACATGGCCCTGCTTGCCAGGGGCAGACGAGATGATCTGCAGCCAGACAATGTCGTCCGGCGCGGCATCCTCGGTCTGCAGGGTCTGCATGTTCTCCGGCGGTTCGGCATAGTGCTTCTTCACGAAGGGGCAGCCATCATTGGTCCATTCCAGGATGACGGTCTTGCCCTCGAAATCGGAGAGGGACACCGTCTCGCCCTTGCTGGTCGTGCCGGTAAAGCCCGGCGCCGTCGTGCCCGGCTCGATGGCCGGTGAGGCGTCAGCGGAAAAGGCGATCAGCGCCGCAGCGCTCAGCGCGACCGCAGCGGCCATTCCGGAAGCCAGGCCAAGATTTCTACGCGTGAAGGTTGGCATGGTCATAAGCTCCTGAAAGGTTGGCTCTATGGCGTTTCGTTGACATCCGCGGATGCGGTTTCAAAGGCACCGAGCTTCCGCTTCATCATGGCAGGGCTGAGCAGGGTCGGCAGAACTTCCGGCTCGCGCTCGCCCGGCGCGTATAGAAGATACATCGGAACGCCCGGACTTCCATGTTTTTTCAGTTCTGCCGAAATCGCCTCGTCCGGGCGAGTGAAATCGGCGACAAGGAAGCTCACATTTGCTTGAGCCATCGCGTCCAGCACATCCGGCTTGGTCAGCGTGGTGCGCTTGTTGACCTGACAGGTCGCACACCAGCTTGCCGTGAAATCGACGAAGACGCCCTTGCCCTCGGCCAGCAGCTCATCGACCCGCTCGGGCGACCATGGCTCGGTCGTCACGCTGGCATAGGTTGTCACACTGCCCTCTTTCGGCCCTTCCTGCAGCCCGGTCACCACCGGCCAGCCAATGGCGAAAACGGTGAGCGCCGCACCCGCGGCCAGCACCGGCACGCGCAGCTTCCCGCCCGAGACACTCATCAGCCACACACCGAAGGCGAGGATGACCGCGCCGAAGGCCGTTGCGCCCGCCGCGGGATGGTTGCCGAGCACAGTGATCAGCCAGGCCGCCGTCAGGAACATCGGGAAGGCAAAAGCCTGCTTGAGCCGCTCCATCCACGCGCCGGGCTTCGGCAGCGAGCGGTGGAGGCCCGGTACGAAGCTTAGCACCAGGAATGGCAGGGCAAGACCGAAGCCGAGCGTCAGGAAGACGGCCATCACCGTGACCGCGGACTTGTCGAGGACAGCACCGAGCGCGCCGACAACGAATGGGCCGACACAGGGCGCACCGACAACAGCGGCGAGCACGCCCGTGAAGAACGCCCCCGCATTGCCCTGCTTCGCCGCAAGGCCAGAGCCGACATTCTGCATCGAGGTGCCAAGGTTGAAGACACCGAGCAGCCACAGGCCGATCAGCACCATGATCAGCGCCAGCGCGGCGACAACGGCAGGATATTGCAGCTGGAAGCCGAGACTGACGAACTGGCCGGCCGCGCGCAGGGACAGGAAGACAATGCCTGTCGCCGCAAAGGACAGGACCACGCCGATCGTGTACCAGATGCCGTGCTCGCGCAGGTGCGCCTTCTCACCCTTCGAGGCAGCCTGCACCATGCCGATCGCCTTGATCGACAGGACCGGCAGGACACAGGGCATGAGGTTTAGGATCAGCCCGCCAAGCAGCGCGGCCGAGAGCAGCAGGACAAGGCCCGCGCCACCGCCAGCGCCTTCGCCTGATCGTGAGGCCGGTCCGGCAATGCCGGTCGTGCCTTCCAGCGCCTCGCCCGGTTCGGCCGAAACCCGCGCGGCGACGCGCTCGCCGTCGCCGACAGAGATCGCGACCACGCCCGTCAGCACGTCTGGCATCTCTTCGGCCAGCGGCGTCAGCGTCAGGCGCAGCCCCTCTTCGCCGAACTCGGATGGCTGGGGCGAGGCATGGCGGATATCATGGGTGTCGGGAAAGAACCGTGTTTCCCCGACCTGGCCGGCCAGCTGTCCACCGCTAAGCGACAGGATCCACTTTTCGCCATCGGGCGTCAGCCGTGCTGTGCCCTCGAATTGCGGGGGGACCTTTGCGAGGCCGGATGCGACCAGCTCGGCGCCGCGCATGTCCGGCACCTGGCGATCACCGACGTCCATGAACAGCTCAAGCTCGACCGATTCCGGGATGCAGATATCCTCGCAGATCAGGTAGTCGAGCGTGCCGCCGAAGCGGATCGCATCGTCCTGGTCTTCAGGGATGGTCACGGGAAAGGCGAGGACGATGCGGTCGTCATAGCCATAGTCCATGATCTCGTCTTCGACGACTTCTATCTCGTGCGGGACAGGCCACTCGATCTCACCGATCCGGTCGGTGGCGATGGTGGTGTCATCGTCCCAGTACATCTGCGGCGGGATGCCGGCGTCCCCGGCATTCTTCCAGTAGATGTGCCAGTTCTCGTCCATCTCGAAGCTGAAGCCCAGCCAGACGGTTTCGCCGGGCGTTGCGACCTCGCGCTCGCTGACCAGTTCGACCCGCGCATGCCCGCCATCAACCGGCTGGGCCTGGCCCGCAAGGCCCCCGGCCAGTGCGGCAAGCGCGAGCACAAAAGTTCTCAGAAGTGCTGTCATCAATGTGTTCTTCGATTTCGCCCGGAAACAATGTCCTAGCCATATGGCGGTTTTCGTAGCGTTGTGAACCACCTCGCCAAAACGTGAGCGCCAGATATGGCAGCCCCCCTTGCCGGCGAAGAAAAACGGCCAGGCTTGGAGCCCGGCCGTCTGTGATTTTCCGAATGGGCCGTATGCCTAGATCTGCAGGTTCGGGCCTTCCGAGCCACCCTGCGGCTGCGGCGGGGTCTGCGGCGACTGCTGGCGCATGGCGCGGTTGACGACGCGCGACCAGTTGAGAAGCGAGATGACGTGGGCATAGCAGGCGCCGAGAATGCCTTCGCGGTGCAGCTGGCCGAGCTGGTCGTCCGGCAGGGCGTTCAGCTTTTCCTCGTCGATGGCCCAGTACTCGGCTACGCGCTGCTGTTCGCCGGACGGATTGCCCTGCGCATCGCGCGGCTGGAAGTTCGCCGACTTCTGCGTGAACAGGCCGAGCTGGTCGAGGCGCTTTACGAATTCCGTCGTGGCGCGGCGCTGGCGCTCGAATTCCTGGCAGAACTGCATGGCGTTGTTGGTGTACTCGGTCGGCTGGCCGTTCTCGAAGAAGGGCACGTCCGGCTGGTTGGACACCATCGGCGCGTCACGGTCGACGCAGAGCAGCAGGCGCTCCTGCGACTGGTCGTTCGCGAAAACGAACGGATAGCGGCGCGCGAATGCCGGGATGTAGAAGTCGCTGTCGACATTGCCGTCGGCGGTGACGAAAAGGTTTTCGTCCTGGCGGATACCCATGGCGCCGATCGGCGTCTTTTCGTTACCGACAAAGATGATCGGGTAAGAGGTCGAGGCGAGACCGAACTCGTTGACCGTCAGAGGCACCGCATGTGCCTTGCCAAGAAATGCGAATGGCTTTTCGATCTGCTTCAGGCCGAGTCCACCGTGCTGTTCGGAGGAAAGCGGCTGAGGATTGGAATAGAAAAGAACTTGTCCGGTGAGCGCCGACCCTTGCGCAGGCTGCGTATTTTCCACGGGGAACTCCTGTAGTTGACCGGCGGGGTTTACCGGATAAGCCATGGAGCGACAACCGGCCAACAGCCCATAAACTGCGACTGTGAAGAAGGTGTCATGAAAGAAGACACGCCCGCATGAGAGAATTCATGAAGTCGATCGCGCAATCACTTGTAACAACTGGTCTTTTTTCGCTCGCCCTCCTGACGGCGTGCGCACCGGCCGTAAACGAGGATGGCATCGCCCGCCGCACGGTCCAGGAGATCAACCGCGCCTTCCGCGACACGGCCAATACCGAATTCGCCCTCTCGCCGGAAACCGCGACCCGCCTCGGCATGGAAGAGGCGCGGCTGGGGTTCAGTTTCCAGGACCGGCTCGACGACCGCTCGCAGGCGCGCTTCGAGCGCACAAGGCTTTTGCGGCTCGAACTCCTCTCGCGGCTCGGCACCCTGCCCGCCATTCCCGGCGACAGCACGCTTGCCCGCCACCTGGAAATCGTCAGGGACGAATATGAGGAACTCACCGCGCTCGAATCCTATGGCTATGGGCGCTACGAGCCGGGCATGGCGCGCCCCTATGCTGTCGATCAGCTGACGGGCGCCTGGGTGGATGTGCCTGACCTGCTTTTGTCCAGTCAGCCGCTCGCCACGCATGCCGACGCCGAAGCCTATCTCGACCGGCTGGCTGCCCTGCCCGGCGCGCTGGACGATGAGCGCCGGCGGCTGCTGTCGGACGCGGCCAATGGCGTCGTCCCGCCCGGCTTCGTGCTCGACCTGCTGGAATCGCGCCTGCGCCAGTTTGCCTCCCAACCCGTGGACGCCCACCCGCTGCTGCAGACGTTCGGCAATGTCGTGGCCACCCTACCCCCGCGTGACGAGCGGTCCGCCAATGACTACCGGGCTGCAGCGGCGCGTATCCTGATCCAGGACGTGATCCCGGCCTATGAGGCGTTCGCTGGCGATGTCGCCGCCCTCAAGGCCGAAGCGTCCCAGTCGCCGGGGGTCTGGCGGCTGCCGGGCGGTGAAGCCTATTACCGCGACGTCCTCGCCTATTATACCGAACCGGATCCGGATCCCGACTTCCTGTACCGGGAGGGGCTGTCGGCCGTCGAGGCGGTCACCGCTGAACTGGATATCGCCCTCGCCGCCATCGGCCTCGAAGACGGAAGCGTTGCCGAGCGGCTGCAGCTGCTGGCCGCGTCGCCGGGCCAGGTCCACCCCGCCACACCCGAAGGCCGCGCCGCCGTGCTCGCAAGGCTCGAGGCCAGCCTTTCCGATGCCCGGGTCCTGCTGCCCGACATGGTGAAACTTCCGCCGGACGCGCCCTTGGTCATCACGCGCATGCCCGCCTTCCGCGAGGCGGCCTTTTCCGGCGCGAGCTATGTACCGGCCACCGCCAATGGCTCGAGCCCGGGTCTTGTGCAGGTCAATCTGGAGGACATGGATGCCTGGCCGGACTTTTCCCTGCCGACGCTGATCGTGCATGAAGGCGTGCCGGGCCACCATATCGAAAGCGCGCTCGTCGCGACAGCCGGGCGCATTCCACTCCTACGGCAGATGATCTGGGACAGCGCATTCGGCGAAGGCTGGGCCGTCTATGCCGAGGACCTGGCCGACACGCATGGCATGTACGCGACTGACCCGCTCGGCCGGATCGGCTATCTCCAGTCGATCCTGTTCCGGGCCGCACGTCTTGTCGTCGATACCGGTATCCATTCGCGCAAGTGGAGCAAGGACCAGGCGGTCGACTACCTTGTCAGCACAACCGGCCTGCCGCGGGCGGCGATGGAGCAAGAAGTCGCCCGCTATGCCGTCTGGCCAGGCCAGGCTGCGTCCTACTTCTACGGCCGCCAGAGGCTGCTCGACATGCGTGAGCGGGCCGAAGCGGTGCTGGGCGGACGGTTCGACCCGGCCGCTTTCAATGCGGTGGTCCTCGATGGTGGCCCACGCCCGCTCGACATGGTCGAGGCGGACGTGGAAGCCTGGTATGGCGGGCTGCTTAAGCGCTAGGCCGCCATCTGGATGGGTGCGGGCTGAGCGCCGGGAAAAACTGGCAAAACCGGACTCAGACCCGCTTCGAGATCGGCCAAAACAGCACGGCGCGTCTCGAAATCCTTTTCATCGTGCACGAAGATCGCGCTCGCTCCGTAGCGGGTAGCATCGAGCTGCGCCCAGACCGGCTGGACATCGTGCAGGCGCCCCGTCATCTCGACCATGCGGATGATCCGCCAGCCATAGGTGTCCGGGGCGGCGAACAGGGCAACACCCGACCGGCGTGCCCAGTCGCTGTCTACGTCCATCTGCGTGAAGACGCGCGTGCGGCCAGAGCGACCGCGAAAACTGACCTTCGTCATGATGTTCTCCTTCCGTTCCTTGGCGCCTTCATATTCCCCCTTTGTTCTCATGGCGAGTCATTTTTGGTAAACGAAATCTTAATTTCGAAACAAGGCTCTGACTCTATTTGGAATCTTTTTTGATGCGCTCGGAACAGAGCCGCGCAAGGCCCTGCCGATGACGTGGTTTGTCACAATTCCGACACCGGCCTTGCCAAACCCTGTGCGCAGGTATACATGGCTTTTGCTCACCCGGCCTATAAGGGTGAGGTGTCGCGTCGGATTCTCCTTTTCCAGCCGGGAAAGACTTGAATTCGGAGCTTTGCACACCCAAGTAATGCTCATATTGAGCAAAAGTGTGGAGGTACACTATGGCCAGACTGATTGATTCCGGACCGGGTTGCCCGACGCCGACCCCGTTGCGCGCCAAGAGCGCCGCCGAGGCCCGCGGGCTGGCCTATGATGATGCCGTGAAGGCTGAAACCGATGACCTCTACCCGCTGGTCTCCGATTTCGTGACCCCGATGGAGTGGCCGTCAATCGCGCCGCTCGTGGCCGAGATCAACCGCCTGAAGAAGGCGAAGAATGCGGTCATCCTGGCCCACAATTACATGACGCCGGACATCTTCCGGCTGGTTGGCGACTTTCGCGGCGACAGCCTGCAGCTTGCCCGCGAGGCCGCTGAGGTCGATGCTGACATCATCGTCCAGGCTGGCGTGCACTTCATGGCCGAGACGTCCAAGATCCTCGCGCCGGAGAAGACCGTACTGATCCCGAGCCTCGAAGCCGGCTGCTCGCTGGCCGCCTCGATCACGGGCGCCGATGTACGCCTGATCAAGCAGCGCTATCCGGACTATCCGGTCGTCACCTATGTGAACACGACCGCAGACGTGAAGGCCGAGTGCCACATCACCTGCACCAGCTCGAATGCCGCACAGGTCGTCGAGGCGATCGCGAAGGAATGGAACACCGACACGGTTATCCTCGTGCCGGACCAGTACCTTGCCAAGAACGTTGCCGCCCAGACCGACATCCGTATCATCACCTGGCCGGGCGCCTGCGAGGTGCACGAGCTGTTCAATGCCGACGACGTGCACCAGCTGCGCGAAGCGCATCCGGGCGTCGTCATCCTCGCCCACCCGGAATGCCCGCCAGACGTGCTCGAAGCGGCTGACTTTGCCGGCTCGACCTCGGCGCTCGCCAATTACGTGAAGGAAGAAAGCCCGAACAAGGTCGTCCTGCTGACCGAATGCTCGATGAGCGACAATGTCGCTGCCGAGAACCCCGGCGTGAACTTCGTGCGCCCGTGCAATCTCTGCCCGCACATGAAGCGCATCACGCTCGAGAACATTCTCGACTGCCTCACGGAGATGAAGCATGAGGTGGCGATCGAGGAAGATGTCCGCGTGCGGGCCAAGGCTGCGATCGATGCGATGCTGGCCCTGCCCAAGACGGACAAGCCCCTCGCTTTCCAGACCGGGCTGAAGCCGATGGAAATCGAAGTCTTTTCGGCGGCAGAATAACGCCTTGATCTTGCCGTGATGAAGCGGTCTTCTGGACTTTCAGGACAGAAGACCGTTTGTCCGCCAGCCCGTTTGCCGGAGGCCACAGGATGCGCCCAGCCCTTCTCGCCAGCCTAGCCCTGCTTCTGACCGCACTTGCGCCGGGGGCCCTGGCGACCGAGGGCAAGGACTCGGCTGACATTCTCGGCAACTGGACCTTCCAGACCAAGCCCTACCGGGACGGACAATGCGTCATGACCGGCACCATGCGGCTGACCCCATCGCCGGAATCCGGCCTCTATGAGTGCGAATTGACGGCCGTCGAGGTCTGCTCGATGTGGGGCCGCTCGGTCGTGCTGCAGCAATGCCAGGCCCGGCGCATCGACAACCAGCTGACGATCCGCTCTGAAATCGACCAGTTCCTGGAATCGAAGCTGGAGGGCCTCGTCTATGTGCCGGACAATTTCGCCCTCACAATCCAGAGCGCCAAGCGGATGTACGGGTCGCTGATTTCGGCGGCAACCGCCCCGGCCATCTTCGTGCGGGCCGAGGAAGGCATTTCGTGATTGCCCGCCCAGCCCTTGCCGCTTCGCTCCTTATGCTGACCGGGCTGGCATCGCCAGCCACGGCGCAATCCTCCGTTCCCCTTCCGCCCAATCTCGCCGGCCTGTGGTCGTTCGAGGCCGACCTGGAGGCGATCTGCAAGTTCAACGGGCATGCCCGGCTCATGCCAACCAGCGACCCGGCACGGTTCGACTGCGAGCTGACGGCCGAACAGGACTGCCCGGCCGCCGATGTCCATTATATCGTCCAGCAAAGCTGCTCGGTCGATATCGTGGACGGTGTCGCGACGGTCCGCTCGACCATCGAGACCTTTCTCGTCGGGGAACCGACCAACGGATACCTGCCGGACAATTTCCAGCTCGTGATCCACGACGAATCCCACCTTGAAGGTGTCCTGCTTGGCAGCGGCGCCTATCCGGCGGAGTGGCGCCGGGCGGAGGGGGCAATCTCCTGATGCTGGCGCGGGGCTGACACCATGGCTGACATGACCCGGATCAAATCTGCGCCGCCCGCAGATGATGAAGACATACTGATTGTCGGCGCGGGCCTGGCTGGCCTGTTCCTCGCGCTGAAACTGGCGCCGCGCCCGGTCACCGTGATCGCACCGGCTCCGCTGGGCGAGGCAGCATCCTCAGCCTGGGCGCAGGGCGGGCTCGCCGCCGCACTCGATCCGCTGGACAGCCCGGAAACCCATGCCGCGGACACCGTCTCCGCAGGGGCCGGCCTGGTCGACCCGGTCATTGCCCGCCTCATCGCCGAGGAAGGCCCGGCCCGCGTGCTGGACCTGATTTCGCTCGGCGTGCCCTTCGACCGCACGCCCGAAGGCGCGCTTGCCCTGTCACTGGAGGCCGCACACTCGCATCCCCGCGTCGCCCGTGTCGCCGGGGACCTGGCCGGCAAGGCGATCATGGGCGCGCTGACCGCCGCCGTGCAGGACGCCGGGCACATTAAGCTGAAATGGCCTTACCGCGCGGTCAGCCTGCTGCAGGACGCCAATGGCCGGGTTGCCGGCATCGTGACGCGCGACCCGAAGGGCAGGCTCGCGCCTCTGACTGCCCGCCAGACCATACTGTGCACGGGCGGGTCCGGCGGCCTGTTCCGGGTCACGACCAATCCGCCACAGTCGCGCGGCGAAGCGCTGGCCATGGCCTACCAGGCCGGCGCGCTGATCGCCGATCCCGAATTTGTCCAGTTCCACCCGACCGCCATGGATGTGGGCCTCGACCCGGCTCCGCTTGCCACCGAAGCCCTGCGCGGCGAGGGCGCAATCCTGCGCAACGGCTCGGGCGAGCCTTTCATGGGCCGCTATCATGAGAAGGCCGAACTGGCTCCGCGGGACGAAGTGGCGCGCGCCATCCATTCGGAAATCAGCGCTGGCAATGGCGCCTTCCTCGACGCTACGGTCGCCGTCGGCAAGGACTTCCCGGCCCATTTCCCGACGGTCTTTGCGGCCTGCATGGCAGCCGGTATCGACCCGCGCCTGAAAGCCATACCGGTCGCCCCGGCCGCGCACTATCACATGGGTGGCGTGGTCGCCGATTTCTGGGGACGCTCGACCCTGGACGGGCTGTCGGTCTGCGGCGAGTGCGCGTCGACAGGCGCACACGGCGCCAACAGGCTGGCCTCCAATTCGCTGCTCGAAGCCGTCGTCTTTGCCGCGCGCATCGGGGAGAGGCTGCAAGGCTCCGGGCTCACCCAGCCCGGCCCCTCCGAGGGCAGCGTTGCCGCTGACCTGCCCGCCGACGAGCTGATGTCGCTGCGCGTGTCCATGGCGGAAAATTGCGGCGTCGTGCGCAATGCCGAGGGCCTGAAACGGCTGGCCGGAGAGATCGAGGACCTTGAAGCTGCCAACGGGCCGGCGCGCGCCCTGCTCACGGCCCGGCTGATGACCGAGGCAGCCCTGGCCCGCGAGGAAAGCCGCGGCGGACACTTCCGGTCCGATTTCCCCGAAAGCGCCGCAACGCCCCGGCGCACCTTTGTCAGCAAGCCCGTCAGCCGGGCCTACAGCGAGGCCGCCGAATGATTGCCCCACCGCCCCTGCCCGACCTTGTCCTCGAACCGATTGTGCGCCTCGCGCTGACCGAAGACCTAGGCCGCGCCGGCGACCTGACCACCGACGCGACCATCCTGCCGGGCACGAAGATCGAAGCCCAGATCCGCGCCCGCAAGCCCGGCCGGCTGGCCGGCATGGACGCAGCGGCCCTGGCCCTGAAGCTGGTCGACCCGTCGGTGAAGCTGAACCAGTCCCTGACCGATGGCAGCACGCTCGCGCCCGGCGAGGTGATCGCGACCCTGTCTGGCGAGGCGCGCTCCATCCTGATTGCCGAACGCACCATGCTGAACTTTCTCGGCCGGCTCTCGGGCATCGCGACGCTGACGGCGACCTTTGTCGAGGCGGTGAAAGGCAGCGGGGCTGAGATCGTCTGCACCCGCAAGACCACGCCCGGCCACCGGGCCGTCGAAAAGCGCGCGGTGCGCTGCGGCGGCGGCACGTCCCATCGCTACGGCCTGGATGATGCGGTGCTGATCAAGGACAATCATATCGCCGCCTGCGGCTCGGTCGCCGAAGCCCTCAAGCGGGCGCACGCCTATGCCGGCCATCTGCGCATGATCGAGATCGAGGTCGACACGCTGGAACAGCTTGAAGAGGCCCTGCCGCACAAGCCGCATGCGGTCCTGCTCGACAATATGGACACAACGACGCTGCGCAAGGCGGTGGCCAGGATTGGCGGGGCCTGCAAGGCCGAGGCGTCGGGCGGTGTGACCCTAGACACCGTGGCCGCCATCGCCGAAACCGGGGTCGACTATATCTCCGTCGGCGCGCTCACTCATTCAGCGACCAACCTTGACGTCGGTCTCGACCTGCCCTGAACCTGTTTGCCGAAAGTGATGCTGCATGGCAAAAGGCGGCAAACGGGAGGAGCAGGAATCGACATGGGAAAGTGTAGCGGACGGAAGAGCATATTCATCACGGGTGCCGCGTCGGGCATCGGCAAGGCGACCGCGAAGCTCTTCGCCGACCGCAGCTGGTTCGTCGGCCTCTACGATGTGAACGAGGCGGGCCTCGCCGAGGTCGAACAGGAAATCGGCGCGGAAAACTGCGTCAAGGCAAAGCTGGACGTGCGCTCGCGCGAGGACTGGAAAGCGGCAGTCGATGCTTTCGGCCAGGAAACCGATGGGCGCATGACAGTGCTGTTCAACAATGCCGGTGTCGGACGCCATGGCTGGTTCGAGGACATCTCCGGCGAGGACAATGACTGGGTCGTCGACGTCAATGTGAAGGGCGTCATCAATGGCGTCGAAGCCGCCTTGCCCCTGCTGAAGCAGACGCCGGGCGCGCGCATCGTCAATACGGCCTCGACCGCCGGGGTTGTCGGATCCCCGAAGCTGGCCGTCTATTCGGCGACAAAGTTCGCGGTGCGCGGCCTGACCGAGGCCCTCGACGTCGAATTCTCAAATCTCGGCATTCGCGTCACCTCGCTGATGCCCTGGTTCATCGACACGCCCATCCTCGACATGGGCAAGGCCGACGGTGCGAACGAGAAGATGTCCGACATGATTCGGGAGTCCGGCCAGGACGTCTATCCGGTCGAACTTGCCGCCGAGAAGGCCTGGGATGCGGCCCACGGCAACGAAACCCATTACATGGCTGGCAAGATGGCCGAGCGGACACGCTTCATCCAGCGCTTCATGCCGGGCATGCTGAAGAAGCAGCTGGTGAAAAATCTCGGGCCGCGGGAGTAAGGCGGAACCGGAGGGGGACACATGACGGATAAAGGCAGGATCGCCAGGCTGGCGGACGAATATACGGCAGCCTGGAATTCAGGGTCGGCCGAAGCGGTCGCCTCATTCTATGCCGAGGACGGCGAAATCATCATCAATCGCGGCGAGCCGTGGCAAGGGCGGGCCGGCGTCGCAGAAATGGCCGCTGGCTTCTTTGCCGATGTCCCCGACCTGAAGCTCACCTGCGACGAGGTCCGCACGGCTGGCGACCATGTCGTCTATATGTGGACCTTCACCGGACATGATGCGGCAAGCGGAAACCCGCTGACCGTCCAGGGCTGGGAAGAATGGGACCTTGATGGCGCGCTCAAGGTCAAAGCCTCGCGCGGCTGGTTCGATTCTGAGGATTATGCCCGCCAGGCTGCTGGCAAATAAGGCTCAGTCCTTCACGCGCGCAATGGCGAGGCCGTCATGGCCCTTGATGCCGACCTGCTGCAAAACAATGGCCTCGAGTTGAGGGTGGCTGGCCAGTGCCTGATTGAAGGCGGCCGCGCCGATGGCGTTCGGATCAACCTTGGACGGCTCGAGCACGGCACCCTCGCGCACGACATTGTCCGCCACAATCAGCCCGCCCGGGCGGACCAGCCGGATCGCCTGCTTGAGATAAGCCGGATAGCCATCCTTGTTGGCATCGAGGAAAACCATGTCGAAGTCGCCTGTCAGCGTGCTCATCACGTCGAGGCCCTTGCCCTCAATCACCTGACAGGTCCCTTCAAGCCCGGCATCGGCCAGGGTTTCGCGGGCGACGGCAACGTGGTCGGGATCGAGCTCAACACTGATCAGCTCACCGCCCTCGGGCAGCGCGCGACCGAGCCAGACCGTGGAATAGCCGCCGAGCGTGCCGACTTCGAGGATACGTTTCGCGCCGATCAGCTTGGCCAGCAGGTAGACCAGCTTGCCCTGGCCCGGCGAAAGCTGGATCTCCGGCAGGCCTGCGGCCTTCGTGCGTTCGATCGCACGGCTCAGCACACCGTCTTCGACGGCGAACAGGCTGTTGATATAGGTATCGACGTCTTCGAATAGCCGTCCGTCGTCCGCCATGAAGACCCCTTACGGTGCCGGGCTCAGCACGCTCAGCGAGCGGGCATTGAGATCGTCCGTGGTTTCAGGCGTGTCGATCGTCACGATGGTCGATTTCGAATTGCTGCCGCCACCGGATGCATCGCGCTGGATACGGGCGCGCTGGGCCGCCTTGGCGCTCGCCCATTCGGCGCCGCGCGGGAAGCGGTAGAAGATGTGCGTGCCAATCCGCGAGGTCTGAATCAGGCCGGCATTCCAGACCGGGTTCACATAGGTCGCGTGATAGTGCGTCGCACCGCCCGTGCGCGGCTCTTCAAGATCGAGCATGACATGCGCGGCAATCGACTGCGCCTTGTCCCAGCGCCAGCCGCGCGGGGCCCGGTCGAGCGCTCCGTCGCAGGTGAAGGTAAACTGGCAGCCCGTGGTGCGGGTCGCACCCTGGTAGACGACCTCGCAGGCCGTGTTCGGATAACGGTGGTCGCGCACACGGTTCATGATGACTTCGGCGACGGCCAGCTGGCCGGAGGTCGATTCGCTGCGTGCTTCGTAATAGACCGCCTCAGCAAGGCAACGCGTCTGACGGCTGAGATCCTCGGCGCGGGCCAGGTGGACCGGATCGAAGCTCTTCATGCCGGCCAGCACGGCGGCATCGCGCTCAAGCCCGGCATAGCGGCTCAGCGCCCCGTCGGGGTCGCGCTCGAGCGAGTATTCGACATTGCGCAGCCACTCATGCTGCATCAGGCTTGGTGCCTTGGGATCTGCCCGGACAGCCTCGCCGGCATCCTGGATTTCGGCGAAACGCTGCGTCTGCGCGCGCGCTTCGGCCTCGGCCTGCTTCTGGATGTTGAAGGACGAAATGGTCGGCAGGGCAACGACGAGGCCTGCCGCGCACACGGATGCAAGCCCGGCGCGAGCAACATAAGCACCTTGCTCCTTGCCCGGTTTTGCTAGCCACCAACGCGCAATTCTGCCGCGAAGGGACCTGTCCGCGAAAATTCGCGACCCCTGTGTGGTCTTCTTCAGTGACATCACCTGCCCCTTAATTTCCACCAGTGTTGCTTCACAGCAAGCATGAACCGGGCCATGTGACCCCGTTCACCTGCCGTTCAAGCCCTGGCGTTGATCAGACTGGATAGTGAACAAGACCGCCACATAGCAACGAAAAGCGGTCTTTGAAGACTTACATTTCTGTGAGCACCCAATCTGTTAACCTGAACGCTTTTGCAGCGCAGCATTTTCTCTTTCCAAAAAATACAGCAGATTCAGGCTTAGATTGGGTTAAGATGGCGCCGGATTTGTTTCGGCAACAAAATACACTGTTGCCGGAAAGCAACGCCCAAAAAGCACGTTCGAGCGGGGTGACTTGCCCACCCCGCTCTATTTTAGCGTGATCATTTCTCGTCTTCTGCCAGCGCTGCGTGCGCCGCAGCAAGCCGTGCAATCGGCACCCGATAGGGCGAGCATGAGACATAATCGAGTCCCAGCCTGTGACAGAAAGCCACCGAGGCCGGGTCACCGCCATGCTCGCCGCAGATGCCGAGCTTGATGCCCGGCTTCGTCTTGCGGCCGCGCTCGGCGGCGATCTTCACCAGCTCGCCGACGCCGACCTGGTCGAGCGTGACAAACGGGTCCTTCTCGTAGATGCCCTGCTCCTCATAGGCCTTGAGGAAGCGCGCGGCGTCATCGCGCGAGATGCCGAGCGTGGTCTGCGTCAGGTCGTTGGTCCCGAAGGAGAAGAAGGCGGCCGTTTCGGCAATGACACCGGCCTGCAGCGCGGCGCGCGGCAGCTCGATCATCGTGCCGACCATGTATTCCAGCGTCGTGCCGGTCTCCTGGAAGACGGCCTTGGCGGTCGCATCGACCTTCTCTTTCAGGATGTCGAGCTCCTTGCGGGTCGCCACCAGCGGGATCATCACTTCCGGGATCGGGCTGTAGCCGGTCTCCTTGGCGACCTGTACGGCCGCCTCGAAGATGGCGCGCGCCTGCATCTCGTAGATTTCCGGATAGGTGATGCCGAGCCGGCAGCCGCGGTGGCCAAGCATCGGGTTGCTTTCGTGCAGCTCGTCAGCCTGGCGCTTCAGCGCCTCGACACTGACGCCGGCCGATTGGGCAACCTCAGCCATTTCCTCTTCGGAATGCGGCAGGAACTCGTGCAGCGGCGGGTCGAGCAGGCGGATCGTGCAGGGCCGGTCTTCCATGATGCGGAAGATCTCGGCGAAGTCGCCGCGCTGCATCGGCAGCAGCTTGGCGAGCGCCGCCTCACGGCCCTTCTTGTCCCCGGCGAGGATCATCGAGCGTACGACCGGGATGCGGTCGGACTCGAAGAACATGTGCTCGGTGCGGCAGAGGCCGATGCCTTCGGCGCCGAAATTCTTGGCGGTATCGACGTCATGCGGCGTCTCGGCATTGGTGCGGACCTTGAGCTTGCGGACCTTGTCGGCCCAGGCCATCAGCTTGCCGAAGTCACCCGAGAGGTCCGGCTTGACCATCTCCACGGCGCCAGCGAGCACTTCGCCCTCGGCCCCGTCGATCGTGACGACATCGCCCTTCTTGAACTCGCGTCCACCCGCGCGGAACGTCCCGGCTGCCGGATCGATCATCAGGCCGCCAGCGCCGCAGACACAGGGCCGGCCCATGCCGCGCGCAACAACAGCGGCGTGCGAGGTCATGCCGCCGCGAGCGGTCACGATGGCGCGGGCCGCGTGCATGCCGTGAATGTCCTCAGGCGAAGTCTCGACGCGCATCAGGATGACGTCCTCGCCCTTTTCAGCAAGCGATGCGGCTTCGTCGGAATCGAAGACCACCTTGCCAACCGCGGCGCCGGGACTGGCCGGCAGGCCCTTGACGATGAGGTCACGCGTTGCATCCGGCGCAATGGTCGGGTGGAGCAGCTGGTCGAGCTGGCCCGGCATCAGGCGCAGGACGGCTTCTTCCTCGCTGATGAGGCCCTCTTCGGCCATGTCGACAGCGATCTTCAGCGCAGCCGCGGCGGTGCGTTTGCCGTTGCGGGTCTGCAGCATGTAGAGCTTGTTGTCCTCGACCGTGAACTCGATGTCCTGCATGTCGCGATAGTGGCTCTCGAGCTTGTTCGCGACGGCCACCAGCTCCTCATAGACTTTCGGCATCGCGTCTTCGAGCGGGGCTTCATCGGAGCCGATCGCCTCAGCGCGTGAATGCGAGATCGGCGCTGGCGTACGGATACCGGCCACGACATCCTCGCCCTGCGCATTGATCAGGAACTCGCCGTAGAAGACCTTCTCGCCGGTCGACGGGTCGCGCGTGAAGGCAACGCCCGTGGCCGAGGTGTCGCCCATATTGCCGAACACCATGGACTGGACGTTCACCGCCGTGCCCCATTCGGCCGGGATGTCGTTCAGCTTGCGGTACAGGATGGCGCGGTCGTTCATCCAAGAACCGAACACCGCACCGATGGCGCCCCAGAGCTGCTCGCGCGGATCGTCCGGGAACGGCCGGCCGAGCTGTTTCTCGACAGCGGCCTTGTACTGGACGATGATTTCCTTCCAGTCCTCAGCCGTCATCTCGGTATCGAGCTGGTAGTCCTGGCGCTCCTTGTAGTCGTCCAGGATGTGCTCGAACGTGTCATGCTTCAGGCCGAGCACGACATTGCAGTACATCTGGATGAAGCGGCGATAGGAATCATAGGCGAAGCGCTCACCGGCCTTGGCAGCGAGGCCCTTCACGGTGACCTCCGACAGGCCGAGGTTGAGGACGGTGTCCATCATGCCCGGCATGGAGGCCCGCGCGCCCGAACGCACCGACACCAGCAGCGGGTTGTCGGCATCGCCGAAGACCTTGCCGGTTTCCTTTTCGACGGCGGCCAGCGCATCGTTCACCTGCTCGGTGAGATCGCTCGGATAGGTCTCGCCATTCTCGTAATACGCCGTGCAGACGGCGGTGGTGATGGTGAAGCCCGGAGGAACCGGCAGGCCCAGCCGGGCCATCTCGGCGAGGTTCGCGCCCTTGCCGCCGAGCAGGTTCTTCATGGTGGTGTTGCCATCAGCCGTACCGCCACCGAAGGAATAGACCCACTGTTCCTTGGTGAGTGTCTCCGCCGTGTCAGCCATTTATGCGTTCTCCAAACTCTTATGTGTCCGTTCCAGGCGTTCCGCCAGTTCGGCACCCTTCTGCGTGAGGCGATAGCGCCCCGGCTCGAAGGACACCAGCAAATTCAGTTTTGGCAACCGCACGCCCAGCGCCTCCAGGTCGTCCAGGCTTGCAGGATTTACGCCAAATTGCCCGGCGATTTCCCGGTCGAGGTGACGGTCCCGGACGGCCTTCAGCGTGAAGGGGCTTGTCCCGAAGCGGCGGTACAGATCTGTCACGAAAGCGCAGTCACGGTCAGAGGCCGCCGAGGGCGTCTCGCCATGCGCTTCAAAGATTTCCAGTGCCCGCTTCGAAGGCATGTTCAACAAGCTCCAGATCCAAAGCCCCAAAAGGCCGGCCAGGAGCAGAATGATCAGCATTCGAAGCGCTCCCGGTAAATTATGCCGCCAGCTTCGAGAAGTCGGCGACGCGGTGCAAAGCGTCACGAATACTCGTGAGAATCAAGAGGCGGTTTTGCCTCAACTCGGCGCTTTCCGCGTTGACCGTTACAGCATCAAAGAAAGCATCAACAGGGGCCCGGAGTGATGATAACGCTCCCATGGCTTTTTCGAAGTCTTCGCCGGCCAATGCTGCCTCCGCGCTGGTCACTGATTCGGTAATGGCTGCGGCGAGGGATCGTTCCTCGTCCTGCTCGAAAAGGGCCGGATCGGGGGTGCCTTCATAGGCTTTTCCGTCCTTCTTTTCCTCGGCCTTGAGGATGTTTGCCGCGCGCTTGTAACCGGCCAGCAGGTTCGCCCCGTCATCGGTCTCGAGGAACGCCCCGAGCGCCTCGACGCGCTTGACGATGAGGACGAGATCATCCTCGCCGAGCGCGAAGACGGCATCGATCAGGTCGTAGCGGGCGCCGGCATCGCGCAGGTATTGCTTCAGGCGGTCGGCAAAAAATTCCAACAAATCAACATGACGGAATACTGGAGCAAAATTCATCGCGTGCTTGGCAAAAAGGCCTAGTAGCCCCAGCCGAACCTCATTCTCCAGAATGATCCGCACGACGCCCAGCGCGGCGCGGCGGAGCGCGAACGGGTCCTTCGAGCCGGTGGGTTTCTCGTCGATGGCCCAGAAGCCGACCAGCGTGTCGAGCTTGTCAGCGAGGGCAACCGCGATGCTCACCGGCTCTGACGGGACCTGGTCTGACGGGCCGACAGGCTTGTAATGTTCGGCAATGGCGGTGGCGACAGCCTCATCCTCGCCCTGCTCGCGGGCATAATAGCCGCCCATCACGCCCTGCAGCTCGGGGAATTCGCCGACCATTCCGGAGACGAGATCGGCCTTGGCGAGGCGGGCGGCGCGTTCGGCAACATCCGGATCGGCGCCGACCTTGGGCGCCAGCTCGCGCGCCAGCGCAGCGACCCGCTCAACCTTGTCGGCCACCGTGCCGAGTTCCTTCTTGAAGTCGATGGTCTTCAGCTTCTCGGCCATGGTCGCGAGCGGCGTCTTGCGGTCATTGTCCCAGAAGAAGCGTGCATCATCGAGCCGGGCTGACAGGACGCGGCTATTGCCCTCGGCAATCGCCTTGCCGCCATCGGTGGCGTCAATATTCGCCACCACGACGAAGTGCGGCGCGAGATCGCCGGTCTTCGGGTCGCGTACGGCGAAGTATTTCTGGTGGGTGCGCATGGAGAGCTGGATGACCTCGCCCGGCAGGGAGAGGAAATCAGGGTCCATGTCGCCGAGGATGACGACCGGCCATTCGGCGAGGCCGGTCACCTCTTCCAGCAGGCCCTTGTCCTCGACCAGCTCGAGCCCGCGTTCATGACAGATCACGTGCGCCTGCTCATCGATGAGAAGGCGCCGGTCCTCCCGCGAGAGAATGACCGAGCCCTTGCTTTCGAGCAGCGTCTTGTACTCGTCGAAGGAGGAAACCTTGAAGGGTCCCCGCCCATGCACGCGGTGGCCTTCGGTCTCATTGCCCGATTTGAGGCCGTCAATCTCGAAGTCGACCACCTTGCCGTCAAAGATGCAGAGCACGCGCTGCAGCGGGCGCACCCAGCGCAGCTCGCCGCGGCCCCAGCGCATCGACTTCGGCCAGTGGAAGCTGCGCACGATGTCCGGCACCATTTCGGCGATGATGTCCGGCAGCGGACGCCCCGGCACCTCGCGGACAGCGACGTAGAAATCGCCCTTCTTCGGGTCGCTGCGCACCTCGGCCTCATCGATGGAATTGAGCCCCGCCCCGCGCAGGAAACCCTCGACCGCCTTCTCCGGCGCGCCGACCTTCGGGCCCTTACGCTCTTCCTTCACATCAGCCGATTTGGCCGGCAGCCCCTCGACACAGACCGTCAGGCGGCGCGGGCCGGAGAGGGCCGTGATCCGCTCGAAGGCCACGCCAGCCTCGGACAGGCCGCTTTCGACGGCAGCCTTCAGGTCAGCCTCGGCCTTCGCCTGCATGCGGGCGGGTATCTCTTCGGAAAAGAGTTCGAGTAGCAGTTCAGCCATGAAGTCGTTTCAAGTCCCGTGCTTGGTGTCTGGATGGCGGCGCGACGCGTTCAGACGCCGCAATCACCCTTCACCGCAATTTGTTCTGTCTGGACAGGCTCGACGATCGCCATCGTGCCTTCATAGTCGGTATATTCCTGGCCGGACCCGGTTTCGCGAAGCTGCAGCTCGACGGCGATATCGCCATCCTCGGAGCGGTAGCGCCAGGTTTCCAGGCCGCTTTCGTCGGCGGTGCGGCTTTCCTCATTGAAGCGCATGTCCTCGCCATTGATGCGGATCGTGGCCGGCTGCGGATCGCCCATCACATCGGTGATGAAGACGAACTTCCAAGTCTCCTGATCATCATAGACGAATTCGTGATCGGCTTTCATGAGATTGCAGTAGGTGTTCGAGTGCGGCACATGCATCTCTTCGATGACCAGCGCCGCGGTCTCTGGCGCTTCGTCCGCCGCCTGACCGCCAGAACAGGCCACCAGACTGATGGCGCACAGTGCGCCCGCGACTTGCTTGAACATGGTTCAGTCCTCCGCCTGGCACTCGCCATAGAATTTCACGGCCTCGCCCTCAACCGGGTAAATCACGCGCACGGAGCCGGTATATTCGGTGGCCGTCGGCCGCTCCTGCTCGGTCAGCAGGATGACTTCCAGCTCAATACTGTCGTCGTCGGTGACATAGCGGCGGGTTTCCAGACCCGCGCCGAAGCCGGCCTCTATCTCGGTCAGCTCGCGTACCGTGCCGTCCAGCTTGGCATAGCCATGATAGACACTGTCGCCGATGCTGGTGACGAAGACGTAGGGGATCTCCTCGCCGCTCGTCTCGGCGTTTTCGGCGGTGAAGGTGCAGAACGGGTCCTCGACCGGGTTCACCATGTCGGTCGCGATGACCGGGGCGGCCGGCGCGGTCTCGGGCGGCGTCGCCGGCCCCTCACCGCAGGCGGCGAGCATCAGTGCAACCGGGAGGAACGCCGCCAGCCTCATGCCGCGCGCTCCTCTTCCTGTTTCGCCCACAGCTCGGCCGCGCCGCGGGCCAGGTCGCGCACCCGGCCGATAAAGGCCTGGCGCTCGGTCGGGGAGATCGCCCCGCGCGCATCAATCAGGTTGAAGACGTGGGAGGCCTTCAGCGCGAAGTCATAGGCGGGAAGCGGCTTGCCCGCCTCGCGCAGCGCCGTGGACTGCTTCTCGCAGCCGGTAAACCAGCTCTGCAGCATCTCGACATCGGCCAGCTCGAAATTGAAGGCCGACTGCTCACGCTCATTCTGCAGGAAGACGTCGCCATAGGAGAGCGGGGTCTCCGAGGCCGGGTCGTTGAAAGGCAGGTTGTAGACATTGTCGACGCCGAACACATACATGGCGAGGCGTTCGAGGCCGTAGGTCAGTTCGCCCGAGACCGGGAAGACGTCGAGCCCGCCAACCTGCTGGAAATAGGTGTACTGACTGACTTCCATGCCGTCGCACCAGACTTCCCAGCCAAGCCCCCAGGCGCCGACGGTCGGGTTCTCCCAGTCATCCTCGACAAAGCGGATATCGTGGACGGACGGGTCGATGCCGATCTCGTAGAGCGAGTTGAGATAGAGGTCCTGGAGATTGGCCGGGTTCGGCTTCAGGATGACCTGGTACTGGTAGTAATGGCCGAGCCGGTTGGGGTTTTCGCCATAGCGCGCATCGGCGGGGCGGCGCGAGGGCTGGACATAGGCGGCGCGCCAATCCTTCGGCCCGAGGGCCCGCAGCACGGTCGCCGGATGCAGCGTCCCGGCGCCGACTTCCATGTCATAGGGCTGCAGGATGGCGCAGCCCTGCGCGGCCCAATAGGCCTGGAGCCGCAGGATAAGGTCCTGGAAGGAAGCGGGTTTTTCGCGGGCAGTCGGTGCAGTCATGGGGCGCCTGAGTCGGTGGCCAGATAGAAAGGTTTCCGGCCTACTCCCAGACGGCAGGTTGCGCAACTGCAGGGTGCCGAGAGCCCGCCGCGCGATCAGTCGCAGGCGTGATCGTGATCGGCGCTGTCGAAGCGGCTCTTGTTGAACACCACGGCGTAGAATTTCGGATGCGCCAGCACACCGGCAGCCAGTCCGGCAATCCCGCCGGAGATCATCAGCATGGTGAAATAGACCTGCATAAATTCACTTTAACACGGAAAGCGGCAATTGTTGGACAAGGCACCGACCTCAAAGAGATGGGCCATATCCCAATCAACTGGATTCTCACCAATCCAGCGCGCCGCCGGAACGTGAAATCTCTTCCATAAGCGCCGTGCGCGGACCGCCTTTTGACTCATAGATGTCGATCCCGGCGAGCAGCCGCATCGGGCCGGACCGCAGACCCTTGCGCGCCTTCACGATGACCCGCTTGGCATCGGCCCCCGGCCAGGAGCGCACCGGCATCACGGTGATCTCGCCGGTGCGCCGCTCGATCGCCGCGAGGATGCGGGCCAGTTCCGAGGCGCGGTGGATCATCACGAAGCGGCCCTTCGGCTTCAGCGTGAACAGCATCGCGCCAATCCAGTCCTTGAGCGGGACCGACTCCAGGTAGGCGCGCTCGCGGCCTTCGCCGGGCGCTGTGATCTTGCCCGCCTCGAAGAAGGGCGGGTTGGAAAAAGCGATATCGAAGCGGTTCTCCCAGTCGCGCGGGATTTGGGCGATGTCCTGCTGGAGCAGCTGCACCCGCTCTCCAAAGCCGTTTTCCGCCAGCCCCCTGCGCGCCAGATCGAGCATCAGGGGATCGGCCTCAAGCCCTGTAAAATTAGCCTTTTTCAACCGCCACGCCGCGGGGAACAGCGCGCCCCCTGCCCCGCAGCCGAACTCGCAGGCCTCGCCGGTCTGCTCAGCATCCAGCGCAGCGGCGAGCAGGACGCTGTCAGTCCCTGCGCGAAACCCCTTCTTCGTCTGGAACACGGTGACATGGCCGCCAAGGAAGGCATCGGCCGTCACATCCGGTTCAGCCATCCTGGTCAAGCTCGCTCAGTTCGCTGCGGGCCCGCTCGGCATCATCGGGGTGAACGACCACACGGATCGGCACCATCGGCCCTCGCCCGTCGATATAGGCGGTGTGCTCATCGAGGACGTAGCAGGCGATCCCCGCCTCCGCCATCAAGTGGCGGATATAGCTGAGCTTGACGGGATCATTTGTGCGAAACACTTCTTCCATAACTCTTATTCCGCTATATGCGGCCCTTGATCGCAGCCATGTTATTGCAACTTCATGCTAATCATAGCTACTGCCCTGAGCCTTAGAGTACAGGACCCCTCGTGACCATTACTGCCACAGCGCGCAATTCCGGCAATATCAAGTCTGTCATCGACAGGCTCCAGTCGCTCCTTGAATCCGATCTTGAAGGCGTCGAGACGCTGCTGCGCCAGCGCGCCAAGAGCCCGGTCGACATCATTCCGGACCTGTCGGGTTATATTGTGTCAGCGGGCGGCAAGCGCTTGCGGCCAATGCTGACCCTGGCAGCCGCCCAGGCTGTCGGCGGCGCCAACCCTTCGACCCACGCCCTCGCAGCGGCGGTCGAGTTCATCCACACCGCCACCCTCCTGCATGATGACGTCGTCGATGAGAGCGACCTCAGGCGCGGCAAGCCTGCCGCAAAGTCTGTCTGGGGCAATTCAGCCTCCATCCTGGTCGGCGACTTCCTGTTCGCGCGGGCCTTTACGCTTATGGTCGAAACCGGTTCGCTGGAAATCCTCGACATCCTGTCGAATGCATCCTCGGTGATTGCCGAGGGCGAAGTTCGCCAGCTCGCCGCCCAGGGCAAGCTGGACCTGCCGACAGAAGATTATCTCGCCATCATTGAAGCCAAGACCGCTGCACTGTTCGAAGCGGCCGCGCGGGCCGGCGCCCTGTCTGGCGGCAGCGAGGACCATGCCCCGGCGCTGGCGACCTATGGCAAGAATCTCGGCCTGGCTTTCCAGATTGTCGACGATGTCCTCGATTATGGCGGCGCAACCTCCATTATCGGCAAGGCGGTCGGCGACGACTTCCGGGAAGGCAAGGTCACACTGCCCGTGATCATTGCGCGGCGCCGCGGCCAGACCGAGGACCATGCTTTCTGGGAGCGGGCCCTGAATGTCGAGACACAGACCGACAATGACCTTGCCCGGGCCATCCATCTCATTCGCACGACCGGCGCCGCCGAAGCAACGATCGCCGAAGCCGAAGCCTATGCGGGCCTCGCGAAATCGGCGCTCAAGACCCTTCCTGAAAGCCAGTGGCGGGACGTGCTGAGCGACCTCGCCGACTTCTGCGTCAAGCGGGCCTACTGAGCCTGCTGCTTCGCCATATGCCAATCACAGTTCCGGTCAGACTCATGCCACATCTCTGGTATCAGCTGGCCGGGACTGGACAGGCCCGCCCTGCCCCGGCACAGTTTTTTGACCGGCCACGAGGACACTCATGAGACAGCTTCTGACGTCTGCGATCGCGCTTACTTCTCTTTGCATTGCGGGCTGTGCGAACCCGGCTGGCGGCAGCAGTCTTTCAGCATCCGAACAGCAGGCGCTGGATGCGCGCAAGCAGGAAGTCCTCGGTGCCCTGTCAGCCTATAGCGGCGTCTACGACGTGTCGGACGCGGCCATGAAGACGGCGGTGCTCGACGAGGATGGCCGGCCGGTCGGCCTGCTGGCCTACGACTCGCCGGTCGATGCCGTGAAGGCGGGCGACATGGCGGCTTTCATCGCCTCGATCAGGACGAATAACCAACGCGAGGGCGAGCCGACCCCGTTTGCCTCGATCGTGTTGTCGATCGACAAGGCTGCCGGCCACGATCCCGCCGCCGCGCTCGAAACCCTGCAGCCGGCGCTCGAAAGCGAAGAGATGGCGGCCATGGCCGGCTTCCTGGAGGCTTGGTACCTCGCCCAGAGCGGTGACTTCGACGCTGCCGTCGATGCCCACAGGACAGTCGGCTCGCGCCTGCCCGGCCTGACCGGCGACCTGTCCCTCGCTGCCCTGCTCGATGTTGCCGGACGCGAGGAAGAAGCCCTCGCCGTCTATTCCGCGATCACGCCGACGAAGATCCAGGCACCGGAACATGAGTTCGATCCACAGAACCTGCTCTACAGCCATGTGAAACTGGTCATCGCCCGCCAGGCGCTGCTGCTGCGCCGGCTTGGCCGGCTCGACGAGGCCAAGGCGCTGTATGAACGGCTGGCCGAGGCCGAGCCGGAAGAGACCGCTTCCTATGCCGCGGCGATCAACCAGCTCGAAACCGGCCGCGGCCTTGAGACCGAAGCGCTTGACGTGGACGGTGCGTTTGCGCGCTCAATGAGCGACTACTCCCTGTCGCTCGCCTATCAGCGGCTGATCCGCTCGGCGCTGGCCGGGGAGCGGATTCGCGGCTTTGACGATACGAAATCGGCATTTGACCAGCTCGCCCTCCTCATCGATCCGGGCAATGACGGGCTGCGGCTCGGCGTGGTCGGCGACCTTTACGATGAAACCCTTTTCGAAGCGGCCGCCCATGTCGCGCGCGCAGCCCCTGAAATGACGGCCGGGCTGCAGCTTGCCGTCGCCCAGTCGCAGGTCCGTCTCGGCCATGACGACAAGGCCCGCGCCGCGCTCGACAAAGCGATTGACCTTGCCGAAGAGGATGAGGCGCTGGGGACCTATTCCACAGCGATGATGATCTACGCGCTACTGGACGATGAGCCAAAAGCCACCGAGATCGCCGAACTCATGCCTGACCTCGCCGAAACCGATGCCGAGAAGGCGAATGCGCATGGCTCAAGCTCAGCCATCTATTCGCAGTTCGGCCAGTTCGACCAGGCGCTCTACCATGCCCGCGAAGCCCGCCAGCTGGACGATACACATGACCGCCGCATGGCGCTTGCGAATGCCTTGGCAGAAGCCGACGAGATTGACGAGGCGCTGCGCCTGATCCGCACCGAGGCGCTGGCCCGGCCGAACGATCCCTACATGCTCAACACGCTCGGCTATTTCCTCGTCGAGCATACCGACAAGTTCGAAGAGGCCTATCGCGTTCTGGCGCGCGCCAACTCGCTCGCCCCTTCGGATCCCTATATCGCCGACAGTTTCGGCTGGGCCCGCTACAAGCTCGGCGACCTTGAAGGGGCCAAGCGCTACATCGAACAGAGCCGCCGGGAACTCGCACCGAATACACATTGGGAAATCGAGGACCACCTCGGCGATATCTACTGGCACCTTGGCGACAAGGAAGCGGCCAAGGAAGCCTGGCGCCGGGCGCTGGGCGACTATCCGAGCGAGGACAAGCGCGCCAAGATCAAGGACAAGCTGGAAAATGGCATCGACGGTCCGCCACCTGAGAAGAAGCCACTTCCGGACGTTTCTCTCGGCGACCAGGGCGAAGTCAGCCGCCAGGATATCTGAGGCGGAACTGGCCTGAAGATTGCGTTTTCTCAATCTTCAGGCACCACAATGCTTAAAGGGTCAGGGCGTTAGCCGGTGCCGAACCTGAACGGCAGATTTGCACTCGGCGGGAGTTTCGATCATCTAATGACTATGTTGCGTCTCGGGTCCGTCGCCTCCATTGCCCTGCTTTGTCTTGCCGGCTGTGCCACAGTCGCAGACAGCCGCGAGGAAACGCTGGCTGCGCGGCTGGCCGCCGCGCGTGCCGAAGCGGCCACAGCTGCAGCAGCTGACAATTACAGCCAGTTCCTGATTGCCCGCTACGCTTCCCTGATCAACGATCCGGTCGAGGCGGCCGAGAAGTACGCGCTTGTCGCGCGCGACCGGCCAGGCGACCTGTCGATCATCGACCGCGCGGTCTTTTCTGCCCTGCTCGCCGACGAGTTTGGCCTTGCCCGCTCCATCTCGGCGAAGGCCGGCGCGGGAACGCTGTCCAGCTCGGACCTGGCGCGCATGACGCTGGCTGCCGATGCGCTGGCCCGCAAGGACTATGGCTCCGTCCCGGTACAGCTCGTGGGCGACGAGCCGGCCGTCTTTAATGCACTGATCTTCACTTCGCTGCGCGCCTGGGCGCTGTTCGGCGAAGGCAAGCCGGGCGAAGCACAGATGGCGCTGCTCGATGCGTCCAGCGGCGACCCTTATCTCGACAGCCTGGTCCTCAACCTGCTCGCGCTGATGGAAGTAGCGAGCGGCGACGATGAATCCGCGCTCGACACGTTCTCGCGGATCGATGCCAATGGCACGCTGATCGCCGTGGCTGCCGACAGCTATGCCCGGCTGCTGTCGGCCAATGGCGAGAGCGAGAAGGCGCTGGGCGTGCTTGAAAATTTCCTGACGCATGCCGGCCCCAATCCGGTGGTCTCGAACCTCGCAGAGCGCATCCGGGCCGGTGAGACACTCAGCGTACAGCGCCTGGATGCGCGCCAGGGGGCCGCGCTGTCGGTCTATGTGCCTGCTGCAGCCCTGGCAGCGCAGTCGCAGACGGACCTGCCAGGTGTCTACTACGCCGTCGCCTTGCGCCTCGACCCCGACCTGCATGCGGCCCGCTCGCTCTGGGCCGACGCGCTGGATACGGCCGGGCGCAGCGGCGAGTCGATCCAGATGCTGGAGTCGATCCCGGTCAGCTCACCCTATTACACCAGCGCGCGCGGCCAGCTTGCCTGGGCCCTGCGGCGCGATGAGCAGAACGAGAAGGCCCTCGACCTGGTCTACCGCACCCTCGCCAACAACCCGGATCGCGACCTCAAGATCCAGATGGGCGACCTGCTGCGCTCGCTCGACCGCGACGGCGAGGCCGCGCAGGTCTTTACCGAGATCATCGAGCAGGACACCCGGGAGAACCGCTCGGACTGGCGGCTTTACTATGCACGTGGCGCGCTGCGCGAAACGCTCGGTCTCTGGCCGCTGGCGGAAGCGGATCTGGAAAAGGCACTCGCGCTCAATCCGAATTCGGCTGAGGTGCTGAACTATCTTGGCTATAGCTGGGTCGACCGGGGCACCAATCTTGAAGCCGGTCTGGACATGATCCGCCGGGCCCTGACGCTTCGCCCCGACAGCGGCGCGATCACGGACAGTCTCGGCTGGGCACATTACAAGCTGGGCGATATTGAAACCGCCATTGGATACCTCGAACGCGCAGTCGAACTCTCCCCCGGAGTAGCCGAAATCAACGACCATCTCGGCGACGCCTACTGGGCTGCAGGCCGCACGACCGAAGCGCGCTATCAGTGGCAGCGGGCAATCACCCTTGTCGAAAACCAGGACGAGATCGAGGACCTGCGGCGCAAGCTGCTCACCGGGCCGAAGCCTTATCCAGCGCAGGCTCAGCGTCCCTGATGCTGGCCCCGGCGAAGGTCAATCTGTTCCTGCATGTTGGCCCGGCAAAGGAGAACGGGCGCCACGACCTCGATTCGCTGGTGATGTTTGCCGGCCCTGAAGCCTCCGACCGTCTGGAAGCCCGCAAGGCCACCCAGCCAAGCCTCGACCTGCACGGCCAGTTCGCGACCTATGATCTGGCGACACCGGACAATCTCGTCGTACAGGCGCTTGCCGCCTGCCAGGCGCGCGGACTGCGCGTGCCGCCCATGGCGATGAGCCTGCACAAGGAGCTGCCAGTGGCCGCCGGTCTGGGCGGCGGCTCGGCCGATGCCGGAGCAATGCTGCGCATCCTGGTGAAACTCGGCACACTGACCCCGCCGGTCGCGATGACCATCGCCGCGAGCCTCGGCGGCGATGTCCCGGCCGCTTTCCTCAGTCGCCCCTGCCTGATGCGTGGCGAGGGCGAGCAGGTCACGCCGGTGCCGAACCTGCCGGACCTGCCAATCCTGTTGGTCAATCCGGGACTCGCCTGTCCGACCGGACCGGTCTTCCGCGCCTTCGATGCGGCGGGGCAGGCTGCTCCGCTCGAACTGGCCGAGTTGCCGGATTTCGAGGGCGTTGAGACGCTTGCCGCCTGGCTTGAAGCCGAGACCCGCAACGACCTTCAGGCACCCGCGATCTCGATCGTGCCGGAAATCGCCAATGTCCTCGGTGAGCTGGCCGGGCTGAAGGGCAGCTTGCTGGCCCGGCTGTCGGGCTCCGGTGCTACCTGTTTCGCGCTTTTTTCATCGCGGACGGATCTGCGGCACGCCAGCGAAACGCTACGTATGCGCCATCCGCGCTGGTGGATCGCACCGACGCTGCTTGGCGGGAGCCAGGCACACTGATGCCGTTCATCCTGTCCCTCTCCGGCGCGTTGATCGCCTCTCCTCTGGCTTATGCGGCCTGCGCGCTGACCAAGCGGTCCGGCGTTGTGGACGCACCGGACGGCCAGCGCAAACAGCAGGCCGCACCGGTGCCACGCCTCGGCGGCATGGGAATCGTATTCGCTATCGCGATTGTCTTTGCCCTCGCAGCCGTCGGCTATGAATGGGTGCCCGGCATGGCTGAGAGCGACTGGCTGCCAGGCGACTTCGACTTCATCCTCGTCGCACTCGCCATCGCATCAATGCTCTGTCTGATCGGTGCCTGGGATGATGTTTTCGGCATGACCGCAAAGGTCAAGCTGGCCTTGGTCGGCTTGATCTGTATCGCAGCACCATTTCTGGGAAACGCCGTCCCGGCGCTCGACACGCCCTTCGGTTCTATCAGCCTGCCGGTCGTGACGCTGGCTGGCTCGGCGCTGTGGCTGATCGTCTTTACCAATGCGGCGAACTTCATGGATGGCAGCAACGGCCTGTCCATCGGCTCGCTGGGCATCATGTTTGCCGGGCTGGGCAGTGCGCAGGCGGTTGTCTTCGCTGAAGCCTTCCCGCCGGGCCTGGCCGTCATCATTGCGGCGATAGCCGGTTTCCTCGTGCACAATATGAAAGGCACGCTCTATGCGGGCGATTGCGGAGCGTTCGGCCTTGGCGGGCTGTTTGCGACGCTGGCACTGATCTCGGGCCTCTCCGTATGGACAGTCGCCACGCTCGCCCTGCCCTTCCTCGTGGATGTCCTGCTGACCCTGATCATGCGCGCCAAGCATGGCGATGCGTGGTTCGAGGCCCACACCGACCATGCCTACCAGGCCTTGCGGAAAGCCGGTTGGGGCCACTGGGACGTCGCCGTCGCGTGGTGGGGGCTGTCAGCGGCCTGCGCGGTCGGCGCCGTGATCGCCGCATCCGGCGGCGGCGCGCTACCCTTCGCGGTCTTCTGGAGCTTCGCCGTCGTCCTGGCCCTGCTCTGGCTGATCGTCCAGCGCCAGACCCGCGACAAGTAACCGGGCCGTCTCGACCGGTACCATGGCAGCCGGCGCCCATGGCCGGTAGGACCAGGCCAGGCCACCGCCGAAGAGAACAAAGCCGCCCGCGAAAAGGAAGGCCATCAGCGCCCTGCTCTCGCGGACCCCGCCATTGGCGAGGATGATCCACACGATCAGACCGAAAACCAGTGCAAGGAGGCCAATCGCAAACATCGCGATGCGCACCGCGCCGCCGGCCCCGAACGCCACCTTCAGGCCGGGCTTTCGCGTTTCAAGGTCGGCCAGGATCGCTGCGGCGAGCGCAAGGAACTGGCTGTTGCTTTCATCGCCCGGCGGGAGGTTGCAGGAAATGCGCTCCTTGCGGTCTTCAAGCTTGAGGTCGAGCCACGAACTGTGCGTATGGCGGGCTGACAGCTGCGCGAACCGAACACCGGCGACATTGTCGAGGCTGCAGAAGAGCTCGCCATTCCGGGTCAGGAAGCCGGCGTCCAGGGTCCAGTTGTCCCGGCCCCGCATAAGGGCCGGCTTGAACTCGAAACTCTCGACATCGTCAGCCAAAATGGCCCCCTGGCACCCTACATGTTCGGATAGGCCGGTCCGCCGCCGCCTTCCGGCGTGGTCCAGTTGATGTTCTGGTTCGGGTCCTTGATATCGCAGGTCTTGCAGTGGATGCAGTTCTGCGAATTGATCTGGAAACGCGGCTCCTTGCCTTCTTCCTCGACCCACTCATACACACCTGCCGGGCAATAACGCGCAGACGGACCGGCATAGACGTCGTGCTCGGACTTCTTCTGCAGCTCCATATCCTTGACGATCAGGTGGACCGGCTGGTCCTCGGCATGGTTGGTGTTGGTGAAGGAGACATTGGTCAGCTTGTCGAAGCTGATCTTGCCATCAGGCTTGGGATAATCGATCGGCTTGTGCTTGGAAGCGGGCTCAAGCGCCTGCGCATCGGACTTGCCGTGCTTCAGCGTGCCGAAGAAGGAGAAGCCACCGAGGATTTTCGTGGTCCACATCTCGACACCACCCATCAGCGTGCCGATGGTCGTGCCCAGTTTCGACAGGAGCGGCTTCACGTTACGCACGGCGAAGAGTTCCTTGCGGACCGAAGAGCCTTCATAGGCTTCGGCATAGGCGTGCAGCTCGTCGCCCTGGCGGCCTTCCTTGATCGCGGCGACGGCGGCTTCGGCGCCCATCATGCCGGTCAGGATGGCATTGTGGCTGCCCTTGATGCGCGGCACATTCACGAAGCCGGCCGAACAGCCGATCAGTGCGCCGCCCGGGAAGGTCAGCTTCGGCAGCGACTGGTGGCCGCCCTCGACGATGGCCCGCGCGCCATAGGCCACGCGCTTGCCGCCCTCGATGTATTTCAGGATGTCGGGATGGTGCTTCCAGCGCTGAAGCTCCTGATAGGGCGACAGGTAGGGGTTCTTGTAGTTGAGGTGCACGACGAAGCCGAGCGAGACGAAGGGCTCTCCGCCATCGCGGAAATGATAGAGGAAGCTGCCGCCGCCTGTCTTGTCGTCAAGCGGCCAGCCGAGCGTATGCTGGACGTAACCTTCCTTGAAATTCTCCTCCGGCACAGACCAGAGTTCCTTCAGGCCGATGCCGTACTTCTGCGGCTCCTTGCCTTCATCGAGGGCGTATTTCGCGATCAGCTGCTTGGAGAGCGAGCCCCGCGCACCTTCAGCGAACAGGACATATTTCCCAAGCAGCTCCATGCCCGGCTCATAGTCCGGCTTGTGGCTGCCATCGGCGGCGATGCCCATGACGCCGGCCACGACGCCCTTCACTTCGCCATTGTCGCCATAGACAACTTCGGATGCGGCAAAGCCGGGGAAGACCTGAACGCCGAGATTTTCCGCTTCCTGGCCGAGCCAGCGCGTCACATTGGCGAGCGAGCCGGTGAAATTGCCGTGGTTCTTCATATAGCCCGGCATGGGCAGCCAGGAGATGTCCATCGAGCCCTTCGGGCCAAGCCAGATGAATTTGTCGCCCGTCACTTCCGTCTTCAGCGGACGGTCGTCGCGCGAGCGCCAGTCGGGGATGAGGGCGTCCAGGCCGACCGGATCGACCACCACGCCCGACAGGATGTGGGCGCCGATCTCGCCGCCTTTTTCGAGCACGACGACTTCCAGCTCGTCGCCGGCTTCATTTGCCAGTTGCTTCGCCCGGATCGCTGCCGCAAGGCCTGCAGGCCCGCCGCCAACGATCACAAGATCGAATTCCATGGATTCGCGTTCCACTGCTTCGCTCATCAATTCACTCCCGACTGTGGCGGCGCCTGCCCGCCTGCCCTATACATGTGCTGGTGACGGTCTACCGTCGAATCCGCCGATTGCCAAAGGGTCTGTATGTCCCAGCCTGATCCTTCCCTAGCGTTAAAGGCCCTCACCGATTGGTGGGGCGAAATGGGCGTGGAGGCTGACGAGGTGCAGATGCGGGCGCTGCGCAAGGCCGCTGAAGCCCGCGCCGCCGCTGCACCTGCGGCCAAGGCAGAGCCTCAGCGCCTGCCGCGCCACCTGATGAAGAAAACCCATGCGGACTGGGTAAACGAGGCGCGCGAACTGGCCGCGGGTGCCGATACGCTGGACGCGCTGAAGACCGCGATTGAAGGCTTCGACGGCTGCATCCTGAAGGAATCAGCGCGCAACACCGCCTGTTTCGACGGCGTGCAGGGCGCCCCTGTCATGGTGATCGGCGAAGGCCCGGGCGCCGAGGAGGACGCAAAAGGCCTGCCCTTTGTCGGGAGGGCCGGTCAGCTGCTCGACAGGATGCTGGCCGCAATCGGCCTGTCGCGCACCGAAAATACCTTCATCACCAATGTGAATTACTGGCGCCCGCCGGGTAACCGCAATCCGAGCGATGACGAGCTGGAACTCTGCCGGCCTTTCGTCGACCGGATGATCGAGCTGGGCCAGCCGAAACTGATCATCGCGGCAGGCGGGGTTTCAGCGAAGTCGCTGCTGCAGTCGCGCGTCGGCATCATGAAGCTGCGCGGGTCGGAACATGCGCTGAAGACGCCGGGCGGCTATGAGGCCCCGATGTTCCCGATCTTCCACCCGGCCTTCCTGCTGCGTCGCCCGGAAGAAAAGAGTCGCGCCTGGAGAGACCTGCTGAACATTCAGGCAAGGTTGGAAGCGTTGAGCTGATCGTTTCAACCGTCCTCCCGGCCGACCGCAGGAAGAGCCGGGACGCAGTCCTTCAGGACCACTGACCTTAACGGCATTGCGTCCCGGGCATTCGCTAAACCGAATTCCGGGATGACGACCGGAAAGCCGTGCATCTGTTCAAACCGGTGACTTAAGATACTTTAGCGCGTGGGCCACATAGTCCGCCTTGCCGAGCGGGACACCGAGGTGGCGCATAATTGCGTAAGCCGTCATGCGATGGAAATGAAACTGCGGCTGCGCCCAATCGCGGACATATTCGAAGCCCGTCATTTCGAAGACCATTTCATTTGGCAGATCGAGCCTGACCTGCCGCCCCTCCGCGCCATCAAAAGCATCGGCCGGAACCGCAGCCAGTTCGCCGACTGTGCGATCAATCAGAGCATTTAGAGCGTCAAGCCCGGATACCTGCGGAATTTCGGGGACAGGTTTGTCCGTCAGTCGGGCCACTACTTCGCGCGCCTGATGGCAGGTGAATCGAATCTGCGTTTCAAGCGGGAACATATCTGGCGCCAACTTGGCTTTGAGCAGCGCATCTACCGAGATGTCGGAGTCTCCGGCCCAGCCGACTGCCTTCGCGACCTCCCCGGACAGGTTTCCCAGCGCATTCATATAAGCGGGAATGATCATTGAATGCAGGTTCATGGACTCGCTCCGGACAGATGATCCCTGAACATGGGGCCGTCCAGCGCGTGTGCACGAGCTATCCACAAACAAAAAGCCTGGAGTGTGAGGGGTACACTCCAGGCCGATGGGCCACAGGCGTAAGAGGAGGGGTTGCTCTACACCCGGGCTTTATCTGGCGGATGTCCACCGGATGTGAAGTCCGGCGCCTGATCCTGCCACCTCTACTGTTCGAGCCTTTCTTCGGCCTTCTCTTCGACGAGCTCCAGCTCGGCGTCTTTCCGTTTCTCAAACGCCGATCCGAACTTTTCGTTCCCATCTTCACCTAGAACGTTTTCCGCGACCGGAAAGATGTCCTGTTCCTCTTCCTCGATATGGTGCTCGTAGCGGTGGCGCATTTCCTTGAATTTCGGCAGCCAGGCCGGCGATGAGAAGTCGATTTCGTTCAGCTCTTCCAGCATGTCGTCGATCTCTTTGTGCTCAGCCACCGAATGGCGCGCCTCGGGCTGGCCATCCTCGTCCGCAATGAGCTTCGAATAGAAGGTCTCTTCCTCGGCGGCGGCGTGGGCGCTGACATCGTGGTAGAAGGAATCCCAGGCCTTGCGCCGGGTCTCGCTATCGCCCTGCGTATCGGCAATGGTGGCGAGCAGCTCGCGGTGGCGGTCATGGTCTTTCTTCAGCGTCTCGTAGATCGTCGACATGAATGTCTTCCTTCCGTCTTTAATATCTGACCCACCAAACGCGCGGCCGCGCCAGCCCGTTCCCGGCAAACCGCCGCACTCGACGCCGCGATAATTCGGGCTAAGAGAAACGCGATGCCCGCACCGATCTCGATCATCATTCCGACCCTGAATGCCGGCGGCGACCTGCCGGCCTGCATCGACAGCCTGATACCCGGCATCGAGGCGGGCCTGATCCGCGAACTGGTGATCAGCGATGGCGGGTCGAACGATGCGACGCGCCTGATCGCCGAAGGCGCGGGCGCAGACTTGGTCACGGGCGAACCTGGGCGGGCGGCGCAGCTGATCCGCGGGGCGGAGGCGGCACGCGGCGAATGGCTGCTTTTCCTGCATGCCGACACGGCCCTGTCGCGCGACTGGACCGAGCGGGTGGCCGATCACCTCGAAAGCCGCCCGGACAAGGCCGCCGTCTTTTCGCTCGTCTACCGCTCCGACGCGCGCATGGCGAAACGCATCGCCTCACGCGCCAATCGCCGGACGCGCTGGCTCGGCCTGCCTTATGGCGACCAGGGACTGCTCATCCCTCGAAAGCTCTATGACGAGATTGGCGGCTATGACGACATTCCGCTGATGGAAGATGTCCGTATCGTGCAAGCCATCGGCCGCAAACGGCTCGCCATCCTTTCGGCAGAAGCGCGCACGTCCGCCGCCAAGTATGAGCGCGACGGCTGGCGCAGGCGCAGCTGGAAGAATGCCTGGCTGATCACCCGCTATCTGATGGGCGCTTCGCCGGAGAAGCTTGCCCGCGAATACCGCTAGAAATCCTCGGAGTGAAATTGCCACCACTCGTCGCTGGCAAGCCCGGCCTCATGCGCGGCGAGCAGCGTCTGCTTCAGCTGGTCCAGCGAGGCCGGCTGGCATTCGCGAATCTTGCCATCGTCGATCATCCCGCCGCTCGCCTCAAAAGCGTCCAGCGCTGCTTCGTCCAGTTCCTCGCAGTCCAGCGCGGCAATCTGCATGGTGGCGCCGCGCGCATCCGGTTCGGCCAGCCGGCGGGCGAGGCCGTACATGTAGGCTATACCATCCTCTTCCCTGATGCCTGCTTCGGCGATGAAGACCTGCCGGTCAGCGGCCTGGACAAACGGGGCAAAGCGGATCGCGACCTCGTCTTCCGCTTCGTCCGGCGACTCTGCGAAATAGCCATAGCCGCGCCGCTCAAGCGTGAGGCATGGATCGTCATCATCGAGGCAGACGGTAATCGGGCCGTCGACAGGCAGAACTGCCGCCTTGTCATCAATCAGCGGCTCAAGCGAAATATAGCAACCTGCCAGGGCCATCATGATGGCCAGGGCGCCCAGCTTTTTAAGGCCTTTCATATGATCCATTCCCCTCGTCATACGTTCGGTTGTTCTGGAGCTTAGCAGACTTGATGGCATTTGCATGACCAAACCGACCCTGATGATCTTCACCAAGCCGCCGCGCGCGGGCGTCTCGAAGACCCGTCTTGCAGAAGATCTGGGCCGGGCCGAGGCGCGTCGCATCGCACATTTTACGACCGCCCGGACCGTCCGCGCGGCGAGCGGCCTTGGCTGGCGGGTGCAGCTGCACATAGAACCGCCGTCAGCCGTGGGCGACACGCTGGGCGGATTGTGGCCGCTGGCGTTCGAACATGTCCCGCAGGTGCGCGGCGATCTGGGCGACCGGCTTGCTGCGGCCATGACGCGCGCACCGTATGGACCGGTCATCTTCGTTGGCACGGACACGCCGGGCCTTTCGCGCCGGCATCTGAGGCAGGCCGAACGCCACCTTCGCCGCACGGGCGCCGTGTTCGGTCCCGCCGCCGATGGTGGCTTCTGGCTGTTCGGCCTCAGCCAAAGCCTGCGCGCCCCGGACGTCTTTGCAGGTGTTCGCTGGTCCGGTCCGCACGCCATGGAGGATGTCTGGTCGAACCTGCCGGATCACGCGCATGTCTCGCTCTTGCCGCAGCTGATCGATATCGACACCGGCAAGGACTGGAAAATGTTTAACTATCAGTCATGAAGGTGGCAGAGTGCAGTCATCTTGATTGAGGTTATAGACGCCGGGCGCTGCATTGAACCAAGTCAGCAAACGTAACAACAAGGGCCTTTAATGTACCGCCTTGCCTATGTGAGCACCTCTCACACCCACTTGTCCGCCGAAGACATGCAGGACGTGCTCGAATCCGCCATCCGGAACAACAAGAAAGCCGGCGTGTCAGGCACGCTGCTGTTCAATGGCATGAATTTCCTGCAGATTCTCGAAGGCCCGGAAGAAGAGGTCGAGCGGATCTACACCCGCATCTGCGAGGACAGTCGCCACAATCATGTCGTGACGATTTTCCGCGAGTCTGGCGCCCGCCGCTGCTTTGAGAAATCGCCGATGACGCTGAACACGGTATCCAGCAAGGTGGGCGCGCTGCCGGACGGCCTGACCCTGTCTTCCGACATCGACCTGTTCATCCCGGCCTCCCTGCCATCCCACCTGCGCGGGATGATCTACAGCTTCAACACAATGCGCGGCTGATACGCCGGAAGAGCGCCGGCCGGCCTGCTTCCATCCACAGGCTTTGCGCCGATTGTTCTTGTTTTGTTCCGCTCCTTGTGCTGAATTTGCCAGGAATGAGACAGACGCAGAAACTCAAACCGACAGGACGTGTATCGCGCGACGATTGTGCCGGCGTTGCCGAGCGTTTCGAGCATCGCGGGCGCGGCGCAATCTCGAACCAGACCGGCCGCTTCGAACGCGAGGCGCGCGAGGCCTTCGATGATGGCTGGGGCACGGTGGAAGAAGCCGCCGGGCGCCTCGAGACGACGCTGACACCGGAAGCGGCGAAGACGATCATCACCTTCAACCGCTCGCCGGACATTTCCTTCGACCGGACGATCAACCCCTATCGCGGCTGCGAGCATGGCTGCGTCTACTGTTTCGCGCGCCCGACACACGCCTTTCACGGCCTGTCTGCGGGCCTCGATTTCGAGAGCAAGCTGTTCTTCAAGCCGGACGGGCCAGAGCTCCTGAAGCGCGAGCTGTCGCGCCCGTCCTATGTCGTAAAGCCGATCGCGCTTGGCATGAACACCGATGCCTATCAGCCCGTCGAGCGGCGCCTCCGGCTTACGCGGACCTTCCTGGAGATCCTGTCGGCGCATAATCACCCGGTCACGCTGCTGACCAAGTCGGCGCTGATCCAGCGGGATATCGATATCCTCGCCCCGATGGCTGCCAGGGGCCTCGCCCGGGTCGGGGTGTCGATCACGACGCTCGACCCGCGCCTTTCACGCTTGATGGAGCCGCGGGCTGCCGCTCCCTACCGGCGGCTGGAGACGATCCGGGCGCTTGCCGATGCCGGTATCCCCGTCATCGCCATGACGGCGCCGATCATCCCGGCGCTGAACGAGCCGGAGCTGGAAGCCCTGCTCGAAGCGGCCGCCGACAATGGTGCCTCAAGCGCGGGCTATGTCATGCTGCGCCTGCCCTATGAGCTGAAGGATATCGTGCATGAGTGGCTGGCCGAGCATTATCCCGGACGCGCGGCCCGCATCATCAACCTGCTGCGCGAGATGCGCGGCGGCCAGGATTACGATTCCAACTGGTTCGAGCGCGGACGCGGCCGGGGCCCGCATGCCCGACTGATCGCCCAGCGCTTCCAGAAAACCGCCCGGCGCCTTCGCCTCGATGCCCCTCGCCCGCGCCTGCGTACAGACCTCTTCCGCCCGCCCGAAACCCCGGATGGCCAGATGCGGCTGGATATCTGAGTGACGGTGCCCACAGCCAGTCCAGATCTTTCACAGAATGTATCCACAGACTTGTCCACAGGGCGCGAATATCGTTACGATTGCGAAACAATGTGCCCGGAGCGTCCGTCTGCAGCTGAAGGATTCACTGCGTAACGAAGCGGAAACCAAATCAGGGCGGGAATGGCGATTCTTGTTGATTCGTGTAGAGGGGCTGACACGCCATGGAGCTGATCCGCAATACGATCATTGAAGGTGAATGTGTCGACGTGCTGTCGCGCCTGCCGGACAAATCGGTCGATCTCGTTTTCGCCGACCCGCCCTATAACCTGCAGCTTGGCGGCGGCCTGACACGGCCCGACCAGTCGGCCGTCGATGGTGTCGACGATGCCTGGGACCGGTTCGACAGCTTCGATGCGTATGACCTGTTCACTCACCAGTGGCTGACCGAATGCCGCCGTGTCCTCAAGGACGATGGCGCGATCTGGGTCATCGGCTCGTACCACAATATCTTCCGCGTCGGCGCGATCCTGCAGGATTCCGGCTTCTGGATCCAGAACGACGTCATCTGGCTGAAGTCGAATCCGATGCCGAACTTCAAGGGCACACGGTTCCAGAACGCGCACGAGACGCTGATCTGGGCGGCAAAGACCGAGAAATCCCGCGTCACCTTCAATTACGACGCGCTGAAAGCCTTCAATGAAGACAAGCAGATGCGCTCCGACTGGACGATCCCGCTCTGCACGGGCGGCGAGCGGCTGAAGGACGGCCAGGGCAAGAAGGCCCATCCGACGCAGAAGCCCGAAGCGCTGCTGAAACGCGTCCTGCTGGCGACAACCAATCCCGGCGATGTCGTGCTCGACCCCTTCTCCGGCACCGGTACAACGGCGGCTGCCGCCAAGATGCTCGGCCGGGACTATGTCGGCATCGAGCAGGACCCGGCCTATATCCGCCTCTCGCGCGAGCGCCTCGCCGCAATCACGCCGCTTGGCGACGATGCCCTGGAAACCCAGAAAAGCGCGAAAGCCCTGCCCCGTGTGCCGTTCGGCGCGCTGGTGGAGAATGGCTGGCTCAAACCGGGCGACCGGCTGTGGTCTCCCAAGAAGCGGCACTATGCCCGCATTCGCATCGATGGCAGCCTGTCGACGGGCGATGCCTCCGGCTCGATCCACCGGCTCGGCGCGCATGTCATGAAAGCCCCGGCCTGCAATGGCTGGACCTTCTGGCACTATGAGTCGCCGAAGGGCGACCTTGCTCCGATCGACCTGCTGCGCCGCCGCTACCGGCAGGAAATGGGCCTCAACTGACCGCCTTTGAGGCACGCAGGCACAAAGGCAGGTTCCCGCTGACGACGGGCTGACGCTCGCGGCCGAACCGCCTATGGTGACCGGGGACAAATCCCGGGTTGCCGGGTATTCGCGCGTGGAGCTGTCATGGGGCATGAAGGCCAGGAAATCTTTCTGAAGGACATGCTCGTCTTCCTGTTTGCGGCGGGCGTCATCGTCCCGGCATTCCGGATCCTCAAGCTGCCCGCCGTTGCCGGCTTTCTCATCGCGGGCGTGGCACTTGGCCCGCATGGCCTTGGCGCCTTCGAACATCTCTGGGAGCCACTTCAGTTCCTGACCGTCTCCGAGCCTGAAGCCGCTGCGCCCTTCGCCGAACTCGGCGTCCTGTTCCTGCTCTTCCTGCTGGGTCTTGAGCTTTCATTTGAAAAGCTCTGGGACATGAAGAGGATCGTGTTCGGCGCGGGCGGACTGCAGGCGATCCTCAGCGCCACGCTGATCGGCACCACCCTCTGGCTGTTCGGCGTCAACGGGCAGGCCGCGGCCGTGATCGGCCTTGCGCTTGCTCTGTCATCGACCGCCATCGTCATGCAGGTGCTGACCAGCGAACACCGCGCCGCAACCCCGGCCGGACGAACGGCGCTTGGCGTACTCCTCTTCCAGGACATACTTGTCGCGCCGATCCTGATCTTTGTGAGCTTCCTGTCGCCCGAAACCGGCGTGAACATCGTGCAGACCGTGCTGCGCGCCCTGTTTGAGGGGCTGATCGCCATCGTGATCATCGTGATTACCGGCCGCTTCGTCCTGCAGCACGTGTTCCGGCTGGCAGCCCGTACGGGCGGGCGCGATTTCCTGATGGCGCTGACCCTGTTCGTCGTGATCGGCGCTGCTGTCATGACGGGTATGGCAGGCCTGTCGGTTGCCCTCGGCGCCTTCCTTGCCGGCCTGTTGCTTGGCGAGACCGAATTCCGTCATCAGACCGAGGTCGATCTCGACCCGTTCAAGGGCCTGCTGCTCGGCATCTTCTTCATGACGGTCGGCATGAGCATCGACCTGGCGGTGATCGCCGAGATTGCGCCCATCGTGCTTGGCGGCCTTGCCGGTCTGATCATCCTCAAGGCCATCGTCGCCTGGGGGGCTGCGCGCCTCTTCGCCGGACCCGCCAATGTCGCGACCGAAAGTGCCTTCCTTCTGGCGCCGGCCGGCGAGTTTGCCTTTGTGGTCATGGCTGCCGCTGCTGGGGCCGGCATTCTCGGACCGGAACTGACCACGCCCGTCACAGCCGTTGCGGGCCTCTCCATGCTGCTCATCCCGCTTGGTTCCCGGCTCGGCCAGTCGCTCGCCAAACGGATAAAGGTGCCAGACGCGCCGCAGATGCCGAATGACGACTTTTCCGAACGCGAAGGCCATGTGATCATCGCAGGGTTCGGCCGGGTCGGACGCACGATTGCCCGTATCCTCGATGAAGAGCAGGCCGACATCGTGATCATGGAGCGCAGCTTCCACTCGGTCCAGATGGGCCGGAATGAAGGCTGGCAGGTTCAACTCGGTGATGCGGCGCGCAAGGAAATGCTGGAAGTGGCCGGCGCACAAGGCGCGTCGCTCTTCGTCGTGACGGTAGATGACCCCGTAAGCGCGGAGAACATGGTCCGCGCGATCCGGACCTTGCGGCCGACCGTACCGGTCTTTGCCCGTGCCCGCGACGCCGAGCACGGCAAGACCCTGCGCAAGGCCGGGGCGACGTTTGTCATCCCGGATGCTATCGAGGCCGGCCTGCAGCTTGCCGGCCGCGTCTTGCAGGAATTTGGCTATGCCAAAGAGACCGTGCGCGACCTGATCGGATCCGAACGCGATGAGGAGTACCGCAAGGCCGATCAGGCCTGAAGCCAGTTCGGAGGAAACAGAGTCGTTTGCGAACGGATACTTGCGCAAACACAATGGCATGAAGCAGCGGTCTGGCGCGCAACGGAAGACCGATGCTTTACCGCGCGAGCTTCAGCGCTTTCCTGAAGACGCTGGGAAAGGCTTCGCCCGCCTCATCCGCCGACATCCACTCGAAACCGGACGGGGCATCTGCCAGCGTCAGCCGCTTCACGGTCAGGCGCAGTTCGAAATGCGTGAAGACGTGACGAACCTCCCCGATCGCGTCGCCACCATCGGCCCAGCCCGGCCGCTCTGCCATACCGCTTTCCAGCCATTCCGTTGTCGGCAGCGCCAGCATCCCGCCCAGCAGGCCGCGATCGGGCCGGCGCTCGACCAGGACGTCGCCACCCCGGAACACGGCATAAACCTCTCCGCGGCGCTGCGGCCGGGCCTTTTTCTCAGGCTTGACCGGATAGCGTTCGACCTCGCCTTCGCCGTGGGCGGCGCACCAGTCCCGGACAGGGCAAAGCAGGCAGTTTGGGCGCTTCGGCGTGCAGATGGTCGCGCCAAGGTCCATCAGCGCTTCGGCAAATTCGCCCGGCCTGTCAGCGGGAACAAGCGCCCGGACGAGCGCGGCGATACGCGCCTTTTCCTCTTTCCAGGGTCCCTTCGCGGCCAGCAGGCGCGCAAACACACGGTCGACATTGCCATCGACCGCCGGCGCCCGTTCGCCAAAAGCCAGCGCTGCAACGGCCCCGGCCGTATAGGCGCCGATGCCGGGAAGGCTGCGCAGCGCGTCCTCGGTCTTCGGCCAGGCGCCTGCCTCGGCAACCGCGCGGGCACATTTCAGCAGATTGCGGGCGCGCGCGTAATATCCAAGCCCTGCCCAGGCGGCCATGACGTCGCCATCGTCGGCGCCGGCAAGATCCTCCACGGTTGGCCAGGTTTCGGTGAAGGCGTGAAAGTAGCGCGCGGCATGCGGAACGGTCGTCTGCTGCAGCATGATCTCGGCCAGCCACACCCGATAGGGATCCGGGGTGACGCCTCGCGCACGCTCACCCGGCCCGATCCGCCATGGCAGATCGCGGGCATGGCGCGCATACCAGTCGAGCAGCGCCGCCGGCAGACCGTCAAATCTTGTTGAAACCGCATGCGCGGTCTTTTCACCTGATCGCATGCGCGGCACAATCGCCCTCATGGTTGCAAGGTCAAGCCTCGATCCGCTGGAAGAAGCGCGCGCGCGTATCGCCTTGCGATACCAGCGGGGCAAGCGCGCCGATGCCCTGCCCGACTCCTTCGGCAAGCTCGCCTTGCAGATTGCGCGCAAGAAAGTGCCGGACAAGGGCCCGGCCATTGGCCGTCTGAAACTGCTCTGGCCGGAGATCGTGGGCGAACAGCTCGCCAAGGTATGCGAGCCCGAAAAGATCGGCGCGAGCGGCAAGGGCAAGGGCCGCGTCCTCAGTGTGAAATGCATCCCGGCCGCCTCGACCATGGTGCAGCACCAGAGCGAAACGATCCGCCAGCGCGTTGCCGCCTCGCTGGGCGGCGACATCCGGGAGGTCCGGATCACGCAGGGGCCGCTGACGCGCGGCGGAATGCCGGCTGCCCGCAAACGCAAGCGCCCGCTCAGCGCAGACGAGCGAAAATTTCTCGACGAATCCGTCGCCTCGATCGAAGACCCGGCACTGCGCAAGGCCATTTTGGCGCTGGGAGAGGCTGTGCTAACGACCGATGAGTCCTGATGCTACAGGCGTGCCGGGCGCGCCGTTAACCTATTGGAAACCACTCCAACCCAATTCTTAAGCAAAGGTTATGATCATGAAGTTCATGTCCCGCCGCGCCGTACTGATCGCTGGAACGCTGATGGCCGCAGCCGCCTGTGGCGCCGCAGACGACTCATCGTCCAGCGGCAACGCATCGGTCGACAATGCCGCGGTCGAGGAAATGGTCCTCGGCGCAGACGATGCGCCGGTAACGATCATCGAATATGCATCCTGGACCTGCCCGGCCTGTCTTCAATACCAGAACGACGTCGTCGGCCAGCTGAAGGAAGAATATGTCGAAACCGGCAAGGTGAAGTTCATCTTCCGCGAATACCCGACCGCGCCTGCAAACATCGCCGTCGCTGGCTTTGCCGTCGCCCGCTGTGCCGGCGAAGACCAGTATTTCGACGTGCTGGGAGAACTGTTCGAGCGCCAGCGCGGCATCCTCAGCCTCGCGCGCGAAGGCGGACAGGTGAAGGCTGCCCTCAAGCAGGTCGCGGCCAATCACGGCATCACGGACGACGCCAGCTTCGAAGCCTGCCTGCAGAACTCCGATATCCGCCGCGCCATCGCAAGCTCGGTGTCGAAAGGCGAGAATGACGGCGTGACCGGAACGCCCACCGTCCTGCTCAACGGCCAGGTTCTGCCCGGCTATGAATGGCGCCGCTGGGACGGCATGAAAGCGGTTCTCGACGAAGCCCTCGGCGAGGACGCACCGGCCGCCACGAATACGGCTGAAGAGCCAGAGGCTGCACCGGAAGCAGACTCCACGAGCGAATCCGGCGATATGGAAATCGTCGAACCGACCTCCGGCGAGGCTGATCCGGAGTAACTTCAACAGGGGGAGCCTGTCTTTGCACATTACAGAACTGCGCATTGCAGGCTTCAAATCCTTCGTCGACCCGCAGGAGGTCCCGGTTCTCCCGGGGCTGACCGGCATCGTCGGCCCGAATGGCTGTGGCAAGTCGAACCTCCTCGAAGCGCTCCGCTGGGCAATGGGCGCAAGCTCTGCCAAGGCGATGCGCGGCGGGGAAATGGATGACCTGATCTTTTCAGGCTCGCAGCAGCGCCCGGCGCGCGAGCTGGCAGAGGTCACCCTTGTTCTCGACAATTCGAAACGCACCGCCCCGCCGGAATTCAATGCTTCCGACGTGCTGGAAATCCAGCGCCGGCTGAAGCGTGGCGCTGGCTCGACCTACAAGCTGAATGGCCGGACCGTTCGCGGCAAGGATATCCAGCTGATCTTCGCCGACGCCTCGACCGGCGCGAATTCGCCGTCTCTCGTCCGTCAGGGCCAGATCTCGGAACTCATCGGCTCCAAGCCGCAGAACCGGCGCCGCATCCTCGAAGAAGCTGCCGGTATCTCCGGCCTCAATACGCGCCGTCACGAGGCCGAGCTTAAGCTGCGCGCCGCCGAGACCAATCTCGAGCGCCTGTCGGAAGTGTCGGCCGAAGTCGAGCGCCAGCTGGAAAGCCTGAAGCGCCAGGCGCGCAAGGCCCGCAAGTACAAGGAACTGTCGGAGCGGATTTCCGCGCTCGAAGCCTTCCTCGCGCACCTTAAATGGGAGGCGGCCCGAGAGGCCAAGGCGCAGGCCGAGGCTGAACTGGCCCGCTGCCGTGAGGCTGTCGAGCAGTCTTCGCGCGCGGCCGCCGTCGCCGAGACCCGCCGCATCGAAGCCGGCGAAGGCCTGCAGCCGCTTCGCGATGCGGAAGCCGTTGTCTCCGGCAAACTCGGACAGGCGCGGATCGACCTTGCCCGGCTCGAAACCGAACGCAAGAATGCCGCTGACCTGCTTGCCCGCCATGAGAGCGAAGCGCGTCGGCTGATGGACGATATCGAGCGCGAACAGGCCCAGAAGGACGAAGCCGCCCAGGCCCTCGAAGAGGCCAAGGACAATCTCGCCGCCCTGCCGACGGAAGACCCGAAGGCGAATGAAGAGCTGGAAGCCAAGGCCAAGGTCGACCTTGAAGCCGCCCGCGAACAGCTGAACGACGCCCAGGCCGCTGCCGATGATGTGGCGGCCAAGCTAGCCTCGATGAAGGCAGAGCGTCAGGCAGCCGAAGCCAGCGCGGAAGCCCAGCGCCGGCGCAAGGCGAGCCTTGAAGCCGATGCCAACCGGCTGAAGCAGCAGCTGGCCGACATGCCGGACACCGCTGCACTCCAGGCGAAGCTGGCTGAAGCCGAGAAGGCCGAAGAAACCGCCGAGATGGCGCTGCATGACGCCGAACGCGCCGTCGATGCGGCAGAAGCCACCCTGGCTGAAGCCCGCGAGGCCGAGGCTGAAGCCCAGGGTCCGAAGGATGAAGCCGACCAGGTGGTGCGCACGCTCGAGTCGGAGATCGCAGCGCTTGAGCGCCTCCTGAAGCAGGCCTCGGGCCCGAAGGCCCCACCCGTCATCGACCGGGTGCGCACACGCGATGGATATGAGAAGGCGGTCGCCGCCGCCCTCGGCGATGACCTGCAGGCCTCGACCCAGCGCGATTCATCGCTCTACTGGGCGGGCAGCGAGATCAAGACCGACGCCCTGCCCGCCGGGGCTGAGCCACTCCATAATTTCGTCGAGGCCCCCGGCGAACTCGCCGCGCGCCTTTCGCAATGCGGTGTGGTCAGCGTCGAGGACGGTGCCCGCCTCGCCACAGGGCTGAAGCCCGGCCAGCGGCTGGTCACCACAGAAGGCCATCTGTGGCGCTGGGACGGGTTCACCCGCACACCCGATGCCCCTGTTTCGGCTGCCGAGCGTCTGGCCCAGCAGGCACGGCTGGAAGCCGCCCAGGCAGAAATCGGTCCGGCGCGCGAAACACTCGACGAAGCCGCCGAGGCCCTGTCTGCGGCAAAAGCCCAGCGGGCAGAAGCGGAAGACGACCTGAAAGAGGCGCGCAAGCTGGTCTCGCCCAAGGCAAGCGAGCTGAACCGCGCCCGATCCGCCACCGCTGAAACGCGGCAGGCCTTCGAGCGCGCGGACGTCAAGCGCGAATCGGCCAGTGAGGCGCTCGCGCGTGTCGAGTCGGACCTGCGCGGCGTCGAGGAATCGCTGGCGCTGGTTTCCATCGGCGGTGACGATACAGAGCTGGAGCGGCTGGAGACCATTGCGATCGGTGCCCGCGAGGCGCTGACCAGGGCACGCGAACACGAAACCGAATGCCGCGGCCGGCTGGCTGATATTACCCGCAACCGTGAGCAGGCCATTGCCCGTCGCGAGGGCTTCCAGAAGGATGTCGAGCGCTGGACAGGCCGCCTCGCCAATAGCGAGCAGCGGCTGCAGGATCTCCTGAAACGCCGTTCGGAAGCGGCCGCCGACGCCGAACGGGCGCGCTCCAAACCGGAAGAGATGCAGGGCCAGATCGACACGCTGGCCGAGCGGGTTGCCCAGTTCGAGGAAGAACGCAAGCGGGCCGCAGACCGCCTCGCCGAGAAGGAAAGCACCACGCGCGAGAGCGAGCAGCACGCCCGCGAAACGGCGAACGCCGCCATGGAAGCGCGCGAATCACTTGCGGGTGCGAAAGTCCGCCTGGAGAATGCCGAAAGCCGCCTGGAAGACGCGGTCGAGACCGCGCGCACCCAGTTCCAGCGCATGCCGGAAGGCCTGATGACGCTGGCCCGCGCCGGGATCGACGAGGAAGAGCTGGAAACGCTGGAAGTTTCCGAAGCTGACCGGCAGCTCGATTTCCTGCGCCGTGACCGCGACCAGCTTGGCGGCGTCAACATGGAAGCCGAAGCCGAGGCCGAGGAGCTGGCCGAACGGCTTGGCACGCAGGCGAGCGAGAAGGAAGACCTGATTGCCGCCATCGCCAAGCTGCGCGACGGGGTCGCTGCCCTCAACGATGAAGGCCGGGCCCGCCTGCTCGAAGCGTTTGAACGCGTGAACGAGCACTTCAAGGCGCTCTTCACCACGCTGTTCCGCGGCGGCGAGGCAGAACTGCGCCTGGTCGATAGCGACGATCCGCTTGATTCGGGCCTTGAGATCATGGCGCAGCCGCCCGGCAAGCGCCTTGGCACGCTGAGCCTGATGTCCGGCGGCGAGCAGGCATTGACGGCGACGGCGCTGATCTTCGCTGTCTTCCTGTCGCGCCCCTCGCCGATCTGTGTGCTCGACGAGGTCGATGCCCCGCTGGATGATGCAAATGTCGACCGCTATTGCCGCCTGCTCGATGAAATGCGCCGGCGCACCGATACGCGTTTCATCGTCATTACCCACAATCCGGTGACGATGAGCCGGATGGACCGGCTGTTCGGCGTCACCATGCGGGAAAAAGGCGTTTCGAAACTGGTTTCGGTGGATCTGGATGCTGCCGAAGAACTGGTCGCAGCGGAATAGGCCCTGCGGCAAAAGTACATTTGCTAAATTTTCGTTCTTTTTCAAAGCATTACGCCGCAATACATTGGCTTGACTTGCAAACACCTCTCAAATAGCTTCCGGCGCAAATGGCAGGGGGTCCTCCCCATGTCTGTATCGAGCGGCATTCAGGTGTTTTCCATGGCCGGTCCAGAGCGGAATGATCTTAGCGAGCGCATCGCAAAAGCTCAGGCCGACCGGGCGGCAAGGGAAGCCAAGAAGGCGCGCCGCGATGCGGAGATGGAAGGCAACGTCTCGGCTGGCGGTCTTGCGCTTCGCTATGGTGCGGAATTCGGGGCGTCGGTCTTTGTCGGGATCCTGATCGGACTGGTGATCGACCACTTCTTCGGCACCAAGCCGTGGGGATTGCTTGTTATGCTGGGATTCGGCCTTGCAGCCGGTATCCTCAATGTTATACGCGCCTATCGCCAGTTGACGGCGAACGCGCAAAGTCAGGGATCGGACCAGTCAGACGGTCCGGAAAACGGGAACCAGGGCTGATGAATCTTTCGTTCCGGCAAATCGCCGACCCGATGCACCAGTTCGAGGTGAAGAAGCTGATCGAGATCGGTCCGATTGGCGGACTCGACCTCTCTTTCACCAATGCCTCTTTCTACATGCTGCTTGGCTGCGTGCTGATCGTCGCCTTCTTCGGCATGGCTGCCTCGCGCGGCAAGCTCGTGCCATCGCGCATGCAGTCCATTGCCGAGATCGGCTATGGCTTTGTCGCCGACATGGTCCGCGGCGCGGCCGGTGAGGAAGGCCTGAAATTCTTCCCGTTCGTCTTCACCCTCTTCTTCTTCGTGTTCTTCGCGAACATGATCGGCATGGTGCCGTATGCCTTCACCACGACGAGCCACCTTATCGTGACGGCGGCCCTCGCCCTGCTCGTTATCTCGATCGTGATCTTCTATGGCTTCTACAAGAACGGCCTGAAGTTCCTGAAACTGTTCGCGCCCGCTGGCGCGCCGTGGCCGATCTACCTGCTGCTGGTGCCGATTGAGGTCATCTCGTTCATCGCCCGCCCGGTCACCCTCGCGCTGCGTCTGTTCGCCAACATGCTGGCCGGGCACATCATGCTGAAACTGTTTGCCGGTTTCGCGGTGACACTGGCAACGCTGGGCGGCGCCTATATCGTCATTGCACCGCTGGCTTTCGCCATGGGCGTGGCACTCAACGCACTCGAATTCCTGGTCGCCGGCCTGCAGGCTTATGTGTTTGCGATCCTGACCTGCGTCTACCTGAACGACGCGCTTCACCCGGCTCACTAAGGACGTCTCTTCGCCGGTGCGGCCAATCGCGCCGTGCCACAACACTTGACGCGCCCGCACGAACAGGCTTCACGGGCACCAAACCTAAATCAGTCTTTCCCAAAGGAGATCACGAAATGGAAGGCGATATCACTCTCGGCCTCAAATATGTCGGCGCAGGCCTGGCCACGCTCGGCATGATCGGTGCGGCAATCGGTGTGGGCAACATCTTCGGCTCGTTCCTCGACGCCGCCATGCGCAACCCGTCGGCTGCCCCGCAGCAGACCGGTAACCTCTTCATCGGTATGGCCCTCTCGGAAGCGCTCGGCATTCTGGCCTTCCTGGTCTCCATCCTGATTCTGTTCGTCGTCTGACGACACCCCAATCAGATCCGGCTGGCCCGCCTGGCGGGCCGGCCGATTTCCCTTTTCGACCTGTTCATCAAGGTTAGGCCATGATGCTCTTGTCCTTTGCTGCTGAAGCCGCCCATGGCGCAACCGGCGGAAGCGCTGCCTTCCCGCCTTTTGATCCGTGGCACTTCCCGTCCCAGCTCTTCTGGCTGGTGATCATGTTCGGCGGTCTTTACATCGTCCTGTCCCGCTTCGTGCTGCCGAAACTCGGCGGTGTGATCGAGAAACGCGGCGACACCATCGCCGACTCGCTGGACGAAGCGGCCCGCCTCGACGAACAGGCCAAGGAAGCCAAGCGCCAGCAGGAGCTCCACCTCGCCGAAGCCCGTTCCAAGGCCCGCGAGACGGCCGACAAGGCCCGTGACAAGGTCGAAGCCGAGATTGCTGCCGAGACGCAGAAAGTCGATGCCGATCTCGCGACGCGTCTCGAGGAAGCCGAGGCCCGTATCCGCAAGGTCCGGTCCGAAGCGCTTTCGAATGTCGATTCCATCGCGACCGAAACCACCCAGGCCATGCTGGCCCGCTTCGGCGTCTCGGTCAGTGAGACCGATGCCAAGGCCGCCGTCCAGCGCGCGACCAAGGACTAGGAGCAAATGATGATGAAACGTCTGGTTCCCGTTCTCCTCGCCGCGACAAGCGCACCGCTCGCCTTCGCCGCTGAAACGAGCGGCAGTGCCCATGAGTCCGGCGCGACCTTCATGAACATCGTTGCCCCGTTCCTCGATCCGGTGACCCATGTTGCCACGGCGGCGCTTATCGTCTTCCTGATCATCGCTGCCGCTCTCGGCGCCTTCAAGGCTGTCGGCAAGGCGCTCGACGACCGCGCTGGCGACATCCAGAAGCAGCTCGACGAATCCCGCGCCCTGCGTGAGGAAGCAGCCGCCATGCTGGCTGAGGCCGAGCGCAAGCAGAAAGAGGCCGACCAGACGGCCGAGGCCATGATCCAGCAGGCCAAGGCTGACGCCAAGTTGATGGTCGAGCAGGCCCGCAAGGACCTCGCCGAGAAGGTGGCCCGCCGCGAAGCCCAGGCCGAAGCCCGTATCGCGCGCGCCGAAGCCGAAGCCGCACAGGATGTCCGCCGGGCCGCCGCTGACGCAGCCACACGCGCCTCCAAGGAGATCATTTCGAGCTCCAGCAAGCGTGGTGACCTGTTCACCGAAGCGCTGGAAGAAATCGACAAGGCGCTCAACTAGGCGCCCTGCTCCGGACCCGAATTCAAAAAAGCCCCGCCGAAACGATCCGGCGGGGCTTTTTCTTGTCCTGTTGTCGGGCGTGTCTGCCTACCGAAGCGCAGGCGCGGTGACCCGCCTAACCGGTCTTACTCTTTTCGCGGCCGAAGACGGCGCGCATGAGCCAGTTCGGCGCGAAGCGTTCGAGGCGGGGGTTGCGCGCCAGCATATTCTCCATCCAGCGCTTGCCCCAGATCGCGTTACGTCCCAGCAGGACGACGCCGAGGATCGCAAGCGGCAGACCAATCGGCAGGATCGGCGTCAGGAAGGCGATCGGAATGGCAATAATGATGAAGAACAGGCCGAGCAGCGCCAGGAACTGGCGCACCACAGTGCGGAGTCCTGTTGTCACGGTCTGCAGCGGCACGCGGCGTTTCCTCTTGCTATCTGCCTCGGAGTCTGTGTCCGGCTCTGGCTCTGAATTCAACATTCGGGCCTATATGGATATCGTTTCTAGTTCTGCCTAGAAGATGGTTTGAATGTGATGAATTTCAGGCGCAAATCCCGAATAACACACTTCACCATTCTGTAAGCACAGCGTGCCGGAGCCAGCCAGCAAATGCAATTGGCCGGAGACTCAAAAGCCCGTGAATTACCCGTTTTTAAGCCGACTGGGCTATTCTGCCGCAAGCGACTCCGGCTCTGGCGGGACCCAGCGCAACACCGGCTTGCGAGCAGCCTGCGTCTCGTCGAGACGGCGCATCGGAGCAAGATAAGGCGCCCCCTTCAGGCTCTCATCACCGCTGGCGGCCCGCTCGGCAATCGCGGCAAGCGCGTCGCAGAACCGGTCGAGTTCGGCCTTGCTCTCGGTCTCCGTCGGCTCGATCAGCATGGCGCCATGCACAACCAGCGGGAAGTACATGGTCATCGGGTGATAGCCCTCGTCGATCAGCGCCTTGGCGATGTCCAGCGTTTCGATACCCTCGGCGGTGAAGGCATCGGAGAATAGCGCTTCGTGCATGCAGTAGCCGTCAAAGGCTGGCGTCATGACCTTCTTCAGCCGTGCCTGGATATAATTGGCGTTGAGAACGGCATCTTCGGCCGCCTGTTTGAGGCCATCGGCGCCGTGGCTCAGCATATAGGTCAGCGCCCGCGTGAACATGCCCATCTGGCCGTGGAAGGCGCAAAGGCGGCCAAAAGCGTCCTCGCCCTCCCCTTTCGTTTCCTCCACCAGGTGGAAGCCATCTTCATCCTTCACGACGAACGGCACGGGCGCATAGTCGGCCAGCGCTTCGGATAACACGGTCGGGCCTGCACCCGGTCCACCACCGCCATGCGGCGTCGAGAAGGTCTTGTGCAAGTTGATGTGCATCGCATCGACGCCGAGATCGCCGGGACGCACGCGCCCGACAATCGCGTTGAAGTTCGCGCCGTCGCAGTAGAAATAGCCGCCGGCCGCGTGGATGAGGTCGGCGATCTCGCGGATATCGGTCTCGAACAGGCCGCACGTATTCGGATTGGTCAGCATGATGCCGGCAATATCCGAGCTGTCTTCCAGCTTGGCCTTGAGGTCTTCCATGTCGACGCGACCGCGCTTGTCGGCCTTGATCTCATCGACCTTGAAGCCGCACTGCACCGCCGTTGCGGGGTTCGTGCCATGGGCCGAAGCGGGGACAAGCACGCGCGTGCGCGTCTCGATTTCGCCGCGCGCCATCAGGGCCCGGCGGATCGCCATCATGCCGCAGAATTCGCCATGCGCGCCGGCCTTCGGGCTCATCGCCACGGCGGGCATGCCGGTCAGCGTCTTCAGCCATGTCGCCAGCTGGTCGATCATTTCCAGTGCCCCTTGAACCGTCGATTGTGGCTGCAGCGGGTGGATGTCGGCGAAGCCCGGCATGCGCGCGACTTTCTCATTCAGCCGCGGATTATGCTTCATCGTGCAGGAGCCGAGCGGGAAGAGGCCGAGATCGATGGCGTAATTTTTCTGGCTGAGCCGCACATAGTGGCGAACGGCTTCTGGTTCCGACAGGCCCGGCAGGTCGGTCGGACGCTTGCGGGCAACACCGCCAAGGCGGGGCTTCACGCCCTTCGGCTTGGGCAGGTCGACACCGGTCTTGTTGACGCAGCCCGTCTCGAAGATTAGGTCTTCGCGCTGCTGCAGACCGCGCGAGCCGGAAACGGTATGGATATCGGACATTGAGCTTGCCTCGGTTGGCGTTGTGGAACGGCCTTGGGAATTCATGGTCATGCGTGGGTCTCCACAAAATGCGGGGAATTGGCGCCAAACTTCTCGCGGATGCGCTTGTTCGCAACGCTGACATTGACCGCGCCCATGGCGATGATCTCGCGGCGCAGGTTCGAATAGAGCGTTTTGAAACTGTCCGGTTCGCGCCAGACCTCGGGATTGTCGATGATCGCCTGGAATTGCTGCTTGCGCTTGTTGAGGCGTGCCGGGCTGATGCCGATGGCGCGGAAGCGTTCCTGCAGGAAAGCTTCATACTCCATGATGGCACGCTTGTGGTCCCAGGCGTCCTGGTGTTGGGGGGTGTCTGTCACTATAGCACCTCCCTCAACGCTTCAGCGTAGACAGCGATGTCTTCTTCCGTCGTGCACTCGGTCGCGCAGGCGATGATGACATCATCCAGCTTCTTGCCCGGGAAGAGCCGGGAGGCGCGCACGCCGCCGATGACGCCAAGCTCGTCCAGTTCGGCGAGCACGGCTTCGGCATTGCCCGGCACCCGGAAGGCAAACTCGTTGAAGAAGCGCGGTGTCAGGATCTCAACGCCCTTCACTTCTTCCAGAGCATCCGCCAGCAGGCAGGCGGCTTCGTGGTTGAGCGTGGCGAGTTGGGTGAGGCCCTTGTCGCCCAGCAGCGTCATGTGCGCGGTGAAGGCGAGCGTGCAGAGGCCCGCATTGGTGCAGATATTCGACGTCGCCTTGTCCCGGCGAATATGCTGCTCGCGCGTCGACAGGGTCAGCACGAAACCGCGCTGGCCATCGGCGTCCTGCGTCTCGCCGCAGAGCCGTCCCGGCATCTGGCGGACATGTTTCTGGTTGGTCGCGAACAGGCCGACATAAGGCCCGCCGAAGTTCAGCGCATTGCCGATCGACTGACCTTCGCCAACCGCGATATCGGCGCCCATCTCGCCCGGCGGCGTGACCATGCCGAGCGCGACCGTTTCAGTGAAGACCGAGACGAGCAGCGCCCCGTCAGCATGCGCGGCTTCGGAGACCGGCGTCAGGTCCGTGACCGTGCCGAAGACATTCGGGCTTTGCCCGATGACGCAGGCTGTCTTGTCGTTGACCGCGTCGCTGAGCGCCAGCTCGCCATCGACAGCCGGCGGCAGCTGAACGACCTCGATGCCCTGCGCTTCGCAGACGGTTCGGGTCGCCGAGGCATAGTGCGGGTGCAGGCCGCCAGACAGGACCACGCGGCGCCGGCGGGTCACCCGGCAGGCCATCAGCGCCGCCTCGGCGCAGGCCGTCGAGCCGTCATACATGGAGGCATTGGCGACATCCATCGCTGTCAGGGCCGCGACCTGGGACTGGAATTCAAACAGGGTCTGAAGAGTGCCCTGCGCGATTTCCGGCTGGTAAGGCGTGTAGGTCGTCAAAAATTCCGAGCGCTGGATAATGTGGTCGACCGTGGCTGGCACATGGTGCTTGTAAGCCCCGCAGCCCACGAAGAAGCGGCCTTCGGACGCGGTCCGGTTCTTCCCCGCGAGCGCCGCCATGTGGCGCTCGACCGCCAGCTCGCCCTGATGGTCAGGCAGGCCGTCGATCTTGCCGCCAAGGCGGGCGGCTTCGGGAACGTCGGCATAGAAATCGTCAATCGACGCCGCGCCGGTGACGGCGAGCATCGCCTTGCGGTCTTCGGGTGTGAGGGGCAGGTAGCGCATCAGGCAAGTCCCTTGCAGTATTCATAATAGGCATCTTTATCCATGAGGCCCTCGGTTTCGGCGCCATCGGAAAACTTGATGACGCAGAACCAGCCTTCGGTCTCGGGATGCTCGTTGACCTTTTCCGGTGCGTCGGCGAGCGCGCCATTGGCGTCGATCACCTCGCCGGACATGGGCGCGTAGACGTCGGAGGCGGCCTTCACACTCTCGACGACGGCCATCTCGTCACCCTTCTTGACGGTCTTGCCAACCTCGGGCGTCTCGACGAAGACCACATCGCCAAGCTGGTCGGCGGCGTAGCGGGTGATGCCCACCGTGGCGAGGTCGCCGTGCACGGTGACCCATTCATGGTCTTCGGTGTAGAAGGTGACTTGCTGGGTAAATTTCTGCGTCATCTGGCTGGTCCTCAACGTTTGTAATTGTGCTCGACGAAAGGCAGTGCGGCGACTTCCGCCATGCGCGCCTTGCCCCTCACCATGAGTTCGATCTGCGTGCCCGGTTCGGCGAGGTCGGCGCGGATATAGCCCATGGCGACGGGCGCATCGACCGTCGGGCCGAACCCACCGGATGTAACGATGCCGACGGTTTCTCCGTTCACCTGAATCTCGGTCCCTTCACGCGCCGGGGCGCGCTCAAGCGGCCGGATCCCGACGCGCTTTTCGGCCGGGCCATTGGCAAGCTGGTCGAGTATTTTTGCTGCGCCGGGGAAATCAGCGCGCTCGCGGCGTGACTTCTGGATCACCCATTGCAGGTCTGCCTCGACCGGCGTGCGCGTCGCGTCCATGTCATGCCCATACAGGCAGAGGCCTGCCTCAAGGCGCAGCGAGTCGCGCGCGCCCAGGCCGATCGGCTTTACCCGGTCATCTTTCAGCAGCTTTGCAGCAAGCGTCTGGCCCGCATCAGCCGGTATGAGGATTTCAAACCCGTCTTCACCGGTGTAGCCACAGCGCGACACCATGCACTCTGCCCCCTCCCAGGCGGCCAGCATGGCCTTCATGAAACCAAGATCCTCACAGCCCGGAAACTCATCCTTCAGGACCTCGACGGCTTCAGGCCCTTGGAGGGCCATCAGGACCCGGTGATCGGCGGGCTGGAGCACTGCCCGGCCCTTGAACTGTTTCTCGAACAGCGCCCAGTCCTGAGCTTTCACGGCGCCGTTGACGACGATGTAGAGCCGCCCGTTCTGTTTCTCATCCGGCAGACGGGTGATAATCAGGTCGTCGAGGATCCCGCCATCATCATTGAGCAGCGTGGTCAGCCGCGCCTGCCCCGGCTTGAGACCGGCAATGTTGCTCGGAACGACTTCCTCAATCAGCGCGGCAATTGCCTTGTGGGCGTCTTCGCTGCCTGACGGGCCGTCTTTCAGGGTCAGGAAGCACGGCCCCATATGAGAGACATCGAACAGGCCGGCATGCTCGCGGGTCCAGAGGTGCTCTGGCTTCACGCCTTCAAACTGGACCGGCATATCATAGCCGGCAAACGGGACCATCCGCGCGCCGAGCGAAACGTGCAGCCCATGAAGGGGTGTCTGCCTGAGATCGTGTGTAGCCTGGTCTGCCATGGCGCCCTTTGCGGTCAAACGGCCACGCGCCCTCGCCTTTCGAGGATCATGGCCGCCCCCGCTGTCTCGGCGCCTGAGAGATTCCGCCTGACGCCCATGAACCGGGCCGGCTTGCTCCTTCGGCGAGGCCATCAGCACGAAAATGACCGTGCCTGCCTCTTTCCAGCGTGTGGTCTCTCTCCCGGTCCTTTTGCCTGAGCGTTTCCGGGGCGGTTGCGCCTTCGGCGGCAGGCTGACGTTTGCCTGCTCTCTCCCGGGGAGGAGATATTGCTAACAACACACCTATTTCAGAGTCGCCCGCCCGGCAAGGCGATGACGCAATTGCGATGGAAATTCCCGGTCAGCGTGCCTGAGTCTTACTCAGTCATTGCAGGGTTTGAGAGCTGGCTGGCAGCAACCGGGCAAGCGCGCCTCAGCTCACGGGCATTCTCCGCCAGAAAGTAACGCGAGGCACCTCCCGCGCATTTCTCCAGTTTTTTTCCGGGCGCTCCGGGCCGAATCAAGGGCAACGGCACAGACGCTGATGCCCATGCCACGCATCCGATCGCGCCGCTGACGGGCCTGCGGTACGGTTTTCGACCGCAAGACCCGCAATCACTACCGCACGGCGAAGTCGAACGGTTCGTTGCGGTTGGCGCCCTTGTTGGGGCCCATGAAGCCGAACAGGTGGCCGGCCACTTTCCGCATCTGGATCTCCTCGGAGCCCTCGGTAATCCGGTAGCGGCGGTGGTGACGGTAGATATGCTCGAACGGCTTGTGGCGCGAATAGCCCATACCGCCATGCACCTGCATCGCCCGGTCGGCCGCATCGCAGCAGAGCCGGTTGGCGTAGTAGTTACACATCGACACCTTGTCGGAGAGATAGATCGCAACGTCCGGTTTCGACATCTGGTCGATCTGCCAGGCCGTCTTGAAAATGAAGAGCCGCAGCATCTCTGCCTGAGTGGCAAGCTCCACCAGCGGGAACTGGATCGCCTGGTTGTACGACAGCGCCTTGCCGAAGGGGCGGCGTTCATTGGCGTAGTTGATGGCTTCGGTGATGCAGTACATCGCCGCGCCGACCGAACTTGCCGCCTGACGGATGCGGTTTTCGTGCACGAAATGCTGGGCAAGCGCGAGACCGCCTTCCGGCGGACCGAATACCGCATCTTCCGGCACCCAGAGGTCCTTGATGTAGAACCGGCAGTGGTCGGTCGGCATGTTGAACGTCCACATGTACTCATCAATCTCGATGGCCGGGTCATCGGCCGGGACGATCAGGCAGGTAATGCCTTTCGCGTCGCCATCGTTTCCGCTGGTCCGGCAGAACAGCATGATGTGGCTGGCGACATGCATCCCGGTGATCCACATCTTGGAGCCGTTGATCAGCCAGCCATCCTTGCCGTCCTTCTTGTGGCGCACAGCGCGGGTTTCCATGTGAGTCGCATCCGAGCCATGGTCGGGCTCAGTCAGGCCGAAGCAGGCCTTGAACTCGCCTTTCAGCGCGGCTTCCGCGAGGTGTTTCTGGTCCGGCCGCGCAAAGTCGCGCAGCATCAGGATCTGCGGGAAGTTGCCGACAATGGAATGCTCGTTCTGAAGGTCGTTGTGCAGGCCAAGTCCCTTCCGCGCGAAGTGTTCGCGAATGATGGCCATGCCGAGATTGGTCCCGTCCTGGCCGCCAAACTCCTTCGGCAGCGCATAGCGCAGGTGCCCGGCTTCATCGGCAAGCTTCTTCGCCTTGGTGAGAAGCTCTTCCCATTCCGGCCGCGGAAGGCCGCCATTGTCAAAATCGGTCCGCGCCCATTCGCGGCGGTGGTCGAAGAAGCGGATATTGTCATCCTGCTCTTCCAGCGGCTTGATCTTGTCTTCGATGAATTTGTCCAGCACGACGAGATAGTCGGCGATTTCCTTGGGTATATTGAAGTCCATCTGCGGTCTCCCTGCCCTTCTTTTCTATATCTACCGCCCAGAATACCGGGCCCCGGTGAGGCTGCAATCAGCGCCGTCGCGTCAACTCGGGAACATTTTTTCCGGGCGCCTTGCGTAACGATCATTGCACGAGCGTGCCGCCGCCCGAAAATAACCGCCCTGAACGATTGACAATTTATTCAGCCGTCATAAACTGAGACTGCGGATTACAAGCAAACAACCGCCGACAGAAATAACCCCGAGCACTGCACCAGGAGTTTCCTCCCAATGAATCGTTTCATCCCTCTCGCCGCTGCGGCTGCAGCGATCGTGTTGCCGGCTGCCGCTGGCACAAGCTTCACGGCGAAGGTCGCCACGCCGTTCGAGACTCAGGAAAACGTTGTCGCTGCCAAAGCCCTTTGGAGCTGCAGCGGCGATACATGCGTCGCCGAACTCAACCGCCGCACCGTCACCGTGCGCACCTGCAAGAAAGTCGCCTCGGAAGTTGGCGTACTGGCCGGTTTCAGCAACGACAAGGAAAGCCTCTCAGAGGAAGACCTCGCCAAGTGCAACGAAGCCGCCAAGGACTAAGTAAGCTTTCATCTCACTCTCTGAATACTTTGGCCGCCCTTCACTGTTAAGGGCGGCCTTTTTTTCGTTCCGGCGGACGCCTGCCTAGCCACGTTCCTTCGGCTGCCAGAGTTCGATCTTGCGCCCGTCGGGATCCATGAGCCAGGCAAAGCGGCCATAATCGAAGTCCTCCGGCGGCTGAACGAGCTCGACACCGGCCGTCTCGATCCGTTTCAGGACAGCGTCCATGTCGTCAACCATCAGGTTGAACATGACAGTTTCAGAAGACGGCTTGAAATAATCGCTGCCGGACTTGAAGGGGGCGAAAATCGACCGCGCCCCCTCGGGAAAGGCCTTCGCCGAAGCTGCGTGCAGGAAATCAAACCCGCCATAGTCATTCGGCGCCATGCCCAGCACCTCTTCATACCACTTTGCCGTCGCCGCCGGATCGTCGCAGAGAAAGAATATGCCGCCCAGGCCGATGACATTGCTCATAAGTTTTCCCTTCCATCAGCGGGTTGGCAAATCAGTCGGGGACGAAGACCGCTACCACCTTCCGCCCGGAAGCGATCATACCGAACGCCGGGCCGGGCACCATCCACGCGGTCAAAAAAAGACCGTCCGGCCTGTCGGGGATGTCCATCGAAACCTTTCCGCTGCGGCATACCGGCGCCGCCGTTGAAAAGTCTGGCCTATTAGGTCCGCCGACATTAGGGTTCGCGGCAACAAGAACCTAGCCTACCGGAGGACATTATCCCTATGAGAGAAGCAGTTATCGTATCGACCGCCCGCACCGCGCTGACCAAGGCTGGCCGCGGCGCCCTCAATGACACGCATGGCATCAAGATGGCAGGCCATGCCATCAAGGGCGCGATCGAGCGCGCTGGCATCGACCCGAAGGAAGTCGAGGATGTCTTCCTGGGTTCGGCCCAGCCCGAAGGCGCCACCGGCCATAATGTTGCACGCAATGCGGCGCTCTGGGCCGGCTGCCCGTCAAGCACGTCCGGCGCGACCATCAACCGGTTCTGCTCTTCCGGCCTGCAGGCTATCGCCAATGCGGCTCACACGGTGATGAATGAAGGCGCACCGGTTGCGATCGGCGGCGGCGTGGAGAGTCTCTCGCTCGTTTCCCGGTCCGGTCACATGAACACCTATCGCTACACCGAAGAAGAGCTGATGCAGAAATGGCCGGCGATCTGGATGACGATGATCGAAACCGCAGAGATCGTCGCCGACCGCTACAATGTCTCCCGCGAAGCGCAGGACATGTATTCGGCCGAAAGCCAGCGCCGCACGGCCAATTTCCAGGAAAAGGGCTGGATGGCCGAAGAGATCGTCCCGATGAAGACCAAGATGAAGCTGGTCAACAAGGAAACGGGCGAAGAAACCTATCAGGAGGTCGTCGCAGACCGCGATGACTGTAACCGCCCTGGCACGACCTATGAAACGCTGGCAGGCCTGAAGCCGGTCTTCTCCGGCGGCATGGTCGTCAAGGAAGGCAAGTACGTCACCGCCGGTAACGCCTCGCAACTGTCCGACGGCGCCGCTGCCGTGGTCGTGATGGAAGCGGCCGAAGCCAAGAAGCGCAATATCGAGCCACTCGGCCGGTTTGTCGGTTTCAATGTCGCCGGTTGCGATCCGGACGAGATGGGCATCGGCCCGGTCTTCGCCGTCCCGCGCCTGCTCGAGCGTCATGGCCTGAAGGTCGACGACATCGACCTGTGGGAGCTGAACGAGGCCTTCGCTTCGCAGTGCCTCTACAGCCGCGACCGGCTCGGCATCGATCCGGAGAAGTATAACGTCAATGGCGGCTCGATCTCGATCGGTCACCCCTTCGGCATGACCGGCGCACGCTGCACCGGCTCCCTGCTGCTGGAAGGCAAGCGCCGCGGGGCCAAGTGGGGCGTCGTGACCATGTGCATCGGCGGCGGCATGGGCGCAGCGGGTCTGTTTGAAATTTACAGCTAAACCTGTAATTGTTCTGTCAGACGAAAAGCCTGACTGAACAAGGAGACTTCATGAAGTTGACTGCGATTGCACTCGCCGGGCTGTGCCTGGCCGCCACCGCCTGCACATCCGGCCCCCAAAGAGCCAATACGGGCGGCGCAGCCAACTTCAAAGTCACCCCGCAACTACGCGCCGAACTGGAACAGCAGGGCCTGGACCCGGATGAGCGTGTCTGCCGGACGGAAGACCAGATCGGTTCGATCATTCCGAAACGCATCTGCGCAACCCGGGCGGCCTGGTACGCCAAGACCAAGGCAAGCCAGGAAGGGACGGCCGAAATCCAGCGCGATGCGCTGCAGACAAGGGCACCCGGCTCAGGCGGCTAACAACGCCTTTGGCCAGCCCTTTCAAGACAGACAAGGCCCCGGCGCAAGCCGGGGTCTTTTTTTGCGCATTTTCCCCTCAAATCTTCGCGAGACGGGCTTCAGGGGTTTCCAATTCGCCCGAGGTCCCTACATCTGTCGCCACCCAATATGAGAGGACCTGCCCCATGCTGCGCACCGTGATCGCCTCCTGCGCCCTTGCATTGCTCGCCGCATGCGGAGGCAGTGGCGGCGCTGACGATACCGATGCGACAGGCTTCATCACACCGGGCACGCCGGTCCCTGAGTCCGCCAGGACCGAACAGGGCGATGTGCCGCGGGACGATTATGGCCGACCCTTCGAATACGCCTTTCTCGGCAAGGCGCTGCCGGACATTGCCGGAAAGCGGATCAACGGGACCAACTTCGAAACGGAAGATCTCGCCGGCCAGTGGACCGTCATCGATGTCTGGGGTCTATGGTGCAGCGACTGCATGGCCGATGCGAAATATGTCGCCGCGCTCGCCAGCGCCATTGCGCAGGACCCGGACCTGCACTTCCTGTCGATCCACACACCGCCAAGCGCTGCCCGCGCCGATGAAGCCTATGGCCGCTACGGTTCGGTGGAAGCCTATTTCGAGGAGAAAGGCTATTCCTACCCGACCGTCATCGACACCAACGCCTCGATCCGCGACGCGCTGGAAATCGCCTGGACGCCAAGCTACCTGCTCGTCGCGCCCGATCTCACCGTACAGGGCTTTCGCTCCGAACTGTCAGCTGCCGATGGCGAGCCGGTGAAAGATTTCATCCGCGACATTGCGAGCGTGAAAGCCGCTTATGCGTCTGATTGAGGTGGGCGCTCAAGCGGCTGCCTGAGCAGCGCAAAGGGCGCCTGGTCCTTTGCCTCGCGCCAGCTTGTCTGGCCGATCGTCATGCCTTCATGGCCCGCATCGGGTTGCGCTTTGTAGAGCCTGAACAGCCGGTCCCAGACAGACAGGCAAAACCCGAAATTGCGATTGGATTCGGTGTAGTCGGTCGAGTGATGAACCCGGTGCATGTCCGGCGTCACGACCAGTTGCCGGAGCACCGCATCCACCGGCTTCGGCAAGGCCCAGTTGGCATGGTTGAATTGTGCAAAGGCGTTGAGGGCCACCTCGAAAAAGAAAGCTGCCCAGGCCGGAATGCCGAAGGCGATCACGATGGCGGCTTTCCATCCCAGTGACACCAGGATTTCCGCCGGATGGAAACGCAGCGCCGTGACCACATCGAGGTGCGGGTCGGCATGATGGACCCGGTGCATGCGCCAGAGCAGCGGAACGCGGTGCATGGCCACATGCTGCGCCCAGACGCTGAGGTCCATGATCAGGAAGGATAGCACCCCAACGACCCAGACCGGTCCTTCGAAGAGGTTGAAAACCCCGATGCCCTGCCCGTCCGCCCAGATCGCGAGTCCAGCAAGGCCCGCCGGTGCAATCAGCCGTGAAATGGCCGCGCCGGCAATGAATAGCACACCCGCTCCTGGCCATCTCTGAAGACGGCTCAGGCTGGCGCGGCGGCGCGGCTGGAGACTCTCCAGACAGGCGAGCGCCAGGAAGACGCCGAGAAAGACTCCCATCCGGATCCAGGCTTCGTTTTCCATGACCGCTTTCGTAATCGAATTCCCGTGACAGTCGATTACATAATTGGAACGATACGTACCCGAAACGATCGGCCTGTAGAAATCCCGGGGTAGCTTGTCCCGTATTGCCACAGCTTTGCCGGGTTTTTGGGATGTAACTACATTTTCACACTGCAGACCGCCCGAACGCTTTGATCATTCGCGTGTTAGGGGTTAGACGAACAGAACGGACCTGCAACCAGAAACAGATGTTGGACCCGCCTCATGCTTCATCCTTCGACGAAAAAGCTGATTGACCGCCTCGCCACCATGACGGCCCAGAAGAAGATTGACTGGATCGAAAAGGACAATGGCGACGTCCTGTACGCGACGGAGGGCTATGTCGTCCGGCTGACCCCGGAACCGCCCCGCGTGCTTCTCAGCACCGAGAGCGGCAAGTCGCTTGAAGATGCGACTTCGACGGTCCTGAACGCGACCATGCATGGCGATGGCGGCACCTATGGCGATCTGGTTGCGCGGCTTGCGCGCGATGCCTGCCGCGACGCGCGCGGAACTGAAGATGCGATCAACACCCTGCTGGCGGGCCTCTCCGACGCCCCGGCAGACGCGGTACCCGCTGACAGCGATGAAGCAGCAGGGGCCACTGCAGAAGCCAGCGAAGAGGCCGTTCCCGTTGGGCCCGATGCGGTCGAGGATCCGGTCGATGACACTACCGCGCTCAGCCCGGTGGGCCCGGACGCGGTCGATGCGCCGGATGCCGGTGAGACCGAGCCCGAGAGCGTGGAGGCCACAGACGCTGAACCGGCTCCCGCTGAGGCAGCAGAGACAGACGAAACACCGGCGCCGGACCTCGCCCTTGACGCCAGCGTCCCCGATGCGGTGATCGACGAGACCAACGATTTCTCCGAGACATCCGAAGACCAAGCAGCGCCGGATGAGGCGCTTGCCTCCGAAGCGGCAGAAAGCGACGAGGATGAGAGCGCCGCAGACGACTCCGAAGACAGCGAAGCCTATGTCGGCGGCGCCGTTGCCCGTCTGGCCGATGAGGTGAATGCCCGGTCCGTCGAGCCCGCGGACGAAAGCGAAGAAGACACAGTCACCGAGCAGAACGCGCCACTATCGCCATCCTTCTCCATCACACCGGACGATGCACCCGCTTTCGAAGAGGCACCGGACGAAATGGCCCCTGAAGCTGCGGCCCCCGTGTCCGACGAAGTGCCAGCCGTGGACGCCGATGAAACTGCCCAGGCTGATGCGGTCACCGACAGCGAAACGCCGGAACCCGCCGCCTCCGCTTCCCCGAATTACATCTGGGACGATGCGCCCGCCGCCGACGCGCTGGTCGCCGAAGCCCAGCCTGAAATGCCTGCTGACGACGGTGCGGAACAGCCTGCAGTCGAGCCAGCGGCAACATTCGCCACCGAACCGGTAAAACCTGCCGAAGCCGTTGCCGAAGCAGACGCGGCCACGGACGCTGTTCCAGCACCCCAGCCGGAGAGCAATGTTCGTTACGTCCCGTTCGGGGCCGCCGGTCTTGAGGCCGTCGGCGCAGACGCCTCCAGCGAAACAGCCGACGAAGGCCCACAGGAGGACACAGTCGACGCAAGCCTGGCCGGCGCTTCGGACATGGCGATGCCGGAGGAGGCAGACCCTGCAGAAACAGTCTCGGAAGACCCTGCGCCTATGGCGGACACGTCCGAGCCCGCGGAGACGTCACCGCAGACGTTTGAACCGGCCGATCCAGAGCCATCGACCAATGTCTCCATGGAACCGCCAGAAACAAAGTCGGACGCATCCGCAGAGCCAATGAGCGTGTCGAGCGAGCAGCCCGCCGCTGAACCGGCACCGGCCCAACCATCTGAGCCGGCCGGGTCTTTCTCTCTCAGCAGCCTTGGTGCTGGTATCGGTTTCGGGGCACGCGCCAACGGCTTCCAGCCGACACCGCCCAGCCCGGCCGGTACGCCGAGGCCGGACATTGAGTCCGTCGGCAAGGCGCCCGTCTTCATCGATGCAACGAACGACTATCCCGGCGACGCCGAGGCAGCCCAGGCTACGGATATTCCAGATGTCAGCGACCTCAACACGAGCGAAGACGCGGTAGAAGCCTCCGTATCCGAGGCCGATCTTGATGCTGTGGCTCCGGCGCAACCCGAAACCTCGACCGGACCGGCTGAGCCTGATCGCGCACTGTCGCTGGTCGACAACGAGACCGAGACCGAGACCAGCGAGGAGCCGGATAATACCGCCGAAGAGGCAAGGCCCGTGCGGCCCAAGACGCGGTTCAATCCGTGGACCTGAGCCAGCTCCACCTCAACCTCGCCTGAATACAGCGTTTGCATGGAGAGCCGCCCTTATCCGGGGCGGCTTTTTTCTGGCGCACTATCCGGCCGTCGACGCGCCCAGTACACGCACCCTGACAGTGGCTTCACGCCCGGCCTCATCGACCGCGCTCACCTTGTAGAAGCCGGATTGTTCAGGCTTCCAGACCGGCAGGCCCGCATCATCGGTCTCGCACGGCACGCCGTTGATGTACCAGCGCAGCTTGCCTTCGCCCCGGCCGGCCAGCACGAACGGCCGCGCGGGCTTGCCATTCACATCGCCTGACCAAAGCTCCGCATCGCGTGGCGGGAACAGGATTTCCGGCGCCTCGCCACCACGGTCGAACCGGGCAAGCGCGCCCTTGGCCTCGGCGGCCCGCTGGCTCATCAGCCGCGACTTGGCCCCGCCATTGCCGCCGAGGTGATAGGCTGCCCGGTCTGCCGCTTCGAACAGGATTGGCAGCGCCGTGTCACGGCCCGTCGCGCCCGGGCGCGGGGCCCCGTCGGCCCGGCCAACCCAGACGACGATGGCATGATCGCCGGATACGCCCGCCGCCCAGGCGTCGCGGAAACCGTAGGATGTGCCGGTCTTGAAGGCGATCTGGGGGGCATTCGCCGTCAGCCGCCCCGGCATACGGCCCTCCGGCGTCGGTGCGTTTTTCAGGATGCGCAGGATCTTTTCGGCGCTGTCCGGGCTCATCAACCTGTAACCGCGCGCCTTGGCCATCTTCTCTTCGTCCTCGACCCGCCAGACCAGCGGCTTGGCATGGCCATTATCGCCAAGCGCGGCGTAGAGCACGGCCAGTTCGCGCGCCGTCAGCCCTGCCCCGCCGAGCGCCAGCGCCAGGCCGGGCTCCTTGTCAGCGCCCTTTGAAATGCGTGGCGGCGCGCCTGCCAGTGCCAGCGTGGCTGCGAACCGTTCAGGCCCGACGCGGTCGAGCGCCAGGACAGCGGGCACATTGAGCGAATGCTGCAGCGCTTCGGAAATACGGACATCGCCGCGGAACATGCGGTCGAAATTGTCAGGCTGATAGGACTTGAAGCGCTTCGGCAGGTCGGAGATGCGCGTATCGGGCGCTGCGGAGCCATCGTCGAACGCCATGGCATAGATGAAGGGTTTCAGCGTCGATCCCGGGGAGCGGGCCTGCGCCGTCAGGTCGAGCCAGCCGCCTGGCAAGTCGCGCGAGGCCGATCCGACCGCCGCCCGGACCGCCCGTGTCGGGATGTCGACCACCAGCATGGCGACCTGCGTTTCATTGCCGAATTCGCGGGCATGCTCATCGGCAAGCGCTTCAAGCTCCTGCTGCAGCTTCGCATCCAGGGTCGAGCGCACATCACCATCTGCGTCCTTCGCAGCGCGCCCGGTGGCATGCCAGGCACGCGCCGGAAAGGCGTACTCGCCCGTCGGTAGATGCGACGTGCGCGCCTCTTCAGCGCGCGCAGCGTCGAGATAGCCGAGACGCTCAAGCTTGGAGACAATCGCCTTGCGGCCTGCAACGGCGCCTTCGGGGCGAAGGTCCGGGCGGCGCACTTCGGGACTTTGCGGCAGGGCGATGAGCAACGCAATCTGGTCATCCGACAGCCGGTCCGGCTCACGCCCGAAATAGTGCCAGCTCGCTGCTCTCAACCCTTCGATATTGCCGCCATAGGGCGTCAGGGTGAGATAGAGTTCGAGGATTTCCCGTTTCGACAGGCGCGCCTCGATCTGGTGGGCGCGAAACATCTCGATCAGCTTGGACGGGATCGTGCGCGGGCGCGGTTCAAGCAGGCGGGCCGTCTGCATGGTGATGGTCGAACCGCCAGACACCACCCGGCCTGCCAGCGCGGAACTCCAGACCGCACGGACCATGCCTGTCCAGTCGACACCGCCATGGCTCCAGAAGCGCTGGTCCTCGACTTCCAGAAGCGCCTCGACGAAAACCGGGTCGATCTCGTCGAGATCGGCACGGAAGCGCCAATGGTGCTCAGGCGTCGGGATGGCGCGTAGCGGGCGGCCATCCCTGTCGGTGACCATGACCGAGACCACATCGCCGCGCTCAAGCGGCGGGGGGAAGATACGGTCGAGCGCGAAGGCGGCGGCCAGCAATGCCGCGAAGGCAATGGCCAGCCGCTTCAGCCAGATCATCTCTGGCCGCCTGTTCCCGCGCTTTGCGTATCGATGGTCACGCGTCCTGGGGCTGAGCGGGCGAAGACGTCGGGACGATACATGTCCTCAGCCGTCACGCCCGGCATCGCGAAGGCACCTGGCGTCACCGCGCGGACCACATAAGCCAGGCGAACCGGCTCGCTGCGAACGTCGATAGCCGCAACGAAGCGGTCATCGCGCGCTTCGGCGGTGTTGGCATCGTCGATCTCGCCCAGCCAGGAGAAGGCGCCGTCGGCGCCGCCATTCGGCCGGTCGCCGTCTGCAGACCGCAGCACCGTCTCGATCTCGAAACCGGCAGGCAGAAGGTCTGCGATGATGACCGGATTGGTCCGGCGCTGCTCCGGCGTGATCACGACGGATACGACCATCTGGTCACCCTGACGGACCTTGCCGAGATCGACCCGGCCACCCGTCATGGTGCGGACGGCCTTTGCCACCTGCAGCTTTGAGGACGTCGCCGGCGGCGGGCTGGACGGCTCACCGCGGACCATCACCGTGCGGAAGACGGGCGTCGAGCGATCGCCAAGCGTGAAGCTGACATCGCTGGTCGCCTGGCTAGCCGTGAGCGAGTAGCGGCGGTCATTGTCATTGCCGCGGCCGAGCCCTTCCACCTCCATGCGAAGGCCCTCGGCCTCCTCATCGCCGCGCATGCCGTTGACGGCCAGGAGGGCAAAGGCTTTTTCCTGTGTCGTCAGCTCGCTCGGGTCCGGTGCGTCCTCACCAAGCCGCTCCGCAAGGCGGGCAACATGGTCATTGAAGCCCGTCTCGGCGGCCAGCGCGAGAATGCCGGCAAGGTCACGCAGCGGCGTCTGGTAATAGTCACCGTCATTATTGTAGCCGAGGGCCTCTTCGGCCGCATCGAAGGCACTCTTGGCCCGCGAGCGATCCCCCATGTAGGAGAGCGCTGCCGCGAGATGGGCCCGCGCGAGCGGGCTTTCTATGTCGCGCAGCTCGCGGTCATGCAGGTAGCGCAGGCGGCTCATATCCGCCTTGCCAGCCTTGGCGAGCACGTAGAGCGCATAGGCCGAGGACCGGCGCATCAGCTTCTTCTCCGTGTCATCGTGCCAGCGGCTCTCCCACACATCCGTGTCGTAGCCATAGACCCGCCAGGCATCGCCCTGGGCGATCTGGCGCATCGACTGGTAAGCGCGGTCGAGCGCTTCAGCCGGGACCTCGTAGCCTTCCGCATTGGCGCGGTAGAGGAAGTCCGCCGTATAGGCCCCGAGCCATGGCGACGCATTGCGGTCCCCCTCGCGCCAGAGACCGAAGGCGCCGTCGGAGGACTGGCGGTTCAGGATGCGGGTGACCGCTTCCTGAACCTGCGTGCGGGCTGGCTCCCGGGCGGTTTCGTCAGCCCCCATGGCGACCAGCTGTTCCTCATAGAGGAGCGGCATGGCGCGGCTGATCGTCTGCTCGGTGCAGCCATAGGGATAGCGAGCCAGCGAGGTGTAAAGCGCGTTCGCATCAAGCGGCAGCGAGGAGAAGGTGATCGTCACCTCGGCCGTGTCGGGCTTGTAATCCGCCAGCAGCGTTTCGGGGATGGACCAGCTGTCGCCAGCTTCCATCATCGCCGTGGAAATGCTCGTTGCCGGCAGCCAGGGCGAGCGCGTCTTGATCTGGTAGTTCCGGTCGACCGAATAGTTGCCGGGACCATCCACACTGAGTTTGACGTCGGCGATGCCGGTCGCGTCGGACCGGATCATGACGCCCTCATCGACCCGCTTGCCATTGGGGATGGTCAGCGAGAGCTGCGTGGCCGGTACTTCCAGCGGGCTGGTCACATCCAGCGACGCAGAGAACGCACCGTCCTCAAGCTCGATATTGTCGATCGAGACCGTGGCCAGGGCTTCGTCGCCCGGCGCGAGGAAGCGCGGCAGGATCAGCTCGCTCGGCGCCGGATCGCGCACGGTCATGGCCTGGCTCGCCGCGCCGAGGCCGGACTCCGACCAGGCAACCGCCATCAGGCGAAGCTCACCATTGAACTCGGGCACATCGAAGGTGACCTTCGCCTTGCCCGTCCGGCCGACATCAACGAGGCCGGAGAACAGTGCAACCGACTTGGTCGGCACGACGCTGAGGCCTTCGCCACCAAGCTGGTCACCGCCCGTGCGGACTTCCGCAGGCAGGCCCATGTTCGGATCAAGCAGGCGGCCATAATCGTCATAGATTTCAACGCCGAGCGCTTTCTTGCCGAAGTAGTACTGAACCGGATCCGGGCTCTGATATTTGGTCAGGCGCAGGATGCCCTCATCGACAGCCGCCAGCGTCAGCCAGACATGTTCGCGCGGGCCGCCGGAGATATCGACCTCGACGGTCTGCTGGCGGCGCGGCCGCACCACCTCCGGCGCATCGATCTCGAGTTCGAAGGTCCGGCTTTCCATGTCGAGCGGCACATAACCGACACCGACAGCGCGGCGCGGCTTGGATTGCACGACAGGGTCACGCGGGGTGTAGACGTTGACGAGGATGTAGGCGCCCTCGCCCCATTCCTCGGTCACCGGCAGGGTAAACTGCGTACCGCCTGCCTGGACATCGCGTGTCTCCACTGAGATGACCTTGTCGGTCGCCACGACGATCTGCGCCTCACCATCATAGGGCGGGTTCACCGTGATCGCGACCGGGCGTCCGGCAACGATCTTCTGGTCCTGGACGACGACCTGCACACGATCGGGCGCTTCGACGCCATCGTCGGAGACGTAGCCGCCCCAGCCGACATAGAAGCCGGTACTGGCCTCGGCGGTCGATCCTTCGGCCGTCACGATCAGCTCATGCTGGCCCCAGTCGAGACCATCCACGCTGACGGTCTGGGTCGTGCCGTCTGTATCGACAACGCCTTCATTGACTGTCGCCACGGTGCGCGAGCGGCGCCAGCGCCAGCGGCCATCCTCACGGTACCAGTCATAGTGGTAGTCGATCTCGATGACTTTCCAGTTCAGTTGCGTATCGACAATCGCACCCTGCGGATCGACGGCGGCCAGTTCGAAGCTCGCCGGCTCGCCGCGCGCGGCCCGCCGGTCGAACCCCTCCTTGATACCGATATAGACATCGCGCGGACGATACGGCACGCGCACGCTTTCGGTGACGGCCCGGCCGCCCGGTTCAAGCACGCTGACCGTTGTGTTCAGGCGCAGCGGCCGGTCGGCGTCTCGGGCCCGGTTTCCCGGCGACAGCCGGATCACCGACTTGCCGGCACCGTCCGTCGTCTGGTCCGACAGCTCGATGATCTGCTCGCTGAAGTTCTGGTCATGGCGCCCGAAGGTGAAGCCCTTGAAGGCATCGAACGGGCTCGGATCGACCTCGACCCGCGCCTGCGACTGGACTGTCAGGCCGGCGCCAGGGGCGCCGTAGAGGAAGCGCGAATCCACTTCGATCTCGCGCGTGCCACCAGCGTCGATCGGGGTATCTTCATCTGTCTCAAGCTCGACAGCAATGCGCTGCGGTACGAAATCCTCGACCGAGAAGCGCAGCGACCCGGCCTCTCCGGCACCGTCAACATCCAGCACGACCCGCCACATGCCGCGCGAGGCGCTGTCGGACAGGGCGTAGTTCCATTGCAGGCCGCCACCCTCCGCACTCGGGAAGCGGTAGCGGTCAGCTTCGAGCCCGTTCGGGCGGTAGACGATCAGATTGCCGGCGCGGTTCTCGATGGCTTCACCGGTGCGGTCGCGCATCAAGGCTGTCAGGTGCACGGTCTCGCCCGGCCGGTAAATGCCACGTTCGGCATAGATATAACCGTCAACCAGGCCCGGCGTCCGGCGTCCGCCCGTACTCTGCTCGGACAGGTCAATCGGGGCGCGGGTCAGGTCCAGCACCGCCAGGTCGCCCTTCGCTCCGAAAGCCATGACCATGCGCGGGGCGAGGTTGCCTTTCCCGTCCAGCAGCGGCGCATCGAAGCGCACGCGGCCAACCTCGCTCGTGTCGGCCTCACCGAGGACTTCATTGTTGAAGGCCACCAGCTGCACGCGGGTGTTCGGCAGGACTTCGCCGTCCTGAAGCGAGCGCAGCGTGACATCGAGACCGTTCTCGCCGCGATAGGCTGTCAGGGCGAGGTCGGTCAGCATGATCCAGCGACGCGCAGAGGCTGGTGGTCCTTCATACCGGTCCAGCTCCCTGGCGTCCTGGATCTCGACGAAATAGGACCCAGGCTTCAGCTCGCCAATGACATCAGGAAGCGGGAAGACCGTGGTCACGGGCGCATTGGTGATGTTGTCGATGGACATCTCGCCGGACCAGACCTCGGATGAGACATCGCGCGGATCGTCCTCGCCATAGAGGTAGGAATAGCGGCCCTGCGGGGCGTCTTCGCCCTGGGTGATCTTCTTGAAGGCCAGCGCACGGTCATTGACGCGGTAGACGGTGACATCGACCGCCTCGACATTGACCGTCTCGATGGCCAGGCCGTCGGCGTTCTCACGCGGCAGGATCACACCCGAGCCGGCGAAGCCAACATAAGGCGGGCGGTCCTCAAAGCTGATCTGGACATCTTCCTCGCGCGCGATCTCCTCGCCCTCAGCAGAAGGGAGGCCTTCGAGAATGGTCGCGGTGTAGGAACGCGCAAAGTCGAGGCCTTCGAGGCAAAGCTCCCGGCCATCAACGTCATAAGCCGGCCGGACGGCCGGGCGCATTTCGATGTAGGTGGAATAGTCGGTATCAGGATCGAGCGGCTTGGAGAAGACAAGGCAGGCGCGCGGCTGATCCCCGGTCGTGTCGGGGGCGTAGCGGAAATAGACGAAGTCGTTTTCTTCCTGGGCGGCGAGGCGCTGGCGTTCGCGTTCGCGCCGTTCGGCAGCGACCTGGTCGGCCCTCGAGCGTTCGACAACCTGTCCACCCGCCTCTTCCGGGACGACGTGGGGCGGCTCGTCACCACCACCGCACGCTGCAAGGGCAGTGAGCAGACCTGCGAGAAAAATGCCCCTTGCCCGGTTTGTGCGGCCAGTCATGTTACGAGTCCTCCCTGTCTGAGCAGATACCTTTACAGGAAGTTGCTGTGCCTCCAACAGGGCCAGAATTGGACTTTTTAAGGAATTTTCATTCTGACCGACTTCTTCGACACCGTGGTTCTGGGCGCTGGCGCTGCCGGTCTCTTCTGTGGCGCTCGCGCGGGCGCGCGCGGGAGGCGAATCCTCGTGATCGACCATGCCAAACGCCCTGCCGAAAAGGTCCGGATTTCAGGCGGCGGGCGCTGCAACTTCACCAATATCGACACCGCAGCCAGCAATTTCCTGTCGGCCAATCCGCACTTCGCCAAGTCCGCCCTGGCCCGCTACACGCCATGGGACTTCTGCGGCCTGGTCGCCAGCCACGGTTTGACCTGGACGGAGAAGACGCTCGGCCAGCTTTTCTGCGACCAGAAAAGCGGTGCGATTATCCAGATGTTGCTCGACGAACTGGCCGCAGTCGGCGGCGAATTGCGGCTGGAGACCGAAATCAGGGCTGTGCGCCACGCTGATTCGCAGTTCCATGTGACGACCAGCGGCGGCGAGGTGTCGGCAAAAAACCTCGTCGTGGCGACCGGTGGGCTGTCCATCCCGAAGATGGGCGCGAGCGGGCTTGCCTATGAGATTGCCCGCCAGTTCGGCCATGAAGTGATCGCGCCCAGGCCGGCCCTGGTGCCTTTCACCTTCAGCGGCGCCCTCAAGGAAACCTTTTCCAGCCTTTCAGGCGTCTCGGCCCCGGTCGATGCCCACGCTGAGCAGGGACCCGCTTTCCACGAGGCAATGCTGTTTACGCATCGCGGCCTCTCCGGCCCGGCCATGCTGCAGGTCTCCTCCTACTGGCGCGAGAGCGAGCCGGTCAGCATCGACCTCGCCCCCGGACAGCCCCTTGCCGAAACGTTACGCGCCGCAAAAGAGGCCTCCCCCCGCACCAGTCTCAAGTCCTGGCTGACCGGATGGCTGCCTGCCCGCTTTGCCGATTACATCGCCACCTGGCCGGACATCCCCGGCGACAAGCAGCTCGCCAATCTTTCCAACCGCGAGATCGAGGCGATCAGTCTCGCCCTGACGAAATGGCAAATCGTACCGACCGGAACCGAAGGCTGGCGCACAGCCGAGGTCACCGCGGGGGGTGTCGATACAGACGGGCTGTCATCGCGCAGCATGGAAAGCAAGCTGGTGCCGGGCCTCTACTTTATCGGCGAATGCGTGGACGTGACCGGCTGGCTGGGCGGCTACAATTTCCAGTGGGCCTGGGCGAGCGCGGCCGCTGCCGCTGAAGCGCTCGGCGGCACGCCTGCAGACGGCTAAACCCCTCCGGCATTTACCGGATGGCAGGCCCGCCGCATTTATGCGAGAACCATTCTCAAACAGAGCCGCAGTCGAAGGAACCCGAGCCAGATGATCGCACGCATGCTTGGCTTTCTGTTCCTGGCGCTTGGCGGGATCGGCATTTTCCTGCCGGTCTGGCCGACGACGATCTTCTGGATCGTGGCCGCGCTCTGCTTTGCCCGGTCCAGCCCGGCCATGCGCGACTGGATCTATGCGCGTCCGAAATTCGGGCCATCGGTCCAGAAATTCATCGAACACGGCACGCTGTCGCGCGCCTCGAAGGGCGGAGCACTCTTCGGCATGACGCTCTCTGCTGGGATCAGCACAATCGTGCTGTGGGAGCGCTGGGCGTGGCTGGCGCTAGCCATAGGCCTCATCCTGTGCGGTGCGGTCTATGTCGTCTCCCGCCCGTCCGGTCAGGCCTGAGCGCGGCCTTTGCGTCTGTTGCAGCGGGCATGGGCAAGCTGAAGATTATCCTCGCGGTCCGGCCCGCCCGCCGCGCGCGGGACGATATGGTCGAACGTCGGCCGCTCGCGCTTCCAGATCGTGGCATGGGCCACCTCGAAGCGGGACCGCGGCATCGGCTTGCCGCACAGCGCGCAGCACCCGGACTGCACCTGCCAAAGGCGCTCGAAGAGGGGACTGTCCGGCGGGCGGATCGGCTGGCTCATGCACGCTGCTTGCCCGCCTGGCCTCAAACTGTCCAGATGGTCGCCCTGCCGCATCCTGTCGCTTTGACGGGCATGCGCGGGCGTTAAGCCTTTTCAAAAGCGTAGTTCATCCAGCTGACACCGGCCTTGCGGTTGGCTTCGCCAGCGGCATCGCGGCGTTCGCTGAGCAGGCAGGCCAGCCCTGCGGCTTGCGCCAAGGCAAGCGTCTCCTCCTCGGGCACCTCGAACATGCAGCGCCCCGGCGGTACCGGGCCATGCCGGACCAGCATGATCAGCCGGCCGCCGGGCTTCAGCAGCGCGGCGAGCTTTGGCATAGCGATGGCCCGCTCATCGGCATCAAGGTGCATCCAGACGGCTGAAAGCTGGATCAGGTCAAACGCGCGCGCCCTGTCGGCAAGGCTGGTGAGCTCCGGCAGGCTGTCGTCAATCCATTCGATAACCGGTGACGGGTGCAGGGCCATGGCCCGCTCGCGCATGACGCTCGACGGTTCAATGGCAACCACAGCATAACCGGCATCGGCAAACCAGGCTGCGTCGCGCCCGGTGCCGGCACCGACATCCAGCACACGACCCGGCGGTGGCGGAATGAAAGCCTGCAGGGCGGCATGGGTCCGCTCAAAAGTGTAGGACTCGTAGCGCACGAAGAGCTCGTCGGCTTCGTCCGCATAGCCTTGCGTGCCGCGAACCTTGTCCGCCATGACCGCTACACGCCGTCCGGCAGCGTCCATCCGCGCCGGTAGCAGGCGGCTTTCACCGTGTTTTGCAGCAGGCAGGCCCTCGTCATCGGCCCGACCCCACCAGGCACCGGCGTGATGTGTCCGGCGACCGGCTCGCAATCGGCGAAGTCCGCATCGCCGACCAGCCGCGTCTTGCCTTCGCCGCGTTCCGGCGCATCGATCCGGTTGATACCGACATCGATGACGACCGCTCCCGGCTTCAGCCAGTCACCCTTCACCATTTGCGGACGCCCCACGGCTGGCACGAGAATGTCCGCCGTCCGGCAGAGACCCGGCAGGTCCTTGGTCTTCGAGTGCGCAATGGTGACAGTGCAGTTCTCCGCAAGGAACAGGAGCGCCGTCGGCTTGCCGACCAGGATGGAGCGGCCGATCACCACGACGTTCTTGCCGGAGAGATTGTCGCCCAGCGCGCGTTTGGCGAGAATGACGCTGCCCGTCGGCGTGCAGGGGCGCAGCCCTGTCTTGCCGAGGACCAGTCGCCCGGCGCTGGCCTCGGTCAGCCCGTCCACATCCTTGTCCGGATCGATGCATTCGATCGCCTGATTGGCATCGAGACCATTGGGCAGCGGCAGCTGCAGCAGGATGCCGTCAACCTCGTCATCCTGGTTCAGATCGGAAATCAGCGCCTCGACTTCTGCCTGCGTGGCGGTGGCCGGCAGCGTCTTCTTGATGGAACGCATGCCGACTTCCTCGGTATCGGTGACCTTGTGTCGGACATAGACCTCGCTGGCGGGGTCGTCGCCGACAAGCACCACGGCCAGCGTCGGCTGGCCCGGCAATGTCCTCACCGCCGCCGCAACGCTCGCTTTTACGTCTGCTGCGACATCTTTCCCGCTAATCCGTTTGGCCATGCCCCATCCACTCCTCGATCTGGCGCGCCGCGGCGCTACCGTCTTCCGTGTCGATGTCCACGCCCTTAATGCGGCTCGTCTCGCCGGTCACCACCCTGACGGCAGATTTCGGGAGCTTCAGCGCCTTGGCGAGCAGCTTTTCCACAGCGCGGTTGGCCTTGCCGCCTTCGGGCACGGCGCGGACCTTGAGTTTGAGGAATTCGCGTCCGGCATCATCGACCGCGCGGCCCTGTATATCGTCATTCGAGGCGTTCGGCGTGACGCGGACGGTCAGGCGCATAATCCCTGCCGTGTCAGATGACGGCCGGGTAGACGTAGTAGATGATGACCCGCTCGAGGAAGATGATGATCAGGATGAGGATCAGCGGCGAGAGGTCGAGCCCGCTCATGCGCGGCAGCAGGTTGCGGATCGGCCGGCAGAAAGGCTCGGTGACCTGATGCAGGACGTTCCAGAGCCCGGAAACGAACTGGTTTCGCATGTTCACGACATTGAACGCGATCAGCCAGGACAGGATGGCCTGCGCGATCAGCACCCAGATGCCCAGCTGAAGGACCAACAACACAATGTCTAGAAGCGCGCGCAATGTTCTTCTCCAGTATTCCCGGGGCCTGACTAATCTACTTTTGTATTGTTTCGCAATATGGGGACGGTAATCTGCTTCGCTACGCCATCGCGGCAGTCCGCCGCAAGTCCCGCTTGACGAAACTGCCCGCACTTCTCAGATAGGCGCTCCGGTCACGGGGCCATAGCTCAGTTGGGAGAGCGCGTCGTTCGCAATGACGAGGTCGGCGGTTCGATTCCGCCTGGCTCCACCATTCATTTGCGGTTCGCCTTCGGCGAAAAAATTGGTCCGGTGGACCAAATTTTTGCAAATGAATGCCTCGGCAGGGGCTTCCTTGCTTTGATCCCCGCTTCGCGATGGATCGCGCTCAGGGCTGCTGGATCAAGTCAATGATCGAAACTGATCAGTCCTGTTCCTCGACCCCCAGCCCGTCGAGCAGGCCGGACGTGAGCACCGGCCGGTAGAAATTGTAGGCATCATCGCCGAGCTTTCGGTAATCATAATAGGCGCGAAGGCCGGTCAGGCCGTCTTCGGTCCAGTCGGTGCTTGCCGGCCCGGACTGGAATTTCATGTCGATCAGTTCTTCCTGAAGGTGTTTCACCTGCTGCGGCGTCAGCGGGCGTTCGGCGATGAGATAACTTGCCCCGTTATCCCAAGGGATCGCAATCGCCCGGCGGTCGGCCATGTAGACCGGGACTGACGACCCGTCTGAACACGTCACGGTGTAAACCCGGCCAGGCTGGGGCTCGGCCTCATCAAGGCCCGGCAAGCGCAAATCCGCCAGCATCGGGTCGGTATCGATGACATCCGGCCCCTCCGACCCGATCAGCCCATCGGGCACACACTCACCGCCAGGACTTTTGATCCCGGCTGAATCCAGCGTCACGACCTCGCCAAGCAAGTCGCTATTGTCGCTATCCGGATCAAGCGGGGCGGCCGTCAGGCTCGCACGGCGTACCGCGACAACCTCGTAAGTCCCGCTGATCGCCGCCCATTCAGCTGATACGGCAGCAACTGGCGCTTCGGTGGCGGCAGACACGGGAGACGCAGGCTGTCCGGTGCATCCACAAAGTCCACCCGCGGCGATCATCGCCAAGACCCGTTCAGCGCGCATGACACTCTCTCCCCTGCTCGCTCCAGCCCCCCACAGCGAGGTAGCAGCTTGCCGAAAAGCAGCGCAAATGCCAAGCGGCGCACCGGCCGCCTGACCTGAAGCGTCAAAGACCGCTCAGCCGCGCCATGGTGTTGCGGTGAATTTCGCTGGTACCGGAATAGATGGTCGCAGCCCGGTTGGCGAAGTAGCGGGCCAGCACCATCGCCTCATTCGGCGCGCCTGATACGGCAGCTTCGTTGATTGCCTGCTGCAGCTCGGTCGCGACCACTTTTAGCATGGACGATGTCATCCGGTCCGTCCCGCCAACCGCCTGGCTCATCTTCCGGGAGGCCAGCGCTTCGAAGGTATCAAGACGCATTTCAAGGCCTGCCAGCCTGGACTTGAGCGCCGGGTCGCGGCCTGTCTCACCCGAGGCCCGCCGTGCGGCCCGCAAGGCCCGGCGCAACAGGCCGGGCGTCGTATTGTTCGACCGGGCGATGGTCATCAGCGTGCGCGCCGCAGCCCAGCCGCCACCGATCTCGCCGAGACGGTCGGCCACGGGCGTGCGGACATTCGTGAAAAAGACCTGGCTTGTCTCGCAATTGCCGTCGATGAACTTGATGGGCTGGACCTCAATGCCCGGCCGGTCCATCTCGACTAGAAGCATGACGACGCCATCGCGCTCATCGCTTTTGGTGCCGCACCGCGCCAGCAGAAACATGTGTGTCGCGTCGCCAGCAAAACTGGTCCAGATCTTCGAACCGTTCAGGATGAAATCATCGCCATCGCGCTCGGCGTGCAGCTGCAGCGCCGTGAGGTCCGACCCGGCCTGCGGCTCGGAGAAACCCTGGCACCATTCGTGTTCGCCTTTCAGGATTCCGGGCAGGTAGGCCTGCTTTTGCGCAGGCGTTCCGATCGCCATGATCAACGGTCCGATCGTTCGGATGCCCGACGAGTGGACAAGCGGGGCATCCTGTTCGGCGCAGGCTGTCTCGAAATAGAGCTGCTCGGCCTTTGTCCAGCCTGTGCCACCATGTTCGACCGGCCATGCAGGCGCTACCCAGCCCTGCTGGTACAGCTTGCGATGCCAGGCCTTGCAGGCGGCCCGGGTCGATTTCAGCCCAACGGTGTCGCGTCCGGCCGCGCGTAGCTCATTCGTCAGCGCCCCGGCGAGGAACGTATCGACACGGTCGCGGAACGCCTGGCTCACGCCATTCGCCCCGACAGCGTCAAACATGTCTCTTGCTGAGGGAAAACTGCCGTCCATTCCGGCCTCTCATTGCTTCGAAGGGCCAGTGTGCCATGCGCCGTGGGCTGACAAATAAGGGGAGTTACGGATACTCACGCGACGTCAGCGCCGCGAAAAGCCACGATACTGCGACGTTTTCCTTGCCGACCCCGGCAGAGCGCACCACTCTTTGCAGCGGAGGAGATGCCGGGATGAGCGCAACACCTGCCGATATCGAGGTGCCGCTGCGGCCCCTCTCGGCGCTTCAGAAACTGACCATTGCGTTCGGCAGCGTTGCCATGGGTGCCGGCATGACGATCAACTTCGTCGTGGTTGCGCCGTTGGCGCGCAGGGCCGGCCTGACGGAAATCGAGGTCGCCGGAATCCTAACCCTCTCGGCAGCGATCTACGCCCTGATGATTCCGCAATGGGGCCGTTGGGCCGACCGATTCGGGCGAAAGCGGGTCATGGTGTTCTCACTGTTCGCGATGGGCAGCACCAACATGCTTTTCCTGTTCGCGCTGCAGGCCGCCCTGGCCGGGCTGATCACAGGCCTGTCGACCTTCTTCCTGCTCGTCTTCACCCGTCTGTTCTTCGGACTGCTTTCACCCGGATTGCAGCCGGCCTCCATGGCGGCCATGACGGACGCGACCACGCCGGATACGCGGGCGGGAGGCCTCGGCATGCTGGGCGCGGCGATGGCACTTGGCTCTATCCTTGGCCCCGCAGGGGCGAGTGTGCTGGCCGAGTTCGGAGAATTGGCGCCAATCTGGGGGTCCATCATCTTCTGCGCCTTCGCAGGTCTGGTCATTGGCTTTACCCTTCCGAAGTCCCGCGGCAACCGCTCAAGCTCGCGACCGCAGCCGCTTCGCATGCGCGACCCGCGCGTGTTTCCGCATCTGGCCTTCCTGTTCTGCTACTTCGTCGCTGTCGGCGCCATCCAGCAGACCCTGTCCTGGCTGATCGAAGACCGCTACGGGCTTGCAGGGGAAGAAGGCATCCAGGCCACCGGCATCGCCTTTTCGTGCCTGGCCGTGGCGATGATCGTGATCCAGTTCGGCTACGTCCAGCCTTACCGGCCCGACCCGAAACGCATCCTGCCCATCGGCCTTGGCCTGATTGTCATCGGCTACCTGGCCGCCGCGGAAATTACGCCTTATCCGGCCGTCTGTGCCGCCTTCGCCCTTGTCGGCGCAGGTTCGGCGCTGGCCGTGCCGGCAGCCAATGCGCTCGGCAGCCTTGCCGTGGAGCGCCACGAGCAGGGCAGCGCCGCAGCATTGCTGTCGGCCGCCCCGCCATCCGGCTTCATCTTCGGCCCGCTGATCGGGGCGATCCTCTACTCCTTCGAGCACCGCCTGCCGCTTTTCGTCAGCGCCGCCATGATGGGCACCCTGCTCGCCTACAGGCTATACAGGAACAGCAAGGCGCCCGCCTAAGCGGCTTCAGGCCGTCATCGTGAAGGCGTTGAGCTTGTTGCCGTCAGGGTCACGGAAATAGGCTGCGTAAAAGCCTTCATCGCCGCGCGGGCCGGGCGGGCCTTCGTCCGTGCCGCCATTGGCCAGCGCGATCTTGTAGAGCCTGTCGACCTGCGCCTTGTCTTTCGCCTGCAGCGCAACCATGGTCCCGTTGCCGGCGGTGGCCGTCTTGCCGTCATAGGGTTTTGTCGCGGCCACACCGGCTGGCCCGTCGGGCTTGCCCCAGGCGATGAAGGTGTCGAACTCCATCATGCGCGGCGTCTCGAGTTCTTCAGCAAGCGCATCATAGAATTTTGCCGCCCGCTCGAGGTCGTTCGTCCCTAAAGTCACATATCCAATCATGTCCCGGTCTCCTTTCAGACAACCGGAACATTACATGAACATAAGAGGCTGGCAAGCCGGAAACCGGCCGGTTGGACCCTATCTGACGAAATTCGCGGAACACGGCTCCGAGGCCTGCCGGGGTGTTCCGAAAAAGACCTGATCAAAGTCGAGCTCGTCACCCTCGATCAGCACGGTCCCCTGCTCATAGATATCCTCAGGGACCTGATTTCCGCCCTCGACGGCAATCCGGAAGGCGTTCGATTCCGCGTCATATTCATAGACGCCCCAATAGTCCTTGTAGACCTCAAAGGGCGTCCAGGTGACCGAGAACTCGCCGCTCCCGGTGAAGACAAGCTCCTGTATGGCCTCGCTGCCATTGGGACAGTCTTCAGCCTTCTGGCGCCATGTGCCGACGAGCGGATTGTCCGCCCTACGGTAGACGTCGACGAGCCCGCCGAGACTGTGGCCATCCGGATAGGTCGCGTCCAGCCTGATCCGCGTGCCTGGTTCTGCGTCCGGGCTGATCGTTGCTATTGCCAGCCCATCTTCCTGCCGGCTGAACGTGACAGCGCCCTCCGGGTATACGCCGAGATCGTCGACGCAGCCCGGCGGCAGGTCGTTGTAGCCGCCAGGCATGTCCGTCCAGTAAGGAAAAAGCGCGAGACTGTCGCCGGGCTCTGCCGAACGCGGCTCCATCCAGAAGAAATAGGCCCGGTTGCCAATGTCAGGGCAGGCCTCACCAGACAGCGTGGCCTTGAGCGGGTCCGCCGTTTTCGGACCGTCCGCATCATCGCCTGTGGCACTCTGGCACCCGGCTGCGCCAAACAGCAATGCGGCGGCAAGTCCATGTAACTTCATCGATCTGTCCCCTGTTTCCATATGGCCGGTCTACATCGCCGAAATGCCGCCATCGACCTTGAGTTCGATGCCAGTCACAAGCTTGCTCTCGTCGGAGGCGAGATAGAGCACGGCGTAGGCGATATCATCCGGCTCGCCGACCTTGCCGAGCGGGATCTGACGTCCGAGCTTGGCGAGCGCTTCCTCCTCGCCGAACATTTCCTTGGTGCGGTCGAGGATCGGCGTGTTGATGAAGACCGGGTGGACCGAGTTGCAGCGGATCTGCCCGCCCGTCTTGGCACAATGCAACGCGATCGATTTCGACATGTGCCGCACAGCAGCCTTTGCGGTGTTGTAGGCGACATAATTACCGCTCGCGACGATACCGGCGATCGAGGAAATATTGATGATCGAGCCGAGGCCGTGCGCCCGCATCAGCGGGATGGCGTACTTGCAGCCATGGAAGATGGAATCGACGTCGACATTCTGCACATGCCGGAACGTCTCATACTCTTCGTCCTCAACAGAGCCGAGCGATCCGATCCCGGCATTGTTGACCAGCACGTTGAGCCCGCCCATCGCATCATGGGCCGCCTTCAGGACGGTCTGCCACTGCTCCGCATCGGTCACATCATGCTGCCAGGCAAAGGCGGTTCCCTCGCCATGCGCGGCATTGATATCGGCGGCGACCTTGCTGGCCCCCTCGCCATTGATATCAGTCACCGTGACTTTCGCGCCCTCGCGCGCCAGCATCTTTGCCGTCGCCTCGCCGAGGCCCTGGGCCCCACCGGTCACCAGCGCCATCTTTCCTGAAACGCGACCCATGTTCGCTCCCTTTCATTATTTTGTCTGTGCTGTTTCAGTTCCAGCTGGCGCAGGAAAGGTCAAGCGTACCGCGGCGCCATGACAGCATGAAGGAATTCTAAACCAGTCTGATGCAATTTCCGGCGAATAAGAATCTCGAGGAGAGGAACCAATGGCGACGAACAAGAAGGAAATCAGTCTGACGCTGGACCAGATGCTCGACGCGGTGTCGCACATCGACAATGGCTTCGCACTTCATGCTCCCGATTTCAGCCTGCTCTATGTCAATGACACCGCCCGCAGGCACTTTCCTGTTTTCTACCGGATGCTGGAGGAAGGCCAGTCCCTCGAGGATGCGATGTACAACAGCGCGCGCACCACCCTGGAAGAAACGCCAGGTTTCGATATCGAAAAATTCGATATTGGCGCATTTTCAAGCCGGCTTGTGGAGCAGGTCCGCAACTTTGGCACGATTGATGTGGATACAGTTGAGGGCCACTCGATCAAGGCCACATTCTCGAAGATGCCCGACGGCAGCGTGCTTTGTATCAGTTCAGACATTACCGACGTTCGCGACCACGAGCGCGAGCTTCGCCATGCCAAGCGCACGGCCCTTGCAGCCAGCCAGGCGAAGTCCGAATTCCTTGCCTCGATGAGCCACGAGATCCGCACGCCTCTCAACGGAATTCTCGGTATGGCCCAGGCGCTCTCACATCGCGAGCTCAGATCCGATGAACGCGAAATGGTGAATGCCATTCTCGACTGTTCGAAATCCCTGATGACCTTGCTGAACGACATCCTCGACCTGTCGAAGATCGAGGCTGGCAAGCTTGAAATCTCACCCATTGCTGGCGACTTCCGTCACAAGCTGCAGCGAACCGAAAGTTTCTACCGGCCCAAGGCTGAGGAAAAAGGCCTTTCGTTGAGGGTCATCGTCGACAAGTCGGTACCCTCGAAACTCTCCTTCGACCCTGTGCGCCTTCGTCAATGTGTCGACAATCTTGTATCGAACGCGCTGAAATTCACCCATGAGGGCGGGGTCATCGTGGCTGCGACCTGTGAGGAATCCGATTCTCCGGACATGACGCGGCTGAAGATTCATGTCTCCGACACCGGCATAGGCATGACTGAGGAGCAGATCGAAAACCTGTTCCAGAACTTCCATCAGGCCGACCGTTCGACAACCCGGAACTATGGCGGCACAGGGCTTGGCCTGGCCATCTCCCGCAAACTCGCACGGGCCATGGGCGGCGATATCTGCGTCGTGTCAAAACCGGGCAAGGGCTCAGTCTTCACACTGACCGTGGATGCAGGCCTTGTTCAGACCCGCCCGGTATCCCTGGTGGCTGCAGGCGGGGATGATGGCGCGCCGTCATCATCTGCACAGTCGAATGGCTACATGAACGGCAAGACAGCCCTCATCGTCGACGACAATCACATCAACCGCCGCGTCGCACGCCTGTTCGTGGAGCCCATGGGCCTGAACGTGCTGGAAGCCGACGGCGGCATGGAAGCCTTGCACCAGCTGGCCAGCAAGCATGTCGATATTGTTTTGCTCGACATTCACATGCCGCATATGGACGGACCGACCACGCTGAACCACATCCGCTCAAGCGGCAAACCGTGGGCCGGAGTGCCAGTCGTCGCCCTGACGGCGGACGCGATGGCCGGCGACCGGGAACGCTACATCTCGCTCGGCATGTGCGACTATGTCTCCAAGCCGATTGACGAGCGTCAGCTCATGACAGTCCTGCGCAACTGCCTGTCTGTGGATCACTGTGCCGCCCCAAGCATTGATGACGGCAAGGCCGATCCTGAGTTCTACGCGTCGAAGCAGCAGAAAATGGCCTAGGCGAGCTTGGATGCGAGCGCGTCCATCTTCTTTGCCAGGTCGATATCTTTTTGCGTGACGCCGCCGGCATCATGCGTTGTCAGCGTGACCTCGACGGTGTTGTAGACATTGAACCATTCAGGGTGATGGTCGGCCTTCTCAGCCTGCGTGGCGATGGCGCTCATGAAGCCGAAGGCCGTCGAGAAATCGGCAAATTTGAACGTCTTGGTGATCGCTTCCTTGGAGCCTGACTTGTGCCAGCCTTCAAGCTGTCCGATTGCGGTTGCGGGATCCATCTTGTCTGCCATGCGGCTCACTCCTCGCTTTGCGTTTCATGGACGTAGTAGAGCCAGCGCCCATCACTGGCGATTGCCATGCGTACGCCTGGATAGCCACTTCCGTTCCGAATTTTCTCCACACCGGCATCGCCAACGAGATCCTCAAGCCGGGCGCGCTGGCGGAAATTCAGGCGTTCGGGTTGCAGCTCACTGGAGTCCAGCGCAGCCAGGTCCGGCCAGACATACCAAGTCTCCTCCCCGACCGAGCGTGTGCCATACGGCTTTTCCAGCAAGTCCTCCAGCCGCAGGATCGGGTCGAAACCGGTCCGGCGCAACAGGTCCCAATGCTCGCGATGCGAGGCGCCGGCGAAATTCGAAATGAAGCCGGGCTGACTGTCGGCAAACCGCGCCAGCCTGTAGATCGAATTGGACTCGATAATGGTTTGCAGCGTCCCCACCGTAGCCGCGGCCTCTTCCGACAGGCTGGGCGCACCGGCATCGCGTTCAGCATCCGGGTTCATGTAGTCCGGCGCTTCCTCGACCTGCAGGCGAACGGTGTCACGCGGTGCTTCACGCTCGCAGGCAACGAGCAGGGCCAGCTCAAGCACCAGGACGGTGCTGGCGAGGATCACTCGTGAAGCGGCCATCCCGTCGCCTCCGCCAGGTCGCTGAGCAGCTGGTCTTCGTTCAGTACCTTGATGGTCGTCATGCCCATGGCGCGCGCCGGCTTCAGGTTTATGCCGAGATCATCGAGATAGACGCAATGGTTCGGATCGACATCGAGCGCCTCGCACATCAGCGCGTATATCCGCGGATCGGGCTTTCGGATGCCCAGCTTGGAGCTTTCGATCACCTCATCGAACAGCTCGAAGACTTTCGCGATTTCGGCAGCCCGGCCCTCATCGCTGGTCATGCCCGCGCCCTTGCCAACCGGTGCATTATTCGTGATGCAACCGACCTTCACCTTCGACTTGGCATGTCTCAATGCCTCAACCACACGGGGGCGAAGGTTACCCGACAGCAGCGCCAGTATGTCCTTGCCCGGCACTTCGTGGCCGAGCGCACGGCTCTCTTCACGGAACAGGCCATCGAACTCTTCGGCCGACACTTTCGACTGCTCCAGCTTCGCCCAGGCATTCGTGTCACCGTTGCGCGCATTGACCGAACGAATGAAATCCTCCGGCAAGCCGTTCTCGGCCTCATAGCGGTTGAACGCCTCAAAGGGTGAGGAGGTCAGCACACCGCCGAAATCCCAGATCACGGCTTGGATAGTGTCACTCATCCGGCATCTCCTTCCGGAAAAAATTTAAGCGAGCTGTCAGGATTGCAACCCGGTTCAGGCGCCGATCAGCGTATGTTTGCGCGCAGGCGTCGCGGTTTCCTCACGCGAGGCATGCTCGAAACCCATCGCCGACAGCAGCGCTTCGTCGCGCGTTTCGCCCGGATTGTCCGTCGTCAGCAGGCGGTCACCCACGAAAATGGAGTTCGCCCCGGCCAACATGCAGAGCGCCTGGCCTTCCTCGGTCATGCCCTCACGGCCTGCCGACAGGCGCACCCAGCTTTTCGGGAAGACGATGCGGCAGACGGCAATCGCCCGCGCCATCTCGATCACGCTGATCGCAGGGCTGTCGCCAAGCGGCGTTCCCTCGATCGGGACCAGCATGTTGATCGGCACACTTTCCGGATGGGGATTGAGTTTCGACAGCTCATGGATGAGCCCGATCCGGTCCTCGCGGCCCTCGCCCATGCCGAGGATACCGCCGACACAGAGATTGATGCCCGCCTCGCGGCAATGCGCGATGGTTTCGAGCCGGTCCTCATAGGTCCTGGTCGAGACGACGGTGCTGTAATACTCGCGCGAGGTATCGAGGTTGTGATTGTAATAGTCGAGGCCCGCCTCGCGCAGCGCATGGGCCTGGTGCGGCTCAAGCATGCCGGCCGTGACGCAGGTCTCCAGCCCCTCGGCTTTGACCGCGCTGACCATGGCCGCGATCTTCGGCAGGTCGCGGTCCTTCAGCTCCCGCCAGGCTGCGCCCATGCAGAAACGGTCCGCACCGCCATCCCTGGCTTGCCTTGCGGCGGCGACGACGTCCTCCAGCGCCATCAGCTTCTCGGCCTTCAGCCCGGTATCAAAATGCGCCGACTGGGAACAGTATCCGCAATTCTCCGCACAGCCGCCTGTCTTGATGGAGAGCAGCTGGCTCTTCTGCACCTTGCCATCCGCCCAGTTGGCCGACTTCACTTCCAGCGCCTTTGAGAACAACGTGTCGAGGGGCGCTTCATAGAGCGCGGCGATAGCTTCGCGGGTCCAGTCGTGGCGCGGTTGCATGTCGGTCATGGGCATTCCTTCCCTTTGGCCTGAATAGATCGGCGCCGCTCCATTCAGGATACGGCAAACTCCTAGGTGCCTTGAAGCGACAAAGGCCGGCGCATTCAAGCCCCGGCCTCCTGTATCCTGTTCCTGCCGTTACGTCAGCAGTCTTTAAGACCAGCACTGCTCAAGCGTTGGCCTCGAGCGGCGCGTTCTCCAGCGGCGTGCGCTTGGTGGTCACGGCCGTGACCGGCAGCCAGACGACAACCTCCGTGCCGCCGCCCTCGACCGACTTCATGCCGACATTGCCGCCATGCAGGTCGACAAAGTTCTTCACCAGGGCGAGGCCAAGTCCGGCGCCGCGCTGGTCCGACGAGGTGAAGCTGTCAAAGCTGGAGGCCTGGCGCTCGGCCTCGATTCCCCGGCCAGTATCCTTGACCGACAGGATCGCCATGTTTTCCACGCGGCTCGCCGAGACGGTGATCTCACCGCCCGGCTCGGTAAAGCGCATGGCATTGGAGAGCAGGTTGAACAGCACCTGGCGGATGCGGCGCTTGTCGGCATGGATGGTACCGAGACCCTTCTCGATCTCGGCATGCACGGTGACCTGCGTATCGCTCGCTTTTCCGACCGTCAGGTCGACGCTTTCCTGCACGACCTCGGCGAGCTTGAAGTCTTCAAGGTCGAGATCCATCCGGCCCGCCTCGATCAGGGCAAGGTCGAGAATGTTCTCGATCAGCTTGTTGAGGTGATCCGAAGCCGACAGGATTGAATTCACATTGTCGAGCTGACGCTCATTAAGTTCGCCATTGGCACCCGACTGGAGGAATTCGGCATAGCCGAGAATGGTCGTCAGCGGTGAGCGCAGCTGATAGCTGACATTGCGCACGAATTCGGTCTTCAGCCGATCGGCCGCCTCAAAGGCTTCTGCCCGCCCGCGCAGCGCGCCCTCGACGGCCCGCTGGGCGGTGACGTCGGCAAAGGCGATCAGCGTGTTCCCGTCCGGCAAGGGCTGGGTGACATAGGTCAGCGTCGAGCCGTCCGAGCGTTTCATCTCGCCGGTCGTCATCTGGCGCGCATTCGCCGACGGATCGGTGATGTGCCCCTTGATCTGTGACCAGGTCTCGCGGTCGTGGAAGAGTGGGACGCACTGTTCGATGATCACATCATAGTCCGGCGTGTCCTTGATCAGCTGCGGATCGAGCGACCAGAGCGAGGTAAAGGCCTTGTTCGACAGCTTCAGCCGGCCATCGGAGCCGAACACGGCGACGGCCTCATGCAGGCTGTCGAGCGTGGAGGTCTGCGTCTTGATCAATGCGTTGAAGCGCGTCTGCAGGTCCTGCTCGCCGGTAATATCCTTGAACAGAAGCAGCAGGCCGCCCATCGGGTGGCGCTGGCGGGTAACCTTCAGCGTGCGTCCATCCGGCAGCGACCACTTGTCTTCCTCGGTGCCGGAGATGTCGAGATAGTGCGACAGCTCATTGGCGCGCCACTCGGCATAGTCGGCCCGGGCGGGAAGGCGGCGGCGTTCGCGCAGCTTGTCGAGCAGTTCGCCATGGCTCGGACTGTCCAGCAGGAAGCCTTCTTCAAGGTCCCACATCGCCGCGAAGGCGCGGTTGTAGAAGGTAAGCTTGCGATCCGGTCCGAAGATGGCGACGCCATCGGCGACATGGTTCAGCGTCTCGTCATGCGCCTTCACATGGCGATTGAGGTCCTCGCGTGCGGCTTCTTCCTCGGTGACGTCGAAGGCCATCGCACCGGCGCCGCCCGATAGCGGGAAGGTCAGCACCCGCATGGCCCGGCGCTCCTCGCCGATCACGATATGGCGGGTGGCGTCGATATCCTTGCCCTCAGCGATGGTGCGGCGCATCTGCTCGACGGCCTTGTCATCCAGCATGATCTGGCGGTCGAGCGTGCGGTCGAGCGAGCTGCCCTCGACCGCCTCGATATAAGACGGGTTCGCCCATTGCAGCCGGCCCACACCGGAGACACGCCAGGCTGGAAACGGCGCCTTGCCGAGCATGTCGAGAAAGGCGGTCGGGTCACGCGCAATGACCTGGCGGGCCTCTTCGAGCTTGCCGCGCGCGGAGCTTTCTTCCAGTCCCTTGATGGTCGAGTCGGTGATCCAGACCACTGCCCGCGCACCGGCTGTGCGGCCATCGGCCTCGAGGAAACGCCCGGACGGGCCGATCAGCGTCAACGAGAAGGGCTGGCCATTCTCACGCAGCTCCCGAAGCCGGATCCGCAGCGTCGTGTCCTGGCCGGCACCATCACGCGCTTCAAGGTCGGCGAGCCCTTCAATGATGCGGATCGCCGGATCGGGGGAGACAGCATCATCTGTAAACCGCAGAAGCCCTGCCAACGCGATGGGCGAGCCGTGGATTTCCGGCGGCGCGATGGTATCGCCCTCATCTTCCAGCGTATCGCCCTGCCAGACCAGGATCACACCGGGGTGTGCGCCGAGAACCGATTTCAGCTCGGCGAGCGACGTCTCTGCATCGCCGGCCCGTTCGCGGAACTTTCTCGCCGCGCCGCGCGCGCCTTCGGAGGTTCGCAAGGCCCAGAGGATAAAGGCCAGACCGAGTGCGAGCGCACCGGCGGCAATGATGATAGGGACCTGTTCAGCATTCATGATATCCCTCCGGCGCGAATCAGTTGCACGCTGGGCTACGCTACTAGTTAACGGAATGGGGCGTTCTCGTTAAGGCCGTCTTAACGACGCGGTAACCCTTACCCAACCCCGTGCGCACCGCTCTCAGGGAATTGTGGACAGGATATGCAGCGCACCGGGCCTCAGGCGTTTGAGGTTTTCATCCTCGTTTTCGGTCGCCGACACCAGGATTGTATAGGCAAAAGCTCGCAGATTATGCCGGCGCGCCAGCGCGCTTTCCGAAGAGAAGGCATCATCCCAGCTTGCGAGCGGCGCCGGCTCGGCCATCCACTCGAACCATGCGTCCAGCTGCTCCTGGCTGAGCAGGCCGCGTTGCGTCAGGAACAGGATCGGCCGCGCCAGACGCCGGGGCTCGTCGAAAATGAAGGCAGGCGCCTCGTTTGAGGCGATCTGACTGCCAACGGCCCGCATGATGCGTTCGGCCTCCTCCTCGCCAATCGCCGGATTGAGGCTGAGCTGCATCAGGAGGTCGGCCCCATGCGCCACGCCATGGCGCCAGCCCTCGCCTTCAATGAAACCCCGATAGTCGCGCACGCTCTCGACATAGGACGCCCCCGTCTCGACAAGGGCCGCACGTTGTTCGTCGCTCATCCAAGGTTCAACGCGGTCCGTACGAGCCACTTCAGACAGGACCAGCGCGGCGAACGGGGCAAGGAAGCCATTACCCCCTGCCTCCGTATCAATGCGATGCGCGTTCACGCTCGCGGACAGGCGGGCCAGAAGCTGCTCGCGCTCCTCCAGCGGCACAAGACCCGCCCGAAGCAGGCGCGCGAGAGATTCATAGGCAAAACCGTCTCGGATGGCCGGATCGGCCCGCCCGAGGCAGTCGGCAACGTCGAGCGCCAGCCCCTCGACCGGCTCACCGGCCTCGACGATGACAGTAATATCCGTTTCCGCAGCCAACGTCGTGCAGGCCGCATCCATCGCCGATGGAGCAGGTCCTGCGGCCTCTCCAGACGCTCCCGGACCGGTCGCCGTACAGGACGACAGACCGATCATGGCGAGGACCGCCAGGGACGAAAACCTTATCGCTGCGCGCAACGCCATGATCTGATCCTCCAACGCCCGAAGGCACAATACGTGCTTGCTCCACAATTTGTTAGGCATCAAGCTTGACGATAGACGATTCCCGGCGCGGTCAGGGTCCCGCGTCCTTACCGGAGACCGACGCCATGCCGTCATCGCCCCGCCAGCGCCTTTACATGTCGCGCCTCCTGCTCGGCGCCTCGCTCGCCGTGCCGCTGCTTATGGGAACGGCAGCCTGTGCAAGTGGCGGAGGCGGAGGTGGCGGCGGCGCAACCACGCCGCCTGTTTCACCGCCGCCCCCGCCTCCCCCTCCGCCACCACCACCTCCGCCTCCACCGGTGGGTGATCCGGGCGACTTCGAAACAAGCGAGTACAATTTCACCGAGGGGCTGCCCTTTCTTGGCGCTTCTTCGGCCTATGCCGCCGGTGCGACTGGCCAGGGCATCACCATTGCGGTCATCGATACCTCCTTCGATCCGGACCATCCGGACCTGGTCGGGCGCATTCTCTCGACCAGCTTCGACATCAATGCCGATACGCGAGCGGCCGACGACATCGACAATGAAGGCCATGGCACACTGGTCGCTGGCGTCATCGCTGCGAACAAAAATGACCTTGCCGGACATGGCATTGCCTTTGAATCCGACATCCTTGCCATCCGGGCCGACCGGCCAGGCAGTTGCCAGGAAACGGGTGAGGATGCTGGCTGCCGCTTTCCCGACCAGGACCTTGCCGATGCGATAGACGCAGCGATCGACAGGGGCGTGCGCATCATCAACCTGTCCTTGGGCGGCACGCCCGACACTAATCCCATTCTCGAAGACGCCGTGCGCCGCGCGGCGGCCGCTGGCATCCTCGTCGTGATTTCGGCTGGCAACGATGCGGAGCCGGCCGGGTCCGATCCCGACACAGGCGACCCTATCGCCGCGACGGGCACCTCGCTCAACGAACCCGCCAATGTCGCTGGCACGTCCGGTACTTTTGGCCGGGTAGTGGCCGTCGGCTCGGTGGATCTCAACGGCATAATCTCGGATTTTTCCAACCGCGCCGGCGATGGCAGCGAGCCGGGCTCAGACCCGAACAACAAGAACTTCTACATTCTCGCGCCTGGCGAAGGCGTCGTGACGACCGGACCGGATGACGACATATTCTTCCCGGACCTTCCGACGTGTGGGCCGGGCGAGGTCAATGGCTGTAACGATACCGACGACGAGGGCGACTATTACATCGTCAGCGGCACATCCTTCGCCGCGCCCTATGTCTCCGGCGCGCTGGCGCTGATGCTCGACCTATTTCCCAACATGACACCGGAGGATGCCCTCTCCGCCCTACTCGAAAGCGCAGACGATTATGTCAGCACCAGCCCGGATCTCATCCGCGAGGAGACGGCCGGGGTTGGCGTCGATGCAGTATCCGGGGTCGGCACCATGAACCTTGCGGCCGCCTTCGCACCGCAGGGCACGACCAGCTTCACCATCAACGGCAAGGCCATCCCGACGGGCTATTCCTATGCGCCCGCCGCGGGCGCCTTCGGCGACTGGGCAAGCCAGCCCGGCGCCTTGGGCGAGCTGGTCTTTACCGACAAGTTCAACCGCGCCTACCGTTTCGATGCCGCCAGTAACATGCCCGCCGGCAAGGCACGCGTGGCCGATTTTGATTATCGCGCCGATGCCGCTGCCGGCCAGTCGCATGCCGTGCGCCAGGGTCCGGTGACCTTTGCCTGGCACCAGCCTGCCTTCCGCGACGATCCGGCCATTCCCTATGACGAAGCGCCAATGGGCCAGTTCACGGCGCAATACGATTTCTCCGGCGGCTCGATCGAATTCGGGCGTGGTTTCGGGGCGAAATCGCTCGCTCCCGAGGTCAGCCTCATCAACGAGGCCGGCGCCCGCACCGGCTTCTCGGATGGCGGCTGGGCCCGCTTCAGCCACGATGTCGGCGAGATGTCCTTCGAGATATTCTCCTCCGACGATGAGGATCTTTCAGTCTCCGGCGTCGGCCTGTCGCGCATCGAGGAGCGCTGGGGCGTTCGCGGCCAGATCTCGACCATACGCGATGAGCGCACGGCGCTGGGCGGCGTTATCCAGGGCCGGTTTGGCGGGGAGGACCGCTCGCAGCTCTCAGCCTATGCGCTCGAAGGGGCGTACCGCCCGATGAGGAGCCTGCGCCTGTCGGCCGGCGTCGAGGCCGCAACCGTCGACCTGCCGGGCGTCGAAACCAGCAATGTCTGGACGAGCCGCTGGTCGGTCGGCGCCGACACGGTGACCGCGTTCGGACAGTTTGGCCTGACCGTCGCGCAGCCGCGCCGAGCCGAGGGCGGCACATTCGACTTTGTCGGCGTCACCGGCCTCGACGAGGACTTCAACTTCGTCTCCGAGACGATCCGCGCGCCCCTGTCGCCGAGCGGACGGGAAATAAATTATGAGGCCAGCTGGGGCTTCGGCCTGCCGGGTGGTGTCGATGCAGGCCTGACGGCCACGCTGTCGACCCAGCCGAACCATGTGGCCAACGCCGACCCAGCCAGCGTCTACTGGTTCTCGCTGTCGAAGTCATGGTAGGCCGGAGACATGAAGACGCCTGCTCTCCTGTCCTCGGCACTTTTTCTCGGCGCCTGCTGCATGACCGGCATGCCAATGGCTGAAGACGGCGACCCGGACGCGGCTGGCGACCTCTGCGGCTTTGCGATCAAGGACGTTTCGGCCTGGCGCAACCAGATGCCTGGCCCTGATGGGCCGAGTGGAAACCTTGTCATCGTGATCGAGATCGAAGCCGACGAGATTTCGCGCCGCTTCCAGTCTGGCGGCATCAGCGAAAACGGGACACTGCTGCTCGATATCGTCGAATGGGACCACCCCTCCGGCATCGGCAAGATCGTCTACCGCAAGAAGAGCGTACCAGCCGAACGCGTCGAAATCCGCTGCGGCGGCGAGATCGTCACGACCATCGACAAGATCGACACGGTCTACTGACGCGGCGCTGACTGCTGCTCCTGCCCGTCCGAGGGCTTTCGGGCATAATGGTCGTAAGGGTTGCGGTAATAGTCCGTCTTCAGCCCGCCGACATCTTCTGCTGAGGCATTGCTCAGGTCACAGGTCTTGCGGATCGAGGAGAAGTCGAAGGACTTGCAGTAGAACTCCGTCTCCTCAAGGCAGGCCGTCATGCACCCCTTCAGAGAAAGGAAAGTCAGGGGGCGAGTATTGTGACCGCTGATGGCAGCATTGTAGGTGACCTCGAATTGCGAACGCAGCGCGTGCGGTGGTTGGAGCCACAGATAGATGCCTGTGCCCATCGCCAGTAGCGCCGCCGCCAGACCGGCCAGCAGCCGCGGCCGCCGGCTCGCCCAGCGCATCGGCCAACTGAGCCAGTCGGCGCCCGGAGACGATGGCGCGCCGGTGGACACAGTCTCGACATTCCCGACGAAGCGCAGGCCGATATTCGGAATGGTCCGGATCAGGCGCTGGCTTGAACCATCGTCGTCGATCGCGGCGCGAGCGGCCCGCAAGCGGCTGGTCAATGCGGACGCCGAGACGATGCGCCCATCCCAGACGGCGTCGTTGATCTCGGCCTTTGTGACGGTCTCACCGTGTTTCCTGACAAGCAGCAGAAGCAGCATGATGACCTGCGGTTCGGCTGCGACCGGCTCACCCGACCTGAAGAGCCGCATCGATCCGGAATCGATCTCGAAGTCCTCGAAACGGTAGAGCATTCTCCTTGTCATGCTGGTACAGATTTCCCCCCTCACCAGGCTCATGGTTAACCGAACAGGCCTCGGCAGGGAACGGATAGCGGCCGGAAACCGGGATTCTGGTCAGATTCCGGGCAGTACCTATTCGCTTGTTTCAATGGCGTTTCCCGGCCCTCTTCATATTTCTTCATGCCATGAAGACGCTTCTTCAGTGGTCCTTTGCTCCAGCCAGCGGCTAGCCTCGTGCCCGGGAGCCGAGCGTGCACCTGCCGTGCACGGGATTTAACCAGACCGGAGAACAGATCGTCTCATGAGGAAAACAGAACTGACTAATCGGCGGGCACGCCTGGCGGCCCTGCTGATGCTTGCCGGCGCTGGCGCGGGCGGAATCGCGCATGCCCAGCTGGAGAACTTTGAGCGGACCCCGAATGCCGCGATTGCGGGCCACAACAATCTGCGCCTCGACAATGTCACAAAACAGCAATGCGCCTCGGCCTGCATGACCGTCCGGGAGTTCTCCTGCAAGTCGTTCGACTATCACAAGAATGACAATGCCTGCGATCTCAGCGACGCGACGGCGGCCGATGTCGGCGGCCTGAAAACCGACTATGCCGATAATCCTTACGATCACTATGCCATGAACGACCTCGTCGAGATCCTGGCCCAGAGGCCTGAAGACGCTGTCACGAAAAGTCCGGTCGTCGAGGATGTCGAATACGCCATCCGGCAGATGACGGGCCGCAAGGCATCCATCTTCGAAGCCGACCTCGACGGTTTCGTCGATAAGTACGGCGCCGGCATGCACATCGGCGATCACGTCCAGGGTATCACCATGACCGCTGGCGGCCGGCTCGTCGTCTCAATCTCGCGCCAGGAGCACGATGAAGCCCCCAGATGCGGCGGCGTGCTGGCCTTTTCCTCGCCCTTCGATCCCGACAATCCTGACCGCACGCTCGACTGGACCTATTATTGCCACAGCGATGACGGCCTCGAGGGCCACCCAAGCGCCATTCAGGCTGCGGGCGACATCGTCGCGGTCGGCACATCCTGGAAGGATTTCGGCGTCAGGAAGAGTGGGTCACGCTACTACCACATCTCGCCAGAAGGTGAGGTCGAACACCTTTGGCACCTGAAGACAGAGGGAGGACGGGACGCGACCGGCCTCGTCTACAACCGCGCTGAAGGCCGCTACTACACGCTCAACGCCGACGGGCTGATCAAATCCGGATATGTCGATGCGGAAATCTGCCGGACCGAGCGCAACGCCTCGCTGATGAGCCGGTCCACCAAGTTCGACGACTGCCGGACGATTTCGGTCCCGGCATCCGGGCAAGGCTCGAATCTTATCGCACAGGCAGACGGCAAGCTGTTTCTCGCCTCGGCCTTCTCCAGCGATGTCGGCCACCTTGAGAACACCGACTACCCCCAATGGGTCCGTGAGGGCGACTATGGCGTTCGCTGCGTCGCCGAGGGCGCTGGCGCCATCGCAGCCGGGTATGACGTGCGCACGAAATATGAAGACGTCGTGGTTCTGGCAGAGATCGACTTCGTCCGCGGCAAGGCAAAGACGGTGTACGAAGCCAATATCGAACGTACCCAGCGCGCGCAGACATGCGTCCAGCAGCGCCCGGCCTTCCGCTTTGCCGGAGGGTTTTCGCCTTATGGCAAGGAAGGTCGCATCCTTGGCCTCTGGTCGGGCCGACAGAATCCGGTCGGCCAGGTTCACACGGACGAGCTCGAAATTGCCTACCAGCCACTTTCCCAGCGCGGCACGCAGAGCCTCGACTATTCGGTCTCGATCGATTGCGAGGTTGACGATATCGGCAATGAAAGCACCGGAAACACGATCACAGCCACCTTCTACAGCTCCAGCCGGCGAAAGCTGGGCAGCGCCTCGACCGATGGCGTCACCGCCGCGGCCTGCACCTTCACCTGGGTCGACCTGGAAGCGACGCTTGATGAATCGGCCGAGTACGTGACCATCAGCACCAATGGGGACGATGGCTTCATGGTCGACCGGATCGTGCTCGAAAAGGATGGCGACGAGGTTCGCACCTATGGGCTCAATAATGACAAGGGCTGGTGCTTTTCGACTGATCGCGGCGATGCCGATGGTAGCTGGAACTATGCCTCCGACGGCGTCTGCGTAACGGAGCATACCTGGAGCTATTCCGGCCAGCCTGTTACCTTCAATCAGTGGGACACGCTGGCGGCGGCCGCCAGCAGCAACAAGCCGAAGGTCCGCTACAGTCTCGATATCGACTGTGACGTTGACGGGATCGACAATGAGGGCACCGACGACCGTATCACGGCAGTCTTCATGGATGCCAACAAGAAGGAAATCGGCCGCGGCTCCATCAAGGAGAACACCGAGCGGGGCATCCTCGGTTGCTACGACATCGAGTTCGACGTGATCACCGATGGTCCGGCGAGCTGGTACCGCATCGAGACCGACGGTACCGATGGCGCAATGCTCGACCAGATCTTCGTCTACAAGAATGGCGAGGAAGTCGACGTCGAGGGCGTCTCCAACGACCGCGCCTGGTGCCTGTCAAACGATCCTGACGACGCCTCACGCAGCTGGAAGGGGCATGCCGCCTATAATACCTGCCGGGCCTCCTGGGAATTCGAACTTTAACTTTAGCCCGCGGCCCCGCCGCATCCTCCCACGGCAAGCGGCGTCGGATTGATCCGGCGCCGTTTCGCTGTCCGACCGGGGCGCGGGGAAAGCGCCTACCGCGCCTCCATGCCGGCAATCCACTCTCGCACCAGCGCAACGCCATCCTCGTCGATGACTGAGCGGCCAAGCTCGGGCATCGCGATTCCTGCCTCGGAGGACGCCATCCGGTAGCTGAGGATCGACCTGTCCGGCTGCCCCGGTGCGATCACAAAGACCGCATCGCCTGAGCCACGCCCGGCGGCCGTCGGATGCTTGCCGATGCCGATGGCCGTCGGGGTATCGACTTCGTAGCCCAGGAAAAGGCCGGAATTGGAGGCCGAGCCCTCCAGCCGGTGACAGTGCGCGCAATTGATATCGAGATAGGCGCGCGCGCGTTGCTCCAGCGGCGCGGTCGCGTCGGATACCTCGGGCACCGTGGGCGGCGCCTCGGGAAGGCCGGCCAGGATACCGCGCGCGGCCCAGTCTGCCAGCTGCGCATGGCCATAGGGGCCCTGATGATTGAGATTGCGCGCCTTCGGCCCGATCGGCGCAATCGCATCGCCGAGTTGGTGGCACGTCTTGCACTGGTTCTGGTTGGGCACGCGATACTCGATGTCCAGCGCGGTGCCGTGCTCGTCCGTGAAGGCGAGGTCCAGCCAGGCCCCGGCGGGCGCATAGACCGCCTCGGTCTCCTCCTCGTTCCAGACATAGGGATAGGCCGCCCAGCCTTCGGCCTTGCGGATCAGCAGGCGCGTCTCGCGATAGCGCTCATCGACCGTGGGCTGGCGCATGTCCGGGGCGAAGGCGAAGGTCTTGACCAGCACCGTTCCGACCGGAAAGTCGAACACCTCATCGGGCCGGTAGGCGGCCGCCTTGTTCTTCGGCACGTAGACGAAACGGTGCTTGGCCGCGTGATCGGAGAAAAGCGGATTGACGAGATTGTAGGAAACGACGCCCTCGGCCGGCTCTCGCGCGCTAGCGTCCGCGAACAGGCCGTACTCGGAAAGCGTCCGTGCCGGCTTTTCAGCGAGGATCGTGTTCAGGTCCGGCCCGGCCGCTGTCTGCCCGCACGCCGCGAGCAGACCGGCCAGCAACGCGGCCGCAAGGTGCCGCATCATTCGGCGTGTTCGAGCGTGATCGCAGGTAGCGGATCAAACCGGTCCGCGTCCGGCCTGTCCATCGTCGGCGCGGCATTCTCCACGCTGATGGGGTATGTCCCGAGGCCGAGATTGATGAAGCCAACCGTGTCCGGCTCGTCGATGAAGATGTTCACATCAGTGTCCGTCTCATCGCCCCAGCGCGTGACGCCATCCCAGACGATTGGCGGCAGGCTGCCGCCGACCAGCGGCGCGAAGCTGCCGAGAATTCCCTTAGGATTGTAGCCGCTGCGGCCATAGGTGTTGCCAAAGATGGCGACGTTGCGCGGCAGCGGGTTGTAGGCCTCGTCGGTGAACGGCTCGGTATAGGCGGTGATCAGGATCTGGACGGTCTGGTTGTCGCCAAACCGGTTGTTCGACACCTCGACCTTGTCATTCGCCATGATGATGACGCCCGTCCCGGACGGCACGCCAGCCACGATATTGCCGGGCGGAGCGAAGTTGCGGGTATTATTGTCGAGGATGTCATTGTCATAGACTGCGGTGGAATTGCCGCCCATGACCGGCAGGTCCGGCAGGTCGAAGACGAGGATGCCGCCCGCATTGTGGCGGGCCGTATTGCCATAGACCGCAGCGTTGGTGGAGTTCTCGATCTCGATCCCGGCGACATTGTATTCAGCCAGGCTGTCGCGAACGATGATCCTGTCGGACTGGCCGACATAGATGCCGGCATCCGAGGCGCCGCGCACCGTCACACGCTCGACCAGCACATCCGTACTCTCGACCGGATAGACGCCGTAGGCGCCATTCTCCTCGTCCGGCTCACCCAGCCATTCGACCGTCAGGTCGCGGTAGATGATGCGGTCGGCATCCTTGGACTTGATACCGTCGCCCTTCGTCTCCTGGATGGTGAAATTCTCCAGCGTTACATCATCGGCCGTGACCAGAAGCCCTTCGCCGGAGCCGCGCTGGCCGGAAAAGTCGAGGATGGTCTCACCCTGACCTGCACCGCTGATCGTGACCCCATCAACATCAAGCGAGAGTCCATCGGTCATCATGAACGTGCCGCGCGGCAGCGTGATCGTGCTGCCCGGCTCGGCTTCGATGAGGAGGGTCTGCAGGCGCGCGGCGAAATCATCGCCAGGCTCCAGGCTCGCATTGGTGTCGGCGGCGTCCGTGCTGGCCGGCGCGTCCGTATCCTCCGTTCCGCCCGGTCCACCACAGCCCGTAAGCAGGGCCGCCGCGGCGGCCGCCATGATCATTGTGCGCATTCCGAAAGGCCTCCCGTCCTTTTTTATCTGACGGAAGTGTCACTTTTTTCGCGGGCAGCTGCAAGGGTCAGAAAAATGAAAGAAGCGCCAGACTTGCCGCTGGCGCTTCTCATCGTCTTGGCGTGTATCCATACGCCCCGGGGCGTCAGCCCAAAGGCGAGCGCGCAAGGCGCGCCGGACACCTAGTAGCGGTAATGTTCCGGCTTGTAGGGGCCTTCAGTCGTCACGCCGATATAGTCAGCCTGTTCGGTCGACAGCTCGGTCAGGCCGACGCCCAGCTTGGCGAGGTGCAGCCGCGCCACCTTCTCGTCGAGGTGCTTGGGTAGCGTGTAGACCTCGTTCTTGTACTCGCCCTTGTTCTTGTGCAGGGCGATCTGAGCCAGCGTCTGGTTGGTAAAGGAGGCCGACATCACGAAGGACGGGTGGCCGGTCGCATTACCAAGGTTCACCAGGCGCCCTTCGGACAGGAGGATGATGCGCTTGCCATCCGGGAAGGTGATCATGTCGACCTGCGGCTTGATGTTCGTCCACTGGAAATTGCGCAGCCCCTCGACCTGAATCTCATTATCGAAGTGGCCGATGTTGCAGACGATCGCCATGTCCTTCATCGCCCGCATATGATCGACGGTGATGATGTCCTTGTTGCCGGTTGCGGTGACGAAGATGTCGGCCTTCCCGACACTGTCATCGAGGGTCTGCACGTCGAAGCCGTCCATTGCGGCCTGCAAGGCACAGATCGGGTCGACTTCGGAGACCGTGACGCGCGCACCGGCGCCAGCGAGCGAGGCTGCCGAGCCCTTGCCGACATCGCCGTAGCCGGCGACGAAAGCGGTCTTGCCGGCCATCATGACGTCGGTGCCACGGCGGATCGCATCGACGAGGCTCTCGCGGCAGCCATATTTGTTGTCAAACTTCGACTTCGTCACCGAGTCGTTGACGTTGATCGCCGGGAAAGGCAGCTCGCCCTTCTTCGAGAGCTGGTAAAGACGGTTCACGCCGGTCGTCGTCTCTTCAGAGACGCCGCGGATTTCCTTCTTCACCTTGGCAAACCAGCCTGGCGTTTCGCTGATGCGCTTCTTGATCTGCTTGAACAGCGCGATCTCTTCTTCCGATTTCGGCTTGTCGAGGACGGACGGGTCCTTCTCTGCCTTCTCACCGAGCAGGATATACATGGTCGCGTCGCCGCCATCATCGAGGATGAGGTTGATCAGCTTGCCATCCGGCCATTCAAAGATCTTGTCACAGAACTGCCAGTACTCATCGAGCGTCTCGCCCTTGTGGGCGAAGACCGGCGTGCCATTGTCGGCAATCGCGGCGGCGGCGTGGTCCTGGGTGGAGTAGATGTTGCAGCTGGCCCAGCGCACTTCGGCGCCGAGGGCTTCCAGCGTCTGGATGAGAACAGCGGTCTGGATGGTCATGTGGAGCGAGCCGGCAATGCGGGCGCCCTTCAGGGGCTGGTCGGCGCCATACTCTTCGCGCGCCGCCATCAGGCCCGGCATTTCGGTCTCGGCAATGGCGATTTCCTTACGGCCGAAGTCGGCGAGGGAGATGTCCGCTACAGCGAAGTCATTCGACATATCAATGTTCCTTTATACGTTTATATGGGCCGTTTAGCGGAGGCGCAGGGCGAAAGCAAGGGAGCGAGCAGCATTGGCCGACAAGAGATCTCATCCCACTGTCCATGCTCTTGCTCCATCGCGCCGACTACATCCGGACAGGGACCCATCTCACTTCTGACGCATTCCTAATGTGGTAATTCTGCAACGGCGCGTTAAGCTACGTTTCGTGGAGTGATGTTGAGGAGGTCTCATGACCCGGCTTTTGCCTGCATCTGCACTTGTTTCGGTCCTGCTGCTGTCATTCGGCGCGCAGCCGGCTTTTGCCGAGGATGACACGCTGGTGCGCCTGCCCGGCTCCGGCGAGGTGAAGTCCGATCGCGACAAGACGATCCTCAAAACCGACAAGCTGAAACCCGGCGGCGGCCTGCTGGCCTCGTTCGACCGGGACGGCGACGGGCGTATTTCGGATGCTGAACTGGATGCCGGGATCGCGATTGCTTTTGCGGCCGCCGATGGCAATGGCGATGGCGTCGTGACCGCCATCGAACAGCAGAAATGGGCCGCCAGTCTGCCGACACGCGATGATTCGCTGGCCAATCCGGTGCGCTTCGACCCTAATCTCGACCGGCGCGTGAGCTTCACGGAGTTCAGCTCCGTCATCACCGATCTCAGCCAGGATTATCGCAGCGACGGCCATGCCGAGCTGCGCGTCGCATCGCTGCGGGCCCCGAAGACGGAAAACCGTCCGGGCGACCGGCCGACGCTGGAGGAGCTGCGCGAGCAGCAGCGCGGCGAGATCCCCGGCAGGCCGACAGGCGGCAGCGACTTCTAACTACCCACTGAAGACTTCATGCAGGGCCTACCCCTCGCCTTTGTCAGCCGCTACACCAGCGGTCTGAAGAGGAATCGCCCATGCCATCTGCGCCCGTCACCGAAGACAGCCATCTCTACCTGATCGATGCGAGCGCCTACATCTTCCGCGCCTATCATGCCCTGCCGCCGCTGACCCGTGCCTCGGACGGCCTGCCGGTCGGCGCGGTATCGGGCTTCTGCAACATGCTCTGGAAGCTGCTGGAAGAGCTGAAAGGCGGCGAACGGCCGACGCATTTCGCCTGCGTCTTCGACAAGTCGTCCTACTCCTTCCGCAACGACCTCTATCCGGAATACAAGGCCAATCGCGACGAGCCGCCGGAGGACCTGCGCCCGCAATTCCCGCTGGTGCGCGAGGCCGCCGTCGCCTTCCACACCCACGCGCTGGAGCAGGAAGGCTATGAGGCCGACGACCTGATCGCGACCTATGCCCGCCAGGCCGAGGCGAAGGGCGCGCGCGTCACCATCGTCTCGTCCGACAAGGACCTGATGCAGCTGGTCACTGACAAGATCCACATGCTCGACACGATGAAGAACAAGCAGATCGATGCTGACGCCGTGTTCGAAAAATTCGGCGTAACGCCTGACAAGGTGATCGACGTCCAGGCGCTCGCTGGCGACAGCGTCGACAATATCCCCGGCGCGCCCGGTATCGGCGTGAAGACAGCGGCAACGCTGCTGGAGGAATACGGCACTGTCGAGGAACTGCTCGAACGCGCCGAGGAGATCAAGCAACCCAAGCGCCGCCAGACCCTGATCGAGCATGCCGAGCAGGTCCGCACCTCCAAGTTGCTCGTCACACTGAAGGATGACGTGCCGGTCGAGGTCGCGCTGGAAGACCTTGCCGTCGCCGATCCGGACCCGAAGACGCTGATCGACTTCCTCGAGAAGATGGAATTCCGCACCATTACCCGCCGCGTGCGCGAGACGTTCGAGGCCGAGGGCGTGATCGACGAAACCACCGCTGGCGATATCGGGTTCGACGCGGAAAACTATGTCTGCATCCGCGATTTCAAGACGCTGGAAGACTGGATCGCGCGCGCCCATGAGGCAGGCGTCATCGGGCTCGACACCGAGACCAACAGCCTCGACTGCCAGACCTGCGACCTGGTCGGTATTTCAATCGCCCTCTCGCCCAACGAAGCCTGCTACATCCCGCTCGGCCATATCGATCCGGACCATTCGGGCGGCAGCGACATGTTCGACGCAGACCCGCCGCGCCAGATCCGCAAGGAAGATGCGCTGAAGGCGCTGAAGCCGCTTCTTGAGGATCCGTCCGTCCTGAAAGTCGGCCAGAACTTCAAGTATGACTACACGGTCTTCGCCCGCAACGGCATCCACGTCACGCCCATCGACGACACGATGCTGATCTCCTTCGCCCTGCACGCCGGCATGCACGGCCATGGCATGGACGAGCTGTCGGAGCGCTACTTCCACCACTCGCCGATCCCGTTCAAGGAGGTCGCCGGCACCGGCAAGTCGCAGATCACCTTCGACCGCGTGCCGCTCGACAAGGCCACCGAATACGCCGCCGAGGACGCCGATGTCACACTGCGCCTGTGGCAGCATTTCAAGCCGTGGCTGCACCGGGAGAAAGTCACAACCGTCTACGAGACGCTGGACCGTCCGCTCATCCCCGTGCTGGCCGGCATGGAGCGCGCGGGCATCAAGGTCGACCGCGATCACCTGTCGCGCATGTCGTCGGACTTTGCCCAGCGCATGGCGGGCCTTGAAGACGCCGCCTACAAGGCGGCCGGCGGCGAGTTCAACATGGGGTCGCCCAAGCAGATCGGCGATATCCTGTTCGGCGAGATGGGCCTGCCAGGTGGCAAGAAGACCAAGTCCGGCCAGTGGTCGACCGATGCGAGCCAGCTCGAATACCTCGCCGCGCAAGGCCATGAGCTGCCGCAGATCATTCTCGACTGGCGCATGCTGTCGAAGCTGCGCTCGACCTACACAGAGGCGTTGCAGGACGCGATCAACCCCGAGACGGGGCGGGTTCACACCTCCTACTCCATGGCGGGCGCGCAGACCGGCCGGCTGTCATCGACCGATCCGAATCTCCAGAACATCCCCGTGCGCACCGAGGAAGGCCGCAAGATCCGCGAAGCCTTCATCGCAGAGGACGGCAATGTCCTGATCAGCGCGGACTACAGCCAGATCGAGCTGCGCCTGCTCGCCCATATCGCCGACATCGACGCGCTGAAGAATGCCTTCAAGGAGGGCCTCGACATTCACGCCATGACGGCGAGCGAGATGTTCGACACACCCATCGAAGGCATGGACCCGATGGTCCGGCGCAAGGCGAAGGCAATCAATTTCGGCATCATCTACGGCATCTCGGCCTTCGGGCTCGCCAACCAGCTCGGCATCGAGCGCAGCGAGGCGTCGGATTACATCAAGGCGTATTTCGAGAAATTCCCCGGCATCCGGAAATACATGGACGAGACAAAGGACTTCGCGAAGGACAATCTCTTCGTGAAGACCGCGTTCGGACGCAAGCTGCACCTGAAGGAAATGAACTCCAAGAACGGCGCCCAGCGGGCCTTCGCCGAACGCCAGGCCATCAACGCCCCGATCCAGGGCTCCGCCGCCGACATCATCAAACGCGCCATGATCGCCATGCCGGAAGCGCTCGCGAAGAAGAAGCTCGACGCGAAAATGCTGTTGCAGGTGCATGACGAACTCATCTTCGAAGTCCCGGAAGCCCAGGCCGAGGACACGATCGAGACCGTCCGCAAAGTGATGGAAAAGGCGCCGCTGCCCGCGCTACAGCTCAGCGTCCCGCTGGACGTCGACGCGCGGGCCGCGAAGACATGGGCGGAGGCGCATTAGAACAACGCTCTTTCCAAGCCCTCCATCACCGCTCTCACCGGCGTATAGAAACTCATACACCCATTGCATTCCCCCACCGGGCGCACGATATCTCACCCACGCCTTTTGCGGCTCACGTCACACCACAATCCGCAAAGCCAATCCGGCGCTGTCCCTGCCCTCGGCGAGCATTCCGCTTGCCCGGCTTTCAGGGGCAAACCGCATCGCTGGCTGCGATGCATGAGAAGTGACCATCCCCATGTCCAAACAACAGAAATCGAACCGCGAAATCCGCAAACCGAAAAAAGAAAAGCCGAAGACGAACGCCTCCAACCCGTCACTGAAGACCGGCGTCCACAACGTCTTCGACCAGCGCAAGAAGTAGGCGCCCTGCCCCTCTCGCGGTCCGGCTGATCGCCCGTGCGTGAGGGGCGCCATTGCCTTCTGCGCCCGGATGGCCGATAGAGACGGGCGCCTTCATGGCCTGCCACCCACAATCTGGCTCACGCCTGGCCCGCGCTGTTCCGGCCTGACGGATGCGACGTCCGACAGATATCCTGAACATCCCGCATCGCACGCCGCGACGCAAACAGAAGGGATGACCATCCCATGACACGTCACCAGAGACCGACACGCTTCCTGCGGAAACGAAAGGCTGAAGCTGCGATGCCCAAGCCCAAGAAGCCGCAGAAAATGAAGAGCATTTTCAACGTCTTCAACCAACGTCACCAGTAGCATTGTGCCGTTTGGCACCTGATGCAGGCCCTCCCCAGAGGCGTGCGCGGTGGGGCCTGCGGCACGCCCATGGAAACCTGTCCAGATTCCTCTTGGCAAAAGCCCTGTCTGGCGTGCTAATCCTAGGTTCATGACACGATTACGCCTGCGCCAGCTCGTCATCGCCGCCGAGACCTCGGAAGTCGCTGATCAGTTACAATCCGTGCTCGATCTCGGCGAGCCCTTTGCCGACCCGGGCGTGGCGGAGTTCGGGCTCGAGAACGCCGTCTTTGCGATTGGCGACCAGTTCCTCGAAGTCATCTGGCCGGTGAAGGACGATGCACCCGTCCAGCGCTTCCTGAAGCGCAATGGCGAGGGCGGCTATATGGCCATCTTCCAGACCGACGACATCAAGGCCGCGCGCGCTCGCCTCGACGGGGCGGGCATCCGCCGGGTCTGGAACATCGACCTTGATGACATCGCCGCCAGCCATATCCACCCGGCCGATGTCGGCGCCGCCATCGTCTCGCTTGATGAGGCCCATCCGTGGGAAAGCTGGCGCTGGGCCGGCCCGCACTGGGAGAGCAATTCCATCGAAGGCGAGCTTAGCGGCGCCATCCTTGAGAGCCCTGACCCGAACGCCCTCGCCTCGCGCTGGGCTGCAGCCCTCGGCGTGCCTGCCTCAACCCATCCGGACGTCACCCGCATCCAGCTGGAGGACGACCAGACACTGGTGTTCCAGCCCGGCGAAGAGACAAAGCTGGAAGGCTTCTGCATCACATTGAACAGCGCCATGAAAGCGCTTGAACGCGCGGACAAGCTGGACCTGCACAGCAATGGCGACGGCGTGCACATTGGCGGCGTGCGGCTTGTGCTCAACAACGAGGCCTGACCTTCACACCATCTGGCGCAGGCGCCGCTCTGACGGCATAGTCACCCTTCAGAAAGGCGTCCGCTCGGATGCCTGCAGACAAAGGAGATGGTGATGGACTGGTTCAATGAAGTGTTCGATCTCGCCGCCGTGGCATCCGGCGCCGGCCTGGCGGGCGGTGGCGGCGCAGCTGTGCTCGCCTGGACGATCAAAGGCGCCATCGTCCGGTTCATCGTGCGTACGCTGGCCACCGCCGTTATCACAGGGATCGGCTTCTACTTCCTGCTTGGCGCACTCGGCTTCCAGATCGTGCCGGAAGACCAGGTCGCCGCGACACCGCCAGCCGGCCGGATGGCGATGGATGAGACCAGCGACAGCTTCTCGCCGCAGGCCGTGCGCCCGGAGGACGCAAGAGAAGACGATGGCAAGACCACCATCGTTGTGAAGTCCCCCTTCAGGCGGGGTGGCTGAGCGCCCAGTCTAGCGCGTCCTCAAGGCGGTCATCGCCCCAAAAGAGTTCGCCGCCAACCGTGAAGCTCGGCGCGCCGAACACGCCGGCAGCAATGGCCGCGTCGGTATTCTCCTTCAGGCGCTGCTTCTGGGTATTGGAATGCCCCATATGCAGGTAGATCCGGTCAACGCCGCCCGCCGCCTCGATGCAGTCGCCGATCACATTCGGGTTCGAGATGTCGAGCCCCTCGGCAAACTGGGCGGTATAGACGCGGCGCACGAAGTCCCGGCCCCACGGCTCATGTAAGGCAGCGATGGCGGTGCGCGCCGCAAGCAGACCGTTCTGCGGAAAAATGCGGCCGTCTTCGCCGGTCCACGGCTTGAACGGAATTGCGAACTTCGCCGCCCGCCGCTCCATGTCGCGCCACATGTTGCGGCCCTTGGCGGGATAGAGGTTGAAGGGCGAGGTATCCCAGCCCTGGGCCTTGAAGATCGGCCCGAGCAGGAAGGGCGTCCATTTGACTTCGACCTTCCGGCGCGCCGCTTCCGCCTCGATCCGCATGACCGAGAGGTAGGAATAGGTCGACGCGAACTCAAACCAGAAGGTCACCGGCGCCGGCATGACGGATCGCCTAGTTTCGCGCGAACTTCTTGAATTTCACGCGCTTCGGCTCGACAGCGTCGGGGCCGAGGCGGCGCTTCTTGTCTTCCAGATAGGACGAGAAGTCGCCCTCGAACCATTCGACGTGGCTGTCGCCCTCAAAGGCGAGAATGTGCGTTGCCATGCGGTCGAGGAACCAGCGGTCGTGCGAGATGACGACAGCGCAGCCGGGGAAGCCGTCGAGGCCTTCTTCCAGCGCCTGCAGCGTCTCCACGTCGAGGTCGTTGGTCGGTTCGTCGAGCAGCAGGCAGTTGGCGCCCTGGCGCAGCATCTTGGCGAGATGCACACGGTTGCGCTCACCGCCGGACAGCAGACCAACCTTCTTCTGCTGGTCTGAGCCCTTGAAGTTGAAGGCGCCGGTATAGGCCCGCGAATTTACCTCAACGCCGCCAAGGTCGATGACATCGAGACCGTCGGAAATCTCTTCCCAGACATTCTTCTTGTCGTCCAGCTTGTCGCGGGACTGGTCCACATAGCCGAGCTTCACCGTATCGCCGACGCGGATCGAACCGGAATCGGGCTCTTCCTGACCGAGGATCATCTTGAACAGCGTCGATTTACCAGCGCCGTTCGGACCGATCACACCAACGATGCCACCCGGCGGCAGTGAGAAGCTGAGATCGTCGATCAGCAGATTGTTGCCAAACGCCTTGCGAATGTTCTCGGCCTCAATGACCAGATTGCCAAGGCGCGGGCCCGGCGGGATGCGTATCTGTGCGTGGGAGACCTTCTCGCGCTCCGCCTCGGCAGCGCGCTGTTCATAGGCCTGGATACGTGCTTTCGACTTTGTCTGGCGGGCTTTCGCACCAGCCCGGACCCATTCGAGTTCCTTGGCCAGCGTGCGCTTCTTGCCAGCGTCCTCGCGGGCTTCCTGCTCCATCCGCTTGGCTTTCTGCTCGATCCAGTCGGAATAGTTGCCCTTGTAGGGAATGCCGCGGCCGCGATCGAGCTCCAGGATCCAGTCGGTAATCTTGTCGAGGAAATACCGGTCGTGGGTGATCAGGATCACGCAGCCCGGGAAGTTCATAAGATAGTTCTGCAGCCAGTTCACCGTCTCGGCATCGAGGTGGTTGGTCGGCTCGTCCATCAGGATCATGTCGGGCTTGGACAGCAGCAGCTTGCAGATCGCAACCCGGCGGATCTCACCGCCCGAGAGCTTTGTGACATCGGCATCGTCCGGCGGGCAACGCAGCGCTTCGAGCGCCATCTCGATCTTGGAGTCGATGTCCCACGCATCGGCGCCGTCGATCTGCTCCTGCAGCGCGGTCATCTCTTCCATGAGCTCGTCGGAATATTCCTCGCCGAGCTTCATCGAGATCTCGTTGAACTTGTCGACCATCTGCTTTTCCGGGCAGGCGGAAGCGACGTTCTCGAAGACGGTTTTTTCGGGATCGAGCTTCGGCTCCTGCGGCAGATAGCCGACCTTGATGCCGTCAGCGGCCCAGGCCTCACCGTTAAAATCCTTGTCCTCGCCCGCCATGATCCGCATCAGCGTGGACTTGCCCGAGCCGTTGACGCCGACAACGCCAATCTTGGCATCCGGGAGGAAGGAGAGGTGGATGTTCTCGAAGACCTTCTTGCCGCCCGGATAGGCTTTGGTAAGGCCTTGCATATGGTAAACGTATTGGGGTCCGGCCATGGGATGACGCTCGATCAAATTGGAGTGGGAACAGTTGCCTCGCGGTGTAGACGCTGAGCGGGGCGGTAATCAAGCCGGAAGGTGTGCTGCCTCAGCGCTCCGGCAGGAGTCGCGAGCCCATCGGAAAGGCCGGCAAGTCAGGGCTCAGAGCGGCACTGCTCTTGAATTCTGTCATTCGGCGGCCAGTTCAAGGCTCCTTTGCTTCAGCCCTTCCAATGCCTCGGCGACGTCGCTTGCAAGCTCGGCCACGGCGCGTTCCTCGGCCGTATCGACAAAGTCGCGCGCCGTGGAAATGCTGGAGACCGCCCGGCTGATACCCGACTTTTCCGAATGCCCGGTCAGCGTTGCATAGGGATAGCCATTGCGCACATCGACGAGCAGGCCGCTGGCAGACGCCTCGACATCGATACTGCGGGTCGGGATTACGAACATGCCGACAATAGTCAGGTCCGCCAGAGAGACGGCGTTCGATTTCTCGCGCGATGACGAGCCGACTTCATAGATCAGCACATAGTCGAGATGCTGGCGGGCCGCGCCCCGGCGGATATCGGCAATGATGGCACCTGCCCGGTCCGTGCCTTCAGGCGCCGGCGAAGACACCATGGAAGCGATCAGCGGGCTAACGGGCACAAACTCGCCAAAGCTATCGCCAATATCTTCAAGCGCCGCCTGCCAGATCAGGGCTTCATCGCCGGGAATCGCGGTGAGCCCGAAACGCCCGACCCGGGCAAGGCCGATCCGTGCGGGAAACTCCAGGCGCGGCTCAACGCTGGCAATCCGCCGGACATCGGCATCGACATCCGCAGCATCCTGACCGCCAGCCGCAGGGGCGGCGTCATAGCCCAGTCGGTCATAACGGGCGAGGTAATCGGTCCCGGAGCTGGACTGGAGATAGGCGCTGCATCCCCCCAGCGTGATGAGCACGGCGACCGCAGCGGCGGATTTCATATAGTTGAGCATGGCTATTCCCGATTCTTTGTGAGTGATTGATCACTTGCCTTTTTATCGAAGGCGGCAGGCAAGTCAACCTGCCCTTTATTCCAGAGCAGGCAGCCAAGGCCATTGAATGACCGGAATGGGGCGCTTGATTGGCCGGCGCTCGGCCTCTACGGGTTTCCAGATGAAACGGCGCATTTCGACTCTGCTGGTTCTCACTGCCCTGGTTGCGGGAAGCGCCGGCTGTGTGTCTGCTCAGGCGCGCGACAGGGAGACTGCCCAAGTGACCAATCGAGCCGAACTCACCATCGAGCGGCTTTACGCTTCTCCTTCCCTTTCCGGCCCATCGGCGACGGGCGTAAAGTACTCCCCGGACGGCAGGCGCGTGACCTTTCTCAAGGCGCGTGAGGACGATGGCAGCCGCTACGATCTCTGGCAGTTCGACGTCGAGACTGGCGAACAGTCCATGCTGGTAGACTCCTCCGTACTCGTGCCGGACGAGGGCGAATTATCGGAAGAAGAGAAGGCCTTGCGCGAACGCAAGCGGATCGCTGGCCGCAAGGGCATTGTCGATTATGCGTGGGGAACAGCAGACACGATCCTGGTGCCGCTTGGCGGCGATCTCTATCTCGTCTCACTGGGCGAGGATGGCCATTCGGTCCGCCAGCTGATCGACACCGACGCCTTTGAATATGATGCCCGGGTTTCACCGAAGGGAAATTTCGTCTCCTTCATCCGCGATGGCGCTCTGTTCGTCATCGATCTGGCGACCGGCGAAGAGCGCCAGATCAGCCCCGACGCCGAGCCGGACAAGGCCATCGCCTATGGCGTCTCCGAATTCGTCGCCCAGGAAGAGATGAGCCGATACACCGGCTATTGGTGGAGCCCGGACGAGCGCCACATCGCGTATACCCGCGTCGATGAAAGCAAGGTCGACATTGTCGAGCGTTTCGACATCGCTGCCGAGCAGACCACAGTCATCGACCAGCGCTATCCACGCGCCGGCCGGCCGAACGCGCTTGTCAATCTCATGGTCCGGAACATGAAAACTGGCGAGGTGAGCAACATCTATGGCGTCGGTCCGGACACTTACCTGGCGCGTGTCAACTGGGCGGGCCGCAGCCTGTGGTTCCAGACAGTGAACCGCGACCAGACGGAGATCACCTATCACCGCACCGACGGCAAGCCATGGCGCGTCTGGTCACCGCTCAGGGAAAGACAGGAAAAATGGGTCAACCTCTCGAAGGATTTCTGCACCGTTGATGAAGGCATCGTCCTTTCAACCGAACAGAGTGGCTACCGTCATCTCGCCCTGTCGCGCTTTGGCAGCGAGTCCGATGACCTTGTTCCCATTACGGGCGGAAACTGGGCCATCGACAGCCTGAAAGCCATCGATCGCGAAACCCGCATGGTCTATTTCACCGGTTATGCCGACACGCCGCTGGAGCAGCACCTCTATCGTATTCGCCTTCCGTGGACGGATGAGGAGCTGGAGAACAGCCGCGACACTGGCCGCCTCCCCGACAGCAATTGCACCGATCTGACGCCTATGTCTGCCCGCGCGCAGGTCGACTGTCCGCCGCCGGTGCGCATCACCGAAGCTGGCAAGTCCTGGTCCGTCACCATGGCGCCGGACGGCAAATCCTTTGTCGGGACGTCCTCCTCTCCCACTCAGCCGCCACAGACGGGACTTTACAGCGCTGACGGCGCGCTGATCGGCTGGATCGAGGAGAATGCGCTCGATGAGAGCCATCCTTATGCGCCCTATCTGGATACCCATGCCGTGCCGGAATTCGGTACGCTGGAGGCCGAAGATGGCCAGACTTTGCATTACTCCATCCTGAAACCGGCGGACTTTGATCCGTCAAAAACCTATCCGGTCATCATCGATGTCTATGGCGGGCCGCACGTGCAGACGGTCGACCGGGACTGGGAAAGTCTCTCCGATCAGTACCTTGCACGTCAGGGTTACATCGTCTTCCGGCTCGACAATCGCGGCATGGCGAACCGCGGCAAGCGCTTTGAGGATGTCATCTACCGCCAGACCGGCGGGCCGGAAGTGCGCGACCAGCTCGCTGGCGTCGACTGGCTGAAAGCACAGCCCTTCGTCGATGCCGACAGGATCGCCATTCAGGGCTGGTCCTATGGCGGCTACATGACGCTCATGACCATCCTGCAGTCGCCGGAAGGCACCTTCGCGGCCGCCGCCGCTGGCGCACCCGTGACCGACTGGTCGCTCTATGACACCTTCTACACTGAGCGCTATATGGACACGCCCCAGGACAATCCCGAGGGCTATGAAAAATCATCGGTTTTCTACCACCTCGACCAGCTTGAGGGCGCGCTGCCGCCAACGCTACTGATGCACGGCATGGCCGATGACAATGTCACCTTCGACAACATGACCCGGCTGATGGCGGCGATGCAGGAAAAGGGGCTGATGTTCGACCTGATGACCTATCCCGGCCAGCGCCACGGCATTCGCGGTCAGGCCCTGCAGACCCATCTGATGAAGACCCGCATGGCCTTCCTGAACCGGCACCTGAAACCTTGATCGCGGCGACCGGAGCGAGTGACGGCTTTTTGGGCCAATGCTTGTTTTTTCGGCGCCTAGCAGCACACTAAGCTTGCAGCTGAGGAATCGACGTAGATGGTTCAGCGAAGCAAGGAGCCGTCATGGGAAGACTGATCGCAATATCGAACCGGACCGCCGCCGATGCCAGTGCGCGCGCTGGCGGGCTGGCCGTCGCCGTGTGGGAATCGCTGAGAAGCACGGGCGGAATCTGGTTCGGCTGGTCCGGCAACATTGTCGAGGACGAGGTTGGCGAGCCGCAGGTCTTCTCCGATGAAGGCGTGGAATTCGTCACCACCGACTTCACCGAAGCCGAGCATGATGGGTTTTACCTACAATATGCCAACCGCGTGATCTGGCCGGTCTTCCACTACCGGGTGGACCTGGCGCACTTCTCGTCCAAGGATTTCGATGTCTATGCCGATGTGAACGAACGCATCGCCGAACTCGTCGCCCCACGCCTCAAGGAGGGCGACTCGGTCTGGGTGCACGACTACCATTTCCTGCTGATGGGCGATTTCCTGCGCCGCAGCGGCTGGACCGGCCCGATCGGCTTTTTCCTGCACATTCCCTTCCCCTCGCCGGAAGTCTTCCGCGCCCTGCCCGAACATGAGCGCATTGCCCGCGCCATGTGCGAATTCAGCGTCCTTGGGTTCCAGTCGAAGACCGACCGATCGAATTTCGTGCGCTATCTTCTCGAAAATTACGATGCGGTCGACGAAGGCGAAGGCTGGATCGGCGTGTTCGGACGCCGCATCCGTGCCAATGCCTATCCAATCGGGATAGACGCCAAAGGCTTTGCCGAAGCGGCCACCAGCCCGCGCGCCGGGACCGCCGCGACCCGCATTGGCCGGTTCCTGGGTGGCCGCAATCTCGTGCTCGGTGTTGACCGGATGGACTATTCGAAGGGCCTGCCGCAGCGCTTCGAGGCGGTCGGCAAGCTGTTCGACCATTTCCCCTCCACGCGCGGACGGGTCTCGGTGACGCAAATCGCCCCGCCCTCGCGCTCCAAGGTCGAAGAATATCGGGACCTGCGCACACAGCTCGACGGGCTGGCCGGGCGCATCAATGGCGACTACGGCGACCTCGACTGGATCCCGTTGCGCTACCTCGCGCGGTCCTATGACCGACGCGAACTGGCCGGCCTTTATCGCATCGCCCGCGTCTGCCTGGTCACCCCGCTTCGCGACGGCATGAACCTGGTCGCCAAGGAATTCGTCATGGCGCAGGACCCCGATGACCCGGGCGTGCTGGTCCTGTCGGAATTTGCCGGCGCCGCCGAACAGCTGACGGACGCCCTGATCGTAAACCCGCACGACACATACAAGGTGGCGGAGACCATCTATCACGCCCTCGAAATGACGCTGGAGGAACGCCAGGCCAGATGGGAAAAACTGCGCGACATTGTGATGGCGCAGGATATCGAATGGTGGCGACACAAATTCCTGGATGACCTCTCGACAGACCTGACTTGATGACAACTGACCTATCCGCCCTGCCGCGCCTGGATGAGCGCCACGCGCTCTTCCTCGATTTCGATGGCACGCTTGCGCCCATCCAGGACGATCCGGACACGGTGATCCTGCCGGCGAAAACGCGCCAAGCGCTCGCTGCGCTTGAACCGCTGCTTGGCGACGCCATCGCGATTATCAGCGGCCGGGACATTCGTGACCTCTCGGCCCGCGTACCGCTGGCTTACTGGCGGGCCGGCGGCCACGGCCTCGATATCTGCGGCCCCGACGAGGCGCCACCGGCCATGCCAACCGTAGCGCCGCGGGCCATCATCAATGCTGTCGAAATGATCGTTCATGGCCTCGATGGTGTGCGGATCGAACACAAGGGTCCGGTCCTTGCGGTCCACTACCGTCAGGCGCCGGACCTCGGCCCGATGCTGATTGCCCGGCTTGAAGACACGCTGGCAGACAATCCGGATTACAAGGTCCAGGCCGGGAAGATGGTGATCGAGGCAAAGCCCGCCAATGCCAATAAGGGCAAGGCTGTGGAGGTGATGCTTTCGCACGCGCCCTTCCTTGACCGCACCGCCATCATGGTCGGCGACGACACGACCGATGAGGACGCTTTCAAGGTCGTCAACAGGCTGGGCGGCCAGTCGATAAAGGTCGGCAGCGGTGAGACCGCGGCCGGCTATCGGGTCGATGACCCGCAGGATGTAACGAACTGGCTGATCGAACAGGGGAAGCGATGAGCAATCTCGAACTCGGCATCATCGGAAACGGCACCGTCGCAGGACTCGTCGACGAGGATGCGAACATTGTCTGGCTCTGCCTTCCGCGGATCGACGGCGAACCGGTGTTCAACAAGCTGCTTGGCGGGCGTGGTCAGTTCGCCGTCTCCCTGCAGGGTCACGTCAAAAGTACCCAGACCTATCAACGCAATACAGCGGTGATCGAAACTGTACTTGAAGCCGATGATGGCTCCTCGGTTCGCGTCACGGACTATTGCCCGCGCTTCATGGACAAGGGCCGCATGTTCCGTCCGGCCTCCATGGTGCGCCGGATCACCCCGCTGAAAGGCATGCCACGGATCCGGGTTGAACTCTTCGCACAGAGCCAGCGCGGCGAGTACAACATGGTCACCCGGCGCGGCGTCAATCACATCGCCTTTCTCGATGAGACTGCCGGCTTCCGCGTTACCACGGATGCGCCCGTCTCCTATGTCATGGACGGGCGAGATTTCGTGCTGGACCGGGAAGTGAGCTTCGTGCTGGGCCCGGATGAAAGCCTGTCAGACCGGGTCGGCGTCATTGCGCTGGAATGGCTGGAGCGCACAGCCGATCACTGGATGAGCTGGTCTCGGCGCCTCGCCACCCCGCCGGACTGGCAGGATGCGGTCATCCGGGCCGCGATCACGCTGAAGCTGTGCGTCTATGAGGAGACCGGCGGCATTGTCGCAGCCCTGACAACCAGCATCCCCGAGCATGCCGATTCGGAGCGCAACTGGGACTACCGCTTCTGCTGGCTACGCGACGCCTATTTTACCGTGACCGCCCTCAACCGGCTCTCGGCCGTCGGCACGCTGGAACATTATCTCGCCTATCTGAGGAACACCGTCGCCCATACGCGCGGCGGGCACATACAGCCCGTCTACGGCATCGCGCTCGAGCACGACCTGACCGAGAACATTGCCGGCGCCCTGCCCGGCTATCGTGGCATGGGGCCTGTCCGATTTGGCAACCAGGCCGCCGAGCACATCCAGCATGACGTTTACGGGCACGTCATCCTCGGCGCGAGCCAGGCTTTCTTCGACGACCGCCTCTACGCCAAGGCCGGCGCGCTGGAATTTGCGCACTTCGAAGGCGTCGGCGAGCGCGCCTATGCTGTCTGGAACACGCCGGATGCCGGCATCTGGGAGTTTCGCGGCTTTGCGCATGTCCACACCTCATCGGCTATCATGTGCTGGGCAGCCTGCGACCGGCTTGCCCGGATCGCCACGCATCTCGGCCTCGACAAGCGCGCGGCCTACTGGACCGATTGCGCCAACGAGATCCGCGAAGGCGTGCTCAAGCTGGCCTGGAGCGAAAAGCGGCAGGCCTTTACCGGCGCTTTCGGCGAGGACGCGCTCGATGCGTCCGTGCTCCTGATGGCCGAGATTGGATTCATCGACGCGAAGGACCCGCGTTTCGTGAAAACGGTCGAGCGGATCGATGAAGAACTGCGCGACGGGTATCACGTCTACCGCTACCGGGTCGAAGACGATTTCGGCCTTCCGAAAACCGCCTTTACTGCCTGCACCTTCTGGCACATCGACGCGCTGGCGCGGATCGGCAAGATCGATGAGGCGCGCGCCATGTTCGAGGATGTGCTCGCCCACCGCACGCGGCTGGGCCTCTTGTCGGAGGATATCGACACATCGAATGGTGAGCTGTGGGGGAATTTCCCGCAGACCTATTCCATGGTCGGCATTATCAACGCCGCCAACCGGCTCAGCCGCGACTGGGACGAGGTTGTGTGACAGGCCGGCCTGGTTAAATCTCTGGGGAACACCCGGAGGAAACACATATGCCAGCCCTGCAGCCCACCACAGACCAGATGAGCGCCTTCGCCAAAGCCGAGGATGACGGCCAGCCGATCTTCATGATCAACCTGCTGAAATTCCACGACAAGGCGCAATACAAGGAAAGCGACCCGGAACATGGTGAGGCCATCTCCGGCGAAGAGGCCTACAATCGCTACGGAAAAGGCCTCGAAGCGCTGACCAGCGACCCGAAGATCGGGCTGTCGATTGTCTATGCCGGGTCGGTTCAGCGCTTCCTGATTGGCGGTGACGAGGACTGGGACCGGGTGCTGGTGGTGCGCTATCCCTCTCGCCAGCACATGCTGACCATGATGCGCGATCCGCGCTACCAGGAGGCACACCGCCATCGCGAGGCCGGCCTCAAGCATCAGGACCTGATCGAGACGAAAGCCTTGACCAGTTGAAGGCTTGCGGTCCGCGCGGCCGCGTAGCAGCATATCCGTCTCATGAGGATTTGCATGAAGACACGCCTTATCGCGCTGGCGGCGCTGGCCCTCACGGCCCCTGTGACCAGCCTGCCTGCCACTGCCCAGTTCGCAGCCATGCCTGAGGCGGGCGAGGAAAGCGCACCGCAGGTCGTCGATGCAACGGACCCCGAGCTGATCGCCCGCATCCTGCGCAATGAAGGCTTCAAGGCCGAGCTGAAGACGCTGGCCAGTGGCGCGATCGAGATCGAGTCCGAATATGATGGCACCAGCTTCTGGCTGTATTTCCAGGCCTGCACCGCCGACTTTACCGGCTGTGAGGTCATCAGCTTCTCGTCTGGCTTCGACTTCGAGACCGCCCAGCTGCCCGACATTATCGGCGACTGGAACCATGACCGCTATTCGAAAGCCTATCTCGACGAGGACGGCGACCCCTTCGTCGAGTTCAGCGTCAACATGAAGGGCGGCGTCACCCGCGAGAACTTCGTCGACACGCTGCACTGGTTCACGACCGAAATGTCGGCATTCATCGAACAGATCGGCTGGAACCGCGACCTGTCCGGCCAGGCCCAGCCCATCTAGATTTCTCGCCCACCCCATTGAGGATTTAGGCCATGCGAATTGCTCTTTCCTGCCTTGCCTTCGCCGCGGCGCTCACCGCCTGCACGACCACACCGCCCACGCCAGCGCTTAGCCCCGGCGTTGACTGGGTCGCCAATTCGCCAGGCTGGGCAGAGGAGGCCGAAGCGGTCTATGCCGAAGCGGGAGCCTATGTCGAAGCCGTCGCCGCCGCGCGTGAGCCAAAAAGCTGGGCGGTCATTCTCGATGTCGATGAGACGGTTCTGAACAATGTCGAATACCAGGTGCGCCTCGAAACGACGGGTGACACATATACACCCGAAAGCTGGCACGCCTGGACGGCGGAGAAGTCAGCCCCGCCTGTGCCCGGCGTGATCGACTTCATCGAGAAAGTGAATGCGCTTGACGGCCATGTCGCGCTGGTCACCAACCGCGCCGACAGCGAACAGCTCTGGACCGAGGAGAACCTCTCCGATGTCGGCCTCACCCGACATGACGATTTCCGTGTCCTGCTGACCCGCGCCCGCCCGGACGGCCCGTCCGACAAGACCGCCCGGTTTGCGCTGGTGCCGTCCATGCTGGCCGTTCAGGGCTATCCGGGCGTCGAGGTAGTGGCCTTCGTCGGCGACAATGAGGGCGACAAGCCCGAGGACCTGTCGGGCGCTGAATTCTTCTGCATTGACCAGGGCGCCATGTATGGCGAGCCGTGCGCCGCTGTACCAGGGCCCGGACGTTAGACCGTCAGAAGGATCTTGCAGATCGCCTCAAGGCCAGCCTGGTCGACTGCATCGAACGCATCATGCTCGGTCGAGTCGACATCGAGCACCGCCGCCAGCTTTCCTTCGGCGTCGAAGACTGGGACGACAATCTCGGAGTTCGAGCGCGAGTCGCAGGCGATGTGGCCCGGAAAGGCGTGAACATCCGGGACAAGCTGTGTTTCGCCCGTCGCCGCGCAGGCCCCGCAGACCCCCTTGCCGAAAGGAATACGCAGGCAGCCAAGCGTTCCCTGATACGGGCCAACGACCAGCTCTTCGGGCTTCTCCGGATCAACCACATAGAAGCCGGTCCAGAAGAAGCGCGGCCGGAAGGCTTCCGCCAGCAGGCAGGCCGCGGAAGCGTAGCGCGCGGGCGTGTAGGTTTCGCCCGCCACCAGGCTTTCAATTTCCAGTTTCAGCTCTGCATAGCGGGCTTGGCGATCCATCTCTTGGTCCTTCAACGGCATGGGCGCCATATCGCGTTTCGCGCACAGTTTCTCAAGAGCCCCATGGACGCCGCGCTGCTGCTCTGAAATAGTCGTAATCTGTGGGTGGAGTGGCAGGATGAACTGCCACAGGAGAGGAGGCGACTGCGTGCGAGAAGCTGTCCGGACGATGCTGGTCGCCTGCGTCATGCTTCTTGGGCCAATGCTTGTGCCGGCCGCCAGCGCGCAGGACACCCAGGCCCCGCCAGACCGCGAGCAGGTTGAGCGCCTCGTCGATGCTCACACCGCCAATGATCGCCTGCAGACAGAGCGGCCCGAATGGACGCCCGAACCGGTCGAGACCCGTCCACGCCAGCGAAACCCCTTCATCGAGTGGATTGGCGATTTCTTTGCCATGATCTTCCGGAATTTCGGCTGGCTGTTCCAGTGGATTCTCTTCGCGGCGATTACCGGCGCGATCCTCTATGCGCTGTGGTACATGTTCGGCGATGTGGCCCGCCTGCGCTTCCGGCGCGAAAAGACTGATGACGGACCTGAAGTATCCGACATCGAGGACCAGCGCCCCGACCCGAAACGGGCAGCAACCCTGCTGGAAGAGGCCGATGCGCTCGCCGCCGAGGGGCGTTTTGCCGAAGCGGTTCACCTTCTGCTGTTCCGCTCTATCGAGGATTTGCGCGAGCGCCGCTCCGGCGGGGTGCCGCAATCGCTGACCGCGCGGGAGATCAGCTCCCTGTCGGATCTCACCCAACGCACGCGCGAGGCGCTGTCGCCGATCATCCGCATTGTCGAGAACAGCTTCTTTGGTGGCCGCCCGGTCGACCAGACAGGCTGGCAGAGCGCGCGCTCATCCTATGAATCCTTCGCGTTCGGAGGGGCTGCCGCATGACCCCCGCCAGCGAACGCCTGCCTGAGGCCACCAACCCCTTCTCCGCCCGCCTCGTGATCATCCTGATCGCGATTGCCATCGTGTCCTTTGCGGCGGTAATGGCGCTGATGGCCTGGTCGCCGGACCTTGCCCGCAAGGACCGGCCCGGCGCGACGCCCTATTCGCGTTCAGCATCGGGCTATGCTGGCCTGATCGACATGCTGGAGAGCGACAGGCGCGCCGTCACCGTCTCGCGGCGCAGCGACCTGCTGCATTACAGCGATGGTCGGCTGATGGTGCTGACCCTGCCGCTCTACGGGCGCGGCTTCGAGATCGATGAACTTGCCGGACCGGCGCTGATCGTCCTGCCGAAATGGAGCTTCCTCGCCAATCCGGCCCGGCGGGCCTTCGAACTCGACACGCGCCTTGCCAGCAAGGACGCCGTGGATGCGATGCTCGGCCTGGTCGAGGAGGATGCCAGCCTTCACCGTCTGCGCAATCCGGGCTCGGTCAACACGCCCTTCGGGACATTCACGCCGGATTTCGACCACGAGATGCAGGTCATCAAGTCGGACACGCTGGAAGAGATCATCGGCGTGCCGGGCGGCCAGCTCCTTTCAAAGCTGCCGGACAGGGACATCTACGTCCTGTCGGACCCCGACCTCTTGAACAATTTCGGCCTGGCGCGGGTCGGCAACGCCCTGATGGGGCTCAGCCTGTTTGCGTATCTCGATAACGGGCGTCAGGACGTCGTCTTCGACGCGACCATTCATGGATTCGAAAGCTCCGGCAGCCTGCTGAAGACGCTGCTCGACATCCCGTTCCTCGGGGCGACTTTGGTCGCGCTGGCGACCATGCTGCTCATCGGCTGGGCCGCCGCAATCCGCTTCGGGGCACCGGAGCGCGAAGCGCCGGCCTTCCCGCCGGGCAAGCTGGCGCTCGCCGACAATTCGGCAGACCTCATCGCTTCAGCCCGCCGCGAAGCGCGCATGGCGCCCGGCTACCTGTCGCTGACCCGGCGCGCGCTCGCCCGCGATCTCGGCCTGCCGAAAACGCTGAGCGAGGCGGAAATCGCCGCCCTTCTCGACCGGATGGGTGAGCAGACCGGCCTCGACGATAATTGGAGCCGTATCGGCGGCGCGCTGTCCGAACCGGCTCACAATCGCGATGATCTGAGACACAAGGCCCGCGCGCTCTGGCGCTGGCGAATGGAGATGACACATGGAAACAAGTGAGATTCAGGACCTGGCGGGCCGGATCCGCACCGAGGTCGCCAAGGCGGTGATCGGCCAGCGCGACACGGTCGACCTGATGCTGACAGCGCTGTTCTCGGCCGGCCACATCCTGCTGGAAGGCCCGCCCGGCACGGCCAAGACGCTGCTGACCCAATGCTTTGCGGCTGCCATTGATCTCGATTTCGGGCGCATCCAGTTCACGCCAGACCTCATGCCAGGCGATGTCATCGGCACCAACCTCTTCAACTTCCAGACAAACGAGTTCTCGCTCACCAAGGGGCCGATCTTCACCGACATCCTGCTTGCCGACGAGATCAACCGCACGCCGCCGAAGACGCAGGCCGCCCTGCTCGAGGCGATGCAGGAGCGCAAGGTCACCATCGACGGCAAGCCACACAGCCTGAACGACCGCTTTACCGTCATCGCCACCCAGAACCCGATCGAGCAGCAGGGCACCTATCCGCTGCCCGAAGCCCAGCTTGACCGCTTCCTGTTCAAGCACGTCCTCGACTATCCGAGCCGCGAGGAAGAAGTCGCCATCGTCACCGGCCACGGCAACCGCACCGGCATGAAGACGCCCGCCGCGTTTGGCGTCACCGCCGCGGTGAAGGCCGACGAGCTGGCGCGCGCCATCGATGCCGTGTCAGGCATCCGGATCAATGAGGATGTCGTCGGCTATATCGTCGACCTCGTCCGTGCGACCCGTGAGACACCGGCACTGGAAACCGGCGCCAGTCCGCGGGCCGCCTCCGCGCTGGCCGCAGCGTCCCGGGCGCACGCCGCACTCGACGGGCGGGATTATGTCATTCCCGACGATGTGAAGCTGCTGGCCACACCGGCATTGCGCCACCGCGTCATCCTCTCCCCCGCCGCAGAGATAGAGGGGCGCACCACCGACGAAACCCTCGAAATCCTGATCGACCAGACGCCCGCCCCGAGATGATCGCCCCGACCCTCCGTTCCATCTGGCTGATGCTAGCAGGCGTTCCCGTGCTGCTTTACATCGCCATCTGGGCGCCCGCGCTTTGGGCGGTGTCTGGCGGCTGGGTGATCGGGGTGATGGCGCTGATGTTCACCGACCTCATCCTCGCCGGGCGCGCACCGGAAGCTGAGATCAGCGTCGATGCACCGGCTCTGCTTTACATGTCCGGCGAGGACCCGGCAGACATTACCCTCGCCTTCCGGCGCGGGCCGCTGCCCCGCTCGGTCGAGGTACAGCTTGAGACGAATGCGCTGATCGCCTCGCCCCGCCGCAAGATCCTGAAAGGCTGGCAGAATGGCGCGCACACAAGCGCCTTCATGCTGAAACCGATCCGGCGCGGGACCGGGCGTCTGGAACGCCTCTGGGCGCGCTGGACCGGCCCTTTCGGCCTCGTCGCCATCCGAAAGATCGAGACGCTGGAGATCGAGATCCCGATCACGCCCAACACGCGCTGGGTCAAGGAAGAGGCCGTGCGTCTTTACCAGCGCGACGCAGATTTCGGCATCAAGATGCAGATCGAGCGTGGCGACGGATCTGAATTCGACAGCCTGCGCGAATTCACCGCCGGCATGGACCGCCGGTCTATCGATTGGAAGCATTCGGCCCGCCACCGCATGCTGCTCGCCAAGGAATTCCGCACCGAACGCAACCACAATATCGTCTTCGCCTTCGATACCGGCCGGCTGATGAGCGAGCCGCTGGGCGGGGTGCCGAAGCTCGACAGGGCGATCAATTCCGCCCTCCTGCTGGCCTATGTCTCGCTGCGCTCAGGTGACCGCACCGCCATATTCGGCTTCGATGCCCGGCCTGGCGTCGCCAGCAATGTGCTCACCGGCACGGGCGCCTTCCCGCATGTCCAGCGGCTGGCCTCGCAGCTCGACTATTCCGTCGAGGACGCAAACTATACCCTCGCCCTCACCTCGCTCGCCTCGCGGCTGGAGCGGCGCTCTCTGGTCATCCTGTTCACCGATTTCGTCGACACCATCTCGGCCGAGCTGATGCTCGAGAATGTCCGCCGCCTGACCGACAAGCATATCGTCCTCTTTGCCACCTTCGAGGATGAGGCCCTGGCGCGGATGATCCGCGCCAAGCCGCATTCGGCCGAGGATGTCAGCCGCGCGGTAATCGCAGACACGCTCCTGCAGGAGCGCGAGGTCGTCTTCCGCAAGCTGCAGCGCATGGGCGTCCAGATCATCGAGACGAGCCCGGAGCACTTCGGTGCCGATCTCGTCTCGCGCTATCTCGATATCAAGCGGAGGGAATTGCTGTGAACGATCGCGTCATCAAGTCCTACCGCTTCCGCGAGGAACGGGAATCCGACTGGGCGAAGCTCGACCTGATCGTCACACGGGCAGAGAAACGCGGCGTGAAGGCGCTCTCCGACGAGGAGCTGACGGCCCTGCCCCGGCTCTACCGCCAGGCGGTTTCTTCCCTCTCGGTCGCCCGCTCCATCTCGCTCGACCAGAACGTGCTCGCCTATCTCGAGACGCTGTGCGCGCGCGCCTACTTCTTCGTCTACGGAACACGCGCCAGCATCGGCGCCCGCATGGCGCAATATTTCAGGCGGGACTGGCCAACCTCCGTCTCAGCCGCGATCAAGCCGACGCTGCTGGCCGCGCTCTGCCTGTTCGGCGGGGCCCTTGTCGCCTTCTTCCTCTGCCTGCAGGACATGGAATGGTACTGGACGATCCATCAGGGCTGGGACTCGCGCAACCCGGATGCGAGCTATGACTCGCTGCGCGACACGCTGTATACGGAAGACACCAACATCGCCGACATGCTCGGCGCATTCGCCGCCCAGCTTTTCTCGCACAATAGCGGGATCGCGATCTTCGCTTTCGCGCTCGGCTTCTGCTTCGGCATCCCGACCGCCATCCTGCTGATTTATAATGGCGTCTATCTCGGCAGCTTCTTTGCCGTCTTCTGGCAGAAGGGGCTCGCGGCCGAGCTCACCGGCTGGCTGTTCATCCATGGCGTGACAGAGCTGTTCGCCATTGTGCTGGCAGGCGCGGCGGGTTTCATGATTGGCGGCGCAGTCGCCTTTCCGGGAACGAAAAGCCGCATGCAGTCTATGCGGGATGCAGGCAATTCCGCCGCGCTGGTGATCATCGGGGCGGTGCTGATGCTGTTCATCGCCGCGCTGCTCGAAGGCTTCGGACGGCAACTGATCAATTCAGACATGACGCGCTATGTCATCGCCGTCACCAGCCTGATTTTCTGGCTCACCTATTTCTACTGGCCACGCGCCAGCGAGGAGGATCGCTGATGGCGAAGGCTGCCGCTGCCCCTGCTGTCGACAGCCGCCGCGAAGCCCTGCGCCGGCGTGAACTGCGGCTGAAGGAGAATGCGCGCCAGGCCAAGCGCGTACGGGCGCTTGTCACGCCGGAAGGTGCGGCCCTGAACCTCAAGATCGCAACAGCGTCCGAGCGGGCTGGCGCCTTCCTGCTCGACTTCACGCTGCAGATCATCCTGATCATCGTGTCGGTCTTCGTGATCGCGTGGATGTTCTCGTCAATGGGCTTTCGCGGCTGGAGTGTCGCTGGATCGCTCTCGGCCGTGGTCGTCTTTTTCCTGCGCAATTTCTACTTCATCTTCTTCGAGATCGGCCGGAAGGCAGCAACGCCGGGCAAGCGCGCACTTGGCTTGCGCGTCGCCGCGCGCAATGGCGGCCGGCTGACCGCCAATGCCGTGCTCGCGCGCAACTTCATGCGGGAGCTGGAAGTCTTTCTGCCGCTGTCGCTGCTGCTGATGACGGTGGAGGATGAGGTCAGCGCCTGGATCCGGCTGCTGGGCATTGCCTGGACGGCGGTGTTCGTTCTTTTCCCGCTTTTCAACCGCGACAAGCTGCGTGTCGGCGACCTGATTGCCGGGACGATCGTCATCCATGCCCCGCGCACCAAGCTCAAGAAGGACATCACCTCGGCCGCTCCGCTCTCCACGGCGGCGTCGTTCGCCTTCACCCCGGCCGAGCTCGACGCCTATGGCATCCATGAGCTGCATGTTCTGGAAGATGTGCTGCGTCAGTCCACGCGCGAGATAAAGGCGCGGGTGGCCGAACGCATCCGCGAGAAGATCGGCCGGGAAAAGCAGACCGGCGAAGATGACCTCGCCTTCCTCGAAGCTTATTACGGCGCCTTGCGCAGCCGGCTGGAGCAGCAGATGCTTTTCGGCGAACGCAAGGAAGACAAGTTCGATACTGGGCGATAGGCGCCAGCGGAGATCCGACATGACAAGACTCACTGCCCTGCTCGCTGCCTCGCTGACCCTTGGCATCGCTGGCGCCCACGCACAGGAAACCGGTCTGGACCTGCAGACCAATGCCAGCCCGCTCGACTGGATGACCGGCTGCTGGACGCATGAGCGCTATGACCAGCGCGAAGTCTGGTCGGAGGATCTGGGCGGGCTGAAATTCGGCTATGCCGTCAATCGCGACGAAAATGGCAAGGTGACCTTCTTCGAGGATCTGCGCATCGAGAACCGCTCCGGCAGCGCAGTCTATATCGCCTCGCCACGCGGCGCTGCCCCGACCGAGTTTGTCGAGACGGAACGCACCGGCCTGTCGATTACATTCGAAAATCCGGACCACGACTATCCCCAGAAGATCACCTACGGCGCCAACCGTGTGGCGCTGGTCGCGACGATCTCGACGATCGATGACGACCGGGTGCAGAGCTGGGCCATGTATGATTGCAAGGAAATGGGGCGCGAGTAGCAGGGCGGCCGATGCAGCCCTGAGCCCGATCCATGTGACGAGCGAAGCGAGGGTCGACTGAAGACGCTGCCGCGCCATTCGCGTGCCTAGAATCGATCCACCGGATCGATTCCTCGAGTTGAAGCTCGACCGGCAGCGAATGGTGGGCCCGGAGGGACTTGAACCCCCGACCAGACCGTTATGAGCGGTCCGCTCTAACCAACTGAGCTACAGGCCCCAATCGAAATATCGTACAGGTATCATGTCCTTGTCACGTTCGTGCCGCAATGGCGCAATTGAATCGAGACTGCAAGTCCCCAGAAGAGAGGAAACAGCATATATGAAACAGATCATCACCGCCCGCCCGATCCTTGCGCTGGCCGCAGCCGGCGCGCTCGTCGCATGCGGCACGAGCCTCGCGCAGACGGCGCCTGCCGGACCGGCCGTGCCGGGTGAGGCCCCGATCCCGTCCAGTCACGCCAATTCCATCCAGCCGGAAACCACGCTCTCCCTCTCGGCCAGCGGCGAGGTCACCCGCGCGCCGGACATGGCGACGATCACCCTTGGCGTGCAGACTGAAGCCGATACCGCCTCCGCCGCCATGTCGCAGAATGCCGAACGCATGAACCGCGTCTATGCCGCACTCAGTGAAGCCGGCATTGCCGAACGCGACATGCAGACCTCCAACCTCTCGCTGCAGCCGCGCTATGATTATTCCAACCGCGACGGCAGCCCGCCCAAGGTGACCGGCTATACCGCCAGCAACCAGGTCACGGTCAAGGTGCGTGACCTTGATACGCTTGGCACCACCATGGACACGATCGTCGCCGAAGGCGGCAATACGATCTCCGGCCTCAATTTTGGTCTGGAAGACCCGTCCGAAGCCCGCGACGAGGCGCGCCGTGAAGCGGTGAAGAAGGCCCTGCAACGCGCCCAGCTCTATGCCGATGCGACCGGCTACCGGGTCGCGCGCATCGTCACCATCTCCGAAAGCGGCGGTGACTATGGCGGCCCCGTGCCGATGATGTCGATGCGTGCCGAGGCCGACAGCTCGACCAAGATATCCGGGGGCGAAGTGGGCTACACCGTTGATGTCAATGTGACTTTCGAACTGCGCAAGTAGGGCCGACACCTGCGGTCGAAATGTTGCTGGCGACCTTTTGAGGGGTCGCCAGCGGCGCATCCTTTCACTAATGTCACATTCCGGGGAGTGGAGAACCGGAAGGGGACATTGGGATGAAATATGCATTGACCGCATCGCTGCTGGTACTCGCAGCCTGCGCCACACAGACCGAACCAGCCACGCCGACAAGCGGAGAGACCAAGGCCGAGCCCGAACCATATTACAGCGAGTACCCGTATCCCGGTGCGCCGCCCTCGCCCGTCCCCTCGCGCCCGCGATCCACACCAGACGATTTCGACCCGTCCGACCTGCCCGCGCCGGCCGCAGGCTATGGTGCGTCTGGCTCCAAGGTCACCAAGGACTTCCTGCCTTACATCGACATCGCGATCGATGAGGACGCCGCAAATTCCAATTGGGGCATCCCGCTGGAAGATCTCTATACGCGCATCCGGATCGTCACGCTCGATCCGCAAGCCCGCGACATCGAGGGCACCGCGTCCGGCAAATATACCGAGGCACCTGCGCAGCGGAACTACAAGGAAGAAAGCCGCGGCTGGCTGTCGCGCATGATGGGCTCAAAGGAAGTCTCTCGCGCCCTGCTGGCCGAGTTCGAGATCAAGAAGCCTGATGTGAAGGCCACCGAAGCGCTGTTCTCAGCCTCGTTTTCCTCCAATCGCGAACAGGGCGAAAGCTGGTCGACAGACCAGAGCCTGGCGCTCTATGCCACGCCCTACTTCAAGATTTCCTCGAACACGACGCTGACCGCCAAGCTGCGCATGCAACTGTCGGACGAGCGTGAAAGCTCCGGCGCGTCGGCCAATGTCATGGCTTCGCTGACCAATGCGGCGAGCCTGCTGGCGCCGGCCTCATCGCTGGTCACCTATTTCTCGGCGCCGTCGATGATGGAAGCCTCGAATTTCCTCGACAATTCGGTCTCAACCCTGTTCGGCCGATCGATCACCGAGCAGACGGTGAGCACGATGGCGATAAAATCCTGGTCCGATCGGCCGATCCTGGTGGTCTATGCCGCCATGCCGGACCCGAAAGACATTCGCGACACATCCAACCGGGAAATGCTGGGCGGCTGGGCGATCTATCTCGACGCGCCGATCGTCTCGGTCTTTACCAGCGCCACCCAGCCCGACCCGGAAGGCTATGAAGAATGGCCTGATTATCGCGGCGTTGTTGGTGCGGACATCCTCGCCTTCAAGATCGGCGAGGAGCTGACGGTCTATGATTATATCTTCTCCCGCCTGGACCTGTTCGACCGGATTTCCAGCCTGAACGACTTTCCCGAGCCGGACCTTGCCCGCCTGCTTTGTACGCGGATCGAGCGCGGCCTGTCGGAACTCGGCTTCAACGCCGCCGACAGCTCCGCTGGTGTCTGGGCCGCGGCCACGAGCGACCAGTTCAGCGCCGCAGCCAGCGAGCTGCTCCTGAAACCGTCGACCTGCGTCGCCATGCAGCGCTGGGCCGAGCTGAACGGGATCGACACCTCGGCAGAGACGACAGAGACGATCTACGAATATGAATATGAAGGCGATGGCGCCGGTGAGTTCGACGAGCCGGGCGAGTATTAGAGACTCGCTGAAGGACGGATCCAAAACGGCCTAGTAGGCCGCGCTTGGCGCTTTCATCTCGTTTTCGTCGTCGAGCAGCACGACTGTTGGCGCATGCTGGCGGGCCTTGTCGGCTTCGATCGAAGCGAACGCAGCGATGATCACCTTGTCACCGACCGAGAAGTGGCGGGCGGCTGCGCCATTCACGCCAATCGTGCGCGAGCCGCGCGGCGCTTCAATCGCATAGGTCTGGATGCGGGCACCATTGGTGACGTTCCAGATATCGACACGCTCATTGGGAAGGATGCCCGAAGCATCAAGCAAGGCCTGGTCGATGGACACAGAGCCTTCATAGTGAAGGTCGCACTGCGTCACCGTTCCAGAGTGCAGCTTGGCTTTCAACATATTGAGCAGCATCGGCAACGCCTCCATTCCAGCGGGGTTAGGTGCTTGTTCCGTCGTATATATGGCTAGTCACTGACACGACGTAAAGGCCAATGACGCACTGCAACACCCGGGCCATAAAGCACAGGCAGCCTGTAGCGAAAAGGGCAGTTTCGCGAAGACGGGCAACGGGAGCGCTACCATCATTCCCCCGTCAGGGTGCGACATCGACCAGCCCCGCCGCTTCGGCTTGCTCCCGGGTCATTTCATAGAAGTCCCAGGGCGCCCAGCTATCCGGGTTGGACGGCGTCGTCAGCTCGCCCTGCAGCATGGGCAGCTTCGTGTCAGCATTGACGATATGGACCGCCCGGAAATCGCCGCCCCGCTTGCCGGACTGGTCGAACCACTCGCCCTCGCAAAGCTTGCCGGGCTGCTCTCGCACGGTGCCAAAGCCATCGCAGGACAATTTCACCGCCAGCTTGTCGTCGCGATAGAAATCCTGGCCGCGGCCCTCATAAATCCGGCCGCTGGCCTCGTGCTTCCAGAAGTTCGTGAACACGATGGGGATCGGTCCGGCGGCCGGATTGTTTCCGGCAGGCGCTGCTGCCGCTGTCACTGCGGCGGGGGAAGCCGGCGCGACCTCCGCTTCGGCGCATTGGTCCTGCAGAATGCCGAGCGCCGCCTCCATGGCCGGTTTCTGGACGGCCAGCGTGTCGAGATGGACGTTGACGCCTTCGATGGCCGCAATCAGCGCTGCCGCGGACTCTCGCATGGCGGCGTCGTCCAGCCGGCCATCTTCTGCCCCGAGAATGTCCGACGGGCTGCCTTCCAGCGTTCCGGCGGCAATGGCCTCGTAAAGTTCAATCCGCGTCGACTGGCCATCATAAACGCCGGCAAGCGCTTGGGATGCGGCGTCATAAGCCTCCAGTCTTGAGGCCAGACCCGCCGCCGTGGCGGCATAGCTTTGAACCAGCGTATCGGTCTGCGTACGCAGGGCCGTGCAATTGTCGGTCTGCGCGAGCGCCCCCGGAAGAATGACAGAACCTGCCAGCAGGGCCATTGCCCCACACCTGATCGATTTCATCGTGTTCGCTTATCCCCCGCCAAGCATTCTTTCGGAATTTCGCCCTCTCGGCGAAATCCTGCGTACCATGGAGACATCTGTCACGCCAAGCTGGCCGCCAGCAGGAAGAGGAAAAACCACGCCGCGTTCGGCAAAGGCGCAAGACCTGCCGGTACGCTGTTCATCCGTCGATGCGCCAGGGCGGGAAGCGGCGGATCTCTCCGGCATGGTAGAGGCAGATCAGGTTGCCGGCCGGATCACGCAGATACGCTTCGCGCCACTGCCAGGATTGGTCCCGAGGCGGGGATGTGCAATCGATCCCCTGCCTTGCCAGGTTTTGGACGGTGGCATCGACATCCGCACACTCGAAATAGACGACCGGGTGATCGCACCCCGTCCAGCCTTCAACGTGATGCAGGGAGAAAGTTGCCGGCTCGCCGCCGCCATCGCTTTCGGGACATTCGAAACGGGCATAGCGCGGCGGGCTGTCGACGATCTGCTTCAGGCCGAGTGTCTTGTAGAACGCCACGCTCGCCTCATAATCGACGCACGGCACGGTTACCTGGTTCAGTCTCATCCAAAAACTCCGTGGAGGGCGCGATGGCGCATCACAAACGCAAGGGACCGAAATCGACCCGCGCCGGCTGCCTGTTTTGCAAGCCGCACAAGCGCCAGGGTGCACCGGCCGCGGCGCGCGAACGATTCCGTCAGCATGCCCAACGCCATGCGGGCGATGCTGACATTGTGGCGGCCGGTCATCAGCCGCCCAGGTGAAGCACGACCTGGCGCTGATGCGGCCGGTCTCGATGCTCGAACAGGTAAAGCCCCTGCCATGTCCCCAGCAGCATCTCGCCGCCACTGACCGGGATACCGATCGAGGTCTGGGTCAGCGCGGCCTTGATGTGGGCCGGCATGTCGTCGGGCCCTTCCGTATCGTGCCGGATCCACGACATGGACGGATCACTGGCGGGCGGAACCAGGCGGCTGAAGAAGGCCTGCAGGTCAGCCTGGACATCGGGGTCGGCATTCTCCTGGACGATCAGCGAACAGGATGTGTGACGAACGAAAACCGTAAGCAGCCCTTCCGACACACCGGCTTCGGAGACGAAGCGGCGGGCCTGGCGGGTGAACTCATAGAGGCCGGGCCCCTGCGTTGAAACGGTCAGACGATCGATCATGCGCGACCATTGATAGGCCGGTTGGGGCGGCATGTCAGCCCGCCCCGCGGCATGGCCGGACACCGCCTCAGTCATAGCGGTTCTTCTCTGCCGGGTTGTCCGAATAGTATTCGACGAACTCGAACTCGATGTTGTTGCCGTCGATATAGTACACATTCGAGCGATGCTCGGTCGGGCTTCCGGGATTGGTGATTTCGAAGCCTGCCGCGGCGAGGCGCTCTTTCAGCGGGCCAAGGCTTGGCACTTCGAAAGCGAGGTGGGCAAGACCGGGCTGGTGTCCTTTCAGGTCGCGCGGCTCGCCCTCACCATTGTCGGACAGGGCGATGTAGGTCTCGTCGTCACCGAAGTGCAGCCACTCGCGCGGCTTGCCTGACCAGGTCCCCTTGCCGCCACCCCGGACGCGCCAGTGCGGGAAAGCAGCTTTCAGGAATTCCAGTGTGGGCTTCATGTCGGTGACGACGAGATTGGCATGCTCAAGACGGATCATTTATCCCTCCATTAAATAAAGACTTTCCTTTAATTAATGTGACTTGTTTTTGAAAGCAATCACTTTTAAAAAAGAATCATGACCCAGACGTCTTCCCAGCCCGCGCTGACCGCAACCCGCAATACGGTCCTGGACCTGCTGAAACGTGGCGGTCCTCAATCGGCTGCTGACCTCGCCGATACGCTCGGCCTGACGCCAATGGCGGTGCGCCTTCATCTCTATGAGCTGGCCGAGGAGGGCCTGGTCGAAGAGACGGCCAAGCCGACGGGCCGCGGCCGGCCAACCAAGATCTGGTCCCTCACGTCAGCCGCCGCGCGTATATTTCCTGATGCCCACCAGGGCCTTGCGCTGGAAATGATCGGTTCGATCCGCGAGATGTTCGGTGAGGAGGGCCTTGCCCGAGTCATAGACCGCCACAGCGACACCCAGCTGACAGCCTACAAGGAGGCGCTTGGCCCGCTGGCGGATACGGCAGCGCGCGTCAAACGGCTTGCCGAACTGCGAAGCGCCGAGGGCTACATGGCCGCCGCCGCCGAGGATGGCGAGGACTGGCTGCTGATCGAGAACCACTGCCCGATCTGCTCGGCCGCGACCGCCTGTCAGCGGCTTTGCGCGAACGAGCTCGACGTCTTCCAGCAAGCACTCGGCCCGGACACGGAGGTGACGCGCGAAGATCACTTACTCGCTGGAGCGCGGCGCTGCGTCTACAGGATCCGCCAACGCGCCTAGGCATTGCAGCGGGCCGACCCTGGATAGCGCGTCAGGCTGACGGACCGAGCATGGAAGAATCATACTAGGCAGAGCCGATCGAAGACCGGTTAGAGGGGACACGAGGACATGTTTGCCAGGTTTGTATTCAGGATCGTGGGCGTGGTGCTGGTCGGTGCGGGGCTCTTCATCACGACGGTGGCCATGAAGGAGCGATCGCGCTTCCTGTCTATCGAACGATCATCGGAGCGCGTGATCGGCATCGTCGTCGGCCACGAACGCCCGGAATACTACTTCTACGAGGACCGCAACAAGTTTGCCCCGGTCATCCAGTACGAGACGCTTGAGGGCGATGTACGGCGGTTCACGGCAAAGACAAGAGCCTCGAGATCGGCGTTCGAACGGGGCAAGACCGTGGACGTTCTCGTGCGACCCTGTCCGACAGGCGAGGACTGCGAGGCCGAGCTGACCGGGGGCTTTACGGAATTCGCAAGAAAATATCTCGGCCTGATCATGGGCGGTATTTTCCTTCTGGTCGGGGGCGCGCTCGTCTGGAAACCACCCAGCGAATTTGGCGACGGACATATTGGCGGCGGCAGCAGCTTCTAGGGTTTAACCATCTTCAGAACGATTGGGTCAGCGCGACCTCACGCTGGTTCGTTGCCCAAAAAACATTGTACTTTCGGCCCTGCCCGGCTCACAAAGCGCCGACAGACGATCAAGCGCCAGCCCCTGATACCGCTGGCGCCATACAGGAAGGGAGCTTCATCATGTCCGATACGCCAGAGCAGGAATTCGAGACCATCCAGGTCCACGCCGGCGCCGAGCCCGATCCGGCCACCGGCGCGCGTCAGGTGCCGATCTACCAGACCACAGCCTATGTCTTTAAGGATGCCGACCATGCCGCCCGGCTCTTCGGACTGCAGGAGGTTGGCTACATCTATTCCCGGCTGACCAATCCCACAGTCGGCGCGCTGCAGAACCGTATGGCCGCCCTTGAAGGCGGGGCGGGCGCTGTCTGCTGCTCATCGGGACATGCCGCCCAGATCATGGCGCTCTTCCCGCTGATGGCGCCGGGCCGGAACATCGTCGCATCGACCCGGCTCTATGGCGGCACGATCACCCAGTTCAGCCAGACCTTCAAACGCTTTGGATGGTCCGCGAAGTTCGTCGATTTCGATGATCTCGACGCGGTGAAGGCGGCGATTGATGACGATACGCGCGCCATCTTCTGCGAGACGATTGCCAATCCCGGCGGCTATGTCACCGACCTCGACGCCATCGCGCCCATCGCTGACGCAGCCGGTATCCCGCTCATCGTCGACAATACGACGGCGACGCCCTATCTCTGCCGCCCGATCGAGCATGGCGCGACGCTGGTCGTCCACTCGATGACGAAATACCTGACCGGAAACGGGACGGTCACCGGCGGGGCGATCGTGGATTCCGGCAAGTTCGACTGGTCGGCGTCTGACAAGTTCCCGTCCCTGTCGCAACCCGAGCCGGCCTATCATGGCCTGAAATTCCACGAGACCTTTGGCCCCGCCGCCTTCATGTTCCACGGCATCGCGGTCGGCCTGCGTGATCTCGGCATGACGCTCAATCCGCAGGCGGCCCACTATACGCTGATGAGCATCGAGACCCTGTCGCTGCGGATGCAGAAGCACGTCGCCAATGCCGAGAAGATCGCCGCCTGGCTGGAAGGCCACGACGCCGTTGCCAGCGTGACCTATCCCGGCCTCGACTCCTCGCCTTACAAGGCCCGGGCGAAGCGGATCTGCCCGAAGGGCGCCGGCGCCCTGTTCACCGTGCAGCTGAAGGGCGGCTATGAGTCCTGCGTGAAGTTTGTCGACAGCCTGAAACTGTTCAGCCATGTGGCCAATCTCGGCGACGCGCGTTCGCTGGTCATCCACTCGGCCTCGACCACCCACCGCCAGCTCACCGAGGAGCAGCAGATCGCCGCCGGCGCCGCGCCGGACGTGGTACGCCTGTCCATCGGCATCGAGGGCGCCGATGACCTGATCGCCGACCTCGACCAGGCCCTGAAGGCTTCGAGCTAGGCGCACTCGCCCACACTGGATACAAAGACGCCCGCAAGACATTGGTCCTGCGGGCGTTTCTTCATTCGAGGGACGCCACTACTCCTCGTCGAGCAGCGCTTCCATCCGGTCCATGATGTCGTTCATGCGCCGCACGACGGCCTCGTAGGCGTCGGGCTGGGTCATGTCGAGGCCGGCTTCATTCAGCAGGATGTCATGTGGATGGGCCGAGCCGCCCGCCTTCAGGACATTGATGAAGTTCTCGCGCACCTCATCGTCACCGGCCAGAAACTGCTCTGAGAACCAGGCCGCGCCGGAGACGGATGTCGCATACTGGTAGACATAGAATTCATAGTAGAAGTGCGGGATGTAGGCCCACTCGATCGTGTACGGATCATCGATCGTCATCACGCCCTGCTCTTCGCCATGATATTTGCGCAGCAGGCCGGCATAGATCTCGGTCAGCTTCGCACCGGTCAGCGGCTCGCCGCGCTCGGCCGCTTCATGGATGGCAAGTTCAAACTCGCCGAACATGGTCTGGCGGTAGAAAGTACCGCGCAGGCTCTCCAGCGCATAGCCGAGATAGTAGAGCTTCTCTTCCTTCGTCTTCGCGTTGGCGATCATGTACTCTTCGAGCAGGATCTCATTGATGGTCGATGCCATCTCGGCGATGAAGGTCGAATAGCCCGCCGTGTCGAAGGGCTGCTCGGACTTTGCGAGCATTGTGTGGACCGCATGGCCCCATTCGTGAGCGAAGGTCGACAGGGAGTTATAGTCGTCATTGTGGTTCAGCAGCAGGTAAGGGTGCACGTCATAGGCAGAGCCGGACATGTATGCCCCGGACTCCTTGCCCTCCTGCGGGTGGGAGTGCATCCAGTCCTCGCCCAGCCCCTCTTCCAGCAGCTCGATATACTCATCGCCAAACGGCTTCAGCGCCTCAAGCGTGATCGCCTTGGAACGCTCGATATCGAAGACGCCCGTGTCTGCCTCGATGATCGGCGGATAGATGTCGTAATAGCGAAGATCATCGATGCCGAGCATCCGGCCGCGCAGTTCCAGATAACGATGGAACACCGGAAGCGCGTCATTCACCTGCGTCACCAGCTGGGTGTAGATTTCCGGCGGCAGCGCATCATCGAACATGTTGCGCTGGAGGACGCTGTCGAAATTGCGCGCCCGCGCCCGGAAGATGGCAGACTGGACCTGCGCGTTCAGCGTTGCGCCCATGCCATTCTCATACTGGCCCCAGGCGCCCCAGAACGTATCGAAGACCGTCTTGCGGTCCTCGCGATTAGCCGTACCGCGCCAGCGCGAATAGCCGGCCTGGTTGAGCCGCGCTTCGGTTCCGTCGGACAGGGTCACGCTCGGCCACGGGATCGAGGCATTGGCAAACAGCGAATAGATCTGGTTCGGTTGCGACAATGCAAGGCCGGCCTGCGCCATCAGGGCTTCGCCCTGCGCATCCAGTGTATGCGGCGCCTGGCGCAGCGTGTCCTCGATACCGAAGCGGAAATCGGCAAGCGCCGGCTCAGCGTCGAGGAAGGCCATCACCTTCTCCTCGCCGATACTGAGGACTTCCGGGCTCATCCAGCTCGTTGCCTCGCCCAGCGCCTGATAGAGCTGTCGCGCCTTGCCGAAGCGCTCCTGCGCGCCGGCATCGCGCTGGTCCTCATCATGGCTGAGCGATGCATAGGTATAAAGGCGGACAACCTCCTTCGCGGTATCGGAGGTCTGACGGTAGACGGCTGCCATCTGCTCGGCGCTTTGCCCAAGCGTGCCCTTGTTTTCGTCCAGCGCCGCGATGGCGGTTTGCGCGTTGGCATAGGCCGCTTCCCAGGCGGCTGGCGTCTCATATAGGTCTGTCAGGTCCCAGACGACGGCGCCGGCGGGCGCCTGACTTTCCGCTTCTGGCGCAGCCGTCGCCCCCGTCGCCGGCTCGGCGACGGACACCGCGGCACAGCTGGACATGGCGAGAATGGCCGCAGCGCAGGCGCCGCCGCGAAGGATGGTGGAAAGCGTGTTTTTCATGGATCAGCCCCGGACTCGTTTTTATCGGAAAACGATACGGACCATAAATCGACTCGCCTGACAAGCGACATTTGTGGCGCGGGCGCCGAACGTCCACGCGGCCTAGCTGTAGGAACCAGGTGCCAGGACGGACACGGCGACGCTCTGGCTAAGCATGTCGGCCATGCCGAAAATGGTCATGAAGCTGATATCGGTCGCGTCGCGGCCCGAACAGATGCGCACCAGTTCGTTTTCATTCGACATCCGGGCCGGATCGACCAGCCGCCACGCCCCGTCGAGCCAGACTTCGGCAACGGCATGGAAATCCGGCGGCTGGAGCCCAGGCGCATAGGCCGAGACCATGCGGGCCGGAATGCCGGCGGCACGCGCGAAGCTGATCAGCACATGCGCATAATCACGGCAGACACCCTGCCGCTTCAGGAAGCTGTCCGTTGCCGTCGTCTCCGGCGTGCTGGCGCCCGGCACATAGGCGAAATTGGCAAGGATCCAGTCGACCATGGCGAGCACCTGGTCCCCGCCTGTGAGTTGGCCGAACCGTGTCATGACAAAGGTTTCAAGCCGGTCGGACTCGCAAAAGCGGCTAGGAAACAGGAACGGGATGACCTCTGCCGGCAGCCGCCGGCGCGGCGGCACCTGCATGCCCGTCAGCTGGACCGAAGGGCGCGACACATCCACCGTTGCCTCATACTCGACACGGATCTGCCCGCCGGCATTCATCCAGCGCCGTCGGCCGAGTTCGTCCCAGCCTTCCACGGGGCTGAGGGTAGCTGGGCCAAAAACGTCGAGCCGTTCGGCGACAATCGTCTGGTCATCACCGGCCAGCGCCTCGATGGCGAGCAATACATCGGCTGCCCCCGGGAGGGCGTAGTCCAGGCTGGCATCGATCTTCACACGCATGGGCACAAGCCTTTCGGTTCGAGGCACAAGGCGCGGCTGATACCGCCCATGGAGACGCGATTCAACCGCCGGCGCTTCTAGAGTGCTATCAGTATCAATCCGGATGGCGCGCCGCGACGGGGCTGGTCGATTCAAGAAAAAGGCGGCCCGGAGGCCGCCTTTTAGAACTTACGTATCCAGGAAACTCCTGAGCTTCCGCGACCGGCTCGGGTGCTTGAGCTTGCGCAGGGCCTTGGCTTCGATCTGGCGGATGCGTTCGCGGGTCACCGAGAATTGCTGGCCGACTTCTTCCAGCGTGTGGTCGGTGTTCATGCCGATGCCGAAGCGCATGCGCAGGACACGTTCCTCACGCGGGGTGAGCGAGGCGAGCACGCGGGTCGTCGTTTCGCGCAGGTTGGACTGGATCGCGCTGTCGACAGGCAGCAGCGCCATCTTGTCCTCGATGAAGTCGCCGAGGTTTGAATCCTCGTCGTCGCCAATCGGCGTTTCGAGCGAGATCGGCTCCTTGGCGATCTTCAGCACCTTGCGGATCTTCTCCAGCGGCAGGCCAAGCTTCTCGGCCAGCTCCTCCGGGGTCGGCTCGCGGCCGATCTCGTGCAGCATCTGGCGCTGGGAGCGGACGATCTTGTTGATCGTCTCGATCATGTGCACCGGAATCCGGATCGTGCGGGCCTGGTCGGCAATCGACCGGGTGATGGCCTGGCGGATCCACCAGGTTGCATAGGTCGAGAACTTGTAGCCGCGGCGGTACTCGAATTTGTCGACCGCCTTCATCAGGCCGATATTGCCCTCCTGGATGAGATCCAGGAATTGCAGGCCGCGATTGGTGTATTTCTTTGCGATCGAGATGACGAGGCGCAGGTTCGCCTCGACCATTTCCTTCTTGGCGACACGTGCCTCGCGTTCGCCTTTCTGGACGCGCTGGACGATCAGGCGGTAGTCGTCGATCGGCACGCCGATTTCCTGCGCGACGGCGGAAATTTCTTCGCGGATTTCGGCGACCTGCTCATCCTCGGCATCGAAGAACTTTTCCCACTTCTTGGTGGACTTTGCCGTCTCCAGCGCCGTTTCGCGCCAGTTCGGGTTGAGCTCGTTGCCGAAATAGAGGTCGAGGAATTCCTTGCGCGGCACGCCATGCGCATCGGCCAGCCGCATCAGCTTGCCCTCAAGGCCCATAAGCTTCTTGTTGATGGCGTAGAGCTGCTCGACAAGCGCCTCGATCCGGGCATTGTTGATGTGCATCGTCTTGAGATTGTCGACGATGGATTGCGAGAGCGCTTCGTATTCCTGTTGCTGCTTGTCGGTCAGCGCCTTGCCTTCAAGGCGGCGTTCGACCAGCTTTTCCTGCAGCTTGCGATACTGGCTGAAGGCGATGGCGATTTCGTCCAGCTTGCCGAGCACGCCGTCACGGAGCTCTGCTTCCATGGCCGACATGGACATGGCGGCGCCTTCTTCCTCGTCCTCGCGTTCCTCGCGGGCCAGACGCTCTTCGGTCGTCTCGTTCTCGCGTTCGCGGGCCTCGGCTTCCTTCTGCTCTTCGGTCTTCTCTTCGGGTTCCGGCGTCGGGTTTTCCGCACCGTAAGTCGTCTCAAGATCGATCAGGTCGCGCAGCAGGATTCGCTCATTCATGAGCTCGTCGCGCCAGACCATCATGGCCTCGAAGGTCAGCGGGCTCTCGCAGAGACCGCGGATCATCGCGTCCCGGCCAGCCTCGATCCGCTTGGCGATGGCGATCTCGCCCTCACGCGACAGCAGTTCGACGGCGCCCATCTCGCGCAGGTACATCCGCACCGGATCATCGGTCCGGTCGGTGCCGCGCGCATTGCCCTTCTTGGCGACCGCGCCGGAGCCGGTCTTGGTCACGGCCGTCGACTTGGACCCGGACGCATTGTCGACCTCGTCCTCGTTCTCGACGACCTGGATACCCATCTCGGACAGGGCCGACATGGTATCTTCGATCTGGTCGGACGTCAGTTCATCAGACGGCAGGACGTTGTTGAGCTCGTCATGGGTGACATAGCCCTTCGCCTTTGCCTGCTTGATGAATTTCTTGACCTTGGAATCGTTCAGATCGAGAACCGGACGGTCTTCTGTTTCCAGTTCGCCGTCTTCGTGTTCACTCTTCTGGGCTTTCGCCATGTAGTTCTCCCGCCTGTCGCCGCAGCCCGCTCTCTGCAACAACTCGTTCTGAAATACCAGTGGATCAGTCGCGATCCACCTGTTCTGCTGCCTCGTTGAGACGCGCCGCACGGGCTTTTCGTTCCGACACCTCATGATGCAGCCGGCGCCAGCTTTCAGGCGACGACGTCACCTCATCACCAGCACCCGCCAGACCATAGGGTCCGGACTCTTCCCTTGCCACATATTGCTCCAGGGCGATCAGCCATTCCCGTTCCTCTGGGCCATCCGGGGCAATTTCAGGAATTTCGGGATAAGTTTCGAGCAAGTCTGCAGCGCGCGTGTTACCTCGCGATACTAAATGGTCACGGATTGTGCCGCGGTCAACACCCTTGTCAGCTTCAGGCAAGGAAATAAGCACATCGCGGATCGCCGCCACATCCGGGTCCGGGAAAGTTGCCATGCTGAGTGTCTCTAAAGCGATGTCGATCAGATGGGGGCTTTCAACCGCCCGCACAAGCAGGCCGAGACCGCGCGTCATCGGTGGCGTGCTGGTCTGCGGCGCGCCCTTTTGCGCCGCCTCGCCGCGCTGACCGGACCCGCTGGCCGCGCGTTTCGCCTGCCGCCGCTGCCAGAGATAGTCGCGCATCCGGGATTTGAGATCGCGCTCATAGGCGGCCCGGACCGAGCCGTTCTGAATCATCGCAGCTGCGGACATCAGCCGTGTTTCAAGCCCGGCCTGGCGTTCCGGCGTGTCGATCGCCTCAGCGTCGCGCTCACGCCGCCACAGCACTTCGACCAGCGGCAGGGAGTGCTCCAGCGCCGTGCGCATTGCTTCAGGGCCCGACTGACGGATGAGGTCGTCCGGGTCCATGCCGCCCGACAGGAGGCAGAAGAAAAGCGACCGGCCCGGCTGCAGGTGCGGCAGCGCCCGTTCGATGCTGCGATAGGCGGCGCGCAGGCCCGCCGCATCGCCGTCGAAGCAGAGCACCGGTTCCGGTCCCGCGCGCCAGAGCAGGCTAAGCTGCTCCTCGGTCAGCGCCGTGCCGAGCGGGGCAACGGCATGTCCGAAGCCCGCCTCGGCCAGCGCAATGGCATCCATATAGCCTTCGCAGACGATCAGGCCGCCTTCATCGGTGTCGCCAAACGCCTCGCGAGCGGCCTTGTAGCGGTACAGGACGCGGCCCTTGTGGAAGAGGTCGGTATCGTTGGAGTTGAGGTATTTCGGCTTGGCATCGGGCTGCAGCCCCCGGCCGCCGAAAGCGATGACCTGGCCGCGCGCATCCGTGATCGGGAAGATGACCCGGCCGCGGAACCGGTCATATGGCTCGCCGCCGCCTTCCTTCTGGACCGCGAGCCCCGCATCCAGGATCTCCTGCATGCCGAAGCTTCTGGACTTCAGATGCTCGATCGTGGTGCGCCAGTCATCGGGCGCATAGCCAAGCCGGTGGCGCGCCCAGGCGGCTGCGCCCAGGCCCCGGCCTTCAAGATAGGTACGGGCCTCTGAGCCTTCAGCCGCGCGCAACCGGTCTTCAAAGAAGGTGCACGCGGCCTCGCAGCATTCACGCAGGCGCTGCATCCGGTCATACGCCGCCTCGTCCTGCGCGGTCGCTTTGGGAAGCTGCATGCCCGCCTCCTCGGCGAGCTTCTCGACAGCTTCCATGAAGGAGAGGCGCTCGGTCTCCATGACGAAGGAGATGACATCGCCGCCAATGCCGGAGGAGAAGTCCTTGAAGATACGCTTCTGGTCATTGACGTAGAAGCTCGGGCTTTTCTCATTGGTGAAGGGCGAAAGCCCCACCCATTCCTTGCCCTGCTTCTTCAGCTTTACCTTGCGCCCGATCACGTCCGAAGGCCGGATACGGGCCTTCAGCTCCTCAACAAAACCGTCAGGGATGCGAATCGTGGACGACATGATCGGTCAGTGTAACGCGGGCCCGCGAATCATCACAGGGCCGATTACGGTGATGCACAGCCAAGTGCGGGCCTGTGGACAGATGACCGGACCGCAGGCTAGCCAAGCCGCCTTGCGTACTCATCTTCCAGCGCGGTGTGGAGCGGCCAGAAATCGGTGACCTTGCGGCCATAAAGGTTGTCTTCCAGCAGGTCGAGATGGGCATGCCAACCAGCGGACGCGCCATTGATGAACTCGGCGCTTTCAAGCCGGGTGTGGCGCAGCAACAGGTGAACCTGGCCATCGCGCTCACTGAGCTGGACCGACACCTCGGTTGGTGGATTGCCCTGCTCCGAGGGCCAGCTGAAGTCGAGCCGGTGCGGCGGCTCATAGACGAGGATCTCGCAATCGAAGTCACCGCCCTGATCGTCGGCATACTTCTTCGGCGGCGGCGCGCTGGAAATGCGCGTATGATCAAATGAAAGCGTCAGTGTGCCGCCGGCGTGATCATCCGTCTTGCCTGCGCAGAACCATTTTTGACGCAGATCCGGATTGACGAAGTATTCCCAGACCCGCTCGATCGGCCCTGGTAGCAGCCGCTCGAATTCCAGCACCGTACCGTCAATCAGGCGTCCATATTCAGCCATCACCCATCTCCTTTGGTTTCTTCCTGTTTCAAGGCCATCTCGAGCACATCCAGCCGCTCGCTCCAGAAGCGGGCATAGGTCGCAACCCACTGCTCCAGTTCGGCGAGGCGCTCGCGCTGCAGGGTGCAGACCTGCTCGCGGCCGACCTTCTGGCGATGCACAAGGCCGGCCCCGACCAGGACACCGACATGCTTGGACACCGCCGCCAGCGACATCTCATAGGGCTCCGCCAGCCGGCTCACCGTGCGCTCGCCCCTGGCAAGCTCGGCGATGATGCCGCGCCGCGTCGCATCGGCCAGCGCGTGAAACGCCTGATCAAGATGGGCAGATTGCTCAACCATTTGGTTTAGCGTTAACCGGAAGCGGTGAATAAGTCAACCAACTGGTTGAGCGTCTGGTGCACGATCCGGCAATTCGATCATCCCGGCGCGCGGCAGCACCAGCCAGACCATCACGCCGCTCAGCACGTCGACCGCCACGTGCAGGACGATCACCGGCCAGAGCGATCCGGAGAGGACGTAGCAAAGCGTCAGGACGACGCTTACCGGCAGGATCCGGACGATGCCGCTCACACCCTGGTAGGCATGGGCGGTGAGAAACAGCACGAGCGCGAGCCCGGCCGCAGGCCAGACCGGCATCCACAGCGCAAACACGCTGATCAGGAAGGCACGGAAGACGATCTCTTCGGTAATACCGGCCGTGACAGCGACAATCTGGTAGCCCCAGACATCTGCGCGCCGCCGCGGCATGACGGTGTCATAGTCCCGGCTTTCGAAGACGAGGGCCCGCACCTGCGCCTTCATGTCGTCGCTTCGGTTGATCGCGACCAGCTGCAGGATTTGCGGTGCGAGGAAACCGATGGCGAGCGCCCAGGCGACCCAGTTTTGCCAGCCCTGTCCGAGCTCGAAGCCAAGCGTGATGACCGGACGGCCTGAGGCAGACCACGCCCACACCGATATCGCCGCCAACGACCAGAGCATCACCACTGTCACGACCCAGTGCCACCAGGGGCTGCGCGTCTGAGGCTTGCGCCCCCGGGTGCGGCGCCAGACATCGCTGCCGACGCCGATCAGCCAGATCACCAGAACGCTGGCCAGGCCAAGCGCGAGGGCCGGTTCCGTTTCAAGAAAATCGTGCATGAGCTTTCCTCACTTGCCATTTGCGGCGCCCTTGCCTGCGCCCGTTTCATCTCATGGCGACCGGCCCAGGCCCTTCGCCCCGCGTCACCACACCCGGCTTGACGCGATCACCGCATCACCCTATTGTGAATGTGAATTCACTTTCACATAATACGGAACAGTCCTTTTGTCAAAGCAGACCCGAAGACCATCCCCTCACCCGGTATCGCAACCGCGCTCACGCAAGACGCGTGACAAGCTCATGGCCGCGCTCGAAAGGTTGCTGCGCAAGAAGGATTTCGACGATATCGGCATCGCTGAGCTTGCCGCTGAGGCTGGCGTCGCGGTCGGCACGGTCTACCGGCGCTTCGAGAACAAGGAGGCGCTCGTCCCGCTCCTCTTCGACCTCTGGCAGGCGCGCAGCCAAACGCAGAGTGCGCATGCCACCATTGAGGCCGACACCCTGGCCAAGATGGATCTGAGGTTGCTTCTGAGACAACAGATGCGCGCGGCCCACCGCTTCATCCTGGAACAGGCGCATATCCTGAGAGCAGTCTATCTCCAGGGGCGGCTGAAACCGCACCTTATCGGCGATGACTGGAAAGCGCTATGGCACGAGGCCCGCAAAGGCAATCTGGCCTTCCTGCAGCTCGTCTCGGACCATATTGCGAAGCGTGACCTCGAACGTGCGGCCGACACGATGATCTATCTCGCGAACACCGCGCTCGTCGAAAAGGCACTGTTTGGGGATGACGGGGCTGGCTACGTGATGGCTCTGGATGGCGACGCCTTCGCCGACGAAATCGCCGACGTCATTTACGGCTACCTGGTCTTGCCGGAGCTTGAAACCTGAATTGACGGTATGGGGACGGGCGCCCTAGCCAAGGGCGCGGCGGACGGCCTTACCGGCTGATCCGGTATCGATACGGCCCGGATAGCGGCTCTGAAGCTCCGCCATGCAACGGCCCATATCCTTCAATTTGCGGGCTTCCAGGTCCTCGACGACCTGTTCGACAGCATCTTCCAGCGCATCGCCATCAAGCGGACGCGGCAGGAAGGCCTCAAGCACGGCAATCTCTTCGCGCTCGCGTTCAGCGTCGCTGATCCGGCCGGACTCGTCGTACTCGCGGGCCGAGACCTCGCGCTGGGCGACCATTGTCTCCAGCAGCTTGCGGACCTCTGTATCCTCGCAGCCCTCGCACTGGCCCTGGGTACGCGCGGTGACATCGCGGTCGCGCATGGCGCACTTCACAAGGCGAAGCGTTCGCGCGCGTACGCCCTGGGGGTCATCGCTTTCAGCAGAGTTGAGCGCGGCCACGAGGCGGTCGCGAATGGAGTTGGTTGGAGAAACGTCTGTCTGTCCCATACCTGGCACTTTTTCACATGGACCTGAGCGCTTGACGCAAAGGTCACTGCACGCCTATCTCGCGCCCGAGGATGAGGTCGATTGGTGACCGAAATCCTAATGACGTCCGACAGGACGCGAGGAGATACGCCCATGGCCGCCGAAAATCAACAGGACTCTCCAGCGACGGGTGCGATCGCTCTGGCAGATGGAACGGTTTTCCTCGGGACCGGTTCCGGCGCGCCGGGCATCGCCGTCGGTGAACTCTGCTTCAACACATCCATCACCGGCTACCAGGAAATTCTGACCGATCCGTCATATGCCGGGCAGGTGGTCCTCTTCACCTTCCCGCATGTCGGCAATGTCGGCGCGAACCCGGAAGACCACGAAGAATCCTCCGCGCCTGCAGCAAGGGCAGCGACCGGCGCCGTTTTCCGTGAGCCGATCACGCCGCCATCCAACTGGCGCGCCCAGGACCATTTCGATGCCTGGCTGGTGAAGAAGAACATCACGGCCGTCTCAGGCGTCGATACACGCGCCCTCACTCGGATCATCCGCGAGAAAGGCATGCCGAAATGCGCCGTCGCCCACTCGCCCGAGGGGAGAATTGATATCGAGGCCCTGATCGAGGCCGCCCGCGCCTGGGAAGGCCTAGAGCAGGCCGACCTCGCCCTCGATGTTGTCGGGGATGCTGCCTATGAGAATGCCGAACGCCTCTGGGACGTTACCGCCGGCTTCACCGACAATGACCAGACGCCTTTCCATGTCGTCGTCCTCGATTTCGGCGTGAAGAAGAACATCCTGCGCAATCTCGCCAATGTCGGCGCCCGCGCCACGATTGTTCGCGGCGATACGCCGTTCGAAGAGATCATGAAGCTCAATCCCGACGGTGTCGTCCTGTCGAATGGTCCGGGCGATCCGGCTGCGACGATCAAGCGGTGCGGCGACACGATCCGCAAGCTCATCGACAGTGGCAAGCCGCTGCTCGGCATCTGCCTCGGTCACCAGCTGCTGGCGCTGGCGCTTGGCGCAAAGACCATGAAGATGCCGCAGGGCCATCATGGCGCCAACCACCCGGTGAAGGACTTCGAGACTGGAAAAGTCGAGATTGTCTCTATGAATCATGGCTTTACGGTCGACACCGAGACCCTGCCCGAAGGCGTGGAGGAAAGCCACCGGTCACTTTTCGATGGCACCAATTCCGGGCTTCGTGTAAAGGACCGGCCGATCATTTCTGTCCAGCACCACCCGGAGGCGAGCCCCGGCCCGCAGGACAGCTTCTACCTGTTCGAGCGGTTCGCCCGCTTCATGAAGGACCAACAGAGCTGAACGCCATCTGTGCCCTGCCGGGCGACAACCGCCTCGGCGCCATCGCTGACGACCTTGCAAGCAAAGGCTGGACCTGGCAGCCCGGGCTCCTCCCCGAGGGGCTGACGGCTGCGCTGCGCGAGGAGCTGATCGCGCGCGACGCGGCAGCAGACCTCGCGCTGGCAGGCATCGGCCGGGAAGACGAATTCCAGGTCGACCGGGACATTCGCCTGACCCGCATCACCTGGTTCGATGGCTCGACCCAAGCCCAGCGCGCCTTCCAGGCGTGGACTGAAGCGCTGCGCAAGAGCCTCAATCGCGAGCTGATGCTCGGCCTGTTCGAGATGGAAGTCTGTTTCGCAGTCTATCCGCCCGGCGGCTTTTATGACCGCCACCTCGACAGCTTCGCCGGGGCACGCAACCGGGTGGTTTCGCTCGTTGCCTATCTCAACGAAGACTGGGAGGAGGCGCGCGGCGGCGCCCTTGCGATCTGGCCCGAAGGTGCCGGGGAGTCGGACGCCCCGGCCGCGCGAATCTTTCCGGAGCCGGGCGGCGTGGTCCTGATGCTGTCAGAGGCCATCCCCCATGCCGTCGAGGTCACAAACGAAAAACGCCTTGGCCTTGCAGGCTGGTGGCGGGTCAACCAGTCCGGCATGGACCGCATCGACCCGCTCAGCTAGGCGCCTACTCGACGCCCAGAACCTTTTTCAGGAACAGCGTCTCCGCCTCGCTCTGGAAGTCGCGATTGGACTTCTTCCTGAAGCCGTGGCCTTCATCCATGGCAAGCAGGAACCAGGCCTCCCCGCCATTTTCGCGCACCGCGGCCAGGATCTGCTCGGCTTCGGAGGCCGGGACACGCGGATCATTGGCGCCCTGGATGATAAAGAGCGGCTTGGTGATCGCGTCTGCATTCCTCAGGGGTGAGATCTCTTCGAAGAAAGCCGCGATTTCCGGATCGCGCTCATCGCCATACTCTGCGCGGCGAAGGTCGCGGCGGTAGCCCTTGGTATTTTCGAGGAAGGTCCGGAAATCGGAAATCCCGACAATGTCGATCCCGCCCGCAATGCGGTCATTGTAATCGACCATGGACGCCAGAACCATGTAGCCGCCATAGGACCCGCCATAGACAAGGACCCGGTCGCTATCGAGGTCAGGCTGTGTCCCGATCCAGTCGAGCAGCGCACCGATATCCTCGACCGACTTCTTGCGGTTAAGGCCGTTGTCGAGGCTGACATAGGTTTTTCCGTAACCCGCCGAGCCGCGCACGTTCGGGACGACGATGGACGCGCCGAGTTCGTTTGCCCAGTATTGGTAGGTCGAGGAGAAGTAAGGCCGCGACTGCGATTCCGGCCCGCCATGGATGGAAACTATGACCGGGTGCGGGCCCTCGCCGTGCGGCCGGTAGATGAAGGCCGGAATGTCCATGCCATCGGCATTGGGGTAGTCGAAGAATTCCGGCTCGACAAATTCGCTTGTATCGAGCCCGCCAATCTCTGCTTCCGTCCAGCGCGTCACCTCAAGCGTTTCGACATCGAACGAATAGGCGTCCGCCGGGCTCGTTGCGCCGACAAAGCTGAACCCGACCCGGTCGCCTGCGGCGTTGAAATTGACGCCGGTCGCGATCCCTGCCGGCATCTGCGGTCCCTTCGAGATAGCGCCCGTCTCAAGGTCGAGAAGCTTGATCGTTCCCGGACCACCCTCATTGACAGTGAAGACGACTGTCTCACCATCTGGCGAAAGGTCGAACCCTTCCACGTCCCAGGAGATACTGTCGGTGTAGGAGGACATGGCCCCCGTTTCCGGGTCGAGCCGGACGAGGTTCTTGAACTCCGAATCCTTGTCCGTCGAGGTCAGCAGCGCCCCGTCATTCAGGAAGAGCGCGCCATTATAGGCGAGATCCTGGTCCGGATTGATTTCGGTGAACGCCCCGGTCTCCAGGTCCAGCACGAAGATCCTGCTCTTCTGGATCGAGATATACTGTTGCACGACAACCTTCGTGCCATCGGCCGAGATATCGACAGGAAAGAGCGCGCCCTCGCCTTCGTGAATAACCCGCACGCTTGAGGGCTCGGCCGGGTTGCCCGCCATGATGTCGTAATCGGGGTCACCGTCCTTGGCCTGGTACCAGACCGCCATGTCTCCGCTATCAGCCCACACGAAAGAGCCATTGCGCGTACCCGGCTCGGTGAACTGCGTGACGTCTCCGGTCGCGAGGTCGAAAAGATAGCCCTGATAGAACTCGTCGCCGCCCGTATCCTTGGTGAAGGCGAAGCTGCCGCCGAGCGGGTTCATCGCCGCCCCGCCGATGGGTTCGCTGTAGAAGGTGACCTGCCGGCGTGCCATCATCGGGCCGGTGACACTGTGGATCTGGCTCACCTCGCCGAAGCGCGTGGCCACAAGGATCCCGTCATCCGACCAATCGGCGAAGCCATGCGTGCGCACATTCTGATACTGGCGCAGCCGCTCCTTCACCGCTTCTGGAATGGGCGGGATGTTCTCCATGACGAGATTGCCCTCGGTCACCCTTTCCACGCTCTCCTGCTCGGCAGTCACTTCGGCCTGGTGCGGCGCATTGAAGGCTGTCGGTGACCCGGTCGCATCGATCGTAGGCGCGCCCGCCGGCAAGGCAGAGGCGCATGCGCCTGCGAGCAGAATGGTGGTCAGCGCAGTTGCGCTGGCGAAGGTGGTACGGATGGACATGGACGGCTCTCCCCAGGGACGAATTCGATGGAACCCGTTATAGGGCGCCGGCCCTAATCGTGAAGCCCGCAAGCTGAGGGCGGCAGGGGATTGAGGACGAGTTCGCGGGCTGTCGGGACAGAGACGGCGCGCACATAATAGCAGCCGGTCAACCGCATCCGCGCCCAATCCTGAGGGGCTTCGCCGCCCACGATGGGGGCATACTCGCAGGACAGCCCATTGGCCGGGTGCTGCTCGCGATTGCCGAGCCAGACCGTCATCAGCTGGTGGTTGGACCCGGTCGGCACGGAAACGGTCTCGACACCTTCCACCATGCCGAACTCGCAGGTCTGCGGCGTTGTGTAGGTGCCGTCCTCTTGGGCAACGGACGGCCATGCGAGCGGGAGCATGTCGAGGTCGAGCCATGCGATGTCGCCATCTTCAAGGCTCTCGATCACCTGCAGCGCCTCGAATTCGGCTTCACCGGGCAGATCGCCTTCGACAATCTTCACATTGGCGGTCTGCGCAGACACCATCGAGGCGGGTATCGCAATCAGGCAGGCAGCGATGGCGATTCTCAACAACATGGCATCCCTCATCCGTTGTAGCGCTCAGGAATAAATAGCAATACTGCGCCAATTGATGGTCTCAAATGATGACGGGAGCAAGGCGCGATGGAAGACCCGAAACTGCCAATCGAAGGCGCCTGCCGGTGCGGCGCGGTCCGCTTCCGGATTTCCGCTCCGCCAATTTTCACATCAGCGTGCCACTGCAAGGGGTGTCAGAGAACGTCGTCCAGCGCGTTCTCGACGAGCGTAGCTGTTCCGGCGGATGGCTTCGAAGTCTTGCAGGGAGAGACCGTGCTCGGTGGCCTGAAACAGGATCTCCCACACCATTTCTGCCCCGAATGCCTGACCTGGATGTTCACGCGTCCGCCGCAACTGGATTTCCTCGTCAATGTCCGCGCCACTTTGTGTGACGATACGAGCTGGTACGCCCCCTTCCTGGAGACATTTGCCAGCGCCAAACTGCCCTGGGCAGAAACGTCAGCGCCACACAGCTTCCCGGAATTTCCCGGAATGGATGACATGGGCCCGCTGATCGAAGCCTATGCATCGGCAGTGGGGCGGGACCCAGCTTCCTGACAGACAGCTGACAGGTGACCATCCGGGTCAGCGCAGCGGCCCGCAATTCTGCTCATACTGCGCGATCGCCTCAGACATCCATTCGCGGAAGTTCTGCGCGCGGGTCTCCGAGGCCGGGTGGGTCGACATCCATTCCGGCGGGCGCTGGCCGCCAGCCTTGCCCATCCGTTCCCAGAGTTCCGGCGCCTCGCGCGGGTCGTAGCAGGCGCGCACGAGGAGCTCGAGACCGATCTTGTCGGCTTCGGTCTCATGCTGGCGCGAGAAGGCCATCATCCCGCCCTGCGCGGCAACGCCCATGGCCTGCATCACCATCTGGCGCTGGCCGGGATCCATGTCGCCGACACCCACCGCCACCGCCGCCATGCCGAGCTGGGCGAGCTGGCCCTGGCTCATGCGCTTGGCGCCGTGATGGGCCATGGCGTGGCCGATTTCATGGCCCATGACGACGGCGAGCTTGTCGGGGTCCTCCAGGTCAGCCAGCGTGACACGGCCATCATTATTGCCGGTAATGTCCATGATGCCAGTATAGACGGCCACATAGCCGCCCGGCAGGCAGAAGGCATTGGGCTGCTCGGACTGAATGACGTTGTAGGTCCAGTCGAAGTCGCGGGCGACCGGTGTGAACGACCAGCCCGCGTCAAGCAGGTCCTGCTCATATTCGATGGCCGCCTTCTGGAGCCGCGCGCCGATGTCTCGAACCGTGGTGACGACTTCCAGCGCTTCATCATTGCAGGCGCCCGCCGACAGGGTCGGGCACAGCACGTCTCCGCGCTGCTGCTGCAGGATCTGCTGGTAGGACTGCGCGCCGAGCTGGCTCGCCTGCGCGATGGAGATCGTATTGAACTCGGACTTGCCGGAATACGGATTGGTCTCCTGGTTGGAGAAGTAATAGACCGCCAGCATCACAAGGCCGGCGAGAACGATAATGCCGCGATTCATGGGTCGGATGTCTCCCGGTGAGGACTGCGATAATACTGTCTGACGCCAGAATGTGACACTAGTTCCGATTGCACGGGGTTGGAAGCGTTGACAGCGCCTGCTTCAGCCGCTGAAGGTCGGAACCATAATGAGCGACACGCCCCCTCCTCCCGCGATCCCCGATACCGCAGATGGCAAGCTGCCCAGCAAGCTGATCGACGTGGCGGCCGAATGGACGCTCTACGTCTCGGCTGCGCTGATCATCATGGGCATCTCCCAGCCCTCCATCATGAAGCCGAACACGATCGGCCTTCAGATCGAATACAATCTCTGGGGCGTTGTGCGGACCCTGTTCGAGTTCGACCTCGTCTTCATGGGGCTAGTCGTGATCTTTTTCTCCGGCGTCTTCCCGCTGTCGAAGTCGCTGCTCGCCGCCGTGATCTTCCGGCGCGGCGCCCCGCCCAGCCCGAAACTCGCCTGGTGGCTGAACGTGCTCGGCAAGTGGTCGATGCTGGACGTCTTCCTCGCCGCGCTGCTGATCGGCCTGTCGCAGACCATGGCCTATGTCGGCTTCTACCCGCGCATCGGGCTCTACTATTTTACCGTCGGCGTGGTCTTGAACAATATCGCGACGCTCAGGCTGTCCTTTTCGAGATGGAAACCCGAGACATGAAGTTGAAGTTCAAGCTAATTGCGCTGATAGCAGTGTTACACACGACCAATGCTGGCGCAGAATCTATTCAGTTTCAGTGCGGCGGCATGTCAGGCTACAGTTATTATGCAGCGGAGGGAATGGTCCCCGATAAACAAGCTGGCTGGTCAAACGATGCTATTTCGAATGGAGAGATGGTGATCGATCTAGATGGCGATACGGGGGAAGTGGAGTATCGCTACAAAGATGCGACAGGAAAGTGGTACTCTCCATCCAACGAAGGAGGAGACGTCGTGCTTCTCACCATGGATGATACAGACTTGTCGTTTCAGATACTCGCTATGTTTCCCGCTGGGAACACCGTCGAAATTCTCACTATCACCGAATTCGACGGTGAAACCGCAAAACTGATTTATGCCAATTCTAGAAATACATCGATGTCTGCGAACTCTAAACTCATGGTCGGAGATTGCACGGTCCATTGATGTTGCTATCTGTAAGCCATGACAGACCAACAGCCGAACAAGCCGAAGCTCGAAATCCGCGTCATCCCGACGACGCCGTTGCAGCAGAACACGTCCATGATCTGGTCGATCGAGTCCATGGAAGGCGTCTTCGTCGATCCGGGCGGCGACATCGACAAGCTGATGGGCGCGGCCGAGCAGTTCGGCGTGAAGATTGTCGGGGTCTGGCTGACCCACGGTCATATGGACCATGCCGGCGCTGCCAAGGCGGTGAAGGACCGCACCGGCTGCGAGATCATCGGCCCGCACAAGGATGACCAGTGGCTGCTCGACATGATCGAGGAGTCCGGCAAGCGCTATGGCATCGCCGATGGCCAGAATGTGACGCCCGACCGCTATCTAGAGGATGGCGACGAGCTGGAGCTGGATGGCGTGAAATTCGGTGTTGCGCACACCCCCGGCCACACGCCGGGCCATGTCGTGATCTACAACAAGGACGGCGCGCTCGCCTTTGTGGGCGATGTCCTTTTCCGCGGCTCGATCGGGCGCACAGACTTTCCGCGCGGCAACCACACGCAGTTGATCGACTCGATTACTTCCAAGCTCTGGCCGCTCGGCCCGGAGATCCGCTTCATTCCGGGTCATGGGCCCATGAGCACCTTCGGTCAGGAACGCCAGGACAACCCCTTCGTGGCGGACTCCCTGACGGGCTATGCCGGCGCGGAAAAAGAGGACGCCAACGCGATCGACCAGAAGCTGGCCAAGCGCTGGAGCTGACCTCGGGTCATGACTGACGGGGCATTTGCGGTGGTGTAATGTCCTTTCATGGACCTGAGCATTGACCCGAAACTCGAAGATTTCCGTGCAGATGTGCGCGCTTTCTTCGCGAATGATTTCCCGAAAGACATTCTTGCAAAGACGCGCAAGGGCGCCTCGCTGACGACCGACGAGGTTCGCAAGTCTGAAAGCGCGCTCGGCAAGAAGGGCTGGCTCGCCGCCGCCTGGCCAAAGGAGCATGGCGGCCCTGGCTGGTCGCTCGAGGAACAGTACATTTTCGACGAGGAGCTGGAACGGGCCGGCGTGCCGACCGTGACCCCGATGGGCGTCATCTATGTCGGCCCGATCATCTACACCTTCGGCACGGACAAGCAGAAAGAGCGCTGGCTGCCCGGTATCCGCGAGGGGCGCGAAGGCTGGTGCCAGGGCTATTCGGAACCGGATTCCGGCTCAGACCTTGCCTCGCTGCAATTCTCCGCCGTGCGCGAGCGCGACGAATACATCCTCAATGGCACCAAGATATGGACCTCGGCGGCCCAGCATGCCGACTGGATTTTCTGCCTCGCCCGGACCGACAATTCCGGAAAAAAGCAGGAAGGCATCAGCTTCATCATTGCGGAGATGAACCGGCCCGGCATCACCGTGACGCCGATCATCACCATCGACGGAAAGCACGCCCTCAACCAGGTCCATTTCGACAATGTCCGCGTGCCGGCCGACTATCTCATCGGCGAGGAAGGCAAGGGCTGGACCTACAGCCAGTACCTGCTCGGCCATGAGCGCACCTCCTATGCCCGCATTGGCGGCAAGCGCAAGCAGCTGCGCCACCTGCGCGAGATTGCGAGCCACGTCCCGACCGGTGGCAATCGCCGGCTGATCGACGAACCGGACTTTGCCCGCAAGCTCAGCGATGCGGACCTCGCGGTTGATGCACTTGAAATGACGGTGCTTCGGGTCCTGTCCGCCGTGAAGGATGGCGGTGCACCGGGAAAGGAAGCCTCAATCGTTAAAGTATTGGCGACCTCGGCCGCCCAGCAGATCACGACTCTGTACCTCGATGCCGCTGGCCTCAATGGCAACCGGCAATTTGACGATTCCGTGACACCTGACTGGCTTTCGAAGGATGCCTCTGCAAACTTCGCCGCGCCTGGCTTGTCCCTGTATTACGGGACACGAGCACAGTCTATTTACGGCGGAACCAATGAAATTCAGAGAAACATCATCGCGAAGAGAGTGCTCGGACTGTGAATTCCTGAGCGCACAATAGAACAGCTGCTTTTTCTACTGATAGCGCATAAGGAAATTAAACTTTTCGCAATCAACGGACTGTATCCCTAGTGTCGATAGGGACTCCGTGATGTGGCGATGGTCTAAACACACTCGTATTCGGCTCCGAAAGAATGAAGCGGGCAGCGCTGCGCCGATATTTGGCCTGTGCCTGATGTCGATAATGGCGGTTGTGGGCGCGACGATTGCGTTGGGCATGGACACGCGCGCTGGACAGCAGCTTCAGGTCACTGCAGATGCCTCTGCGCTGGGCGGGGCGACCGTCTTCCTGAACCACACCTCGCCCAAAGCCCAGGACCGCTTGATGGCCGCGCGGGAAGAAGCTGAGCGCCTGGCCACGAACAATTCCAATTACGAGCTGCGCGATCTTAACGTCGACGCCGTGACGGAAGACGCATACGGGCAGCATACGCGCCTCGCCGTCGAGCTCGAATTCAAACCGGTGAACTATTTCGCGAATTTCGCCGGCAGCAATGCCTCCGCACCGATGCGCCGCCTGGCCGTTGCCGAAGCCACCTGGGGCTTTCCGCTCTGCGTTCTGACGCTCGAGCAGGAAAAAACTGGGCTTGTTATCAAGGACCAGGGAGAGCTTATTTCTGATGGCTGCGTAATCTGGAGCAACTCCAAGGGAAGCGAATCCATGGCATTTGAAGCCGGGAGAGCTGAAGCAAAAGCCTTTTGCGCTGCCGGCGACATTCAAAAGGACATTAAAGCGCAAGTCTCACCTGCTCCCGAATCCGGTTGTCAGAGCCTGCCCGATCCTTTGAAAGGATTTGACGTGCCGCTTGCCGGTGTGTGTGACAAGATGGAAACGCGTGTCATCAAGATCGGCTCGACCCGCCTTACCCCAGGCATTTATTGTGGCGGGCTTGAGGTCAAGGCGCGAAACGTCAAATTCGAACCCGGCATCTACCATGTCCGGGCGGGCGGCCTGAAAATCGACGCGCACGGCGTAATCGACGCTGCGGGCGTGACGTTTATTTTCGACGGCGAAATCGACAAAGTGGAAATCAAAGGCAATTCCGGACTCAATGTAATCGCGCCGACAGAGGGGCCGACCGCCGGAATTGCCTTCGCGGAGCTCAAGGGGCTTCTGAATAAGAAGAAAGATATGAAGGTTGAGGGCATGCTCAACGTGGAAGGCGTGATCTATATGCCCAGCTACGACATTGTCGTTAAGAAGACTGGAGGCGGCCGCACGCGATCGCCCTATTTGCAGGTCGTCGCAAATTCGCTGGAGGTTTCCGATCATGGCAGCCTCGCCATCGATTTCGACATGAGCAAAACAGACCTGCCCCTTGTGATCGAGCCGCGCCGGGAAGCCCGCCTGGTTCAATAGCCGCCAGGCTCAGCCGGCCATACCCTGCCGCTAAATCGTCTCACAATCTGCACAGGACAATCCGGAACCCCCTTCGATACGTGGCGTTGGTCTGCCGCAATAACGAAAGGGAGTTGTCCCATGAATATCTGGATCAAGACCACAGCCGTGACCGCCACAGCCCTTGCCATGGCGGCCTGTACCCAATCCGGCTATACCGAGCGCAACGCCGCTGCGGGCGCTGCTGCTGGCGCCGTGGCCGGTGCCGTGATTGGCAACAATACTGGCGATGGCGATGCCGCTGAAGGCGCGGCTATCGGTGCTGCGGTCGGCGGTGCGGCCGGCGCGGCCAAAGGCTGTACGGAAGCCGCCGATTGCGACACGCCCGGCGTGAAGGACCAGCCCGACGAAAAGGACAGTGACGGCGACGGTTATGTCGACGCCTATGACGACTATCCGTACGACCCGAACCGCTGGTAGCCGAAGCCGCAGGAATGCCTGCCCCGTCCCCCCATCCGAAGGGCAGGTCCAGCCCCCGCATCCACGTCCCCGGATGTGGGGGCACTGCGTTCTGAGGGCCCGGCAAGCGCAATTGGCACGCAGCCTGCTTGACCGGACACATTAACTCTTGGTTAGCTATCAAAATGGAAGCTCCCGTCAGGGTCTGTTTCCCTTCAGATCAGAAAAGGTCCTGGCCCATGTCTCGCATCTTCCTTGCCGGCATCGTCTTGTCTCCGCTCATCCTCGGCGCTTGCGGCGCCAAGATTTCCGCCAAGCGCGCAGCGCTGACGGCCTGTGAAGCGGCCGTGGAAAAAGCCGCCGACGTGCTGCCGGACGGGCTTGTCGCGAATGTGATGGGCATAGAGGCCGGGCAGAGCGGAACCGCTGTTTCCTGCGCCGTGAAAGCCGAGCGCGCGCACCTGATGGTCGATGCCACCGTGACCTGCTCGGGCGATACCAGTGACCTCCTGCAGTGTACCGCCATCGATGCAGTACAGACCATGGACGGCCAGCTACTCTATCCCTGAGACCGTCTCCGGGACGGCGCCACATCTCACTTCGGTGAAATGAATCCGCAGTCCGGTGCAGTTTTGCCGTCGACTGACCTTGCCCACCCTATCGACTCCCCGCTATAGCGCACCCGTTTGACCGGCGGTCTGCGATAGCGAGGAGAAACGATGCCCAAACGCACCGATTTGAAATCAATCCTCGTCATTGGAGCCGGCCCCATCATTATCGGCCAGGCCTGCGAGTTCGACTATTCCGGTGTCCAGGCGATCAAGGCGCTGAAATCGGAAGGTTACCGGGTCATCCTGGTGAACTCGAACCCGGCGACCATCATGACCGACCCGGACCTGGCGGACGCGACCTATGTCGAGCCGATCACGCCCTTCTATGTCGAGAAGATCATCGCCGCCGAGAAGCCGGACGCAATCCTGCCGACCATGGGCGGACAGACCGCGCTCAACTGCGCGCTCGACCTCTACAAGGACGGCACGCTGGACAAGTACGGCGTCGAACTGATCGGCGCGCGCGCCGATGCCATCGAGAAGGCAGAAGACCGCCGCCTCTTCCGCGAGGCCATGGACCGGATCGGCCTTGAAAATCCGCGCGCGGCGATTGTTGCCGCCCCCGAGATCCGCAACGATGCGGGCAAGATCATCGGCTATGACCGGATCGGCGGCCTGAAGGCTGCGATGGACGTCCTTGAGGAAGTCGGCCTGCCCGCCATTATCCGCCCGGCCTACACGCTCGGCGGCACAGGCGGCGGCGTGGCCTATAATGTCGAGGAATATGAAGAGATCGTGCGCTCCGGCCTTGCCGCCTCGCCGGTCGGACAGGTCCTCGTCGATGAGAGCCTGCTTGGCTGGAAGGAATTCGAGATGGAGGTCGTCCGCGACAAGGCGGACAACGCGATCATCATCTGCGCGATCGAGAATATCGACCCGATGGGCGTGCACACCGGCGACTCGATCACCGTCGCCCCGGCGCTGACGCTGACCGACAAGGAATACCAGATCATGCGCAACGCCTCGATTGCGGTGCTGCGCGAGATCGGGGTGGAGACGGGTGGATCGAATGTGCAGTTCGCCGTCAATCCGGACAATGGCCGCCTCGTCGTCATCGAGATGAACCCGCGCGTATCGCGCTCCTCGGCGCTGGCCTCGAAAGCCACCGGCTTCCCGATTGCCAAGGTCGCCGCCAAGCTCGCCGTCGGCTATACGCTGGACGAGCTGGACAATGACATTACCGGCGTGACGCCCGCCAGCTTCGAGCCGACCATTGACTATGTCGTCACCAAGATCCCGCGCTTTGCCTTCGAGAAGTATCGCGGCGCCGAGCCGCTGCTGACCACGGCGATGAAATCGGTCGGCGAGGCCATGGCCATCGGCCGGAACTTCCAGGAGAGCCTGCAGAAGGCGCTCTGTTCGCTCGAAACGGGCCTGACCGGCCTCAACGAGACCGAAGCCGATACAGAAGAAGCGCTGCGCTCAGAGCTCGCCCGCCCGACGCCCGATCGCCTGCGCCATGTCGCCCAGGCCTTCCGCAAGGGCTTCAGCGTCGAGGACATCTACCGCATCACCGGGATCGATCGCTGGTTCCTGCGCCAGATTGCAGCCATCGTCGAGACGGAAGAAGGCCTGCGCCGCGACGGCTTGCCGGACAACGCACACGACATGACCTCGATAAAGGGCATGGGTTTCTCGGATGCACGCCTCGGCGAGCTGACCAGCCAGAGCGAGAAATCCGCCCGCATGCACCGCCACAAGCTCGGCGTGCGGCCGGTCTACAAGCGTATCGACACCTGCGCCGCCGAATTCGCGGCGAAGACCCCCTATCTCTATTCGACCTATGAACACCCGCCCTATGGCCAGACTCAGGCCGATGACGAGGCTGGCGTGTCTGACCGCAAGAAGGCGATCATCCTTGGCGGCGGGCCGAACCGCATCGGCCAGGGCATCGAGTTCGACTATTGCTGCTGCCATGCCGCCTTCGCCATGGAAGAGGTCGGCATCGAGTCGATCATGGTGAACTGCAACCCGGAAACCGTCTCGACCGACTATGACACATCTGACCGGCTCTATTTCGAGCCGCTGACCGAAGAGCATGTCTCCGAGATCATCGCCAAGGAGCAGAGCGCGGGCGAATTGGCCGGCGTCATCGTCCAGTTCGGCGGCCAGACGCCGCTGAAGCTGGCCACGCCGCTGCATGAGGCAGGCGTCCCGATCCTCGGCACCAGCCCGACCAGCATCGACCTCGCCGAAGACCGTGAGCGCTTCGCCGCTGTGCTCGACCGTCTCGGCATCCAGCAGGCCCCGTCGGCCACGGCCCGCTCGGAGGAGGAAGCCCTCGAAAAGGCGCGCCAGCTCGGCTATCCGATCATGCTGCGCCCGAGCTTCGTCCTCGGCGGCCGCGCCATGGAAATCTGCCGCGACGACGCCGATGTGAAAGCCTTCGCCAAGGAGGCCATGAAGGTCTCAGGCGACCAGTCGCTCTTCCTCGACCGTTACCTGTCAGACGCGATCGAAGTCGATATCGACGCGCTGTGCGATGAGACGAATGTCCATGTTGCCGGCATCATGGAGCATATCGAGGAGGCCGGCGTGCATTCGGGCGACTCCGCCTGCGCCCTGCCGCCCTACACGCTGTCGGAAAGCATCAAGACGCGGCTTCGCGAGTCCGCCTCCGCGCTGGCGAAAGAGCTGAAGGTGCGCGGCCTGATCAACATCCAGTTTGCAGTGAAGGGCGAGGAGATCTTCGTCCTTGAAGCCAATCCGCGCGCCTCGCGCACAGTGCCATTCGTCGCCAAGGCCGTCGGCGCACCAATTGCCAAGATTGCAGCCAAGGTCATGGCAGGCGCGAGCCTTACGGATTTCGACCTGTCGAAAGCCAAGCCGCGCCGCGTCGCCGTCAAGGAAGCGGTCTTCCCGTTCGCCCGCTTCCCCGGCGTCGACCCTGTACTCGGCCCGGAAATGCGCTCAACCGGCGAGGTCATGGGCTGGGACGATGATTTCGGCGCCGCCTTCCTGAAGTCGCAGACAGCGGTCGACGTGCACCTGCCGGACACCGGCACGGTCTTCATCTCGGTCAAGGATAATGACAAGGCGCTGGTCACCGAAGCGGCCCGCGATCTCATTGATCTCGGCTTCAACATTGTCGCGACGAGCGGCACCGCAGCCTACCTTGAAAGTAAGGGGATCGCCGTCGAACGGGTCAACAAGGTCAATGAAGGCCAGCCGCACATTGTCGACCGGATGATCAATGGCGGTGTGCATCTCGTCTTCAATACGACCGAGGGTGTCCAGTCGCTCAAGGACTCCGCCTCGATCCGGCGAACCGCGCTTGTCCACAAGATCCCGTACTTCACGACCCTTGCGGCATCGCGGGCCTCGGTGCAGGCCATAAGGGCCCAACGGGACCGCGACCTCAGCGTCCGCCCCTTGCAGTCGGCCTGAACAGTCCCTACTTGACGCCTCTCCCGTTTGGTCAGAACCTACAAGTTTACAACGACGGTTATCCAGAACATGCAAAGAACACCCATGACCGCCGAAGGGCATGCGGCCCTCGACGCAGAATTGAAGCATTTGAAGTCAGTTGAGCGCCCGGCTGTGATCGCCGCAATCGCGGAAGCGCGCGAGCATGGCGACCTGTCCGAAAATGCCGAATACCATGCTGCCAAGGAAAAGCAGAGCTTCATCGAGGGCCGCGTGGCCGAACTCGAGGACAAGCTTGCGCGCGCAGAAGTCATCGACGTGACCAAGCTGAAGGGCGAGAAGATCGTCTTCGGCGCGACCGTCACGTTGATCGACGTCGATACCGAGAAGGAATCGACCTATCGCATCGTTGGCGAGGATGAGGCCGATATCGCCAAGGGCAAGGTCTCGATCACGTCCCCGATTGCACGCGCCCTGATTGGCAAGACAGTCGGTGATGAAGCCGAAGTGGCCGCCCCCGGCGGCGCCCGCGTCTACGAGATTTCTGCCGTCGAATTCAAGTAGCCCGGGATCTTCCGGACAACGTCATGACGCTGCCGGCCAACCGGCCGGACGGCGCGGCTGCGCGTCACTTACGGCTGTGACGTGCAAGTTTCGAGAAAAGCTGGCAGACTCTCGTAGAACACGAATCGCGGGGTATGTCCGTGAACGAAAAGTCGAAGCAGAAAGCCAAGGCACCGATCGCGCCGCAGGTCGGCCCGTCGGTCTGGGCCGTGTCTGATGGCCGGGCTGGCAATGCCGCCCAGGTCCGCTCCATCGTTCAGGCGCTGGCTGCGACCGGCCGATGGATGCGGATTGCCCACATCCAGGGCCAAGGCCATCGCGATACGCCGATCACACTGACACCGCGCGCCCCTTGGACATGGCTGCGCGGCCCGCGCTGGCCGCTGGAAAAGTTTGCCCTGCCCCCTGAGCAGCGCTCGGTGCTCTCGCCGCCCTGGCCAGACGTCTGGATCGCCGCCGGCCGGCGCAGCGCGCCCTTCACCGCGGCCGTCCGGGAGCTGTCGGGCGGCAAGACACTGACCGTCCAGGTGCTCGACCCGAAAAGTTCCCATGACGCCTTCGACCTGATCGTCGTGCCAGAGCATGACGAGCTGGACGGCCCGAATGTCATCCGCACCGTCGGAGCCCCCTCCTATTTCTCGCCCGACAATATCGAGGATGCCGGTCAGGCCTTTGCCGACCTCGCCGATGAGAATGGCCGCTCCTGCATTGTCATTCTCGGCGGCGACTCCAAGGCGCACACCTTTACAGACGCCATTGCCGACAAGCTTGGCGAGGACCTGACGCGCCTGTCGGGGCTCGGCTGGCGGCTGCGTATCACGACGTCGCGGCGCACGCCGGTGCCGATTGTCGCCAAGATGCGGGCGCTGGCCGACCGCATCGGCGCACGGTTCTGGTCCGGCCCCGAAGATGGCCCGAACCCCTATCTCGCCTGGCTGCTATACTCCGATGCCGCGATCGTCACCGAAGACAGCGCCAATATGCTGTCTGACGCGGCCTGGCACGGCCTGCCGATCCATATTGCCAGGCTGGAAGGCTCCAGCCCGAAATTCGACCGTTTTCACGAAAGCCTCATCCGGCGCGGCTGCGCCCGCTGGTTCGAGGGTTTCCTGGAGGGCTGGTCCTATGAGCCACTGCGCGAAGCCGACCGGGTTGCCGAGGAGATCGTCAAGCAGCTGCTGGCGCGCCATCCCCAGCCAAAGCTCAAGACGCTGGACGATTCCGGCGACAAGGTCGTCCTGCCAGACTGGATGCAATGAAACGGAATAACATATCTAAACTGTTGTTTTTTCTGTATTTTTATTGACTTTTAGCGTCTGGCGCGGCATCTGGGGCAGCATGGCACACGACCATTCTCATGCGCATGGGCACGACGGGCACGGTCACGCCCACCATCATCATGCCCCGTCCGTCGATACGGCCGACGCCCGCAAGCGGGTAGCGTTCGCCGCGCTGCTGACCTTCCTGTTCATGATCGCCGAAGTGGTCGGCGGCGTCATTTCCGGCTCGCTCGCGCTCCTGGCAGATGCCGCGCACATGCTGACCGACGCCGGCTCGCTGGCGCTTGCCTGGCTCGGCTTCAAGCTGGCCGAGCGCCCGGCGGACGACCAGCGCAGCTTCGGCTGGGCGCGCTTCAAGATACTCGCCGCTTTCGTCAACGGCATCGCGCTGCTCGTGCTGGCCGCGTGGATCGTGGTCGAGGCCATCCAGCGCCTGATCACGCCGGAGCCCGTCATGGGCAATGTCCTGATGGGCGTCGCAGTGGCTGGCCTGCTGGTCAACATCATCGCCTTCTTCCTGCTGCATGGTGGCGACCAGGAAGACCTCAACCTGCAGGGCGCGCTGTGGCATGTCGCCGGTGACCTGCTTGGCTCTGTGGCAGCGATTGCGGCAGCGGTTGTGATCATGACCACCGGCTGGATGCCCATCGACCCGCTGCTCTCCATCCTCGTGGCGGCGCTCATCGTGATAGGCGGCGTGCGGATCACCCTGCAGTCGGCCCATATCCTGATTGAAGGCGTGCCGTCGGGGCTGGAACCGGCCGATATCAAGGCCGACCTCGAAGCCCATCTCGACGGGGCGCTCAGCGTCGACCATATCCACGCCTGGGCACTGACCGAACAGAAGCCGCTTGTGACGCTGGATGTCACCGCCCGCGACGGCGCCTGCCTCGATGCGCTTCGCCAGGCGGTGAAGGACAGGCTGGCTGAGAAGTTCAATGTCACGCACTCCACCGTGGAAGTGCGCAAGCCTGTGCAATAGCCCGGTTTCACGGCCAGTTGAGCAGGTATGGGGTTTAATCTTTGCGCCAGAATCCCCATACCATCAGGCCGACAAGACAAGCATACCGGAGCGGGCGATGAGCGAGACGATCCATTCTGAAATCCTGATTATCGGGTCCGGCCCGGCCGGCTGGACGGCGGCGATCTATGCCGCGCGCGCCCTGCGCGACACCCGCGTCGTCTGTGGCCTGCAACCCGGCGGCCAGCTCACCATCACGACCGAGGTCGAGAACTATCCCGGCTTTGCCGAGATTCAGGGGCCGGAGCTGATGGAGAAGATGCGCGACCATGCCGAGAAGATGGGCGCGAAAGTCACCGAGGATCATATCGCTGAAGTCAATTTCGAGAGCCGCCCCTTCAAGGCGATCGGCGAAAGCGGCACGGTCTACACGGCAGATGCGGTGGTCATCGCGACCGGCGCGCAGGCCAAATGGCTCGGCCTGCCGAGCGAGGAGAAGTTCCAGGGCTTCGGCGTCTCGGCCTGCGCGACCTGCGACGGCTTCTTCTATCGCGGCAAGGAAGTGCTCGTCGTCGGCGGCGGCAATACGGCCGTGGAAGAAGCGCTGTTCCTCACCAATTTCGCCTCCAAGGTCACCGTCGTGCACCGGCGTGACAGCTTCCGGGCGGAGAAGATCCTGCAGGACCGCCTGTTCAAGCATCCAAAGGTCGAGATTCTCTGGGACACGGTGCTTGAGGAAGTCATCGGCGATGAGAATCCGCTCGGCGTGACAGCGGCGAAACTCAAGAACGTCAAGACCGGCGAAGAAGTCACCCGCGACGTCCACGGCGTCTTCATCGCCATCGGCCACGCGCCGCAGACGGAGCTCTTCAAGGGCAAGGTCGACATGAAGGCCAACGGCTACATCATCACCGAAGCCGGCACGACCAAGACCAATATTCCCGGCGTCTACGCGGCGGGTGACGTGACCGACGAAACCTACCGCCAGGCCGTGACGGCCGCCGGCATGGGCTGCATGGCCGCGCTGGAAGCTGAACACTGGCTGGAAGAGCAGAAGGCCATCGAGGGCGCCGTCGCCGCCGAATAGGCATAACGCCCTCGCCAGTCAGCTGGACAGGCCTCCCTGCGGCGGTAAGGATGGTGTCCATGGGGACGAACCGATCCATCTGGCGAGCCGCCGCGATGCTCGCCCTTTTCCCGGCTGTTCCAGCCCTCGCGGAGCCGCCGGAACTCGACGCTGCCATCGATGCCTATATCGAGGACGATTATAGCCAGATGGCCGTGATCGAGCGCTATGGCGTACAAGGCAATGCCGCGGCGCTCAGCGTGCTGGGACAGGCGGCCTTCTATGGCCTTGGCCGCCCGAAGGATACTGGCGAAGGACTTGCCCTGCTTCAGCAGGCTGCAGAGGCGGGTGACCGGTCAGCCGCAGTCCAGCTCGGCCGTATTTATGAGAATGGCACCGCGGGCACCGTCGACACGACCGAAGCGGCCCGGTGGTACGTGAAGGCTGCCAATGCAGGCGAATCGTTTTCGTCGCTCGCAGCCCTGAAGCGCCTGCCCCGCGCGGATGTGATCGCCGCTGGCGGCGGCGCTTACATCGATACAACGCCAACACCCCCGGTCTCCCAATCAGCCGCCAATGCGCCCGTCACCAGCAATGCAGGCGGCGGCCTCTATTCGATGAGCGAGGACGAGGTCGATGCGCTCTCCGATACACTGTTCGGCACGGGATCGACGAGCCCTCCTGCACCGGACACGCCTGCGCCTGCAGCCTCAGCACCACCGGCACCGCAGGCCCGAGCCGACACAGATCCTGACCCTTCCGAACTGGCAAATGCCTTGGCCGACATGATCTTCGGCACCGGCCCTGCATCCATGCCTGAACCGCTGACGATGAATGACGGGACCCAGTTCCCGCTGCTGGCGGATACGTCGCTCAATGCGAGCGGAGATGCTGCGGCAAGCTGCGCGGTCGTCCTGACGCCCGTAATCGACGACCGAAGCGACGAGCTGCGCACCCTGATCGACCAGGCGAAATCGCAGACGGGCGTGGACCGACAGGTCACGCTGAACCGGATGACCCTCGTGAAGTCGAATGTCGAACGCTTCCTGTCCACGAAGACCTTCGCGGTGGAACTGCTGGGCAATCCGGAGCGCAACGGCGGTGTCTCCGGCGATGCGGTCGATCAGGCGGTCGCCCGGCACCAGATCGCTTATGAAGGCGACACGCTGTCCGGCCCCTCAGCGGGGCTTTGCCGCGACCGGCTTGTCTTGCTGACGGCCCAGTTGTCGGTCCGGGGCGACTGAAAACATATCACTGCATCGCCATCCGGGCCGGCGCTGACACTTGCCGCTGGACGAGCCCCGCCTCCTCCTTAAAGTGCCCGTCATGATCCGGCTTTTCCTGGTAGCATTTCTGACCGGCACCATGACACTGGCGAGCGCCGCTGCGCAGTCGGAGGAATTGAATGCGGCGGTCGATGCCTATCTGAAGGAAGACTACAGCCATATCGATGTGATCGCCCGTTACGCCGAAGATGGTGAGCCGGAAGCCATTGCGATCCTCGGTCAGGCTTATCTCTACGGTTTCGGAATCGAAGCCGACCAGCTTCTTGGCATTGCCCTGCTCGAACAGGCCGCCAGCCTCGGCGAACGCTCCTCGACCGTGCACCTTGGGCGCGTCTTCGAATTCGGCCTGGAAGGCATTCCCGCCAATCCGGAAACCGCGGCGAAATGGTATGTCGAGGCTGCGCGTGGCGGCGATACCCGCTCAGCCCCGGCCGCCCTGAAGCGCCTGCCACGCGACATCGTGATCGCCGCAGGCGGCGCCGCCTGGGCCCGGGAGGCAGGTGCTGCGCGCCCGGTCTCCATCGAACCGCTTGAGGAAAAGGTTGTCATCGTCCCGTCTCCGGCCAGCGCCCTGCTCGGCACATCCAGTCCGCCGCCGCCCTTGCGAATGAATGACGGCACGCCCTTTCCCATCTTTGCCGACACGAAGCTCAGCGCCGCTGGCGATGCGGCGGCCAGCTGTTTCGTTGTGCTGAAACCGGAAATCGAGCGCCAGAAGCTCGCGCTTGAAGACCTCATGAAGCTGGATGGCTTCGGCGCCAGCGAGGCGGGCGGCAGCCGTCACAGCGAGCTTGCCGAAACCGATCGCAAGCTCGCGGCGATGCGGGACGCCCTGAAGGCCAGCGAAGCGGTGCTGGGTGATCCGAAGCGAAATGGCAATCTGACGGCGGAAGATGTCCGCCTCGCCCTCATCGTTCATTCCGAAGCGTTAGGCAGCCGCCCGCAGACTGGCCCGGCAGCATCCCTGTGCGCCGCGCGGTTGGTGCCCTTGATCGGCGAAAGCGCTGGCTGGACCGATGGCCGCTAAGGTCAGCCACTAGAGCAGCGCCGCTGCGGCCCGTTCAATATCCTTGCGCGAATGGTCTTTGACATAGAGCTGGAAGGATTGCGCGCGGGCCTGCATGATCCGCGTCAACGTATCGTCAGCCTCTCCGGAAACCGCGCGGTCGAGGCAGGTTGCGATCTCGTCTTCATACTTGCGGGCATTCAGCGCGGCGAGGGCTCGGGCATACTGCCAGTGGAGCGCCGGGTCGGCCTCGCCGGTCTCGACGGCGCGGGTGTAGTGCTCACGCGCGCTCTGGACGCTGGCGCCCATGAAGGCCGCCCCAAGGCCGCCGCCGCGCCGGACGACCTCAATGTTCCAGACCGCCATGAAGCCCTGCGCATAGACATTGTCCGGATGGGCTTCGAGGACATCCTTCACCAGATCCCGTGAGGTGCCGCCATAACCGGAATCGAGCGCTTCGCGCGTCGACATCTTCCGTGCTTTCAGCGACAGCGTGATCGCCAGCTGCAGCCGGCCTTCGACATGCTCCGGGTCGAGGCTGAGGGCCTTGCGTGCAAGCGCTTCTGCTTCGTCGAGTCTGCTATCGGTCGGTTTACCTTCGATAATGGCGTCGGCGAGAATGGCGCGGGCTGCGCGGGCGTAATTGTCGGCGCCGCCCTCAAGCTGGGCCATTTCGGCCGATTGCAGGAACTGTCCCGAGGCGAAGGCCCGTTCGATCGGATCTGCCGATGCAGGCGCGCCGGACAGCAGGAGAAGACTGATAAAGGCACCCAGCCATTTCATGGTAATCGAGTATAGCGCGAAATCGCGGCTCGCCCAATTGGGGAAACTTGCCTAGTTGAAGAGTATGGAGCGACTCGAAGCAGACCTTGTGATCATCGGCGCCGGCGTCATCGGCCTTGCGGCCGGGCGGGCGGCCGCCATGAAAGGCCGGGATGTGATCATCCTGGAAGCCGAGGATGCGATTGCCACCCATACCTCCTCGCGCAATTCCGAAGTCATCCATGCCGGGCTCTACTATGCGACCGGCTCCCACAAGGCAGATTTCTGCGTGCGCGGACGGCGCGCCCTCTACGCCTATCTCGACGCGCATGGTGTCACCTACAAGAATTGCGGAAAGCTGGTCGTCGCCCATGCCGAGGAAGCCGGCGGCCTCGGCGCCATCATGGCGCGGGCCGAGGCGAACGGGGTTGAGAAGCTGGAGCTCATTTCCGGCGATGCCGCACGTGAGATCGAACCGGCGCTCAGTCCGGACATCACAGCCGCGATCCGGTCGCCCGTCTCCGGCATCTTCGACAGCCATGGCTATTTCCTCGCCCTGCAGGGCGAGCTGGAGGATCATGGCGGCATGATCGCCTTCGGCACGCCGGTGCGCTCGGGCACCCTGCTCGAAGACGGGGTCGAGCTTGTCACTGGCGGCGAGACACCAACCGTTATCCGTGCCCGCACCGTGATCAACGCGGCCGGGCACAATGCCATTGCCATCGCCAAGTCAATTGAAGGGCCGCACACCGGCGCCCTGCCCGTGCCGCGTTTCGTCAAGGGCAGCTATTTCAGCGTGCTCGGCAAGACGCCCTTCTCGCGGCTCATCTATCCGATGCCCGACAGCGCCAGCCTCGGCCTGCACCTGACGGTCGACCTGTCTGGGCGCGGCCGGCTCGGCCCCGACGCCGAATGGCTGCCCGAAGGCGCTGGCCCGCCTTTCGATTACCAGGTGGACCCTGCCCGCGCCGCCCGCTTCTATGCCTCTGTCAGACGCTACTGGCCCGGCTTGCCGGACGGGGCCCTCGCCCCCGACTATGCCGGTGTACGCCCCAAAATCGTCGGCGAGGGTGAGCCGTCCGGCGACTTCACTTTCATCACTGTGGATACACGCCTCATCAATCTCATCGGCATGGAGAGCCCGGGCCTGACCTCCTCCCTGGCGATTGCAGACCATGTGGCAGGCCTGCTGGAATAGGCGGTTGCCGAGGCGGGCGCGAATGTGTATTGAGCCCGCTTGCTGTACCGCGTGCAGGCATTGCGGGCAGGTACGGCCCACCACCGGTCCGGTTCGGTAGCTCAGCTGGTTAGAGCGCATGACTCATAATCATGAGGTCGGGAGTTCAAGTCTCCCCCGAACCACCATCCTTGCTTCAACCAGCACCCGGCAGACCTCCCAGGACATCACCTCAGAGAGCTGCGGCATTTAGGCCAGACCTGTTGCCGGCACGACGGATTTGGCCAATAGCGCCGTTCAAGCCGTGTCGGGGCATTGCGGCCCCGGCATTCGCTGTTCTTTCGAGGGGCCTACCAATGAATACGCTGAAACTCCGCCGCCTTCTGATCACGCTCCACCTCTGGATCGCGGGCCTGCTCGCGCCGGCTTTCCTCATCGTGGCCATTTCCGGCGGACTCGACATGGCTGGCGTCGAACCGTCGGTCAGGCAGACGCCGCTTGCGCTTCCCGCAGACACACGGCTGGACTTCGGGTCCGATGAGATCGAACAACAAGTGCGCGACCTGCTCGACGCGCAGGATGTCGATATCGACTTCGAATACATCCGCGGCAGCAATAGCTGGGCGATGACCCGTCCGACCACGCGGACTTTTGTCCGTTTCGAACGGGGCCATCAGGGCAATATCGAAGCGACCATCAATCGCCCGAACCTGCAATACGCCCTCATGGAGCTGCACAAGGGTCATGGGCCGCGCATCTACCGGCTGTACCAGGTCGCCGTCGCTCTGGCGCTGTTCCTTGCCGTCATTGGCGGCGTCGCAGTCGGCCTGCTGGCCCGGAACTATCGCAAGCAGACCCTGATCGCGACCGTCTTCGGCACGCTGCTCGCTGCAGGCCTGGCGATTCTGTAGGGGCCCGCGCCCCTTATCGCAGCGCGCGCCGCCGCCAGCGAACGATAACGCCTCTCCCCCGGCGCGGGAGGGGAATTCTGCAGCAACCATTATGGTCCTGACATTACAGCTGCAAATTTCTGCAAGACGGCTATGCCGCGCAACCAATTCTTAAGGACGCCGCCATATCTGTCCCTGATGAATTAGTATCCACAGCGCGAAACCGGAATAGTCATCAGGCGACCCGGGGGGCATAAGGGAGCGGGGCAATCGAGCCTCGTGCGTTCGGCGATGATTGGTCACCAGCAATTCGCAGCCTGTGCGGAGGCGCAAAGATGAGCGCCCTGGACGGAGCTAACAGCATTACACTTCCGGACGATCTGTCAGGCGCCTTCTGTGAAGCCCTGAAAGCGGACCTGCTTGCCCGGCGCGGACAGCCGCTCGAGCTCGACGCGTCGAACGTCGTGCGCTGCGGCGGCCAGGCCGTACAGCTTCTAGTGTCTGCGAAACGCAGCTGGGCCAGTGACGGCCAGCCCTTCGCCATCGTCAACCCGGAGGCGGACTTCATTCGAATCGTCCAGCTCACCGGGCTGCAGGATGAGCTTTTTCCAGAGTCAGGAGCCGATACATGACATTGCGGATTCTCGCGGTCGACGATTCAAGAACGATGCGGGACATGGTGAAGGCCGCCCTGGCCAGCGCCGGTTTCGAAGTACACACCGCCGATGACGGCGTGCACGGTCTGGAAGTGCTCAATGAGTGCACGCCCGACGTCATTATCACCGATATCAACATGCCGCGCATGGATGGTTTCGGCTTCATCGAATCAGTGCGCTCGATCGACCAGTACAAGCAGGTCCCGATCCTCACGCTGACCACTGAAAGCGCCCCGGAACTCAAGCAGCGCGCCCGCGATGCCGGCGCAACCGGCTGGATCGTGAAACCGTTCGACCGCGACAAGCTCGTCAACGTCATCCGGCGCGTCGCCGCCTGACCCCGAAAGGACGCAGAACCGCATGGATCCGATGGACGAAATCAGGCAGACCTTCTTCCTTGAATGCGAAGACCTGCTCCAGGCCCTCATGGAAGGCCTCGCGGCCATCGAAGGCGGCGATGAAGACCCCGAAACCGTCAACGCCATTTTCCGCGCGGTTCACTCCATCAAGGGCGGCGCCGGTGCGTTCTCGCTGGATGAGCTCGTAAAATTCGCCCACACATTCGAGACGGTGCTCGACGAAGTGCGCGCGGACCGCATGGAGCTGACGCCTGCTCTGATGTCGGTCTTCTTCCGCTCGGCTGACCAGCTGTCGGACCTCGTCGAAGCCGCTTCGGTTGGCGATTCGGTCGATACCGAACGCATGAACGCGATCATGCTCGAACTCGACGCGCTCATCGATTCCGACGGGTCCGATGCCGGCGAAGTGGAGTTCGAAGCCATTCCGCTCGATTTCTCCATGGATTTCGGCGACGTCGAGGATGACCTGCCCGCGCCTGGCGGCGACAGCTGGACGATCAGCTTCAAGCCGCACGCCACGATTTTCGAGCGCGGGAACGATCCCGTGCTCCTGCTGCGCGCCCTCGCAGAGCTGGGCGAGACCGAGGTGACCTGCAACACCGACGCCCTGCCCGACCTGGCGGACATCGACACCGCCCAATCCTGCCTGTCCTGGGACATCACGCTGAAGGGCGAGACCGTCAGCGAAGACGACATTCGTGAGATCTTCGAGTTCGTCGAAGGCGATTGCGACCTGACGATAAGCTTCGGTGCCGCCGCTGACGCGTTGCCAGAGATCGATCTTCCGCCGCTCGGCGCCCCTGATGAGGGCGAAGAACCCGGCTGGGAACTTGCCACGCCGTCACCAGATGCCGATGAACCGGCCGCCATCCCGGACCTGCCCGAGCTGCCGGAACCGGCTGCGGCAGAGGCCGCGCCAGCCGAAACCGAGAAATCTTCCGGCGCCTCGCCCGCCCGCGCCGAGTCATCGCGCGCCGGGCCGACAGCGACCGTCCGGGTCGAGCTGGACCGCGTTGACCGCCTGATCAACCTGATCGGTGAACTCGTCATCAACCAGTCCATGCTGGCCCAGGCCGTGTCCAATTCCGGTGTACCGCAGGATTCACCGCTGATGGATGGCCTCGATGAGTTCAAGCGCCTGACCCGCGCCATCCAGGAAGGCGTCATGGCGATCCGCGCCCAGCCGGTCAAACCACTGTTCCAGCGCATGTCACGCATTGTGCGCGAAGCGGCCGCCGCCACCGGCAAATCGGTCCGCCTGGTGACCGAGGGTGAAGGCACCGAGGTCGACAAGACCGTCATTGAGCGCCTCTCCGATCCGCTGACGCACATGATCCGCAACGCGGTCGACCATGGCCTCGAGCAGACGGCAGACCGTGCCGCCGCCGGCAAGAGCGAGGAAGGCACGGTTCACCTGACCGCGTCTCACCGCTCCGGACGCGTAATCATTGAAATCGCCGACGATGGCGCCGGCATCAACCGCACGCGCGTGCGCGAAATCGCCGTCGAAAAGGGGCTGATCGACCCTGATGCTGCCCTGAGCGAAGCGGAAATCGACAACCTTCTCTTCATGCCGGGCTTCTCGACCGCCAAGAATGTCTCGAACCTCTCGGGGCGCGGGGTCGGCATGGATGTCGTGAAGAAGGCCATCCAGTCGCTCGGCGGCCGGGTGACCCTGTCCTCGACGCCCGGCAAGGGCACGACCTTCACGATCAGCCTGCCGCTGACGCTTGCCATCCTTGATGGCATGCTGGTCCGCGTCGCCGACCAGACGAAGGTGGTGCCGCTGACCGATGTGGTGGAAACGCTCAAGCTCAATCCTTCACAGGTTCACGGCCTGTCGAATGCCGACCGGGGCATCATGGTCCGCGGCGAATTCGTTCCACTGGTCGATGTTGCCTGCGAGCTGGGTTACCGTCCGCCGCTGGACAAGCTCTCGCACCACGTCGTCGTGCTCACGGAAACCGAAGGCGGTTCACGGACCGCCTTTATCGTCGACCAGATCCTTGATCAGCGCCAGGTCGTCATCAAGGGCCTCGAAGAAAACTATCACTCGGTCCCGGGCATCGCCGCCGCGACCATTCTGGGTAATGGCGAAATCGCACTCATTCTGGATGTTGCCGCCCTGGCAACAGGCCGCAACCGGCTCTCAGACGTCATTCGGGCCGCATAGATCGGAGTATGCAAATGGCTGAACAGCAAAACCAGCGTCGTGAACACGAAGACAAGTTCATCTCCTTCTGGGTCGGCGAACAGGAATTCTGCGTCGACATCATGTCCGTGAAGGAAATTCGCGGCTGGACCGAACCGACGCGCATCCCGCGCGCCCCGGACCATATCTGCGGCGTGATCAATCTGCGCGGTGCCATCCTGCCGATCATCGATTTCGCAGCCCGCGTCGGCATGCCCGTGCGCGAGCCGGACGCGTCGACCGTGATCGTCGTGACCCAGAACGCCGATCAGCTGGTCGGCATGAAGGTCGATGCCGTTTCTGACATCCTGTCCCTGAGCACCGAGAGCATGCAGCCGATCCCGGACATCGCCTCGGAATCCGCCAAGGAGTTCTTCAAGGGCGTCGTGACGCGCGAAGAAGGCATGATCCGGATCGTCGACCTGTCGCGCATCGCGCACGTTGAACCGGAAAACCTTGCCGCATGAGCGCTAGCGTAGCGAACGCCGATCCGTCTGTTTCCGCCACCCGGATCGAAGGGCTGGGCGACAACGAATTCACCCGCATCGCCGACTCGATCAAGACAGAGGCTGGCATCTGCCTGCCGGAGAGCAAGCGAACGCTGGTCCACTCACGCGTGTCCAAGCGGCTTCGCGCGACCGGCATGACAAGCTTTCGCGAGTATTGCGACTTCCTCGACACCCCACAGGGCAAGGCAGAGCGGCTGGAACTCCTCTCGGCGCTGACGACCAATGTCACACGTTTCTTCCGCGAGCCGCACCACTTCGAAATTCTCAAGACAGTGACGCTGCCACCCTTGGTCGAAAAGGCCCGCAAGGGTGGACGGGTGCGCATCTGGTCGGCTGGCTGCTCCAGCGGCGAAGAGCCCTACTCGATCGCCCTGACGCTGCTGTCGCTCCTGCCGGACGCCGGCAAGCTGGATGTCAAGATCCTGGCCACCGATATCGACAAGCATATCCTTCATCAGGGCCGTCAGGGCATCTACGATGCCGAAGACATCGAAATGATCCCGGCCGATATGCGACGCAACGCCTTCAGCGCGGCCCCTGATGGCGACGCATCGAAATACGAAGTTGGCGCCGCGGTCAAACAGCTGGTCGCCTTCAAGCCGCTGAACCTGATCAGTCCGGCCTGGCCCGTCAAAGGCCCGTTCGACATCATTTTCTGCCGGAATACCACGATCTACTTCGATGCCCCGACGCAACACGGTGTCTGGAACGGCTTCGAGCGTGTGCTGGCCCCCGGCGGTTACTTGTTCATCGGACACTCCGAACGCGTGAACGGTCCAGCTGCGGCAAGGTTTTCTACAGCTGGCCTTACAACCTATAGAAAAAACAGCTGAACCGCTGAGTGAAGCGGCAAATCTACACTGTCTGTTTTCCACTATTCTCGCTCTTAGATGGATTACAGTTAGCGCAATACTTGTTTTACGTTTGCTTGCGTAAGGTCAGCAATTAAACGGCTTCTATACCTTTCGAACTGGAGAATAAGCGGTGTCAAACAAGGATTCTCTGAGAGTCTTGGTGGTGGACGACATGTCGACCAGCCGGGGTATTCTTCAAAACACGCTTGAATCCTTTGGCATTCGGAATGTCTTTACCGAGGCGGACGCGAACGCCGGGCTGAATTTCATGCTTCGCACGCCGGTGCACCTTGTCATTTCCGATTACAACATGCCCGGAAAGAACGGGCTGGAATTCCTGAAGGCCATCCGCACCAACAAGCAGACCGCCCGCGTCGGCTTTATCCTCGTCTCCGGATCCAGCAGTCCCGACATCATCCGCGTCGGCCGCTCCTACGGCATGAACAACTTCCTGCCCAAGCCTTTCAACGCGGACTCGCTGCGCAAGACCGTCGAAGCGGTTGTCGGAAAACTATAAGAATGTCCAAGACCGCCACCGCCAGACGCGACCCTGTTTCCTACGGCCACTCTTCCGATTTCTGGCAAGGCGCCGCTCGCCTGCTGACCGATTGCCAGGCGCACTGCCTGCATATCCAGGACACGCTGTCGACCTATATCGCCGACCACTCAATCCTCTCGGTCGAGGAATCGCGTCACATCCAGAATGTCGACCGCCTGACGCAGACGCTTGGCGCCCTCGCCGACGTCATGCGCTCGGCCCATGCCGCCGGCCTTGAAGCGCCCGAAGGGCTCGAGCCGCTGGTCGAGGCCAGTACGCTTGCCGTGGTGCGCGACATGCTGCTCCATCCCGGCGAGCAGCCCGGCATGCCGGACGAGGCCGACACCGTCACTCTTTTCTGACGCGCCCGCGCGTCTCCCCGCTTTTCCATTGTCGAAGGCCTACACGCGCGCCTGCCAGGCCGGCAGGGCGCGTTTTTTGTCTCAGAGAGGGTTGTTGTTGCCGCCGGCATCGCAAGGCGCGCCTTGGCCGCGTTCTGAGCCGGCACAGACCGGATGGAACGCCGCGCGGGGCCTCTAGAAGAGTTCGATATCGTCGCCCGGCACATGACGCGGCGGCGGCGGCGCGACCGGCACTTTCACGGCATCCGGCGCCAGCGCCACGAAGGCATGCTGCACCCGTCCCGTTGCCGGCCAGAAGCGCAGCTTGCGCGCCCGTGTGCCGCCGATGCATTGCGACACGACGGGTATGCCCTCCATCTGCAGGAATTTGAGCGCGAAGCTCGAATTGCGCTCGCCGATATCCGACAGGCCGGCAATCATCCGGGCACCGCCAAAGACCTTGGCCTCCATCCGGATGCGCGAGGCGCCCTGCTTCAACAGGTCGTTGATGAGCAGTTCCATCGAGTTCACGCCGTAGGACAGGTTGGCAGTGTCTGCATTGCCCGTCTCAGGCAGCAGGAAATGGTTCATTCCGCCGACATGGACCGTCAGATCGTACAGACAGACCGCCACACAGGAGCCAAGCAGCGTGGTCAGCATGACACCCGGATCGCCCGACGTCGCGAACTCGCCCTGGATGATGTTGTGCCGGCTCGCCAGTATCGGCTGGGTGGGTTGCAGTGCGGTCATGCTGTGATCCATTCGCCGGCGGCCTTCAAGGTCTCCGCGGCGATCATGTTGAGGGGAAGCTGGATATTCACCGCACCGATTTCGGCGGCAACACGCGGCATGCCATAGACGACACAGGTCGCTTCGGACTGGGCGATCGTATAGCCGCCCCGGTCGCGAATGGCTTTCAGGCCGTCAGCGCCGTCGCGCCCCATACCGGTAAGCAGCACGCCCACAGCCCGAGGCCCAAGCGCTGACGCTGTCATAAAAAGTCTGTCCACTGATGGACTATGCCCGCTCACAGGCGGCCCGTCGACAAGAAGGCAGGTCGGCTCGTGCTTGCCGGACACCTCCAGGTGCCGGTCGCCGCCCGGTGCAATATAAACGTGGCCGGGCCGCAACACGGTGCCATGCGTCGCTTCCCGGACGGTCGGCGCGCAATGATGGTTCAGGCGGGAGGCGAAACTCGCGGTGAACCCGGATGGCATGTGCTGCACGATCAGCGTTGGCGGACAGCTGGCCGGAAATGAACGCAGTATACGGAACAATGCATCCACACCACCCGTCGAGGCGCCGATGAACACAACCTTGTCGGCAGGATTGTAGGCTTCTCGCCGAACCGTTTTCTGCTCAGCATACTGTACATTTGTGGATGCGCGCGCTGCATTCTTGAGGATGGCGGGCAGCTCAAGGAAGGGATTGGGCGTGTCGCCGCCAACAGGCTTGCCGATGCAGTCCACAGCACCAATTGCCAGCGCGTCGATGGCTTTCTCGCTGCCGGCTGCCGTCAGGCTCGATACCATGACAACCGGCATCGGGCGAAGCTGCATGATCTTCTTCAGGAACTCGACGCCCGACATACGCGGCATTTCCACGTCGAGCGTTATCACATCGGGATTGAGGCGCTTGATGGCCTCGCGCGCCTCGTAGGGGTCTCCAGCTTCTCCGATCACTTCGATTTCGGGATCCTGGCGAAGCACCGACTTCATGATCGCCCGAATGACCGGTGAATCATCTACAATGAGAACACGAACGGGCATGGATGCTACTCGATGAAGAGGGAAACGAGACGTGCTGCGTTCCCGGGATGGAACGCAGCAGCGTCAGTCAGATTGATTTAAAAATCGTTCCAGTCCTCATCGTCCACTGATGTGTCCGGCTCGAATTTCAGAGCGCTCGTCCCCCGTGAAGCAGGCTTCGGAGCGGCGGCGGGTGCCTGGCTCAGCTGGGTCTCAGCGAAGGCCTTCACCCGTTGCTGCTGCTCGCTGACCGCATTGACCGGCTTCTTGGTAACGGTCGGTGCCGGTGCGGCCATGGCCGTCTGGCCAGCGCGGTTGAACCGGAAGCGGGCCACGAACTGCATCAGCTTTTCGGCATCCTGGGTCAGCGCATGGCTTGCCGCGGTCGACTCTTCGACCATCGCTGCGTTGGATTGCGTGACCTGGTCGAGCTGGTTGACCGCGGTGTTGATCTCCGCGACGCCCGTCGACTGTTCCTGCGCGGCCGCTGAAATCGAGGCGACGGATTCGCTGACTTTCGCGACAGCCTCGACGATTTCCTTCAGCACCTTGCCGGTCTGGCCGACATTCTCGACGCCGTCCGACACATGGCTCGAACTCTGCGTGATGAGGTCCTTGATCTTCTTGGCGGCTTCCGAAGACCGTTGGGCCAGAGCCCGCACTTCAGATGCGACAACCGCAAACCCGCGGCCTGCATCGCCAGCCCGGGCCGCCTCAACGCCAGCATTCAGCGCCAGGAGGTTGGTCTGGAAGGCGATCTCGTCGATGACGCCGATAATCTGGGCAATCTCATTGGACGAGGATTCGATGTTGCCCATGGCCGCCACGGCATCGTTGACGACCTTGTTGCTCGACTCCGCGCTGTTGCGGGCCGAGGAGACAAGATCGAAAGCCTGCTTGGCGCTCGACGCTGTGGAGGACACGCTCGAGGTGATCTGCTCCAGCGCGGCTGCTGTTTCTTCCAGCGTAGCCGCCTGGCTTTCGGTGCGGCGCGACAGGTCGTCGGCTGCATGGCTGATTTCCCGGGCACTGTCACCGATCTGGTTGGAACTCAACACGACCGAGCTCAACACCTCTTCGAGGTTGATCATGGTCGAGTTGAAGTCGCGGCGCAGCTGCTCATATTTCGGATGGAAGTCATTCTCGATGCGGTAGGTCAGGTCGCCGCCGGACAGTGAGCCGAGCGCCTCGCCGAGCGCCTCAACCGTCTTTGCCGTTTCCTGGTCCATCAGGTCAGCTTCAGCGAGCTTCTCCTTGAACGTATCGAGCGTCTTCGCCATGTCGCCGATCTCATCTTGACGATCCGTATGCGGAATGGCGAGTTCGAACTTCTTGTTGGACACATCTTCCATGGCCTGGCGCACAGCTGTCAGCGGGCGCGTTACGCGGCGGGCCACCATGACCCCAAGCACGCCGAGCACCAGCGCCGTGATCCCTATCTGGATCACCATGTGATTGCGGACCGTTGCCGCCGGTGCGTTGATCTCAGCCTTGGTCTTGCTGGCAAGATAGGCCCAGCGCACACCTTCGAACTCGAAGGAATCGTAGGCTGTGAACGCGGCCCGCCCCGCAAGGTCGGGCGTCGCCATCACGCCGGACTGCCCGGCCAGCGCCTTGCGGACCGCTTCATTGTCGACCCGGGTCGCCAGGATGTCGTCCCCGCTGGTGAGCGGCGTGTCGTTGCGCATCAGGAAATCGCCGCCAACAATGACCGAAGAGCCGGTCTCACCGAGGTCTTCGGTGCGCGACACGAGTTCATTCATCCGGTCGATCGGCATCTGGTAGGCTAGCACGCCGATGAAGTTTCCGGCTTCATCGGTAATCGGCGTGGACAGGAAGCTGGCCGGAGCGCCATCGCTTGGTGCATATGGCTTGAAGTCGAGGAAAGCGAGATCACCACTCGACGCGTTTGAGCGCGCTTTGCTGTAGGCCTGTGACAGATCGGTCTCGGCAGCCGGCCCGGAAAGCGCATTCGATGCAAAATCAGCCTGCTTGGAAACCGAGTAGATGACGTTGCCGCTGCGGTCCATCAGCAGGATATCGTAATAGCCCTTTTCTTCCAGAAGGCCCTGGAAGTAGGGGTGATAGTCGGCGTGCACGTCGCGATAGTTCACCGACTCGCCGGTTTCAGAGACCACAGCCGGCAATCCGGCCCCATCGCTCTCCGCGCTGGAATAGGCGCGCCGGAGGTCTTCGCTGGCACTCGCGCCGAGCCCGGCAAAGGCCTCGCTGAAACCGCCAATCGCTTCGCGGACGGTCGGGTTTTCGCTGTTTGCGCGAATATCGGCCTCGATCGATTCCAGCCACGCACTGAGAGAATGCTCATGTGCTTTCAGGGTATGATGGAGCTGTTCCTTGGCTTGCTCACGGAACGTATTGTCAGCGCTCATATAGCCGAGCGCCGCCGTGATCGCGGCGGTCGAGACGCTGAAGGCGACAATCGTCATTGGAAGCGTTTGCGAGAGCTTCCGGTTAGCAAAAGGGTTCATTGTTGTGGCTCCACGAAACGGAATGTATTTTGATTTTGGCATGCCTGGTTCACGGACGTCCCGACTGCACATCCTGCGGAGACCGTTTCGTTTTCTGGAACCAGATTGGGTTTGATAGCCGACCGAACGGGGGAAATTGGAGTGCCTTCACGTGCCTGAACGCACGCGTTTCCAGCGCCCCTATCACCGGTAGTTGAATTGCCAAGAAAAATCGCGACTAACGGCGTTGCCGCCTTCGGACCTTCTTGTGCGCAGTTCGTGTACATGGTGACGTTTTGCCTCCCCCCGGGTTGGTTTTCCGACTAGTCAGGGCTGGTTAAAAACTTGTTCACAACCAGTGTCTTGTGGCAGTCGCCCGCCCCGACACGCCGGCGCTTCAGGCGCAAGAATCCGTCCGGCCCTTCACCAGCATGCCATCGTGCAGGAGAGCGCAAGAAAGAGAAATTTGCTGTAAGTGCTACAGAAGGCGTCTGCATTCTGCGTGGCACAAATGCGACCGCCAGACGCTCCAGGGGAGCGTCCGCATAATCCGGCACGGCATGTGCAAAAAAATACTTTTCAGCTGCTAAAAAGTTGCGCGGAGTACAGACGTCTCGCGCCCCCGGCAATTCATCCGGCATGCCACCCCCTGTCGACGATACGCGGGATGCAGAACCACGCCTAGAATCTTGAAACCTTATGGATAATTTTTTCTCTACCACTGGCTGATCTTTTCCTGAATTTGTCGTGATTCGAGCGGCACCACGGAGCCTGCAGGACCACCAGACTGGAATCATACCGTGGCCATACTGGAATCAGACTCTTTTCGTACTGCAGCTGGACCTGTCTTTACCGGTCTCAAGCCAGTCCGCCGAAGAAGGCCGGGACGTCAGCGCCATCCCGAGGCAAATCCATTTCAAGGGCCAAACCCTATGAGCCCGCTGCCTGTATTTCTGCCGCGAATGCAGGCACCGCCGCCCCCCGACACTTCGTCCATGCGGCGCAGCCGTTGCAAATGGTTCGGGGAGTCTCTTTATTCAAAGGCGTGCGCACAAGGACCAGCGATGATCAAGAATCCGTTCGCCGACTATCCCGGCTACCTGCTCAGGCATGCCAGCAACGCCAACCTTAATGCGATTTACGACCGGCTGCGTCCCCTGGACCTGCGCCTGGCGGAAGCGTCAGTCCTGCTGCTGATACAGGCCAATCCGGGTGTCACGCAGAGCGAAGCCTGTCAGACGCTCGGCATCGCCCGCGCCAATATGGCGCCGCTGGTCAACCGGCTCGAAAGCAAGGACCTGGTCAGCCGCACACCGGTCGATGGCCGCTCCTACGGGCTCACTGTGTCACCTCAGGGCAAGGAAGTCGCCAAACGCGCGGATGCGGAATTGAAAGCGCACGAGAAAGAGCTGCTCGACGCCGTCCCGAAGGAGCTGAGGCAGTCATTTGTCGAGGCCCTCGGCTATATCGCCGCGTTCAACGCCGCCGAGCAGACCGAATAACGCGGGCGGAGCCGAAGGACTGAAGTGTAGCGACCGGTTCAGGCGCTAGGCCGTCTCGTCGGCGATCTTCTCATGCAGCCAGGCCGCGTGGCGAGGCGCCTTCTTGGTCTGGGACCACTCGTCCAGCATGTCCTGGGCAACCGATTTCAGCTGGGCCATCTGGTCCGGCGTGCCAATGTCGCAGGCCAGCTCCAGCCGGTGGCCGTTGGGGTCGAAGAAGTAGATCGACTTGAAGATGCCGTGATGAGTCGGCCCGACAACGTCGAGCCCCATCTCCTCGGCCCGCGCCTTGGCGTTCATCAGGTCGTCCATCGTGGCAACCTTGAAGGCGATGTGCTGGACCCATTCCGGCGTGTTGCGGTCACGGTCCATCTCCGGCTTGGTCGGCAGCTCGAAGAAGGCGAGCACATTGCCGTTCCCGGCATCGAGAAAGACGTGCATGTACGGGTCCGGCGCGCCGGTGGAGGGCACCTTGTCCTCCGCGATGGCGAGCTGGAAATCCATGCCGAGCACCTTGTTGTAGAACTCGACCGTCTCCTTGGCATCCTTGCAGCGATAGGCGACGTGGTGAACGCCGCCGAGTTTTGGAGCTTCAGTCATCTTGGCCTCTCCCAAGTCTATATCCAGCGGCGAACGCGCTGGCAGTAGTGTTCATAATCGGCACCGAACCGGCTCCTGAGCGCCGCTTCTTCGGGCAGAATCTGGTTCTGATTTATGTACCAGATCGCGAAAGGCAAAAGCGCGATCGTCACGCTCCAGCCCTGGCCGAGCCCGACCCCGAGGACGAACAGGGCCATGCCGAGATACATGGGGTTCCTGCTAATCCTGTAGATGCCATCATCGACAAGCGCACTGGCTTGGCCGGGATCGAGCGGATTGACGGTTGTCTTCTTGAGCCGGAAGCCGGTCACCGCAAGCAGGAGCAGCCCCACACCACAAAGGAGAATGACGGCCGCAATGACGTCCTGCGCAGCGAATGAAAAGCCAGTCACCGGCCAAAGTCTGTCTGCGGCCCATCCGATGAGGACGGGCAAGGCAAAGACGATGACCGGGGGCAGCTTCATGCGTCTTCCTTGTCCTCGACCTTCAGTGCGCCGCGCTTGATCTGGTCACGTTCCATGCTTTCGAACAAGGCCTTGAAGTTGCCTTCGCCGAAGCCCTGCTTGTAGTCGCCCTTGCGCTGGATGAACTCGAAGAAGACCGGGCCGATCTGCGGTTCTGCGAAGATCTGGAAGAGGAGACGCGGTTCGCCGCCCTCGGTCGTTCCGTCGAGCAGGAGGCCGCGCGTGCGGAGCGCATTCTCGTCCTCGCCATGACCCGGCAGGCGCTCGCTCAGCATTTCGTAATAGGTGTCCGGTGGCGGCGTCATCATCGGCACGCCGCGCGCTTTCAGCTTGTCATAGGCTTCGACGAGGTCGTCGCAAATGAGGGCGATGTGCTGAATGCCTTCGCCATTATATTCACGCAGGAATTCCTCAATCTGCCCTTTGCCACCTTCGGCTTCTTCATTGAGCGGGATGCGGATCTTGCCGTCAGGCGCGGTCAGTGCCTGGGAGGTCAGGCCGGTATACTCACCCTTGATATCGAAATAGCGGATCTCACGGAAATTGAAGAGCTTCTCATAGAAGTCCGCCCAGTACTTCATCCGGCCCTTGTAGACATTGTGTGTCAGGTGATCGACGAGCTTGAAGCCACAGCCTTCGGGGAACTTCTCGACGCCCGGCAGGTATTCGAAATCGATGTCATAGATGGAGAGGCCGCCCTCGCCATCATCGTAGCGGTCGATGAGATAAATGAGCGAATGGCCGATGCCGCGGATCGCTGGAAGCTTCAGCTCCATCGGGCCGGCTGGCACATCGCAAGGCTCGGCATCATTCGCGAGGAGATGATCATAGGCCGCCTTCGCGTCGCGCACGCGGAAACCCATCCCGCAGGCGCTGGCGCCATGCTCCTTGGCGAAATAGTAGGCCGGCGAGCCCTTCTCGTAATTGGTGATCAGGTTGATGCCGCCCTGACGCCAAAGCTCGACATCCTTGGAGCGGTGGCGGGCGACCTTCGTGAAGCCCATCGCTTCGAAAACCGGTTCCAGCTGGCCCTTCTCAGGCGCAGAAAACTCGATGAATTCAAAGCCGTCCAGACCGGCCGGATTTTCAAACAGGTCCGCCATGTGCTTAATCCTCCTGTGAATGACCCGACTCATAATAGTTGCATTTGCAACTAAATCAAGTTCCGGAGCGTGGAGACAGCATGACGAAATCGGCCGACCATCCGCAGGAGACCCTCAGACTCGATGGATTCCTGCCCTACCGGCTGTCGGTGCTGTCGAATGCCGTCTCACGCAAGATCGCCGACATGTATGAGCGCGAGTTCGATATATCGATCTGGCAATGGCGGATTATCGCCGTGCTCGGCGAAAGCGACGGGCTGACCTCAACTGAGGTGGCCAATCGTACCCTGATGGACAAGCCCGCCGTCAGCCGGGCCGCCGCCAGCCTGACAGAGCGCAACATCATCTCGCGCAAGTCCGACGATGCCGACCGGCGCAAGGCCGAGTTGCGCCTGACAGACAAGGGCCGCGAAATCTATGCAGCGATCAAGCCCCGTGCCCTGGCCTATGAGCGCGAACTGCTGGCGTCCCTGTCACCCGAAGAATCCCGCATGCTTCACGGCTTGCTAACCCGGCTTTCGCACATTGCCTCACCGGACCGGAACCTCTGGTCCGAGACAGGCGAATAACGCGATTGGCATAAGCCAGGGGACCGATAGCCATGCAGGCCGCGCTCGACATCTATTTCGACAGTATCAGCAGCAAGCGCCCGGAATTCGAGCCGGCCATCGCTGTGTGGCGCGACGTCCTGCAGCCGCAGCTGGAGCGCATGGAGGAAGAGCGCAAGGCGGTGATCGGCAAGGCCATCAAGCGGACGGCCATTGTCGGCTCGATTGCGCTGCTGTCGGTCATCGCGCTGACCTGGGTACTCGGCTTCCAGGTCATGTTCCCGTTCGGCATCTTTGCCGGGATCGTCTTGACCGTACTGGCTTCTGCGGCCGTCTGGATTCCCGTTTTCTCGATGAAGTCCCAGACCAAGCAGCTCGTCGTTGGCGCTGCCTGCGAATGCTTCGGCTTCAACTATGACACCATGCATCCTGACCTTAGCGGAATTTCCGGCTTCTCGAGCCTCGGCAACTGGGTGAAATCGCAGGCGGGCAACCTCAAGGAATTGAACGAACCGCCGACACCAGCCTTCGAGCGGCTGAAAGCCTATGCCCTGCTGCCATCCTATGACAGCCGCAAATTCGAGGACCTGATATCGGGCACGCGCGCCGAAGCCGACTTCACCATGGTCGAGTGCAAGCTCACCGAACAGCAGGGATCGGGCAAGAACCGCCGCACTGTCACCAAGTTCCAGGGGCTTCTTTTCAATATCGACTATCCCGAACCCTTCCTCGGCCGGACAATCATCGCCCGTGACAAGTGGTGGAAGCGCGGCAAGGGAGCCAGTGACCTGCAGCGGGTCGACCTCGTCTCCAAGGAGCTTGAGGACGCCTTCACCGTTCACTCGACCGACCAGGTCGAAGCGCGGACCCTTCTGACGCCCGACCGGATGGAGCGTTTGATCGCGCTGGAGCGCCATTTCCAGGGCGGCAAACTGCGCGGCATTTTCGAAGACGGGCACATGACGATCGCGCTTGAGGCTGGAAACCAGTTCGAGGCGGGTTCGATCTTCAAGCCGCTGGTCGACCCCGACCGGTTCATCCAGACCCTGACCGAAATCGGGCTGGTCTGCGACATGATCGACGGCTTCCTGACCCGAGAGTGGTACAAGGACCGGATCTAGGCAGCACCTTGGCGGCCAATACGCCTGCAAAATCGCCCGTCTGTTGCCATCATTGCCAATCCGGCACACCCGACACGCCCACTCGATCGATGCAGGAACGGCCGATCCATAAAATTTCACCGATCGGCGAAACCCGATATTGAGCCTGTTCTGGCATGAAGCGGGGACGCAACCTCAGGCAGGTCCTTCCCGCATGGCCGATGGGCTTCAACAACTTGGCATCCCGGCGACACCGGAGCGAACCGAAGATATCGGCGGCGCGGTGCCGACCCCCGTCCTTACGAGCCGGGCAAGCCTCAGCGACGCAGCCGAGCGCATCCGGCCACGAAACCGGACGATCAACCGCCCGATGATGCGCGAGGCCTTGAAGCTGGCTGATATCGCCGTCGCGGCCATCGTCTCCTTCTTGTTCCTGAATGCCGGTGGATACAGCTTGCTGCAGTCATCCGTCGCCGCCGTGCTGCCTTTCGTCTTCATCCCGGTCGTGATGAGCTGGGGCCTTCGACGGGCGGATGCCTACAACCTCTCCTTCGCCCGGCCGGTCTCTCAGATGCTACTGCGCAGCAGCATAGGCTCAGGCCTCGCCCTGGCCGGTCTGGTCGTCGTTGTTTCGCTGCTCTATCCGGCGCGCCATACCAGTATCGTACTTGGTGCAGCCTGCCTCGCTTTCACCTTCGCCGTCGCCGTGCATGCGCATGTCATCGTCCTGTTCAAGGTGCTGACACGCAATGGCGTCCTGTCGGAGAACGTCGTGCTCGTCGGCGCAACGCCCAATGCCCGGCGGCTCCTCCAGCGCAACAGTGAATCACGCGAGCTCAACATTGTCGGCGTGTTCGACGACCGCCTGTCGCGCGCGCCCATTGCCATGGGCGGCGTGCCCGTCGTCGGCCGGCTCGATGACCTGATGAACTGGGACCGCCTTCCCGATATCGACCGCATCATCGTCACCGTGACCTCGGACGCCCGGGTCCGCGTGCGCCAGTTGGTCGACCGGCTCCGTGTCCTGCCGCAGCGCGTAGTCCTGCTGCTGGACCTTGAAGGATTCGACCCGGAATCGGAATCGCTTGCCCGCATCGCCCGCTCGCCAGCCGCCTACATGTCCGGCGCTCCGGACAATCTGCGCCGCGTGGTCATCAAGCGTGCGGCGGACATTCTGTTCGGGTCGCTGCTGCTTGTCCTGTTCAGCCCGATCCTGCTCGCGACGGCGATCGCGGTAAAGCTCGACAGCCCTGGCCCCGTCTTCTTCCGGCAGAAGCGTCATGGCTTCAACAACCAGATCATCCGCGTGTGGAAGTTCCGGTCCATGCGGCACGATCCTGAGGCCGAGAACCGGATGGGCCAGCAGACGGTTCATCGCGACCCCCGCGTGACCCGCGTCGGCAAGTTCATTCGCATGACGTCCATCGACGAGCTGCCGCAACTGCTCAACGTCCTGAGCGGGGAGATGTCGCTCGTCGGCCCGCGCCCGCACGCGATCGGCATGACCACCGAAGACGCAGAAGTGCAGGGCCTGGTGAGCGACTACGCCCACCGTCACCGCGTGAAACCCGGCATTACCGGCTGGGCTCAGATCAATGGCTCAAGGGGCCCTGTTCACTCGCGCGAGGAAGTTCGCGAACGCGTCCGGCTGGATATGGAATACGTGAACCGCGCCTCTTTCTGGTTCGACCTCTTCATCATGCTCGCCACAGCACCATGCCTGCTGGGTGACTGGCGGCGGCAGCGATAGGACACATGAAGAAGATGCCGGACTCTGCCTATCCGTCGGAGAGCGAACCACTCACCTATTCCATTGACCGCACCGAAGCTGGCGAAGCAATCCTGTCGAACCAGGTCACGTGTGACACTGCGATTACGATCTGTGTGCCCTGCTATCGCGACCATGCCGCCCCACTCCTGTCGGGCCTGTCGCGCCTTGCCGAAGCGCCGCAAACGGGGTTGCTGCTATTCGATGACGGGTCTGGCGATGAGACGCTGACCAAGCAGCTGGCCGGCCACATCATGAAGTATCCCGGGCCAGCCCGCCTGATCACGGCGCCGCAGAACGCAGGGCGCGCGCATGCACGCAACCGTCTGGTTGCGATGGCCGAGAGCGACTGGATCCTGCTTGTCGATGCGGACATGCGACCCGACACGGACCTGTTTCTCAGCCGCTACGTGAAGTCGATCGAGCAGGCAGATGGTCCGGCGCTGATCGCTGGCGGATTTACGCTGCGCCAGGTCACACCTACCAAGAAGACCCGGCTGCATGCGGCCCAGTCTGCCCTGTCGGAATGCCTGTCGGCCGAAGCCCGTTGCGAGGAGCCGGGACGGTACGTCTTCACATCCAATATCCTCGTCCACAAGCAGATCCTCGAAACCGTCAGATTTGATGACGGCTTCAGCGGCTGGGGCTGGGAGGATGTCGACTGGGGCCTGCGGGTGGCAGAAACGTATCCCGTCCGGCATATCGAGAACACGGCCACGCATCTCGGCCTGGACGATACCGAAACCCTTCTGGCGAAATTCGGCGGCTCCGGAGCAAACTTTGCACGGCTGGCCGAGCGTCATCCGGACGCTGTCCGGCAGATGCAGCTCTGGAAAATAGCCCGGTTGTCGCAACGTCTGCCCTTCAAGGCCACATGGACGGGTCTTTGCCGGTCCGTGGCGAAAACGGAATGGTTGCCGATCAGCCTGCGCCTGCCTGCGCTGAAGCTGTACCGGGCCTTCCGCTATGGCGAGCATCTTGCATAGGTATCGCTAAAAAAATCGGGGGGACGAACCATGAAACCATACCAGCCAGACCGCTCACTACCGGCCAAAATCGCTCGGCGCATGACGCGCTGGTCGGTTGCCCATCCTTTGCCGGCGACGCCAGAGCACACCAAAATCTGCTTCACCTTTGATGATTTTCCAAAATCTGCTGCCGATACAGGCGCCGAAATTCTCGATGAAGTTGGCGCCAGGGGTTGTTTCTATGCCTGCACCGGCATGGTCGGCACGAAGAACCAGACCGGCGAACTGTTCGATGCGCATGATCTTCGCCGCCTGGCTGCCGCCGGGCACGAAATCGGCGCCCATACCGAAACACACCTCGATTGCGCGCGGACCGGCACCGCCGAAGTGCTCGCCGATATCGATACCAATATCGCCAGGCTGGCAGCGCTTGGGCATACCCTGCCCGTCACGCAGTTCGCCTGGCCCTATGGCGAAACCCGCGCCTCGCTGAAGCCGAAGCTGACCTCGCGCTTCATGGCCGCCCGCGGCGTGCTACCCGGCGCCAATGTGCAGGGCAGCGACCTCATGCAACTGTCGGCCTATGAGCTGGACGAAACCGAATCCAGCATCGCACGCGCCGCTGACGCCATCGAAAAGGCTGCCGCCTCACCGGCCCTGCTCTTCATTTTCACACATGACGTTCGCGAGAAGCACAGCGCATGGGGCACCACGCCGGCTCATCTGCGGCGTCTGGTGCGGCTTGCGCGCGACACTGGCGCGGAAATCGTCACGCCGTCTGTGGCGCTTGCCTCCATCCGCGCTAAGGAGGTCGCATGACCGCTGAAACCGTCACCGTCGTTGTTCCGACCTTCAATCGTCCCGAGAGCCTTCACCGCGCTGTCGAAAGCCTTTTCTGGCAGAGCATGCGCAAGGACGGGTTCAAGGTCCTGATCGTCGATAACTCGCGCGAAGCGACGGCCCGGTTTGCCTATGACGCACTGGAGGCGCGAGCACCTGAAGCGATCGCGCTGACCTATCTTCATGCGCCGGAGCCCGGTGTCGCCAATGCTCGCAACGCCGCCATGGACGCGCTGACCACACCGCTTGCCGCCTTCCTTGATGACGACCAGACCGCCCCGATCCATTGGCTTGAAAAGCTTCTGGAAGCCCACGAGCGGTTCGGCGCGGCCGTTACCTTTGGCCCGGTCCTGACAGCGCTGCCCGACTACATCACCGAGCACCGCGCCTATTTCGAGCACTTCTTCGCCCGCGACCCCGGCCATCGCGATGGCTACATCCACAAGCCATGGGGCTGCGGGAACGCATTGCTCGACACTCGCCAGATCCCGGGCACCAAGCCCTGGTTTGACGCTCGAATGAATGAGGTGGGCGGTGAGGACGACGTCCTGTTTGCCCGCATAGCGGAAGCGGGTGGCAAGTTCGCCTGGGCCGCCAGTGCAGGCGTCAACGAACATCCGCTGCCCCAGCGCATCAGCCTCTCCTATACCCTCCGCCGGGCTTTCGCCTACGGTCAGGGCCCCTGCACGCTCGCGCGCAAGGCCAGCCCGCCGCGCATTGGCAGCCTCCTCATGTGGATGGGGATCGGTGCCGGCAAGTTCGTCCTGCACGGCTCGGCCTGGCTCGGCCTTTGGGCAGCTCGCCAGCCGCGGCGTGCCTACCAGCTGGACGAAGCGATCCGCGGTCTCGGCAAGGTTTTCTTCTGGAAGAAGATGCGCTTTTACGGCGCATCGACCGTTCGCCAGGCCGCAAGACCCGACGACGAAACCCAGGCCTCACATGCCGGCACGCCGGGCGGCGGGGCCATGGCGGCCAACCACTGAAGGTCTCGGCGGCTGCGACTGACGGCTTCGAGCAGGCGCTGACACGCTGAGCGCAACTTTGGACGCCACAGATACAAGCGTCACCCAGACGATTGTGTTCTGCTGAAGGGCGATGCTCTCCGACAGGCTGAACAGCAGGAACTGGCCCGCGACACCGAGCGCAAAAAGGCCGGTCCAGTCTCTTACGGCCAGTCGGGCAGCCCGGAACACAAAAAGCAGATAACTCATGATGAGCCCGGCCAGGCCAACAAGGCCAATCGAGAGGGCAGTCTCCAGCCACCCATTGTGCGCGGTGGGAACGGCCCATTCGGTCGCCAGCCGCACCATGTAGGCAGGCTGCGAATCCACGCCCCAGAACGCGCCATAGCCATAGCCGAGCCATGGCCGCGCGGCGATGGCATCCATCAAAGCGGTCCAGATATCCGTTCGCCCTGTCAGCGTCGCGTCCCGGCCGAGCAGCTGAAAGACAAATTCCGGAGCAAGGACGAGCGCCATGGCCGCGCCGGCGACAAGAACAACGCCCGCCCATAGCATGGACAGGGTCGACACAACGCCGCGACGCATCCATGCGCCAGCGACCAGGACACCGATGCCGAACAACAGGCCGATCAGCGCGGTCTTCGATGTCGATAGCAGGACGAGCGCCACGCACATGACCAGGGCCGCCGCCCACAGCTTGCGCCACGGGCGGTCCATCAGGAGCAGGAAGGCCATGAGGAAACTCGCGCGCGCCATGTGTCCGCCGAGCGCATTCTTTTCCCACCACATGCCGCGCCATGCACCCGTGTGGACGTCCTGCATCACGGCAAAACCTGGCGCAACGATGCCGGAGACGATTGATACGACCGCCATGAACAGCCAGACCGCACCGAACAGACGCAACATGGTGCGCCAGTCATAGCGCATCGCCATGAACAGCCCGCCGAGCGTCGTCGCGACAATTGCGATGGCCCGGCGCTCGGTGACCGCGGAGTCGATTGACCAGCTCCACGAAGCACAGGCCAGGACCAGGATGAAGACCAGGAACGGTATCCGGAGCAGCGCCGAGAAGAACCGCATCGGCATGCTCGCACAGCCAAGCAGGATAAAACCGTAGACCGGCAGCCAAAGCATCCGCAGCAGCGTGCTTTCAGGATCGGTCTCGCTTGCGAAGAGGCGCGGCAGGAGGCCCTCCGTGAACATCACCAGGCAGAGGAAGACAACCGCGTACTCAGAAAAGCGGAAGAAGGTTTCCAGCGGCGTTCTAGCCGGCGAGGCGGTCTGCGAAACGCGCATCGCTTCCCATCCTGTTCAGCACCAGTCCTGCAACGCGCCCGCCACTGGCAGCAATCTCGTCGCGCAGCGCAGCGACTTCCTGGGGGCCTGTAGAATCGGCGCGAACGACAATGAACACGCCGTCGGCCTCGGAAACAAAAGACAGGCCGGCAGATGAGCGGGTAACGGCCGGTGCGTCGATCACGACCCAGTCGGCGGCCTGGCGCACCCGCGACCACCATTCAGGCTGCGACTTCAGGCGCACGCGCTGTCCATGGCCCAGCAATTCGTTGCGAAACCGCGAGACCAGCAGCCGCGTGCGATCGATCTCATGAACACTCAGCAGCTTGTTGGCCACGTCGGCACCGCTCTGCCCCTTCACGGGAGAGGAAACGGTGTAGATCGGCTCCGTCCTGAGCGAGGCATCGTAAGCGCGTCCCGGCCGTCCGACGCCGCGCGCAAAGCCATCCTCGAAGGCGGCAAAGGCCGCGTTCCGGCGCAGGTCGAGATCCAGGAGCCAGGCCGATTTCTGGGCTTTGCGAGCGGCCAGCAGCGCAAATGAGGCGGCGACACTGCTGGTGCCCTCACCCTCGCGCGCGGCAATGAACATGACGCAGCATCCGCCACTGCCTGACGACAGCCTGGACGCGGCGTGCCAAACGCCGTCTATCTGATCCCGTAAATCCCGCATCGGCCCACAATCTGATGGAAACTCGGGCTTACATGGGTCTGGTTAACGCTTTTCTTAACCAAGCCCACTCAGACGCGGCCAACCGCTCCGACAACCGGAACGCCGATGGTCCGCTCGAGCGAGCGCGCGGTCGCAAAGCCATCACGCGTCAATGCCCGCAGAAGACCGGCCATGAGCGCAGTGAATCCGGCAAACAGGAAAGCGAGCGCCGCGATGGGCAGCTTCAGGCTCGAGCCCTGGATCGGCACGCGGGCAGGCTCGAGGACACGCACGCTATCGGCTGACTGGTTGGAGATTTCGGCGAGCGCGCGTTCCTCGATTTCACGCGCCGAGAAGTTCTGCACATTCGCCTCCATGAGCGCCTTGCGTCGCTGCAGCTCCTGCCATTCAGGCTGCAATTCATTGAGGCGCTGAAGCCGGGCTTCGATGCTGTTGAGCTGGCGTTCGAGTTCTGCCCGCTGCAGGGCCAGCGACTGGGCTTCGGCTTCGAGGTTGGCCGCGGCCTGCTCGATCTGCTGGTAGACGGGGTTTGGCCCGCGACGCGTCGTTCCAGACAGGCCATCCCGCGAGTTCAGATAATCTCGCAGCTGGTCGATGCGGGTATCGATCGCCTGAACGGCGCGCGAGTCTTCAGTGTAGCGGGACAGAAGCTCCTCACGCTCCATGCGAAGCTCGCTGAGGCGCTGGGCGGAGTTGTCCTCGACATAGAGGTCCTGCTGCGGCTCCATGGTGGCAAGCTGCTGGTTATTGATATCAAGCTGCCCCTCAACGGCGCTTGCGCGAGACTTGTTGGTCAGGAGTTCGCCGGAAATGGTCGCATACAGCTGCTGGGCCGTCTGGCGCTCGCTTTCGAAGTCACCGATCTGGTTGCGCCTCAGAAAGGCGCGGATCTCGCTCTCGACATTGAGCAGCTCGCCTTCGAACTTCTTGCGCTGGTCACGCAGCGAGTCCGATCCGCCGACCGCGAAGACTTCGCTGCGATAGTCGAGATAGGCGCCGATCATCGCATTCAGAAGCTCGGCTGAGAGCTGGGCATCCTCGTGCGACAGCGCGGTTCCGATCACCGGGGTCTTCGGCGCAGACCCGGCCTCAAAGGATTTGCGAAGCGCCGCCACGCCCTTCTGGAACGTCTGTTCAGCGATAGCCTCCCGGCGGGAGTCCGGCGCCTCAGCGATTTGCTTTTCCATCGCTTCGACAAGGTCTGGAAACACGCGCGACAGCGGAAAGCGTGCCAGCGCGCGCTCGGCAACGACCGGGCTGCGCAAGATCTCGATTTCCGCCTGGATCAGCTGCTCCTGCTCCGGAGTGGCGCCAGCGCCTTCGGTTCCGACCTTCGGCCGGTAGACGCTCTCCTCGCCAAGACGGACATAGAGCCGCGACTGGGCTTCATACTTGGTAGGCATCTGCATGGCCGCCACAAGGCCCAGCACAAAGATCGGGAGGAAAATCACCAGCATCAGCCACTTGGCCCGCCACAGCTGCAGGACAAGCTCGGCCGCACCCATCCAGGGGCGCCGGCGCACGACGCCGACCTCGGAACGGCTGTCGCCGCCCGGACCCCAGTCTTGCGATGCTGCCATGCGTGTCAAAGCCCCACTGTTATGGTTAGCACAGTCCTGACCCAAGGCGCTTGATAATTCCTTAAACATTAACGAAGAGCCTTGGCCGCGCTGCAGCATGCATATTTTGAGCGGACGGAAATGAGACGCGCCTGCCTGATCCTTCCCCTGATTGCGCTTGGCGCCTGCCAGAGCGTTGATCCCGAGCCGACGCAATATTTCCCGGTTGCGGACTGGCGCCATGAAGATGGCCAGGACGCCGCTTACCTGCTGGCGCCTGGCGACACGATCCAGCTGATCTTCCACACGGCGCCCGAACTCGACCGCGAGATCAGGATAGCGCCGGATGGCTCACTGAACCTGCCCTATATCGGATCGCTTCGCGCATCGGCCCGCACGGCTGGCGAACTGCGCGGTGCCTTGCTGCAGGCCTATGCGAGCGAGTTGAAGGATCCCGACATCGATGTGATCCCGACTGGATTTGAGAGCCAGAAGATCTTTGTCGGAGGCGAGGTCCGCAATCCCGGCATGGTGGACCTGCCCGGTCAGATCGACCCGCTGCAGGCGATCATCATGGCGGGCGGCTTTTCCGAAAGCGCCAAGCCAACCCAGGTCGCCGTTCTCAGGCGAATGCCGGGCGGCCAGGTCATGTCGGCCGTGTTCGATGTGAACAAGGGCATCAACGATCCGCGCTATGCCGACTTTACGCCGCTGCGCCGGTTTGACGTTGTCTACGTGCCCCGCTCTGCCATCGCAGAGGAAAACCTGCTGATGCAGCAATGGTTCAGGAATGCGCTCCCGATCCAGTTCTCGCTATACTACGACATATCGGGCGATATCCGGCGCTAAGCCGGACACCGGACTAGTTCATCAGGTTCAGCCAGTCGCGGGCCGATTTCAGCGCGCGCTTGATCTCTTCGCTGGACAGCATGTCGGCCATTTGCTGGCGATATTCCTTGGCTTCTTCCGAGCCCTTCAGCACGGCCAGATTGAACCATTTGTGCGCAGCAATCATGTCGGCATCGACACCCACGCCGGTCGAATAGGCCAGGCCCACGCGGCAGAGTTCCTCGCCCGTGGCGTTGGAACCAATTCCCGTTTCCGGGGCGACATCTACTGCCATATCTGAATAAGGCATTTGACTTCTCCATCTACACCCAGACCCGGTTGGCGCTTCATGCGGCCTGATTTTACCGGGTCTCCAAAAACCATCACGTCACGCCTCGGTGACGGGGTTCAGCCTGCCCTCAGAGCTTTGCGACATGGTTAACAGCGAGACGCTCAAATCGTCTGTGTGTTAACGACCAGCAGGCGGAAATTAACCAAAGGGGGGCTGCAGGCCGGATTCTTCAGAAAACCGGTGCATGCCCGGCTGGGCGGCTTATAATCGCGGCCATGATATTTGTTTTCTGGCTGATCCTCTTTACGCTCAATCTTGTCTGCTTCTGGCGAATTTTCGAGAAGGCAGGGTTCAAGGGCGCCTATGCTCTGATGATGGTTGTTCCCATTCTCAACATTGTCGGCCTCGTCCTGCTGGCTTTCGTCGAATGGCCGGTACACAGGCTGGTGAACTATCTCGACGAGCAGCGCCGGCGCTGAGCCGGCCACCCCGCGTCAATCTTGCTCTGACGAAGCGGCTTGGGCATTGCGGGAACGACGCGTATATTGCGCGCGTCATGACAGATCTCTTTGAACCCATCCCCTATCCGCTCTGGAAGAAGGACAAGCAGGCCTTCGCCGACAAGCTTGGCCGTTCCTTCCGCGAGACCGGCTTCGCCGTCATCACGGACCACCCCGTCGATGAGGCCGTCATCGCCCGTGCCAACCAGGCCGCGAAGGATTTCTTCAAGCTGCCGGAGGCGACCAAGGAGAAGTATCACGACGCTGCCAATGGCCGCCAGCGTGGCTACACCCCGTTCGGCACCGAAAATGCCAAGGGCCAGAAAGCGGCGGACCTGAAAGAGTTCTGGCATACCGGACGCAAGCTGCCGGCTGATTCAAAGTATCGCGCCACCATGAAGGAGACACCCGTCGTCGATGAGGTGCCCGGCTTCGACAGCGCGACCTATGCCTTCTATGAGGCGCTCGACGATTTCGGCGGCGACCTCCTGCACGCCGTCGCGCTTCACCTCGACCTGCCGGAGGACTGGTTCGACGACAAGGTCAATTTCGGTAACTCCATCCTGCGGCTGCTGCACTATCCGCCGCAGGAGAACCCGCCACCCAAGGGCACGGTTCGCGCCGCTGCGCATGAGGACATCAACGTCATCACACTCCTGCTGGGCGCAGAAGAGGCGGGGCTGGAAGTGCTGCACCGCTCGGGCCGGTGGCTGTCAGTCAACCCGCCGCCGGGGTCTCTCGTCATCAATTGCGGTGACATGCTGCAACGCCTGACGGGCGGCGTCCTGCCATCGACGACCCACCGCGTCGTCAATCCGGAACCGGAGCGCGCCAAGTTCCCGCGCTATTCGACGCCCTTCTTCCTGCACTTCAATCAGGACTACCTGATCGAGCAGCTGCAGCAGTGTCTTGCGGAAGGTGGCAAGAAACAACCGCCCATCACGGCGCAGGACTACCTCATGGAACGCCTGCGCGAGATCGGCCTTGTGAAGGCTTAGCCACCCGCATTTCCCGAAGCTGGCCTGGGTACGTGGTCTGACCGCCTTCCGCGCGGAGCAGCCCATGGCGCTGGCCCAGTCAATCAAACTTGCGTTGCGCCACCTCTTGCCCCCAGACGCTTTTGCGCTTCGAATAACGATACAGCCCTTCAGAGGCTGACGGATTCGAGGAGGCAAACGCATGTTCGACAATGATGACTGGTTGAACCAACACCGCGAGGAGGTCATCGACCCCGACCGGGAGATCGTCGATCCGCATCACCATCTCTGGCCAAAACCCAATCCGGCCGGGATTGTCTACGACCTCGACGATCTTTGGCGCGACACGGAAGACGGCCACAAGGTCACGCAGACTGTCTTCATGGAATGCCGCGCCGCCTATCGCGAGGATGGACCCGACCATCTGAAGCCTGTGGGCGAGACCGAGTTTGTTGCAGCTGCAGCCGCCCGCTCAGCGCGTGAAGCGGACAAGGCGACCATCGCTGCCATCATCTCGCATGCGGATCTGCGCCTGCCCATCTCGCAGCTCGATGAGGTGCTCGACGCCCATCTTGAAGCCGCCAACGGATTGTTCCGGGGCATCCGGCACTCCGGCCCGTTTGATCCGCACAGCGAGCACTTCCGGATCCGCCCCCGCTCGCCGGAAGGGCTCTACCGCGACCCGGACTTCCGACGGGGCGTCGCGCATCTCGGCGAACGCGGCTTCACCTATGACACCTGGAACTATCACCACCAGATTCTCGACTTCCGCGACCTAGCCGCTGCCGTGCAGGGCACTGTCATGGTCCTTGACCATTTTGGGACCCCACTCGGCGTCGGGCCCTATGAAGGCAAGCGCGACAGCAATTTCAGCAAGTGGAAAGACGATATCGCGGCTGTAGCCGCCCAGCCCAATGTCTATGCCAAGCTCGGCGGGCTCGCCATGCCGGACAATGGCTTTGGCTGGAATGAGCGCGACACGCCGCCGTCATCCGATGAATTCGTGGACGCGCAAGCGAAGTATTATCACCACGCGATCGAGTGCTTCGGCCCGGAGCGGTGCATGCTGGAAAGCAACTTCCCCGTCGACCGCCTTTCAATTTCGTACCGGACACTCTGGAACGGCTTGAAGAAGATCACGGCGGACTATTCGGAATTCGAGAAGGCCGCCCTGTTTGCCGGGACAGCACGGCGCGTCTATCGCGTCAGCCGGCCAGCTTAACGAGGGCGCAGCACCATGTTCGACGAGATCATCTACGAAGCCGAAAATGGCCGGGCCCGGATCACTCTGAACCGCCCCGACAAGCTCAATGCCCTCACCATGAAGATGCAGGCGGAATTGTCCGAGGCGCTCTGGCAGGCCGACAATGACCGCGATGTCCATTGCGTCATCATCAAGGGCGCGGGACGCGGATTCTCCGCCGGCTATGACCTATCCGGGTCCAGCGCCGTGCCAGTCTCACGGCTCGACTCCGAGACCGGAAACAAACGCGGCGCCCGCAGCGTCGATGATGATATCTGGCAGCTCGAAAGGGCCCAGCGCTACCGCATGGCGATCTTCGACCTGCACAAGCCAGTCATTGCCCAGGTCCACGGCCCATGCGTCGCGGGCGGCACAGACATCGCGCTTCTCTGTGACATCGTCATCATCGCCGATGATGCGAAAGTATCCTTCCCGGCCGGTCGAAATCTCGGCGCGCTGCCCAACCAGATGTGGCTCTACAATGTCGGCCCGCAATGGACCAAGCGCCTCATGCTGACGGGCGACTCGATCACAGGAACGGAAGCCGCCCAGCTCGGCTTTGCCATGAAGGCTGTGCCGGCAGACATGCTCGAAGCGGAAGTCGAAGGCCTCGCTGACCGCATGGCGCTGATCGATCCGGACATCCTCGCCGCCAACAAGCGGGCGATCAATCTCGGCATGGAACTGATGGGCGCACGGACCATGCAGCGTCTCGCCGTCGAGAATGATGTACGCGGACACCAGGCTGCCTCCGCCCATGCCTTCGTCAAGCGTGTGGGCGAAGCCGGGCTGAAGCAGGCCCTGAGCGAGCGCGACACCCCCTTCGGCGACGGACGCGCCCGCGTCAACGGGCCGGAAATCCGCGATAGCGAAGGAAAGCTGCGCGACGACTAGGCGGTGCGGCCCAGCCGCTCGAACCAGACCTCGCGAGTCACTTCCCAGACCTGCGAAGCGCGGGTCGTCCCATCCGGGCGGCGGCTCTCGATATCGCCCTTGTATTCACAGCCCGTCTTGCGGAACAGGCTCTGTATACGGACATTGTCGAGGGCTGTCGTATTGCTGATCAGGTCGAGATCGAATGTCTCGAACATCCAGGTGAACATCGCCGCCATACCGCTGCCGCCCTGCCCCTTGTTCTGCAGGTCAGGCCGCATGGCACCCGCGACTTCACCCGCCGCCCATTCCGGCCATATGTGAACTTCGGAAAAGCCCGAAACCCGTCCCTCTTCATCGAAATTGAGCGACAGGAGAACCTCGCCACGTTCTCGCCGCGAAACACATGTCTCGATATAGGCCCGCACGCCTTCAAGGGTCAGCGGACGCGGAAGCGAATAGATCCAGTCGCGGACACCGGGATGATCTAGAAGTTCGAACAGGGCTGGCGCATCTTCGATCGTTGCGAGCCGGCTACTGGCGCCGGAAGACGGCACCTGGTCGGCTCGCCGGACGGCCTCGCGGATCGCTGCCTCCCGCTCAGGGCTTGTCCGGTTTCGAGTAAGGGGCAGTTCGGCCATCGCTCACGCCTTGTCCGCCAGGAAGGCCTCGACCTCGCTGCGCCAGGGCAGGCTCGGCTGAGCCCCTTCCTTTGTCACGGCCAAAGCCGCCGCACCGGACGCAAAACGCAGCGCGGCGCCCTCCTCCATGCCTTCAGCCAGCGCGACGGCGAGCGCGCCGCAAAACGTGTCGCCTGCCCCGGTCGTATCGACCACAGGCACGGCATAAACCGGCATATGGGCGACTTCCTTGCCGGCGCGATACAGGACCGAGCCATCGCGTCCGAGCGTCTTGGCCACGAGACCGTCGCCCCGGAACAAGGCATCTCCGTAGAAGTCAGCCTCCACTTCATTGACGATCAGCAGATCCGCCGTCTCGAGCAGGCCGGCTGGAACCGGCATGGCAGGCGCGAGGTTGAGCGCGAAAAGCTTTGAGGCGATCTGGCTCGCCGCAATGACCGCGGAGATCGGCACTTCGAGCTGACAAAGCACTGCATCGGCTGGCCCGGCGCCTTCGACATCGCGCGCATCAAGCTCGGCGTTTGCGCCGCTCGCGACGATGATGAAGTTTTCTCCTGACGCATCAACACCGATCAGCGCGACACCCGTTTGCGCGGCCTCGTCCTCGACAATCCGCGACAGGTCAACGCCATCTTTCCGCAACAGCGCGAGCGCCAGCTCGGCGTTCGGATCCTTGCCGACCCGCGCGAGCATTGAAACGTCGGCGCCCAGCCGCCGCGCCGCAAGCGCCTGGTTTGCGCCTTTGCCGCCCGGATATTGGGCGAACGTTGCCCCAGTAACGGTTTCGCCGGGCCTTGGCAGCGTCTCGCAAGCCGCGACAAGGTCCAGGTTGACCGAGCCGACTGTGATTATTCTCGGCGCGCTCATTCTCCATACCTCGCCAGCTGGCCGAGCATCTCCGAAAAGACCGCATCAGCATCGACCTTGTTGTACCAGCGGATGTGGCCGTCCTGGCGGTAGTCGGGCACCGTCCTGCCGAAGCGCTCGCCTGCCTGCAGCTCGACGCTGACTGTCGCCATCGGGCCTTCGAAGAGGTCTGGCCGCAGCAGGGCCAGGATCGTCGACGGATCGTGCAGCGGCGCCTTGCGGCCCTTTCCCTGTTCCTCAAGCTGGTTGGACGCGGCCAGAAGGTCAGCCGCCCTGATCGCAACCGGCGAGCCAAGCGCCCGGACGCGGTCGACCTGTTCGTCGCTTGTCAGCATCTGGTGGGTGACATCGAGATTCAGCACGCGCATGGGGATGCCGGACTGGAACACGGCCTGCGCGGCATGCGGATCGGCGAAGATATTGAACTCCGCATGCGGCGTGATGTTGCCGCCTTCAGTGTCGGCACCGCCCATGACCACAATCTCTTTCAGGCCCTCACGAATATCGGGCGCTATGGTCAGCGCCAACGCGACATTCGTCATCGGGCCCGTCACGACCAGCGTCATTGGGAAGCCCTTTGCCGCGCGCAGGGTCCGCACAAGGAAATTCACCGCATTCGCCCGCGAGGCTCTCACGCGCGGCTTTGGAAACGGAATGCCGCCGAGACCGGTGGTGCCGTGAAAGTCTTCGGCGGTGACCGGATCGCGCAACAGGGGCACCGGCGCACCGCCGCAAACTGGGATTTCGCGCCCCTTGCCGGCAAGCTCGCGAATGATGCGGGCATTGCGCAGGGTCAGTGGCGCGGGAACATTGCCGGCCACGGTAGTAATCCCGACCACATCCATCATGTCGGAGGCTGCAAAAGCAACGAGCAAGGCGACGGCGTCGTCGAGACCCGGGTCGCAATCAATAATAATCTGGCGTTTTCTCATGATACTCGAACTAAGAAACCACTCCGTGCGTTCCGGCAAGGGCTGGCCGTAACGGCCTCACACAACTAAGTGTGCATTCAAACACAAGAAGGAGACACAAAGCATGGCCATTTCCACGAAATCGCTCGACTACGAACAGGCAGGACAGGTCTATGAGGGCTTCCTGGCGATGCCCGAAGGGACGCCGAAGGCGGTCGTGGTCATCGCTCACGCCTGGGGCGGGCCGGGCGAATTCGATCAGGGCAAGGCGAAGATGCTTGCCGAGTGGGGTTACGCCGCCTTTGCGATGGACGTCTACGGAAAGGGCAAGCGCGGCGAGACCGTCGAGGAATGCCAGGCGCTGATGAACCCGTTGGCCTCGAACCGGGCGGAACTCCAGAGCCGTCTCCAGTTCGGCCTTGAGACTGCGAAGAAGGAGTCCGGTTGCGACAAGGCCTCCGCGATTGGCTTCTGCTTCGGCGGCCTGTCCGTCCTGGACATGGCCCGCGCCGGCATGGCCGTCGATGGCGTCGCTTCCTTCCATGGCCTGCTTGGCGCACCCGGAAACACCGACGGAAACAAGGTGAAGGCCAAGGTGCTGGTCCTGCACGGCTGGGACGATCCGATGGCCAAGCCGGAAGACGTGCTGACCTTCTCCAAGGAGATGTCTGAAGCCGGCGCTGACTGGCAGCTGCATGCCTATGGCGGCACCATGCACGCCTTCACCAATCCAGGCGCCAACGATCCCGACTTCGGGACCGTCTACAACCCTGCCGCCGAGCGCCGCTCACTCGCTGCGCTCAAGGACTTCCTGTCCGAAATTTACGGCTAGTCTGGCTGGGACGCGGACCGCGAGGCCGCGTCCCTAGTTCAGCACGTCAGGCGATGTCAGCTCAGACGTGCGAGCCTCTTCCGCCGCACGCAAAAGCCGGAGCATGTTGCCGCTCCATATCTTCTGGATGTCTTCTTTCGTGTAGCCAGCATCTATAAGCGCTGCGGTGACCTTGGGCAGGAAGGTGATGTCCGACATGCCGTCGACGCCGCCGCCGCCATCCCAGTCCGCGCCCATGCCGACATGGTCAGGGCCGACCAGTTCCAGGGCATACAGCATGTGTTCCATGAACTTCTCGAAGGTCGAGCGCGGGGGCGGGAACTCGTCATTGAGCGCCCGGCGCGCTTCCCAGTAGCGGGTCATGGTTTCCTTATCCATGTCAGCGGTATCGCCAAATTCGGCGTCGAGTTCCTCCAGCGCCTGCGTGCGCTCGGGACTTGGCTCCAGCGCTTCGAGATATGAACCGTAAGCGTTGATCTGGATGACACCGCCATCCTCCGCGACAGCCAGCAGCAACTCATCGGGAATGTTCCGGAAGTGCTCGTACACGCCATCGACACCGGTATGGGACAGGATGAGCGGCGTCGTCGACAGTTCGATCATGTCGTAAACTGTTGTGTCCGCGGCATGGGACCCGTCGAGGATCATGCCCAGCTCATTGGCCTTTTTCACCAGCTCCTCACCCAGCGGCGAAAGGCCATCGAACTTCTCACCCGTCACGTCGGTTGCGCTGTCGGCGAACTGGTTGTTGCGAAAGTGAACCGGCCCGACCATGCGAAGGCCGCCAATATAGAAGGTTTCCAGCAGCGAGACGTCCGTGCCGAGCGGGTAGGAATTCTCCATGCTCTGATAGACAACGCGCTTGCCTTCGCCTGCGATGCGTTCAGCGTCGTCGGCCGTGAAGGCCAGCTCGACCTCGTCAGCGTATTTCGCCGCCATTTCACGGATCGCCATCTGTCGAAGCAGCGCGCTGTTGCGGGCCGAATGATATGAGGCTTCGTCAAGTGGCCCTTGCGGCGTGAAGATCACCCAGAAGCCACCATCGAGCCCGCCTTCCTTCATCCGCGGCAGGTCGACATGCGTCCCATCGGCCTCGAATGTCTGACGTTTCGAAAAATCATATTTCGCCGAGTGGAAGTAGGCCGGCGTGTCGAGGTGGGTGTCCATGACAAGCATGTCGTTGTGCACCTCGAGAACGTCCTTAGAGACGCCGACGCCGTGGCCGTGTGTGGACATCTGCGCCTCTGACTGCGGAATGATCTCGCTACCGCTTTCCTGGTGAAAATCGTTGCAGGCGGTCAGGGCAAGCAGGCTGGAAGCAGCGAGCAGGCCGGCCAGTGGACGCAAGGTCATGGGAGGGCTCCGATAGTTTTTTGCTGGCTGGATACGAGCAGAGTCTGGCACGAACCGCAATTGCGCCAAATCAGCTCCCTTTCTGGCGGCGCAGCTCTGCCCACTTTTTCAGCCGTTCGGCGATCGGCCCTTCCCGGCCCTCGCCTTTCGGCTGGTAGAACGCTTCCCGTTTCATTCCATCAGGGAAATAGTTCTGCCCCGAAAAGCCCTCTTCGGCATCGTGGTCGTAATTGTAGCCCTTGCCGTAGCCCTCTTCCTTCATGAACGCAGTCGGCGCGTTCAGGATATGCTTCGGCGGCATCAGCGAGCCCGTCTCCTTGGCGGACCGTTGCGCGGACTTCCAGGCGACATAGACAGCATTCGACTTTGGCGCCGTTGCCAGATGCACGACCGCATGCGCGAGCGCCAGTTCGCCCTCGGGGCTGCCAAGGCGTTCATAGGTGCGGGCCGCTTCTGCGGCGATCATGAGACTGGTCGGATCAGCAAGGCCGATATCCTCGCTCGCCATGCGGACAATCCGGCGGGCGAGATAGAGCGGGTCTTCTCCGCCGGTAATCATGCGGGCAAGCCAGTAGAGTGCCGCATCCGGGTCCGACCCGCGCACGGACTTATGCAGGGCGGAGATGAGATTGTAGTGCTCTTCCCGGTCCTTGTCATAGGCCGGTGCGCGCTTCTGGAGCGCATTGGACAGCTGCTCGGCGGTGAGCTGCTTGCCATCGTCGGCCAGCGTGAAAGCCTGCTCGGCGAGGTTCAGCATGTAGCGGCCATCGCCGTCTGCCATGTCGATCAGCGCTTCGCGGGCGCGGGCGTCTAGCGGCAGCTTCCGCTTCTCCAGCGCTTCGGCGCGCTGAAGCAGCTCCTCCAGCGCCTCTGGCGTCAGGCGTTTGAGCGTCAGCACCGCGCACCGCGACAGCAAGGCGCCGTTGATCTCAAAGCTCGGATTCTCCGTCGTCGCGCCGACCAGCGTCACCACGCCCGCCTCCACGAAGGGCAGGAAGCCATCCTGCTGGGCGCGGTTGAAGCGGTGAATCTCGTCGACAAAGAGCAGCGTGCCCTTGCCCATGCCGCGCCGGTTCTCGGCCCGGTCGAAGGCGGCGCGCAGATCCTTCACGCCGGAGAAGACCGCGCTGATCGCCTCGAATTCGAGATCGGTTTCCTTGGCGAGCAGGCGCGCGATCGTCGTCTTGCCGACACCGGGTGGGCCCCAGAAGATGATCGAGCCGAGCCGCCCCGTCTTCAGCATCCGCCCAAGCGCGCCATCGGGGCCGAGCAGATGGTCCTGCCCAACCACTTCCGACAGCGTCTGCGGGCGCAGCCGGTCCGCCAAAGGCCGCGGCGCCTCATCGGCCATACCGGATGCAGAGAAGAGATCGCTCATGGCGCACACCTAGCCGGTTCGAAGCATGGTGATAAGATGTCAGCTGGAGGAAACAGCAATGCCGAAATTCCTAGCCGTCTATACAGGCACCCCACCAGGTCCTGACGCTGGTCCGCCATCGGCGGAAGTTATCGCCAGGGGCATGAAAGCCTGGCAGGACTGGATGGAGCAGCATGCGAGCCAGATTGTCGATGCAGGCGGCCCGCTTGGCGCGACAAAGAAAGCGTCCAAGGCCGGTGTCACTGACACGAAGAATAATCTCTCTGGTTACGTGATCGTAGAAGCAGCTTCACATGATGCCGCCGCGCGCCTGTTCGAGAACCATCCTCACTTCTCGATCTTCCCCGGCGAGGCTGTCGAGATCATGACCTGCCCGCCCATTCCGACAATGGACTAGCGGCCATCCGAACAGGACGAGGAGGAGAAACATTGACACTCACCATCACACCTAGCGGTCAGGCCTGTGGCGCGAGTATCACCGGCCCTGACCTGTCAAAGCCGCTGGATGCCGAGACTATCGCCGGCATCCGCTCGGTCTGGCTGGAACATCACGTCCTCGCCTTCCCGGGCCAGCACCTCACCGACGACGACCTCGAACGCTTCACGCAATACTTCGGACCATTCGGAGACGATCCGTACATCGCGCCGATTGAAGGCCGCGAGCACATCATCGCCGTGAAACGCAACGCCAACGAGACTGGCCCCGTCTTCGCCGAAACCTGGCACACCGACTGGAGCTTCCAGAAGTCCCCACCCGCGGGCACCTGCCTTTATGGCATCACCATACCGCCTGTCGGCGGCGACACCCTCTTCACCAACCAGCACAAGGCGCTCGCCGAAATGCCGGATGATTTGCGCGGTAAGTTGGAAGGCAAGATGGCCGTCCATTCCGCGCGAAACGGCTACGCCAAGGCCGGCATGTATGGCGAAAAAGATACGGGCCGCAGCATGGACATCCGCCCGTCAGACGAGGCGATGGAGACCCAGCTCCACCCGATCATCCGCAAGCATCCGGAGACCGGTCGCGAAGGCCTCTTTGGCTGCGCCGGCTACATCATCGGCATAGACGGCATGAACGAGGAAGAGGGCTGGGCGCTCATCACCGAGCTTTATCGCTGGCAGACGCGGCCAGAATTCCAGTACCGCCACAAATGGCAGCCGAACATGCTGCTCATGTGGGACAACCGCTCCTGCCTGCACATGGCGACCGGCGGCTATCAGGGCCATGACCGCCTGCTCCACCGCACCACGATTGGCGCCCAAGCCGCCTGAACCGCATCAACTATTTGTCCAGAGCCGGCGGATATTGGCTGTGATCTTGGCGAGCGCCAATTGTTCTGGCGCTTCGATGGGCAGGCTCTTTGACAGGTTGGCGCGCAAATTGGCGAGATCGAACAGGATTTCCCGCTGCTCTGCCGTCCGCACCAGGCTCTCCACCCATCCGACACAGACCATGCGCTCACCGCGCGTCACCGTCTCGACCCGGTGCAGGCTGGTCGATGGGTAGAGCAGCAGCGAGCCGGCATCGAGTTTCATCGAATGCACCATGCCGGCCCAGTCAATGGTCAGCTCTCCGCCGTCATAGTCCTGCGGATCGCTGAGAAACAGGGTGAAGGAAATGTCGGTACGGATGCGCGTGTCGCCGCTGCCCATCAGGACATTGTCGACATGTGTGCCATAGCCTTCGCCCTCTCCGGTCCGGCTGACCATGAGCTTTGACAGCTTCCTCGGTTGCGCGGCGGCCTCGAAAATCGCATTGCCGGTAATTGCGTCATAAAGCCGCCGATGCAGTTCAGCGCCAGTTCGGGTCGAGAGGTCAGCCTGCCGATTGGACTTTACGCGCGCAGCCTGAACGCCAGCAGTGATGCGGCCATCGCGCCATCCCACCGTCTCAAGTGAGGTCCGGATTCCAGCCAGGGCATCAGGGTCGAGAAGTCCGGGAATTGTGATCAGCATGGCTTGCACTTGCGAATGGTTTGCAGTTACCGGTATCGCCCATACTCAACTGCGTAAGCCTGAACATTGAAAGTGCGACCAAATGGCGACCTCCTACAAATCCTGGGCCGTTCTCGGCCTGTCGACGACCCTGCTTGGCGGCATAGGCCTCGCAGCGTGCGGCAATGACCAGGGCTCCGTATCGCCTGAACGTGAAGCATCACAGCCGGCCGAAGCGACGCCGTCCAGTGCCGGGCTTGCCGACGAAATCGACGTCACCTCAACACCTGTTCGCGCCGAGGGCGGCGAAGGCGAAGGCGGGGTGAATATCGCACAGGCAGGCGAAGACCCAGCCGTCTATCTGAGCGCCCTGGCCGTAGTCGAGGCGCACATCCGCGCAGGGATAGACGCGCTGGACGCTGGCGAACGCAAGGCCGCCGCCGAAATGTTCGCCCATCCGGTCAGCGAGATCCTCTTCGATCTGGAACCAGTTCTCCGTCAGCAAGGCGTGGCCCCTTTCGAGCAGAAGCTGATTGATGCCTCCCACGGTGTCTTCGGCGGTGAAAGCGATGACGCTTTGCGGGCGCGCGCTAGCGACATCATCGCCACCATCCGCCAGGCCGGCGAGTTTGCGCCCAAGGGCCAGGCTGATGACGTCACGATAAAGGCGCGGGTGATCGCCGACGAGATCGACCGGGCCATCGCACAATACATGTCGGCCCGAAACAGCGACGCTTATGAGCCGTATCTGGACGGCTACGGATTTTACAAGACGGCTGAATCCTTGATGATCGACAATGCCGAGGCGATCGCGGCCGACGCACCCGCCTTTCACCAGCAGGCTGAAACCGTGCTGAGCGCTCTCTCCGAGGCCTATCCCTCAGCCCGCCGCCCCGCTGCGCTGGGCGCCGATGCATCGCACCTGGCGGTCCTGAACTCGGGGCTTCAGCTCGAACTCAGTGGGCTCTAAATCAAAGAAGGCCGGGTTCTGGCCCGGCCTTCCCCAACTCGCCAATCGAAGCGCGTCTATTCCGCCGCATTCCCGGAAGGTGCCGGGTCCTCGTCAGGGGCCTCACCCTTCAGATAGGTATTGAGGAAATCGACATAGGCCTCGGACGCCTTGATGCGGTTTTCACGTTTCTGGAAGCCGTGTCCCTCGTCCGGGAAGAGGACGTACTCGACGGTGGCACCATTGGCGCGGGCGGCCTCGACGAGTTCGTCGCTCTCGACCTGCAACACGCGTGGATCATTGGCGCCCTGAATGACCAGCATTGGCTTGGTGATCTGGTCGGCATGGAAGAGAGGCGAGATGCGGCGCAGCCGCTCAATGTCGGTGGCCGGGTCACCCATCTCGTCATAGAGCGCATCGCGGAACGAGCCCCACCATGGCGGAATACTTTCCAGGGTACGGACCCAGTTGGTCACCCCGAAAATATTGACACCGACATCGAAGACCTCAGGCTCGAATGCGAGGGCGGCTGCAACCATGAAGCCGCCATAGGACCCGCCGAGAACGCCGATCTTCTCGGGGTCTATGCCCTCCACGCCTTCCAGGTATTTCCGCCCATAGACGATGTCCTGCAGGTCCTTCTCGCCATGGTTCTTGTCGTCCATGTGAAAGAAGGTCTTGCCGTAGCCCGACGAGCCGCGATTGTTGGCGGCCAGCACCGCATAGCCGTGATTGACCAGGTGCTGGATGGTCGCCGAATAGCCTCGCGTACTCTGTCCGCCGGGCCCGCCATGGACCCAGACCAGCGCCGGGACAGGATCGTCCGCCGATGCCTGTTTGGGCATGTAGAAGATGGACGGGATTTCAAGGCCGTCGAAGCTCTCATACCGCACGACCTCGGCGGTCACGAGATCATCCTCGTCAATCGCTTCAGGCAGCGCGTTGGTCAGCCGGGTAGCCTCGCCATCATTGAGGCCGGCGACGTAGAGATTGAAAGGTGAGGTGTCGGTGTTCACGCCGAAAGCAATCGTCTCTTCGTCGCGGTCGAAACGGATCTGGCCCAGCTCTCCGTCAGGAATTCCCTTCAGTTCAACCGCTTCGCCGGTTTCATTGTCCATAATCGTCAGATCGGTCATCGCGTCCGCATTGATGGCAGAAACGAGGTAGCGTCCCGTCGGGCTGTCGAACACAAACGAGACATCCCAGTCCGCTTCGATCAGCGGATGCTTTTCTCCGCTGGCGAGATTGTAGGTCCAGGCCTGATTGAATTCGCCATGCTCATTGGTGGCGTAGATCAGCGTTTCGCTGTCTGCCGTGAAATCGTAGACGCCATAAGAGATATCGCCCTCATGTTCGGTGATGAGCTGAGGCTCGGTATCGTCCGCCAGGAAATCCACGAGATAGATATTGGAGTCGGCATTGGTGCGGTCTTTCGACAGGGCCAGCCAGCGCCCGTCCGGTGAGACGTCGGCAATATCCTTGCCATCGTTCTCGAAGATCATTTCCCGTGAATAGTCCGCCGTGCTGTAGGCATAGAGGTCATTGGTCTGCGGATCGCGCTCATTGGTCTGGATGTAGAAGACCTCGCCATCGTCGCGCCAGCCGACAAAACTCGCACGCACCTCCTCACCAGGCGTGAGATCGGTCAGGGTGCCGTCGGTTTCGCGGACGTAAACGTGATAGATTTCGTTGCCGCCGCTGTCGGAGGTGATCAGAACGCGGTCGTCATCGGGGAAGAAGGATTGAGCGTAGACGGCATTGTCGTCAGAGCTGGTCAGCGGCGTGATCGCCCCCGTCTTGTCCATTGCGACTGCGTTGAAAATGCCGGTTTCATCTGTCGAGACCAGGATGGCATCATTGTTGTGAGAGAAAACGTAGCCATTGTTCGACCCCAGCCCGTAACTGGTCGTCTCATGGAAGAGCGACGCCGGATACTGCTGGACCGAGACAGGCTCAACCACCACATCCGCGACCTGCTCAATATCGTTCGCAGGCGTGGACACCGCCTCTTCTGCCGCGTCTTTAGCAGGCGTCTGGGCGCAGGCCGCCAACAGGGCCGATGCGCCAATCAACAGGGTTTGTTTCAAGTACATAAATGCCTCCCGCAACCAAGATTGCGGAAAGCTAGCACTCGCCTTTCAGGATAGCGAGACCGTAAGGCCGGTTTTACAGGGTTACCGTTCCGGCAATCCGGCGGCCATTGCGATCAAGCTCGATCGCCCAGCGCGACGCATCGGTATCGAGGGCCTCGTCCAGCTGCTCCAGGGTCTTGATCGGCGCATTGTTGACCGAGACGATCAGGTCGCCGGGGCGCACAACCCTCCAGGCGTATGCGCCGCGCAGGATCCGGGTCACGAGCACCCCTGTCACGAATGGATCGCGGCCCATCTCCTCAGCGAGGCGGGGGGAAAGCTCGGCAACTTCCGCACCGGAAAACGGATGGCGGCCTTCCAGCAGCTCAAGTTCAGCCTTGGTCGCTCCCGGTGGCGGTGCGAGCGTGACACCGACCGTCTCATAGCGCCCGCCATGCAGGACTTTCAGCTGGGAGACCTCTCCGGGTGAACGCGTCGCGGCCAGGAATTTCAGGCCATTCTCGTCAAAAACCTCGCGGCCATCGATCTCCGTGATCAGGTCGCCGCGCTTCAAGCCCGCCTCGTCGGCCGGGCCGTCATCGAAAACTTCCGTCACCATCACGCCGACCGGCCGGTTCATGCCCTGCGACTTGGCGATGTCATAGGTCACCGATTGCGCCTTCAGGCCGAGCCATGGGCGGACAATACGCCCCTCGTTGACCGCAGCATCGACGACCCGCTTGACCATCTCGGCCGGGATGGCAAATCCAATGCCGTTCGAGCCGCCAGAGCGCGAGAAGATGGCGGAATTGATGCCGACCAGCTCACCCTTCGTATTGACCAGCGCGCCACCGGAATTGCCAGGGTTCACTGCCGCATCGGTCTGCAGGAAGAAGGCGTAGTCGGACACGCCGACATCGGTCCGCGCCGTCGCGGAGATGATGCCGCTGGTGACCGTCTGTCCCACGCCGAACGGGTTACCGATGGCCAGAACGATGTCGCCGACTTCCGTATCACGCGTGTCGCCATACTGTACGGTCGGAAGCGGATCGCCTTCGGTGTCGATGCGCAGCACGGCAAGGTCGGTACGCTCATCAGCAAGGATGAGCTCTGCCTCGTATTCGCGGCGATCCGAGAGGACGACGAGCAACTCGTCGGCGTCGGCCACAACGTGGTTATTGGTGACGATCACGCCGTCATCAGAGACGATCACCCCGGAGCCGAGCGAATTCTGGACACGCTCCTGAGGGGCTCCGAAAAACTCCCGAAAGATCGGGTCATTGGCAAAGGGGGAAACGTTCTGGCGAACGACTTTCTTTGTGTAGACGTTCACCACCGCCGGCGAGACCTTCTTGACGAGTGGCGCATAGGACAGCTCCACCTGCGCGTGGGTCTGAGGCACCTGCTTGTCGGTATCGTTGCCGAAGAAACTGACGCCCTGCGCGCCAGCCTGTCCGGCTGAGAAGAGCGGGCTGATAAGAACTGCAAGCAGGGCGAGCACAGCGACCACACTCACCAGAAGCAGTTTCGAAACATGGCGGGTCATGGTGTTGGTTTGCATCATGAAAATGGCTCTATTGCGGCGCCGCAGGGGGCGCAATCAGGCAATTCATGACAATTCAGAAAGACGTTCCGGCCGCAGCAATCAAGTGGCCTGGTCGCGCTCTGCCAATGCCCGCAGATTATTCTCGTGGTCCTCGCGGCTGATCCGGTAAAAGCTGACGCACACGATCATGATCATCCATAGCGACAACAAGGTCAGCGCATAGCCCCAGCCGAGTGTCCGCACGGCTTCGTCGCTTGCCTGCGAAGCCCGCATGCCGGGCGTGATGGCAGCAACGGCAAGGATGAAGGACGCAGTCAGCACACCCACGCCCTGGGCGAGCTTGCGCATGAAGCTGATGCCCGCGAAGTAGATGCCCTCGGACCGCCGCCCGGTCACGAGTTCGTTCTGCTCGACAATATCAGCCACCATGGACGCGGCGAGCATCTGGTAAGCGATGATCAGGGCCAGGTCGAAGACGGTGATACCAAGCACAATCATGTAGAGTTCGTCTGAGCCATTCGGCGGCAAGAGACCGAACTGGCGTGCGATGACCGGCATAGGCGCTATCGTGAACGCGAGGATGCCGATGGTGATGGCCGCGCGCTTCTTGCCGAAGATGCGGCCGGCGATCGGCGCGAGAACGAGCGCGAGGATCGACGAAACATAGACGGCTGCGGTCAGTCCGGTGATCTGGGTATTCGAGAACTCCCAGAAGAAGCCATTGATGTACTGGTTCAAGGTTGCCGAGACGCCAGATGCCAGCAACCCGAACAGCGTTGCGAGAAACAGGGCCCGGAACGAGGGGTTGGACACCGTCTCCCAGATCTCACCCAGCACTTTCAACGGGGTGAGCTTGCGAGGCGCAGGGGGCGCCTTGAGGTGGGGAATATGCCGGTGCGTCCCGAAGGACGTGACGGTGATCGACGCCAGGATACAACAGGCCCCAAGCAGGCCATAAGTGTGCCAGCCGGTAATATGGAAGAAGCCCGAGGGGTCGCCTTCGCTCGGCTTCAGAAGGAACAGGAACAGGACGATCTGGACGGTCAGGCCGCCAACCCAGGCAAAGAAATAGCGGAACGACATCAGTGATGTGCGCGCGTCGTAATCCTGGGTCAGCTCCGCTGCGAGCGCTGTGCTCGGCACTTCGAACAGGGTGTACATCAGGCGCACAGCGACCGTGAATCCGAGGAGCCAGGCAAACAGGCCGAGCCCGGAAAGGTCTCCGGGCGGATTCCAGACAAAGAAATAGGCGATCGTGACCGGGATCATCGCCGTGTACATGAGCGGGTGGCGGCGGCCCCACTTGGTACGCAGATTGTCCGACCAGTAGCCGACAATCGGGTCGGAAACGGCATCGATCAGCAGCGCAATCCAAAGCGCCGCTGCCACGAGAACCGCCGACAGGCCGAGCACCTGGCTGTAGAATAACAGCAGCACATATTCGAAGCCGTTATTCTTGATGCCACCTGCCGCGCCGCCTACGCCATAGGCGAGGCGGGTGAGAAATCCGGGGGCTTTATGCTCAGCCATTATGCGCGCCGAACCGGCTCAGCGCCTATTCGACGATGTCGAAATATTCGATTTCCGGGCGACCTGCGAGACAGGCGCCCAGTTTGGCGCCGGCAGCCTTGAAGTAGTCGGTCTGGCCGTGTGCCTTGAGTGCATCCTCGGAGGCATACTCCTCCATGAAGATGTAAGTCTGCGGGTCGGATTTCGATTTGTAGAGCTGGTAGGTCAGCGTGCCGGATTCGTTTGCCTTGACCTTTGCCATGAGATCCTTGCCGACCTCTTCAAACTCGGCGTTCTTCCCTTCGGCGATGGTCAGTTTCGCGACAACTCCGATCATGCAGTCCTCCCAGTGATTTTTCTGTTTGTAGAACCATAACCAACTGTTTCGGCCGGGCAAGCCATGACGTCGCGGATGCGGGCGCTCAGCCCCGAAAGGCCGTCACCTCGATTTCGATCTTCATTTCCGACGCAATCAGCCCGGCGACCACCATGGTCGCGGCCGGGCGGATCGTCCCGAGATGCCGGCCGAGTACGGGCGCGATAGCGTCGACCAGGCCTCTGTCGACCACTGTGTACTGGACACGGACGATGTCACTCATTCCGAAGCCCGCTTTATCCAGGACGCGCGAAATGGTGGCAAAACACGCTTCGGCCTGCGCGGCAGCATCTTCTGGCATGGCCATCGTCGCATAGTCGTAGCCGGTCACGCCGGACACGAAACACCAGTCGCCCTGCACCACCGCGCGCGAATAGCCCAAAGTCCCTTCAAAGGGCGAACCGGTAGAAATCAGGCGGCGCGGCGACGGCATGGCGGTCAGGCTATTTGCCTTCAAACTTCGGCGCGCGTTTTTCGAGAATGGCGTTCACGCCTTCCATGTGGTCCTCGGTCTCGTGCATGAGGGCTTGCGAGGCCGCCGACAGCTCCATGATCGTGTCATAGGAGGCGCTCTGGCCGTGACGCAGCAGCGTCTTGGCGAGGCGCAGGGACTGCGGCGGCTGGACAGCCATGCGTTCGGCGAGCTTCATGGTCTCGTCCATCAGCTGGTCACCCGGCACGACATCGGAGACCAGCCCCCATTCCTTGGCCGTCTGTGCGTCGATAACGTCACCGGTAAAAAGCAGCTGCGCCGCGCGCGAGTTGCCGATAATGCGCGGTAGCAGCCAGGCCCCGCCATCGCCGGGAATGAGGCCGAGCTTCAGGAAGGTCACACCAAATTTCGCATGATCGGCGGCGATCCGGACATCGGCCATGCAGGCGACGTCGCAGCCAAGGCCGATTGCGGCACCATTCACCGCAGCAATCAGCGGCACTTCGAGATTGTAGAGCGACTTGACCACCAGGTGGATGTTGCGGCGATAGCCATTGCGGATGTCGTTCGGGCTGCCGCCAAAGGCGCCTTTGCGGTCACGCATGGCCTTGACGTCGCCGCCGGCCGAGAAGGCCTTTCCCTCGCCCGTCAGGATTGCGACACGGATTGCCGGGTCTGCCTCGATCTCGGCGCAGGCCGCGGCCACGGCAGGACCGTCGCCTTCCTGGCCAAGCGCGTTCATCATGTCCGGCCGGGTCAGCGTCAGGGTCGCAATCGGGCCGGATTTTTCAAGTTTGATGACGGACATGGTGCAGCGCTCCCGGATAATCTGATGAAGGTTCCGGGATGGTCTATGGCAGGCTGGCTGCCCTGATGTCGAGCCCTGACCTTACGACTTCCGGTAAGTTCCGATGAACCAGTCGTCCCATTCCTCGGTTTCGGGATTGTACTGCTCGAAGTGCTGCGTGACCGAGCCGTCATCATTGGGGACCCAGCTGCCCCTGAAGGGGAAGGTCGTTCCATTGCGGTACTTGATCTCACCTTCGAGCAACATGTGGCCTCTCTGGTTGATCCCGCCGGAATACTCGATGACCGAGCCGGCGCTGACCCAGAGCTGGTGCCACTTCTTGTCGCCCGGGTCGTAATAATTGTAGCTCTGCCCGGTGCCGCCAGCCGTGTTCGTCCAGTGTTCGACGATCAGACAGCCGCGCTCTTCCTTCGTGATGATATTCGTTCCAGCCGGCTGCTCGGCCAGGTCGGTCACGGTCCATTCGCCGAGCCAGAAGTCAAAAGCCTCGTAGGGCGGCGAGCTGCATGGTTCGGGCTGACCACTGCCCTGTGCATTGGCCCCCGCAGAGAGCCCAATCGCCGCCAGCGCCGTGACGAGAGATTTCCTGTACATGTATCCTCCCGATAAAAAAGACCCGCCCTGCCAGCTTGGGCAGGACGGGTCCTTGCGTCAAATGAAAGCTTTTGGACGGCTTACTCGGCAGCGACCTTCTCGACCTCGCCACTGAGCGCCGTGTAGCGGCGCATATGGTGATCGATATTGCCAAACTCGCTGTCGATCATGGTCAGGCGCTTGAAATAGTGGCCAACAGCCAGTTCGTCCGTCATGCCCATGCCGCCATGGATCTGGATCGCTTCCTGGCCGACAAAACGCCCGCCCTGGCCGATCCGGACCTTGGCACCGGAAACCGCCTTCTTGCGTGTGACTTCATCCTCATCGAGCTTCAGCGTCGCCATATAGGTCATGGAAATCGACTGCTCATGCTCCATGAACATGTCGACCATACGGTGCTGGAGAACCTGGAACTTGCCGATGGCGATGCCAAACTGCTTGCGCTGCTTGGAATACTCAACGGTCATCTGGTGGGCGACGCCCATGGCGCCCATGGCCTCGGCACAGACGGCGACGGTGGCTTCGTCGACAACCCGCTCGATCAGCGGCAGGGCCTTGCCTTCCTCGCCGATGAGGGCATCGGCCGGCACTGTCACATTCTCGAAGTAGACCTCGGATGCACGGCGGCCATCGACTGTCGGGTAGTCACGCGTCGTGACGCCATCGGCGCCTTTCTCGACGATGAAGACGGAAATGCCGTTCTTGTCGCGACGGTCGCCCGATGTGCGGGCGGTCACGATGAGGTGGCTCGCCCACGGCGCGCCAATCACAACGGCCTTGTGACCGCTGATCACATAGCTGCCGCCTTCCTTCTTCGCCGTCGTCTCGAGGTCGTGCAGGTCATAGCGGCCACGCGGCTCAGCATAGGCGAAAGCGAAGACACGCTCACCGCCGATGATCGCCGTGAGGTGCTCTTCCTTCTGGGCCGGCGTGCCCGCGTGCTTCAGGAAACCGCCAGCGCAGACGATCGTCGGGACATAGGGTTCGACGACCAGAGCCTTGCCGAATTCTTCCATGATGACCATGGAGTCGACGGCGCCGCCGCCAAGACCGCCATCGTCTTCTGAAAACGGCGCAGCGAGAAGGCCGAGTTCGGCGAATTGCTGCCACATCTCCGGACGCCAGCCTGCATCACTTTCCGAGACCTTGCGGCGGGTGTCGAAGTCATATTGATCGCGAAGCAGCCGTGCCAGGCTGTCGCGGATCATTGTCTGTTCTTCTGAAAAGTTGAAATCCATCGGTTTCCTCCAAATTCCCTTTGTTCAATATTCGTCGAGTATGGCCGCACAGGCGCCGAGCTGGCTTGCGGTGGGCGGCGTGATCTTGGTCGTTTTGGCACCAGACACCATCATCACGCGGTCCTGGCTGCTATCATCCCAGTCGATAACCACCGTCAGCGGATAGTCATCAAGGACAACAAGTTTCTCATTCAGGTCTTCATCCCCGTAGTCGATCAGGACCTCATGGGCCGGATGCGTCTGCCCCATAAGAAAGTATTCCGTGGCGGCTCCAACCCGCACCACGGGATCGTCTTCCAGCGATGCGAGTTCGACCGTTGCACCTTCGCTGAATGGCCGCAGCGCCTTGATGGCGTCACGTTCGGCTTCGGTCGGCAGCGGCGTGTCAAAGCAGCTGCGATAGTCGATGCCGCCATAGAGCAGGAAAAGGCTGTCGGGTGACATCGCCTCGTCTTCTTCGGTGTCGAAGATGCTCTGGTACAGTACCCAGTCGTCTCCAGTGAGAACCACGCGCTCGCGGAACGTATCCGCGCTGCCGCCGGTGCTGGACGACCAGAAGACAGACGAACCGGCCTCCAGTTCCGGCAAGGCCGGCTCGTCCGCCGAGGCGGGACAAGACAGGCTTGCCAGGACAGCAGCAGCGGCGACCGGAGCAACCGGAAACAACCTGAAGCCCGATGCCGCGCCTTTGGGTATCTCGTTCACTTTCACTCCAGAAGCTCCGAGCAGTATCCAAGGTCCTGGCCAGCCATGTCGGTCGGACTCAAGCCCCCCTGAGGCTCGATCACTTCCAGCACCTGGCCCTTGTCACCCGATGCCCAGACAACCTGAACCGGCATACCGAGAACAGGCGAGACAGCAAGGGTCATCTCGGCCTCGCCATACGCCGTCTGGACCGACAATGCATCACCGGCCCCCTCGATATTGGAAATGAGCTCAACCTTCACAGGCTCTGCAACGCTGTAGGCGCTGTTGACCCCTGTGCGCACGGAGGCCGAAGCACCCGGAATCAGGGGCCAGATCGCCGACAGCGCCGCCCGGTCTTCATCGCCGGGCAGTGGCTGGTCGCACGACTGCGAATGCACCCCCGAAAACTCGACGATGTAGTCCGCCGCTTCACCGCTGGAGCGCTGAATGTCCGGATCGTAAATGATGAAGTCTTCTCCGGAGATGACGACTTCATTCAACCGGATATAGGTCTGGTCGCCGAACTCGTACTTCCAGGTAATCATGGTGCCCGGCTGCGGAGACTGGAATCCCTGCTGGGCGGCACTCACCTGCGCAGATGCAATCGACATGACAAGCAGGATGAGTGCACGCACCATTGGGTCTACAGCCCCAGGATCATCTTGGTGATGATGTTGCGCTGGATCTCGTTCGAGCCGCCATAGATGGACGTCTTGCGCATGTTGAAATAGGTCGGCGCGGCCTGATGGGCATAGTCCGGCCCGATCGGGAATTCGTTCGAGCCGTCCTCGGGGAAGCCGCGGAAATACGGGTGGCCATAATGGCCGACCGCTTCCAGGGTCAGCTCGGTCAGGCGCTGCTGGATTTCCGTGCCCTTCACCTTGAGGATCGAGCTTTCCGGGCCGGGGCCCTTGCCCTGCGCTTCGCCAGCCAGCGTCCGCAGCTCGGTGAACTCGAGCGCTGTCAGGTCGATTTCGAGCTGGCTGATCTTGCGGATGAAATCGTCATCCTTGATCAGCGGCTTGCCGTCGAGCAGCTCCGTCGAGGCGATCGCACGCAGCTTTTCGACGCCGCGCTTGGAACGGGCCACGCCAGCAATGCCGGAGCGCTCATGCGCGAGCAGGAACTTGGCATAGGTCCAGCCTTCATTCTCCTTGCCGACGAGGTTCTCCACCGGCACGCGAACATCGGTCAGCCAGGTCTCGTTGACCTCATGGCCACCATCGATGGTCTTGATCGGCTTCACCTCGATACCCGGCGTATTCATGTCGGCGAGGATGAAGCTGATACCTTCCTGCGGCTTGGCAGCGTTTGGATCGGTGCGGCAGAGGAAGAAGCCCCAGTCTGCGTGCTGGGCGAGCGTCGTCCAGGTCTTCTGGCCGTTGATCACATAGTGGTCACCGTCGCGCACGGCCGTCGTCTTCAGCGAAGCGAGGTCGGAGCCTGCGCCCGGCTCTGAATAGCCCTGGCACCACCAGACCTTGCCGGAACGGATACCCGGAAGGTGCTTGGCCTTCATTTCCTCGGAGCCGAAGGTGTAGATCACCGGGCCGACCATCGAGACGCCAAAAGGCAGCGGCATGATGGTGTCCATGCGGGCATTCTCTTCAGACCAGATGTAGCGCTGGGTCGGGGTCCAGCCCGTGCCGCCATACTTCTCTGGCCAGGCCGGAACAGACCAGCCCTTTTCGCCGAGAATCTGGTGCCAGGCGAGCATGTCGTCCTTGCCGAGATCCTCTCGTGCCCCGACACCGCGCAGGTGCTTGGGGTAGTTTTCTTCGATGAAGGCCCGGACCTCCTTGCGAAACTCGACTTCCTCCGGGGTGAATTCCAGGTTCATACGCTTATCCTCGCGATCGATTTTCTTATTTGGTATTTCGTTCCCTTCTGCCTGCACGATGGAACGAAAGCAAGTTGACGCGGACGTCAACGTAAGCCTTGTCGCACCCGATTTAGCAGTTTCTCCGGACTTAATTCGCCGGCTGCCCCAGAAAAGGCGCGCATGCTGTCTTCAGAACACCGACAGCGGCAGCCGACCCCATGCCCCCGCCAGTATTGAATTCGAACGGCAGGAGCGGCCTCATGGCGATGCGCTCAAGCGCGGCCTCATGGGCTGGACGTTTCGTCACATGTCCCGACAGCACATGCGCCACGGCATCCGGATTGATGGCATGGACAACGCCAGCCGCAATTGTCGTGGCGAAGCCATCGAGGACGACCGGCACAGACTGGATGCGCGCGGCCAGGATGGCACCAACGCAAGCGGCCAGCTCACGCCCGCCAAGGCAGCGCAAAGCCTCCAGCGGATCATCCAGGTGGCCGCGATGCGTCGCCAGGGCCTTGTTCACGAGTTCGGTGCGAGATGCGCTGACATCCTTGGGAGTCTGGGGCCCGGGGCGAACCCAGTAATTGGCGGTGCCGCCATAAAGCGCGCAGGCCACGGCCGCCGCAGACGTCCCGATTCCGGCACCGATGACACCGAGGGCGAGGAGGTCCGGCTTTCCCTCAAGAGCCTCGAAACCATAGGCAATCGTCGCCGCGCACTCGCGTTCGGACATCGCCGGGACTTCCGCGAAATCCGCCGTCGGTTTGTCGAGGGCAAGTTCGAAAACCCGGATGTTTACGCCAACCTGTGCAGCGATTGCCGAAAGCGGCGCCTTTCCTTCGCGGAGGGCTTCCACCTTGGAGCGGGTACTGTCATCGCTGGAAAGCGTGATCTCTTTGCTCGAGATACCGTGCGAGCCAGCGAACAGGGCAAGCGTTGCGTTCTCGATGCGCGGCGGAAACCGGCCTTGCCAGTAGGCCAGCCATTCGGCGGCTTCACCGAGGCGCCCGAAATCGCCCTCTCGCCCCATGCCGAGCAGCGCCTGCCTTACGCTTTCTGCAGGGGCCGGATCATGTTCGACCTTGCGAAGTGCCAAATCGCGCACATCATCAAAAGGCGTTGCAGGAGAGGCTGCGTCACTCAACGTATTCACTCACACATAGGAATGGGGGCAAACCGCCTGAAAGACCCGTTGAAGTCAATGAAAGATTCGTGATTTTTTGCCAATCTACGACAAAAGTCGCACAGTGAAATTGAAATGACGAAAAAGCCAATTCCCATCATGTCGCCCTGTCAGTCCGTCTGCGCCGTGGACGGCCAGACCGGATTTTGTCTTGGATGCGGTCGGACGCTGATGGAAATCGGCACCTGGACCAAACTCACCCATGAGCAGCGCCAGGACGTGATGAGCGTGCTGGGCGACCGGATGGATCATCTCAAATCGCTCGGAAAGCTTGGCCCGAACGCATGAGCGCGCGCCTGGTCTCCACGCTGATCAGCGCAGCCGCGATTGCCGGCGCCGTCGCCATCTTCGTCGTGCCGAAACTCGACGAAACGCCTGAACCTGATTCCAGCCGGCCAGCCGCTGAAATCAACTCGGCGACCACAATGCCCCAGCCTGCCGACACAACACGGCGCCAGGCCGTGCTCTCCATCCGGGACGATGGCCACTACTGGGCGCGAACGCTGGTCAACCGCAAGGCCAGCGTCGACTTCATGGTGGATACCGGCGCCAGCACGGTCGCGATCACCCAGGACGATGCCCGCAAGATGGGGCTCTCGCCCGATGAACTCGAATATATCTGGGAGATCCGCACCGCTGGCGGCCTTACTCATGGAGCGAGCGTGCGGATCGACTCCATCAAGATCGGTCAGGTCGAGGTGAAGAATGTCAGCGCCATGGTGATGCGCGAGGAGCTGACGCAGTCGCTTCTTGGCATGAGCTTCCTGCGCGAGCTTTATTCCTATGAGTTCCGCGGCGATCGCCTGATCATCCGCCAATAACCTTCCAGACCATCCGAACCGATACGACCACCAGCAGCACGCCAAAGAGCTTTCGCAACAGGCCGGCATCGAGCTTGTGAGCGAGGGACGCGCCGACCGGCGCCATGGTCACCGTGCAGATCGATATCAGCGCGAAGGCGGGCAGGTTCACATGGCCCAGCGAGAAAGGCGGGAGACCGGCCTTCCCAATGCCATTCCCGATCGCAACGGCCGCCCCCGGCAATCCGATGGCGACACCGAAGCCGGCCGCTGTGGCAACAGCCTGATGGATCGGCCGGCCGCAGACGGTCATCAGGCTTACGCCGAACGTTCCACCGCCAATCCCCATAATGGCCGAGAGCGTCCCAAGCGCGCTGCCAAGCCCCATCCGGGCCGGGCCTTTGGGCAGGTCTTCAGCCAGCCGCCAGCTGGGACGTCCGAAATAGAGCTGCATTGCCAGCACCAGAAGCAGGGCGCCAAAAATGAACGTCAGGACGTCCTTCGACACATAGCCTGCAATGGACTGGCCAATAACGGCGCCCAGCACGATCCAGGGCGCCCAGCCGCGGATGACAGCCCAGTCGACCGCCCCCCGCCTGTTGTGCGCCATGACGGAGCGGATCGATGTCAGGATGATGGTCGCAAGCGACGTCGCTATGGCAACGTGCATCGCGGTTTCGCCATAGCCGAGCGCCGTCAGCAGGAAATAGAGGACAGGCACGATGACCGCTCCGCCACCGATCCCGAACAGGCCTGCAGCCAGCCCGGCGGCAAGGCCGGCGGCGATCAGGGAGACAAGCAGGATGCCGTATTCCGAGACGAACGCGGCCATCATGCCGGAACAACGTGCGGCGAAACATGGGACAGCGCTTCGTCCAGCACTTCGAGCCCCGCACCAGCTCGAACGGCTTTTTCAGACAGCGTACGCCGCCAGCCTCTTGCGCCAGGCTGGCCTGCGAAGAGGCCCAGCATATGCCGCGTCATGGAGGACAGTTTCACCCCCTCCTCCAGGCGCGCCGCCATATAGGGACGGTAAGCCTGCAGCCCGTCCAGACAGGCCTGCATATCGAAAGCGTCATGCCCCTGCCCGGTCTCGAGCAGCCGGTCGACATGCGTCAGGACGTGGGGCGTCTGGTAGGCGGCCCGCCCAAGCATGACGCCGTCGAAAGTCTTTAGGTGTTCAGCGCTCTCGCCGAGCGTCTTTATTCCACCATTGAGGACAATCGTGAGCTCGGGCCGCTCGGCTTTGAGGTCGGCCACCAGGCCATAATCGAGCGGTGGAATGTCCCGGTTCTCCTTCGGGCTGAGCCCGGAGAGCCAGGCCTTGCGCGCATGCACGGTGAAGACCTCACAGCCGGCATCGGCGACCTGATCGACAAAGCCGAACAGGGTTTCGCGCGGCGGGTCATCATCGACAGCAACCCGGCACTTGACTGTCACGGGAATGGATACCGCCTGCCGCATCGCGCTGACACAGCTGGCCACGGTGGCCGGCTCCTGCATCAGGCAGGCACCAAACCGGCCGGACTGCACACGGTCCGATGGGCAACCGCAATTGATGTTGACCTCGTCATAGCCGAAGCTTTCCGCGATCCGGGCTGCCTCGGCGAGCTTGTGCGGGTCCGAACCGCCAAGCTGCAGCACAACCGGGTGCTCGTCAGCGCTGAAGCCAATCAGGCGGTCGCGATCACCGTGGATCACGGCATCTGCGGTCACCATTTCGGTCCAGAGCAAGGCGCGCTTCGACAATGCACGATGGAACATCCGGCAATGCCGGTCCGTCCAGTCCATCATCGGGGCAACAGAAAATCTATAGGCTTGATTTATTTGCATTTTTTCAGTAGTTTCAAAGGGCTAAAACAAGAACGTGTGCACTTTTTTGGACAAATTTGCACACGCTTGTACCGGTTTTGATCTGTCTGTGCACACGGAGCGCACACGAAATGGCGACGATTGTAAAACTTCCCTCCGGAAGCTGGCGGGCCCAAGTGCGGCGCAACGGGCGGTATGTCTCGAAGAGCTTCAAGCGTCGCCGTGACGCGGACGGTTGGGCCGTGGACATGGAACGCCGCATCGACCGTGGCGAAAGCGTCTCCAAAGCTCGTCCCAAACATCTCAATACACTTTCTGATCTCGTCGACCTCCACATCGCGGACATGCACGAGTCCCGCAAGCCCCTGCGCCGGTCGAAGTCCTACTCGCTGAACAAGCTAAAACTCGATATCGGCCACATGCGCATCGATCAGATTGATCGCGAGACCGTTGTCGAATTCGGACGCCAGAGATCTCATGAAGGCGCTGGCCCTCCGACGATCGCGATGGACATATCCTATCTGAAGACAATCCTTCTTCATGCAAAAGCCGTGCATGGCGTCCATACACCAGTCGAGGAAATCAACCTTGCGCGCGTTGCACTCAATAGGCTCGGCCTGATCGGGAAAAGCCGGGAACGGGATCGCCGACCCTCGCAAGAGGAACTCGATGATCTGTTCGAGTTCTTTGACGCCAATGAGCGCTACCGCGCTCCGATGAGCCGGATTGTTCGCTTCGCGATCGCAACGGCAATGCGTCAATCTGAGATTTGCTCAATCCAGTGGGATGATGTCGATATGAGGCGGCGCATAGTTACGGTCCGTGACCGAAAGGATCCCAGGCAGAAAGACGGCAATCATCAGAAAGTGCCTCTGGTCGACCTCACTGGGTATGACGCCTGGGAGATCATCAATGAGCAGCGCCGGTCCAGTAACAGCACCGGCCGCGTCTTTCCACACAACCCACGCTCAATCGGAACCGCCTTCAGGCGCGCATGCGCCGACCTCGATATCGAGGACCTGCACTTCCATGACCTACGCCACGAAGGCACAAGCAGGCTCTTCGAGGCAGGGTTGAAAATTCAACAGGTCGCCTTGGTCACAGGCCACAAGGACTGGAAGATGCTGAAGCGCTACACACACCTGAGTGCGGATTCCATTGTTGCTCTCGCCTTGGGCAATACACGATAGCCGGTGCCTGTGCCGAGCGGCCGGATAGCGCATCCGGTACTATCCGGCGAATTCAAACCTCAATTCCAACTGGCTTTGTAAGAAACATTGCGCGAAATCGCCCTTCAGTCAGCTGCCGCCTCGGCAATGGCCAAATCGAATAGAGCCAATCCCCAATTCGCAGCGAAGTGCGAAGGTGAATCCGACACATCATTTGTCAAACGCTCACACAAGCGGGTATCTACAGGCACTGTAGAAATCTCATCATCCAGGCATTGCTGAGCTTGCAGTAGTAATCCTATCGCGACACCGAGCACATCGGATAGATGAGTTTGCATCGCATCGCTCAGGCTGCTCGAACTGTCAGAAAGACCCCGTATTGCCGCGTCAAATGCGATGGCCTCAGCCTCATGCAATTGGTCAATAGCTCTCCGTGCTGCGATCATAGAGATGAAACAGGCGCTTTCCATCGCCTGCCTAGCTTGTCGGGCCAGAGGTGTGTCGGCGAACCGATCGCGGAGAGTGTCTGACCAGTATTCTCCGAAGGCGGCATCCTGGCTTGCTCTACCGCTAATAAGCCGCATCGCCCAATCCTGAAGGATACGACCTGAAACCACAGGCACAATTGTGACCTGCTGCGGGTCGTCAAATTGCTCGGAAACAACCCGTATCCCTTCCTCAAGCGCTTGTTCAGCGAACTCGTGGTCCCCAACATCCAGGAGAACAGTCACGCGATCGATCGGCCAAGTGTAGACATCACCATCGTGAGCTTTTCTGAGAATCTCGGTCTGCAAACCGGACGCTTCCATGGCGCTGCCCAGCTTGTTGAGATCCGCATTCATCTGCTGATTCAAACGCCTTGATGCCAGGTTGGCAGCAAACTTCAGCGCATTCTGGCTGGTCTTCGATGTGTTCTGATTAGATTTCCGAGAGCCGAATTCTGACTCGAGCGCGAGCGTGCGAATCTGGCTGCACCGCTCTGACATGTCTTGAAGGGCTTTATGAGGCGGTTGTTCTGTATGCTTCCATAGTGGGTGCGAGAGATGCGCCAATAATCTACGCGAGCCCTCTCCAGCGGCCAGGGCAAGCAGAAGTGGCCGACCATTTTGTTCGCTTCCAAGTGCGTCAAGTTTTGCGAGCACGTGATAAAAGATATCCACAATCGTATTCGCGAGCGACGGAACAGTTTTCCCGTCAGAAGCGCAGTGTTCGACTTTATCCGCTGGAAAGGCCTGCAGCGACTCAATCAATTTGATTGCATCCTCCCGAAATCCACCCGAGAACGCAGGCCGTTTCCCCTTTCCCCATTTTTCCGTTACCCGCCTGAGCAGGCTTTCCGTGGTTCTTGTGGCATCCGCCAGTCGTGCAGCCATCTCCGCCGGGGATTCAGAGTCCGACACGACACGGACTTTTGATTGGAAAGCTCTGTTCCACGCCGCTTCACTCGGAGCAGGCAGATTGCTACGGGGAATCGTCTTGGAAGCGAGGACGTGGCCATCGATCAGCATAGATCCGCCATTCGGCATGATCGCTTCGCAATCGCATCTGACGGCATTTGGGAATAATCCGGCCATTGCATCGCAAACCTCTACCAAGACATCATTGAGGTCCTGCTCACCAAGAGGGCCAGCTAGTAATCTGTCGCACCTCGCGACAAGACCGATCTCTTGTTCCTGAAATTCGACGGGCAGCAACCATGGCCGCTCACGTGCCAACCGCTCTCCCAAAGCGGCAGGCCCACCGAGTTGCTCTGACAAACCAAGTGCCGCGGAATGATCATGGGCCGCCAAAGCACGCATGAATTCTGCAACACGCAATATGGGTGCGGAGCCAAAATCAACTTGGCTAAACTCGATGTCGACTGGCAAAGATTGCGAACCGATCATCGGTGAGACAGCGGTTACAAGCGCTAACACTTCATCTACTGTTTTCGGCTGCGGAGTGTTGGGTCTTGTTTTCAGGCGATCGACCAGTTCGCGCCGAAGGTCGCCTGCCGGCCTCGCTCGGAAAGCTTCTACGGCAGATTTAAACTTTCCGAGATCGCCAAGGCCCTTGAATGCATTCATATCGACGCTGGGGGCCGCAAACATCGACATAACGTCCAGAAACCCGCGAGCGATCTGATGAGTCTCAGCCACCTCGATCATGATCCTGGCACGTCTCTCCAGACTCGCGTGCCCTACCCCCAGGAAGACTTCAGCCCAGATTTTCGCGCTATCTGCTTTTCTAAGAAGATCGGCCAGTGCGTCCAGTACCAGATCACTCGGAAGCAAACTTTCGGCGGCAAACAGGCGGTCAACAAAACGGCTGAGCGTATCGGATGTCACCACCCTCAGGGCTGGTGCCAAAGTATCGATGCGGAGATAGACCAATTCATCATGCAGACGGTTGTCCAGAGCCTGCGAGCGCAGGTCGTGTAGCCCGCCCAACACGCCAGGCGATCGCTCCCGAATGACATGCTCATCGACAAGTCGTACAAGCGCCTTGGCGGCACTCGACGGATCGATTCCGGTTTCGGTGGCGAGCCTTTTTGCATTCACTTCACCGCCATTGCGATTCACAAAAGCGGCGAGCCGCAGTAGTGCCAGCTCATCAGCCCGCCCTTCCTCTTCGCGCCTTGTGATCTGGTCACCAACGACTTCAGCTAACCGCTTGCCGCTGGTAAGCAAGGAGAGGTACTCCATGACCAGGCCAGAGGCCTCATCAAAAGCAGTCCGCCAGTGCGGCGCGCTTGTCTCTCCACGGGCCTGAAGTGCCTCATAGAGATTGCGCGCCAGAACGTCATCAAGGCCAACCGGAATATTCACCGTACCGGCTGTGCCCGTAAGCAGTCGCAAATCCTCGTTTCTCGCGGATGCGACAAGCCGGACATGTGCCCGGGACGCAAGATCTGCACTCAAATCATTCCACAGATCTGGAGCTGCGCCCGCATCATCAAGAAACACAGCCACCGGCGCCGAAGAACGAGGTCGCCGGGAATCAATGAATGCCACTATCGACGGCACATCCAGCGAGCCTGCCAAGTCTGAAACACGGAAGACCCGATGCGTGTCCGCCAGACGGCGAGCAATACGCCAAAGTGCTGAGGATTTACCTGCGCCGGACGGTCCACACAACAGCGTTCGGCGTCCTGCTTCTGAATTCAGCGCCACCGCCTCCAGGTCGGCGCGTTCCAATACAAGCCCTGCAGCCACGTGACCCGGCTGGGCTTTCACGCCCCTAAAGAACCCTGGCTCGTCGAGCGCTTCATTGAAATCGATGGGTTCAATGAGGCCGCCGAACAATGCCCTGTTTGTTGCCGCCGGATCGACTGCGGTGAGTCGTCCTTCAAGACGGCGTTCGACTGAAGATGGCGTCAGACGGACGCGGTTTGCATAAGTGACGTTTGCATTGGCTTGAGCGGTCTCCGCAACAAGCTGGTGGAGATCGGCTGCCAGCAATTCCGCGACCGCATCGGAAACTTCGAACCCCTGAACAAGCGCCTGTCTCAGCAGGTCAAACGCATCGCTGACCTGAACGGTATCGGCGGGCATGGTTTCAAACACCGCTTCGAGACCGGGCTGGACGATATCTCCTACGGGCTTTTGAAGGCAGAGCGCGACGTAGCGGTCGGGATGACCATCACCGTGTCTGGACTTCTTGAGCGCCCCCTCCAGGAAGCGAGCGCGTTCGCTCTCGGAGAAGCGCGCCTTGTCCGTTGACTTGATCTGCAACCAGAGTGGCCGCTCCGGCAGATCGACCACACAATCCTCTTCACCTTCAGGAACGACAGCGCCCAGCGGAAAATCCCCGATCGCCTGGCGCGCGAGGATCAGCGCAGTTACCAGCCACTGATAGTGGAAGCCCTTCCCTGCATGTGCGCCTGATCGGCTATTTCGCCAAATCGCTTCGCTGGTATTTGCATTAGAGTCTGTCATGGCGTGGCAACGATTTTGAAGATTGGATCACAGCGCAGATGTTCATGGTTTGTTTATGGGGCGATTCGGTGTAATTAAACGTAGTGGTAGAAAAGATTTTTGACCGGCCCATGAGTGTGAAAGCGACCTCAGCTATGGAACGCGACTGCCGCAAGGACTTGTCTGGCATGACGCTTTTGCGACCGGGGATCATGCCGGCACCTTACGTGGTCGTCGAAGGACGCTTGCACAGAATGCATGACGAAAGCTCGGAGCCGCGCGATTCAGGCATGTCCCGCCATACAGCGAGAGACTTCAAGCATTCACTCAAGTCGACGCTCCGGAGTGCAGATGGCTAAACGCCCGATCATTCAACTCGATCGTCGATTTAAGTCCCTCAGCGCAGGTGAAAAAGATGACAGCGAAACAAACGCCTTGCGTTTGGCGCTTGACCCCCGTGCCTACGGCGAAACCTGGGAGACGGTGAGAAGCCATGTGATAGCGGTGGTTCGGGCAGGTGCCGGCTCCGGTAAAACCGAAGAGTTCCGAAGCCAGATCGCTCGCCTGAGAAATGAAGGGAAGACTGCATTTTTCGTCCGTCTTGAAAAGCTCGCGCGCAGCTCGCTCGCAGACGCTATTTCGAATGAAGATGGTAATCCAGATGGTGCGTTTGTGTCCTGGAAAAAGCGCGGGGGGCCCGCGACCTTTTTCCTAGACGCACTCGATGAAGCCCGGCTCCCACGGGGCGCCAATGGTGTTGTTCTCGATGGAGCTCTAAGAGCTTTCGAAAGCGGCGTTGCACCCTGGGGCAAAGATGTCCATGTTATGTTTTCGACCCGCAGCAGCGAGTGGCGTGATGAGATTGACCGGCTCAAGATCAGATCCTGTTCGCAACGGTTACGCCAATTAGAGCGCGATGATCAACTGGAAGCGAACGCAGTTGGTGTCTACGCGTTGCTGCCACTGCAACGAGACCAGGTGTCCAAACTCGCCGATGCCAATAATATCGATGGTCGTACGTTCGTATCTTCAATCATTGAGGCTAAGATCGAGTCTCTCGCACAGACCCCCTTCGAAGTCGGTTTGTTGCTCGACATATGGGACAGCAATGTTGCTTCAGGAATGGACGGAGCCGCGGGGTTCAGGAACCGATCATCCGTCTTCGAACAAGCCGTGGATCACAAACTACGACCCACAGATACTGGGGAGAGACGATCCGAGCTGAGTGTTACGTCTGTACACAAGGGTGTACGGGCGCTTGCAGCAGCGTCGACACTCACTGGATTGAGAGATTTTTCGCTATTTGAGGTGGGTGACACAGTTATAGACCCCCGCCCCGTACTTGCCGCAATCGATACGGACTGGAACGAAGCAAGCATCCGGCAATTGCTCAGCTATTCATTCTTTGATCCGGACTCCGGGGGGCGTGTCAGGTTCAGCCACAAAGAACTTCAGGATTATCTGGCTGCGCAATTCTTCGACAGGGCCATCAGGAGGCTTGGCGGGAGTTTAAAGCCAATCGATCCCCTTATCGGCAAATTCGCTGATCAACTTGTTCTGGATTCTGCACTTCTCAATTTCTTCGGCTGGCTTGCGACGATGAATCCAATCGCTCGGCGCAAAATCACAACCATCCAACCCTCTCTGCTAATGGAGACGGGTGATCCTTCTGTGTACAGCTTGACCGAACGGCAGGACATACTCAATGCGCATGGGGCTCAGTATAGGAACCGCAATCGCAGAGGCGAATGGTTTTACGACACCGATCTCAGCGTTTTTGCGCAGGCCAACCTTGCGCCGACAGTCGCCACTCTCATTGAGAGCAGTCCATCTGACGAATTTCGGGCAAACCTGATTGATCTCGCCCGCACGGGCATGATGACTTCGCTTGCCGACACTATCTGCAGCATCGCTTGCAACCCATACCTCGCCTTGTCTCTACGGAAGACCGCGAACGAAGCGCTACTGGAGCTTGGCAAGAGCGCACACCGGGAAGCAGTAAGGGATCAGGCGCTTGTTCATATCCGTGGCGCGACCACGATTGAGCCTGACAAGGCCGGGGACTGGAACGGGTACGTACTATCCAGTGCGTTGGCTTTAGCAGACAGTGCACAGTCCCTGGAAGATTTCCGGCCTTTTTTGTCTGCGCTATCGCGCGAACGCAGAAACCAAAGCTCCGGCAACAGCAGGATTGCCCGGGTACTTGTAGAACGATTTCAGCAGCCTGCAGAAGACTGGCTCGCGTTCATTCTGGAATTCGTTCGCGGTACGCGCGACGGCCAACATGATCGCTTGCTTCGCTGCGTTCCGGAAACGTCGGTGTTACTACCTGCTTTGGCAACTTGCTTTCTCAAATGCATCGAGGAAGACAACTTGAGCCAATCCGTCCCGTTGCTGGACGCGATAGAGATATGTTGTAGTGTTTCCTATCGGGACGGCGACTTCGGATATTCGAAATCGATCAAATCCATCGCCGAGGCACTACGCCCACACACTGAACTGAAAATGGCGTTGCTGGAGCGTCGGTGGAGTCTGATCCCGGACAGACGTCCTGTGTCTGGAGGATATGAAATTGTCCATCCGCTCGCGATGGGCGAAGGTCATGACACCCCGACATTCTGGATATCAAAGGACGTCGAAGCACTTGTCGCAAGGGCCAAATCAACAACGGGAGTGGAGTTACAGCAAAGATTGGTCAGCGCCGCTGATGCGATCTGGCATCACTTTCCAGACATTGAGGATCGAAAGTCGAGCTACAAGGCTGTCTCGGCCTTTGCTCGCCAAAGCAAAGACAGAGACATTCGCCGGCGTTTCTCACCGCCGCGTTTCCGGTCGTTCTTCAGATTGCAGCACTGGCTGGTGCACCAGCGCGGATATGCCAAGATCCGGCGCCGAGCCAGAACAGCATTGGAAGAGCCGTATCGGCGGGTCAAAAAGTCATATGATTTCTGGAAACACCGACACCGGATTCGGTCCGGCAAGGCGTTGAGGTTCCTGACTGACATCGCTCACGCTCAACCAAAGGGAACACAGAATGGAACCGTCACCACCCACTTCGACTGGGTGGAAAAAACGTACGGCATGAGAACCGCGAGAGATATTCGTCAGGGCTACGTGGCAATCTGGCGTGGCTATCGCACTCAGGAGATCGCAGGCGAAGATAAGAATTGGGCGATAGCTCAAGCTGCGGTTCGCGGGATTGAAATTGAACTCGAAGAAGGGACATTGAGCCGGACTGCCGATGATGCGCGAAGGGCGTTTGCAATTGCGTTTCATGTCTTGAACTCGCTTCCCGACTGGATCGTCGCCTTCCTTCCGGATCATGGAGATCTCCTCGCCTCCATGTTGGAAGAACCTGCCCGGAGCGCGCTCCGCAATGGGGGGCACCCTCAACGCATTCCTGCAGAACCGTTGAGCAGGTTGCGCTACGCTCCGCTTCCTATTCGCCGGGTAGCGGCGCCCGTCATCGCTGCGGCTTTGCGGGAGAATTCCCTGTGCCCGGTCGAGAACCTTGAAGCAGCACTGGCAATCATTCTCCATACTGAGGAAACTGGCATTATTGATCGAGACTGGGCCACGTCATCCTTCCGCGCAGCCGCAGCAAGCGGAGAGCTGGAACGTGCCTGGGTTTGGATGGTATACTTATATCGCGCGGATGCCGCTTTCGCCTGGCGCATCACAGAGCCATGGATCAGGCATGTATGGCCCACAGGTGAAACAAGCCCCTTTATCGGCTTTATGGCACGCTACCGGGAAATGATGGACCGCGCAGCTGACAGTCAGAATCAGGACGACCTGCAACATCGCCCCGAAATCCTTCTCAACCTTGCCTTGATCGGCCTACGCACTGCGCGGCCCGAAAGCGATCCATGGCATGAAGGTGTCTATTCGCCGGGCATACGGGATACGGCGGCTGAACAAAGGCGATATTGGTTTGAGCAGCTCTCCCAAACGGGCAACGAGGATACATACTGGGCACTCCGTGCTGCGGCCATTTCTCCGGAACACCTCAGCGACCGGGACACCTTCAGCTATCAGGCCGATCGCCTTGCCAAGTCAGCTGCAAAGCCTACGTTCATTCGGAAGGGCGATATCAACGCGTTTATGTCGTCATTCGGCGCAGCACCCAAGACGCGTGAGCAGTTTTCTTCCTACGTAAAGAAGTTGGTGGACACGCTGCTCTATCGACTCGCTAATTCTGATCACGATGAAGCACGTCCATATCGAAGAGGCAGGACGCGCGACCTAGAACGTGATGAAGAAGATCTGCGCAATTGGCTGAGCGCCAGACTTTCAGAAACTGCCGACAACATCTTCACAATCACACGCGAGGCTGAGGCGGCGCGCAGAAACAGGACAGACATCCTGATTACCGCTCGCCTCAATGGCCTAGGGTGCGTTGTGATCGAAGTGAAACTGGCAGACCGCGACCACTGGTCGGGTGCCGAACTTGTGACAACACTTGAAACCCAAGTACGCGACAAATACCTGCTCGAAGACGAAAAGCACACCGGACTGCTGGTACTTATCAACACTGCGGGAGGAGAGTTCCAAAAATCGCTGGATCGGACTCCTATATCGTTTGAAGAGCTCGTCGGTGCCTGCGAACGTGCCGCGCAGGCGCTAAATGGCAACAAGTCCTACGCGGTATCAGCGATCAGCCTTTAGGAACGTCGAGGCGCTAGGAACCAGGCGTTTTCCTGAAGCAATCAAGTCAGAGCCCCAAGTTACGCCCGTTCTTGGGGTCATGGTCCCTCCCCTTCCGGCTGAGAGCACTGACCAAAATTCTCCCCGCCCGCCTCAAGACCAGGTATCAGAATCCCGTGCCCGGATCGTTGCAGCAAGGCGCTTCAAGTCCTCAGAACGGCCAACAGCCTGACCGATGGACAGTACAACGAAATACAGTCCTTCCATGATATCCGCCCGGAGCTTGTGGTGCAGATCGGAGAGCAAAGTCTCTTCGGCAATTGACGCCTTGGCACGCCGTCTGGGTCCTTGGCCCAACCCTCTGACATGAACGCCGCCAACTGATGACGCGAAGTATCGGATAATGTCCTGCCGCCGGATCGGCGTGCCAAGCCGTACAGCGCCCGGTGCATTCAGAAACTGGTCTAGAAACATCTCGGTCTGGCAAACGGCCGTGAGTTCACCGCCATTATCTTCCACCCGCGCATCACGCGAGACGTGAAAGGTCTCCAGGGCGAAGCCCTCATCGGCATCGGCCGGGATGCCGGTCGAGGGATTATCGCAGCGCGCGGCGCCGATCACCGAATACTCCACGCCATCCAGTGTAGCATTGCCCACGACGAGCGACACGATATGCTGCAAGTTCACTCCGCGATGTTCCAGCAATGCTTCAAGGTCGGGAGCAACAAGTTTTGGTTGTTTCTCGAATCCGCATTCCCTCCAAGCCGCCCCAAGCGCATCATCATTGAGAAGCCGGCGCAGCGCAGCCACGCCTTGCCGGATCTCCGTATTGCTTGGCGGTTCGAACAGCGTACACCAACGATCGGCGAACCATTCAATGTCCTCCGCCACAGTCCCGAGCGGATCAGCGGGCCTCTGGAACGCCTTGCCGCGCCCTCGCGCTCCATGACGAAGTTGTTCCAGCATTTTCCGATCCAACAAAAAGGAAAACTGGTGACCGCCTGCCAGACGCGCAACGAGAAGAGGACGGCCGCTTTCCGGCTCCTCGCCAAGCAGAACGAACTCAGCCTCACGCGGCTGGATGTTCAGGGGCCTGATCTTTCCGTCTGCCTTCTCGAAGGTCTCATCCTGCCATGCCCCCGCCTTTGTGGCGGCAACATCCAGCAGGCTCGCCATCATGCCGCTCTGATCATAGGGGATTTCGACATGATGCTCGAGCCCGCTCTTCCCGGCGAAAACCAGCACCATGTCGCCTGTCTCGGTGTTGACGCCGCCATTGAGCGCGACACCGACTTTCGTCTTCTTTATGATCTTGGCGGCATCTGGCGCTGAGACGGTTTCCGCCAGCAGTGCATCGAGCTGGTCCCGAAGCGCGTGGGCATCGCTCCGGCTAAACCGCATCCAGAGCTCGGCTCGCTGCGCCCCCTGCCCCGAGACCGTATCGCTCCTGGCTCGAACAGCCAGCCTGTAAGGCGCCTTGTTCTCCCGCTCCAGCCGGAGCGGTGATGTCAGATCGAACCAGAGACGCGAAGGTCCCTCTTCACCGTCCTCTCGCGCAAGCACGTAAATCACCATCCGAGATGTCCGCCTTTCACGCGCGTATGATCGCATGAAAACGTACAGGATGACTTAAACTCACACGGTATTTCCCGGCGAGTCAGCCATTTGTCAGCGTGACGCGGAGACGTCTTGCTCGCTCCCGGAAAGCCCGTTCACCGCCTTCAAGAATGTCGCAAACCTGAGCGCGGATGTGAGAATCCTCCAGACCCCCACACTCATAGCTGAGGTCCGGAAGGCCGCCCGGATTGTGAGGGCCGCAGTGGGCCACGATCACCTGGTCGGCGTCAGCATTGACGATCAGATTGGCATTGTGCGTCACGATAATGATCTGACGGCGATGCTTGGCAGAGCGGAAACGTTCGACCAGTTCCTCGAAGATGGATTTTGGATCCAAGTTTTCTTCAGGTTGATCGATGATCAGCGGACGGTCATCGTCGCGGTCGATTGCAAGATACAGAAGGAGAAGGACAATCCCTCGTGTTCCCGGTGAGAGACGCTCAATTTCTACGCTATCATAAGTCAGGCTGTAGGAGACCGATACATGCTCGGTCCCATAGATCCAGGCTGAAATCTGTCGGGCCCACTGGCGATATTCGGCAAGCTGAGTCTTGCGATCATAGGGTGAACTCTTGATCAGTTCCTGGTCGTGAGCACTACGAAACGCCGCCATGGCCAGCGCGACGGTTTCGCCGTCCCCCGCCCCCCAGGCCGCCTCCAGATGTGTTTGCGCTGCCGCCAACAATGCCCCACGGCCACGAAAGCCGTCTCCCCGGCGCAAATCCAGTAGGTCCTCACCCGCTTTCGCCCATGCTTCGATATCGACATGCCGGCGGATAGATACAGACAGTCGTGCCACGGCCCCTTCAGCGGCCTTCAACTGGACTTCCAGCGGGGCATAGAGGGTTCGCAAGGCGGACTCCTCCGCCAGAATGCCGTTGAAAACTCCTGCATAGTCCTTCCCGCGCTTCTCCGACAAAGCGTCGATGCGCGCCTGCGCCGTCTCCGCATCGGCAATCTTCACCTTCAGCTTGTCCAGTTCGGTGTTCGTCTTGGCAATTTTCTCGGTAAGCGAAGCCAATTGCTTACGCCTCTGACGATCTACACCGATCAACGCCTCAAGCCGGCGCGCCTCGGCTTCAAGGACACGCAATGAGACGTCATTCAGCGCCGTATCCGCAGGCAACAGCGAAATGTCCGAAGGGGCCACTTCGCCGGATTCGTCAACTGCTTGGACAGGCGCTGCGCCGCTCAGTCGTTTGATCTCAGCTTCTACGGTTGCAAGTCTGGCTTTCAGAAGAGCGTCCACATCGCCGGCGAAGTCTGTCAGAAAGAGCTTCCATTCGTCCTGCTCAAGTCCAGCATCCGCCCGCTCCCGCGTGAGACGGCGGACATAGGCAGGTGCGGTCGTGTCCCGGTGTTCACGAACATCGGCCTGCAGCAAATGTAGAGCGCTCTTCTGACGATCCAGCTTGCCGATGGCCTGACGTTTCGACTCTAGAGCCTTTGTCACATCCTCAAACGCCTTGGCCGTGGCTGCATTCTCTTTTGTGATGAGACTGCGCTTGGCAGACTCGTCCGACTTGATCGTCTTGTCGTGCCCATCGGCGAGCGCCCTCCATTTTTGAAGCGCGTCGATCTTGTCCCGTTCGGCGGCAATTTCTTCCACCGTCGCGGCAATGCTGCGCTCATACGACTGGCGTGTCTGTCGCCCGAGTGCGGCACGAATATCCAGAAGCTCGTCGAAACTTGTCGCGCCCTGGCGTGTTTCCGCCGGATGCGCGGAATAAATGACTCGCTTGATTTCGGAGATCAACTCGTCGGTTGCACCGGCGGCAGAACACAGCCGCTCCACGAATTGCTGGGAGAGATACTGTACCCGCGCGTCATCAAGCATGCCTTCCAGATCGACATGTTTCAACTCATTCCCGGTCTTCCCACCATCCGCCCATTCAAGCTGCGCTTCCTCATCATAAATGTATTCCTGCGCCCGTTGGACAAAGGACCGCTCATTCACATGAGCCGACAGGGAATGCGCCCCGGCAGCAATCATGTCGGCAAGCGCAGTCTTGCCCGACCCACGTGGCCCGATAATGCCCACGAGTCCCGGATTGAGCGGCACGCGGCCAGCTATAAACCAGGATGCATTGTTCACTCCAACACTCTCGATCACATTGGCCGCTATCGGGCCGGTCGGTGGAGTCGAACCGATCACCACACGGCTTTCAGGTTCCATACAGATCTGCCGGAGGCTTTCGAAATTGAGATCGCCCTTGATCCAGGAATACCGGTCCTTGTCCGGCTTGCCGACCCTATCCACCTGATGCGCGTCACTGCCATGCAGGCAGGGTTTGAGGCTGCCATAGGCTTTGGTGATCTCGTCGGCCGATGCGTGTCTGGACTTGCCGAGCCAATAGTCCCGGTCTGAAGGCGAGCCGGAGAACATGATGTGAGCAGCCTGCTCGATCTTTCGTCTCAACGCTTCCAGAGAAGCATCCGTCTGTAGACCCGATGTGCCATCGGCCCGGTTGGTCGCTACGGCGATCAGCGCATTCTTGCGGATCCAGTCGCTGGCCTCCCATTCTTCGACAAACTGATCGAATTCGACCTTGAACTGGTTGACACCGGCACGTAGCGCCTGCGCATCCGACGTACAATCAGGGTCATGGGCCCGGCCCAGGATACGAAGATCTTCTTCGGTGCAACCATATTTCTCCCCGCGATAGCGGAACGTCAGGCGGCTCAGGAAGCGTTTGGTCTGGGCAACGTGATCCTCATCCTCCGGATTGATGAGAAGGTGAAAATTCACAGCGCGCGATCGGTCAGTGCCGGTCGCCAGTCGCAGCTCAAGATTGGGAAATATGAAACCGACGCTGCCTAGGCGCTTCGCACGCTTTACTTCCACGATGCGTTCATAGCTATCCAGGAGATAATAGTCGGTCACGCCGATTGCCTGAATCTGCGGATTAGAAGTCTCTAACGCCTCAATGTATTCATCCCACGCCTTCTCGCCGCCAAACTGATTATTAAGAACTGTTCCAGGGGCATGAATATGTGGATCCCAGCGCCGCCACAGAGATCCCTTTGACAGGGTATGTATTGTCGTCATTGATCAACCTGAAGTGTCCTAACGTGAGTCCTTTTGTATTTTTGTAGAACTCCGTTGTCTAACTCAGAACCACAATAGACTTGCCGCGCAATTCACATCCTGGTTGCGGGCGAATAGTAAGTGGCGAATCCAAACTTCTTCCCTAAGGACCGGATTTGAGTCTCTGAGCAACATTGCTTTCACTGCATACTCTATGTGCAACTTGACCAATAAAGAAATCAAACCTTCTCTGCCCAAGCGCGTGCGCCGCTTCCCGCTCCCCTTCCGGAAGAGGATCCGTCCTGGTCAGCCAATAGAGAACAAACTGACCGAGTGCCTCCAACGTGAAGCCGACGTCCCGTTCGATTTCACCCTGCCGAATATCAAAGGCATCCAAGCGTACCAGAATGCGTTCCTCCCACTCAGATTTGGCCTCAGGATCAAAGTATTCCCGAAGCGCCTGCTCGATGATGGCTGACTTCGTTGCACCAGGTCTCTGCGTTGCCTTATCAAGCTTAGCGTAGATATCGGTCGCAAGACGAAGATTGATCCGTGGCTTCGGCATGTCTCAGAAATCCGGCAAGGTGTCAGGGTCTGCCAGATCGAGCGCTGCTGCACGGCGAATGGTTTCGAGATGGCGCGCCTCGAATGGATCTGGTCCCTCGTCATCAGGCAGCTCAGTATCAGGTTCCTGACCAGGGCTTGCTTTCTCAGGCGGTTCAACAAAATCCGGTGCCAGCTCCAGCCCGCCTTCATTAGCATGGCTTGGCACAGCCCCGTAGTCCGACACACCCCGCCCTCCTTCTATCGATCTAGACCAGTCGTCCGCATCATTCTTGGAAGCAATCTGAACACCAGCGGTCGACAACACCCTTCGTGTGAAATTCCGATCCTCAAAATAGCGCAGCTTCTTCGCCTGCACAGGCGGTGCGCCAGAAACCATGACAATCGCATCGCTTGCCGGCAGCTGCATGACCTCTCCGGGTGTCAGCAACGGCCTCTGCGTTTCCTGGCGAGACACCATCATGTGGCTGAGCCAAGGGGCCAGTCTGTGGCCTGTATAGTTCTTCTGGGACCGGAGCTCTGTCTTCGTGCCGAGTGCGTCTGATATCCGCTTGGCCGTCCGCTCATCATTTGTCGCGAACGCGACCCTGACATGGCAATTGTCCATGATCGAATTGTTCGGACCGTAGGCTTTTTCGATCTGGTTGAGCGACTGAGCGATAAGATAAGCACGGATGCCATAGCCTGCCATGAAGGCAAGCGCAGACTCGAAGAAGTCGAGGCGGCCAAGCGCAGGAAACTCATCTAGCATCATGAGCAGTTTCCGTCGTTTCGGGCTCGGTAGTTCCTCCGTCAGCCTGCGACCTATCTGGTTGAGGATCAGGCGCATCAGGGGTTTCGTCCGCGACATGTCGGATGGCGGACAGGCGAGGTAAAGCGAAACTGGCTGTTCGGCGTCCACAAGATCCGTGAGGCGCCAATCACTGGCTGACGTCACCGCAGCGACGACCGGGTCACGGTAGAGCGCCAGGAAACTCATAGCGGTCGACAGCACACCGGAACGCTCGTTTTCGGACTTGTTCAGGAGGTCTCTCGCGGCTTCAGCCACGACAGGGTGAACTGACCGTCCTCCCGCCTCATCTGTCAGATGCTTCGTCCGCATCATTCTTGTGAGCGTTGCCGTGAAGGTCCGGTCCGGATTAGAGAGGAACTTCGCACACCCCGACAAAGTCTTGTCCGTCTCGGCGTAGAGGACATGCAGGATCACACCGACAAGCAGGGAATGCCCGGTCTTTTCCCAGTGATTGCGGCGTTCAAGCGAACCTTCCGGATCGACCAGAATGTCGGCGATGTTTTGTACATCCCTCACTTCACACTCGCCGCGCCGGACTTCAAGCAGCGGATTGTAACGCGGGGAACGGCGATCGGTCGGATCGAACCGGATGCAGGCCGAGAAAGTCGAGCGCCAGCCGGATGTCAGCTCCCAATTCTCTCCCTTGATATCGTGAATGACTGCGCTGCCTGTCCAGGACAACAAGGTCGGGACAACCAATCCCACCCCCTTCCCTGAACGGGTGGGTGCAAAAGCCATGACGTGTTCCGGTCCATTATGGCGGAGATAGGCATGCCGGACCTTGCCGAGAAACACGCCATCACCTGCCAGCAGACCATGACGCTTCAGTTCGTGCGGTTTGGCCCAGCGCGCTGACCCATATGTCGTGACATTGGCAGCGTCCCGGCTCCGGATCACCGAACCGACGACGGCTGCGAAGATGCCGAGCAGTCCTCCGCTTGAAGCAATGAGGCCCGCGCGCGCAAACACGTCCGGCGCATAGGCCTCATAGGCATACCACCACTGGAACAGGCGCCAGGGTTTGTAGACCGGCATCTCGCCCGCCAAAAACCAAGGGTGCCCGAGAGCCGGCTGGTATCCGAACATATAGGCCGTCCACTGTGTCGCCCCCCAGATCGTCAGAACGATCAGAATGAAGACAATGAGGACCTGACCGAGCAGGATTTTTCCGGGGCGCATGGCGAGGTCCTTTGCGTCGAACGAAGGGCCCCCATCTTCGATCACCAACCGGTACCTCCAACAGTCGGACACGATGGCAAGTCCGGCAGCCTGATGCAAAGGCAAGCAAATGCCTAGCGCGACAGGCCGCGTTGCCGGCTCATACCGATCGTCCATGACACGCCCTGGGCGGTCCGTTTGGCGACCAGCTCGCGCCCGCGATGACGCTCGATCTCAGCGCGCCATGGGACCAGTGCAAATTCCTTCGCATTGCCGATGACCGCAACGCGCCCGGAACCAAGATTGATTGCGCGCTCATATTGTCCCGTGATCGTGTCACCCGTCTGAAGCTCGATCTGTTGGCGCCCGGACTGATTGGCAATTCGCGCGACAGCCGCGGCATGTTCGCTTTGCCTGAGCCGGCCCCGGGCTTCTGCATCGAGCGTATTTGCATCCGGTGCCAACAGTCCCTGTTCCCGCAGCCACGCGATCCGGGCTTGCCGCGCAGACCGCAACCGGCTTCCGTCCTTGTCCCCGTGTCCTTCATCCAGCCAGGTCACACCCCGATGCGTGACCTGCTCTTCCAGTGTGAGCCAGGACAGGGTTTTCAGGCTGACACCCCCTGCCCGATCCGCTTCAAACGCGACCGCCTTCTCAAGATAGTTATTCGGAATAGCCCAGCTCCCATCCTGCATCCGTTCGACCACGCCTGCCCGCCGGAGTGCTTCCAGGCGTCTGACATGAGCTTGCCGGAACGCGGCTGTGGAGGATGGATCGGCCTCAGCATGAAGACGCTCGGAATAGCGCCCGCCTGTGTTTTCAGCGATATCTGCGATCACCCGGTCTGAACTCCGTTCCTTCGCCTTGCGCGACCCGACTTCGACGACTGCTCCTTCCGGAGGTGTGGAGCCAGGCTCCGCCTGCCCCAGATCGACAAGCCATTGCCGCCCATCAAGATCCTCCACAACAATCGATCGGCGATCACGCAGCTCATCGTCCGGAAATATCGCCAGAACAGTACCTGTGAGCTTGCCGCCTGCTGTTCGCTCTGGATCGAAGCTTGTGAGCCGTTCCACACCGTCCTTCTGGCCGAACCTATGTGCCAGGGTTGCGATCACATCATTCCGGCGGCCCATGTCTGCGAGCGTCCTGTCCCAGTCTGGCTTCATTTGCCAGCGGCCATCCTCCATCTGTGTAGCCAGGCCCAACGGTTCCAAATGGCTGAGCCGTTGAAGCCGGAGGCTGCGATCAAATCGCCCCGCTTCACTTGAGGCATTCCTGCTGATCACCAGTTCGCCCCCTTCAACATCTCGTAACATGGCCCGATCGATTGCAGTCAGCCTGTCCCGCTGAACGTCGGCGTGCCGCGCCCGCGCGATCTCAAGATCGCGGCGCGGCCCCAGCCGGTCCGTGACCAGTTCCGACGCACGCATGCGGAGACCCGACCTCAGATAGTCTGGCGCAATGACGATATCCTTGCCCCGCGCATCCTTTCCGCGAACAACAATATGCGTGTGAGGGTGGCCAGTATTGTGGTGGTCCACAGCAACCCAATCGAGGCGTGTGCCGAGATCGCGTTCCATCTGTGTCATCAGCGCGCGTGTGTGTTGGCGGAGATCGCCGAGTGCTTCCCCGTCTTCAGGTGAGACGATGATGCGGAACTGGTGCCGATCACCTTCGCTGCGTTCGAGGAAGTCTGAGGCGCCCGGTATATCACCCTCGCGTCCGTAGAGCTCACCGCCATTTCCGTCCCGCTCAACGCCATCACGCTGTATGTAGTGAAGATGCGCACGGAAGGCTCCGATTCCGGCGATACGTCCGGCGCGCGATATGTGGAACTTGACCATGACGCGCCGCATGCGGAACGCAGCTATTCTACTGCGCTGAAATTCCAGCTGCCTCGCCGTAGCCGATCCCCGGCCCAGACTGCGCCCAGAATAGCGGCTTGCCTTACCCTTCGGGCCAAGCCTCGCAGCCACACTTCGCAAGCGCTTGGAAAGCCGCTGACCATCTGCCTGTCCACGATCCCTGCTCCGGCCCAGACGTGGAGTGAAGTCATCATCCACTGGCAAGACCGCCTCCTACTACCTGGCGCCCCCACAATCTCCAATAACTACGGGGGACTACGTCCGTTCGCCGAGCGTCTCGAAACCGCGCAAAGGGCGCCTGAAAATCGATGTGCAGACAGGGTGTTAGGCAGGGCCTGGCGCCAAGCGTTTTATCTTGCCCTACCGGGTCCGCCTCAGAAATCCTGGCCACGCTCTGCATCGCCTTGCATCGACATGTCCGTAGTCCGTCCATCCGGGCTCCAGAGGAGCACAACAACCCCGCCAAGATCGTCGATTTTAGTCGGTCCGAAATAACGTCCATCAACCGATCGCGGATGTTGATTGAGCAGAAAAACTTCGTCTCCTCCCAATACTTGGCAGCCTTCCCAAACCGGCATCGCACGCCCCAGAGTGTCGGCACCCAAAGCCTCCGCGACATGGATTCCTTCCACCAATACAGCGCTACCGTCCCGGCAAATTTCATCGCCCGGAAGTCCGACAATCCGCTTGATGAGGGGCCAGTCCCTCCCGACGTAACCGCGCGCAGCAGCCCAATCCGCTTCACCGCTCCGGGCTGAGACGATGACCCAATCGCCTCTTGTGAATGGGTCATCGCTCAGCCCGTAGAGCCCTATCGGCGCGCTGCCTGTCCGGTTCCAGAAGAGACGGGCACCCGGATCAAATACCAGTCCTGCAACAGCCGCCAGAATTCCGGCGGCCGTTGCGGAAACCCAGTGCACCCTCACTTCTTTTTCTCGACGCGAGTAGACGTGGACGAGAACATCTGGCGCTCGGACCATGCCATCAGACTGGCACGCGTGTAGAAGACGCGCGCGCCATGCTTTCGATAGATCGGGCCCCTACCTTCACAGCGATAGTGGTCAAGCGTCGAACGTTTGAGGCGGAGAAAGTTCGCGGCCTCCACCACGTTGAAGAGGTCGTTGTCGTTCGCCGCCTGAGGCGCCGTTGTATCTGCATCGCTCATTGTTGTGCTCCTTTCACTGATATCTGTGCGATGCGATGAGACTGCGCGATCCTGCGCGGGATTTGAGAGGAAAAATGCGTGGCCCGGATTTTTCCCCTCCCCTGTTCACCATGCTTCTGACATGCGGAAAGCCGCCCCGGAGGCTTGCTCCGGGGCGGATCGAAGGGGGGCTTGGAACCGTCAGTCTTTCGGGTTCCAGAGGATCACGTGGCGGCCTTTCTTGCCCTTGACTGGTGCGAGGTTCGCGTAGATCCGGCGGGGACCGATCTGCGGGTCTGCGAGGGTGAGCGAGACATACTCCCGTCCCGAAGATTTCGCCTTGCGCATCCAGCCGCCGCCGATTTCGGTCGAGGTTTCGCCGGCGAAGATGCGGTAGTCCGGCTGGCCTTCTGCGGCTTTCTCGCCATTCTTCTCGATGCGGATGGCGGTGCTCAAGTTCATCATGGCGAGGGTGCCTTCAAAGCCGGCCTTGGTCTCGCTGACATATCCGAGTGCGTTTGCCATTGGGGTTCTCCTTTTCGTTCCTTTGGCTTTGTCTCCGGGGACCCCTTGTCCCCGTCGACGCCGGACCGTGAGGACGTGCTGTCCCGGGCCTGAACCGCTTGCGGGCGCAGCAAAGCGAAGCACCGGACGGGCGGGGAATTTTGCTGCGCGAGGAAGCCGCGAAGCGGCGGGGAAAATTCTTCGTCCGTCCGGTTTCAGGGCCGGGTCAGCGCGTCCAGGTCATACGGCAAGAGACGGGAACAAGGAGGTCCGAAGACTGCTGCCGATGGAAGGGAGGAACTTCTTTCGGTAATCGCTTCAATTTGTCTGCGAGGCTTTGAGACGGGCGTCTTTTTGGCAGACATTCTGAGGGATGAACCATATTGGCACTGCCGTCCGTATCCCCGAACCCGAATGCGAAAAGCCGCCCGATGCCAGGCACCGGGCGGCTCGCGCACTGCCGGAGGGGAGGAGACAAACCTCAGGCAGCGTCTGCTTCGCAAGGCTCCGTTTCGGGCTCGAACGTATCCTCGTCCTCACCCTCGAATAGGCTCGCAATCCGGGTCCAAGCCTCGACCGTCGCGCAACCCGCTCCTTCGACAAGGCGGGTTGGCGGCACCTGCATCCAGCCGGGACGCCAGCCGGGATTGGCGGTGCAGTCCACGCCCTCGATCCGGTTCTTGATCAGCGCCTTCTGGACCTTGCCACTCTCCTTGGTGACGCTCTCGGCCACACTCGGGGAAACAATGTCCGCGACCATCGCATTGATCGCCCGCTTGTCTCGGAGCAGGTCGAAGAAAGCATCGTCCGGCGTCCAGTAGCGGCCAAGGTCGGTGCCGCAAACATGCAACACGGACTCGACCACTGGACCGCCCGCCTCGAGCGTTTCGGCCATCGTGAGCGCTAGAACCTGCATGACTTCCTCGTCGGACATTGCCAGCAGGGCGGAGAAGGTTTCGCAGAGCGAATAGGCATCGCCATTGGCGCGCGGGCGCATCGCGCCGAGCGCACCGAACAAGGCCTCAACCCGTTCGGACGCGGCAACGATTTCGGCCCGTGCAATGGAGCCCGCTACGCTCTCATGCGTCTCGTTCTTCCGCGCGCCACAGACATGAGCTCGCACGTTCCAGAGAGAGGAGCCGGTGATGGCATGCGCCACCATCAGGCGAAGGGCGATGGCAGGTGCAGCCAGCAGGCTTGCGGCGGCAGCGCCGTGCCGGTGGTGGCCAATATAGTCCGCCATCGGGCCGGACATTTCAGGCTTCGTGTCTGCCGATGGGCACGCCTCTCCGTCCTCGGTCTGGCGCTTCGTCCGGCGCGCTTCCGAGGCCTTCACCCAGCCCTCATGGAAGGTCACCGTGCCGTCATGGCGCTGCTCGACATAGATCTTGCCGCCCTTTTTCTTGGTGGTCTGGACATATTCCCAGCGCTGGAAATACGTCCCCCGCTCAAGACAGACCACATCGGCCCAGCCACGGGCCAGGTATTGCTCGATCCGCGCTGACACTTCTTCTGTCTGAGCCTTCCAGAAAGCCTCAGCATCCGCAAAGACAGCGCGTTCCCCGAACAGGTCGGATGTGACCGCGCCTTCATAGCGTTCTAGCTCGAACAGGGCCTTGTCTGTGGTGATCGTGCTGCCGCCTGTCACCCATGCCTTGCAGGCGCGCCCGAACGGCGCGCGTTCGGTTTCGCTGTTCCACAGCTTCAGCCATTCGGCCTGCTGGGCAGGTGTTGCCAGCGTCAGCGCGCGGATCGTCTCGCGGTCGATTTCATCCTCGGCGTAGAGTTTGCGGATCGGTGCGGCGAGGCCCGCAAGGGCGAGGACGCGGCGCACAAGCAATTCCGTTACGCCGAAGAATGCGGCGATATCGGCAGGTTGCTTGCCTTCATCCGCGAGCTTCCTGAACGCCACATACTGTTCCATCTCGGATGCAGGCAGGCGGGCGACGTTCTCGATGATCGAGGCCTCGATTGCGGACGCGGCGTCTTCCTCGCTCATGATGGCGCAGGGTACGAGCGGATTGGTACCGGTTTCCTTGGCAAGTTCGAGGAGCGCGAAGTAGCGGCGGCGGCCTGCAATGACGCCATAGCCGTCGCCTTCACGGCGGACAAGAAGTGTCTGGCGGACGCCTTTCTCGCGGATCGACGGAAGGATGTCGGACACGTCCGGCTTCTTGCGTCCGTGCCGCATGTTGAGTTTCGACACGCTCAATTGGTCGAGCGGAATATGGGTAAGGTCGGGCTGTGCCATGGGGGGCTCCTTTTCTGGCGGATAAAGGGAGAGGCCAAGCGCCCATGCCGGGCCGCTCCAGTGAATGTCTGAATAGGGGAAGCCTTCGCGGTCGAAGGCAGGGGCCGGGTCTGTCCGGCCCCAGTCATAGTCGCGGACCGCAATGCGCGGGGCTCGCCCGGCAACCCAGATTTCGACAACGCGGTCGTCCTCGACGACCAGCGTCATCTGAGGTCGCGGACCCAGAATCCGTTCTGCTTCGGAGAGGGCGCGGCTCATACCCGCGCCTCGCCTGCCGGGGCTGCGCGGAGGCGCGCAAGCACGGCGCGGGCCGTGTCCAGCGCTTCCGGCAGGAGTTCGTTCGCAACCTCTGTCAAATAGGCATTATCCGATCCCGGATAATTGGCTTCGACACCCCAGAGGCTGGCGGCGTGCGCATCTAGCGTGACGCCTTCCAGCGCGACGGACAGAATGATCCCGCAATAGAACCAGTCGCCCTTGCGCCATGCGTCCATGACGGCTTCAGCCTCGGCTTGCGCCTTGGCGAACCGCTCGCGGAACCCGTTACCGGGGCCGATAAATCCGGGCGCATCCTTGTAGAGTGACGGCCAGAACCCATCCTGTCGCTGGTCTGGTGCGTCCGGACAATCGTCCTGGACAATAACTGCCATGATTGTGAACCCGTCTGCCTCACAGGTGATCGCGTCACCGGGACAGACGAAATTGGCAAAGCGTTCGAAAAAGCTCATGACACCCTCCGAATCTCGAAGCCATGCAGTTCGCAGAGGCCGCGCAGCGCCAGTGCCTCGCCGTCATCAAGCTCGTCGCCTGCCTGACGATAGATGCTGCCCTGCGCGAACCCTGCCGGAGTCTTCACAACGTGTGCCCAGCGATAAGGGCCACGGCCATCTTCGCGTGGTCTAGTCTGGTATCTGGCCATGACGATCACCGCGACCAGAAGATGTGGACCTGATCGAATCCGGTCTCGACAGTGAAGATGTCGCCGTTCAGCTCCATGTCCCGGCCCATCGCGTCCCAATCGATATAGTGTTGGAGAGAGGCCGGGATTTCGGTGCCGCACTCGCGGGTCAGTTCTTCGGCAAATTCTGCAACCGAGCTGTATTCGCCCGCATAGTCATCGAAGGCGGCGCGCGCCCGTTCTAGGTCGCCGCCGTAGTGGCGGTGGACTTTGGCACCAAGGCGTCCGTGTTCGGATATGAAGTCGGCAAGCGCGCACACGGTCTCGAAGGAGGCATATTCGGAGAGGCTCGCGCCTTCGAAACCTTCATAATCGTGGATCGCCCATTCCTCGGCGCCGGGCAGCGGCGAGTCCGCCAGCATGGCGCGAACCTCATCCATGATTTCATCCGGCGTCGTCGCATCGATCCAGTGCCCGTGCAGGTAGCCATTATTGTAAGCCGCAAGGCAGGCAACGTAGATGCGGGGTCGGTCTTCAGATGGGGGTGCGGTAGCTGTTCCAAGGGGTGCAGGGGTTGCGGGTTCGCAGGTCATGTCGGGTCTCCTTCTCTGCCGCGTCCTGCCCGCGACAGGCGGGGGTGGGCGGCGGAAAAGGCCGGCAGGCCGGGCGGACAAGCAGCACGCGCAAGGCGGGAAGGTAGGAAGCTTTCAGACGCGCCAAATTACACCCATCCCGTCGCCTTGCGCGTGCGGCGCGCCCGGCCAGACGTGCCGTCCGCCCACACCCGGCTGCCCGGAGGCACACACGCACAAGGAGACTAGCGTATGCGCAGGCTCAGGCACCCCTCCCCTCACTGGAAACGACTGCATGCCGGCGCTGGAGACCTATATTGGAAAGACTAGTGCAACAGCGCTTCCAACAATTGCCCGATTTCGCGGTGCCGATCAGGATTGTCGCGCTTCAGAGTTTCGATGTTCTGCAGTTTCCAGGCGATGGCCGGGAAATTCCCAGCAGCTGGTCTTCCAATGAGCGAGACATCAGGTGCTGCGTGGTGCAGTCCGCGAAGATAGGTCGCAGCGGTTCCCGTCAACCGGGATTGAAGATCGGCAATCAGCCAAGCCCTCGCCTCTTCAAGTGCTGCCAGCTCCACCGTCTCGGCTGTCATACCCGCAAATTCGCGCGCGAATGGCTCTTCCAGGTTCCTCAAGTTTGGAGACAGTAATTCGTGCATGGGTCGCGGCGAGCAGGACAGGTATATCAGGAAGGCCGAAAAGAGATCGTCGCTGATGCCGTCACCTTCCTTGAGAAGCAGGATGTCGAACAGATCTCGCGGGTGCTGTCGATCCAGCGCGGCGACGAGCTTGCCGGCATAGACTTCCTCAAATGCAGCAAGATTCGCTTCCGCAAATCCGAATCGATCCGCGACAGTTTCGCTGACCGGCTTCAGTCCCGGAGCGACGAGCAGCCCCCGCATGTTGGGATTGACTTCAATCTTGATACTGATGTTATCCAGCGTAACAATCATCCGGGTTTCGAGATGACCTCCCCCCTGGATGCGCTGACACTGAGCTCCTGCTATTCTTCGTTCAATGGCATCGGCAACTCGACCCAGAGCTTCATCGATTTCCTGATGGCTCTCAGCCCGCGGCTTGAACGGTACGTAGACAAGATCGATGTCGACCGAAAGGCGCGGCATGTCCCTGTAGAAGAGATTGATAGCCGTCCCGCCTTTCAGAGCGAAACAGGCTTCTTCAGCCACTAGCGGCAAGACACGGACCAACAGGCCCACCTGCCCTTCATAAGTGGCCCTGTCGGTCATTGAGTGCCCTGTTCCATCAGTTCAGATGGCACGGTGATATGATAGCGAGGGTCAAGAGTCCCGCCGGAAACGATGGATCGTTTGCCGTGCCCGAAGTCTACCTTGGTTTCATCAAGATACTTGAGCCAGCCATGCTGGTGCCGGCGCGCAAAGAAGAAGAAGAGACGCGCCGTCTTTTTGCTTTTGCAGAACTCCAGCAGTGATTGCATCCTGCGCGGACGCAGCGAACTCAAGCCTTCAAAGACCAGATCGACCTGATGGAAGCTGTCTCCATCCGGAAGGGTTTCGAGCAATTCAAGCACGGCGCGCTCAAGGGTCGAGATCAGGATTGCCTGGCCGGGGCGTCCCCATTCGAATGCTTCGACGTCGAGAGAGGCTCCACCCATTTTCTGAACCGCTCTATAGGCGAGGCAAACAGTTTCTACGTTTCCTGATCCAAAGAGCCTGTCGGGCCGGCGAGCTTCAAATCTGACATTCAGTCCCGGAAGCTTTGTCAGCCAAGTCGGCAAAGGCGTGTCGGCATGAAGTGTTATCGTCCTCTCGCCGCTGAATTCCAGATAGTGGCTATAACCCTTGAGTTCGAGCGCCGTGCGTCCGCCCACCAGGATGTCCTTCGACATCAGGGTTTGAAGGGAATAGACCACGGATTGCCAGGTAAGCTTGCTACCCGGACGCATGAAAACGCTTCGTACCGGCGAAGACAGCCAATTGGAGTGCAGATATTTTGTGCGGAGGTTGGACGCATACCCCCGCTCTTCCAGAGTCGCAGCATCCACAACTGCATCGTCTGGCAACCAATTCAGTAGCTGGTTTAATTTTTTAGCGTTTTGATCACTCATGGTGAGTGAAATCGCATTTTTTCAAACTTTTGTCAAGTTTGAAAAAATGCTAAAAGAGTCACCCAAGGTGAATATTAAATGTAATTTTCAAACCAACAAAAAGGCTAGCTCTCAATAGGTCAATCAACTGGACTAAGCAGCCGTCTGATAAGGACCCAATCTTCCACCAAGCAATTCCACAAGGTATCCGCCATCGCGAAGCCCTTCAGCCTTGCTCACCAGATATTTCAGGGCATCTCGCATCGACGCCCGATCATCGGACCATTCGGACTCGACCGTCTCCTTGCCATAAAGAACGCTCGCGATCTCACGCCGGCTCATGCCGAGTTCCAGGCAATCGAGCGCAATGAGCCCATCCCGAAGGATCTGGGTACGCTTGGTCCAGAGAGGCGTTTGCTGGTCATAGTCCTGCCCCCAGACTTCTAGCGCGTCCCTTTGGGCTTTGAGCTTCCGCTCATAGGCGTCCATGTCGGAGATGGTAAGTTTCATCCGTATCTTTTCCATTCCGAGAAGCGACAGCCCGCTGCAACGAACCTGCACAACACACCCATTGCCACGCAGCAGCAGGAATTCCCTGCCCTGCTGGTCGGTCATATGAGTGATCCTGCAGACCGGGATTGTGCGATCCCAGATGCCACAGGATTCCTCCTCGTTTCGCGGACTGCAATGGACCTCAACCTGATCGGGATGAGCGGCCCGGCTCCAGAAAACATCCGCCTCAAAACCATTCTGATCGGGATCCGGCATCATCATCAGGCCCCAGCGCTCAGCGAGGGTCTGGGGCACGCGCGACCGCAATAGCCGAATTGGGGCACACGGCGCCATGCGCTCGGACACATCATCTGCGCGCCGGCACTCGGCGTCACGCAGGAAGTCCGGATTGCGCCGGAGATATTCCCAGGCCCAGCGATCGGACGACAGGCGCCAGAGATAGTCATAGCGTTTGAGCGCGCCATCGGATTTAAGAGTATAGGTCTTCATCATCGTCTCCCGATATTCCGGGAAATTGCAATTGAAACGCCAGATGCCCACCTGCAGTTTCTGAATGTGCTAACAAATCAGCGCGGCACATTAATGTCCTCCGATCAAGGAGGATCGGACCATCAAATCGCCAACCTTTGATTCACCATAGTGCCGGGACAGCCGGGAAACAGTCGCGATTGGATCGGTATGCCGACGTTCGCTGCTGCCTGCCGCGATTGGCCTCGCCTCCAACTCCTGCACATCACCCTGATCTGAGACATTGAAGCCGACCAGACAGGAAGGCCCAACACTCATGGCACATGCGGGACATGCAGAAGAGACGGAAAGCCGCCGGAGCGCCATGTTGCGAACGGCCTTCTGTCCGGTCGTCCGTGACGCACTCGAAGCAGCTGACACGATCGAGATCATGGCCAATCCCGATGGCTCCGTCTGGATCGAACGACACGGCATCGGACTTGTCCGATCCATCCACTCGCTGAGCCCAGCCGACCGCGAGCGCGTTATCCGTCTGGTTGCCTCCGGGGCGGGAGAGGCTGCGAATCGCGCTTCCCCCATCGTCTCTGCCGAATTGCCTGGTAGCGGCGAGCGGTTTGAAGGTCTTCTCCCGCCCGTATCAACAGCTCCATGTTTCTCAATCCGCAAACCATCCCGGGTTCCTTCGAGTCTCGACACCTATGTCGGCCGCGACGCACTCTCACCTGCCCTGGCGCTCGCGCTACGCGCGGCCATAGATGCCCGGCAAAACATCCTGATCGCCGGCGGAACCTCGTCCGGCAAAACGACATTCGCCAATGCACTGCTCGCCGAACCGGCCCTCGCGGGCGAGCGGATCGTCATCCTCGAAGACACGCGCGAGCTCGATTGCGCCGCGCCGAATGCCGTCCGCCTCAGGACGCAGCAGGGCAAGGTGAGCCTGCAACAACTTGTCCGATCGACGCTGCGCCTCCGTCCCGACCGGATCATTGTCGGCGAAGTGCGCGGGCCCGAAGCGCTCGATCTTCTCAAGGCCTGGAACACAGGCCATCCGGGCGGGATCACAACCCTGCATGCAAATTCTGCGCGGGGCGCCTTGCGCCGACTTGAACAACTGACCCTTGAGGCCGCGCGCAAGATACCGTTCGACCTCATCGTCGAGTCCATCGACGTGGTCGTGTTCATGAGCCGGGCAAGTGGCGAACGCCGTGTCGAGGAGGCGGTTCGCCTCACCGGCTATGATGGCGAAGGCTATGTGACCGAGCCACTAGTTTCCCGCTCCCTTTCCCTTGTCAGACACGGAGACATGACATGAGTCCCTGCAACCAATTGAAAGCCCTTCGCCGGACAGGTGAGGCGGCCATCCTGCTTGTCACAGCCTCTTTGATGGCAGCACCTGGTCACGCGGCCGGTACCGGCATGCCCTGGGAAGGTCCGCTTGATCAGATCCTGCAATCGATCGAAGGCCCGGTTGCCCGTATCGTTGCAGTGATCATCATTACCATCACCGGTCTCACGCTCGCGTTCGGCGAAACAAGCGGCGGCTTCCGCAAGCTGATCCAGATCGTGTTCGGTCTCTCGATCGCTTTTGCCGCGACCAGCTTCTTCCTGACCTTCTTCTCCTTCGGCGGTGGCGCGCTGATCTGATGGCGGACGGCTATGAGATCCCGCTGCACCGCTCGCTTGCAGAACCCATCCTGATGGCAGGTGCACCCCGCTCGGCTGCCATCGCGATCGGGACACTGGCGGCTGCACTCGCTCTCGGTCTGCAGCTCTGGATTCCGGGACTCGTCCTCTGGGCAGTCGGACATTCGGCAGCGGTGTTCATGGCGAGAAGCGATCCGGATTTCATGAGTGTTGCGTCCCGTTCGACCCGGCACAGGGAACATCTTTCATGCTGAACCTCAAAGAATATTCCGAAGCCCCACGCCTTCTGGCTGACTACCTTCCCTGGGCTTGCCTTGTGGCGCCCGGCATCGTCCTCAACAAGGATGGCAGCTTCCAGACCACGTTCCGCTATCGCGGCCCGGATCTCGAAAGTTCGACCGAAGAAGAACTCGTCTCGGTCATGGCACGGGTCAACAATATACTGCGCCGCTTCGGATCGGGCTGGGCCTTGTTTTTCGAAGCCCAGCGGGACGAAATCCATGACTATCCGGAGTGCTGCTTCCCGGATGCAGCCTCCTGGCTCGTCGATCAGGAACGCGCCCTGCAGGCCGAAGAGACCGGCGCCCGCTATGAAAGCCACTACTATCTGACCCTGCTCTGGCTACCTCCAGCCGACACAACGGGCCGGGCCGAGAAGGTCCTGATCGAACGGGCGGAGACGGAAGATGCTGAGACATGGCGCCAGCGTCTCCAAACGTTCGAGACACAGGCAGCACGCACATTCGACTTGCTCGCAACCTGCCTCGCCGAGATTGCCCATCTCAGCGACGACGAAACCCTTACCTATCTCCATTCAACTATTTCGACCAAACGCCATCCTGTGGCGACACCGGAACTCCCGGTCTTCCTCGATGCTGTCCTGGCCGATGAGCCCTTCGCCGGCGGTCTCGAGCCTATGATCGGAGAGACACACCTCCGGACCCTGACGATCCTGGGCTTTCCGGCCTCCACCCTGCCCGGCATTCTCGACGAGCTGAACCGGCAGGGATTCTCATACCGCTGGTGCACCCGCTTCATCGCCATGGACAAGACCGAAGCCGAGAAGGTGCTGGGCAAGAAGCGCCGGCACTGGTTCGCCAAGCGCAAATCCATCGGCGCGGTCCTCCGCGAGACCATGTTCAATGAGCAGGCAGCGCTGCTGGATACGGATGCCGACAACAAGGCAAGCGATGCGGATGCGGCCCTGCAGGAACTCGGCGCCGACTTCGTCTCCTATGGCTATGTCACGACAACGATCACCGTCTGCGAACCTGACAGACGACTCGTCGAGGAACACCTCCGGATAGCCGAGCGCATCATCAATGGCCGCGGGTTCACGGCGATCCGGGAGACGCTCAATGCCGTCGAATCCTGGCTCGGAAGCCTGCCCGGCCATGCCTATGCCAATGTCCGTCAGCCCGTCCTGCATACGCTGAACCTTGCGCATATGGTCCCGCTCTCCGCCGTCTGGGCGGGTGAGGCGGAAAACCAACACCTCAGTGCCCCCGCGCTCATCCAGGCGCAAACCGGCGGCACCACACCATTCCGCTTCAATCTCCATATCGGCGATGTCGGCCATACACTAATCGTTGGCCCAACGGGTGCAGGCAAATCGGTTCTCTTGTCCCTCATTGCCCTACAATGGCGACGCTGCGATCGCGCGCAGGTCTTCATCTTCGATAAGGGCCGTTCAGCTCGCGCCGCAACCCTCTGCATGGGCGGGGCCCATATCGACCTTGGCAGTTCGGATGCGCCGAGCCTCCAGCCGCTGAGAGACATCGATACCGATGCGGGCGCAAGCTTCGCCGCAGACTGGCTGACTGGACTCTGTAGCCATGAAGGCGTCGACATGACACCGGACCTAAAGGCCCGTCTGTGGGAGGGGATTCAGGCACTCGCCACCGCACCGGAAGCCGAACGCACCCTGACCGGACTCTGCCTGATGCTGCAGGACGAGGCGCTCAAATCGGCCCTCCATCCCTTCACCCTGGAAGGCCCGCACGGCCGCCTGCTCGACGGCGATCATGAAACGCTGACCCTCGCGGACACGGTCTGCTTCGAAATGGAAGAGCTGATGCATCGGAAAGGTGCGGCCCTGCCTGTACTCACCTATCTCTTCCACCGGCTCGAAGCCCGGTTCGATGGATGTCCGACCCTCCTCATTCTCGATGAAGCCTGGCTCTTCCTCGACGATCCGGTTTTCGCCGCGCGCATCCGCGAATGGCTGAAGACACTCAGGAAGAAGAATGTCAGCGTCATCTTCGCCACACAATCTCTGGCCGACATTGCGAACAGTTCGATTGCGCCAGCCCTGATCGAATCCTGCCCGACACGGATCTTCCTGCCGAATGAGCGCGCACAGGAACCGCAATCCCGAGAGATGTACCACCGCTTCGGCCTCAATGCCCGCCAGGTCGAACTGATCAGCCAGGCTACCCCGAAACGCGACTACTACTACCAGTCACCGCTTGGCTGCCGCGTGTTCGAGCTCGGCCTCGGACCAATCGCGCTTGCCCTCTGCGGTGCAAGTTCCCCGCAGGAGCAGGGCACGCTCGACCGGGTATGGGCTGAGACCGAAGGCGACGGCTTCGCTGAAACCTGGCTTCACGAAAAAGGTCTTCCCTGGGCCGGCGACCTTCTGGGCCGCTGGCCGGGAGACAAGAGGCCAATGCTCCCGCCCGCCCTTCCCGCCCATGCAATCGCCGCCGAATAGGAACCGCCCGATGAAACGCGCCCTCTCCGGCCTTGCAGGCCTCCTCGTCCCGCTCGCAGCGGTGCCGCTGACGGTCTTGATGCCCCCACCTGCACATGCCCAGCTCACCGTCTATGACCCGGCAAACCATGTTCAGAACGTGCTGCAGGCGGTCCGCGCGCTCCAGCAGATCGACCAGCAGATCGAGCAGCTCACCCATGAGATCGAGATGCTGGAGAACATGGCCCGCAATCTCGAAACCCTGCCCGTCAATGTCGCCGAAGCCATCATTCTCGACCGCATCCACCGGATCGAGGAACTGATGCGCAAGGCTGAAGGCATCGGCTACGGGGTCGATGAGGTCGAACGCGAATACGAGACTGCCTACCCCGAATCCTATGGCGAGGAGCCGCCGCCGCAGGACGTGCTTGTTGAAGATGCGCGTGCCCGCTGGCGCCAGTCGCGGACAGCCTATCGCGACACGCTGACGACAGTCGCCGCCGCCCTCGAAGACAATCAGACAGACGCGACCGCAATCGCGGGCCTGATCGAACAGAGCCAGGGCGCAGCGGGTAATCTGCAGGTCCTGCAAGCCGGCAACCAGATTGAGGCGATGCAGACCGAACAGCTCATCCAGATGGAGAGCATGATGGCCTCGTACTACCGCGCCGAAGCGCTCGAACGGGCCCGTGAACTCGCCGAGGCCGAACGCGGCCGGGCCCGGACAAAAGCCTTTCTCGGAGACTGAGCCGCCCCATGGACGTGATCGACACATTCCTCGCGACCTTTATCGCCTACATCGACAGCGGGTTCGGCCTGCTGGCGGGTGATGTCGCCTATTTGTCGACCACGCTGATTGCCATCGACATCACGCTGGCTGGCCTCTTCTGGGCACTCGGCCAGAACACGGACGTGATATCCGGTCTCCTGAAGAAGGTTCTCTATGTCGGCTTCTTCGCCTTCATCATCGGCAATTTCGCGCTGCTCGCCGACATTGTCTTTGCGAGCTTTGCTGATCTCGGCCTGACCGCCAGCGGCTCCGGCATGACAGCTGAGGACCTCCTGCGACCGGGCTTCATCGCCGGCGTCGGCCTCGAGGCTGCAAAGCCGCTGCTCGAGGAGATTGGCGACATGGTCGGCCCGATCGCCTTCTTCCACAACTTCATCATGATCGGTGTCATGTTCATCGCCTGGGCGGTGATCATGATCGCTTTCTTCGTGCTGGCGGTGCAGCTGTTCATCACGATCCTGGAGTTCAAGCTGACCACGCTTGCCGGCTTTGTGCTCGTGCCCTTCGCGCTCTGGAACAGGACCTCCTTCCTCGCGGAACGCGTGCTCGGCAATGTCATCACGTCCGGTGTCAAGCTGATGGTCCTCGCCGTGATCATCGGCATCGGCTCGACCCTGTTCGGCTCGATCACGGATGCGTTCCGGACCGGTGACGATATTTCGCTTGCTCAGGTGATGGGCACCGTGCTCGCGGCGCTCGTCTTCTTCTGGATGGGCATCTTCGGCCCCGGCATTGCGAGCGGCCTCATTTCCGGCGCTCCGCAACTTGGCGCAGGCTCTGCCGCAGGGGCCGTCATGGGCGTGGCGGCAGGGACTTATGCCGCTGGCATGGGCGCCCGCGCAGCCGCCGGCGGCGTCTCGACGGCCGTCAAGGCCGGCGCATCCATGGCGGGCGCCGCCCGGACCTCCTACACGATGGGTGCGGTCGCGTCAGGTGCAACCGGTCCCGCTGGTGTTGCCGCCGGGCTTGCTGGTATCGCGCGCGCCGGCGGTGATGCAATTCGTCGGACTGTCGCCCGGCCCGCCAATACCTTCCGGGATGCGTACCGCCGCGGAAGCGAAAGTGCCTGGCGCGCAACTGGCGGCACCACGACCGGCAGCAGCCAATCCCCCGATACTTCCGCTTCGCAGAGCCCCGGCTGGGCCCGGCGCATGGAACGCGGCCAGCGCATGAGCCATGCCGGGCAGATCGCCGCCCATTCGCTGCGCGATGGCGACCGGGGCTCCGGCGGTGCCGCCCCAAGCCTTCAGGATAAGGACGACTAGAAAATGGCTTTCAAGCGATCAGCATCACACTATGGGGCAAGCCCGTTCCCGGAAACGCCTTACCAGAAGGCGGGACAGGTTTGGGACGAGCGGATCGGGTCAGCGCGTGTCCAGGCGAAAAACTGGCGGCTGATGGCCCTTGGCTGCCTTGGCCTCTGCTTCGCAACGTCCGGCGCGCTTGTCTGGCGGAGCCTGCAATCCAGCGTCACGCCCTACGTTGTTGAAGTCGACGAGACAGGTGCTGCCCGCGCGGTCGCACCAGCCACGGAACGCTACACGCCGACAGATGCTCAGATCGCGCATCACCTCGCAAATTTCATCTCTCATGTGCGGGGCCTCAGCGTGGACCCGGTGGTTGTGCGCGAAAACTGGCTCTCGGCCTATGACTTCGTCACCGCGGCGGCAGCAACGACCCTCAATGAATACGCCAAGACGAATGACCCGTTCGCCGATATAGGCCGCAAATCCCGCACGGTCGATGTGGTCAGCGTGGTGCGCGTCTCCGAGGACAGTTTCCAGGCCCGCTGGATCGAGAAGACCTATGAGAATGGCGCGCTGGTGAAGGCCGAGCGCTACACAGGCCTCTTCTCCCTCATCACCCAGCCCCCGAAAGATGCCGCGACACTCCGCGCCAACCCCCTCGGTTTGTATGTCCATAGCCTCAATTGGGGTCAGGACCTTGTCACAGGAGACACCCAATGATCCGCAATCTGCTCGCAAGTTCCGGGCTTGCCCTCATCGCCGCCTGCGCGACAACACCGACAGACCTTGAACCTTTGGACCCAGAGGCATTCCAGGTCGCCTCCCCCGTCGAGGAAGTCACCGATCACCCGGTCCGCATCGTAGAGACCGCGATCCCCCTTCCCCTGCCCGGCCAGATGAAGGCCGTCTCTTCAGCAACACCGGAACCGGACGTCTCCCCGGAAGAGGCCATCAAGGAGGGGCGCGAACACGCCCTGATCGAACCCTCGGTCGATGGCTATGTGAATGCGATCCAGGTCTATCCCTATACGGAAGGGGCGCTTTACCGCCTCTATGCCAGCCCCGGTCAGGTCAGCGATATCGGCCTGCAGCCGGGTGAGGCGCTCGTCTCGGTCTCCGCTGGCGACACGGTCCGCTGGGTTGTCGGCGATACGACATCTGGCTCCGACGCAAATGCCCGCGCCCATGTACTGGTCAAACCGATCAGCGCGGGTATCCGCACCAATCTGATGATTGCCACCGACCGGCGGACCTATCATCTCGAACTCGAAAGCACCGATGGCAGCTATATGGCGGCTCTTTCCTGGCGCTACCCGGCCGATGAGCTCGCCGGCCTCACGGCACGCAATGCGCAGGCGATCGCAAGGGAAAGCGGGTCCATCGAACAGGGCCTGACGCTCGAAGGCCTCAACTTCGACTACCGGATGACCGGCGATACGCCGGACTGGAAGCCGGTCCGGGTGTTCGATGACGGGCGTCAGGTTTTCATCCAGATGCCGGCCTCCATCGCCACCACCGACATGCCGCCCCTATTCGTGCTCGGCGAGACTGGAAATGCGGAACTCGTAAACTACCGCGTCCGCGGCAATTACTATGTCGTCGACCGCCTGTTCCGGGCTGCCGAACTGCGGCTCGGCCAGAAGGATCAGACCGTGGTGCGGATTTCCCGGGTCGAGCGCCGGGCGGGTCTTGCGGCAATATTCGGGGGCTGAGCCATGTCAGAGCCCATTCCCTTTGACGAACATGCCGAGCGGCTTAAAATCCGCTCTGCGCCCCGACCGGTCACGCGCATCAACCGCAAGGTGCTGATCGTGGGTGCGGGCCTTGGCGCGCTTGGCCTGTTCGCCGCCGCGAGCATCGCGCTCGCCCCTCCGAAGGCCATCGAACCCGGCGACCAGCGAGAGCTCTACAACACCACGAACACAAGGAAGCCTGAAGGATTTTCCACCCTGCCGGCGAGCTATGATGCCGTACCCAGACTCGGCCCGCCGCTCTCCGGCGATCTCGGCGCGACCATCCTGTCTGCTGAACGCGATCTTGGCATCGAGCCGGAATATGTTGATCGGTTCGAGGATGACTTCCGGCCGAACCCGGCAGATGAAGCGGCACGGGCCAGGCGCATGCGCGAAGCGGCTCTTGCCGAAGACGCTGCCCGTGCACCTGTCTTCTTCAAACTCCAGTCCGAATCCGCCGCCCTACCCACGGGAAAGCCGACTTCCCACGATCTCGCGGGCGATCTTCGCTCCGAACTCCTTGCCCTTGCCGCGACGCCGGCGGCGGCACCATCCGGCTTTACTCAACCAGCCGACACGAATCTGCAGGATCGCAAGCTGGCCTTTGCAAGTGATGGTGGCGGATCCGGCATCTACAATCCGCACCGGATCGGAGACCCGCTCTCCCCCTACCAGGTCATGGCGGGCACACTGATCCCGGCCTCGCTTGTAACAGGCATCAACAGCGACCTGCCCGGTACCATCGTCGCGCAGGTGACCCAACCCGTCTATGACACGGTCAAGGGTGAGTACCTACTCATCCCGCAAGGCGCCCGGCTGATCGGGCGCTACCAGTCTGAAGTCTCGTTCGGACAGGACCGGGCGCTCGTAGTCTGGGACCGGATCATCTTCCCCGACGGGTCCTCAATACAAATCTCGGAGCCCGGAGCGGACGGCGAAGGCTATGCAGGCCTTTCCGACCGGACAGATCATCACTGGAACCGCGTATTTGCGGCCGCAGGGCTCGCAACCATCCTCGGGATCGGTGCGGAGCTGGGCTCATCAAGTGAGGATGACGACATCGTCCGGGCGATCCGCCGCGGGACGACCGACACGGTGAACCAGGCTGGCCAGCGTGTCGTCGATCGCAGCCTCGGCATCCAGCCGACCATTCGCATCCGGCCCGGCTGGCCCGTCCGGGTGGTGGTCACGCGCGACCTGATCCTCAGACCTCAATGATGAAGAATACCACAACGATCATGTCCCTCAAACTTGAACGACTCCCCGACCGCACGCCCGTTCGCATGACCGTAGCGCTCGATCCGGATCTCGCCGCAGCCCTCACTGACTATGCCGCGATCTATCAACAAGCCTATGGCGAGGAGGAAAAGCCTGAAACGCTGATCCCCGCCATGCTCGAAATGTTCCTGGCGTCCGATGCCGGGTACAAGCGGGCCCGCAGGGCCCTCCGCGACAACGCCAGAAACGGAGACTAACCCCATGGCACAAATCGGCGCGTTCACCCTAAAGGATGGAAAATACACCGGGACCATCCGTACCATGACCATCAATGTCAAAGCCCAGCTGGTCCCGAACAAGACCAAGGCCAATGACGATGCCCCGGATTACCGGCTCTATGCCGGAGGGGCGGAGCTTGGCGCTGCCTGGCGTCAGGACTCCAAGGATGGCAAAACACCCTACCTCGCCGTGAAGCTGGACGATCCGAGTTTTGCCGAACCGGTGCGAGTGGCGTTCTTTGAGAACAAGCAGGAGGGCTCAGGTATCATGGTGTGGACGCGAGGAAAATCCATCCCCCCTCAAAACTGTCAGCCTCCAGACTGAAAACATCTACAAACCAAGTGTCTAATGGGAGATGATCTTTTAACTTTATTCTCCTCTGTTCATAATTTCTCATCAACTCAAGACGACTTGCGTGCTATCGAACTTAGCTACCGCACGATCTGTGATTTGTATGGCTTTAATCATTCAAGGACCACAATAAAGGCTGCCCCTATTTCCTTCATGGCTGCAAAAATTCAAAAATTCTCATTATTTGAGAATTTTCTCTGGATCACCAAAGGCGAAACGCTGGAGATAGGAGGACGATATCAGATCATGCGGATAGCCGAGTTTGATGTCGACGATGTCATCTATTTGCTCCACGATATCCTTGGATAAGTTCATTGCCGATGCTCCAAGAACTTGATGCATCTGCTCAGCCGTTCGTGCCCCAATGATTGGGACAGGGACGTTTGGCTTTTCGCGCAGCCATGCCAGCGCAAGCTGAACAGACGACATCCCGGCCCGCTCTGAAATGGCCGCCAGCTTTTCCGCCACCTGTTGAATTGCCGGGGGGATTTTCGCTTTTTCGCGGCGTTTTGGCTGTGCAGCGTTCGCGAGCGCACCGCCTGCGAGGGGGCCCCAGGCCAGCACGCCAAGGCTGAGTGCTTCCGCCATCGGAAGCAGCTCGCGTTCGACGTCCCTGGCCGCCGCGCTATATTTCACCTGGATCGCCGTCAAACGGTTCCACTTCGCTCTCTCACAACTACTGATGAGGGCAGTAATGCATAACGCGCCCCCCCATTCCAAGATCGCGGCGCCTATATCAACATGCTGATATGGAGTGTTTTTCAGTGCCCGGTTCCGGGTATCAGTTGACGCACTTTTTCAGGCGCATCCGCGGCGGATTTTCATGACTTTGGTCTGAAGCGGCCTTGGCCATGCCACCCATTTCGAAAAGCTATTGCCCTATTTTATCACGCATTATGTCTCGGGCTTCAGAAGAAACCTCCTCCACCGACGGCCATGACGTGTTCATGCCGGCGCGGGCAGAGCGGCGGTCTTTTCAGGCGCCCCAAACCGGAGACCAGATCAATGTGGGAAATCCGGCCACAGACGTTCAGCTTTGCGCAGCATAGCGGGCCATACTTGTTTCTCCGCCATCCCCGGAAAGAATGCGGCCGCCTGAAGGCCCACCTCTTCAATCACTGCGGCGTGCGCGTCGTGTAGTGGCTGGTTCATGGACAAGGTGCGCACCTGGGTCGTACAGGCCGTTTCAAGAAAATACATGTAGGTAAAGCATTCCGCGACCGTTGTACCGACGGCCAGTGTACCGTGGTTGCGCAGTAGCATCAGCCTCTTGTCGCCCAGATCCCTGGCCAAGCTCTCGCGCTCATCTAGATTGGTGGCAGCGCCCTCATACTCGTGAAAAGCAAGGTCAGCCGCGACGGCCATCGCCCCTTGGTTCAGCGGCAGCAAACCTGCCTCCGTCGCGGAAACAGCGACACCATCCTTGGTATGCAGATGTATAACGCAACCCGCCTCAGGCCGGGCCGCGTGAACAGCACTATGTATTACAAAGCCAGCGCGATTTACCTCATAGGGAGATGCAGAAAGCTTGTTGCCGTCTTCGCCAATCTCCACCAATGCCTCCGGCGTCATTTCCTCGAACAACATGCCAAATGGGTTGATGAGGAAACTATTCCGTCCCGGAAGACGCGCAGAAATGTGAGTTGCCACCAGATCGTCCCAACCGTGCAGGGCGACCAGCCGGTAGCAGAGCGCCAGATCCCGGCGCACAGCCCATTCCGTTTCTGCCTCTTGCGGATCTGCAGCGCACTGTTTCATGTCTTCTCCTATTTTCTACTTTACCGATGCCGGTCCGCCCGCATCGCCATCTTGGCGCCCCCCCCCCCCGCCCTCGGCAGAAGCCCTTGGCGATCACCGAGCCTTGCCGGGCAGCATCGGATCGATAACTTAACGGTCGACCAATAATTGATTTATGCGGCATCCCTCCCCTGAAGGTCAACCCTTATCTGAGGGCTGCTGTATCGGCGAAGACGCCCGCTTTTGACGCGCCTCGCATGCGCGGCCTTTTTTCAAAACACATAATGCCTTCATGGCCTTATCCGTTTTGCAGGCGCCTGCGAAACGCCTCTTTCCAGCCACCGATACGGATCGTCTCGAGCAGCACATCGGGCAGAGGATCAATGGAGGCGCTTGTGCTGCGGGTCTTGTTGTGAATGGTACCGCGTTCGAAGTCGACCACGAGCCTGTCGCCACTTTCGCAACCGGCGACAATTTGAGAGGCACAGGTCAAAAATGGCACGCCCGCCATGACAAGATTTCTAAAATGGCCGCGCGGGATGGAGGCAGCGATTACGCCAACTTTGGCGGCGGAAAGCGCATAGGCTGCCTGGGGATGAGCATGCCCCGTCCCGAACCTTTTTCCGGCAACAATCAGATCGCCGTCATTCACCTTTGACGAAAAGCCCGGATCGCAATGGGCGAACAGCGCCTCACGGAGAACACTGGGGCGGGTTTCACGCGCGAATGCGAGTTCCAGCGAGACGATGTCACCGTCGCAGCTTACGTCATCACCGAATTTCCAGCACCGGCCTTGATATAGAAGGGACATGGCAAATCTCTAAGTGTATTCGCGGGGATCGGTTATGCAGCCTCTTACGGCCGACGCAGCGACGGTGAGCGGGCTTGCGAGGTAGATGTCCGCATCTTTCGCGCCGAGCCTTCCAGGCTCGTTGACCGTGCCCGTATTGATCGATGTTTCGCCAGACGCGAGCGGCGCAATGAACCCAGCCGCGCAAACGCCGCAGCCGGGGGGCGACATGATAGCGCCTGCTTCTGTGAATACTTCGAGTAATCCTTCACGCGCGGCCATTGCTGCGACTTCCTGAGTTCCGGGGGTCACGATCAGTCGTACGTCCGGCGCCACCCGCCGGCCGCGAAGGATTGAGGCAGCGGCTCTCAAATCTGCGATCCCGCCATTCGCGCAGGACCCGATCGACGCATGTTGTATCGGCCGGCCGGACACAACAGAGACCCCCACCACCGATGTGACCCGTGGCGGCACGGCGACCTGGGGGTCGATTGTCGATATATCAAACTCCAAAATCGCCCTATATCCGGCATTGCGGTCGCCATAGACAGGCCGGAATGACCGGGTCGCGCGGCCTTTCGCCCATTCCAGGATGGCCTCGTCGGGAGCCACGAAAGCAGACTTTGCCGTCGATTCCAGCGGTGCGTTGCAGAGCGTTACCCGCGCGTCCAGATCAAAAGCGCTTAAGGCGGGCCCATCAAACTCGACCATGGCGTAGTCCATGAGGTCCGGGTCGATGTCAGCGATAAGCCGCTGGGCAACATCCCGAACCGTGGTGCCTTTTGACAGCGCACCAAAAAGGCGCACCAAAAGCGTTTCGGGCACTTTCAGCCAGACAGATCCGCATGCCATGACTTCGGTTATTTCCGGGCCAAGATAAAATCCGGCTGCACCGATTGCCCCGAAATTCGGCGTGTGCAGATCATATCCCAAGATCAGATCGCCGGGACTGACGAGACCGCGCTCCATCGGAAAAAGATGACCGTGTCCTCCGCGCCCCGGACCAAAGACATGACCGATCTCCAACTGCCGGCAAAGCTCCAGATTCTGCTTTTGCCGCTCCGCGGCCAGCTTTGACGTCGCAAGCGGCTCATGATCGGTACAGAAAAGGATTTTGTCAGGACGATAGAGACGGCTGACCTCCAGCTCCCTCAACGTTTTTGCTGCACTTACGAGATAATGATCATGCAGCGTCGCAAGATCAGGTTCAGGATATATGATGTCTCCGGCCTGAACCGGACGGGCAACCTTGTGCGATAGTATTTTTTCAATTGCCGTTTGCGCCATCAGGCCCGCCCTGCTGAAAATGAAACGTACATCTGCAGCCTGCGGCAAGCGCCGGAGCCAACGCGCCCTGGCAGTTTCAGCGCGTCATTCACGATTACAGGGACGGCCGCAACCACAGCAATCCAACCTTCCTGAGCAGGCTCACTTCTCTTGGCTTTGCAAAACAGATAGCCGTATAAAATTACTAAACGACCGCTTAGTGTCAAGATCTGGACAGACGTCCCCTTTTGCCCGGACTGAAGCAATCATAGGCCTGCGTTCACCGAGCACCATCGCAAGAACGGATCTCGTGTATATTCAACGGAATGAGTCAGGCAGCCCATTCAAGAATCTCAACAATATCAGCGCCAGACATTATGGGACGGCAGTTGGACGCCGCATACCGATCACAGATCGCGACGTCAGCCACGGCAGGAAACTGTGCGCGATCAACCCCGATTTCGGACAATCGCGACGGGAGCGACAGCCGGGCAACAAGTCCTTCTATGATTGAAGCCGCATCGCCCGCAGCATTTCCGCTCAGCGCCAATGAGATCAGCCTGTTGGCACGCGGGCAATATGCATGATTCCATCGCAGAACGGGGGCGAGTGTGACGCATGACGTCAAACCATGCGAAACTCCACACACCGCCCCGAGGGCATGACCAATTGCATGACTGGCCCCCACCAAAACACCATGCGCAGGCCCCGCAACAGACATCCAGCAGCCAAGTTGCGCTTCCGCCAGCAGCCTGCGCGGCGGCGGCTTCTTCAAGTCCATCGCGTCTGCAATAGCAGGCAGGGCGTTCCCGAGAAGCGCGAGCGCACGCTCAGCAAGAGGTTCAGTATAGGCATTCGGCTGGAGAGCACACAATGTCTCTGCAGCGTGATCAATGGCCTTTATTCCGGAACTCAGGAGTATTTCGCGAGGCGCATGCACCAAGGCGGCGGGGTCGTATATGATCGTTCGCGGAATAGCATATTCATGCCCGATTGTTTCCTTTGCAGACTTCCGCTCAGTCAGCATACCCCCAACAGGAGATAGTTCAGCCGCAGAGAGGGTGGTCGGAAGCGCAATAATGCGCGGATGCGGTTCAGCCTCGCCGGAATTCAGGCGCACAGAGCCCAGAAGAAGCCCGGAGAGGGCCTCTTCGGAAGCTATATTTTTCCAGAAAGCGATGCAGACCGATTTCGCTGTATCGATCACCGACCCTCCCCCGACCGCCAGAACTGCATCCGGCCGCCGTCCGTTCATGGCGTGAACAGCCTCGATTGTACAGCGGGCCGGAGAATGAGGGCGGCAAGCGCCATAAACCGTCAGATCCCTGCACGGAAGGCCAGCGATCAGGGCTTTCAGATAGGCAGATCGAGCCATTGAGGGACTGGTGACCAGCAGAACGTCGCGGATATTCTCTTCCCGTAGGATCACCGGCAATACCAGGCCCGCCTCCCCCCCGTGAATAATGCGTGCGATACGATTGAAGTTATGCTGGAAATGGCTCGTCATCCGCCCTCCGACAAAATGATGAAGCCCAAACAATCCGATTATCGCGCGATGGCGGAAAGCTTTGCATCTCGCTCCAATCAGATTTCACAAGCAGGCCTATAGGCCCGGCCGGAGTGTCCTTGTGATCCTCAATGGCCAGCATGGACTTTGCCTTCAGCATCACTCTTTTCTGCACGGTCAAAATTTTTCGGATAACGGCCAAGCGCGAGCAAAAGTGCCGCCGACCCCAGCAACAACACAGCACAGGTGTGCAGAACGGGTTCGTATGTTCCAAACCTGTCATAGGCATAGCCGATAAGGCCCGGACCGAACCCCGCCCCCACCGCGAACACCGCATAGACGATGCCGTATATTGCGCCATAGTGGCGAAGACCGAAATATCGCCCCACGAGAAAAGATAGCAGATCGTACTCGGCGCCAGCCGCGAACCCGATCAGAGCGATCGCAATGATCCCCATCCCAAAATTGATTGGGCTGAGTGCCAGAAGCACACAACCGACCGCCGCGGCGGTCAGACTTACAGCCCCCACAAGCGGGGCCCAAACCTTGTCCATCAGCCATCCACACGCCAGGCGCCCGAAAGCGAGGGTCAGGCCCATAATCGTCGTGAGCATAACCGTACGCTCTAAACTCAGGCCACCACGACCCAGTATATTCTCCAAGTGAGGTACCAAGGCTGCGATGGCTACCGCCATCGGAATGAGAAGCGCTATGATAATCCAGAAAGCGCGTGTGGTTGCCGCTTCACGCACACTGAAGCCTTCAAGGCCCGCATTGGCCTCATGGCCTTGCGCCGGCGCGGACGTCACCAAGCGCTCAGACCGGGAGAGCGCCCATCGACAGAGCGGCAATGCAATGAGGACCGGCAGGAGCCCGACGATGACAATCGCCGTGCGCCAGCCACTCATTTCGATGGCAAACCCTGCCAGCGGCTTTAGAAATGCGGCCACAAGGCCAGGACCCGCCAACATAATCCCAAGCGCAAGACCGCGATGCTTATCGAATGAGATATTGATCAGACGTGTGAAAGCTATCGGGGTTGCCCCCATACCGGCAACGCAGATAACCAGCCAGCTCATATAATACTGAACGACCGAGCCAGTGGAAAATGCCAGCGAAATATAGCCTATTGAGAGGCCTGTAAAAGAAATGCCAAGCAACCTGGACGGATCATAGCGATCCACAATGCGCCCGACGATAGGTCCGGCGGTGAGCAGCACAAGCGTGATTATGGCGATGCCGCCCATAATCACGGTAAAGCTCCAATTGAATGTTTCCCCCAGAAAGGGCGCATATATACCAATCGTGTTTATCATGAGTGACGGAACACCGAGCCCCGTTCCCACAAGCCCGGCCAGCACGAGCGGCCAGCCCTCACGAAATTCAGATTTTTCAGAACCTGCGCCGCTGATGGGGTGCTTCATGAATTATCCCCATTCCTCCCGTAGTCTCTTATGCTTACCCGATTCATATCCAGCAATTTTTTACTTGTCGACAGTTTAGTTATCGCATGCTATCTCGTCCTTATGCAGAACTGTCAATTCTGCAAAGATTATGATGTCAAAGTCACAGACCGCAGCGGCAAGCCGCCGCTATGTAAGAAAAGGAAGCCGGTGAATTTCTTTATGTGAGGTCACCCAGTTATGATGAAGGCCCTACTCTCCCTTCAAGCGGGTCCTCCCGAGACGCTGCAACTGCTTGAGGCCGACACCCCCTCACCGGGCACGAATGAGGTCCGCCTTCGGGTCCATGCCTGCGCCCTCAATTATACGGATCTGCTTCTCATCGAAGACAAGTATCAGTATCGCCCGGCTCGCCCTTTTTCGCCGGGCAGCGAGGTTGCCGGCATCATCGACGCTGTTGGTGAGGGTGTAGACAAATGGAAGCCCGGAGACCGGGTAATTGCCTATATGTATCATGGCGGACTTGCTGAAACAGCCATCGTCTCAGAAGCGAGTATTGCGACACTCCCCGCAGATCGCAGCTTCATTGACGGCGCGTCATTTCTCATACCCTACGGAACCGCTTATCACGCCCTGACGGACCGCGGATGCCTGCGCCCAGACGAAACACTGTTGGTCCTCGGCGCGACAAGCAATGTCGGCCTGGCGGCTGTGCAACTCGGAAAAGCAATTGGCGCAAAAGTGCTTGCCGCCACCTCCTCCCAACAAAGCGTTGACATACTGGAAGACGCAGGCGCGGACGATGTTCTGGTCTACGACCGCCCTCCCCTGAACCCGGAAGCCTGCAAGGCCCTTTCTGCCAATTTCAAGGCGCTGACCGGCCGCCTCGGAGCAGATGTTATACTGGATACCGTTGGCGGCCCCTATACGGATGCCGCCATACGCGCGATCGGCTGGGATGGACGATTTCTGGTGGTTGGCTTCACCGCGGGCATCCCGTCATTACCGCTCAATCTGCTTTTGATGAAACGCTGTCAGGCCATTGGCGTTTTCTGGGGCCCATACATGGAGCGGTCACCGGAACGCTATTCAGAACTGGTGCAGAACCTCTTTGAGCTGTGGGACTCAGGACAGATTCATCCGCGCCGATCCCGGATCTTCCCTTTGGATCAAAGCCGCGAGGCTCTTGAGACACTTCGCGCTGGCGGAAACACCGGCCGATTGGTCATCAATGTAAGCAAGTAAAGACAATGCGCCCCGCTTCTCATGCTCCAGAAGTCACATAGCGTACGCACAACTCGAATGGGGAGACCCGGCAATGGATGTCACTCTTACAATCGATAATGGTCCCTATCCCGACGTAACGCCCGGCGTACTGGACACTCTGTCTGCGAACGACGTGAAGGCGACCTTCTTCACCATAGGCGCGCGGCTGGACGACCAACGATGTTTCGATGTCGCGCAAAGAGCCCATGACGAAGGCCATATCGTCGCGAACCATACATTTCGGCATGACACATTGCAGGGCGATCACGTGTCTGATGAAGCGGCAATTGAGGACATCGCGCTTGCCCAGGAACGGCTTGACCGAATGGGCGCCACGCACCGGCTCTTCCGGCCATATGCCGCCATGGGGCAGATCAGTGACCGGTTGCTACGTCCAGCGACGGCAAAATATCTGTGCGAGAACGGGTATAGTTGTGCGCTTTGGAACAGCGTTCCCAGGGACTGGGAGCACCCTGAAGACTGGGATCAGATTGCCCTGGCCGATGTTCAGACCCGCGAAAGCTCCGTCATTGTCGTGCATGACTTCCCAACCGGCGCGATGGCCCGGCTGGGCGCCTTCATTGAGGGTGTCAGAGAACTGGGCGGCCGTTTTACCACAAGCTTCCCGGAGATATGCATGCCTATCCGCAAAGGCGTGGCCGATGCCCGTATCGCCTCCCTGATGCGTGTCACTTAACGATAAGGCATTTCATGCGGCAGCGTTCTGGCTGAGCACACACTTATCCGGGAGCGTCCATGCCCCCGGATATCACGCGTCCAGCCCGTCGTTCACTCCGCCGCTAGCACAATCCAGCGCGAGTGCCCGCGAGGAATGACGACAATTGATCGGCACTCGTCTCGTCGGGGTTCTCCCCCTCCGTTGCCTGACGAAATCTGTTCACGACCGTGTCACGCATGGACTCCGCATGCGAGAGAACCCAGAAGCGGCGCGCCTCAATGGCCTTGAACACCTTTTCCGCGATCATGGCCGGGGTCTGGACGTCAATCTCGACGTCGTCGAACGGGATGTGAATTTTCGCCATGTCAATTTTCTGCGGCCGCTGCTCAGCCCCAGGTTCGTTTCGCGTCGCGGTCATCATGTTTGTGGCCACAAGTTTGGGACAAAGGACACTGACGCCAATATCTGCCTCTGACATCTGAAATTCACGGTAGAGACATTCTGAAAGACCCACCACCGCATGCTTTGTGGCGACATATGCCGCGGCACCTGGCGTCGCGTAAAGCCCCGCCGCAGAAGACGTGTTGACGACATGCCCTGAATTACGGCTCACAAGCCCCGGAACAAAGGCGCGCATACCATGGATGACGCCCCAGAGATTTACCCCGACAATCCACTTCCATTCCGCCTCAGTGAACTCCCAGGCTGGCTTGAATTTGTTGACACCCGCGTTGTTGCAGACCAACCAGGGCGCACCCAACTCTGCTTCCGTTTCCGCGGCGAATCCCATAACGGCGTTGGCGTCGCTAACATCGACGCGGCATGCGAAAGCTTGCGCGCCAGTCTTCCGTACTTGCTCAAGCGCTAGCTGCAGGGGCTCTTCTTCGATATCCGCAAGCGCGACTTTCATACCCTTCTGCGCGGCGTATAAGGCAAGCCCAAGACCAATACCACTCGCGGCACCGGTAATGACAGCCACCTTACCTTCAAGATCCAATTGTTCGTTTACAGCCATGACCATTCCCTGCACTGTAGTTTATCCATTTCCCTATCGCCGGAATTTCGGCAATTCAGCGCACGCACAGAAGAAGCCCCCGTGCGTGCGCTGCTGTGGCCATCTCCGGACCTGCTAGAAGCGATACCGCAAGGTGGCTCCATAGGTGACCGGCATGCCGGTGAAACGGAAAACGTAATCCGACACCCGTGTGACATTGTTGGCGTAAAACTCATCGGTGACGTTCCGCCCCCAAATTTCGAACCGAATGTCCCCGCTCTGGGTCTCCACGCCGGCCCGCAAGTCGAGAAGAGTGTACCCATCGATCTGCATGGAGCTTTCGCGGTCCACAGCCGTGACATCACCGCTGAGCAGCGTCGTATTCGTTTCACTCCTGGAGGTCAGCGCTCCGCCAAAGAACATGTTGAGCTCTGGCGTGATCGGAAACTCATACCGAGCATCAATGACCCCCTGCCATTCAGGCGTGAAGGGGAAATCCTGGCCAACAAATGTCCCCGGCGTACCGAAGGGCCCGGTGGGGTTCGTTGGATCGCTCTGAACTTCCGTATCGATGTAGGCTCCATTGATGTTAACCCGGAGCCCTTCGACAGGGAAAAGAGCGAGATTGACTTCGGCGCCCTGAATACGCGAATCTGGAATGCTGACCAGGCTTGGCAAGGTCCCGAATGGAGGCACCGCCAGATAGCCAAGCAACTGCTTGTCCTTGTAGTCATAGTAGAATACCGCGCCGTCTAGGCTCACCCTGCGATCGGCGAAGCTGGATTTTACACCGGCCTCGTAACCAAGCACCGATTCCTGCTCAATCCCTTGCAACTGAAGCACATTCAGCGAAGGAAGCGTCGGGAAGCTCCCCGCCTTATAGCCCTTGGTCACGTTGGCATACAGCAAGGTGTCGTTGGACGGCTTCCAATTCAGGCTGACCCGCCACGAAAGGTTGTCCTCATCAAGAGAACTCGTCGCAAGATCAAGCGGGCGATTGTTGGCATCGAGCGTTCCACAAGCACCAGGAGGAATTGTGATCATCTCACCTGCGAGCGCAGACGCCAATGCGGAGTATCCCGCCACAAGTTCACCATCCCCGAAGTCGCGCGTACAGCCTTCAAAGTCACGTTCTTGACCCGTGTAACGAACGGCACCCTGCAACGTAACGGAGTCAGACAGGTCAAAATCCAGACTTCCGAAGACCGCCTTGGTGACCACATCCTGAACATTGTCGATGTAGTACCGGTCAAACGTGAAGTCCGTCGGACCAACACGCAAATGCGTGCCCGTCGTCAAAGAGGGATCGAAAATGAAGCGCTCGTCGACGCTATCGTCCTGATAATTCCCGCCAATCATCCAGCGAACTCGTTCACCATATGACCCACTCAGGCGCAGTTCCTGGGAAAAGGATTTGATCGTACCCGTATCTGTCGTCACCGTCGCCGGATAGGTTGTTCCGTCCAGGTCTTGCGGCAGATCGGTCTCATAATGCGAATAGGACGACAAGGATGCGAGGGTAAGACCGCTGCCCATATCAAACTCACCCGTCAGAGCGAATTGCTGGAATCTGTCGTCACGCGCAAAATCGCCGTCCAAGTCCCAGGCTGCCGCCCGCGCATCCAACGGAGCCTCGGGGAATACATCCGTCGGGAAGGTCAGAGGCCGCCCTCTCGGCGCTGGCTGACCGGCATCAAAGAACATCCTCTGAGGCTGTTGCGTGTCCGATGTGTCGCGCCATGCAGAGGCCATGAATGACAGATCCACCCCGTCACTCGGCGCCCAATCCAGGATCAAACGGCCATTGATGAAGCTTTCTTCGCCTATGGTGTCGCCGTTTGTATAGCCTTCTTGCCAATCCCCCTGATTTTCGGTTCGTACGGCAACGCGCGCAGACAGAGTATCCGTGAGCGGCCCACTGATGAAGCCCTCAACATCAACCTGACTGAAACGCCCAACCGTGACATCGAAACCGCTTTCAAAGCTCGAGGTCGGCTTGGCCGCAATATAGTTTATAGCCCCGCCGGTAGAGTTCTGGCCGAAAAGCGTGCCCTGCGGCCCCTTGAGGACCTCCATTCGCTCGAGGTCCAAAATAGCCCCCCGCGTCATGGGCGCGTAAGGCAACGGAATCTGATCGGTATAGATGGTTACAGCAGGACTTACGCCAAGAGTCGTCTCATTGAAGCCGACACCCCGGATGTAATAAATTGGCAGACCGTAATTGCTCTTCTGGAAACTAAACCCGGGAACGAGTTTTACCAGATCATCCGTTGTCGTAATGCCGCGCGCCTTCAGTTCTTCGTCCGTTGCGGCTGTAATGGACATCGGCACATCCTGAAGTCGCTCTGAGCGCTTCTGAGCCGTCACGATAACTTCTGACATCCTTGCAACATCAGAATTTCTGCTTTCAGTTTCCGATGCTGCAGCCTCGTTTTCTGCGACCGCGCCGTCGAGATTTGCTTCCTCAGAAGCCGACTGAGCGAGCGCCTGCCCCCCCAGCACCGCCATCAGGACACAAGACGATCCAGATACCAGCCAATGACACTTTCTAGCTCTCACTTCTTCCTCCCATTATTCGCACCTTTTGTGCTGAACTAATTTTAGACTACCCCCTGCTGAACCGGAGCTTTGGCTCACGATTCCGCGCCTGCCGCGCTTTTATGTTCGGGGCGAAATAGAAAATCGGCGACCCATGCCTCACCAAGTGAGCTTTCCGGCCCGCTCTCTCAGCTGGGGCAGCGTACTGACAGCAAAGCCACCACTGCCTCGGCCGATCGAAGAGCTTCCTCCGTCAAAACCTGCTCATCTTGCTGACAAATTTTCTATTCAGCTGAGTTGCTGATTTTCACCTCCCAACATCCACACGTTCTAATATTCGCAACTATACTGACATTAACTTATGCGACGATAATTTTACTTGTCAACCGTTAAGTTAATGGGTTTTGGGTTCGTCCGCACTGGGCCACCCGGCCTTCAAATCACACACTCAATCCTCGGCAATCGCAGTCAAAGGGCATGCTGGGGAACTTCGAAAGCACCCTCATGATATTGCGTGATGGGCCGATGCCCTCTGAACGTCGGCCCATCACTGATCTGTCAGGAAACAGGGAGCATAAGGCCCGCATCAAACCGGTAAGTCCGGCCATTATGCATCGGATTTCGCACGATCTCTTCAGCAAACGAAGCAAACTCCGAAGCCTTGCCCATCCGTTTTGGAAAAAGGGAAGCGGCCACGATACCTTCCTTGACCTCCGGCGGAGCCTGCTCATACATCGGGGTGTCAAATGCGCCCGGCGCAACAGTGACGACACGAATGCCGTGTCCGGCCAGCTCACGCATCAGCGGCAATGTCATTCCGACAATGGCGGCTTTGGAGGCACTGTACGCAATCTGACCAACCTGCCCCTCATAAGCGGCACCAGAAGCCAAATTGATGATAACACCGCGTTCGCCGTCCGCATTGGGTTCATTCCGGCTCATGGCCATGGCCGCAGAACGAGCGAGATTCACCGTACCATACAGGTTGACCTTAACGACCTGATCAAACCGATCCATCGGGATCGGCCCCTTGCGGCTCAGAAGTTTCGCCGGACCCGCTATCGCGGCCGCCGCGATGGCGACGTCAATCCGCCCGAACCGCTCCAGTCCGGCATCGATCGCAGCCTGGACGCCATCCGTATCCGCAACATTACATGCGACAGCGAGATACTTGTCGCCCAACTCCTCCTCGATGGCCGATCCACGTGCGCCATCCAGATCGATTGCAACAATGCCAGCAGCCCCCGCTTGAAGGAAATACCGCGCCGCAGCCTCCCCCAAGCCTGATGCTCCGCCGCTGATTGCGATAACTTTACCATTAATTTCCACGATATTTCTCCAATAAGATGAACGCGGCGCCCTGAATGGACACGCAGTCTGCTTCAAGCGCCGTTGCTGGCACCTCCGGTTTTGAGTTGTTCACGCAAAATGTTCTTGCGAACCTTCCCGCTCGCATTTTTGGGCAGCTCGTCGACCAGATGCCACTGACGTGGAACCTTGTATCGAGCCAGCCGGTCTTCGCACCAGGCTTGCAGGCTACTGGCGGTATGTTTGCTCTCCGCCGCGATCACGACAAAGCCAACAGGCACCTCTCCCCATTTTGGATGGGGCCCGCCCACGACAGCTACTTCCACTACACCCTGGCAGGCATAAAGGACCTCTTCGATTTCTTTGGGGTAGACGTTCTCCCCGCCACTTACGAACATGTCCTTCTTACGATCCACGAGCGTCAGGAAACGCTCCTCGTCAAAGAAGCCCAGATCGCCGGAATAGATCCAGCCATCACGAATGGTTTCAGCGGTCTGATCCGGGTTATTGAAGTAGCCCGTCATGCCCGCTTCCCGGGCCACGATGACCTCACCAACAACACCCACAGGACAGTCCACACCATGCTCATCGACAACGCGAATATCTGTATGCGGAAGCTCTTGCCCAGCCGAACCAAGCTTGCGGTCATGATCCTCAACGGACAGAACTGTGTTCAAGGTGGTTTCGGTCTGACCATAGCACTGAAGAAAGCGCACCTCCGGCCACAGGATTTGGGATCGCCTAACAATCTCGACCGGCATCGGCGCCCCGCCATACCAGGCCGTTTTGAAGCTGGCGGGCAATCCGGCAGAGCTCGTACTGTCGAGCAATACCGCATACTGGGTGGGAACGCCAAAGAAAGTGGTCGCCTCATGCGTTTCGATCAGGCCGAGCAAACCGACCGGATCAAACTTCGAAGTCAAGACGATCGAAGCCCCAACATATAAGTGGGGATGAGACACCACATACATGCCGCCCCCGTGAAACAATGGCACGGTAACAACGACACGGTCGCTGCTGCGTATACCTGCCGCCAGAGCGGTAGAGGCGGCACCCTCAATCAAGGAGCGGTGCGGCAGCATGGCGCCTTTTGGCAAGCCGGTCGTGCCACTTGTATACATGATGGCGGCGGTTGCCTGCTCGTCAAAATTGTCAGGCAGCCGCGCGAGCGGCCTGGCATCGACATCCAGAAGGTCACGGCTCATCCGCACCAGCTTGAAGCTGTCCGGACATCTGGCCTTCAGCTGCTCTGCCTGGGAAGCAAACGCGTCGGTATGAAACAACGCACTCGGCGAACAATCCCGGATCATATGCTCCAGTTCGGCGACCGCGCACCGAAAATTGAGCGGCACCATGACCGCACCAATTTTCACGATCCCGAAGTACAGCGGAAAGAACTCCAGGCAATTTTCCGCCAGCAACGCAACCCGGTCCCCTGCCCGTATCCCGAGATCCAGAAGTTGGCGACCAATACCGTCCGCACAGGCATTGAGCTCAGCAAAACTAAGCCTGTCATCCTCGAAAACGAGAGCCGTTTTGTCGCCGAAGCGCTTGGCATTCAGGCGAGCAATTTCACCCAGAAAGCGCATTTTACAGCTGGCCCCCGAAATCAGGGAAGCGGTATCCGTCCAGGAAGGTCCGGGCAATGACCGTTTTCTGAATTGAGGGCGTTCCCTCCTCGATCATATTAATCCGGCAGTCACGGTAGTGACGCTCGATATCTCTCTGCGTCGTATATCCCAATCCGCCGTGAACGAGCAGCGCGCGATCCGTCACCCTGAAAACAGCCTCTGCGCCAAACTGCTTGCACATCGCCGCTTCCGCCGGGATCCGCTCCCCCCGGTCGATCTTGGCGATCGCATCGGCCAGCATCGTCCGCAGGGCGTATATATCCATCGCCATTTCTGCCAGATACGAACGGACGGTTTCACGCGTGGCGATCGGTTTGCCAAATGTCACGCGCTGCTGAGCATATTCCAGCGATAGTTCAAGAACCCGCTCGGCTGTACCCAAAGACGTGGACGCAATGAACAGTCTGCTTTCTTCAAGCGCCTCAAGCGCATGGTGCAGACCTTTCCCTTCGACACCGCCAAGGAGGTTCTCCGCCGGAACCTGCGCGTCGTTCAGATTGAGCCGGCCGTGCTCTGCACCTTTGCAACCCATCAAACCGCCAACTGGGTCCCAGGTGAACCCAGGCGCGCCCTTGGGCAGCATCAGCACACTGATCCCTTCGGGACCTTTGCTCCGGTCCGTGTAGCAGACAAGCATCAGATAGTCAGCAATATCGCAATTGCTGATAAGATGCTTGCGGCCGTTTACGTAATAAGTATCATCCCTACGCTGCGCCGTGGTGGAGATATCGACACCGGTCCCATTGTCCGGCTCGGTAAGGGCGAAGCCGAGCTGGATCTCGCCACTCGCCACGCCAGGATATAGCTTTTGCTTTTGCTCCTCGGTAGCGAACTCCAGCAGCTTGCTCGCCGACACGTGCGCATGGAGATAACCGCGCAAACCCGCATACATCTTTGAAAGCTCAACAAGGACCGGAATGTACTGCTTGACGGTCAAACCGAGGCCGCCATAGCTCTCCGGCACGAGACAGCCATACAGCCCCAGCGACGCCAGTTTTGGTATGACTTCATCGTGCGGAATGTGGCCCTCGCGCTCGACGCGCTCAATATACGGGGTCAGATCATTCCAGATCAGATCCCGGACTTTTGAAAACCATTCCGTGTAACGGCCCTCATCCATGTTAGTCTCCCTTCTTTACTTATAACCTAGTCCGCAACCAGGATGTGTATATTGCATGCCCGAGCATCGGCCTCCTTGCTCCCCCCCATCATCTGGGCGAGCGCAACACGGGCCCCTTCCACCTGACGTCCTGTGGCTTGACCACGTAATTGCCAGGCAATCTCGGCGATCTGCCCAACACCGGACGCTCCGATAGGATGCCCTTTGGCGAGCAGTCCGCCACTGGGATTAACAGGAACACGCCCCCCCAACGCCGTAACGCCGTCGTCAATCAGCTTGCCTCCTTCTCCCGGAGCGCAAAGCCCCAACCCTTCATAGTGGACAATTTCGCAAATCGAAAAAGCGTCATGCACTTCGACGATGGACATGTCTTCCGGGCCCAGAGACGCTTGCGCATAAGCCTCTGCGGCGGCTTTTTCCTCGATTTCCCATGACGTAAAGTCACGTTTGTTGTCGTAGATACCAGTTGTCAGAACCGACGCTGCGAGACGGATTGGCTTTGTGCCCAGCTTGCGCATGACGGCTTCAGAACACAGAACAGCCGCCGCGGCGCCATCGCTGTTTGGACAACACGAGAACAGCGTGATTGGATCCGCAATTTTGGGCGACCCCAGAACCTGCTCAACAGTCAGCGGCTTCTTGAACTCTGCATACGGATTCAGGCATCCATTATCGTGATTCTTCACTGAAACCTTCGCCTGCTGCTCAAGCGTCGTTCCATAAGCTTCCATATGCTTCTGAGCGACCATCGCGAAGTAACCGGGGAAAATATCTCCCAGCTGCACTTCCATATCGGCAGCCCCGACTTTGAGAGGCGTCCCCTTCGGCATTACGGCCTTGTCGACACCAAAAACGATAACCGCATCATAAAGTCCGCTGGCCACGCCCTGCCAGCCGAGATGCAGGGCTGTTGACCCTGACGCACACGCGTTTTCGACATTCACGATCGGCAGCCCGCTCAGCCCGGCTTCCCACAACACGTGTTGCCCTACGCCGGTCTCCTCCTGAAGCATGGCGCCAAGCGCATTGCCGCAGTAGCCTGCCTGAACGTCCTTGCGATCAATCCCGGCATCCGCCAGCGCCTTGCTGACAGCCTCTGCGCCGAGATTGCGCAGGCTTCTGTCAAGATGTTTTCCGAAGGTCGTCGACCCGACTCCGGCCACGTAAACCGATCTCATGCCGCATCTCCCGAACGTGTGAATTTGTAGGTGAACAACTCGCCGCGTTTCGGATCCTGGCACAACGCTTCAGTGACCAGACGCACGGGCGTTCCAGGCACAAGGCCTCCCGCATCCGCGCGCGCAAACAAACCAAAGACGCGCAGAGGAATCTGATCCAGATCTACATATCCATAGGCATATGGCGACTTGATCCCTACAGGCGAGGGAACATGCACAACAGTACTTGCGTAGACATGCCCATCCCCTTCCACCGCCGCTGAAGCGATCTCGGCGTCCGGCCCGCAATGCTGACACACATCGCGCCGGGGAAAAGAGTACGCTCCGCATGATGAGCAATGGCCAACGAGTAGCCGGACCCTGCCACCCGCTTCAGACTCAAACACGCCTTCCATGAAAGCACTCGCCTCCACCGCGCCGGCCGGAGCATCCGCCTGCAATTGGTTCGTCAAAATTCCCTCCATATCTGCCTATCAAATTTGGGCGTACGCCCTGATAGATACACAACCTCATCGCCCGGTATCGTCGCGCCCGACAAACATGCGGCAAGCGGACGAATTTCCATCACAGCAATACTTTGGGCCGCCATCGCAGCTCAACGCGCCTGTTCAGCCGGGCTGAGCCAATTCACACATCAAACCTTTACTTACCTGTCGACCGTTTAGTGTCAAGTGCGTTTAAACGCTCGCTGCTCTCATTCTGTCCTGATTACTGCCGGTAAGACGGGTCCAGCCGGTCCAGTTTGCGCATCAGGGCGTCGAATTCCAGGCGACCTAAGTCGGGGCCAGAGAGGCGCGAATAGGTCTTGATGACGCTATCCACGATAGCCTGCTCAGGCTGAACAGGCTGAGCGCCCTGAGCCAGCGTTGCGACCTGGATCTTGCAAGCTTTATCAAGATTGAAGGCACGGTTGAAAGTCGCTGGAACTGACCTTCCCACTACAGCAACGCCATGATTGCGCAGCAGCATGATATTGTTCTGGCCCAGATCCTCGATGAGGCTTTCTCTCTCGGTGTCATCGACAAGTATGCCCCCGAAATCGTGATACGAGATGGTGTCAAAGTTCAGCATGGCTTCTTGGCAGAGCGGCAGAAGGCCTTGCGGATGATTGGCGACAGCCGCCACCTCAACCGAGTGGAAATGCATGACACAGTTTATGTCCGGCCTGGCATCATGCAGGACACTATGCAGAAAGAAGCCCGCCTCATTAACCCCATACCCCTTCTCGCCAACGGCGGTGCCGTCGGAGTATACTTTTGTCAAATCAGACGCCCGCATCTCATCGAACATTATCCCGAAAGGGTTGACGAGAAAGGCCTCCGGCTCTCCGGGCACCCGCACGGAGATGTGATTATAAATCAGCTGGTCCCAGCCAAACATTGCCGTCAGACGGTACAAGGCCGCAAGCTCAACTCGCGCGTGCCACTCATCCTCTTTCATGTCGGACTGACTAGCCGCGTGTTTCATGGTCGTCGTCATTTAAACATCTCCTTGTTCTCCCTATTGAAATCAGACCACTCCGGACGGGTGCAGAACACTCGTGACGTCATTGAGAAGGGCCTTGCCCGCGACCTGACGATGCAAATTTTCCAGGAAAAGATCATCACTCCGCGCGACCACACCGGACCCCAATGCGGCCGCATGCGCGGTGACACCCACTTTCGGGTGAGCCCAGAGCCAGCTGTCCTCTTGCAAGGGCTCGGCAGCAAAGACGTCCAGACAAGCAAAGTCTGGCTGCGCCCTCTGGAGACCCTCGCGCAGCGCCTCCTCATCAACAATCTGTCCACGGGCAACATTGATCAGCACAGCTTTTCCAGCCGACAGATGATCCAGAAATTCGCGATCGACCAAATCTCGCGTTTGTTCCGTTAACGCGGTTGTTATTACGATAACGTCCGCTTCGGGCAACAGATGCATGAAATTGTCATAGGTCACGACCCGATCGACGGCGCTATCTGCTTTCCGGTCACGCCGGACTGCTGTCAGATGAGCGCCGAACGCCCGCGCCCTGATCGCGACTTCACGCCCGATCGCTCCCAGGCCGATAATGAACCATTTTGAATCTTTCACTTCACGAAAAAATAGACGGCACCATTCGCGCCGCATAGCAGCGTCGCGGCGCTCGCCCCCCCGCTGCAGATAATCCAGAGCCGACGCCATGACATATTCCGCAATCGCTGGAGCGGTCGCATGGTTATTGGTAATTTTCACACCCTGTCTGGCCAGCGATGCATAAACCGGATCTTCCACGCCCGCCGCGCAGGTCTGCAGCCATTGCAAGGAGGGCACGCGGACCAGAGCATCCAGGAAAGGCCGGATGCCTTTTAGCGCCAGATCAGGGCCGGCATAAGCCATCGTCACCGTCCCGGACGCGCCCGGAAATTCACACTCATCCAAACATGACGGGCAGCAATAGTCTGCTATCGGCGCTTTTGCGATAAGCCGGTCCCAAGTCGCGCGCGAACACAGGAGACTGATCAATATACTCTCCATTACCTACCGGTGCCGACGGACCCGAAAGTTCTTCGCCCCAAAATTACTACTAAACGACCGTTTAGTCGACCCGTTTCAGAATATCTCCAGCGCCAGATCACGCGCACCAGCACCCTTGGTAAGGAAAAACACAATCAACTGCGCCACCTGCTCCGGCTGTGTCACGCCACCGGGGTCTTCATCTGGCGCTGCCGCTTTACGCAAATCCGTCGCGACCGCCCCGGGACAAAGCGACATCACGCGCACACCGGTCTTGCGTAGTTCGCGTGCAACCGCCTCGGTGAAGCCAACCGCCGCGAATTTGGAAGCCGTATAAGCTGAGAAGCCAGGCGCTGGCCGCTTGCCCGCGAGAGAGGACAGATTGACGATATCTCCACCGCCCCTTGGAGACATTCGCCGGGCGACTTCTCTGGTCATCAGAAAGACGCCCCGAGCATTGACTTCCATCTGGCGATCCCAGTCATCCCCGGAAATCTCCAGCAGTTTCGCCGGCGCGCCAATACCCGCATTGTTGATCAGAATCTCGACCGGCCCCCGCGCCTCGGCAAGGGTCAGGCATCTTTCGACGTCCGCCTCATCGCTCACGTCCATCGAGACAGGGATAAACGCTCCCCGCCCATCTGACGTGATCAAATCCCTTGTCTCTTCCAGTGAAGCAAGTGTTCGCGCGGCCCCGAACACGATAGCACCATTTTTGGCAAGTTCAGCGCTGATCGCCCGGCCGATCCCCCGTCCCGCACCCGTAACGATTGCAACTTTACCTTCAACAGACCGCATGACACACCCTTTCCTGGCATCCAAACCGCGCCCCCCCGATCCGTGCAAGCGAACATCACGGGAAGCCTGCCACAATTAACGACCGAGAAAGACTGGCTTTCGCTTTTCAGCGAACGCGGACAAGCCCTCCCGCATATCGTGCGAGCGCGAATGCACGACATTGGCGGCCAGTTCCTCTGCCAATAGCGTGTCCAGATCCCCGCCTGCCGTCTGCGCAACGAGCTGTTTCAGATGTTGCAGAACCAAGGGACTATGACGCGCAAGACGCGCAGCCAGATCCAAGGTCCTTTCCGGTAGCTCATCGTCATCAAAGACTTGCTGCACAAGCCCCCAGCGCTCAAGGTCTGAAGCCGACATTGTCAGTCCGCTATACAGCAGAAACCGAGCCCTTCCCGGCCCGATCGCCCGCGCGAGCCGGACCGAACCGCCAGCCCCCGGAAGCAAGCCGAAATTGATATGTCCATCCCCGATCTGCGCCGACACCGAAGCAACGACAATATCTGCGCACAATGCCAGTTCGAGCCCTCCGGCCAAGGTCGTGCCATTCAGGGAGGCGATAACGGGCTTTTGAAGTTTCTCAATGTCCCGCATTGTCGCTGACGCTTCGGCAATGAACTGCCGGATGCTGTCATCCCCCTTGGGAATTGTCGAAAGGTCCGCGCCGGCGCAAAAAGCCCGCCCTTGTCCCGTGAACACCACGCACCGCACGCTGTCATCCTCGGCGGCAGCCGCAACAGCGCCGCGCATGGCTGTCAGCATTGCCGGGCTCAATGCGTTCATCGCATCCGGCCGGCAAAGGGTGATCCGCATCACTCCCTCTATGTGTTCAATTTTCACATCCTGACAGTGCTGCGGCATCAGAAACCTCATTTTCTTATACAAATTCTTCCCCACTATGGCCGCAGCCGCGGAGCAACGCAAGAATTTACCTGTCGACTGTTAAGTTTTGAAGTATTATCAATATTCTCTGTTGTGAAAGACGAATATTGGAAAGGCGCTCAATCATGGCACTAACCCCAGAGCTGGCCATAGCACAGCACGTCGCTTCATGCTCATTCGAGCAAATTCCGGCTGCCGCCGTGGCTGTGGCCAAACGCAGCCTCATCGATGGCATGGCCGCGCTCGTCGCCGGACGGCGGGCGGACGGAATCGATTCAATGCTCTCTCTTGCGGATCAATGGGGTGGCGCCCCCGAAGCGCGTATTTTCGCATCTGGAAGACGAGCCCCCGCCCCACTCGCCGCCTGGATCAACGGAGCGCAGATGCGTGCGCTCGAACTGGACGACTGCACTGACACACTGCCGCTGCACCCCACCGCAGCCTTGCTACCCGCCCTTCTTGCCGCGCTCGACATTACCGATATAAGCGGCAAAGATCTGGTCCGCGGTCTGGCGATTGCGCAAGACCTAAAAATCCGGTTCGGCCTGGCGATCACACCGAACGCCATGCGATCAGGACGAAACAGCGTTTACCGGGTTTTTGCCGCCACAGCCGGTGTTGCCTCTGTTCTGGGCCTGGATGAAAAGCAAACTCTGAATGCCCTCGGTCTTTCCGCGTCATACGGCGCAGGAGATGCGCAATGTGCGCTTGAGGGCGTGACAGCGCTTCGCATACAATTTGGCAATTCCGCCCATGGCGCGCTTCACAGCTGTCTTCTCGCCAAACTTGGCGCAACCGGCCCCAAGGAGTTCCTCACTGGCCGCTACGGTTACTTGACGGCGTTTGAGCCGCAGCATGATTTGGACGTACTGCTTGGAGACTTGGGCAAACGCTTCGAGGGGACAAGAATATCCGTGAAGCCCTATGCGGCCTGCCGTTGCACGCATGCGGCCATCGATCTTGCGAAAGAAACTCTCGCTGAATTGGCTGGCATCAACGTGAACGACATAACCAATATCGAAATTGTTGTTTCGCCGGAGGTTTACAATCTTGTTGGCGGCCCACGCGAAACCAAGCTTAACCCCGAGACCAGTGCCGCAGCGCAATTTTCACTCAATTTCATGGTCGCGTCTGTTCTGCTCGGAGGTGAAGCCGGGCTTGCCGATACAGAGACAGATAAGCTCACAGATAGCGATGTTCTGTCCTTGGCGCAGCGCATTCACGTCAAGCCGGATGAAAGCAATAGAACAGCGGAAGTCGTGGGCCTGACCGAGATGATTGTCACAACAAATACGGGTCAGAAAATCTCGCTTCAGAACGCGCATCCGTTAGGCGGGCCGACAAATATTATCCCTGCCGACATGCTACGCCAAAAACTGGAAGACTGCATTTCCTACTCGGGCCGGCAGATCTCAGCCGATGCGATCAATCAATTCCTGAACCAGGTTGAACACATAGAAAAAGAACCCAATGCGAGCGGGATTTTCGATCCCTTCGATTAAGGGCGATCGCTTCTCGTATCGCTATCGCCCGCCCACAACGGACGGCCGCCTTGGCGGCTTGGCCCCTCTCAAGTGGGTTGCGCGACGGTGGCTCAGCACATGGCTGGCCCGAAGGCCAGCCATTATCATCACATGATCCAAGCTGATTCTCAGTCGGTTACCGGCGCGTTTGCCTGAAACAGGGCACACCCAGCGCCCCTATTGGCTGGTATAGGTGGAAATATGCGCAATCTTAACAAGCACTCACTTAAACGCTTGTCGCAGAAAGACGAGGTCCCTATAACTTTTCAAATGCCTAGGCCTTCAAAGAAAAATACTCGGCAATCGACCGCGTCTTCGCGCGATGGCAGCGCGCGCCGTGAAGAAATTTTAGAGACGGCTACGGATTTGTTCTACGAGCGAGGCTACGAGAACGGTTCTTTGCGGGATATAGCAAGAGTGATGGGCTTCACCCAGGCCGCAATCTACTATCATTTCCCAAGCAAAGATGAGATTTTTTTCTGCATCCTGGACCGGTTCACGGAAGTCGTTTTTCAGGCGATCAAGGATCAGTTGGACACTCCTGGAGATCCCACCGAAGTGCTGCGAAAAGCCTTGAGGCAGCATGTCTCTTTAAGCCGAGACTATATGAAGGAGGTCAAGCTCCTGATCGAAGATCGAAGGCTGCTGTCTGACGCCCGCTTACAGATTGTCCGGGCTAAAGAACGCAAGATTTTTGACCTCTATCGGCGGCACTTCGAAAAGCTTCGCGCCGCAAATCTGATTTTGCCGATTTCCCCGACTATCATCAGCTTCTCGCTGATCTCCACCGCAAACTCAGTATACCAATGGTATGACAGGAGTGGATCATTGTCGATCGAGGAGATTTCCGATCAGCTGGCGCAGCTCTATCTTTGCACTGGCGATAGCGCCGGACAGCCCTCGAAGAGCCAAACAGCACAGCGTCGGGCAAAGGCAGACTAAAGAATTTGCGCGCTTTTCCCCTGCTGGGGGGCCGCCCTGGTGCCATCCGGTGTGTTTCAGCCTCATGACACAAGCAATGAGAAGCGCGGCTGCGCCAAGCAAACCGAAGCTTACTTGACGCATGTCTACGATGAACCGACGAAGCGGGTCTTCTCGCCAGACAACCCGTGCTGTGACCCCCGACGTTCATACAGTTTGATCCAGAACCGGCGCGTTGATGTTGCTCATACGAGCGGTAGATGCAACGGGCTTTGAAGCCCGGTGCGGTTGGCACATCGCGGCGAATGCGGCGGGCGTTGATAGCCGAGGGCCGAGTGAGGCCGCCGGGTGTTGTAGTCGGTGACCCACGCGCCGATCAGATGCCGGGCATGAGCAAGATCCCGGAACAGGTTTTCGTTCAGGCATTCGGCCTTAGGCAGCAGATGCACCAAGTTTGTGATTGTCGGCCAACGGCAGGTGCGGGATTGTGTTGGCATGACCGAGCCACTCATCATTCAGTCGTTGAAGGACAAGCGTGCGGAGATCCACGGCCGGATTACTGCCTACCAGGCGCAGATTGCGCAGGCCAAGCACGACCTCGCGCATATCAATGCGTCGATTAGGCTATTCACCGACCCCGAGCATCAGCGCGCCCGTTACATGGTCAGCCACGGCTTCTTCAAGAAGGGTGAGATTGCCGACATCTGCGTGCGGCATCTGGAAGTGGATGGCGAACTGACGACCCGCGAACTTGCCGAGCGGGTGATGGTGGAGCGCAAGCTCGATGCAACCGATGCAACCCTTCGCAACTCGGTTGTCTTCAAGACAGTCCAGGCGCTGCGCCATGCCGCCCGGCGCAAGCTCGTCCGCATGGTGGAGAAGCGTAAGGGCATGTGCATCTGGGCACCAGGCGATGCCGTCACGTTGCGGGTCGTTGCCAGTAGCCGGACCAGAGGCGGCTGACGGGCGCGCCGAGCGCGGCACCGATCAACCGGTCTGCAAGGTCGCCGTTGCTCTCAAGGCTGTGATCTTCCAGCCAGGCGGCATGCCCTGCATAGGCTCCGAGATACTTGCCACTGACAGCGTGATGCTGACCGCGGATCATCCGGCGCAGGCGGGAGAAGAAGCTTTCGGCCATATTGGTGTGGACGCCGTTCTCGCTATAGGCTTCGGAGTGGTTTACCCGCTGCAGATCGAACCGGGCCGAAAGCCGGTCCCAATGAGCGACTTCATCCGCCGACAACCTCGCGCCGGCCTCGATGCGCTCCTCGGCAAAGGCGACGCCCTCAGCCTCTTTCATGAACACGCGTGTAAGTGTCCGACCGCCTCGTTGGCGAAGCACGACAACAACACGGCGCTTGCCGCTGCGATTGGCCAGGAGCCTGCGGTCACGCCGGTCGCTTCGCCAGTTCGCCGGACGAACATGACCGCCGAAATGGGCGCCATCGACTTCTACTTCGCCCTCGAGCCGCGCCTCAGCCGTCTCGCGTGCCATCACCTCGCGCAGCTTGTGCATGAGCACGAAGGCCGTCTTGTACTGGACATTGAGGTTGCGTGAGAGCTGGACGGCAGAAAGTCCTTTGGAGGCATTCACGAACAGACAGATCGCCCCCAGCAGATCCACGAAGGCCAGCTTGCGCGACGCGAAGATCGTTCCTGATGTCGCGCTGAACTGATGATGGCAAGCTGCGCACTTGAAGCGCTGCCTGGACTTCAGATCGTAGAACTCAACGCAGCCGCACTCCGGACAGATCGGCGAGCCATTCGTCTCCGGCCAGCGAAGTTCACAGAACCGCCTGTAGGCCGCACGCTCACCGCCGCGATAGATGGCCTTGAGCGAGAGCGTACGCGCGGCGGCCGAAAGGAGAAAATGCTGGGACATGGACGCGACCGAAAAGCAGTGTTCACTTTATGTTCTATTTCGCTTCTGAGATCAAGTCCGGAAAGCACAACGCCGAAAATCAACAGATAATCATCTGCTTACGGTATGTTTTGGTGCATCTGCTGCCTAAGGCCGAATGTCTCAACGAGCACCTGTTCGACCGGCTCAGCGAAGCCCGAAATATCATCGAGACGTGGCGGATCGACTACAACACCGTCCGCCCACATACATCCCTTGGCGGCCTTGCTCCGGCAATGTTCGCCGACAATGTCAGGAGAGCCCGGCCCGCTTCGCCTGAGCTACGCAAAAGCTCCGCTCAGCGGGCCTTGACCACCAACCCCCAACCAGAAAGAAAGGTGAACGGAGTCTCCAAATAGACGGCCCGGATCAGGGGGCTGGGTCAAGTGCGATCTCCCGGCTTTTGCGTATGGAGAAGCCACTAATTTGCGCTGTTAATGGGCCTGCTGCCGGGGCTGGCCTGGGCCTTGCGCTAATGGGTGACCTGGTCATCATGGCGGACACAGCGACGTTGACGACGGCCTATGCCAAAATCGGGCTAAGTCCAGACGGCGGTGTTAGCTGGCTGTTGCCACGATTGGTCGGTCTGCGAGTTGCTCAGGAGCTGCTGGTGTCAAGTCGCATAGTTTCGGCTGAAGAGGCTAGGGAAATCGGTATGATTACTGAGGTTGTGCCAGCTGCCGAGCTCAAGGAGCGGGTACGAGAAGCAGCAATCGCTTTGAGGGATGCAAGTCCCCGAGCGCTAGGGGCTGTGAGAGCATTGTTGCTCTCGAGCTTTTCAACAACGTTGGAGACTCAGCTTGAGCTTGAAGTCCGTGCGATTTCACCGCTAACCATATCGCCGGATGCAAAGCGGCTATCGGCGAATTTCGCAGCAAAGCGAACTCGGAAAAGCTGAAATTTCTTTCCCGCCGGTCGACTCTGGCGCCTCATCTATTTTTTGGGGATGTCACCGTCCAAAAGGTTGAAGTGGAACCTTAATCCGCAGACGCTGCGGAGGAGGAGTTATTTTGTCCTGGGTAGGCACGGCCGGTGTCGATATGTAACGAACTAAATAGCTAATGCTGGCGTCTCCTCTTATGAAGACGCTAGTGGTCTAACTTAGCTGTGTTGTGGTCGCGGATATCGGAAAGTGTGAGCTTACCCTATATCGCGTATGCTTATATCCGCGACCTTTTCTAAAGCGCTTGAGGCGCACATAAACATCAGACTAGGTGCGCTTGATCCGGGCATTCGGTGTTTTGGCCACATCGATTTCCTCAAGTGCCCCGTCTTTTCCGGCCCATTGCGATGGATCATGTCCAAATATGAGAGCGCCTCCGGATGCCTGAAAATCACGGAACCGATGCATGGTGCACAACATCTCATCCGGATCCTCGAGGAAGCCTGGTGGCAGGCGCATTTCGTCAAGCGACTGGCACAAATAACAGGCGTCACCCGTAAGCATGACCTCACCTTCGTCCAGTTTCAGTTTCAATGACTGATGCCCGGTCGTGTGCCCATATGTTGGAGTACAGACTACCGATCCGTCGCCGAAGACGTCATATTCACCATCTGGTTTGATCACATCGTGTCCGAGATCGAAGAGCCGCTTCCGATAGTAGTGCTTTTCATAACCCTCGTCCGCGAAGGCAGCCGTATGTTCACGCTGCTGCACAACCCACCGCGCATTTGGCAGCAATGCGTTGCCGCCGGCGTGGTCGAGGTGCAAGTGAGAATTGATCATGAAGTCGATTTTTGAGGGATCTCGTCCTGCGGCTTCGAGCCTGGCGGCGATATCCTCATTGGGTGTGAAGTCGACTGTTGTAACCGGAGCAAGCGGACCTAAGGCTTCTTCTCGATCGCAGTCGCTTTCATGAAGTTGCGGTTCTAGCCCAGTATCGAAAACAACCGTGCCTCTAGGATGTTCAATCAAATAGCTAAGTATGGGTGCGGTGATGTCTCCCTCGGCGCCATCTACCAGAAAGCCTTTTGGCATCGTCATGTATCCACACACCATGCCGTAAAGTTTGATACTCATATTGTATCCTCCTCCGGATCTAGAAATTATAGCTGAGCGTGAAGTCGATCGTGCGTGGCATTTCCGTGTAGGCATTCACTACGTTGCCAACGATCGTTGCAGATACGAAGCCATTCGTAATTTCGACCTCGTCTTCAATGTTCTTGATGTTAAGCGCGGCTGTCCAACGCTTATCAGCACTTTCAAAGACCGCCGACGCGTTGAAACGGGTGCGAGGTTGCGTAGCGGTTGAGTCAAGATTGTATGGAGTCCAATAGACTTCGCTCGTATAGGCGACTTCGCCTCGAAGGGTTAAATCTCCCTTTGGAGTGAAGAACGTGTAATTAGCCCCCAGCAATCCAGAAAGTTCGGGAGATTGCGGTAGTCTGTTGCCTTCCAGGTTAAAGGCAGGCGCTCCAAACTCGTCGAAAGTTACTCCGTCTCCTAGAGGCCGGGCATTGTCTGCGCTTACATATTCAGAGAATTCAGTGTTCAGATAGGAGCCACTAAAGTCTATTTGGATCGCATCCGTTGGCCTGAAGGCAGTTTCAACTTCGAGACCGTAGATCTCGGCCGTTGCCGCGTTCTCAAGGATAACGCTTTGGTCTTTGACCTTGTTCACCTGCAAGTCTTCGTAATCATAGAAGAAGCCCGACAGATTAAAGCGGAGATGGTCGTTGAAGAGCGTCGACTTCATCCCGGCCTCATAGTCCCATATCTTTTCTGGATTGACCGGTGGTTGGGCAGTTCCAAGGTTGTAGACGCCGCTCTTGAACCCCTTCGATGCAGACGCATAGACTAGTATCGAGGGCGTTACTTGGTAATCGAGGCCAATTTTCGGTGTGAAAGAATAGAAAGACTTCTCAGGCACGCAAGGAGTTGTGCCAAAGCCAATAGTGGGAAGTCCCTCTGCACACTGTAGATTGAATGTCGAGGGGTCGGGCATGTTCAGGAATGCCGTCTCGCTGAATGGATTAGCGAGATCGAAGGCGCCCTGATTGATCGCAGACTTGTCTTCGATGCTGTAACGCGCGCCAAGCGTAAGGCTCAATCTATCCGTCAGATCCTGTGTGTATTGTCCGAAAACGGCATAAGCGTCGGTTTCAACGATTGTGCCTGCGTAGTAGCCTTGCACTAGAGTACCTGGAGGTGCAATGGGCGCGAATCCAAGTGGATCCAGAATAAGCGTGTTCAGGCCAGCGGAATTATGCCCGCGATCTCGTTCATGGAAGTAGTATAGACCTGCAATCCAGTTGGAGTTATCGCCCTGGTGCGATATCTGAAACTCTTGGCTCAGCTGGCGGGAGCGGTCAGCGAGGACAACTGGCGCGAAGACTGCGCTGGTCTGATCCAGATCCCCAACGGCCAACGTATTCGAGCCTCTATAGGCCGATATTGACTTTAAGTCGATTGGGCCAAGAGCCCAATCGATTGTGATCGAAGTTCCCCAGAATTCATTGTCACGATAAGGCTCAAGATCGCTAGAGATATTACGAACGTCCGATGGCAGAATGCCCCCAACATCAACTGGGTCAAAGGGCGCGAAGCCGCTGGGCATTAGAACTCCCCATGGCGGCGTTCCAAGTGGTGTTCCCCCATAGTGCGGTGTCTGATGATCGTCGGCCTTGGCATAATCTGCCTCAAACATTACAGACAATGCATCGGTAGCATTCCACAGCAGCTTTGCGCGAACCGCGCGCTCCTGATTGTCGTCAATTTCTTGACCAGTGAATTCGTTTTTCCCCCAACCATCACGTTCGTCGGTACGAAAGGACAGTCGGAAAAGAAGTTTGTCTTCTATAATGGGGCCACTGATGGCGCCTTCAAACGCAACGTGGTCATAGTCTCCGTAGGTGAACTGACCATAGCCAGAGAATTCCGAAGTTGGATCGGCAGTAATCATATTGATTGAACCGCCTGTGGTATTGCGTCCGTAGAGCGTGCCCTGGGCCCCTCTGAGCACTTCCACCCGTTGCATATCGTAAAAACCGCTCAGCACAGCCGCCGGACGAGCAACAAATACACCGTCAATGTGAAAGGCGATTGGGTTCTCAGCACCGAAATTAACTGCGTTGAGACTGATGCCGCGCAACGAAATATTGGCAGAACCGTAGCTTTGTCCAATCTGGAGGCCAGGCACCAGTGTGGCCAGTGCATCGATGTTTGCAATCCCGGCGTTTCGCAGCGCATCTCCGCTGACGGCGGTGATAGCAAGCGGTGTATCTTGAAGTGATTCCGAACGCTTCTGGGCGGTGACGATAACTGTTTCGAACCGGGCCGTATCTGTTGCGTCCGGGTTAGTCTCCAGCTCAGAGAGCTCAGGCCTGTCACCTGCTAGAGGGATATCTGCCGATGTTTGAGCCAAAGCAGCGCCCGGTAGCAGTGCTGCAGATGCAAGAAGCGAAAGCAATTGATTGTTGCAATGTCCCATAAATTTCCTCCCCATTTAAGGAACTTGAATATGTCTCGCAATGTCCTACTACTTCGCATTCATGGTAAGTAGGGTGTATCTGGCAACCGGCGCATCTTCCTGATTTGTGACCAGAACATCCCACTCGACTTCGCCATAGTCAGCATTCCGGGATTTCTTGGATTTCGCAGTGAGACGTACCTTGATCGCATCGCCTGGCGAAACGGGCTTCTCAAAACGGAGCCCCTCCAGACCGTAGTTCGCAAGGACAGGACCAGGCTCGGGAGACACGAACAAGCCTGCAGCGAACGACAGAATGAGATATCCATGCGCGACCCGGCCTGGAAAGAACGGGTTCGCCTTCGCCGCTTCCTCATCCATGTGGGCGTAGAACGTGTCGCCCGTGAAGTGGGCGAAATGCTCGATATCCTCCAGCGTGATGGTACGCGCCTCGGTCTCGACCGTCTTACCGATCTCCAGCTCACCGAACTTCAGGCGGAACGGGTGGGGCGCCGCTGAATCGACAGGCGCGCCCGGCTGCCAGGTTCGCGTGACGGCAGACAGCATTTCCGGCGTCGCCTGAATCGCGGTGCGCTGCATGTAATGCTTCACGCTGCGAATACCGCCCAGTTCTTCGCCGCCCCCTGCCCGCCCAGGTCCACCATGCACAAGAACAGGCAGCGGGGATCCGTGTCCGGTCGATTCCGCTGCATTGTCCCGATTGATGAAGGCAATCCGACCGTGAAAGGCACCCGCATTCATGACGACATCAGCAGCGACTTCATTGGATGCTGTGAAGACGGACATGACGAGAGAGCCTTTGCCGAGTTTGCAGTACTCGATCGCCCCCTCCAAAGTGTCATAGGGCATCACGGTCGACACCGGACCGAAGGCTTCAACGTCATGAATGTACTTAGCTGTTGCCGGCGTTTCGCAGCGCAGGAGTATCGGCGACAAGAACGCGCCTTTTCCAAGGTCGGCACCGAGCACATCCACGGTTTCAAGGGAGCCATAAACCAGTTTGGCGTCCTGCATCAGCAGTTTCACCTTCTCACGGACATCCTCGCGCTGAGCGAGACTGACAAGCGCACCCATCCGAGTCTCTTTCTCGGACGGGTTTCCTACCTGGACTTTCGCGAGCGCGGTGGCAATGGCGGCTTGGACCGTATCCAGAAGTGCCGCTGGCACAAATGCCCGCCGGATAGCCGTGCACTTCTGCCCAGCTTTGACCGTCATTTCCCGAACGACTTCCTTCACGAAGAGATCGAATTCCGGGCTGTCAGGTGTCGCATCCGGCCCCAGAACGCAGGAGTTCAGCGAATCCTGCTCGGCAACGAAGCGCGTTCCTTCCGCGATCACACGGGGATGGGTTCTGAGCTTTCCTGCGGTCGATGCGGAGCCGGTAAAGGCAACCACATCCTGCCCAGTGACATGATCAAGAAGATCGCCGGCAGATCCGGCAATCAGCTGTACGGCCCCTTCCGGCAGAAGTCCCGTTTCAAGCATGATACGAACGGCCTTCTCGGCCAGATATGCCGTTGGCGTAGCCGGCTTGACGACAGCCGGCATACCCGCAAGCAGCGTCGGACCGAGCTTCTCAAGCATACCCCAGACTGGAAAATTGAACGCGTTGATGTGGATCGCCGCGCCCTGCAAGGGCGTGTAGACATGTTGTCCTACGAAAGTACCTTCTCGGGACAGGCGCTCTACCGGGCCATCAACGATCAGATGGCCTTCCGGCAACTCGATCTTGCCCTTGGAAGCCATTGCGAACAGCGTGCCAGCGCCGCCTTCGATATCACTCCAGCCATCACGCCGCGTTGCACCGCTCCAGCCATTGATCTCGTAGAGTTCTTCCTTGCGCTCCATGATTGCGGCGCCCAATGCCTTCAGCATCGCGGCACGTTCGCTGAAGGTCATTTTCCGGAGCGCTGGACCACCAACATTTCTTGCGTGATCCAGAACAGCCGCGAAGTTGATGCCCTTGGTGCTGGACTGCGCAACCACGCTCCCGTCAACGGCCGAAACAACATCTTCAGCCGGCGATGCCCCAGCCGTCCATTTGCCAGCTATGTAGTTTTCAATGAGCGCAACGGTCATGCTCGCTTTCCTTCATAGAATATTGGTGGTTTCTGCCTGGTGAGGGAATACCCGGGAACCGGTCAGCACCAGGAACAATATTGACGGACGCCTTACAGCGTTTCCCCGATCATTACGGTTACAATGCCCTCAGCGAAATTTGCGAGATCGGCACCGGTTGCAGCGTTCTCCGGACTCTTGAGTGCAGCCTTGAAGCTCGCTTCATCCTCGAAGTACATTTCCGCTATCAGGAAATTGCCCTGCTCGCCGATCAAGGTCCGGTCAATCCGAGTAAGTTCGGTTTTCACCAGTCCCGGAATTTTCTCGACCAGAGGCATGTGCGTTGTCTCGTAGTGCTTCATGAAAGCATCGGCGTCGCCGGGTGCCTTGTAGAGTGCAATCATCTTTTTCATATCTGGCCGCTCCAGTTCATGAGGTCTTCAGCTACCGGTAAATTCCGGCGTTCTCTTCTGCATGAAGGCAGAAACGCCTTCCTGATAATCGTGGGATTTTCCGAGGCGGCTCATGAGGTCGCGCTCATTGTCGAGCTCCGCGTCGAGAGAATTGAGCCAGGCACCGCGTATCGCGTGCCGCGTCGCCGCAAAGCCCAATGTCGGGCCGGAAGCAAACCTTGTTGCGAGCGCCAGAGCTTCCTTCATCAGGTCTTCGTCCTCGACACATTTCCATATCATCCCCCACTCCTCCGCCTTTTCAGCAGGAAGCGGCATGCCGGTAAGAGCCAGGCCCATAGCGCGCGCCTGTCCGACCAGGCGCGGCAGAACCCAAGTGCCACCGGTGTCGGGTATCAGACCGATATTTGCGAATGACTGGATGAATTTGGCGCTTCGGGCCGCCAATACGATATCACATGCGAGGGCGAGGTTCGCTCCAGCCCCGGCCGCAACACCGTTCACCGCGCAGATGACAGGTATGTCCAACCCCGCGAGGCACCGAATGAGCGGATTGTAATAGGCCTCAACCGAGTGACCGAGATCGACGGCCTCTCCAGGAGCAACTGCACGGTCTGACAGGTCCTGCCCCGCACAAAACCCGCGTCCCGCTCCCGTGATGAGCAATGCGCGGACTTGCTTGTCCGCCACCATACCATCCAGCGCTTTACGGACCTCTTCGTGCATCTGGACAGTAAAGCTGTTCAGCCGGTCCGGGCGCGCAAGCGTGAGCGTCGCAACGCCTTCAGCAACTTTGTATTCAATTGTTTCGAATGCCATCGTCCATCCACCCTCATTTCGCTTCTTTGACACTTTATAGACTGAACGATTGGACTATGAAAGAGGCGATATGATCCGATGTCAACCAAACTTGAGATGGTGTCGACTCTAGGAGCCCGCGCAATATTGGAAAATTAGTTTCATTTGCAACTTTACTATAGCCCTGAAATTCTGTAATTATCGCTTCGTTGATTGGGGTTTTCGTTGCGTTCCCGCAGATAAGGCCCTGAGTTTAGATTGCATTTCTTACTGAGAGCAGTGATCCTGAGAATGGACGTCAGGGCGACACGCCACTCTTTAATAGACTAACCGTTCGTATTTTTAATTTGGAGCGCCCCGATGGCTACAGCAAAGCAAAAGACGGTAAATGCTGGAAGAAACACGCCGGAACCCCAGTTTGACTGGGAGAACGTCGCCTATTTCCTCCATTTGTCTCGCGCACTCGAAGATTTGGAAGAGATCGAACTGGTTCCAGCGCGATAGGTTCTCTACCAATTCTCTGCGCGAGTATGTTGAAATCGATCACGAGACAATTCTCGATTCCACAGACGCCTTGGAGCTGAGTGCCGTTCCGGCCAGCCTGGCAATTATTGGTGGCGGCGTCATCGGGCTGGAAATGGGGTCGATCTGCAGCCGCCTCGGCGCCGAGGTTACCGTCATCGAGTATCTGGACGAGATCCTGCCCGGTATGGACGAGGACGTGCGCCGCGAAATGAACAAGACCCTTTTCGGTCAGGGGCTCCGCCTGAGAACCGGTACGGAAGTTCTCTCGGTCAAGCCGGCCGCAAAGTCGGGCGTGCAGCTCAGTGTGCGCGCCCGAAAGGACGGCAAGGACGAAACGATCAAGGCCGAGAATGTGCTGGTTGCGGTCGGCCGGGTACCGAATACGGCAGGCCTTGGTCTCGACAAGGCCGGCGTTGAGATCAATGCCCGCGGGCAGGTCGAGGTCGACCATGGCTTTCGGACTTCCGTCCCGCACATCTATGCTATCGGGGATGTCACGCCCGCCCTCATGCTCGCTCACAGGGCCGAGGATGAAGGCATAGCCGTCGCCGAACTGATTGCCGGAGAGCCCGGCATCGTCAATCACGACCTGGTTCCGTCCGTAGTGTACACCAATCCCGAAGTAGCAGGTGCCGGGCTTACGGAGGCTGATGCCAGGGCGCGCGGCAAGACCAGGGTCGGCAAGTTTCCGTTTGTCGGCAATTCGAGCGCCAAGGTGAACCATGAAGAGGGTGGCTTTGTAAAAATCATCGCCGACGCTAAAATAGATGAAGTCCTGGGCGCCTGGGTCGTATCCTCCATGGCAGGAACCATGAACGCTCAAGTGGTGTAGGCGATGGAGTTCGGGGCGACAGCGGAAGACATAGCTTATACTTGTCATGCGCATCCGACGCACTCGGAAGCAATAAAGGAGGCGTCACTGGGCGTGAAAGGCAAACCAATCCATATCTGAATGCACCGCAGAGTGGTACATGGACCCTTCCTGCTTCAGGTGTTACCCATCTTACGAATCGTGGAAAATTCCTTGATAAAGGAGTGCCAATGGCAAGAACTCGTGCGGCAGATTATGATGAACGGCGTGAAGCGATCGTAGAAAAGGCTGCTGAGCTATTTGCCGACAAGGGCTTTGAAGGCGCATCGATTTCCGGACTGGCCGCCGCCTGCAATACATCCAAATCTCTGATCTACCATTACTACGCTTCGAAGGAAGAATTGCTCTACGCGGTCATGTCGTCACACATCGACGACCTGCTGGACGCTGTGAACAATCTGGCCGTCGCCCAGGGGAAGCCCGCAGAGAGGATGTCGACCCTCATCCATGAATTCATGGACATCTATGTCGGCGCAGCGGCGCGCCAGAAAGTGCTCCTGAATGACCTGCGGAGCCTGCCGGATGAACGCCGCTCCGAAATTGTGCTGAAACAGCGCAGCGTGATTGCAGCGATGGACCGCCTGCTGGCTGGCGTTCAACCCGCTCTGGGCAAGGACAAGCACCGCCTGCGCGCGGCGACCATGCTCGTCTTTGGCATGATCAACTGGACGAGCAACTGGTACCGCCCCAAAGGACCCGTTTCTCCAGACGAACTGGCGAGCCTTGCAACCGCGCTCATTCTGGACGGCGCGAAAGGCTACAAGGGCCCCTAGCGACTGCTACCCGTCGAAATCCAGAACAACATCATCGCTCAGCGGTAGTGCCTGACACGTCAGAACGTATCCCTGCTGAACTTCTTCGGGCGACAGGCCGTAATTCACGGCCATGTCGACCTCGCCGGAGACAAGCTTTGCCCTGCATGTCGCACAGACACCGGCCTTGCAGGCAAATGGCGCAGGCATGCCGGCCGCATGGATATTCTCCAGGATGCTTCCTTGCGAAGGATCGTATGAAAGGCGTCGCCGGCGCCCATCCATGACGATCGATATCTTCCGTCCTTCGGCCGCCTTTCGGCTTTCCTCGATCCGCCGCGCCTCGTCGCCAGACGGCCGGTCTACAGTAAAGCGTTCAACGTGGATGGAGGCCTGAGGAACGCCAAGGGCCAGGAATGCGCTTTCTGCGGCATCCATCATGGGCCCCGGCCCGCAGATGAAGATTTCATCGATGCTCTCTGCATCGATCAGCGAGTCGGCAAGCGTGTCCAGCTTCTCGCGATCGAGCCGCCCGTTGAACAGGGGCACGTCTTCGTCTTCTTCGTCCTCCAGGAAGTGATACACTTCCAGCCGGTCCATGAACTTGTTCTTTAGCGCCGCAAGCGTTTCCAGGAACATTACGGAATCGCTGTCCCTGTTGCCATAAAGCAGCGTGAACCGGCTTGCAGGCTCAGAGAGCAAAGCTGTTTTCAGAAGCGAGAGAACTGGAGTTATGCCGGATCCGCCGGCGATACCGAGATACGATTTCTGAGCGTCCGGGGAGAATGCCGTGGTGAACGCTCCGTGTGGCGCCATGACTTCGATGGACTCCCCTTTCTTGAGCGTTTCATTCGCCCAATTGGAAAAGCGGCCATCAAGTATTCGTTTGATCGCGACACGGACTTCCCCCTCTTGAGGCGATACACAGAGCGAGTAATTCCTGCGGAGGTCTTCTCCGTTCACGTCCGCTTTCAACGTGATGTGCTGACCGGCCCGAAAGGCAAACGCCTCTGCAAGGTCTTCAGGAACGTCCAGGCAAACCGAAATGGAATCGCGCGTTTCCGGCCGGATGTCTTTTATGGTCAGGCGGTGAAATTCAGACGACATGAAACAGACCTCAGTGGCATTTGAAACGGTCGAAGGGCTCGAGGCACTCCAGACAACGCCATTGCGCCTTGCATGGTGTCGACCCGAAGCGGCTAACTTCTTCAGTATGTGTTGACCCGCATTGCGGGCATGCGACGGGCTTTCCGGGATCAGGAGGAGCGATGCCGTAGGCCCTGAGTTTTTGGCGACCTTCCGTGGTGATCCAATCCGTTGTCCAGGCCGGCGACAGCACGGTACGGATGCTGAATGACTCCAGTCCGTGATCATCCAGACATCGCCGTATGGCGGCCTCAATCGCCAGCGTCGCGGGGCACCCCGAATAAGTAGGTGTTATGTGAACTTCCGGTGGGTCGAGGTGGACAGCTCGTACGATCCCCAATTCGACGACAGAAAGCGCAGGTATTTCCGGATCAGGGACGCTGGATAGCAGCCCCATGATCTTGTCGGCTGTCGCATTCACCACACCGCCCCCGGATAGGTCCTTGGAATATGCTGCATGACGGCAAGCAGATGACCAAGATGTTCACTATGATGCCCTTCCCGACCCCCGGTAATCGATCTCGGCAGCTCAGGAATTTCCAGACCGGCGTCATTGAAGACTGCCTCAAGCCGTGAGTCGAACTCCGACTTGAGCGTCGACGGCAGGACGCCGATGTCTGCTGCGGCGACTGCTTCGCTTAGCGCATCGTCCTCGAACATCTCGCCCACAAAACGCCAGTGCCAGTCAAAGCCCGCGACAAGACGCTCGCGGCTCTCATCGGTCCCATCGCCCAAGCGCACAACCCAGTCTGAAGCGAGTTGGAGATGATACTCGGTTTCCTTGACCGCCTTGGCACAGATCTCTGCGACAGCTGTGTTGGAAGACGCGGTCAGATGGCGGAACAGCGCAAACTGATATGATGAGAACAGAAACTGGCGCGCAATTGTCTGGCCGAAGTCACCATTGGGTTGTTCGACCAGCAGGCAGTTTCTGAAGCTCATGACATCACGGCCAAACGCCAGAGCATCTGCGTCCCGGCCTTGACCCTCTGCTTCGCCGGCAGCGTTCAGCAATAGCGTTGCCTGCCCGATTAGATCAAGCGCGACGTTAGCCAAGCTCAGGTCGAGTTCAATACTCGGCGCATGCCCGCACCACTCGCTCAGACGCTGGCCAAGGACCAGCGAATCATCTCCAAGTCGCAACAAATACTGCGTAAGCTGATCAGTACTTAAGACAGCCTCAGTCATCACATATTCTCGATATTCTCGGGGATCTGGTAGAATGTCGGATGGCGATAGATCTTTGACTCTGCCGGCTCGAAAATCGGTCCTGATTTATCGGGATCGGATGCGATGATATCTGACGACTTCACGACCCAGAGGCTCACGCCTTCCATCCTGCGCGTATAGGTATCGCGGGCATGCAGCAGCGCGATCTTTTCGTCCGGCGCGTGGACCGATCCGGCATGCTTGTGGGACAGACCGCCGCGCGTTCGCACAAAAACTTCCCAGAGAGGCCAGTCCTTGCTCATTACGCAGCTTCCTTCCGGGCCGCGGCCTTCGCAGCATAGGCATTCGCGGCATCGCGAACCCATGCCCCTTCGTCCCAGGCCTTGCGCCGTGCCTGCATGCGCTCGCGCGCAACCGGCCCCTCTCCGCGGATGACCGAGTAGAACTCTTCCCAGTCAATTTCGCCGAAGTCGTAGTGGCCGCGTTCCTCATTCCAGGCGAGCGCATCGTCGGGGACACGCAGGTCGATGGCTTCCGCCTGCGGCACCGTCGCGTCGACAAAGCGCTGGCGAAGCTGGTCATTGGTCTCGCGCTTGATTCGCCACCGCATGGATTGCGCCGTATTGGGAGAATTGTCGTCCGGCGGACCAAACATCATCAGCGATGGCCACCACCACCGGTTCAGCGCGTCTTGCGCCATAGCCTTCTGCGCTTCGGTACCGTCCATCAGTGCCATCATGATCTCGTAGCCCTGGCGCTGGTGGAAGCTCTCTTCCTTGCAGACGCGGATCATCGCCCGCGCATAGGGCCCGTAGGACGTCCGCTGCAGCGGTACCTGGTTCATGATCGCGGCACCATCGACCAGCCAGCCGATTGCACCGATGTCGGCCCAGGTCAGCGTCGGATAGTTGAAAATGGTGGAGTACTTTGCCTTGCCCGAGTGCAGGTCCTCGATCAACTCGTCCCGTCCGACGCCCAGCGTCTCGGCGGCACAGTAGAGGTACAGGCCATGCCCCCCCTCATCCTGCACCTTGGCAAGAAGTACTGCCTTGCGCCGCAGTGACGGTGCACGCGTGATCCAGTTTCCTTCCGGCAGCATTCCGACAATCTCCGAATGCGCATGCTGTGAGATCTGGCGGATCAGGGTCTTGCGATACGCCTCCGGCATCCAATCCTTGGGCTCGATGAACTCGTCGGCAGCAACGCGCGCTTCAAACGCATCCACAAGGGCTGCATCCTCTACAGGACCGATTTTTTCGGACCCTTTCTGACCATTCCTCATATCCGTCGTGTACATCACCGTTCCTTTCTTTTCAGCGGACTATATAATAGACCGACCGACCGTTCAACTTATTATACCCGTTCCAAGCCGAGCGCAATCCCCTGCCCCACGCCGACGCACATTGTGCAAAGTGCCCTCTTGCCACCGGTCTCACCCAGCTCCAGAGCCGCCGTCAGTGCCAACCGCGCCCCCGACATGCCCAGCGGATGCCCAAGAGCGATCGCCCCCCCATTCGGGTTCACATGATCTGCATCATCGGGCAGCCCGAGCTGACGCAATACGGCCAATCCCTGAGACGCAAACGCTTCATTCAGCTCAATTACATCAAAGTCGGAGATGGAAAGCCCGTGTCGCTTCATCAATCTGGCTGAGGCTGGAGCAGGCCCGATACCCATGATTCGTGGCGGAACACCTGCTGCCGCCCCACCGATTACCCGCGCAATCGGAGTTAGTCCGTGCTCCTTTACCGCTTCCTCAGAGGCAATAATAAGCGCGGCAGCTCCATCGTTCACACCACTCGCATTGCCGGCCGTAATTGTCCCGCCCGGTTTGACAATCGGACGCAGCTTGCCGAGCACGTCGAGTGACGTGCTCCGGGGGTGTTCGTCATCCGAGACTATAATGGGATCTCCCTTTCTTTGGGGAATTTCGACCGGAACGATTTCCCGCTGAAAGCGCCCACGCGCTTGAGCCGCCGCTGTACGTTCCTGACTGCGAAGCGCAAAGGCATCCTGGTCCGCTCGTGAAATCTGAAAATCTTCAGCGACATTTTCTGCGGTTTCCGGCATTGAGTCGACGCCATACTTGGACTTCAGATTCGCATTGACGAAGCGCCAGCCAATCGTGGTGTCATAGATCTCAGCATTGCGCGAATAGGCGGAAGCAGCCTTCGGCATTACAAACGGCGCGCGTGACATGCTCTCTGAACCGCCCGCGATAATGAAGTCTGCATCACCGACAATGATCGCTCTTGCGGCCATGGCTATTGCGTCGAGGCCGGACCCGCAAAGCCGGTTGATCGTTGTCCCAGGCGCCGTATCGCCCAGCCCCGCCAGCAATCCCGCCATTCTGGCCAGATTGCGGTTATCTTCGCCCGCCTGATTGGCACATCCCAGGATCACGTCATCAAGCTTCGTCCAGTCAGCCGATGGATTTCGTTCGATAAGCGCCTTGATAGGCAACGCAGCGAGATCGTCCGCCCGAACAGCAGAGAGCGCTCCCCCAAACCGTCCGATAGGCGTGCGGACCCCATCACAAATAAAGGCATTCCTGGTCATTCTGGTCTTTCCATTGGCAAAGTGGGTTTTCCGAGGCGGCGGGACCGGGCTTGCGCAACGGCAACAGCTTCACCTTCTTCATTGGTCACGGAAATTCTGTAGACGGCGCTCCTGCCGTGATCGGCAATCATTTCCGCCGTCGCGATGAGTACCTCACCGATCCGAGCCGGCCGGATATATTCAATCGTCGCCGACTGTCCGACGGAAAGCTCGTTCTCGCTGTTCGCTGCATAGGCAAAGGCACTATCAGCAAGGGCAAATATGACGCCCCCGTGCACCATGCCAAAGCCGTTCGTCATTTCGTTCACCGTCCGAAGCGCAATGGTAACTCGCCCCAAACTGGCGGAGCGGACTTCCACGCCCCAAGACGGTCCGAGGCCCTCACTGCTGAGCATGGTTTGAGAGATTTCAAGCGGATCGAATTCCGATCGGCGGCATTCATCAGGACCGGACATCAGCAAAACCCCGAACATTCAAGAAAACGCTGCGTGGCTAGCAGCCACGCAGCGAGTGTTGGAGGAAACTGCCCGATCAACGGTCAGCCCCGATCAATATATTTAATACGAACGGTCGGTCAATGAATAATTGGCTTCCATTCGAATTTCCCTCATGCGTTCCTCTTATCCTTGACCCGCTGCGCCTTGCCCGCCGATCTGGCCAAGGTGCCCGGAGCGACAACTTCCACAGTTGTGGAAACGCCTATTTGGGTTTTTATCCGCGCGCGAAGGCTGTCCCGTGCCGCGTCGACAGCGCCGCTCTCCAAACCAGGTTGCGCCTCAATGCTGATCTTCACTTGGTCCAACCGTTCCGGCCTTGTTATCTCAATTTCATAGTGAGGAGACAGCCCTGCAACCCCGACGGCAATCTCCTCGATCTGGCTCGGAAACACGTTCACACCGCGGATGATCATCATGTCGTCGCTCCGTCCGCAGACGCGTTCCATCCTCCGCATAGGCCGGGCGGTTCCCGGCAACAGACGTGTCAGGTCCCGCGTCCGGTATCGGGTGATCGGCATCGCCTGCTTTGTCAGGGAGGTAAAAACAAGTTCCCCGAATTCACCGTCGGGAAGCACTTCCCCACTCTCCGGATCTATGATTTCGGGGAAAAAATGGTCTTCCCAAATCGTCAGACCATCACGAGTCTCCACACATTCATTGGCTACGCCCGGCCCAATGACTTCAGAAAGGCCGTAGATGTCGATGGCATCAATATCGAAGGCGGTCTCGATTTCCTGGCGCATCGGGTCGCTCCACGGCTCGGCACCGAATATTCCGATTTTCAGTGAGGTCGTCCTCGGATCGACGCCACGCCTACGAAACTCGTCGAGAAGCGCCAGCATGTAACTTGGTGTGACCATTATGATTTCCGGTTCAAAGTCGAGAATAAGCTGAACCTGCTTGTCTGTTTGCCCGCCGGACATCGGGATGACTGTACATCCTAGGGCTTCAGCGCCGTAGTGCGCCCCCAGCCCGCCGGTAAAAAGGCCATAACCATACGAGATATGCACCTTCATGCCTGGCCTGCCACCCGCCGCCCGAATCGAGCGGGCGACAACTTCGGACCACATGCGGATGTCATCCCTTGTATAGCCGACAACAGTGGGCTGCCCCGTTGTTCCAGACGAAGCGTGGACACGAACCACGTCCTCGATGGGCACTGCGAACATTCCGAAAGGGTAGTTCGCGCGCAGGTCCGCCTTGGTCGTGAATGGAAGACGCGACAAGTCCGCCAATGAGCCCAACGATGATGGCTCAAATCCCACGCGATCGAAGGCCTGCCTGTAATGCGGGGAATTCTGATAGGCGTGACTGAGACTCTGCTTCAGCCTGCCAAGCTGCAACTGACGCAGTTCCGATACGCTCAGCTGCTCGGCAGCGTCGAGCATGGGCACATAAGACTTCACCGGTATCCTCCCCGATTGTCACGGCTTTTCATAATTATGCGACCATACGGTCTATTATATATGGAGCTGGTCGCCTACCCTCTTTCGCGAAGCTGCCGGCTACTGCCTGTCGCACCACACTTGGCGCGCCGCAGATTTCCCGGATGTCGTACACCTCGGAAAAGTTTCCCCCGGTTCATCGCTATGCACGAAGTTCACGAGACCGGGCGTGAACCATATTTTTCAGCGGCCTGCAGCAATGCTTGACGACTCCCTTGCTCAATCCATTCAATGTGTTAGTCCGACCATTCGTTCTTTTTTATAATTGGGTCTGATATGGCATTGCTGGAAGGCAAAACTATTCTCGTCACGGGGGGCGGAAACGGCATTGGAAAAGCCTGCGCCCTCCTCGCCGCCGAACTGGGGGCCAAAGTCCTGGTGAATGACCTTGGCGGTGGCCTTGCCGGCGATGACACGGGCGCGGCAAGTCCGGCCGAAGCGATTGCCAATGAAATCAGGGCCAGGGGCGGCGAAGCCATTTCGAATTCCGAAAGCGTGGCCGAGTTTTCCTCGGTCAAGGCCATGGTCGAGCAGGCGATCGATGAGTTGGGCGGTCTAGATGCCGTCATAAATCCGGCCGGGATCCTCAGAGACGGCATGTTCCACAAGATGCCCGTGGAAGACTGGGACAGCGTGCTCAATGTTCACCTGAAGGGCGCTTTCAATGTCGCGCGCGCAAGTGTGGACCATTTCCGCGCAAAGGAATCGGGGTCTCTTGTTCTCTTCACGTCGACATCAGGGCTGATCGGAAATCTGGGACAGGCCAACTATGCGGCCGCAAAGATGGGCGTTGTCGGGCTCTCGCGAATTCTGGCGATGGAAGGTGCCAGACAGAATGTGCGCTCGAACGTGATTGCGCCTTTTGCCTGGACCCGGATGATCGCCTCCATACCGGTCAAGGATGAAGCGAGCGCCCAGCGCGTGGAGCGCATGCGCCTGGGGATGAGGCCGGAACAGGTCGCCCAGCTTGCCGTGACCCTCTGCGCCGATGCGGCAAAGGACGTTTCGGGGCAGATATTCTGTGTACGGGGCAATGAAATCCAACTGTTCAGCCAGCCGCGCCCTGTCAAATCGGTCGCGCGGATGGAAGGCTGGACACCAGAGACAATACTCGATCAGGCACTTCCAGCGATGTCAGGATCATTCACTGACCTCGCCCCTTCCGCAACGGTGTTTCCGTATGACCCGGTCTAGATAGTCACAACATCTACACAAGCAGTCCTGAGGGACCAAGACGAAATTCATAACGCTCAATATGAGGCAAGTGCAGCCGTGAACGTAGACCAGCTATATTCTTTGCCTAAGACAAGCCAAACTACATCAAGGGTGTGCTGCTACGTGTTAATGAAGGCATGCACGGCACTTAGTCGAAAACCCATAGGGTTCCGAAAATGTCGTGAGATCTTTTTAATGCACACGGAGCGCACACGAAGACCTGTAACTACCTGATATTTATGTCCTTTTTCTCCAATCCATCATCGGCGCGACGGAAAATCTGTAATCGAGCAAGATGTCCTTGACCATTCCGACCTGCATGGTGGCAATTGGGCCTCGTCCAAGCACACATTGCCTTACCAGTAAATCGGCGAGGTGTTCGCCCGCTACTCCTCGGAGCTGGCTTCAAGGAAACCGTTCACGCCCAGCCAGTGGATGAAGGCATCGAACCACTTGTTGCTGGTGCGGTCCGGATTGCCGAGGCCGAAGCCATGGCCGCCATTCTGGTAGAGATGGAACTCAACCGGGATACCGGCATCGAACCAGGACTGGATCAAGCCAAACTCGCCGCCGAACAGGAAATCGTCCGTCGCGATTGCTGCGAACATGGGCGGCGCACCCTCCGGCACGTCGACCGGGCCCATGCCGCCATAGATCGGGCCGATAAAGGCGAGGTCGACGGTCTCCGAATTGAGCGTGGTATGCATTGTCAGGCCAGCGCCGGCGGAAAAGCCGATCATGCCGATCCGTGCCGGATCGACGCCCCACTCTTCCTTGTTTTCAAGGATCATGGCGTAAGCGGCTTCGGCATCCTCCAGCTGGTTGGAGAGATCCCAGCGCGGCGGTCCGGCGGGTGTGTCATCATCCTCGTCCCGATTGCCCGCCTCGGCGAAGCGCCGTTCCATCTCTTCCTTGAAGCCGTCGAGTGTGTCTGCTGTCGGCTGTAGCCGGTATTTCAGGACGAACGCGTTGATGCCCTTGTCCTGAAGCGCCTCGGCGACTTCCCAGCCTTCATTGCCCATGGACAGCCACATGAAGCCCCCACCCGGCGCGACGATGACGCTGGCGCCAGTGGCTGTCTCCGGGTCCGCCAGGAAAGGCGTGAGCGTGGCTGCGGTAATGTTGCGCGCCATCGGATCGCCCCACTGGCGAAACCAGGATTCGCTGGCCGTCTGGCCTTCCACGCCGCCTGTATTCAACGGGATCGCTCCAGGCTCGGCAGGCGCCTCCATGGGATACATCGTCCCGTCCTGAGCAAGCGCCGGGCCGGCGAAAGTAACGGTACAGAAGGCCGCGATCATGGATCGGATCATCATGGCTTTTACCCTTCCTCGGTGGACTGGCTTGCGGGCGCAGGTTGCGGTGGAACGCTGATGCCCTCGAGTGTCTGTTCGACTGGCTGAAGCGTGCCGTCTTCATTGTGGTAGAGATATTCGACGCGGACGGAGCGCCGGCCGAGTGCCCCCGGCACGCCGTCGATCGTCTGTGACGCATCGTGGTAGAAGAGATACCACTGGCCTTCAAACTCGACCGTGCCGGGATGGATGGTGAAACTGTTCTCACCCGAACCGGTGAGCATTCCCTGTAGCGTCCACGGACCGGTGATGCTCGGCGCCGTCGCATAGTGGATCTGTTCATCCTCGCTGACGCTACGGTCGATCGCGGCGTAGAGGAGATAGTAGGTCCCGTTGTGTTTGTGGATCCAGGGGCCTTCCTCGTAGGGCGCAATGTCGAGCGTCTGGATCGGGCCGTCGAGTTCGATCATGTTCGGCGCAAGCTTCGCATAATAGAGGATCTGGTTGCCCCACCAGAGCCAGGCCGTGCCGTCATCGTCCTGGAACACGGTCGGATCAATGTCATCCCAGGAGTGCGCGGCCATCTTCGTCATGCTGTTGCTGATGAGAGCAGACCCGCGCGCATCGACGAAAGGCCCGGTCGGACTGTCGGACACGGCCACCCCGACCGCCTTGCCGGGATCGGTGTCGTCGTGCTCGACCGTTGTGTAGAAGTAGAATTTGCCGTCTTTCTCCTCGACCTCGGACGCCCATGCGTCGCGCTTGGCCCACGCAAAGTCGGTGGGCTTCATGACCGGGCCATGCGCCGTCCAGTTGCGCATGTCGTCGGAGGAATAGACCAGCCATTCGGTGATGTTGAACATCTGGTCTGGGCCGGCCTCGTCATGGCCGACATAGAGATAGACCCGCCCGTCATGGACCATGGGCGCGGGATCGGCTGTGAAGACATCCGAAAAGAGCGGGTTGGCCCCCGGCAGTCGGGGCTCATTTGCCGCCGGTGCGCCCTGCGATACGCAGGCTGAAAGGAGGACCGCAGCAAGGCCGGTCGTCAGCGATGATCGTTTGGCAGACATCACTCACTGCTCCTCTGTCAGGACAACGACCGAATGCGGCGGCAAGTTTGCCACGCCGCCTTCGACCTCGAACGGCGATGGCGTGACAGCCTCCGGTGCCTCGAACGTATTGTGCGCGTCCATGGCGTCCGCTGTCAGGATCCGTCCCGTGAAGGCACTCGCCCCGAACGCACTGATATCAACGGCGTGCGCGGCCTTCGCGTCGGAATTGATGAGGGCGACAACCAGCTTGCCGTCCGGCGTTTTCGCCGCCGAAAGGCTGATCGCGGGGATGGTGTAGTCACCATGGCTGTAATCCGGCGCATCGTAGCTTACCGGCAGCGCCGTCGCGCCCTGGAAGGGCTTGTACATCTCGAAGACGTGATAGGTCGGCGTCAGCACCATGTCGGGGCCATCCGTCAGGATCATGGCCTGCAGCACGTTCACCATCTGGGCGATGTTGGTCATGGCGACCCGGTCAGCATGGTCATGGAATATGTTGAGGCTGAGGGCCGCGACGACCGCGTCGCGCATAGTGTTCTGCTGGTAAAGCGCCGGCGTGTCCTCCGTGGCCGGGTCGTACCAGGTTCCCCATTCGTCAACATACAGGCCGAAGTCGTCACCCAGGTCTTCATGCTCTTCGAACATCGCGATCTGGTCCGTGATCACACCCTCCATGCGCAGTGCGCGTGACAGGGTGGAAATCCATTCCGCCTCCGGAAAGCCCACCGCTGCGCCCTTGGCGCCCCAGTCGCCGGTCGGCAGGGAGTAGACGTGCACGGAGATGCCTTCGGCCAGATCGGCGATGTAAGGATGGCTCAATACGGCGTCCGAGTATTCGATATTCTCGTCATGCGAGCCGGAGATGATGCGCTTGGGCTGCTCGCCCTCGGTCTTCGCGAAACTGGAATAGAGCGCGTACGTGTCCGCGTAGTATTCCGGCGTGATATGACCGCCACAGCCCCAGGTCTCATTGCCGATGGCGAGATAATCCACGGTCCATGGCTCGTCCCGGCCATTGGACCGGCGTTCCTCGGCGCGGTCGCCTCGGGTGGCCGTGATGTATTCCAGCCAGTCGGCGGCGTCCTTCGGCGTGCCGGTGCCGATATTGATGTTAAGATAGGTTTTCGCACCTAGCCGTTCGGCGAGGTTGAAGAATTCATGCGTCCCGAACGTGTTCGGCTCGAGCGTCCCACCCCAGGCGGCGTTGGTACGCAGTGCCCGTTCGCCGATGCCGTCACGCCAATAGTAGCGGTCCGAATAGCAGCCGCCCGGCCACCGGATCACGGGAATGTCCAGCTTGTCGAGCGCGGCGAAGACATCGTCGCGAATCCCATCCGTATTGGGGATATCGCTGTCTTCGCCGACCCAGATGCTGCCATAGGGCTGGGCCCCGAGATGCTCGAGGAACTGGCCGTACACTTCTGGTGCGATCGTGCCTATGGGCGAGGACGGATCAACTGTGGCACGCGTCTGCGCCTCGATCGTCGCACACGCCGATAGCGCTATCATGCTTGCCGCTAATAATGCAGACCGGATCATTCTTTTCTCCCTGATCTATTCTCGTTGTTTCGCCCCTGTCCGGGCGCCCCTGCCTTATAGCGGCAGTGGGTGGAAGTCGGATTGGGCTTGCCCTTCCACGATGCGGTTTCGCAGCGGAGCGCCGAAGCCCTCCGCGCTGATCTCAAAAACATCGCCCGGCTTGGCTTCGATACCATCCGCAAAACTCAACGTCGCCGTCCCGAAGAAATGGACGTGCACGTCGCCCGGCCGCCGGAAACCTTCATATTTGAAATGGTGCGCTTCGAGATTGGCGATGGAATGGCTCATATTGTCTTCGCCGCTGGCAAAGGGCTTTTCCCAGACTGTTTTTCCATCGCGCGAAATCATCGACCTGCCCCGTATGTCGGCAGGCAGCTCGCCGAGCCGCAGCTCTGGCCCGAAAGCGCAGGGGCGCAGCTTCGAATGGGCAAGATATAGATAGTTGATCTTCTCCATCGTGTGGTCGGAAAACTCATTGCCGAGGCAAAAGCCGAGACGACGCGGCCGGCCATCCGGCGCGATGATGTAGATGCCGGCGATCTCGGGCTCTTCGCCGCCGTCAAGCGCAAATCGGGGTAAGACAAGGTCTCCGCTAGGCCTGACGACCGACAGCCCGTCGCCCTTGTAGAACCATTCCGGCTGCACACCCTCCTGCCCGCTTTCCGGCTTGCCGCCTTCAAGCCCCATGCGGAACATCTTCATGGAATCGGTGAGGTTTTCCCCGCCCGCTTCGAGCTTCGCATGCATGGCGTCGCGGGTGTCGGCGCTGCCGAGATGGGTCAGGCCGGTCCCTGTCACCAGAAGGTGGGCCGGGTCGGGGTGGCTAATGGGCGACAGGATGCGCCCCTCGAGAAGCAGCGCTTCATAATTCAGACGCCCAGAACCCTGTGAAGCCTGGACAGCGTCAGACAGTCGAAGCCCCTGCTCCATCACTTTGAGAGCAAAGTCATACAGCGAAATCGCAGGCTCCAGCGGCGCCAGCGTTTCGCTGTCGAGAACACAGGCAACCCGCACGACGCCAGAATCGTCGAGATACTGAACGAGGTTCATTGGTGATCCGTCTCGTCAATGCCGGCAACATGAACGAAATCCCGGCGCGACTCTTCGAGGAGGATCTGCATCGTACGCGCCGCCCCTGCGCTGTCGCGCTTCAGGATCGCATCGCAGACCGCCTTGTGGCGCGGCAGGGACAGGTCATGGGTGTGCGGATGGCGGCTGGTAAGCTCGATGGAGTATTTGAGCGCATTGTAGAGCGTGCGCCCGATATGGGCGAGAAACGGGTTTTGCGTCGCATCGACAATGGCCTGGTGGAATTCAAGGTCCGGGTCCATGAGATCAGACGTGGTATCGGCCTCCTCCATCGCTTCATAGGCTGAGCGGATGCGCACCAGGTCCTCTTCACTTGCATTCCTCGCCGCCAGCGCCGCAGCGCCCGGCTCATAGACCATGCGCGTATCAAACAGGGAGTCGATGAAGTCCTGCTCGGGCAGCGACTGGATTGTCCAGCGCAGCACGTCCGGATCCAGCATCGACCAGTTCTCACGCGCCCTGACCGTCGTCCCGACCCGCGAACGCGACTCCACCAGCCCCTTGGCCATCAGGACCTTTGTCACTTCCCGCAGGATGGGCCGGCTAACGTCGAATTCCTCGCCGAAATACTGCTCGCTCGGCAAACGGTCACCGACCGGATAGTCGCCCGAGACAATTCGCAGACCGAGGGTCTCGACGAGTTGTTCGGTGAGGTTTCGAGGTTTCAGCGACATGAGGTAACCGATGTGTTGGCAGCGTCTTACTCATATTGTATGACCAGATGACGCAAATCAAGCCGCGTTCAGAAAGCGCCGCAAAAAACGGTTCAGGGAGAGGCATTGAATGTCTGACCAGAAGAGGAAACTCCGGTCTCAGGCCTGGTTCGGCACAGCCGACAAGAACGGCTTCATGTACCGGTCCTGGATGAAGAATCAGGGGTTTCCGGCACATCAGTTCGACGGCAAGCCCGTCATCGGCATCTGCAATACCTGGTCTGAACTCACCCCCTGCAACGCACATCTTCGCGGTGTTGCCGATCGGGTTAAGCAAGGCATCTACGAGGCGGGCGGTCTGCCGGTAGAGTTCCCTGTCTTCTCGAATGGCGAGTCGAACCTCCGCCCCACAGCCATGATGACCCGCAACCTTGCCAGCATGGACGTCGAGGAGGCGATCCGCGGCAATCCCGTCGATGGGGTCGTGCTGCTGGTCGGCTGCGACAAGACCACGCCGGCCTTGCTCATGGGCGCGGCAAGCTGCGATGTCCCGGCCATCGTCGTCAGCGGCGGGCCGATGCTGAACGGCTACCACAAGGGCAAGCCCGTCGGCTCCGGCACGCTCGTCTGGCGGATGAACGAGCAATACAATGCCGGCGAGATCAGCCTCGACGAGTTCATGGCCGCCGAGCAGTCCATGTCGCGCTCGGCTGGCTCCTGCAACACGATGGGCACGGCCTCCACCATGGCCTGCATGGCCGAATCCCTTGGTGTGACGCTGCCCGAGAACGCCGCCATTCCCGCCGTCGATTCCCGGCGCTATGGCCTTGCGCACCTTTCCGGCATGCGCGCCGTGGAGATGGTCAAGGAAGACCTTACCCTCTCCAAGCTCCTTACCCGCGAAGCCTTCGAGAACGCGATCCGCGCGAACGCCGCAATCGGCGGATCGACGAACGCCGTCATCCACCTGAAAGCCATCGCCCAGCGGATCGGCGTCGATCTCACGCTTGATGACTGGCAGACGCTGGGCGCGGACGTGCCGACCATTGTGGACCTGCAGCCCTCCGGCCGGTTCCTGATGGAGGAATTCTACTATGCCGGCGGCTTGCCTGTCGTCCTGCGCCGCCTCGGTGAACTCGGCCTCCTGCACCGCGGCGCGCTGACGGCGAACGGCAAGCTGATCTGGGAGAACGTCAAGGACGCGCCCTGCCACAATGACGAGGTCATCCGCCCGCTCGGCAATCCGCTGGTCGCAAGCGGCGGCATCTGCATCCTTCGCGGAAACCTCGCCCCGCGCGGCGCCGTGCTGAAGGTTTCGGCCGCTACGCCGGAGCTGCTGAAGCATCGCGGCCGCGCCGTCGTCTTCGAAGACTTCAAGGACTACAAGGCCCGCTTTGCCGATCCTGATCTCGACATAGACGAGACCTCTGTCATGGTGCTCAAGAATTGTGGACCGAAAGGCTATCCGGGCATGGCGGAAGTCGGGAATATGGGCCTGCCGCCGAAACTGCTGAAGCGCGGGATCACCGATCTCGTCCGCATTTCGGACGCGCGGATGAGCGGCACCGCCTTTGGCACCGTCGTCCTGCATGTGGCACCTGAAGCGGCAGAATTCGGTCCTCTCGCCGCCGTGCGCAATGGCGACATAATCGAACTCGATGCGCGCGCGGGCCGGTTGCATCTCGATATCCCGGATGAGGAGCTCGAGGCCCGCCTCGCTGAGCTTCGGGCCAGTACCGTCGCCCAACCTGCCGGAGGATATGAAGGCCTCTACCGCCGGCATGTGCTGCAGGCCGATGAAGGCTGCGATTTCGATTTTCTTGTTGGCTGCCGGGGCGCCGCCGTCCCGCCCCATTCCCATTGAGCAATACCGTCATGACCGCCCCTGCCCCACTTACAAACACCTATCCGAGCCTCGCCGGCCGGACTGTCTTCATTACGGGTGGTGCGACGGGGATCGGCGCCGAGCTGGTCAGTGCATTTGCAGCCCAGAAGGCAAAGGTCAGCTTTGTGGACCTGCAGAAGGATGCGGGCAAAAGCCTTGCAGACACAACCGGCGCCAGCTTCTTCGAATGTGATCTGCGCAACACCGGCAGGCTTGCCGACATCATGGCAAAGGTCGGCGAGGCGAACGGCCCGATCAGCGTTCTCGTCAACAATGCCGCCGACGATACGCGCCACGATTTTCGCGAGGTCACTGAAGCCTATTGGGATGACAGGATCGCGGTGAATCTCCGCCACGCCTTCTTCGCGATCAAGGCCGCGCATTCCCAGATGCTTGAGGCCGGCGGCGGCTCCATCGTCAATTTCGGTTCGATGAGCTGGTATGAATGCCAGGGCGGCATGACCGGCTACACCACGTCCAAGGCCGCCATCGAGGGCATGACGCGCGGCCTTGCCCGCGATCTCGGCGCCGACAATATCCGCATCAACACGCTGGTGCCGGGCTGGGTGATGACACCGAAGCAAAAGGAAATGTGGGTCGGCGAAGAGGTAAAGCGCGAGATCGAACGCGGTCAGTCGCTGAAGAGCGAGCTGTTGCCGCAGGACATCTGCGCCATGGCGCTGTTCCTCGCCTCGGACGATGCGCGGATGTGTACGGCCCAGTCGTTTATAGTCGACGGCGGCTGGATCTGAATTCTAGAATAGAAAGAAAAACGGGAGGCCAAATGAAACAGCTTATCACGCTAATTGTTAGCGCTATCGCTATCGCAGGGTGCGGTTCCGGAAGCTCGGAGGGCGCCGCCAACGACCAGCTCACCGTCGGGTTCTCTCAGGTTGGCTCCGAAAGCGGTTGGCGGACGTCGTTTACGCAGGCCGTGCAGGCCGAAGCGCGCGACCGGGGCATCGACCTGAAATTCTCCGACGCACAGCAGAAACAGGAAAACCAGATCCGCGCTGTGCGCAGTTTCATTGCCCAGGGCGTCGATGCCATTGTCATCGCGCCCGTCGTCGAAACCGGCTGGAAGCCCGTGCTGACGGAAGCCAAGCGCGCCGGTATCCCGGTCGTCATCGTCGACCGTAACATGGCGCTCAAAGATGACAGCCTGTACCTCACGCGCGTTGCGTCCGACTTCGTCGAGGAAGGCCGCAAGGCCGGCCGCTGGCTGATGGAAGAGACGGGCGGCGATTGCGACATCGTCGAGCTGCAGGGCACGGTCGGCGCCACGGCCGCCATCGACCGGATGACCGGCTTCAATGAGGTGATCGCCAACTACCCCGATGCCGAGATCGTCATGACACAGACGGCAGACTTCACCCGCGCCCGCGGCAAGGAAATCATGGAGACCTTCCTGCGCGCCATGGACCCTGCCGATATCTGCGCGGTCTGGGCGCATAATGACGAGATGGCGCTTGGCGCGGTGATCGCCATGAAGGAAGCCGGTATCGATCCAGGCGACGACATTCTCGTCGTCTCCGTCGATGCCGTGCCGGACATCTTCAAGGCCATGGCCGATGGCGACACCAACGCCACGGTCGAGCTAAGCCCGCATATGGGCGGCCCGGCCTTCGACGCCATCGAGGCGCATCTGCGCGGCGAGAGCGTGGACAAGCTGATCTCGGTGAATGGCGACCTCTTCACCCAGGAGACCGCCGCCGAGGAATACCAGAAGCGGACCGCCGGCTGAGCCAATGACTGCTGCCACGCCGCTCCTCTCCCTCCGCGGGGTCCGGAAGGAATTTCCGGGCGTCGTCGCACTGGACGATGTCGACTTCGAGGTGAGGCCCGGCGAGGTCCACGCGCTGCTCGGCGAAAACGGCGCGGGCAAATCGACACTGATCAAGGTGCTGACAGGCGTCTATCCGCGCGATGGCGGGGAAATGTCGCTGGGCGGCGGGACGCTGTCGCCGCAATCGGTTGGCGAAGCGCAGGCGGCGGGGATCAGTACGGTGTACCAGGAGGTCAATCTCCTGCCCAACCTGTCGGTCGCGCAGAACCTCCTGCTCGGGCGCGAGCCGCGGCGCTTCGGCCTGACCGACTGGAAACAGATGAATGCCAAGGCGCGCGAAACGCTGACGCGATTCCGTCTCGACATCGACGTGACCCGCCCGCTGGGTGCGTTCTCCGTCGCCATCCAGCAGCTTGTCGCGATTGCGCGAGGTGTCGACCAGCGGGCGAAAATCCTTGTCCTTGATGAGCCGACGGCAAGCCTGGATGCCAGCGAAGTCGAGGTGCTGTTCGACATCCTGCGCGACCTGCGGACCGCCGGGCTGGGCGTGGTCTTCGTCACCCACTTTCTCGACCAGGTCTACGCGCTATCGGACCGGATAACGGTGCTGCGTAATGGCAGGAAGATCGGGACGTTCGAGACAGCCGAGCTCCCTCGCCCGAAACTCGTCGAGCATATGCTGGGCTATGAGCTCCAGGGCACGGCCAGCAGCCACGCAAGCCGCGGAACAGTAACAGAGGGAAACGACGCGGCGCTGGAAATGGACAGTGCCTGCGTATCGGGTTCGGTGCAGGAGATCAGCCTGGCGGCGCAATCGGGCGAGGCGATCGGTCTTGCCGGCCTGCTCGGTTCCGGGCGCACCGAAGTCTGCCGCGCAATCTTCGGTCTCGACACGCTTTCCAGTGGCCGGATTCGCCGCAATGGCCGCGATGTGCACATCACATCGCCGCGCGGCGCCATTGCGAAAGGCATCGCGCTGTGCCCGGAGGACCGCAAGGCAAACGGCATCGTGGGCGAGCTTAGCGTGCGGGAGAATATTGCCCTCGCCTTGCAGGCCCGGCGCGGCTGGTGGCGGCCCATTCCGGCCCGTGAGAAGCGCGCCATGGCCGAGAAGGCGATTACCGATTTCAAGATTGCGACACCTGACGCCGACAAGCCCGTCCGCCTTCTCAGTGGCGGCAACCAGCAAAAGGTCATCCTCGCGCGCTGGCTCGCCATCGAGCCGGATGTGCTGCTCCTGGACGAGCCGACACGCGGCATTGATGTCGGCGCTCATGCCGAAATCCTGCGCCTCATCCACCAGCTCTGCGAGCGCGGAATGGCGCTGATTGTGACGTCTTCGGAACTGGAAGAACTCGTCGCCTTCAGCCACCGCGTCATCGTGCTGCGCGACTTTCGCCAGATCGCAATGATCGAAGGCGAGGACATCACAGAGGACGCCGTCTTGCAGGCGATTGCCTCATGACCGGGCCGAAGTCGATCATTTCCACGCTGCAACGCCACGGCGCGCTCTGGCCGCTGGTCGCGCTCGGCCTCATCTGGCTGGTCATCATCATCGTCAATCCGGGCTTCTTTGCTTTCACCATCCAGGACGGGCGGGTGTTCGGCGGCGTCATCGATATCTTCAATCGCGGCGCACCGGTCGCCCTGATCGCCATCGGCATGTCGCTCGTCATTGCTACTGGCGGGATCGACTTGTCGGTCGGAGCCGTGATGGCGATTGCGGGCGCCGTCGCCGCCAACCTCATTGTCGGGACGGACCTGCCCGTGCCGCTGATCATCCTCGCCGGCCTCGGCGCAGGCCTTGCCGCCGGGCTGTTGAACGGCACGCTCGTCGCCGGGTTTGGAATCCAGCCGATTGTCGCGACCCTCATCCTGCTCGTCGCCGGGCGCGGCGTCGCGCAGCTCCTGAACGATGGCCAGATCATCACCTTCCAGAACGAGGCCTTCGCCTTTGTCGGGGTCGGCACACTGCTCGGCCTGCCCATGCCGGTCTGGCTGGTCCTGTTCGTTCTCGCTGCCATGCTGTTGATCACCCGCCGGACAGCGCTCGGCCTGTTCATTGAGGCGGTTGGCGCAAATGCCTCGGCGAGCCACTATGCTGGCGTTCCCGTGCGCGCCATCAAGCTGACTGTCTACGCGATTGCCGGCCTCTGCGCGGCGCTCGCAGGCCTCGTCGCAACCGCCGACATCCAAGGCGCCGATGCGAACAATGTCGGCCTCTGGATCGAGCTCGACGCCATCCTCGCCGTCGTCATCGGCGGTACCAGCCTGATGGGCGGGCGGTATTCGCTGGTGCTCGCTGTTGTTGGCGCGCTTATCATCCAGTCGCTCAATACCGCCGTCGTGTTGTCGGGCATTCCGCCGAAGTTCAACCTGGTGATCAAGTCGGCCGTGATTGTCGCCGTTCTGATGCTGCAGTCGCCGGTCGCGCAGGCCCAACTTGCCTCGCTGCGCAGGAGGTTCACCGCATGATCCCGGCCCGCCACGCGCCCGTCCTCGTCACCGCAGGTCTCTTCGCAGCGCTCTTCATCCTCGGCGCGCTGCAGTATGACGGCTTCGGTACGCTGCGTGTCTTCCTCAACCTGTTCACCGACAATGCCTTTCTCGCGGTGACCGCCATCGGCATGACCTTCGTCATCCTGTCCGGCGGCATCGACCTGTCGGTTGGGGCGGTCATCGCCTTCACCGGCGTGCTGACCGCCGTCCTCGTCCAGGCGGGCTGGCCGCTATGGCTGGTATTTCCGCTCGTGCTGGTCATCGGCGGGACGTTCGGCGCCGGCATGGGATGCCTGATCCACTTTTACAGGCTGCAACCCTTCATCGTGACGCTTGCCGGCATGTTCCTGATGCGGGGGCTCGCCGTCGTGGTCAGCGAACGCTCCGTGCCCATCGAGCATTCTGTCTATGATGCGGTAAACGCGGCGGGCGTCATGCTGCCGGGCCGCGCCTTCATAAGCGCTCAGGCGATCATGCTCGTCATCGTGCTCGCCGGCGCTCTCATCCTTGCCCACTACAGGCGATTTGGAACCTATGTCTACGCCATGGGCGGCAATGCGGAATCGGCCCGGCTGATGGCTGTGCCTGTCGCGCGCACCACGATCGGCATCTATGCCCTCAGTTCCTTCCTCGCCGCTCTCGCCGGGATCATGTTTTCCTTCTACACCTCATCGGGCTACGCACTCGCCGCTGTCGGTCTTGAGCTGGATGCGATTGCCGCAGTGGTCATCGGCGGCACGCTGCTCACCGGGGGCTATGGCTACGTGATCGGCACGCTTGTCGGCGTGATGCTGATGGGTCTTGTGCAGACCTACATCGCCTTCAACGGTTCGCTGAACAGCTGGTGGACCAAGATCGTCATCGGCGTCCTGGTACTCATATTTGTCTGTCTCCAGAGGATCCGGATACCCACCAAGGCTGCGACAGGGTCCGCCCGCGAATGACGGTCTGCTACACCCGATAGCGATATCCAGGAAGTCCGCGCGCATTCGTTCGCAGTACGAACAGGCCACCAGATTTCGGAAACGCGCTCAGGCTTTGCCCATCAAGCCCCTCACGTGCGGACGTCACGAAGACGAGGTTCATGTCTGGACCGCCAAAGGCGGGACAAGTCGGTTGCGGCGCAGGCAATTCGAACGCGCTCAAAGCGTCGCCATCCGGCGAGAAGACGGCAAGCCTGCCACCGCCCCACAGCGCAGACCAGTACCGCCCTTCGCTGTCGACCGTTGCGCCATCCGGCGCCCCCTGCTGCGGCTTCGCGACGACAGATGATGCGCCTTTTTCATCGCGCCGGCGGATGACGCCTTCCATCGTATCGGCATAATACATTGCATCGCCGGATGGAGACCAGGCCAGGCCATTCGGTATGCCCAGTCCCGGTATCTCCAGCCTGGCGCCAGACGCCCCGGCCAGCTGGTAAAAGCCTGTCTCGCAAGGCGTTTCACCGCCCCCTTCATGCATGGATCCTGCCCAGTAACTCCCGTCCGGACCAACCTTTCCATCATTCAGCCGCACATTGTGCGCCTCAAGTTCGGGCGGCCGCGCAAGCCAGTCGATCTTGCCGGTTTCCGGCTCGAAAAGCGCAAACCCGCTCTCGAAGGCGCAGACAAACCGGCTGTCATCGCCTTCAACGAGGCCAAAGGATCCCAGGCGTTCAGGTAGGCCAAAAGACTGTACCGAGCCCACCGGCCAGGTCAGGCGAAACATCCGGCTTTCCTGAATATCGGTCCACCAGACCGTCTGGTCGCTCGCCCGCCAGACAACACCCTCGCCCAACGTATTGGCGACATCGATGATGTCGATCAGCTCAACTTCGATCATGCCTATTCGCCTTGGCCCGGCGCATTGGGGAATTCGAGTGCCTTGTAGTATCCCAGGTCGTGCGCGGGCGGTTCCGTCCCTGCAGGCAAATCAAGTCCGTTGACGCTCATCCAGTAAGCCAGTGAAGCGTCCCGCCACCAGCGGGCCTCCTTTGCCTGAATGTCGAGATAGGCCGAAACCTCCCGAAGCCGCTCGCGATCAATGGCGCCCTCGAGAGACTGCCAGTGCACCTTCAGCTCGCCCACTTGGGACACGCCACGATCATAGTGATCGACCAGCGCCTCCCAGAGCGTGCGCCCGGATTTCATCTCATGGTCCCATGGCACGCGGTGGAACCAAAGGAGCAGTTCGTCAGGGGTCGTGGCGATATCGGACCAATTCTCCCGCAACGGTTCGGCATATTGCGCGATGGCATTGGAGCCCGTCTGCGTCCGGTCGAACCCGATCGCGTCCTTTGTGGCGCGGTGATAGTAATAGGGCGTCCAGTCCGCCCGGCCGAGATCGTCCACCCAGGGTGCCGGCCCATAATGGTGCCCTGTGCCCATGAGATGGGTGAGCCCGAGCGGCGTCATGTAGTTCACCACCGCCTCGCGCGACGCCATCATCATGTCCACGATCACGTCACGCGCCTCTGGCCCCGTACTGAAGGTCAATGCCGCCCAGTCCCGCGCAATTCTTTCTGCGGACGCCTCCGGATTCCAGGCCAGGCGGCCGAAAGCATACCAGTTGGCCTGATCGAAATGCGAACCGGTCCAGTTCCGGTCACTGCCAATATTCGAAACGCCGGCGATGGCAGTCAGCGGTTCGCCCGTCAGCGCTCCATCGACGACTTTCGCGACCGTCGATCCCTGACCGTAAACGTAGGTGTCTGCCGACAGCACCTCCTCCCAAAGCGTGCCGAGATAGGCGAGATGCGTCGAGAAGCCGAGATACTCCTTGGTGACCTGCAGCTCGAGCGCCAGCGGTGTGTCTTCCATTGCGCCAAAAAGCGGATGGAAGGGCTCGCGTGGCTGGAAGTCGAGCGGTCCATTCTTCACCTGGACGATGACATTATCGCGGAAGGCCCCGTCCAAGGGTTTGAATTCCGTATAGGCCTGCTTGACCCGGTCCTCCGGCTCCTCGGCCGAATAGACGAAGGCGCGCCACATCACGACGCCGCCATGGGGCTCAAGCGCGTCGGCCAGCATGTTGGCGCCCTCGGCATGGCTGCGGCCATAGTCCTGCGGGCCGGGCTGGCCTTCCGAGTTCGCCTTGACGAGAAAGCCGCCGAAGTCGGGTATGCGGGCATAGATCTCGTCCGCCTTGGCCTGCCACCATTCTTGCACATCTTCGTTGACCGGGTCCGCCGTCGGCAGCCCGTCCAGCTCCATGGGCGCTGAGAAACGCGCGGTGAGATAAACCTTGATCCCATAGGGCCGGAATACATCGGCCAGCGCCGCGACTTTCTCCAGGTATGGCGGCGTCAGCACGGTCGCGTCGGCGTTCACATTGGTCAGGGACACACCATTGATCCCGATCGACGCGTTGGCGCGGGCATAGTCCTCATAGCGCCGGTCGAGAAAATCCGGCAGGAGGTGCCAGTTCCAGATCGATTGGCCCGCATAGCCGCGCTCGACATGACGGTCGAGATTATCCCAATGGTTCAACAGCCGGAGGTCGACAGAGGGCGCCTCCTCAACGGAGAGGCCGCGCACATCTTCACCGCGCGAGGTCCGCATCAGAAGATCGAAAACGCCATACATCAGGCCGGCGTCCGACTGGCCCGCGATCAGAACGGCATCACCGTCACCTGTGGCCAGCGTGCTGATGGTGTAGCCATCCTGCCCCAGACCCGAGACGTCCGGGCGATCGGTTTGCGCAAAGCCATCGTTGCAGGCTGCACTTGCCAGGACAAGCGCCCCCTGGCCAGGCGCTTCGCCGCGCGGCAGCTTGCTTCCGGTCAGGGACTCAAATGCGATATCCAGCTCATCCAGCGATTTCCGGATGGTGGGAGACGGATCATCGCAGCCCGTGACAATATTCGAAGGCGTAAAGGCAACACCGCTCGCAGGGGCCGTGTATCGCAGCCAGAGCCGGTATCCATCTTCCGCCTGCGCCAGCGGGACGATCAGTGCCGTCGCCAGCGCAGCAAGGGCCATAGCTCTGAAGCGCATCGCATTCCTCCCATTGTCATTTTTTATCTCCGGAACGGCCGGAATCGGCGGGTTGCGGGTTGTCGCCGGTAGAAATGTTAGCGTACAACATTTTCAGCAACAAGCACGCGCAAAATCCATGCGCCCATCGCGGGCTCCCTACGCCCCAACTCGTCCTCGGGAGGATAGAACTCAATGAAAAACGCAATTTCCAGAAGCAGCTGGCTGGCCACAACATGCGCCATCGCGATGCTGACGGCCTGTAACGCCAATGACGCGACAACGGCCGGACAAACCGGGGCAGCGCCAGCGGCGCAGGACACACAGGCCGCTGAGGCAGCCGCCGTTCTGCCTTACATGAACCCGGACCTGTCACCGGAAGAGCGCGCGAAAGATCTCGTCTCGCGCATGACGCTGGAAGAAAAAGCGTCCCAGATGTACGACAAGGCCGCCGCCATTCCGCGCCTTGGCATCCATGAATACAACTGGTGGAACGAAGCGCTGCACGGTGTGGCCCGCGCCGGTCATGCGACGGTCTTCCCGCAGGCCATCGGCCTTGCCGCAACCTGGGACGAGGACCTGATGCTTGAGGTGGCGACGACCATCTCCGACGAAGGCCGCGCCAAGCATCATTATTACGCCGCCGAAGACGTCTACGCCATGTATGGCGGCCTCACCTTCTGGTCGCCCAATATCAACATTTTCCGTGATCCCCGCTGGGGCCGCGGCCAGGAAACCTATGGCGAGGATCCGTTCCTGACGGGCCGTATGGCGGTCAATTTCGTCAATGGCATCCAGGGTGATGACGACAAATATCTGAAGGCCGTGGCGACCGTGAAACACTATGCCGTTCACTCCGGCCCGGAACCGTCCCGCCACCGGGACGACTATATCGCGACCGATGCCGACCTCTGGGAGACCTATCTGCCGGCCTTCAAGATGGCGATGGATGAAGCTGACGTAGAATCGGTCATGTGCGCCTACAATGCCGTCTGGGGCGCCCCGGCCTGTGCATCCGAGCGCCTGATGGTCGATCTCCTGCGCGGCGATCTCGGCTTTGATGGCTATGTCGTGTCGGACTGCGGCGCGATCGGCGACTTCTACTATGATGAGGAGAAAGTCGCAGCGGGCGAAGCGCCCTATGTCGCGCATGATTATGTCGACACGCGCGCCGAAGCAGCCGCCGTTGCCGTGAAGATGGGCACCGACCTCAATTGCGGTGACGGTGAAGGCAACAAGATGGACGCCCTGCCGGAAGCCGTGGCGCAGGGACTGATCGATGAAGAGACGATCGATCAATCGGTCATCCGTCTGTACACAGCGCTCTTCCGCCTGGGCATGTATGACAACCCATCCCTCGTTCCGTATGCAGATACTTCGATTGATATCGTCGCAAGCGATGAGAACATCGCGCTGTCAGAAGAGACAGCGCGCAAATCCCTCGTCCTGCTGAAGAATGACGGCATCCTGCCGCTCGCGGACGATACGAAAGTCGCCGTGATCGGGCCGAATGCCGACAATTGGTGGACGCTGGTCGCCAACTATTATGGCCGCCCCACCCAGCCGGTCACGGCGCTGGAAGGGATAAAGGCCAAGGTCGGCGAGGAAAATGTCACCTATGCGCTCGGCTCTACCATCGCTGGCGACATCTACTCCGACTACAAGCCGGTGCCGGCGAATGTGCTCTTCCATGAAGACGAGAGCGGCGAGCTCGTTTCCGGCGTTCAGGCTGCCTATTACGAGGACAAGTTCATCTCCGGCGAGCCATTGCTCGAACAGGTCGAGGACAACATCGACTTCTACTGGGAGCGCACGCCCGGAACGAACGGTCTCAACGATGAGTTCGGCGCCATCTGGCAAGGCGTGATCGTCCCTGAAGAAGATGGTGTCTACCGCTTCCAGCCGTCTCGCTGGTCAAAGGTCGAAATCGATGGCCGCGAAGTCGGCGAAACCGATGATGTCGAAATGAAAGCAGGTGAGCGCTATCCGTTCACGATGACGCTGAATTTCGATAGCGGCTGGCCGCGCGACCAACTCGACAAATACGCCTATCTCAACTGGACAAACGTCTCGCGTGACCTGGAGGCCGAAGCCCTCGCCGCCACCGAGGACGCTGATGTCATCCTCTATTTTGGCGGTATCGACGCCAATCTTGAAGGCGAGGAAATGGGGGTCGAGCTCGACGGCTTCCTTGGCGGGGACCGCACGCATCTGAAGCTGCCCGCGCCGCAGGAAGCGCTCGTCAAGAAGCTTCACGCAACGGGCAAACCGGTCGTGATGGTCAACTTCTCGGGCAGTGCGATGGCGCTCAACTGGGAAGATGAAAACCTGCCCGCCATCGTGCAGGCCTTCTATCCCGGTGAAAAGGCCGGCGAGGCGATCGCCGACCTGCTCTGGGGCGAATACAGCCCATCCGGGCGCCTGCCGGTGACCTTCTACAAGTCCGTCGAAGACCTTCCGGATTTCCTCGACTATTCGATGGAAAACAGGACCTACAAGTATTTCGAGGGCGAGCCGCTCTACCCGTTCGGGCATGGGCTGAGCTATACCGCGTTCAGCTATTCCGATGTCGGCGTCGCGGGCGATTACGTGCCGGGCGAAGACCTTACCGTCAGCGTCGACGTGACCAATTCCGGTGACATGGCCGGCCGGGAAGTCGTGCAGGTCTACCTCACGCGCACCGACCGCCCGAACCGGTCGGTTCCGAAGGTCGAACTCGTCGGATTTGACGTTGTCGATCTCCAGCCCGGTGAAACCGCCAGCGTTGAAGTGACGGTCCCGGCAAGCCAGGTCGGCTATCATGACGAGAACGGCAATCTCACCTTCCCGGAGGCAGGAAGCTTCACAGTCTCCGCAGGCGGTGGCCAGCCAGGCTTTACTGGGAATGTCTCATCGGTCGAAGTCGCGGTTGCCGGCGAGTAGCCGACGCACGTGCAAGATATGAAAGGCGGCGGGCGCGGGAGTGTCCGCCGTTTTTCTATGCGGGCGTCACGGGGCAGTATTGCCGGACGAAATCCTCATGCGCGGGCAATTGCTGCACGGCCCGCTCGATCTGCGCACGCTGCCCATCGAGCGCCCCTTTGAGTTTGTCATCGGGGAACATGTGTCCGACCGCATGCCACCCGGTCGGGTAAAGCCCCTGCCCCATCATGACCTGGACCCAGGAGTCGGTCAGGAACAGCTCGTCGCAATTGTGATAGGCATAGGCGCTCTCCCGGAACAGCGCGATCCGTTCGGCGAGCGTATCCGGGATATCCATCGCCTTGCGCCCGCGCCAGAAATCGGAATCCTCGCGCTCAGTCAGCTTGTAGTGAAGGATCAGGAAGTCGCGCACCTGTTCGAGTTCGCGGTTCATCTTGCGGCTGAAGAGGTTCGCAAGGTCCTCCGTCACGCCGTGATAGGGAAAGAGTGCGACGAGATCGGCGACACCGCGCTGGATGAGGTGGATGCTGGTCGATTCCAGCGGCTCCAGAAAGCCGCCCGACAGGCCGAGTGCGACACAGTTCTTGTTCCAGGCACGCTTGCGGCGCCCTGTCCGGAAGCGGATCAGACGCGGATCGGTGCGCAGCGGCCCGTCGATGGCGTCTCGCAGTTTCTTCTCGGCCTCATCCGGATCGAGGTAATTGCTGTCGAAAACGATGCCATTGCCAACACGGTGCTGAAGCGGAATCCGCCAGCGCCACCCGCCCTCATGGGCAATCGCGCGGGTATAGGGGATGGCCGGCCCGGTCGCCTCCGACTGCGCGGCCACCGCAGCATTCATCGGAAGCCAGTCGCTCCAGTCGTCGAACCCGGTCTTCAGCGCCTGCTCGATCAGCAATCCACGAAAGCCTGTGCAGTCGATGAAGAGATCGCCCTCGATGCGTTCGCCCGATTGCAGCTTCAGCGCTTCGATGAAGCCGGTCTCACTCGATTGCTCGACATGCTCGATCAGGCCTTCGACGCGCCGCACGCCCTTCTGCTCACTGAAGGCCCGCAGGAATCGCGCATAGGCCGTCGCGTCGAGGTGGTAGGCATAGTTGAGCACCGACTTGTCCGGCGCGGTGTAGAACTTGTCCGCCCGCGCGGCCTTGAGCTCGAGGCAATAGTCGTCGAGCGAGCCGCCAAACCCACGGCTCTTCGCATGCAGCCAGAGATGATGGAAAGGCGCCACCCAGGTGTGGCGGCCGAGCGTGCCAAACGAGTGGATGTAGCGATGGCCGGGCTTCAGCCAGCCTTCGAACTCGATACCAAGCTTGAAGGTCGCGCCGGTGGCCTTCATGAAATCGGCTTCGCGAAGGCCCAGATGCGCATGGAAAGTACGCTGCGTCGGGATGGTCGCTTCACCAACGCCGACCGTGCCGATCGTGTCGGATTCAATGAGCGTGATCTCAAGCGCCGGGCCGAGATGGTGCGACAGTCCTGCCGCCGCAATCCAGCCCGCCGTCCCACCACCGGCAATCACAACGCGCTTCACCAGATTTGTCTGCGTATCACTCATGAGGCTCTCAACGGTTCAGTTTGCGCAGCACCTCTGCGCGAAGGCGGCGCGCCATCATCTCATCGATTTCGCCCAGCGGACCGCGCGCAGCCGCTGGCAGGTGCGCCCCGGCCTGGCCGGCGTCACCGAACACGTAATAGTCGAACATCTCGCGCCAGGCGGCCTTCTCGGAAGCAGGCCGGTCGCGCAGGCTCAGCAGCCCGTGCAGCAAGGTGTTCATTGGCGAGTCCGCATAGGATGGTACCGCATTCCACCAGTAATTCAGGAGGATATTGAACGGCTCCCTGGCTTCAACCTGATGCCACCAGAGCGCGGGATACATCAGCAAGTCACCCGGTTCGAGATCGGCGATCTGCGCGGCTTGCGCAGCCTCCTCGAATTTTGGATGCGCATCGAGATCGGGATTGTGAATGTCGACCATGCTGATGACCTGCCCGCCAGGCGTCGGCGCCAGAGGTCCCGGATAGAGATTGTGAACCTGGTCGGGCGGAAACAGGATGAACCGCCGCCGCCCGGCCAGGCAGACGGCGATATTGTTCGACATGTCGTAATGCGCCCGGGCCGTCGTCTTGCCGCCGAGCCAGAGCGAAACGACGGGCGGCGCCTTGGCGAAGGGCGCGAGCGGCGCCAGATCGATACCGTTCTCGGCCTCGAAGCCAGGAAAGAACAGCATCTGATCCGTAGACTGAACATAGTAGCCGGGCGGGTTCGGCTGCCCGAAAGTTTGTCTGACAGCAGAGAAAAACGCCTCAAGCGAAACCTGCGACCGCTGAAAATTCATCGCGGTAACGGTCTCGTCGTAAAAGGGCTGGCCTTCGGCTTCCGGTGCAAGGGTGTAGAGGACAAGCGGCCGGGCACTGTAAAACTGGGCGAGGTAGTCCATCGCGGCGTCCGGCCCGTCGAGCCCCGCCTTCACGATCGGCCATTGCCGCCCGACACCGCGGACGATGACCGGCCTGTCAGCCTCTATAATTCTCGCAAACGGTATCCCGCCAGGGCCCGAAACCTCCAGGATTTCGGTGCGGCTTGCGTTTTCGAGAAAGCTGGCCGTGTTCAACCTGAGCCCCCACTCGACTGCGCGGCAACCTTCCTCGCCTTCATCTGGATGAGACGGCTGATATTGTTCAGCGAAGCGACCATCATGTAAGCCGCGTAGAGGTAGCCTGCCCGGTTCAGCTGATGCAGGGCCTCGGCATCCAGTTCATTCAGCCGTTCGATGCTGACCGCCGAAAACCCCGGTATGCTGAAGGTCATGCCCTCACCGAATTCGCCTTCGATATTGACCGGCTCGATGAGGTTGAATTTCTCAAGAGCCGCGAAGAGCGGCTTTCGGACTTCTACTCCGGCATGCAGTCGCCGGAGGATGCCTGCGACGTGCTCGAGATACGGAGAATTGCCGCCATGCTTGAGAAACAGGGGTACGCCAATCTCATCGCCGACCGCAGGATGATCGAGATCGATATTGATCATGGGCTCAGACTGCGCCTGATCCTCCTGGGAAGCCATCCTGATCGTGAAGGGCCCGCGCGCCAGAATGGCTGGAATGTATGATGACACCCAGCGGTCGCCGTCGAGATACAGGTTCTCCCCGCTGTCAAAGCCAAGCAACACGACGGCCTGATAGACGCCGGCCGGATCCTTCTTCAGCAGGATCGGGAATTCGCGCTGCAGCTCCAGAAACTCGGTCGGGACGACCACGGCCTGATTGACGCCATCCCCGAACGCTTCTCCACGCGCTGTGCTGACCTTCAGGTCGGCATGATCGACATTGTTCAGAAGGACGGTATTGGACACGCCTGGCTCCGTTCTTTGATGCCCGTCAGATTGGCCGGGTCCGCTTCGCGCTGACAGCCGCAAGCCCTGACACTCTGCACAAATGGCATGGAATTCAATAGCGGAAAGGCCGCCGGGGGAGGAAACCGGCGACCTTTCTTTTTGACCGCCATCGGACCTGGTGTCCGAGGCGACTTCTCTAGAATCTGTAGCGCGCTGACAGAATGTAACGCGGCGACAGTTCGTATGCGTAGTAGACCTGCTCAGGCACCCGGTGGTAGGTCCGCTGGTCTTCGCCGGTCAGGTTGATCGCCTCGAAGGACACGGCAATCTGGTCCGTGATGTCGTAGCTGACATTCATATCCCACTGGCCATAGTCCTCGACATAGATACCGGAACGGTCACCGGTCTGGTTCGTCTGCGCGAGGAAGGTGTCACGCCAGTTGTAGGCCAGACGCGCCGAGAAGCCGTACTTCTCGTAGATGCCGGTGATGTTGTAGGTATCCGACAGACCGGTCAGTGCGAACTGGTTCTCGGACGGGCTCGCGCCCGGATCGAGTTCCACGTCGCCATTCACGACCGTGTAGCTGCCGGCAATGCCGAAGCCGGTATCGCCGAAGAAGTGCTGACCGGCAAACTCGAAGCCGTCGATCTTGCCTTCCCGGTTGTTGATCGGCTGCTCCACCGCGAAGGAGAAGAGCGGGTCATCGCCATTTGCAACCACATCGTACTGGCCGAGAATGGCGTCGACATAGCTCTGCGGAAGCGCATTTGCGGCGGCGCCGTCCGTGCCCAGACGGGACTGGAACTCGGCCTGCGCGGCAGCAACATTGCCGCCATTGGCATCGATCAGGGCAACAAGGGTGAACAGGTTCGCTTCCGACTGGTCAACGCCGAGATCGGAAATGATGTCCAGCGCGTCGCCGGATCGGGAACCCGCTGCCCCCGCAGTGGGATCGCGAAGATCGAACAGGTTGCGGTCAACGACACCCGTACCGATGAAGTTCTTCACCCGCTTGTCGAAGTAACCGACCGACACATAGCTCGACTCGTCGAAGTACCATTCCAGCGAGAGATCGAAGTTGTCCGATTCCAGCGGCAGGAGGTTCGGGTTCTGCGATGCGCCCGTCACCTGGCCACCAAGGACCGTCGGACGGTTGGGCGCATTCGCCGTCGTCGATGCGAACAGGTTGGAGAAGGCCACACGGCCGATCGTCTTCGAGAAAGACGCCCGCGCGACGATGTCGTCCGTGAGATCCATCTGGAAGTCCAGGTTGGGCAACAGGAAGTCATAGCTGCCTGACCCGCTCACCGATTCGCGGTCGGTACCGTTCTGGATGACGAAATCATTGTCAGCCGTCCACACAATGGCCGTCGGAACGGTCTGGAGCGTATCAGAGCTGACCTCTGTTTCTTCATAACGCAGGCCGGCATTGATGCGGGCAGGACGATTGAAGAATTCGCTCTCCATCTCGAACTGAGCATAGAGCGATGTGATTTCTTCACTCACCGTGTCGTTCGAACCGCCCCGGATGATGTCGTTCTGCGAATAGGCATCCTGGAAGATCGGGAAGAGCTGGGTCGGGCTTGAGCGGAAGGCCGTATCCGCCTTGCCGACCGGCAGGTCGTCGAACACGCACTCAAGACAGTAGGTGGTCACAAGACCCGGTGCGAACTGCTCCACATCGCCAGGATTGCCGATGCCCCAGGAACCGAGGTCCTGCTGCGTCGTCGCCGTGGCGCGATCAAAGGTACTGTCGCGGTAGTTACCGCCCACGACGAGGCGGGAATTGTCGAGTTCCCATTCGAAGCGCAGATCGAGTTCGTCGATGCTGTTCTTCGCCGACGCGGTGCTGGAGCGCTGCACCTGGGTGCCGAGGTCGCCGGCATCGAGAATACCGTTGCCGTTGCCGCGCACGCTGTCATCGATGGTGTAATCCTGGACCGGATAGCCGGACCGGTAGTCGACCGAGTGGCTCAGGATCACCGGCGCACCGAACGTCACGAAGGTTGCGCTGTGTCCCAGCGGATTGTTGCCGCGGGACTTGGAAATCGAGCTGTGAGCGTCAAAAATGACCGACATATCGTCGTTCAGTTCCCAGTCGGCATTGAAGCCCAGTGAGCTCAGCGTATCGCGTGTCGCACGATCGGTTTGCTCAAAGCCGATATCCTTCGACCCGTTATTGTTCTCCTGCATGAAGGCAGCAGAGGCAACCGGACCGTTATTGTTGAAGATAATCTGATCGAACGGGGTCGCGAACCAGTTGGTCTGTTCGAAACGGAGCTCTTCGGAGTCGTTGCGGGCGAAGGTGTAGTCACCCGTCAGGGTGAGGTTGTCCATCGGCCGGAATTGCATGACCAGCTGACCGTTGATGCGCTCCCGCGAGAGTTCGGACAGGTCGTAGCGGCTGTCCTGCGGAATGGCATAGAGCTGCCCATCCTTCGGCGGATTCGTGATCTGCGTGCTGCCATCGCCGCGCACATAGCTGCTGTCTTCAAACGGCCCATCGACCGCTGGATCAAAGACAATCCAGTCATTGATCTGCTGCGTCGGCGCGCCGGAATCGCGCTTGGCGTAGGAGCCGAAGAGGCTGACGCCGATACGGTTCTCTGCATCCGACCAGCTCGCGATACCGGAGAGTTCCGGGGTCACATCGTCGCCGTTGACGACGCTGTCATCGATGACGCCCTTGATCTGGCCCGAGCCGACAAAGCCGGACTGACCATTGTCCAGCGGGCGCTGTGTCACGATGTTCACTGTGGCACCGATGCCGCCGGTTGGCAGGATGGCCTGACCCGTCTTGTAGACTTCGAGCGCGCTAACGCCCTCGGATGCGAGGTTGGAGAAGTCGAATGCCCGGTCGCCGCCGGCGCCGTAGTTGCCGCGTTGGCCGACCAGACGTGTTTCCGCGGTCGGCATGGTGCGCCCGTTCAGTGTGACGAGGTTAAAGTCCGGACCGAAACCGCGGACGGTGATTTCCGAGCCTTCGCCGTTCGTCCGGCTGATCGACACACCCGTGATGCGCTGAAGCGATTCAGCGAGGTTCGTGTCGGGAAACTTGCCGATGTCTTCGGCGGAAATCGCGTCGACAACGCCGTTGGCGTTGCGCTTGATGTCCATCGCCTCTTCGAGCGATGACCGGATGCCCGTTACAACGACGACGTCCTGCCGGGCCTCTGACTCGGCGTCGGCGTCCTGAGCGTGAGCAGGCATCGCCGCCGCGATGGATACGGCCGATACACCCCCCAAAAGGCTACGCCACGCGATAGCGCCTGTACGACGGGTATAGCTCCGCTGGTTGCTTGAAGTCACTTTTACCTCCCTTCGCCACCCTCTTTCCAATCGAGGATGATCATCCTTGTGGTGATGCGCCATAATGTTAGCGCTATCGTGCTCTAACAGAGCATTGTTTCGAGGGGCTGACAATCCCCTTCCCAAAATTTTTGATAGCGCTATCTTAAGCTCCTGAGTTTTCTACAAAAAACCTTGTGAAACCTGGACCCGCCATGGGGCAGGTGTGACCGAACAAACACAGCCCAAACAGGCTGTTTTCCGGACAACCCTAGATACCCATGGTCTTCGTCGGCAGTTCGTACAGCACGTCAGACGAAGTGATGAACAGACGCGAACCGTCGCCGCCAAAGGCACAGTTTGCTGTCGCTTTGGGCATTCTGATCCGTCCGAGGACCTGCCCCTGTGGCGCAACCACAAATATCCCGCCCGGGCCTGTTAGGAATATTCGACCGGCGGCATCGACGGCCATGCCGTCAGGCAGGCCTGGGCTGCCATCTTCAGCAAAAGGCGCGGCATCGAAAAGAATTCGATCCGACGCAATTGCACCATCCCCATCGAAGGAGAGTTCACGCAGGATCGGCGCGGCCGGATCTGACTGGCTCACATAGAGGCGGGTCTGGTCCGGCGACAGCGCAACGCCGTTGGGAAATGTCATGTCATCGAGGAGCAGCTCCACAGTGCCGCCGGGCCGGAGCCTGTATACACCATTGAACGTCAGGGCCTTCAGCGGCGAGTCGTTCATCCCCGCCAGACCGTAGGGCGGGTCGGTGAAGTAAATTGTACCATCGGAGGCTTCAATCACATCATTCGGACTGTTGAACGGTTTTCCGTCGAACTGGTCGGCGACGACAGACCGCTCGCGTGTCTCGATGTTCAGCCGCTCGACGCGCCTGAGCCCGTGATTGCAGACCAGGAGCGATCCGTCATTCGCATACAGCAAGCCATTGGAACCGGGCTCCCTGAACCCTTCGGCTTCCGCCGCGCCGGAGGGGTCGAGGAACAGTTCCTTGCCGCCCGCCTCGCTCCACATCCACGCCTTGTTCTGAGGGACATCGGAGAAGTAGAGCCGCGCGCGCACAGGGTCCCAGGCCGGCCCCTCGCTCCAGGTGAATCCCTCAGCCCGCTTGATCAGCTTCGCGCCCGGATCGACAATGTCGCGCAGGCCGTCATCGAACACATCGAGCGTGACGGTCGCACCCTCATCGCTCACCAACAGGGCCGGAGCCTGGCACGCCGCTGCGGCGCCCGCGAGGCCAATAAGAACTTGCCGCCTGTGAAACCTCATTGGACCGAAACCTCCGTTTCAATCGCAGCCGCCGGAACACGCGTCTGCGCGCCTTCGGTCACCTCGACCGAGACCTCGCCCGCAATATCATCCGACGACGACCCGATCATGAAATCGAGACGCCCCGGCTCAATCAGCCAGCCGCCATCACCGTCATAAGTCGCCGATTGCGCAGGCGAAAGCGAGAACGTGACCGTAACCGACTGTCCGGCCGGGATGCTGACCCGTTTGAAGCCACGTAGCTCCTTCTTGGGCCGTGCGGTGCGCGAAACGGTGTCGCGCATGTAAAGCTGCACAACCTCTTCCCCGTCGCGTTCACCGTTATTGGTGACATCCACCGAGATATAGAATGCGTCCATCGGCCCGACGGCGCGCTTGCTCAACTGCGGTTCGCCGTAGGTGAATGTCGTATAGGTCAGCCCGTGACCGAACGCGAATTGCGGCGTGATCGGCAGGTCCATATAGCGATTGGAATCGACCGACAGATCGGGATTGGCGGGCCGTCCGCTTGGTGGTTCGGAGTAAGTGAAGGGGAGCTGCCCCGTAGCCCTCGGAAAATCGACAGGCAGGCGGCCGGCAGGCATGCGGGCCCCGTAAACGACATCCGCAACAGCCGGTCCCGCCTCAACGCCCAGCATCCATGTCACCAAGACAGCGTCAGCCTTTTCCGCGACATCCGGAATGGCCATGGCCCGGCCCGTGACCAGAAGCACGGCCGCATCCGGCCTGGCCGCCAGCACGGCATCGGCCAGCGCCTTCTGTCCGGCTGGCAGCTCGACCGATGAGCGGCTGCGGGCCTCGCCCGACAGGTCAAAATCCTCTCCGATCACCAGTATGACGTCACCGGCTGCTCTCGCGGCCTCAACCGCCGCCGCAATTGCCGTCTCATCGACCGTCTGAATACCGCCGCCAGGCTCATAGCGCACATTGACGCCGTCCGGTGCGCCATCGGTCAGGCCATCGAGGATCGAAACAACATCATCCGCTTCGCCCCGCGCGCGCCATGAGCCGAGCTGGGTCATCCGGTCTTCGGCCAGGGTCCCGATGACCAGGATGTCGCCTGACGGCTCGTTCAGTGGCAGCGTCTGATTGTCATTCTTCAAAAGCACCATGCTGCGGACGGCGATCTCGCGCGCGGCGGCCCGGTGCTCAGGGGTCAGGAGGCTCGCCTGTTCGCGCGCGGTGTCGTGATAGGCCAGCGGATTGTCGAACAGGCCGAGCCGCTCCTTCACCGAAAGGATATGGCCGACCGCCAGGTCGAGATCGGCCTTAAGCGCCGGGTCACTTTCCAGCATCGCAGCCAGGTCTTCCCCGAACACGCCGCTCGTCATGTCCATGTCGACACCCGCCCGAAGCGCGAGCGCGCCTGCTTCGCCGCGGTTTGAAGCGACACCATGATTGAGAAGCTCGGCGATGGCATTCCAGTCGGACACGACAAGACCGTCAAATCCCCATTGATCGCGCAGGATGCCATCGACCAGCGCCTCGGTTCCGGTGACGGGCTCGCCGCCAATATCGTTGAACGCCGTCATGTAGGAACCAACGCCAGCCTTTTCGGCAGCATAGAATGGCGGCAGGTAAACCTCATGGAAGGTGCGCTCAGAAATGTCGGCAGAGCCATAGTCGCGCCCGCCCAGGGCCGCGCCGTAGGCACCGAGATGCTTGGCGGTCGCCAGTATCGTGTCGGGCTCGGCAAGCGAGGTCCCCTGATAGCCGCGCACCTGCGCAACCGCCATCTGGCTCGATAGATAGGGATCGGACCCGGCGCCCTCGACAATCCGGCCCCAACGCGGATCGCGGGCAATGTCGATCATCGGCGCGAATGTCCAATGCAAGCCGGCCGACGTGGCCTCTACAGCAGAAATGCGTGCGGCCTCTTCCCAGGCAGACGGGTCGAACGAACTGGCAATCGCGATCGGCACCGGGAAAATCGTGCGATATCCGTGCACGACATCCATGGCAAAAAGGAGCGGGATGCCGTGTTCGCTTTCCTCGACGGCGACCCGCTGAAGCGCGCCGAGCGGTTCGGCGCCCGCGACATGGAGATAGGATCCCACCTTGCCGGCGCGCACCCGGTCGAGCTCGGCATCGGTGAGCCGTGAATTCAGCGATTTGCTGCGCCCGCCAGCCGCCTGGACGAGTTGCCCGATTTTCTGGTCGACGGTCATTTCATCGAGGAGACTTTCGACCCGCGGACTGAAGTTGGACGCTGGTTCAGCCTCTGAAACAGGCGGCGCTGGTGCAGCGGTCTGCGCAGGCGGCGCAGCAACACAGGACGCCGCTGCAAACGCAACCGCCACAGCACTGGCAGCCCTGCCGCGCTGTCCGCGTTCGGCCCGTAAATGCTCGATAATTCGCGCGAAATTCTGCACCACAGCCATTTCGTCCTCCCTTGGTCTGGCGTCTTCGCCATTAATTATGTTAGCGTTCCCACTTCCAAAATTGTGAGGCACTGTCAAACTGCTTTTGGAATTCGAAGACCAAGACGCTGGATCAACCAGCCATTCGAAATGACCGAGGGACAAGGGAGGAATCGTCCGTGAAACGCTGCCCAGCGATCCAACGCGATCGCCAGACAAATCTTGAATCCAGCGCGCAGACACACGCCAGTTCGACGGTCTGTCATGGATAGTTCTCTTCTTGGCCTGCTGATCATCATCGGAGGCATCGCAGCACTGCTGGCGATGATCATCCTCGCACGTATCCCAGCCTTCATTGCGCTTCTTGTGACCTCGATTGGCGTTGCGCTGGCCGCTGGCATGCCGGCCGACGCCATCATGGGCTCGATCCGCGACGGCATGGGTGGGACGCTCGGCTTCGTTGCGGTGGTTGTCGGCCTCGGTGCGATGCTCGGCGCCATTCTCGAGCATTCCGGCGGCATCCAGTCTCTGTCCCGCGCAGCCCTTTCAACAGCCGGGCCACGCGGCGCTCAGTGGGCCCTGGCCGGCGTCGGCGTTGCCGTGTCCATTCCTGTCTTCTTCGACGTTGCCTTCATCATCCTCGCGCCAATGCTGTTCGGCCTGGCGCGACGCTCCGGCCGCCCGGTTCTCTGGTTTGCGATCCCCGCGCTTGCGGGCATGGGCATGGCGCACACATTCCTGCCGCCAACGCCCGGGCCGATAGCGGTCGCCGACCTCATCGGCGCCAATCTTGGCTGGGTCTTCCTGACCGGCCTGGCAACGGGCGTCCCGGCCGTCTTGCTGGGCGGCATCGTATTCGCCCCGATGGCATCGAGACTGGCGGGACCTGTACTGGATGCCGGACCGGCCTCCTTGCCTGAAGCGCTCGAAGAAGTGGCTCCCGAAACGGACGGCGCGAAACCGCCCTCGGCCCTTGCCGTCCTGCTGATCATTCTCGCTCCGCTTGCGCTCATCGTCCTTGGCGCCTTCGCAGGAATGTTGCCTGTGCCAGAGGCGGTCCAGGGTGTCCTGACCTTCGTCGGACATCCCTTTGCGGCCCTGCTGGTCGCCTGCGCCGTCGCCTATGTCGTGCTGGGCCTTGGCCATGATTTTGAACCGGAAGCCCTGAACAAGGTCATGGGAAAGTCGCTGGAGCCGGCAGGCGTTATCGTTCTTATCACGGGCGCGGGGGGCGCGTTCAAGCAGGTGCTGGTCGATTCCGAGCTCGGCAACCAGATCGCCGACCTCATGGTCTCCGCCAATCTCGCCCCCATCGTCATGGCCTTCGCGATTGCAGCCATATTGAGGGTCGCCCAAGGGTCTGCCACCGTCGCCATGATCACCAGCGGCACACTCGTCTCAGCCATGATCGACACGGCAAATGCCTCGCCCATAGGCCTCGCCCTGATCGTCTCCAGTATCGCATCCGGCGCCATTGTCTGCAGCCATGTGAACGACTCAGGCTTCTGGCTGGTGAGCCGCTATCTTGGCCTGACCGAAACGCAGACGCTCAAGACCTGGACGGTGATGACGACCATCATCGGCGTATCGGGCTTCCTCATCGCCTGCCTCATTGCGCTCATAGCGACCTGACGGCCAACCGCCTTTGCGACCGCGAATGTTTAATGTTAACGCTATCTTTCAGAAAGTAGCCCCATGGATTTGCCGCTCCGTTCAGATCAGATATTGCCAGATGACGCAGACGCGTTTCTGATTGGGCGGGTCTGGTCGCATGAGGAAGGTGGCCCCTGCCCCGTGCTGATCAGCGGCGGCCGTGTGATCAACCTGATCCCTGTCGCGCCGACCGTGTCTGCCCTGCTGGAATCGACGCTGCCTGACCGTGCCGAACTGTCCGGCCTGCCCGATCTCGGACCGCTCGACGCATTCCTGTTGCCGGACGATGATGAACGCTGCCTCGGCAGCCTGCTCGCGCCGTGCGACCTGCAGGCCATAAAGGCTGCGGGCGTGACCTTCGCTGCCAGCCTGCTTGAGCGTGTCGTGGAAGAACGCGCTGGCGGAGACCCGGCGCGCGCGGAAGAATTGCGCGCTGAACTGTCGGCGACCATCGCGGGCGACTTTGCGTCGATCAAGCCGGGGTCTGCCGAGGCAGACGCCCTGCGCACCCGCCTGAAGGCTGAAGGGCTGTGGTCGCAATACCTGGAGGTTGGCTTCGGCGAATATGCTGAGATCTTCACCAAGGCCCAGCCCATGTCCGCGGTGGGCTGCGGCGCGGAGATCGGCATCCTGTCGGCCTCCGACTGGAACAATCCTGAACCCGAAGTCGCCCTCGTCGTGACCTCGCGGGGTGACATTGTCGGCGCAACGCTCGCCAATGATGTGAACCTCCGGGACATGGAAGGCCGCTCGGCACTGCTGCTCGGCAAGGCGAAGGACAACAATGCATCCTGCGCCATCGGCCCTTTCATCCGGCTGTTCGATGGGGATTTCGGCCTGGCGGATGTCGCGCGCGCCGAGATCAGCCTGGAAGTGGTCGGCAAGGATGGCTTCCACCTGGAGGGCGCCAGCGACATGTCCATGATTTCCCGGCGGCCGGAGGACCTCGTCTCACAGGCAATCGGCAAGCATCATCAGTATCCAGACGGCCTGCTTGTCCTGCTCGGCACGATGTTCGCCCCGGTGGAAGACAGGCGCGCGCCAGGTCAGGGCTTCACACACGAAGCTGGCGATTGCGTAAAGATATCAACGCGCTCTCTCGGCACACTGATCAACTGGACGACCGCTTCGGAAACGGCTGCGCCATGGACATTCGGAACCGGCGCGCTGATGACCAACCTTGCAAAGCGAGGAGTGCTCTGATGACCGAGACCGGCAAGCGACAATTCAGGCTGCGCTCGCAGGACTGGTTCGACAATCTCGATCATGCGGACATGGCCGCGCTCTACCTCGAACGCTTCACCAATTACGGCCTGACGCTCGAGGAGCTGCGCGAAGGCCGTCCCATTATCGGCATCTCTCAGTCGGGCTCGGACCTTGCGCCCTGCAATCGCATTCATGTCGACCTTGTACAGCGCGTGAAGGACGGCGTGCGCGACGCTGGCGGCATCCCGATCGAATTCCCGATGCATCCGATCTTCGAGAACTGCCGCCGCCCGACCGCCGCCCTCGACCGTAACCTCGCCTTTCTCGGCCTTGTCGAGATCCTGCATGGCTATCCGCTCGACGGCGTCGTCCTCACCACGGGATGCGACAAGACCACACCGGCCGCGCTGATGGCCGCTGCGACAACCAACCTGCCGGCGATCATCCTCTCCGGCGGCCCGATGCTCGACGGCTGGTCCAATGGCGAGCGCGTCGGCTCGGGCACGGTTCTCTGGCGCGTGCGCAAGGAATATGCGGCCGGCAAGATCACGCGCGAGACGCTGATCGAACGCGTCGCCGCCTCGACGCCATCCGCCGGCCACTGCAACCCGATGGGCACGGCGCTGACGATGAACTCGCTCGCCGAAGCACTCGGCATGTCGCTCACCGGCTCGGCCACCATCCCGGCGCCTTACAAGGAACGTCCGCAGTGCGCCTATCAGACGGGCAAGCGCGCGGTTGGCCTGGTTGAGGAACAGCTGAAGCCGCTCGACGTGATGACGCGCGCGGCCTTCCTGAACGCCATCCGCGTGAACGCCGCGATTGGCGGTTCACCTAATGCCTATCCCCACCTCATGGCGATTGCGCGCCATGCCGGCGTCGAGCTTACAGCCGCCGACTGGAACGAGTTCGGTTACCACATTCCGCTGCTCGCAAATGTCCAGCCGGCCGGCGAATATCTCGGCGAACATTTCCATCGCGCAGGCGGTATTCCGGCGATCATGAAGGATCTTGCTGGCGCCGGGCATCTCGATGAGGACGCCAAGACCGTGACGGGCAAATCGGTTGGCGGCAACCTGCAGGGACTGCGCCCCACGGACCGCCAGGTCATCTATGCCTACGACACGCCCGTGCGCCAAAAGGCAGGCTTCAAGGTCCTCACCGGAAACCTCTTCGACAGCGCCATCATGAAGACGAGCGCCATATCGGACCACTTCCGGAAGACTTATCTCTCGGACCCCGGCAAGACAGACGTCTTCGAGGCCCGCGCCGTCGTGTTCGACGGATCGGAAGATTATCGCAGCCGGATCAACGACCCCGCGCTGAACATTGACGAGCGCTGCATCCTCGTCATGCGCGGCGCCGGACCGGTCGCCTGGCCAGGCTCGGCGGAGGTCGTGAACATGCAACCGCCTGACGCGCTGATCAAAAACGGCGTCGACAGCCTGCCGACCCTTGGCGATGGCCGCCAGTCCGGTACCTCGGGCAGCCCCTCCATCCTCAATGCCAGCCCCGAAGCGGCCGAAGGCGGCGGCCTCGCCTGGCTAAAGGATGGCGACGTCATTCGGATCGACCTCAATACAGGCCACTGCGACGCGCTCGTCGACGAGGAGGAGATCGCCCGCCGCAAGCAGGACCTCGCCTATGCCGTCCGGGGCAGCGAAACCCCGTGGCAGGCTATGTACCGCGCCTCCGTCACACAGCTCGGCGATGGCGCCGTCATCAAGGGCGCAGACGAATTTCGAAACGTTACCGCGCGGCTACCGCGCCACAATCACTGACCCAACGAATCCGAAAGGATAGACATGACCGACAAGCTCACCGGACAGCATCTCATCGCAGGCGAATGGCACGCATCTACGAAGACGTTCGAATCCACAGGCCTCGACGGAGAGAGCTTTGACGTCTCCAGCGGCGGCGCAGCCGAAGTCGATCGCGCCGCAAAGGCCGCCGACGAGGCCTACCGAACCTATGGCTGGACCTCGCGCGAAACGCGGGCCAATTTTCTCGACAAGATTGCAGACTGCATAGAGGCCCGCGGCGAAGCCATCACCAAGGCTGGCATGGCCGAAACCGGCCTCCCCGAGGGCCGCCTCAATGGCGAGCGTGGGCGCACGACCGGCCAGCTCCGCCTCTTCGCCGACCATATCCGCAAGGGCGAATACCTCGACCGGCGCCATGCCGAAGCGCAGCCCGACCGCCAACCTGCCCCGCGCCCGGACCTGCGCCTCATGCAGCGTCCCATGGGCCCGGTCGCCGTGTTCGGCGCATCCAATTTCCCGCTCGCATTCTCGACCGCTGGAGGCGATACCGCCGCCGCACTTGCTGCTGGTTGCCCCGTCATCGTCAAGGCACACCCGGCCCATCCGCGCACCGGCGAACTCGTCGCGCGCGCCATCGCAGAGGCCATTGATGCCTGCGGCATGCCAGCTGGTACGTTCGGCTTCATTCAGGGCGAAACCCATGAGCTTGGCCAGGCCATGGTCGACCATCCGCTCGTCAAGGCCGCCGCCTTTACCGGCTCTCTCGGTGCAGGGCGCGCCCTTTACGACCGCTGCGCCGCAAGGCCGGAGCCGATCCCGTTCTATGGAGAATTCGGCTCGATCAACCCGGTCTTCATTCTACCCGGCGCGCTGAAGGAAAGAGGCGTACAGATCGGCGAAGGCTGGGCCGGATCGCTGACACTCGGCGCCGGCCAGTTCTGCACCAATCCGGGCATTGTCTTCGCTCGCGAAGGCGAAGGTCTCGATGGCTTTGTGGACGCTGCGAGCAAGGCCATCGCCGCATCCGCGCCCCAGACCATGCTGACCGACTCCATCGCCGCCTCTTACCGCAAAGGCGCGTCGACCTTCAGGCAGAGCGACAATGTCAAAGAGCTGGCCTGTTCAGAGGCCGATGGCCGTCAGGGCGGTCCTGCTATCTTCAGGGCGTCGCTCGACACATGGCTCACAAACCCCGCCCTGTCGGAAGAAGTGTTCGGCCCCGCCGGCATCGTTGTTACCGTCCCCGATGACACCGCCTACAGCCGCGCAGCCGAGGCGCTTGCAGGCCAGCTGACTGCCACCGTGCAGATGGAGGCGGGCGACCGGGAAACGGCCCGTTCGCTGCTTCCGGCGCTCGAACGCACGGCGGGCCGGATCCTGTTCAATGGCTTCCCAACGGGGGTCGAAGTGTCGGACGCCATGGTCCATTCCGGCCCCTATCCGGCGACGACCAATTTCGGCGCGACGTCTGTCGGCACGATGGCGATCCGCCGCTTCCTGCGGCCGGTCTGCTATCAGGATATGCCCGACGCCCTGCTGGACGGCGACCTGCGCTTCTAGGCGCCGGGGCGCAAGGCCGGGAACCGCTCCCGGCCGGCGCAGCCCGTCTGCTACCTGACGTCCAGCTGAAACGGTGTGACCGGGATAATCCCGTCTGCGTAGAGATTGCAGATCGGCGCATCGCCCCAGCAGTGGCGGATGGTTGCTGGCTCAATGCCTTCCGGCACCGTGGCAACCAGTGTGCGGCCATCGAGACGGGCATCAGCCCAGTCGCATTGGCCAGCCGCGTTGCAGACGGAGACGCTGATCACCCGGTCGCTCGAGATCGAGGTGTAATCGCCCTCAGGCAGGTCGATCTTTATGGATCCGCCATCCCGAACGGCCGTCACCGGTGAGTAGCCTGTGGTGCTGGCGTCCGACGCCCCGGACAAGCCATCCAGCACATCGACCGCGCGCATGGCGACGGTGAGCTTGTCAGGCGGGTGGATATCCGTGCGGTGCCCGACATCCATCGTCGTGACAAGACCCGTTAGCGGGTCGGCCAGCGCGACACGGCGCTGGGCATCCTGCACACCCGCCCAGCCAGACTCCGACGGCAACTCAGGCATCGCGCCATAGCCCGGCAGCTGGACGACGAGGACTGGAAGGTCCGACCCGAAATTCGAGCGCCAGCCCGCAATCAGCTGATCCAGCAGGCCCTCATAGGCATCCGCCCGCCCGGTATTGCTTTCGCCCTGATACCAGATGGCGGCGCTCATCGGCGTGCCGTGCAGCGGCGCAATCATCGCGTTGCCAATCGTGGTGTAGCCAGTCACCGATTCCCAGGGCGGACGCGGACCGCCATCATCGGCCTGCATCACCGCCTTGTAGGACCAGCCCGACCCGAGCGGGACAGCCTCGCCAGCCTCCGGCTCAAGCTGCATCACCTCGCCCGGCCCCATCATGCCGCCCGGCCCGTAGCTGTTCAGCACGTTGATCAGGATCGTGTTTTCGCCCGCTTTGAGCACGCCGGGATCGACGGGATAGACGCGATGGTCTGTCCAGCTTGAGGTCGAGCCGATGAATTCGCCATTGATCCAGACCGCATCTGAATCATCGAACAGGCCGAGCGAGATTGTCGCCGGTCCGGCCGCCTGTTCCTCTGTCAGGTCAAAGCGGCGGGCAAACCAGAGCCGGCCGAGATGGGTCTCGATGTCAGCATCACCATAGGCTTTCCAGTCGGCGAACTGTTCGGGAACACGCTTCCAGCTGGAAAGGTCAAGCTTGGCCTCCCACGGCGCGCTTTCATGCTCGGCTGTCCACCACCGCTCCCAGACCGCACCATAGGCTTTCATCGCCGCGTCCGGGTCTTCGCGATAGAGGTCGAGCGTGGCAAGGCTTTCGTCAAATCCGCCGGCTGCCTCAAGGCGCGCCTGTGGCAGCCAGGCTTCGATCTGCGAACCGCCCCATGAGGAATCGATCAGGCCGATCGGTATGCCTCGCTCCGCACGCAGGCGCTCTCCCATGAAATAGCAGACGGCGGAAAAGTCCCGCACGTTTTCAGGCGATGCTGGCGCCCAGCTGGCCTCTTCCGGCAGCTGCGATTGCGGCGAAAGCGCCGTTTCCTGTGGCACGGTCAGAAGGCGCAGGCTATCATCGGCGCTCTCGGAAATTGCGGAATCCGGATTGAGCGCCCGGTAGACCGGGTATTCCATATTGGACTGTCCGGAACACAGCAGGACATCGCCAGCCAGGATATCTTCAGCCGTGTACCTCGTCGTGGCGTCGCTGATGGAGAGCTCATACGGCCCGCCTGCCTGCAGCGGATCAAAGCTGACAGACCAGGCCCCATCCGGACCGGCCCGTGTCTCCACAGTCTGGCCCGCGAGCGAGGCGGTGATGGCCGCGCCGGGATCCGCTTTGCCCGCAATCTGCAGGTTTGCCCCGCGCTGCACGACCGCATGGTCGGTATACGCCCCGTCGACCAGGAGCTGGGCCGCCGATGGACCAGCCCCCGCCGCCTGGCAGCCCCCCAGAAGTGCGAGTGCGGCGAGTGTCCTTGCGGCCTGTCTCATTGTCTTTCTCCCGGATCAGACCTTGATGCCGGCCTTCTCTGCGTCGGCGAGGAAGGCCTTGAGGCCCTTGTCGGTCAGGACATGGCCGGCAAGCGAGCGGATCACATCCGGCGGCGCGGTGACGACATCGGCGCCGATAAGCGCGCATTCTTTCACATGGTTGGCACTGCGGATCGAGGCGGCAAGCACTTCAGTCTCGAAGCCGTAATTGTCATAGATGGTGCGGATGTCCTGGATGAGCTCCATGCCATCGATGTTGATATCGTCCAGCCGGCCAATGAAAGGCGAGATGTAGCTTGCCCCGGCCTTGGCCGCGAGCAGCGCCTGATTGGCCGAGAAGCAGAGCGTCACATTGGTACGCGTGCCTTCCGACGTCAGCTTGCGGCAGGCTTTCAGCCCGTCGAGCGTGAGCGGCAGCTTCACGACGACATTGGGTGCCAGCGCGGCCAGCGCCCGGCCTTGCTCGAGCATGCCGGCCTCATCGGTCGCGATGACTTCAGCGCTCACCGGACCATCGGTGACTTCACAGATTTCCACGATGACTTCGCGGAAATCGCGGCCCGACTTTCCGACCAGGCTGGGATTGGTCGTGACGCCATCCACAAGACCGGTTGCATGCAGGTCGCGGATCGCCGCGACGTCTGCGGTATCGACGAAAAACTTCATGGCTCGCCTCCTATTTCAGGCTGCGGTTGACGAGGTTTTCCAGATATTCCTGACGGCCGGACGTGTGCTTGCCGTCGAGGCCTGCGCTTGCGGCGTGGTCGGCAATCGTTTCCAGTGACGCGTCCGGCGACAGCATGCGCTGGCCGAGCTCGCCTTTCCAGCCGGCATAGCGCTCATCCTTGAAGGCCTGGATTTCGCCGCGCTCGACAATGTCTGCCGCCGACAGGAGTGCCCGCGCCAGCGCATCCACGCCGCCGACATGCGCATAGACCAGATCGATCTCATCGGAGCTCTGGCGGCGCACCTTGGCGTCGAAGTTGAAGCCCCCAGTATCAAGTCCGCCGGATGGCAGCAGCTCGACCAGCGCCAGGGTGATGTCGCGGATGTCGAGATGAAACTGGTCGGTGTCCCAGCCATTCTGGTAGTTGCCGGTGTTGATGTCGATCGAGCCCATCATGCCGAGCGAGACCGCCGTTGCCACTTCGTGCGAGAAGCTGTGGCCCGACAGCGTCGAGTGGTTCGGCTCGATGTTCACATGCACCTCGCCAAGCAGGTCGAAGCGTTTCAGGAAGCCATAGATCGTCGCCACGTCGAAATCGTACTGGTGGTACATCGGCTCGTGCGGCTTCGGCTCGATCAGGATCTTGCCGTCAAAACCGAGCTTGTGCTTGTGCTCGACGACCATGGAAAGGAAGCGGCCGAAATTCTCCAGCTCGCGGGTGAGGTCGGTGTTGAGCAGCGTGTCATAGCCTTCGCGCCCGCCCCAGAGGACATAGTTTGCGCCCCCGAGCTTGTGGGTCGCCTCCAGGCAGTCGCGGATCTGGCGGATCGCGCAGGCGGCAACTTCCGGGTCCGGATTGGTCAGGCCGCCAGCGGCATAGCGCGGATGGCCAAACAGCTTCGCCGTACCCCAGAGCAGCTTGACGCCGGTCTCTTCCTGGTAGCCGGCCAGACGATCGGTCTGGCGCTTGAAATTGTTCGACAGCTCGTCGGGCGTGTCGGAGGCTTCGGTGATGTCCTCATCGTGGAAGCAGTAGAATGGCAGGCCGAGCACCTTGAAGAAATCGAAAGCGGCGGCCATGCGCGCATCGGCGGCGGCGCGGTCATTTCCGGTACGCTGCCAGGGGCGGTTGAAGGTGCCGGCGCCGAACACGTCGAAGCCGTCCCAGCAGAAGGTGTGCCAGTAGCAGACGGCCATGCGCAGGTGGTCTTCCATCCGCTTGCCGAGGACCATCTGGTCCTTGTCATAGTAGCGGTAGGCCAGCGGGTTGTCGCTGCTTACGCCCTCGAACTTGACCGGCGCCATGTCGGCGAAGGGTGACCGGCTCCCAAGACTTGCATTCGAATCTGCCATTTCAATCTCCTGTAAATTCGCCGACCAGCGCCTGGTAGAGACGGGTGAACTTCACGCGTTTCTCCTGCAGGCGGTCGATGTCGGGGTCGTGTGGTTCGATAACGTTGATCGCGCGGGGCGCGGCGAAGGCTTCGTCAAAAGTGCCCTTCAGCTGGGAGTAGCGGGCAAGCCTTGCTGCGCCGAGCGCGGGCCCGGTTGCCGCGCCGTCGCGATAGACGAGCGGACGCTCCAGGACGGCGGCAAGGATGCGGCCCCAATAGGCAGACTGGGAGCCGCCGCCAATCACGGAAATCGAATGAACATCGATGCCGGAATCGAGCAGCGCATCGAAGCCGTCCGCCATGCCGAAGGCGACGCCTTCCAGGACGGCCTGCGCAATCTGGCCCTTGGAGCTGTCATGGTCGAGACCGAACAGGACGCCGCTCGCATAGGGGTTATTATGCGGCGTGCGTTCACCTGAAAGGTAGGGGAGGAAAACCTCCTTGCAGGCTAGGCTTGCGTCCCGTTCGGCCAAGTTGATCATGTCTTCTGCTGATGGCGTACCGGTCGCCTGGCAGGCCCAGTCGACACAGCTCGCCGCGCTCAGCATGACAGACATGAGATGCCAGCGGCCCGGCAGGGCGTGGCAGAAAGCGTGGGCGGCCGAGTCCGGGTTCGAGCGGAACTCGCTACCTGCCACGAAGATTACACCGGAAGTGCCGAGCGAGAGCAGCGCATCGCCTTCATCGACGATTCCGGCGCCGACAGCGCCAGCGGCATTGTCACCGCCGCCCGCCACAACAGGCACGCGATCCATGCCCCAGGCTTCAGCAGCCTCCTGGCGGAGGATGCCGGTTTCCTCGACACCTTCATGCAGGCTCGGCATGTGATCGACGGTCAGCCCGCAGGCGTCCAGCAACGGCTCATGCCATTTGCGACCTGCAACATCCATCCAGAGCGTGCCGGCCGAATCCGACATGTCGGAGGCCAGCTCGCCGGTCATCCGCAGGCGGACATAATCCTTCGGCAGCAGGACCTTGGCGACCTTGGCGAAAATTTCCGGCTCATGCCGGCGCACCCATTCGAGCTTTGGCGCGGTAAAGCCGGGCATGACGAGATTACCGCCCTTCTCGACAAAGTCCGGCTCTTTTTCCTGGAGGGCCGAGGCCTCTTCCAGACTGCGGCCGTCATTCCAGAGGATGGCCGGTCTCAGCGGGTTCAAGGCCTTGTCGAGCAGCGTTGCGCCATGCATCTGGCCCGACAGGCCGACGGCCTTCACGGCATGACGATGATTCACGTTCAGGCCGGCAACCGCCATGTTTGTGGCCGTCCACCAGTCGGCGGGCTTCTGCTCTGACCAGAGCGGCCTGGGCCGCGAAATCGGAAGATCAGCGCTCGCCGTGTCCACGACACGGCCAGCCTCATCCATCAGAACGGCCTTTACGCTCGATGTCCCGATATCAATTCCCAGAAACACGTCTCTGGTTTCCTTCCCTCTCCTTGCGACATCCTGCAGCTGTCCTTGCGTGCGAACACCAGCAGCCATCGCGATTATATGATAACGCTAACATATTGCGCCTGCGTGGACAACACTGCTGTGTGCGGCTTTTTGTTCGATTGCAGTAAGCCGAGGCATGCGCCGCCGGTGAAGCTCGCTGTGCCGAGGGCATATCTTGTCCCCGAAACGACGAATCCGTGCCAAAACCACTTTAAACTTGCCAGAGTGTGAGTTAGCGTCGTTTATGGTAGCCCTAACATTTTGGGTTGGGTTCAAGAGAAAAGCAGTTCTCCATTGAAGGGGATTGGGAGGAAAAATGACTGATACGACAGCGGCCACCGGCCGGTTCGAAGGCGACTTTGCGTTCGTCCTTCTCATCAGCTGCGTCGCCACGATTGGCGGCTTCCTGTTCGGATTTGACAGCGGCGTGATCAATGGCACGGTCGACGGGCTGAGCGCGGCGTTCAATTCCGACGCAGCCGTCACCGGCTTCAATGTCGCGTCCATCCTGCTGGGCTGCGCGGCAGGCGCGGCAGCCGCGGGCAAGCTGTCCGACATGTTCGGGCGCCGCACGATGATGATCGTCGCCGCGATCTTCTTTATCGTCAGCGCGTGGGGCTCCGGCATTGCGGGTTCGTCCATGGAGTTCGTGATCTACCGGATCATCGGCGGCCTTGCCGTCGGTGCTGCCAGTGTCATGGCCCCTGCCTACATCTCCGAAGTCGCACCGGCCCATTTGCGCGGCCGCCTGTCTTCGATCCAGCAGGTCGCGATCATTGCGGGCCTGTTCGTTGCCTTTCTCAGCAACTTCCTGATTGCAGGCGCTGCAGGCTCTGCCACGAGCGTCTGGATGTGGGGCTTCGAAGCCTGGCGCTGGATGTTCTGGATCGAGCTCATCCCGGCGGCGATCTTCCTGATCGCGCTGCTCGCGATCCCGGAAAGCCCGCGCTATCTCGTCGTGAGCGGCAAGAAGGATGCAGCCCGCAGCGTGCTTGAGCGTATCACGGGCCAGCGCCGCGCAGCCGGCAAGGTCGCGGAAATCGAGGAATCCCTCGCGCGTGATCACAAGCCGCGTATCTCTGACATCTTCCGCGGTGGCACGGTGCTTCGTCCCATCATCTGGGTCGGCATCGGCCTTGCGGTGTTCCAGCAGCTCGTCGGTATCAACGTCGTCTTCTATTACGGCGCCGTGCTCTGGCAGGCGGCCGGCTTCACCGAAAGCGATGCGCTTCTGACCAACGTCCTGTCAGGCGGCCTCAGTATCGCAGCCGTGGCTTTGGGCCTCATGCTGATTGACCGTATCGGCCGCAAGCCGATGCTGATGATCGGCTCGATCGGCATGGCGGTTACGCTTGGCCTCGTCGCCTTCGCCTTCTCGACCGGCGCGCTGGTCGATGGCAGCCTGAAGCTCTCCAGCTCGATGGGCCTGCTCGCGCTCGTCGCAGCCAATATCTATGTGATGTTCTTCAACTTCTCCTGGGGCCCGGTCATGTGGGTGATGCTGGGTGAGATGTTCCCGAACCAGCTGCGTGGCTCCGGCCTCGCGGTTTCGGGCTTCTTCCAGTGGATCGCGAACTTCGCCATCACGCTGACCTTCCCGATCATGCTGGCCGCACCCGGCATCGGCCTGACGGGGGCTTATGGCGTCTACACCGTGTTTGCCATCATCTCGATCTTCTTCGTGATGTGGGCGGTGAAGGAAACCAAAGGCAAGGAACTGGAAGACATGCAGGGCTGATCTGCCCTCTTCCAAAGCAAAACGATATGCGGCGGGCCCTTCGAGGTCCGCCGCATTTTTTTGCGCGATCAGAATTAAAGCGGGGCGCCTGATTAGGGAGCGTCGCCCTTGTCGATGTCAGGCCCGGCACAGAGCGTGGCGCGCGGCCACACTCACCTTTCAGCCGCGTTCGCGCGCGAAAAGGAGCGTGGCCGCCAGAGCCTGGGGCTCGCCCTACTCCACGCTCAGCGTGACGCTTTGCGTGTCGGCAGAGCTTGAGCCCGTCATGATCTCGAACTCACCAGGTTCGACGATCCGCTCCATATCCTTGTTCCAGAAGCGGAAATCCTTTTCGCCAAGGGTGAAGCTCACGGTCTTCGTCTCGCCCGGCTGGAGCGTGACCCGCTCGAAGCCGCGCAGTTCCTTCACCGGCCGGGTGACCGAGGCGACGAGGTCGCGAATGTAAAGCTGCACCACTTCGTCGCCGGCCATATCGCCGGTATTGGTCACATCGACCGTCACGGTCACCTCGCCATCGACACCGATCGTGGCGGACGAAAGCGTCGGCGCGCTGATGTCGAATGTGGTGTAGGACAGCCCATAGCCGAACGGATAGAGCGGCTCGGTCGTATCGAAGAGATACCCGCGCAGCGCACTCGGCTTGTGATTGTAGACGAGCGGCAGCTGGCCGACCGAGCGGGCGATCGTCACCGGCAGCTTGCCGCCGGGATTGTAGTCGCCGAACAGGACGTCGGCCATCGCCGTGCCGCCCTCCTGGCCGAGATACCAGCCCTCGACCAGCGCATTGGTCTTCTCTGCGACCTCATCGACGCCAAGCGGCTTGCCATTGATCAGCACGGTGACGACAGGCTTGCCGAGCGCGAACATCGCGTCCGCCAGCTCCTGTTGCTCGCCGACAAGTTCGATGTCGGTGCGGTCGCCGAGGTGCTGGTTGTCCCAGCCCTCGCGGCTGGTCGCTTCCGTGCCGCCGATGACGAGGATGATCACATCCGCGCTTTCTGCGACCGATTTGGCCTCCTCGATCATGGCGAGGTTCGCCTCGCGGTCGGCGAGGATGATCTCATTCTCCCACCAGTCGCCCTGCGAGGTGATCTCGACGCCCGGATGATGAACGATTTCTGCGGCGTCGCCGACCTCAGCCTCGATCCCGTCAAGGACGGTGAGGACACGGGTCGGGACGTCAGAATAGCCGCCGAGACGCACCGCGTCTGCATTCGGTCCGATAACGGCGATCTTGCCAAACGCACCCTTGTCCAGCGGCAGGACACCGTCATTCTTCAAGAGGACGATCGACTTGCGCGCCGCCTCTTCAGCAAGCGCGCGGGCGTCTGCATTGTCGGTGATCTCTTCGGCATAGGTGGCGTCCGCATATGGATCCTCGAACATGCCGGAGAGGAATTTGATCTCGAGCATGCGCCGGACAGCGGTGTCGATTTCCTCTTCGGTGACGAGGCCTTTTTCCAGTGCATCAGGGAGCAGCTTGAACGCATTGCCATCCGGCAGGTCGAAGTCGACGCCGGCTTTCAGCGCGCGCACGGCGGCTGCTTCCATGTCCGGCTCGACGCCGTGCAGGCGGACGAGATCGTCAATTCCCCAATAGTCGCTGACAACACCACCCTTGAAGCCCCACTCGCCGCGCAGGACATCATTCAGCAGCCAGCCATTGGCATGCGAGGGCACGCCGTCGATTTCATTGTACGACGCCATCAGGCTGCGGATTTCCGAGTTCTCCACGATGTGTTCAAACGGCGGGAAGAAGACCTCGCGCAGGATACGTTCCGAGAGGTTGGACGGGCCGACATTTGTGCCGCTTTCAGGCTGTCCGTGGCCGGTCATGTGTTTCAGCGTCGCGAAAACCTTGTCGTCTGCCAGCGGCAGGGTGCGTCCCTGGAAGCCATAGACGGCGGCAAGGCCAATCTCCCCGGCGAGATAAGGGTCTTCGCCATAGGTCTCCTCGATGCGGCCCCAGCGCGGATCGCGCGCCACATCGACCACTGGCGAGAGCACCATGTGCGGCCCGCGCGCCCGGATCTCGCGGGCAACGACGGAATAGATGTCCTCGATCAGCTCAGGGTCCCAGGTCGAGGCAAGGCCGATCGCTTGCGGGAAGGAGGTCGCCCCGCGCGCGGCATAGCCGTGCAGGCCTTCTTCGTGGAACAGGACGGGGATGCCGAGACGCGTCTCCTCGACGGCATACTTCTGGATCGCATTGACCAGTTCGACCGTCTGCGCCTCATCCCTGAAGGGCTGCTCCAGCGGGCTCGACGGGCCCTGAAGGTCATTCGGCCGGGCAAAATGGCCAAAGCCCGAAGGATAGGCTGCCGCGGCCAGCGCGGGATCGAACTTGCCGTCTTCGTCGAATAGCTCGGTCTTGGTGGTCCAGATCGTTGTGATCTGGGCGATCTTCTCCTCGAGCGTCATGCGTGAGAGCAGGTCTTCCACGCGCGCATCAACGCTGAGGCTCGCATTCCTGTACGGTGCGTCGTCCGAGACTTGCTGCGCCTGAGATGTGGCCTGAAGACCGGCTGCGTTCTGGCAGGCAACCGCGAGACAAACCGCAGCCGTTGCTGCGCCAAGCCGCTTTAGCAAGCTGTGCTTGAATTGCCCTGTGCCGCTTCTAGAATCGCGCATCGACGTCACTCCCTGTCATTTTATGATAGGGCTAACATAATGAAGACAGACGCGACCTGTAAACTGTTTTCGACGCGCTCAGGCAGGCGGCGCGAGACTTTCTCGCTCAACGATGTGGATGCTGTCATTGACCAGGCGCACGGGCTCGCCATTCCAGCTTTCGGCCGTCACATCCGAGATAATGTCCACCGAGGCTTGCGCCATTTCGGCGATCGGCTGGCGAACCGTCGTCAGACGCGGCCAGATCGCGGCGGCAATGGCTGTATCGTCGAATCCGACGACGGACAGCTCCTTCGGGATCTGGATCGAACGGCGTTGAGCGGCCGCGATGACGCCCGCGGCCATGTCGTCATTGCTTGCGAAGATCGCAGTGGGACGGTCGGGCAGTTCCAGGAGGTCATCCCCGCGGTGCATCCCCGTGCGGAAGGTGAAATCGCCTTCCAGGATGAGCTTTTTGTCGATCTGGATGCCCTTGTCGATAAGCGCCTGCTCATACCCTTCCTGGCGCTTGCGGCTCCAGGGCAGTTCGTGCGGTCCTCGAATGAAGCCGATCTTCTTGTGTCCAAGGTCGATCAGATGACAGGTCATCGTGTAAGCAGCCGCCCTGTCGTCGAACACGACGCTCGACTGCTTGAACCGGTCATCGGTGCTGCCAAGCAGGACGGTCGGAATACCAATGTCCTGCATCAGCTCCAGCAGCTTGGTATTGCCGCTCAGGGGCGGGGCGAGGATGAGACCGTCCAGCTGGATGGAGCTCAGCCGCTTCAGGATCATGGTCGTGTCGAGACCGTCTTCGATATCCGAGAGGTCTTCGATGACGAGGTGATGCCCGAGATCGCGGCAGTGCTTGAGGGCGCTGACCACGAGGGCACTCAGATAACTCGGACTGGGGTTGTAATAGGCAAGCCCGATCAGTTTCGACCGGCCGCCGGCAAGCCCGCGCGCCATCAGATTCGGTTTGTAGTTCAGCGCTGCGATGGCCGCTTCGACGCGCTCACGTGTCGATGCCTTCACAAGCTTCTGCTTGTTGAGCACCCTTGAGACCGTCATTTGGGAGACGCCAGCCTTCTCGGCGACTTCCTTGATTGTAATCGGCTGACGCTTGTTCAATTTTCTTTCGTCCAGTCCATTTTTTTGCAGGCAAGGTCAGTATCGCCCTGCTTGCTGGAATGGCAAGAACCTTCAGTGTTAGCGCGAACTATTTGCGACAATTAGCCCGATTCTTGTGATTGAGCGGACCCTGCCGATAATCGACCCTGGCGCGATCGGATCAGATGGGCTGGCGATAGTCAGCCGCACGGAGCGCTTCGGCAATGGCGCTGCGCATGGACTTTGCCTTGTAGTTTTCATCGTAAACCGTCGGGCGTTTCAGGACCCCGTCAGTCCTGGGAAGGAAGCCCTGCAGCCAGTTCTGGTCATCCACCATTCCCCAGATCAGGACTTCCTTGAGCTGGGGATAGGTCAGCATCAGGTCGAAATACTCACGCGTATAGTCCGCGATCAGGCGGTCTCGATAAGCGATGTCGGGACGAAGATCGGTGTCGTTGACGTCAAACTCGGTGATGTAGAGCTCAAGCCCCATGCCCACGATCTCGTCGCAGAAGGCGATCCAGTTCTTCTGCTTCTGGCGGGTGAACTCGTCCGGCATCTCATAGTTCGAATGGCTCTGGAGGCCGACGCCATCGATGGGCACGCCCCGCTTGAGCATGCCTTCCAGCAGGCGCAGCACCCCTGCCCGGTGAAGCGTGCTGGTATCTTCCCAGCTCATGAAATCATTGTAGACAAGCTTTGCATCCGGCGCGTTTTCCTTGGCGACCGCAAAGCAGAAATCCATCAGCCGCTCGCCCATCCTTTTCGATAGAGACGTCTCCCGGAACTCGCCTGTTTCATCGCTGACGGCTTCGTTCACGACATCCCAGGAGTAGATGAAGGGGTGATAGCGCGAGGCCATCTGTGCGATGCGCGGGCCGACGAATTGCTCCGTCTCGGCAGCGCTCGCGAAGTCCAGCGCGTTCACCCAGTCGGGCGACCAGATGCTGCGATGCCAGAGCAGCGTATGGCCGCGCATGGTCAGGCCGTTTTCCTTCGCGAACGCCGCCAGCCGGTCGGCCGGCTCGAAGTTCACGACATCCGGCTCGGGATAGACCGTGTACCATTTGTGCTCATTTTCGGCGACGATGGTCGCACATTCGCGGCGGATGATGTCGAGATACCGGGGATCGTCCAGCTGGTGCGCCGCCATGGCAGAGCCGAAGCGGATACCTTTTTCCGCCGCAAGCTCATGCAGGCCCGGGCCTGTTGCCGCATTACCTGCGGCGCTTTCTCCGGCGGCAACGCAACCGCCAAGCCCTGCAAAGGCCGATGCGCCGGCCCCCATTTTCAACCAGTCACGCCGCGAAAGCCCGTTCATCATTGTCTCCCTCGAATAGGTCACCGGCCAGGTCTTGCCGTGGCTCTCCGAAACTTTATGATAACGCTAACAACAAATCGTGGCTGGCGTCCAGTCCGCGAGAAAAATATCCATCCGCCTCAAGGGAGGGGCTCTTCAGATGTCAAGAAATTCGATTGTTTCGGCGATGGTCCTTCTGGCCCTTTCGGCCTGTTCGTCTGCGCCGGCGACTGATGATGCGCCCGCCCCCTCCACCGCACTGTCGGCCTCATTCGACTGGTTCGAATACACCGGAAACGATCCGGCTTTCAGCGATCCGCCCGGCTCCGAAGGCTACCTCAATCCGGTCCTTGCGGGCTTCTACCCCGATCCAAGCGTGACCCGCGGCCCGGATGGCTATTACCTCGTCCATTCGACCTTTTCATACTTCCCCGGCATCCCGGTCTTCCACAGCAAGGACCTCGTCCACTGGGAGCAGATCGGCAATGTCATCGACAGGCCCGGCATGCTCGACTTTGACGGGCTCGGCCTGTCGCGCGGCGTGTTTGCGCCGACCATCGAGTATCATGACGGCGTCTTCTATGTCGCCAATACCTGCGTCGATTGCGGCGGCAACTTCATCGTCACCGCGACCGATCCGGCCGGCCCATGGTCAGATCCGGTCTGGCTGCCGGAGGTGGGCGGCATCGACCCATCGCTCTTCTTCGAGGAAGACGGCTCGGTCTGGATCATGAACAATGATGAGCCACCGGGCGGTTCGACCTATCCCGGGCACCGCGCCATCTGGTTCCGCCAGATCGATCCTGACACCTTCCAGTCCATCTCAGAACCGATCGTGCTGATCGATGGCGGCGTGCGCCCCGAGGAAAAGCCGATCTGGATCGAGGGCCCGCATATCTACCAGGTCGGCGACTGGTATTATCTGAGCGCAGCAGAAGGCGGCACCGCCGTCGATCATTCGCAGGTCGTGCTGCGCTCCAAAGCGCTGACGGGCCCCTACGAGCCGTATGAGAACAATCCGATCCTCACCCAGCGCCACCTGCCGGAAGACCGCCCCAACCCGATCACGTCTGTTGGCCATGCAGACCTTGTCCAGGACGCAGACGGCAACTGGTGGGCGACCTTCCTCGGCGTGCGGCCCTATGAGGGCGACCTCTACAACACAGGCCGCGAGACCTTCCTGATGCCTGTCGACTGGAAGGATGGCTGGCCGGTCATCCTCGAAGGCGAGGAAGAGGTGCACTACAAGATGGACACCCGCCCTGCCCCGCTCGGCACGATCGGCGAGCACGTGCCGATGTCCGGCAATTTCACGGTGCGTGAGGACTTCGATGGCGAGGCGCTGCCGTTCCACTGGATGACCTTGCGCGTGCCCCAGTCAGACTGGTGGGCGCTGGACGGCGGCGCCCTGGTATTGGACGCAAGGCCCGTCGAGCTCGGCTCCGGGACGCAGCCTTCCTATCTCGGCCGGCGCCAGCAGCACCAGAACGCGGTCGCCACGACGAAGGTCGCGTTCAGCCCCGAATCCCCGGGCGATGAAGCTGGGCTCGCCGTGCTGCAAAGCGATGAGTATTTCTACGCGCTCGGCCTGACGGTCTCGGATGCGGGTGAGCCTCAAATCGCCCTGCGCCAGCGCGCCGGCGCCGACCAGCCCGTCGAGGGAACAGTCGTGGCGACAGCGCCGTTTTCAGGCGAGGCGGCCGAACTCAGGATCACCGCCCGCAAGGATGCCTATGACTTCGCTTTCCGCGAACCGGGCAACGAGGATTGGACCGTCATCGCCACGGGCCTTGATGGCAAGATCCTCTCGACCCGGGTCGCAGGCGGCTTTGTCGGCGCAACCTTCGGGCTCTATGCAGGCGCCGCCCCGCGCTGACCAGACATGCGCCAGACCCTCGGCGCGGTGAGCGGCGGCCGTCGCCAGCAACCTTCCGTCCTGCGCTTTCGGCTTTTCCGTTGCGCTTGGATTTAATTTCGTCTAGCGAAAATGTTAACGCCAACATTCTCGGGTGGGACCCGAGAACCTCAACTGAAAGCGCCCCGCAGAGACATGCGGAGAACAGCGATACGGCGAAAAGGGGAGACACGATCATGCGCCACAAAACTTCATGGTATGCCCTCGCGGCGGCAGCCGGGCTCTTGCTTGCAGGCTGTGCCCGCTCAGCCCCGGATCCAGATAGCGCGACGAGCCCTGAGCCTGCTGCAGAGGAGTCAGTCTGGCCCGCCGTCGACAGCAATCTCATCGATCCGGCGATCGAGGCGCGCATTGACGAGATCATGGCCAAGATGACGCTGGAGCAGAAAGTCGGCCAGGTGATCCAGGCCGACAATGGCTCGGTCACCCCTGAGGATGTGAAGACCTACCGGCTCGGCTCGGTGCTCAGCGGCGGCAACTCGGCCCCGAATGGCAAGCCATACGCCAGCGTCGAGGAATGGGTGGCCGCCACCGATGCTTTCTACGCCGCCTCTGTTGATCCCGAAGGTGTCGAGATCGCGATCCCGATCATCTGGGGTATCGATGCTGTCCACGGCCACAACAACGTCATCGGCGGCACCGTTTTCCCGCACAATATCGGCCTTGGCGCCGCGCGTAATCCGGAGCTGATCGAGAAGATTGCGGAAGTGACCGCCACAGAGCTTCGCGTCACCGGCCATGACTGGACCTTCGCGCCCACCGTTGCCGTCCCGCGCGATGACCGCTGGGGCCGTACCTATGAAGGCTTCGCCGAGGACCCCGAAGTCGTCGCCTCCTATTCCGCAGCCATCGTCGAAGGCCTGCAGGGCGAATTCGGCGCGGATGACTTCCTGGACGAAACCCACGTCATCTCGACCGCCAAGCATTATCTCGGCGATGGCGGCACGCAGGGCGGCCAGGACCAGGGCGACACGAAAGTGTCCGAGGCCGAACTCGCACGCATCCATGGCGCCGGCTATCCGCCCGCCATCGAGGCAGGCGCACTGTCCATCATGGCGACCTTCTCAAGCTGGAACGGCACGAAGACGACAGGCGACAAGTACCTGCTGACAGATGTCCTGAAAGACAGGATGGGCTTTGACGGCTTTATCGTCAGCGACTGGAACGCGCATGGACAGATCGATGGCTGCACCAATGAGGACTGCCCGGAAGCGCTGATCGCCGGCATCGACATGTACATGGCACCCGACAGCTGGAAGGGCCTCTATGAGAACACACTCGCACAAGTGAAGAGCGGCGAGATTCCGATGGCGCGCCTCGACGATGCCGTCCGCCGCGTCCTCCGCGCCAAGCTCCATTACGGCCTATTCGATGAGGGGCGTCCATCTGAGCGCCCCCTGGCCGGGCGCACAGACCTGCTCGGCTCACCCGAACACCGCGCGGTCGCCCGTCAGGCGGTGCGCGAGTCGCTGGTCCTTCTAAAGAATGACGGCATCCTTCCAATCGCGCCAACCGCGAACATCATGGTCGCTGGCGACGGCGCTGACAGCATCTCCAAACAGTCCGGCGGCTGGACGCTGACCTGGCAGGGCGGCGGCATCGACAATGAAGAATTCCCGAACGGCGCCTCCATCCTCGATGGCCTGTCTGAAGCCGCGAACAACGTCACTCACAGCCCTGACGGCAGCTACGACGAGAAACCCGATGTCGCGATCATCGTGTTTGGCGAGGATCCCTATGCCGAGTTCCGCGGTGACGTCGATCATCTGGCCTATGATGCCGCCGGCTCGAAGGAAATCGAGCTTCTCCGCAAGCTGCAGGCAGACGGCATTCCGACCGTGAGCGTCTTCCTGTCCGGCCGCCCGATGTGGGTGAACCCGGAGCTCAACGCCTCTGATGCGTTTGTCGCCGCCTGGCTTCCCGGCAGCGAAGGAACAGGCGTTGCCGACGTTCTGGTCGCCGCCGAGGATGGCTCGCCACGTTATGACTTTACCGGCAAGCTCTCCTATTCCTGGCCAAAGCGCCCTGACCAGGGCCCGCTCAATGTCGGCGACGAGACCTACGATCCGCTCTTCGCCTATGGCTACGGCCTCTCCTATGCCGAACCTGGCGAGGTGGCCACGCTGGACGAAACCGTGCCCGACACCCTGCAGGCCAGCGGCAACACCAATGTCTATTTCGCCAATGGCAGCTACAGCGCGAACATGCGCATCTTCAAGTCTGGCACCGTCAGCGAGAGCCGCGTCGACCATCGCGCCCAGGAAGACGCCATCTCCCTGACCTTCGGAGACACCGGCGGCTGGGTGTCCTTCACAGACGGCTCCGTCAGCGACCTTGTCCGCGAATCCAATGCCGACATCGAACTCCTGCTGACATTGCGCTCGACGCTGACATCGCCCGTTTCGATCGGCATGGCGTGCGAAGGCGAAGACTGCCGCAGTTCGCGTGAGCTTTCCCCCGCCGACCTCGGCAATGGCGATTGGACCGATGTCCGCATCTCGCTGAGCTGCTTCAGCGATATCGATCTCACCTCCATCATTGCGCCCATCTACGTTGAGGCGAGTGGGCCCGGCGAGCTCGCCATCTCCGAGGCAAGACTCGTCGAGGACGCAGACGCCGCAGAGACCTGTCCTGGTGATTGATCCAGCAATGCCCGGGACGACCGAACTGTCGGACAAGGCGGCGCTTTGCTACCTGTCGGCTCACGGCTTCGACATGGCCGTCCAGCCCGGCGTGGGCGGCCGCATCGTCTCCCTCTCATTCGGGGGGGTGGACGTGTTCCAGCCCGATGCCCGGCCAGACGCCATGAGGGTGTTTGACGCCGGCTGCTTTCCGCTGGTGCCGTTCTCCAACCGGATCAGGGGCGGCACGTTCGAATTTGGGGGGTGCCCCCACACCTTGAAGCGCAACTGGGACGGCGATGAGCACGCCATCCACGGCGAGGGCTGGACGAGCGCCTGGACAGTGACCCATCAGGACGACGCTTCGATCCGGATGTGGATGGCCAGCGCAGGCTGGTGGCCCTGGACCTATGAGTGCAGCCAGCTCATCAGGCTGCTGCCGGGCCGGGTCAGCCTGTCCCTCAAAGTGACCAACCTCGACACCAGCGCCATGCCCGTCGGCCTCGGCTTTCACCCCTATTTTCCGAGGAACGACCAGACGCAACTGCAGTTCAACGCGGCCGGCATGATCCAGCCGATGAACCATGGCCCGCTGCAGGTTGAACCGCTGACCCCGACGACCGACTTTTCGCAGGACACAGCCATGCGCCTTCGCGATCTGGACCATGGCTATGCTGGCTGGGACGGCGTTGCGATAATACGCCAGCCGGAGGAGGGCCTCGAGATAACCGTCAGGACAAATGCTTCACCTGCCGGCGCAGTGGTCTATATCCCTCCGAGCGCGCCCTTTTTCTGTTTCGAACCTGTGTCCCAGATCAATGGCGCGTTCGAAATGGACCAGACCGTCGAGACGGGTCTGCACGCGCTGAAGCCCGGCGAAAGTCTCGATTTTTCCGTCGCGATCGACGTTGAGAAGCGTCCAGACGCGCCAGACAGAAAGGACAGTTCCGCATGACCCGCTTTGATCAGGACCGCAGACGTCTCCTCCAGCTTGCCGGCGTGACGGCCGCCGTGCCGCTCTTTGGCTGCGCTGGCGCGCAGACATCTGACGGGTCCGGCGTTCGCGCCATCGGCCAGCCCATGCCGGGCAATGTTCGCCTGCCTGATACCCCGCCCGAGAAAGGGGCCGCTGACAGCGTCGGCATCGCAGTCATCGGACTTGGCGGCTTCGCGCTGAATCAGATGATGCCCAACTTCGTGAACGCCCGGCGCGCCCATATCGCGGCGGTCGTCTCGGGCAATGCCGACAAGGCAAACCGGGTCGGGGACGCCTATGGCGTGGCGCCGGATGCGCGCTACTCCTATGACAATTTCGACGAGATCGCCTCCGATGACCGGGTCGATGCGGTCTATATCGTTCTGCCGAGCGGACTGCATGCCGAGTGGGCGGAGAAGGCCTTTGCGGCGGGCAAGCACGTCCTCTGCGAGAAACCCATGGCGCTCAACAGCGCCGAATGCGAACGCATGATCGCCGCGGCCCGTGCCGCCGACCGCAAGCTGATGATCGCCTATCGCTGCCACTTCGAGCCGTTCAACATGCGCGCGATGGCGCTGATGGATGAAGGCGCTGTCGGCGATATCCGGCTGATCCGGACCGGCCAGCATTACCGGATGGGGCCGACCACGCCGGCCGATAACTGGCGCGCCAATCGCGCCCTCGCCGGCGGCGGCCCGCTTGAGGATTACGGCCTCTACGGCCTGCAGTCCGCGCTTTATCTCTCGAATGAAATGCCAAGCACGATCAGCGCGCGGACCTTCCAGCCGGAAGGCGATCCGCGCTTTGCGGAAATCTTTGCCTCCGTGCAGACGCAGATGCAGTTCCCGTCCGGCGCCGTTGCCCAGCTGTCGACCTCCTATGACGCGTCCGGTTCGAACCGCGCGCTCGTGCGGGGCACGCGCGGCGTCCTCGAAATGGACCCGGCGACCAGCTATGGCGGCCTGCGCATGACGCTTCGCCGCGATCGCAGCTCGGAAGAGCTCAATCCGGGCGACCCCGCGATACAGTTCGCCGCCCAGCTCGACCACTTCGCGGACGCCATCCGCGACGATATCGAGATCCGCACGCCGGGCGCCATGGGCCTGCGCGATATCCGCCTCATCGAAGCGATCTACAAGGCTGCCGAAACCGGCCAGGCCGTCTCCCTGATGCCGGACGGCCGGATGAAGTGATGGCGTTGAAGACCGGTCTCCCGGGAGACCGGTCTTCCGCTTCAACGCATCAAGCAGCCGCTTTAACGCACGATACGCCGTCGCTATTGACGCCGGGCGGGATAAGGCCCGAAGGGTTTTTCTCGCACCGGCCAGCCAGACAACAAGAAACGCTGACCGGCACATATCGCTTTGTGCGGGGAGGCACACAGTATGGCACTAGAGACGATCGACCTTGTCATTGTCGGGGTTTACGCAATCGCGCTGTTCGCGATCGCAATCCTGGTATCGCGTGAGCCTGCGGGCCACCAGAAAGACACCGAAGACTATTTCCTTGCCGGCAAGGCGCTGCCCTGGTGGGCCATCGGCGCCTCGCTGATCGCGGCCAATATTTCCGCCGAGCAGATCATCGGACAGTCCGGACAGGGCTTCGTCGTCGGCCTCGCCATTGCCGCCTATGAGTGGCAGGCGGCCATCGTCCTGCTGATCGTCGCCAAATTCTTCCTGCCAATCTTCCTGGAGCGGAAGATCTTCACCATGCCGCAATTCCTCGAGACCCGCTTCGGGCCGGAGGTCAAATCGATCATGGCGGTATTCTGGATCATCCTCTACACGGCGGTGAACCTGACCTCGATCCTGTGGCTGGGCGGGCTGGCCATCTCGGCTGTTACCGGCTGGGCGGTCCTGCCGGCGATGCTCGGCCTTGCCGCATTTGCCGTTCTATACTCGCTTTATGGCGGGCTGAAAGCCGTCGCGATGACCGACATCATCCAGGTCGTCATCCTGATCCTTGGCGGCTTTGCGATCCTCTGGATTTCACTCGGCCTCGTTGGCGGTGAAGACGGCGCCATGGCCGGTCTCGCCACGCTGATGGGCGAGATCCCCGGCCACTTCAACATGATCCTCAAGCCGGACCATCCCAACTATGGCGACCTGCCGGGCATCTGGACCCTGCTGGGCGGGCTCTGGGTGCTGCACTTCTCCTATTGGGGCTTCAACCAGTACATCATCCAGCGTGCGCTCGGCGCAGAGAGCTTGCCGGAAGCCCAGAAGGGGCTTGCCTTCGCCGCCTTCCTGAAGCTGCTCATCCCGGTCATCGTCGTGATCCCGGGCATTGCCGCCTTGTGGCTGGCCCAGAATGGCCAGCTCGACATGGCCGAACTGTCGGCCCGGCCCGACAGCACCTATGGCGTGCTCATGACCCTCGTGCCCGGCGGCCTGCGCGGCCTCGTCTTCGCAGCGCTGATTGCCGCGATCGTCTCCTCGCTTGCCTCGATGATGAACTCGATCTCGACGATCTTCACCATGGACATCTATCGCGACTACATCGCCAAGGAGCGCACGGAAGGCCACTATGTGCTGGTCGGCCGGCTGACGGCGCTGACCGCCATGGTGATCGCGCTTATCCTGGCAAAGCCCTTCCTCGGAGGTATGGAAAGCGCCTTCCAGACCATCCAGGAATATACCGGCTTCATCGCGCCGGGCGTTGTCGCGGTCTTCCTGCTGGGCTTCTTCTGGAAGCGCGCCAACGAGGCGGGCGCCTTCGCCCTGCTGATCTCATCGGTCGTGCTCAGCGTCATCGCCTCGATTGCGCTGCCGGAGCTGCCCTTCGTCCTGCGGATCTGGATCGTATTCCTGACCTGCCTCGTCATCGGCGCCATCGTGTCGCTGATGACCATAGCGCCGAAACCCGAACAACCGGTCGACCTCGGCGGCATCGAGTTCCACACACGGACCGGCTTCAACATCGCCGCCGTGCTGATCGTGCTGATCCTCGCCGGGATCTACGTCGCCTACTGGTAAGCGGCCACGGCTGTCTTGATCGTCTTGTCGGGGAGGGAGCCCTGCCCCGTCAGGCGGACTTTGCCGCCTCGTCGCCGAAATAGCGGCACAGTGTTTCAATCACGGCCATGCCGACCCCGCCTGTCGCGCGATAGTAGATCGTCTGGGCATCGCGGCGGGTTTCAACCAGCCCCTCCGCCCGCAGCTTGGCAAGGTGCTGGGACACAGCAGACAGGGACTGGCCGACCGCCTCGGCGAGCTGGTTGACCGGCATTTCACCGGCTGCCAGCGAGCAGAGAATCTTCAGGCGCGTCTCATTGGCCATGGCCCGCAGCGTCCCGCAGGCTTCCTCGATCTGCGACGACAGGACGTCGAAGGCGTCCGGCGACGCAGGATGATTGGCTGGCTGGCTCATACAGGCGAAGCTTCCGTGGCTGGATGCGAACCGGTGTCGGTTTCCGCTTCAGGTGCGGGCAACCAATCCGGCCCTCTGAGGGCGACATAGATCGCCGGTATAACAAGCACAGTCAGCGCGGTTGAAGAAGCAAGCCCGAACAGTAGCGAGATCGCGAGGCCCTGGAAGATCGGGTCGCTCAGGATCACCGCTGCACCGATCATCGCGGCCAGCGCCGTCAGCAGGATCGGCTTGAAGCGGATGGCCCCGGCATCAAGCAGGACGTCCTTCAACGGCGTGGTCTCATCCTGGCGGTGTTTGACGAAGTCGACCAACAGGATGGAGTTGCGCACGATGATCCCGGCCAGCGCAATGAAGCCGATCATGGAGGTGGCCGTGAAGGCGGCCCCGAAGATCCAGTGCCCGATCATGATACCGATCAGCGTCAGCGGAACCGGCGTCAGGATCAGGAGCGGTGTGCGGAAGGTCCCGAACTGGGCGACCACCAGGATGTAGATCCCGATCAGCGCCACACCGAAGGCGAGCCCCATATCCCGGAAGGTCACATAGGTGATCTCCCATTCGCCATCCCAGAGCACGGACGGCGCCGTCTCGTCTTCCGGCTGGCCATAGAGGCGAACAGCGGGTTGCTCGAGACCGGCCCCGGCCCAGTCATAGGCCGCGATCCTGTCCTGGACTTCCATCATGCCGTAGATCGGCGCTTCGAACCGGCCGGCCAGTTCGCCCATGACCATGTCGGCGAAATAGCCGTCCCGGCGGAACACATTGGTCGAGCCGGCATCCATGGATGTCGTGATCAGGGTGCCCATTTCCGCCGGCATGCTTCCGGCAGGCGCGAACCGCCGGGCGACCGGGATCGTCGCGGTGGTTTCAGACCAGACACGCTCGGACTTCGGCAAGCGGATCGTCACCGGCAGCGGATCACGTCCGCCGCCGCGCGGGGCGACACCGACAGTGCGTCCCGAATAGACCAGCCCGACCGTGTCGAGCACATCCTGCTCGGCCACGCCCTGGTCATTGGCCACGACCTTGTCGACCGACAGGACGAGGCGCGGCTGGTGGCCACCGAAGGAATTATCCACATCGACGATGAACGGCGTTTCGCGGAAAAGCTGCTCCACCACATCGGCCGTACGCCGGCGCGTCTCGGCATCCGGGCCGTAGATCTCCGCAAGCAGCGTCGACAGGACGGGCGGGCCCGGCGGGACTTCGACCACCTTCGCGCTCGCGCCGTCCGGAAGCGGAATCGCCTTGATCCGCTCACGCAGGTCGAGCGCGATTTCATGGCTGGAGCGCTTGCGCTCGCCCTTCTCCAGGAGGTTCACCTGCAGGTCACCCAGTTCCGGCGACTTGCGCAGGAAATAGTGGCGCACCAGGCCGTTGAAATTGAACGGCGCGGCGGTGCCGGCATAGGCCTGGATCGACTCGACCTCTTCGACATCCTTCATGGCGTCGGCGAGCGCGAACAGGCTGCGTTCGGTGTCCTCCAGCGCGGCGCCCTCTGGCAGGTCAAGGACCAGCTGGATCTCCGACTTGTTGTCGAAGGGCAGCAGCTTGACCGTCACCGCCGTCGTCGCGAACAGGCCGAGCGATGCAATCGTCGCCACACCGACAACTGCGAGGAAGATCCAGGCATTGCGACGGCTTTCGACGATCGGGCCGGCGACGGTCCGGTAGAAGCGGCCAAGCCGGGTTTCACCATGTTCGGCGTGTTCAGCTGCGGGCGCCTTGCCGGCGATCTTCATGATCAGCCATGGCGCAATGCCGACCGCGACAAAGAAGGAAAACAGCATGGCTGCGGACGCATTGGCCGGGATCGGCGCCATGTAGGGCCCCATCAGGCCGGAAACGAACATCATCGGCAAGAGGGCCGCGATCACGGTCAGCGTCGCCACGATGGTCGGGTTGCCGACCTCGGAGACGGCATCGACCGCCGCCTTCACGCGCGAACGCCCGTCCCCCATCGCCCAGTGCCGGGCGATGTTCTCAATGATGACGATCGCATCGTCGACCAGGATGCCGATGGAAAAGATCAGAGCGAACAGGCTGACGCGGTTGATCGTGTAGCCCATCATCAGCGACGCAAAAAGCGTCAGCAGGATTGTTGTCGGGATGACGATCAGCGTCACCAGCGCCTCGCGCCAGCCAATCGCAAAAGCGATCAGCACCACGATGGACACGGTCGCAAGCCCCAGGTGGAAGAGGAGTTCGTTGGCCTTGTGATTGGCCGTCTCGCCATAGTTCCGGGTGACCGCAATGTGCACGCCTTCCGGCAGCATCTCGCGTTCCAGAAGCTCAAGCCGTTCGAGGATCTGGTCGGCAACGACAACGGCATTGGCGCCCGGCCGTTTGGCCAGCGACAGCGTCACCGCCGGCAGCGCTTCGAAGCCGTTCGCGCCTTCGCGCCGCTCCAGCGTCCAGGCGCGCGCTTCGGTCTCGACGCCGGTAACGCGCACAGTTGCGACATCCGACACATAGACCGTCCGCCCATCCGGCGCGCGCAGCTGCAGGCGCTGGATCGTGCCGATCCCGTCGACGCGGTCGCCGGCCTGCACAATGATCGAGTCGCCCTCGCCCCGGGCCATGCCGGCCGGACGCGCCTGAACGGCCTGGCCGACGGTCTCGACCAGCGACTGCAACGGAATGCCATAGGAGGAAAGCGCGGCAATATCAGGCTCGACCCTGAGCTCCATCGGCCGCCCTCCAATCACGCTGGTCAGGCCGACATCCTCGATCTTGACCAGTTCCTTGAGCAGCTCGTCAGCCAGCATGCGCAGGCTGGTGTCGTTCCAGACATCGCCCGTCCACGGCTCCGGCGACAGGGTCAGCGTGACAATCGCCACATCATCGATCCCGCGCCCGACAACCTGTGGCATCGGGACTTCGGGCGGAATGCGGTCGATATTCGCGCGGATCTTCTCATGGATCCGCAGGACAGCATCATCGGCGTCGGTGCCGACGACGAACCGGGCCGTGACCATGGTGCCATCGTCGCGGCTCTGGCTATAGACATGCTCGACATCCGGAATCGCCTTGACGATTTCCTCGAGCGGCTCGGTCACCTGTTCGACGACATCGGTCGCCTTCAGGCCTGGCGCCTGCACCATGATGTCGACCATGGGCACGGAAATCTGTGGCTCTTCCTCACGCGGAATGGTCAGCAGGGCAACGAGGCCGACGGCCAGCGCGGCAAGCAAAACGAGCGGCGTCAACGGCGACCCGATTGTGGCGCGCGTGATCGACCCGGAAATGTCGGGTTTCATGAGTTTTCCGCCTCCGGCAGCATGATGACATCACCGCGTTTGAGCCCGGACAGGACCTCGAACTCACCGGTCGTGACAAGCGGTTCGGCCAGCACGACCGGCGCTTCGACGAAACGGTCGCCGACGCTCACCTTCACGAAATCGATGCCGTAGCGGGTGGTGACGAATTCCGCCGGGATGACGATCGCCGTGCGTTCGCCAACCGGAACAAGCACGTCGGCCCGCTCACCGACGAGTGCGTTCAGGCCGCCTTCGACAACAGCGTCCGCAATCACGGCCCCATCACGCAGCGCCGGATAGACTTTCACGATCTGCGCCGACTGGGCCGCGCCGCTGCGGGCCGGCAGGCGCAAGGGCAACTCCTTGCCTTCGCCGATAAAGGCCAGGTGGCGCTCCGGCAGGGAGAGGCGCACAAGCCCTTCGAGCGTGACCAGCCGGGCGATCGTCTGTCCCGGCGAAACCACGCTGCCCTCTACGATGAGGACATCGGTCACCCGCCCGTCGGCCGGGGCGCGAATGTCGCCTTCGGAGCGGCGCGCCGACACGCTGCGGCGTTCGTCTTCAGCCGCTTTCAGATTGGATTTCAGGACGTTGAGCGCTGTCTGCTCGCGCTCATAGCGCGCTTTCGGATAGAAACCGTCTGCCAGCAATTTCTCGGCCCGCGCGAGGTCTTCGGTCTGCTGCTGGATCTGGGCCGACAGGCCCTCAATGCGCGAACTCAGTGCGGAAATCTGCGGGGCGATCGTTTCGTCGGTCACGACAGCGATGACATCGCCAGCCTTCACTTCCTGGCCTTCATCGATCCGCAGGCTGGTCACAACCCCCTGCAGGCGCGAGCGGGCTTCTGCCGAGTCGGTCGCCTCGATGCGGGCGACGACCGGCCGGTAATCGGTGATGACCGTATCGTCGATCGTGATCGTCTGGGCAGCGGCCGACAGGGCGGCAATACAGGCCGCAAGGCCGAGGGTAAGCGCGCGTATCATCATTTCAGTACTTCCCGCTATCGATGATCTGGCCCGTCGACGGGTCCAGCCGGATGCATGGCAGGCCAGCGGTTTTCCACGCGCCGATCCCGCCTGCGAGGTGGGCGGCGTCCGCGTCCGTGGCTTGCAGGTATTGCTCAAGCGCCATGCGTGAGCGCTTGCCCGATCCGCACTGGAAAATGACCTGGCGGCTGCCATCGGTCGGGATGGCTTTTGGCTCGAAGGTCGAGAGCGGATGCAGCAGGGCGCCGTGAATGCGCTCATTCGCAAACTCCGATGGCTCGCGCACATCGACAAGCAGGACTTTGCCGGCCTTCAGGTCTTCGAAAACACGTTCCGGTGCGAGGTCATATTTGTCGCTCATCTCATTCTCCGTTTCTTCGCCGACTTGCCTTGCAGGCGCATCAGGCGGTTCGTCTATCAAATCGTCTCAGGGCTGCATATAAGGTATATTGCGTAGTTGCTAAAGTTCTAAAATACACTATTTTTCGGCGTGGGAGGAGAGAACCATGTCTAAGATTGTCATTCTCGGTGCAGGCCTCGGCGGCATGATTGCCGCGTTCGAAACGCGCAAGACGCTGGGCAAGAAACACCAGGTCGCCATCATCAGTGAGACCGACTACTACCAGTTCCAGCCATCGAACCCTTGGGTGCTGGTTGGCTGGCGCGACCGCAAGGACATTACGCTCGATCTGGCGAAACCCATGAAGAAAAAGGGGATCGAGCTGATCGTTGGCCGGGCCGAAAAGGTCGATCCTGCCGGCAAATGCGTCCACATGCCGGACGGCTCAAAAGTCGATTACGACTATCTCATTATCGCAACCGGCCCCGAACTCGCCTTCGACGAGATCGAAGGCCTTGGGCCGCAGGGACACACGCAGTCCGTCTGCCATATCGACCACGCCGTCAAAGGCGCCAGCAATTTCGAGACCTTCTGCGACAATCCGGGCCCCGTCGTGATCGGCGCCACACAGGGCGCCTCCTGTTTCGGCCCCGCCTATGAAACGGCCATGATCATCGAGACCGAGCTGCGCAAGCGGAAGATCCGCGACCGTGTTCCGATGACGTTCATCACGCCGGAACCCTATATCGGCCATCTCGGCCTCGACGGCGTGGGCGACACCAAGAGCCTGCTCGAAAGCGAGATGCGCGACCGCCACATCAAGTGGATCACGAATGCCCGCATCGTTCGCGTGGAGGCTGACAAGGTGGTCGCCGAGGAGCTGAACGAGGACGGTTCGGTCAAGCAGACCCACGAAATCGCGTCGAACTACACGATGCTGATGCCGCCCTTCCGCGGCGTACCGGCCGTGCGCGACGTTGAGGGCCTGTCGAATCCGCGCGGCTTCATCATCACCGATGAGCACCAGCAGAACCCGACCTGGCCGGAGATTTTCGGGATCGGCGTGTGCATCGCCATCCCGCCTGTCGGCAAGACACCCGTGCCTGTCGGCGTGCCGAAAACCGGCTTCATGATCGAATCCATGGTCGAGGCGACAGCCCGCAACATCAAGCAGCTGATCGAGGGCGAAAAACCGACCCACCGCGCGACCTGGAATGCCGTCTGCCTGGCAGACTTCGGCGATGGCGGCGTCGCCTTCATTGCCCAGCCGCAGATCCCGCCGCGCAATGTCAACTGGTCGGCCTCGGGCGGCTGGGTCCACCTCGCGAAAGCCGGTTTCGAGAAATACTTCCTGCACAAGCTGCGCACCGGGCAGTCCGAGACCTTCTACGAGAACGTGGCCCTCAGCCTGCTCAAGACCCACAAGCTGAAAGGGGTTGAATCCGAATGACCTCAGACCGCCAGCATATTGTCTGTGCCTCCTGCGGCGCGGTGAACCGCGTGCCCGCCGGGGCGAACCTGTCAAAGGGAAAGTGCGGCACCTGCAGCACGGCCCTGGCGTCCAGCAAGCCCGTCGATGTCGATGACAAGGTGCTGGCCCGCATGCTGGCCAAGGACGAGGGCGGGTTCATTCTCGACGTCTGGGCGCCGTGGTGCGGCCCGTGCCGGATGATGGCGCCGGCCTATGCCGACGCCGCGCAGCATTTCGGCGGAACGGTCCGTTTCCTGAAACTGAATTCGGACGCCAATCCGCAATCCTCGGCGCGGCTGAACATTCGCGGCATTCCGGCCCTTTTCGCCTTCGACAAGGGCAAGATCGCCGATCAGCGCGCGGGCGCCATGCCGGCGAAGGATCTCGTCAACTGGGTGAAGAGCACCCGTATCGCATCACAAACCTCAACAAGCTGAGCCTTGAAAGGACCCTGAAAATGAACCTCGATCGTGCTGTTCTCGCTTTTGCCGGCCTCGTCGTGCTGGCTGGTCTCGCCCTTGGCTACTGGGTGACGCCCTGGTTCTACCTGCTGAGTGCCTTTGCCGGCCTCAACATGCTGCAGGCCGCCTTCACCGGATTCTGCCCGGCAGCGATGATTTTCAAGCTGCTTGGCGTGCGGCCGGGAAACGCGTTCAAATGAGCTGGAGACCGACCGCCTTCCTGACGGCCGTTTCAGTCCTCGCCCTGCCCGCCGCAGCCGATCCTGTCAGCCTGCCGGACGCCGTGCGCCAGGCGCTGACCGTGTCGCCCGGTATCGAGACCGCAGAAGCCGGCCTCGATGCGGCGCAGGCGGGCCTTGCGCAGGCAAAAGGCCAGCGCGGCGTCACCGTCGGCGCTCAGGCACAGCTTGGCGCATCGGCCACCGATTTCACGACAGGCAGCGTCAACCAGTATCCCCGTCAGGTCGCCCTGCAGGCAGAACTGCCGCTCTATGCATCCGGCAGCCTCGCCTCGGCGGAGTCCGCCGCCCGGTTCGGGCTCGACTCCGCGCGCCAGATGAAGCTGGGCACCGAGGAGTCCATCACGCTGCAGACCGTTCAGGCCTATGCCAATCTGTGGCTCTCGGCAGAGGCCGTAGCGGTCCGCAAGGCAGAGGTCGAAACCCTGCGCCTTCGCGAGGAAGAAACCCGCGCCAATGCCGAAGAGGGCCTTGCCACCCGGACCGATACCGCGCTGGCCGCCTCACGCCTTGCCTCCGCGCGCGCCCGGCTCGCGGGCGAAGAGGCCCAGTACGAAGCCGCGAAGCTGCGCTTCGAGCGCTTGACGGGCCAGCCTGATGCAACGCCGCTCGACATCGAGGCTATCAGTCTCGACCTGCCGGAAACGCGGGCGAGCAGCCTTTCGATTGCCCAGCAGAACAATACCGGCCTCGCCGCCGCGCGCGCAGCACTCTCTGCCGCCCGCTCGCGCGAGTCGCAAGTGCGCGGCGAGTTCGGCCCGAAAGTTTCGCTGAGAGCGCGGGCGTCGGCCGGTGAGGATGTCTACTTCTTCTTCGAGGACCCGATCTCCGACATCGGCGCCTTTGTCACGGTCGAGGTCCCGCTGTTCACCAACGGCGTGAAGCCTGCCGCCATCGACCAGGCCAGTGCCGGGCGGCGCATCGCCGATGCCACGCTGCGGGACCGGCAGATGGAACTGAATGAAAGTGTCCAGGCCGTCTGGTTCAGGATCATCGCTGCCGAACAGTCGCTGGAGGCCGCAATCGCCGCCGAGGAGGCCGCAGCGATTGCTGCCGAAGGCGCCCGGCGCGAGCATGATCTCGGCCTGCGGACGCTGACCGACCTTCTCGATGCCGAGGATGAGTATAGCCGCGCCGCGATCGCGCACCGCGCGGCCGCCGCCGACCTGCTGGTCACCCGCGCGAGCCTGCTGGCGCTCATGTCCGGGCTCAAGGACCAGCTCCTGCAAAACGGATGACGCGGCACAGGCCAAGGTCGTGCCGCGTCACATTTCAAGTCCGCCTGAGGACCGCGAAGCCGTTTAGGCGTCGAGGCGCTCGATGATGATGGCCGGGGCCATGCCGCCCGCCGCACACATGGTGACGAGGCCGTACTTGCCACCGGAGCGCTCAAGCTCGTCGAGGGCGGTGCCAATCAGGATCGAGCCCGTCGCGCCGATCGGGTGGCCGAGTGCCATGGCGCCGCCATTGATGTTGACCTTGTCACGGTTGAGGCCGAGGTCGCGGATGAACTTCTCTGCGACGACGGAGAAAGCCTCGTTGATCTCGTAGACGTCGATATCGTCGGTCGTCATGCCGGCTTTCTCGAGCACCTTCTTCGCCGCCGGAACCGGCGCATTGAGCATCAGCGTCGGGTCGTCGCCCATATTGGCGGTGGCCACGATCCGGGCGCGCGGCTTCAGGCCGTGCTTCTTCATGTAGCCTTCGGACGTCAGGAGAATGGCCGCGGCGCCATCGACAACACCGGAGGAGTTACCGGCATGGTGGACGTGCTGGATGTTGCCCTTCAGCTGCGGGTACTTCTTCTCGATCATGTTGCCATAGGTCGTGCCCTTGTCGTCGACCGGCACGTCCCAGAACATGTTGAAGACAGTCTTGAGGCCAGCCAGGCTTTCCATCGTGGTGCCCGGGCGCGGGAACTCGTCCTTGTCGAGGGCGAGCGATCCGTCGCGGTTGTAGACCGGGATGACGGACTTGTCGAAACGGCCTTCATCCATCGCCTTCTTCGCCCGCTCCTGCGAGACGACGGCCAGACGGTCGACCGCTTCCCGGTCGATGCCTTCCAGCGTTGCGATGGCGTCGGCACAGCAGCCCTGCTGCGACTGCGGGTGCATTTCGCGCAGGTGCAGGTTGCCGGCATCCATCATCGGCGGGTTTTTCGGGTCGGCGGTCGAAGAGGTGTAGCTCATCATCTCGCAGCCACCGGAGATGATGCAGTCTTCCATGCCGGACATGATCTGGGCAGCGCCGAGCGCAACCGAGGTGATGCCCGATCCGCAGAAGCGGTCCAGCGTCACGCCGGACGCCTTCACATCGAAACCGGCATCGAGTGCGGCCATGCGGCCCATGTCGGCACCCTGTGCGCCGCGCTGCGAGCTGGTGCCCCAGATCACGTCGTCAATCGTGGCGGTGTCGACCTTGTTGCGGTCGCGGATCGCGCCCAGCACCGTCGCGCTGAGATGCTGCGGGTGAAGGTGGGCGAGCGAACCCTTGCCGACCTTGCCAATGCCACGCGGCGTGCGCACCGCGTCAATAATGTATGCCTCTGCCATGGAAACCTCCCGAAACAACTCGTCCTATTGGCTTGTACCAGTCCGGTAGGCCCCTTCCCTTCGGGAATAGCAATCTCTGCCCTTGCGTCAGGGCTCCGCGCGCCGTGCTCAGAAGCCGAGAACGTCCCGCATGGCGTACAATCCGGCTGGCTGGCGCACCGCCCAGCGCGCGGCAGCGAGCGCCCCGTTCGCAAAGACGGCCCGGTCGAGCGCGGTATGGGCAAGGCTGACCACTTCCATGTCCGAGCCGAAGGTGACCTCATGCTCGCCAATGACGCCGCCGGAACGGCGCACGGCAAAGCCGATCGCGCCGGGTTCACGCTTCGCATCCGGCCCGTCATAGGGCGGGCGCCGAAGGGTCCTGAGGTCCGCGCCCCGGCCGGCGGCGGCAGCATCGCCGAGCATCAGTGCCGTTCCCGACGGGGCATCCACCTTGCGGCGGTGATGCGTCTCGAGGATTTCGATGTCCCAGTCCTCGCCGAGGCTTTCAGCCGCGCGCCGGGTCAGCTCGCAGAGCAGGTTCACGCCGAGCGAGAAATTGCCGGCCTTCACGATCGGCATCTCTTCGCCGGTCTCAGCGATCTCGGCTTCCTGGCCGCCATCAAACCCGGTCGTGCCGATCACAGCGGCTTTCACGCCCTGGCCTTTCAGGACGGCCAGCGCGGCGAGCGTGGCCTTCGGCGCGGTAAAGTCGATCCAGACATCGGCGCCTTTCGAGGCTTCGGCGGGGTCTTCCACCGCCAGCACGCCCATTTGCGATGTGTCGAGGATCGCGCCGATATCCTTGCCAAGGTTCGGCGAGCCCGGCGCTTCGCTCGCTCCGCTGATGCGATGACCTGCCGCCAGCGCCGTGCGCGCAATCTGCTGGCCCATTCGTCCGGCAACCCCGGCAATCGCGATGTTCAAAGACGTACTCATACGGCGTGTCTTAAACGGTTTTGAGAGAAGGCGCATAGGGGCAAGTGCGCCAAAATTTCGTTCAGGAGGCGAAGTGACTGCCCGGCCTCAGGCTTTCGTGTTAACGACTGGTTAGCCTTTGGAATCTCCGGGACGAGAGGAATACGTCATGCGCAAACTTATCCTGACAGGCGCCGGCCTGCTGGCCGCCGCGGCGCTGCCAGCCTTCGCGGATGGGTATCGCAATGCCCCGCCGCCCAATCCCGGCCCGGCGCCACTGTCCCCGCATGAAGCCCGGGTCCACCATCCCGACAAGGAGGTGCACGTCGTGCGCATCCGCCGCGAGGTGGAACCAGCCTATACTGTGTCGTCCAGCTGCGGCTGCTGCTGCGCACCGGCCTCATATTCGCGCAGCTACACAACCGAGCCCGTCGTCGTGCGCACCTATACGCGGACCTATACCCGCATGGCGCCGCCCAGCTGCGGCTACAGCCCGGCCTATCGTCATCACGATGGCGGCCACCAGCACGACCATCATGAGCATCACCGGGAGATGCATGGCGACATGCACCATCAGGAGCGCCATGGTGACGGCTATTACCATGAGAGCCGCTATCATGACGGGCGGTATGCTCACCAGTCCTGGCAAGACCAGCGCGACCGCTATGCCGGTCCGCACGGCGATGCGCCGGCCTATGGCGAAAACCGGATCATCTGGACCGATGACGGGGAGCGCAAGGAAAGCACCTACACCGCCCGGCGCGATGGCTATTCCTACTACCAGGCCTGGAGCAACTAGGCCCCGGCCCTCCTTCGCTATTTTTTGTCATCCCGTTCCGATTGGACCGGCCAGCCCCTATCTCCTTTCGGCAAGCCGGAGGGAGGAAGAGGCATGTTCAATGGAAAAATGATGCATTTGAAAGCGGCGGACGGCTTCGAGTTTGCCGCCTATGACGTTCACCCCAGCGGCCCGCACAAGGGCGGGCTTGTCATGGTGCAGGAAATCTTCGGGGTGAATGACGACATGAAGCGAGCCGCAGACCGGTTTGCCCGCCATGGCTATCACGTTATCGCCCCGTCCATGTACGACCGGCTCGACCCGGGTTTTTCACTCGACGATCACTCACCCGAGAGCATTCAGAAAGCCGGCGGCCTTGCCCGGCAGAATGGCCTCGAAAATGCGATGATGGATATCAAGGCCTGCTTCGAGGCGCTCGAACCGGAAGGATCGGTCTACGTGACGGGCTTCTGCTATGGCGGATCCATGTCCTGGCTGGCGGCCTGCAACATTCCGGGCTTCAAGGCGGCTTCAGCCTATTACGGGTCCCTGCTCGCCGGGACGAAGGATCAGACGCCGCATTGTCCCGTCATCGCCCATTTCGGCAAGCTCGACCCGCACATCCCGGTTGCCGACGGTGAAGCCTTCGCCGCCGCCAACCCAGACGTGCCAACCTATTTCTACGAGGCCGGACACGGCTTCGCGCGTGAAGGCTCGGATGACTATGACGCCGAAAGCGACAGGCTGGCCCTGGAGCGAACGCTCGCCCTGTTCGAGGCCAATCCCTGATATCTGCTAATCCGATCCAGCCGGCCGGACCGGGGCTGTAAAGCTGCAGATGTCGAGTACTTCCGGCGGCTTGCGGTAGAAGAACTCATTGTCGCGCACGCGCAGCGAGGTCTTGAAGGCCTCGAACGCATCGCTCCGAGTGTCCATCTTCTCCCAGGCCGGGCGTTCGTCTTCCGGAAGGTCCGAGGCGACGCGGAACCGCTCGATCAGGTCGCCCTTCTCGGGCGGCTGGATGACACCGTTCTCGATGGCGCGCTCGCCGCGCTTCAGCGCCTGGACATGCTCCATCCCGTCGATGACGCGGCCGAAAATGGTGAGGTTGCGGTCGAGATAGCGCTGCGCGTCGAGGACGATGTAGAACTCGGTCGAGCCTGAATCCGGATCGGTATCGCGCGCCATCGCCATCGCCCCCGGGCAATGCAGCAGCCACTCCTGTTCGAGATCGGCGTTCCGGCCGACCGGGAAGCCGTCGATATGGCCAACCTCCGGTGCGAACAGGTCCTCATTGCCCAGCGGCACGAAACGCTCACCGCCATAGGGCCGGTCATTTTCGTTCTCGAGCGTGGCCCAGTCCTCTATGGCCGCCTCGTCCTTGAGGCCGCCCTGGGCGACGAAACTCTCGATGACGCGGTAGAAGCGCTGCCCGTCCATCGTGCCCGACGCCGACAGGGCCCGCATGCGCGCGGCGTGCTCCGGCGCAAAAGCCGGATTGAGCTCGACAGTGACGGGGCCTTTCTCGGTGTCGATCAGGAGCAGGTTCTCCGCCGGGATCGGCACCCATTCCGGCGATGCGGCATCCTGCGTGACGCCGTCGGGCGCCGCCCCGCAGGCCGCCATGAGAAGGGCCGCTGCCGCGGCCGCCTGATTGATCCGAATACCCATCACCGACATCCTTTCGCCTCTCGATGCGGCTGACCCTATCCGGCTTTGAAGCGCTCTGCTATGGGCCTTTCCCCATGTACCAGATCACCGCCAAGGGCCCGCGCGAGGCCATCGAACCTGCCTGGGACGCGCTTGCCTGGGCCGACCCGTCACCGGCCGGCGCCGTCGACGCCAAGGAAGACGGCCGCCACGCCTGGCGCCTCGATGCCTATGCCGAAACCGCCGAGGAGGCCGACGCGTGCAAGGCGATGATCCTGGAGACCTCGCCTTCGCTCAATCCGGTGGTCGAGGCGCTGGAGGACCGTGACTGGGTCACCCTGTCGCTGGAAGGCCTGCCGCCGGTCGAGGCCGGGCGCTTCATCGTCGCAGGCAGCCATGCGCTGGCGAAGTCCGCACCCGGCAAGACGCCGATCCTGATCGAGGCCGGCCCCGCCTTCGGCACAGGCCATCACGGCACGACGCTCGGCTGCCTGCTCGGCTTCGAAGAGGTGCTGAAGCGCGCCCGCCCGCAAAAGGTGCTGGATGTCGGCACCGGCTCGGGCGTGCTCGCCATAGCTGCGATCAAGGCCGGGGCAAAGCGCGCCTGGGGCACGGAGATCGACGCCGACAGCGTGCGCGTCGCCAATGAGAACGCGGCCAAGAACCATGTCGCCAACGCCTTCCACACCTTCGAGACCGGTGGCGGCATGAACACGACGATCCGCGGCGACGGTCCGTACGACCTCGTCTTTGCGAACATCCTGTTCCGCCCGCTGGTCGGTCTCGCACCTACTATTGCCGGGCTCACCGCCCCGGGCGGGCATGTCATCCTGTCCGGCCTGCTGAGCCATCAGGAGCCGCTGGTCCGCGAAGCCTATGCCAGCCGCGGCCTCGGCCTCATCCACCGCGTGCGCAAGGATGGCTGGTCGAGCCTCGTTTTCGAACGGATGCGCTGACGGCCCGCCTTCCGCTGATGCCGCTTTCGCACTAGGTATGGCGGTATGAGACAGAATTTCGATGTGAAGGGCGGCCCGCAGCTTGGCCGCAACAACCTCCCCCGCCTTCGCGACGCCATGAAGGCCCAGGGCCTCGACGGCTTCTACATCCCGCATGAAGACGAATACCAGAACGAGTACCTGCCCGCCTGCAATGACCGGCTGGCCTGGGCGACCGGCTTCACCGGCTCGGCGGGCGCAGCGATGGTCTTCCAGGACATGGCCGCGATCTTCGCCGATGGCCGCTACACCCTGCAGGTGCGCGACCAGACCGACCCCGACCTGATCGAGGTGCACGGCCTGCCCGAGCCCGGCCCGTTCGGCTGGCTGGAGAAGCAGTCGCTGAAAGGCAAGACGCTCGGCTACGATCCGCGCCTGATGACGCCGAACGACCTCGCCACGCTGGAGGGCGCGGCAAAGAAGGCCGGCGCGGCGCTCAAGGCCGTCGACGACAATCCCATCGACCAGGCCTGGGACGACCGCCCGCCCGAGCCGATGGCGAAAACCGTGCCGCACAGTGTCGAGCATGCCGGTCAGGATGCCACCGACAAGCGCGCGAAGATCGCCGCAGCGCTCCGCGAGGATGGCGCCGACGCCGCTGTCATCACCTCGCCTGCCTCCATCGCCTGGGCGTTCAACATTCGCGGCGGTGACGTTGCCTGCTCGCCGCTGCCGCTGTCACGCGCCATCCTGAAATCGGACGGAACCGCCGATCTCTTCATCGATCCGCGCAAGACCTCCGACGCCCTGCGCACGCATCTCGGCAATCAGGTCCGCCTGCGACCGATGGAAGAGCTGGAGCCGGCGCTCGCAGAGCTTGGCAAACAATCGGTGAGCCTCGACCCGGCCCTTGCCTCGGCCTGGTTCTTCGGCAAGCTGGAAGCGGCCGGCGCGGAAATCATCCGCCAGCCGGACCCGGTCCTGCTGCCCAAGGCCTGCAAGAACGAGACGGAGATCAAGGGCACCGAAGCGGCCCATATCCGCGACGGCGCCGCCCTGACGCGCTTCCTGCACTGGCTCGACACCGAAGCCCAGTCCGGCGAGGTGACGGAGATCGATGCGGCGCTGAAGCTCGAAAGCTTCCGTGAGGATCTCGGCGGCCTCAACGACCTCTCCTTCGAGACGATTTCCGGCGCCGGCCCGCATGGCGCGCTGCCGCATTACCGGGTCTCCTCAGCCTCAAACCTGAAGCTGGACCGCGGCACGCTCTATCTGGTCGACAGTGGCGGGCAGTATCTCGACGGCACGACCGACGTGACCCGCACGGTCCCCATCGGCACGCCGTCGGCAGACATGAAGCGGCATTACACGCTTGTCCTGCAGGGTCATATCGCCCTTGCCACGGTGCGGTTTCCGGAAGGCACGACCGGCACCCATCTCGACAGCCTGGCGCGCTACCCGCTCTGGCAGGCCGGCCTCGATTATGACCATGGCACGGGCCATGGCGTCGGGGTCTATCTCGGCGTGCATGAGGGCCCGCAGCGCATCGCCAAGGCCTGGAACAGCATCGCCCTGCGCCCCGGCATGATCGTGTCGAACGAGCCCGGCTTCTATCGCGAAGGCCAGTACGGCATTCGCATCGAGAACCTGCAATATGTTACGCCGCCCACGAACATTCCGGGCGGGGAGCGCAAGATGCTGGGCTTCAGGAACCTCACCTGGGCGCCGCTCGCACGCGGGCTGATCGATCTGGATATTCTGTCTACGGACGAACGGGCCTGGGTCGACGCCTATCATGCCGAAGTGCTTGAGAAGATCGGACCGCTTGTTGAAGGCGAGGTGGCCGACTGGCTTGAGGCCCAGTGCGCGCCGCTTTGATCGCGGCGTCGCGCTAGAGCCCGGCCAGCTCCAGCCAGTCATCCTCGCTCATCACCTGGATGCCGAGCTCTTCGGCCTTCTTGAGCTTCGAGCCTGCGCCCGGGCCGGCCACGACAATATCGGTCTTCTTCGACACCGAGCCTGACACTTTCGCGCCGAGCGCGGTCGCACGGGATTTGGCCTCGTCACGGGTCATCTTCTCCAGCGTGCCGGTGAAGACGATGGTCTTTCCGGCGACCGGGCTGTCGCTGGCTGCCGCCTCGGCATCCTGCACCTCAACCTCATCGAGCAGGGCCGCCAGCATCTCCTGATTGTGCGGCTCGCCAGCGAAATCCTTGAGGCTGTTGACGGCCGTCTGGCCGACACCGTCGATGGACATGAGGTCGGCCTCCGCCGCCTCGTCGCCCTCCGAGGCCTTCTGCACCGTCTCCCAGAAGACGTCCCATTTGAGATAGCTGCGCGCGAACAGGCCGGACGTCGTTTCCCCGACATGGCGGATGCCGAGCCCGTTGAGGAAGCGCTGGAAGGGCGGATTGCGGCGCGCATCGATGGCGGCGAAGAGATTGTTGGCCGAGGTTTCGCCAAACCCTTCCCATTCGGCCAGCGGCGGCAGGCCGGCATCCGAAATCCGGTCGGCCAGACGGAAAATGTCCTGCGGGCCGCGCACAACGCCCTGGCTGTGGAACAGCTCGACCTGCTTGGCGCCAAGGCCATCAATGTCGAGCGCCTTGCGGGAGACGAAATGCTTCAGCCGTTCGACGGCCTGGGCCGGGCAGGTCAGGCCGCCCGTACAACGCCGGCGGACATCTTCCTCGCCCTTGTCATCGACCTCTCGAACCGCCGCCGATCCGCATTCCGGGCAGACATGCGGCATCTCGAAAGGCGGGGCGCGTTTTTCATCGGGATCGACGACGCCGAGCACCTGCGGGATGACATCACCGGCCCGCTGGATTTCGACCATGTCGCCGGGCCGGACATCAAGGCGCGCAATCTCATCCTCATTGTGCAGCGTGGCATTGGACACCACCACGCCGCCAACCGTGACCGGCTTGAGGCGGGCAACCGGCGTCAGCGTGCCGGTGCGCCCGACCTGGATTTCGATGGCTTCGAGCTTGGTGACCGCCCGCTCGGCCGGGAATTTGTGCGCAATCGCCCAGCGCGGGAAGCGGCTGACAAAGCCGAGACGTTCCTGCCAGTCGAGCCGGTCGACCTTGTAGACCACCCCGTCAATGTCATAGCCGAGCAGGGCGCGCCGTTCGGCCATGTCGCGATAGGCCTCCAGCAGCTCATCGACGCTGTCATGCGGCTTGAAGAGGTCATTGGTGACAAAGCCCCAGCGCCCAAGCTTCTCGACCGCTTCGGTCTGGGTATCGGCGAAGGGTTCGGAAATCTCGCCCCAGGCATAAGCGAAGAAGCGCAGCGGCCGCGAGCGCGTAATGGACACGTCGAGCTGGCGCAGGCTGCCGGCGGCCGCGTTGCGGGGATTGGCGAAGACCTTCTTTCCGGCCTCCTCCTGGGATGCGTTGAGGGCGTTGAAGGCCTCGCCGGTCATGTAAACCTCGCCCCGGATCTCGATGGTCGCGGGCCAGTCCTTGCCGGCAAGGGTCCGGGGAATGTCGCCAATCGTGCGGGCGTTTGCCGTGACATCCTCGCCGACCTGGCCATCGCCGCGGGTCGCCGCCCGGACAAATTCACCATCCCGGTAGGTCAGGCTGAGCGACAGGCCATCTATCTTCGGCTCAGCCGTGATGGTCAGGCGTTCACCGTCATCAAGCCCGAGATAGCGGCGGATGCGAGCGGCGAATTCGACGACATCCTCGTCCGAGAACGCATTGTCGAGCGAGAGCATGGGCACGCCATGGGCGACCTTGCTAAACGCCTCCGACACCTCCACGCCGACCCGGTCGCTCGGGCTGTCCTTGCGCTTGAGATGCGGGAAGGCCGCCTCAATGGCGCTGTTGCGGGCCCGCATCGCATCATATTCGGCGTCCGTGAGGTGCGGGTCGTCCTGCTTGTAATAGGCCGCATCCGCCAGCCTGATTTCCATGGCCAGCCTTGCCAGTTCCTGCCGGGCCTCTTTCTCGCTGAGCGCCTCGACGGGAACGGGCTGGTTCATACATCTTCCAAGAGCCTCGTCGCTGCGGCCCTTGCCTCTTCTGTCACGGTTGCACCAGACAGCATGCGGGCGATTTCCTCATGCCGTTCATGCTGATCTAGCCCTTTCAGCAAGGTCTCGCCAAGCCCGTTCGCGGCCGCACCTGTCTTGGAGACGAGCCATTGGCCGGACGCGGCTGCGGCAACCTGTGGACTGTGCGTGATCGCGAAGACCTGGCGGTTGCCCGCCAGCCGCGACAGCCGCTCGCCAATCGCCGCGGCCACCGCCCCGCCGACGCCCTGGTCGGCTTCGTCGAACACCATGACCGGGACGTTCGTCGTCTCGGCGAGGGCGCATTGCAAGGCCAGCGAGAAGCGGGCGAGTTCGCCGCCGGATGCGATCTGCCGCAACGGGCCGAAGCCGGCGCCGGGGTTGGTCTCGACCTCGAACTCGACCTTTTCGCGTCCGTTGAGGCCCGAGGCATCTTCGCCCACCGGGTCGAACCGGACCTGGACGCGCGTGCGCTCCAGCTTCAGCGGCTTGAGTTCGTCCTCGATGGCCGATTCCAGCCGGCCCGCCGCTGTCCGGCGCGCCTCGCTGAGCCGGTCGGCGGCCGTGCGCCAGCGCGCTGCGGCCGCCTTCTCTTCCGAGCGGGCCTTGTCGATAGCGCCCTGCGGAGCGTCGCTGAGCGCGATCTTGGCCGCGACATCATCGAGCAGCGCCGGCAGGCCATCCGGCTCGACACCGAACTTGCGGGCCGCGCCTTTCAGGGCATGCAGCCGCTGGTCGGCCTTCTCGAGCCGGTCCGGATCGTGCTCGGCCTCAACGCTCAGCGCATCCAGCGCGGCGCGCGCTTCGCCGGCCTCGATGAGGGCGCGCTCAAGCGCGTCGGCAGCGCTGCGGGCGGCCCGCGCCAGTGCGCCATCGCTTTCGGCGAGGCCTTCAAAGGACAGGATCCGCTCACTCGCCCGGCTGGCGCGCGCAAGCGCAGCTTCGACATCGCTGCCATCGAACGCCTCGACCGCCTCGCCGGCTGCCGCGGCGATCTTTTCCGACTGCATCAGGATCGACCGCTCGGACACCAGCGCCTCGACCTCGCCGGCCTCGGGCGCGAGCGCCTCGAGCGTCTCCAGTGTCTCGGCCAGCCAGGCGTGGCGGGCCTCGGCCTCTTTCAGGTCTGTCTCGATGCGTTCGCGCGCCGACCGCGCCGCCTGGTAGGCCTTCCAGCTCTCGCGGCAGGCCTGCAGCAGCGTTTCATTGCCGGCATAGGTGTCGAGCAGGTCGCCATGCCGGGCCGTTTTCATCAGGCCGGATGCCGAGTGCTGTCCGTGGATTTCGACCAGGCTCTCGCCAAGCTCGCCGAGCAGGCCGGCATTGACCGGCTGGTCATTGACGAAGGCCCGCGCCGGACCGTCCGCCGGGATGACCCGTTTCAAGGTCAGCGTCTCGAAGGGCGAGGCCTCGACACCGCGCTCGGACAACAGCGCCCAGGCCTCATGGTCGGGCGGCAGGCAGAACTCGACGAGGATACTGGCCTGGTCGGCATCCTTGCGGACGAATTTCCGGTTTCCTGCCGCGCCGAGGGCGAGGCCCAGCGCGTCAAGAATGATGGACTTGCCTGCACCGGTCTCGCCAGTGAGGGCGGTGAAGCCGCCAGCGGCCTCGATATCGAGCCGCTCGATCAGCAGGAATGAACGAATGGAGAGCGCAATGATCATGCGCCCTCATAACACTAGAACAAAACCGGAACAAGTCTGTTCTTCGCGACCTTATTCGACCGAGGCGCTGACCCTGGGCGGCGCGACGTCCAGCAGGCCCTGCCGGTCGAGCAGCCTGTAGCCGTCCTCATACCACTCGCTGTCGGGATAGTTGTATCCGAGCACCGATGCAGCGGCGACAGCCTGGTCCATCACGCCCAGCGAGATGTAGCACTCGATCAGCCGGTAAAGCGCTTCGGGCGCGTGGCTGGTGGTCTCATACTCGTCGACCACGGTCTTGAACCGGTTCACCGCCGCCAGGTGCTGGTTGCGGCGCAGGTACCAGCGGCCGATTTCCATGTCCTTGCCGGCCAGCTGGTCGCGGACCATGTCGATCTTGACCTGCGCATCGCGGGCATAGTCACTGCCCGGATAACGGCGGACCACGTCGGTCAGCGCATCGCGGGCCAGTTCGGTTGTCTTCTGGTCGCGGCCGACGTCGACAATCTGCTGGAAGTAGCTCAGCGCGATCAGGTAGTGCGCATAGGGCGCGCCCTGCCCGGCCGGGTTGAGCGCCAGGTAGCGCTGCGCCGTGGAGACGGCATCGTCATAACGCCGCGAGCGGTAGGAGGCATAGGCCGACATCAGCGTCGAGCGGCGGGCCCATTCCGAATAGGGGTGCTGGCGCTCGACCTCGTTGAACAGCTCGATCGCGCTGACATAGTCGCGCGCATCCATTTCATCGGCAGCCGCATTGTAGAGCGCCTCCACCGGCCGCTCGACATAGGCAAGGTCGCGTGCCCGCCGATTTGAGCTGCACGAGGTGACCAGGAGCGCGCCACATACGAGGAAAAGACAGGTTCGAGAGGAAAGCACCATCAATCTACTTCTTCCGGCTGCTGGAGATTGCGCCTGCACTTTGACTTTCAGGGCCGCGATGTAAAGGGCACGATACAGGAACTTCCTGCTACCTTGCTTGTTTTTAAGCAGCGATCATCTAGTTTAATTGACACACAACACGCCGATTCCGGGATCTACAGGCGCCCGGCCAGAAAGGCGAGGCGAGCAATGGATGACGAGGAATCGGGCGGGTTTACCGCATCGGAAATTGACACGATTGTCGGCGAGCGCATCCGGCGCCGCCGCATTCTGACTGGCCAGACACAGGACCAGCTCGGCGATGCGCTGGGCGTTTCCTACCAGCAGATCCAGAAATACGAGACAGGCGCCAATCGCGTCAGCGCCGGCCGCCTCTACCTGCTGGCGGAAAAGCTGGAAGTCGCTCCAGCCTGGTTTTTTGACGGCCTGGGCGAGACTGGCAAGGACGATATCGAGGACGAAATGGTCTCCTCCTCGCGGCTGGCGATCGAATGCGTACGCAACCTCGCCCGGATCAAGGACGAGAAAGTGCGTGCCGCCATCGCGACGATGATCCGGACGCTGGCCGATTCGGATGGCGAAGGGGCCGGTGAGGCCATGCTGGCAACCCAGCTGACAAATGGCCATGCGGCGCAGGCAGGCCGCGAGAAGAGCTGACCGATTTCAGGATTTGAAGGCGTTGCGCTGATGCGAAGCCTATACGGCGCCGTGCGCGCTACTGGCGGGCTGCGAGGCTGACCGGCTCCATGTCCGCAGCGACTTCATCGGTTTCCCAGCACCAGGCCGACGGCGTATCCAGCAAGGCACGGACTAGCTTGTTGTTCAGCGCATGCCCCGGCTGGCGGGCCTCGTAAATACCGGCAATCGGGGCGCCAGCGAGCATAAGGTCGCCAACGGCATCGAGGATCTTGTGGCGCACAAACTCGTCGCTGGCGCGAAGGCCTTCCGGATTGACGACCGTGTCGCCATCGAGAACCACCGCATTGTCGAGCGAGCCGCCGCGGGCCAGCCCCTTGGACTTCAGGAACTCCACCTCATGGGCAAAGCCGAAGGTGCGCGCGAAAGCGATATCGCGGGCGAACATGCCCGGTAGCAGCCGCAGTGACATCTGCTGCGTACCGATGGCCCGGCTCTCGAATTCGATCTTGGCGTGGATGGCGAGATAGTTGTCCGCCGAAGGCTTCAGGCGGGCGGTTTTCACCCCGTCTCCCACTTCCACTTCGTCAAGGATGCGGATCCGGCGGCGCAGCGCGCCCTGCTGGCGCAGGCCTGCCGAGAGCAGCAGCTCACAATAGACAGCCGAGGAGCCATCCATGATCGGCACTTCAGGGCCGTCGATCTCGATCAGGAGATTGTCGACACCGATACCGGCGCAGGCGGCGAGCAGATGCTCGACCGTGGCGACCGTCACGCCGTCTGCATTCTGCAGCGTTGTTCCGAGCTGGACCTCGCTGACATGGTCGCCGCGCGCCATCAGCAGATTGTCCCGGTCCTTGATGTCCGTACGGCGGAAGCGAATGCCCGTCCCGACAGGTGCCGGTTTCATCACCATGCGCGCGCGTGCGCCCGAATGCACGCCGACACCGGCGCAAACCACGGGACAACTGACGGTCTGCTGCACCTGAACGCTACTCATGAGGGACGCCCTTATTTCCTGACACTGCTAAGAAAAGGAGTCTCGCCCCTGGTTCAAAACAAGGAATGTTTCGCAATATGACAAACAGGGCCCCGGCATACGCCAAAACCCTGTTTTCAAATGGATAATCCTGTTACAAAACCGACTGCTGTCAGTGGTTTGCCGACCGCCTCAGGAAGGCCGGGATTTCGAGGTCCGCATCGTCGAACGGTGCGGCATCGGGATGGTCTTCCGGCGAGGAGACGATTTTCTCGTCGAAATCGACATCCTCCTGGTCATTGTCACCCTGGGCGGTGCCTTTGCGCCAGCCGAAGAGGTTGGCAAAGCCTGCGCCGCCATCATCCTCGCCCCGCTTGGACTTCTGCGCGGGCTGCGGCTGGGGTTGCGGGCGGTTGAAGACCTGATCGGCGGAAACCTGGTCGCCCCCTTCTGTGCCTTCCATGTGGGCGGCCGGCAGCGGACGGCCACGGAAGTCCGGGCGCGGATCAGTTTCGAACATGTCTTCCTGCTGCTGGTCGTGAACGACGACCTTGGGGCGTTCTTCAGCGGCGGGCGCCGGTTCATCGCGCTTTTCGGCAACGGCCTCGACCGTCTGCGCGGGCGTTTCCACGATGCCCATGCCGATGGCACTGTCGATACCGGCCGCGACAACCGAGACGCGCAGGCGTCCCTCAAGCTCGGGATCGAAGGTGGAGCCGAGAATGATATTGGCGTCCGGGTCGACTTCACGGCGGATTTCATTGGCCGCTTCGTCCAGCTCGAACAGGGTCATGTCGTAGCCGCCGGTGATATTGATCAGCACGCCCTTGGCGCCCGTCATCGACACATCGTCGAGCAGCGGGTTGTCGATCGCGGCGCGGGCAGCTTCAAGCGCGCGGCCTTCGCCCTCGCCCTCGCCCATGCCCATCATGGCAGAGCCCATGCCCTTCATGATCGTGCGGACGTCTGCAAAGTCGAGATTGATCAGGCCCGGCATCACCATCAGGTCGGTAATGCCGCGCACGCCGGAATAGAGCACGTCATCGGCCATGCGGAAGGCTTCGGCGAAGGTCGTGCGCTCATTGGCGACGCGGAAAAGGTTCTGGTTCGGGACGACAATCATCGTGTCGACCGACGCCTTCATGCGCTCAAGGCCGCCTTCAGCAATCTTCATGCGGCGCGCGCCTTCGAAGCTGAACGGCTTGGTGACGACACCGACAGTCAGGATACCCTTGTCGTGGGCCGCCTTTGCAATGATCGGCGCAGCACCCGTCCCCGTTCCGCCGCCAAGGCCAGCAGCGATGAAGACCATGTGGGCGCCTTCAAGGTATTCATTGATGTCTTCGATGGATTCTTCGGCCGCCGCAGCGCCGACCTCAGGCCGCGCACCCGCGCCGAGACCGGATGTGGTCTCAAGGCCAAGCTGGATACGGCTTTCGGTCTTCGAACGTTCAAGGGCCTGCGCGTCAGTATTGGCGACGACAAACTCCACGCCCTGCAGGTTGGCGTCGATCATGTTGTCGACGGCGTTTCCGCCGGCTCCACCAACACCGAATACGACGATCCTGGGCTTGAGTTCCTGAGTCATTCTATGCGCCTTTGCCAATCTACCGAAGGGGGTGTCCGAGGAACACTCTGGCCGCCCTGAACTAAAAGACGGTTAAGTGGAGGCTTCGCGGCTCAAAAATTTTCACTGAGCCAGCGAAACACCTTGTTCAGAAGTCCGTTCCCGCCTGGTCCTCCTGCGGCTTCAGACGTGCTGCCAGCCCTTGCCACGTCTACAAATCCCCTGAATTCGTACGATAGCAGACCTGCGGCTGTGGAAAAGACCGGATTGGCATGAGATTCACCCAAAATGTCGGCCTCGATCGGTTTTCCGAGGCGTACTGGCTGCTGCAGGACGCGTGAAGCGATGTCGCGCACCCCGGGGAGCTGGCTTGCGCCGCCTGTCAGTACGGTCCGTCTCGGCATGATTTTCTTCAGTTCGCTGCCGGCCAGCATCTTTGCGGCATATTCGAAGGTTTCCTCGATGCGCGGGGCGATGATGGCGGCGAGCTCGCCGCGCGCCATGCGGCTGGCATTGAGGCGGCCATCGTCGCCGAGGCGGGGAACCTCGATCCGTTCGGCAAGGCCCGGGCTGGCCGTGTCCGCCGTGCCGTGGACCGTCTTCATCCGCTCGGCTGCGGCGAAGGTGGTGCCGATGCCCTGCGCCAGGTCGCCCGTCACGTTCGAGCCGCCCGCCGGGACAAGGCCCAGCCAGGCCGGCGATCCGTTGATGAAGGCGCAGGCCGCCGTCACGCCGGAGCCCATGTCGATGCACAGCGCACCATTCTCGATCTCGTCATCGATCAGCGTGCCCGCGCCGCTCGCCACGGCCGACGGAATGATCCGGTCGACCTGCAGGTGGGCACGGCCCACGCATTCGACGAGATTGCGCACCAGCGACCTCGGCGCGGTGATGACCGACAGGAGTACGGACAGTTTGTCGCCGATCATGCCGGCGGCGTCCTTGATCCCTTCCTGATCGTCGAGCTTGTAGAGGACCGGATGCGCGCTGAGGATCTCGCGCTGCTTGGGATTGACCTTGCCGAGCGCCATGGCGTGCAGCTTCTTCATGTCCTTGCGGGTCACCTCGCGCCCGCCCAGGTCCATCGCCGCGGCCACGAACTCGCACGTCACCTTCGGACCGGTGATGCCGAGCACGACCTGTTCGATCCGCTCGCCGGCCTCACGCTCGGCATCCTCGACCGCCAGGCGGATCGAGCGTTCGAGCGCTTCCATGTCCTTGATCGAGCCACCGGTGAAGCCGCGGCTCTGCTGGCGCCCGCCCCCGAGGAAGGAAAAACCCGCCCGCGAGGACGGATCGAACCGGCCAATCAGGCAGGTGATCTTGGAGGACCCGATGTCGAGCGACGCTATGGCCTGCCCGATGCGGGCGGCTTTTGCCGGTTTCAGTTTCGCGTCAGCTCTGGCCATGATGTGATCAGCTTTCTGCGGGCGCGCTTCCCGGCCCGGCATTGCGTTTCGGTTTCAGGTAAGCACGCCCCGGCACACGCAGGTCGACGCGGGTAATCTCGCGGTCGGTCAGCTCCGCGCGGGCATCCAGGGCGGCAAGTTCAGCGGCGGCCCGGTCGATCTTCGCGTCGGCCGGCAGCTGGATCGTCAGCCCGCTGCGCAGCTTCACATCCCAGCGGCGCGCGGAGACGCGCTGGGCATAGGAAACCTCAGGGACAATGTCCTGGTTGCGCGACAGCGCCCGCAGCAGGGCCTGCACACCATCCGGCGCCTCCGCCCCCGACAGGCGCAGCAGCGAAGGGTGATCCTTCGGGTCGAGCCCTTCGACCGTCCGGCCGAGACTGTCGACCACTTTCCAGGCCTCGCCATTGTGCCACAGCGCCACCGGTTCGGCGGGCGAGGCGTGGATCAGGATCTGGTTCGGCCACAGGCGATAGACCCGCGCATTGGTCACCTGGCCCGTCTCAACGACACGCCGGCGGATGGCATGGGGGTCGGCCCGGAACATGTTCTCGCCGGGCTCGATCTCCGACATGCGCTTGACCATGCCCTGCAGTGTCGGATGGCCTTCCAGCCCGACAACCTTCACATCCTCAACGGCAAAGCCGGTCGCGCCCGCCATGCCGTCCAGCGCGGCATCGACGCGGTCCCCGACCTTGGCGAGCGACCCGCCGATCAGCGCGGCGCCGGCCACGATCACGGCCAGCACCATGACCAGGCCGAACACGACCGACGATGCATCGACGCGATCATACTCCGGCTCAGGCGGTGGCGGCGGCTGCTTGCGCCCGCGCGCGGCGGCCTTCTGCGGCTGTTTCCTGCCCTTTACCTGCGGCATGAAGAATCCTCGATCATCCAGCTGACGAGATCCTCGAACGGCATGCCGGTATAGGCCGCCTGCTCCGGGACCAGGGAGGTCGGTGTCATGCCTGGCTGGGTATTTGTTTCCAGTATCACGAGCCGGTCCTTGTCTTCGTCAAATCGAAAATCGGACCGCGTCACGCCTCGGCACCCGAGCGCCTGATGCGCCTTCAGAGCTGCTTCCAGAGCCTTTTGCGTTATGTGCTCAGGAACCTCCGCCGGCACGACATGGCGCGATCCACCAGCTGCGTATTTTGCATCAAAATCGTAAAACTCCCTTAACGTTGTGATCTCGGTGACAGCCAGTGGCTTGTCGCCCAGAACCGCTACGGTGAGCTCGCGTCCGGGGATGTATTCCTCGGCCATGAGGTTGTCGCCATACTTCCAATCGTCCGACAGCACGAATTGCGACGGGCCATTGTTCTGCTCGCGCACGAAGACCACGCCAAAGCTCGATCCTTCATTGACCGGCTTGATGACATAGGGCGGCTTCAGCGGGTGGGCGCGCGCAGCTTCTTCGCGGGTGACGGCCACGTCCTGCGCGACGTCCAGCCCGGCCTGCTGGTAGACCGCCTTGGACTTGCGCTTGTCCATCGCGATGGCAGACGCGGTCACGCCGGAATGGCTGTAGGGTATGTCGAGGATCTCGAAGAGCCCCTGCACGCAGCCATCCTCGCCCCAGGGGCCGTGCAGGCCGTTCAGGATGACGTCCGGGGCGGCCTCGGCGATCTGTCGGGCAAGATCGCGCGTGGCATCGATGCCGACAGCGTCATAACCGGCAGCCTTCGCCGCCCGCAGCATCTGGGTGCCCGAAGAGACGGACACCTCCCGCTCCGAAGACCAGCCCCCGTAAACCACTGCGACGCGCTTCATGCCATCCTCCGATTGTGTCAGCCGGGCCGGGCGGGCCCGGCGCCGAGACAATCATGGTGGCGGCGAGAAATTAAGGCAGTGCTACACTGCGTGCATCGGGCGCTGCGGAATTTTCCACGCGCCGGCCTGGGCCGACGGCGCCTATTCGGACGCTTCTGCGTCGCCTGAAAGCCGGTCGAACATGGTTTCCACGAGGTCGACATATATGCCGGTCAGCTCATTGATGTTCTGCTGTGTCACACCGCCATTCAGGATGACGTAATAGTTGATCATCCAGCTCTCATCGTCGAAGGACGCTGTCTTGACCGCGGCAAACATCTCGTTCGTGCTGGCAAGGAAAGCGGCCTTGTCTGTGACGTTGCTCGGGTAATTCTGGATGGAAATGAGACGCAGGCCCTGGCACTGCTGGTTCATCTCATCGCAGGCAACCCCCGACAGGTAGATGGTATAACCGTCAATCGTGCCGGCCCAGATCGGCTCGTCGCCGTCCGAGCTGAGCTTTTGCGCATCGCTCGAGCCGTTTTCGGTGAAGGCGGTCTGGACCACGTCATCGCTCAGATATTCAACGATGGTTTCCTGTGCGTGGGCTGACAGCGATAGCGCAAGCAGTCCAGCGGCGATGAGAAGTGATTTCATGGGTCGGGCCTCCATTACCGATTCGCGAAGTCTAGAAGTGCAGGCGCCGAGCGTCCAGACGCCAGCCAGCAGCGGCGCCCGGCAGCATCCGCACCATCAGGCCTTGCGCGCGCAGGCTTGCCTTGAAATGGTCACACTACATTACGGTTTGGTAAGTTGAACCATCCGCCGGATTCTTGTCGTTACATTTGTAACGGGCCTCGGGTCACAGAAGAGGCTTCGCAAGAAGGAAACGTCGGAATGTATATTAAAACCGCCCTCTTGGCGGGCACCCTTGCCTGCGCCCAGCATTTCACCGCCCTGCCTGCCGCGCATGCCGATAGCGCGGAGCTGGACACGCATGTTTTTCGTCCCGGTGATTTCGACCAGTATTCACCGAGAACAGCGTTCGACATGGTCAGCCGGATCCCCGGTTTCTCGATCCGCGAGGACAATTCCGGAGACCGTGGGCTGGGTCAGGCCGAAGGCAATGTCCTGATCAATGGACGGCGGATCTCCGGCAAGTCCGTCACCACCCGCGAAGCCCTTGAGCGTATACCCGCTACAAATGTAGAGCAAATTTCCGTCGTCGACGGCGCGACGCTGGACGTGCCGGGCCTCTCCGGCCAGGTCGCGAATGTCACCGCCCGGGTGAGCGGCGTGTCGGGCACCTGGGACTGGTCATTCCGCTTCCGCGAAAACCTGCCGCCCGCCTATGACAGGTTCACGGTCTCGGTGACCGGCCGGCAGGACGCCCTGACCTGGACGCTCGGCCTCACTGGCGACCCGATCCGCGGCGCAGCGAAGGGCAGCGAAAATGTCTTCGACGCCGATGGCGAGATCTTCGAATTCCGCAAGCTGGACGTCGCCAATCTTGGCCACCGGCCGGGCGTCTCCGGATCGCTGGAATGGACCCCGGCGAGCGGCCATGTCGCCAACCTCAATGCCGAGTACAATCTCTATGAATTCGACGGGCGCGAGTTTTCCCTTCGCTTTCCGCTGGATGGCCGGCCTGACAGCAAGCGCTTCTTCCGCAATTCGGAGGATGAGTGGAACGCGGAGATTGGCGGCGACTATGAGTTCCCGCTCGGCCCGGGAAAGCTGAAGACGATCGCGCTCTGGCGCTTCGAGCACAGCCCCTATCTGAACAGCGTGCGTACCACGCAGGCGGACGGAACGCTAAGCGAGCACACCATCTTCAAACAGACCATCGATGAAGGCGAGTCGATCCTGCGCGGCGAGTATGGCTGGCAGCCCGCCGACGGGCGCGACTGGCAGGTCTCGGCCGAAGGCGCGTTCAACTTCCTCGAAGCCGACGCCCTGCTCCGGCGCCTTGATGATGCCGGAGACCTTGTCGTCGTGCCGCTCGACAATGCCAATGCGCGGGTCGAGGAGACGCGCGCTGAAATCAACCTGACGCATGGCCGCCGGCTGTCCCCGGACATTTCGGTGCAGGCCTCGCTCGGCCTGGAGTATTCCGAGCTCTCGCAGTCGGGCGATGCCGCCCAGACGCGCGAATTCACGCGGCCGAAGGGGTTTGTCTCACTCGCCTGGGGCGCCACCGAGACGCTCACCGTGAACGCCCGGCTGGCGCGCGAAGTCGGCCAGCTCGATTTCGGCGACTTCATCTCCTCGGTGAACCTCAATGCGGGCAATGGCAGCCAGGGCAATCCCGACATCGTGCCGCAGCAGAGCTGGCTCGGCGAGATCGAACTGGAAAAGGATTATGGCGAGGCGGGCGCTCACACGCTGACCTTCGCTGTCGAGTCGATCGAGGACATCGTCGACCGGATTCCCTTCGGCCCGGACAGCGAAGGCCCCGGCAATCTCGACAAGGCGACGCGCTATTCCGTTTCGGCGAACGGGACGTTCAAGCTGGACCCGGTCGGCTTTCGCGGCGCGCAGCTCGATTACGATGTTGAGGCCGGCTATTCCGAAATCGACGATCCGCTGACGGGCGAGACGCGCCGCATCAGTGACGATGTCGTTATCGGCGGCCTGATCGAGGTTCGACACGATATTCCGGGTACCGACCTTGCCTGGGGCTTCGGCACCGAGCGCTATGACCGCGCCCCCTTTGTCCGGCTCGACCAGGAAAGCCTCTGGGAAGTGCGCCCGGCCTTCGCCTGGGCCTTCGTCCAGCACAAGGACATCTTCGGCATGACCGGCACGTTCACCTACGGCAACATGCTCGACACCGATGAGCAGTTTACCCGGAAGGTCTATGATGGGCGGCGCACGAACGGGCTCTTGTTCCGCGAGGACCGGACCTGGAATCTCGGCCCGATCATCACGATTGGCCTGGAGGGCAGCTTCTAGACTGCAATCAGACTGAAATTGTACCGGAAATGGACTGGAATCGTACGGAAATTATACCGTCTGCGGACGGCCGATCCGGCGGATTTCCCAGCGCAGGTCGACCCCCGTCACATCCAGCACACGCGCCCGCACAAGCTCGCCCAGCGCCTCGATATCGGCGGCGGTCGCATCGCCTGCATTGATCAGGAAATTGCAATGTTTTTCGCTCACTAGCGCCCCACCGACCCGCAATCCGCGGCATCCTGCCTGGTCGATCAGCTTCCAGCTGGAGCGCTGGTCTGGCGTGCCGGGCGGGTCGGGATTGGCAAAGGTCGATCCCCCCGTGCGCTCCTTGATCGGCTGCGTCTCCGCCCGGCGTTTCTGGTGCTCTGCAATCTCTTTTTCCAACACCTCCGGGTCCCCCGCACCCGAGCCGGTCAGCAGGAGTCCCGTGACGATAATGTCGTCCGGGAAATTGGTGTGGCGGTAGGAGAATTCGACTTTGGGGTCGCCGTATTGTGCAATGTCTGCTTCGAATCGCACCCGCTCGCCGGAGCGGGTAATGCCCTCGATCTGATTGGCGACATCCTTCAGCTCACGGCCATAGCAGCCGGCATTCGTACGAACCGCGCCGCCAATCGTTCCCGGAATTCCGGAGAAGAAAGACAGGCCCGCAAGTCCGGCTTTCGCCGCTGCCTTTGCGACTGAAAGATCCAGCGCACCGGCCCTTGCAAACAGCGAATTCGGCCCGGCCGGCTCCACCTTCCCCCAGTACCCGCCCATGAGCCGGATGGTGACCCCCTCGATCCCGCCATCGCGGACGATCATGTTCGAGCCGACCCCCATGAAGGTAACCGGTACCTCTTCCGGCAGGGCCTTCAGGAAGGCCGCCAGATCGTCTTCATCGGCCGGTATGAACAGCACATCCGCCGGCCCGCCAACACGAAACCAGGTGTAGGGCGCAAGCGGCTGATCATGCAGCAGCTTGCCGCGGACGGGGGGGAGATTGTCTCGCCAGTCGCCCAAGTCAGCCACCCAGCTTCCCGGCCAAGGCATTGGCATGATTGGTAATATCGCCCGCGCCGAGGCAAACGATCATGTCGCCGGGCTGCGCGATGTCGCGGATAATGTCGGGCAGCGTGTCCAGCGTCTCCAGCGCGCGGACATCCTTGTGGCCGTGGGCGCGGATACTGGAAACAAGCTCGGTATGCGAGGCCCCCTCGATCGGGTCCTCACCGGCGGCATAGACAGGCGCAATCAGGGCAATATCCGCCTCACGGAAGCAGGTCGAGAAGTCTGCGAAGAGATCATGCAGCCGCGAATAACGGTGCGGCTGGGCGACGGCGATAACGCGGTTTGCACCCTGCATCGCCCGCGCCGCCTTGAGTACGGCGGATATCTCGACTGGGTGGTGGCCATAATCATCGATGATGCGGATGCGCCCATCTTCCCCGGCCCCCTTCGGTGTCCATTCCCCGGCAGGCGTAAACCGCCGCTTCACACCGCCGAAATTCGCAAAGCTCTGCTTGATCTGCGCCTCGCTGGCGCCAAGCTCCAGGGCGACCGTGATCGACGCCAGTGCGTTGGAAACATTGTGGTCGCCCGCCATCGGCAGGCGCACGCCTTCCATCACCATGTCCGGCCGTCCAAGCCGCCCGCGCACCATGACGTCGAAGGTCACCCCATCCGGATCCGAGGCAAGGTTGACCGCCCGCACATCGGCCTGACGGTTGAAGCCATAGGTGATGATCCGCCGGTCCGAGACCCGACTCACCATGGCGGCCACTTCCGGATGGTCGGTACAAAGCACGCCGAAACCATAGAAGGGAATGTTGCCGACATAGGTGTCGAAGGCTTTGCGCAGCGCCTCCATGGAGCCGTAATGCTCCATGTGTTCAGGGTCCATGTTCGTGACGATGGCGATGGTGGCGCGCAGCTTTGTAAACGTGCCGTCGCTTTCATCGGCTTCGAGCACGATCCAGTCACCCGTGCCCGCCTTGGCGTTGGAGCCGTAGGCATTGATGATCCCACCATTGATCACGGTCGGGTCGATTCCCGCGCCATCCAGCAGCGCAGCAACCATCGTGGTCGTGGTCGTCTTGCCATGCGTGCCGGCGACGGCCACGGTCCACTTCATGCGGATGATTTCGGCCAGCATGTCAGCGCGTCGCACGACGGGGATGCCCTGCGCACGCGCCGCCTCGACCTCAGGGTTCCCGCCCTTGATGGCCGACGAGATGATGACCGCCCCGGCCCCGGCAACATTCTCAGCCGCGTGCCCGATATGCACTGTCGCGCCCTTCTCGCGAAGCCGCTCGACATTGGCCGAGTCCTTCACGTCGGAGCCTTGCACCTTGTAGCCGATGTTCATCATGATCTCGGCAATGCCGGACATGCCGATGCCACCGATCCCGACAAGGTGTGCCGGGCCGATATCGAAGGGAGAAGGTTTGAGCGTCATGGAAGCGGGCTCTTCAAAGGGCATGGGGAATGTTTCCTTGGCGTAGCGTGCGCTGGCACATCTAGGCAAGCACCCGGATGCGCAGCATGACGGCAGCGAGGCAATTTCAGGGCATTCGGGCTTGTGCAGGCCGCATTGCCAGGCAAACTGGTGCCATGACGATGCACCTTGCCCAGATGAATGTCGGACGGCTCCTCGCGCCCACCGACGACCCGCGCGTGAAGCCCTTCATGGATGCGCTCGACCTCATCAACGGCATCGGCAAGCGCATGCCGGGTTTTGTCTGGATGCTGGACGGGCTGAACGATCCCGGCTACGACCCTGACACACCAGCCTATCCAGAAGATCCCCTGCTCGTGCCCAATCTCACGGTCTGGGAGGATGCGGAATGCCTAGAGCGCTTCGTCTGGGGCACCGTGCACAGGAAGTTCTGGGAACGCCGCCATGAGTGGTTCGAGGTGCTGGACGAGATGTATCTTGTCATGTGGTGGGTCCCGGAGGGGCACCGCCCGACGCTGGAAGAGGCCAAGGCGAAGCTGGCCAAGCTGCGGGCTGACGGGGATAGCGACGAGGCGTTTGGCTGGGACTGGCTAAAAGCTGCCGTTTAGCGCCGCGCGGCCTGCTCTGCGAGATCAGCCAGATCGCGCGCTGCTGTTACTGTTCCGGTCACACGGGCAAGGCTCGCCCGGTTCTTGAGGTCGATCTCATCCTGCAGGCGCACGGTGATCAGCTCGCCGAGGAGGTTGGGATAGAGATTGTCCTCGACAATCATGTCCGCTGCACCCGCGTCGACCAGGGCTTCGGCATTGGCTTCCTGGTGATTGTCCATGGCGATCTTCAGCGGGATCAGGATGGACGGGCGGCCGACCGCTGCAATTTCGCTGACGGTACCGGCGCCGGACCGCGCGATAACCATATGCGCTGCCGCCAGCTGTTCCGGCATGTCAGAAAAGAAGGATTTGAGCTCATGGTCGAGGCCGGCCTTCTCATAGATGGCCCGAACCGCATCCATCTGCTCGTCACGCACCTGCTGAACGACCTTGAGACGGGCGCGCAGCGTCGCGGGTGTATGGTTCGCGATGGCCAGCGGGATGATGTCGCCAAGGATCTTCGCGCCCTGGCTGCCACCTGTGATGAAGACGGTCAGCTCACCATCCATCGGCGGGAACGGCACCTCCCGTTTGGCCGCAATGGGGGCACGGACGGGATTGCCGACCGGATGGTGCACAGCGCCGCCCGGTAGCCGGTCGAGCCGTTCGAAACCGGACGCGACAATGGCCGCCTTGCCCGAGAATCGGCGATTGACCCGGCCGAGAACCGCGTTCTGCTCGTGGATCAGGATCGGGACTTTGAGCCGGCTGGCCGCGCTCAGGGCCGGAAAGGCCGGATAGCCACCAAAGCCCGCGACAAGCGCCGGCTTCAGGCGCTTCATCGTGCGCGCTGCTGAATTGATGCCACCCCGGATTTTCAGTGCAGCGCCCGGCAGCGTCCAGGGCTTGCGCAGATTCGGGCTGGCCGCGCGGACCTCCTCCTTCCAGTCTGCCGGGAAGGTTTCAGCATAGCGCAGGCCCCGCGCATCGCTCATCAGGCCGACGTGCCAGCCGCGCGACCGCATCTCTTCGGCAAAGGCCGCAGCCGGGAACATATGCCCGCCTGTCCCGCCAGCACCAATGATAACAAGGGGTTTGCCGCTATCGGTCTCAGCCATGCTCTCTCCAGGCCGCTGCACTCTGGCGGCGGATTAGCGCCAGAGCGAGGCCCAGAGTCAACGCGATTCCAAGCATTGATGAGCCTCCGTAGGAAATGAAGGGCAAGGTCATGCCCTTCGGTGGAATAAGGCTCACATTGACGGCGATATTGATGGCAGCCTGAAGGCCGAAAAGTGCAAAGAGTCCGGCAGCGGCCGCCCTTGGAAAGGGGTCTCGCACACGCGACGCTGCGCGCAGGCCGCGCCAGCAGATGAAAGTGATAAGACCGATCAGCGCGATCGCTGCGACATAGCCGAATTCCTCACCGAGAACAGCGAATATGAAATCGGTGTGGGCGTCCGGGAGATGGGTTTTGACCGTCCCCTCGCCCGGACCGACACCCAGCAGACCGCCGCGCGCAATCGCCTCGGACGCCTTGTCGATCTGGTAGGTGTCATATTCGCTCGGATTGACGAAGCTGTTCACCCGGTAGCGCACATGCGGCAGCAGGGCATAAAGCGTCAGTGACAATGCAACCCCGCCACCAAAGAAAATAGATGCCCACTTCCAGGGCAGGCCCGACACAAAGAAGGTCACAATAAACGCTGCTGTCAGCAGCGCAGACTGGCCGACGTCCGGCTGCAGCAGCAAAAGGCCCAGGGTAACGACATAGAAGACCAGCGCGACCACGGCCCAGGGCCCGCCGGGAAAGAGCTGGCGCTGCGCCAGCAACCAGCCGGACAGAACGATCAGGGCCGGCTTTGCAAATTCCGAAGGCTGCAGCGTGAAGCCGCCAATCTCGATCCACCGGTGCGCGCCCTTCGCTTCATGACCGATGATCAGGATCGCGGTCAGCATCACGAAAGAGCCGCAGAATACGACAGCCGAGATACGCCGCGCCCAGACGGCGTCGAGCATGCTGGCGGCAACCAGTCCGACAGCCGCGGCGACCGCGAAGACGCTATGACGCTTGACGAAATAGAAGGCATCGTCGAGGCCAAGCCGCTCGGCTGCGGGCGGACCTGCAGCCAGCGACAGCATCAGCCCAAGCCCCAGCAGCGACAGGGCGGCAATCATGATCTGCCAATCGACGCTGCGGCGCCATTCAGTAAGATGAGACTCGTCGGAGCGCGGCAGGATCAGCGTATCGCCGAACTGGACGCTCATGCCGATTCCTTCACGCTGACGAGCGCATTGCCACCGAGGTCCTGAACGATATGGCGGAAGGCCTCGCCGCGCGCTTCGAAGTCCTTGAACTGGTCGAAACTCGCACAAGCTGGCGAGAGCAGGATGATCGGACAGTCCTCGCCGGATGCCTTGGCATCCTGATAGGCGTGCGACACCGCCTCATCGAGCGTACCAGAGATCTCATAGGCCGCCTTGCCCTGAAGCGTTCGCGAGAACGCCTCGGCAGCATCGCCGATAAGATAAGCCTTCGTGACCCGGTTGAAGAGCGGGGAAAGCGGGCCGATGCCTTCGGCTTTCGGCACACCGCCGGCAATCCAGTAAACCTTCGGATAGGCCCGTAGCGCCTGTTCGGCCGCCTGGGCGTTGGTCGCCTTGGAATCGTTGACGAAGCGCACGCCCTCGATTTCACCGACTTGCTCCATGCGATGAGCCAGTCCGGGGAACGAGCGGATGGCGTCGAAGATGCGGCCCGGTTCGAGACCAAGTGACCGGCAAGCGGCGTAGGCCGCCGCGGCATTTTGGAAATTGTGCCGCCCCGGCAGGGTCGGCGCTTCGCTGAGGTCGCCAACGCGAACAGCGTTGCCAAGCAGGCTGTCATAGAGCTTGCCATCGACCGCGCTAATACCGCGGCCAAGGGCAAACTCAGACGAAACCTGACTGACGCGAACCCCGCCGCGCGTGGCAAGGTCCATGGCAATGGTCTGGGTGATGGTGTCATCGACGGCAATCACGGCGGTATCGCCCGGCTGCTGGTTCAGGAAGATGCGGCGCTTGGCATCGATATAGCCTTTCATACCGCCATGGCGGTCGAGATGGTCAGGCGAGATATTGAGCAGCACCGCCACATCGCAGTGCAGGCTCTTTACAAGGTCGAGCTGGTAGGAGGACAGCTCCAGCACATAGACGGCATTGGCGTGCAGCGGCGCCATGTCGAGCACGCCGGTCCCGATATTGCCACCGACGCGGGCATCCATCCCGCATTCCTTGAGGATGTGTCCGATGAGTGCGGTGGTGGTCGATTTGCCATTTGTCCCGGTGATCCCAACCACTTTCGGGCGGGCCCGTTCCGGCAGCGATTGCACGGCCCGGGCGAAGAGTTCCATGTCGCCCACGACCGGCACATTGGTCATCTGGGCCAGGCGAACCAGCCGGTGCGGCTGCGGGAAACGGTAGGGAATGCCCGGCGACAGCACCAGGGCTGCGAAACTTTGCCAGTCCCGCTTGTTCAGGTCCGATAGCGGGATCCCGGCCGCCTCTGCCCGCGCACGGGTCTCTTCATTGTCATCCCAGGCATGCACACGTGCCTTGCCGGCTCTGAGCGCCTTGGCGGCGGCCAGACCGGTGCGGCCCAGTCCGAAGACTGCCACATCACGTCCTGCATACTCGGTAATCGGGATCATCTGGCCTGCCTCACCTCAGCTTCAGTGTTGCAAGGCCCGCGAGGGCGAACAGGACGGACAGTATCCAGAAGCGGACAACCACACGGGTTTCCGGCCAGTTCTGCTTCTGGAAATGATGATGCAGCGGTGCCATCAGGAAGATACGCTTGCCAGTGCCGGTCAGCTTGCGAGTGATCTTGAACCAGGACACCTGCATCATCACCGAAAGCGCCTCAATGACGAAGAGGCCGCCAATAATGGCAAGGGCAAATTCGTGTTTCACCGCGACAGCGACCACGCCAATGAGGCCGCCAAGACCAAGCGAGCCGGTGTCGCCCATGAAGACCTTTGCCGGATAGGCATTGTACCACAGGAACCCCATGCCAGCGCCGATCATGGCACCGAGCAGGACGCCCATTTCACCCGCGCCGGGCGTGAACTGGATGCCGAGATAGTCAGCGAAAACAAAGTTGCCGGTCAGGTAGGCGATCAGAGCGTAGGAGGCGGCGGCAAACATCATCGGCACGATGGCGAGCCCGTCGAGACCATCGGTAAAGTTCACGGCATTGGCTGCGCCGACAATCACGATCATTGCGAAGACAATGAACAGCCCGCCCAGCGGCACGAAATAATCGTTCACGAACGGCACGGCGACACCACCCGAAAAGCTCTGGTCGTTCGGCTCGACGGAGGTTTCCGGCGCCAGTGATGCAATCGCCTGCGCCAGGTCGTTCAGCGGTCCCCACTCAGCATGGCCGAGCGGCGTATGAGCGCCGTGAATCCCCATGATGAAAGCGCCTGCGAGCGCCGCGACAAGGAACTCGATCAGCAGGCGCACCTTCGCCGACACCCCCGCATCCGTCTGCTTGGTGACTTTCGCATAATCGTCGAAAAACCCGAGAAACGCATAGGACAGACTGACGAAAAGGACCGTCCAGATATACGGATTACCGAGGTCGGCCCAGAGAAGCGTACCGACGAGAATGCCGATCCAGATGAGGAAACCGCCCATGGTTGGCGTTCCGCGCTTGGACAGCTGGGCTTCCAGAGAGAGGTCACGAATCGGCTGGCCCTTGCCCTGGCGTGCGCGAAGCTGGTTGATGATCCAGTCGCCCGTCAGAACAGAAAAAAGAAACGCCGTGACGACCGCACCACCGGTCCGGAACGTCGTATAGTTGAACAGGCGGAAAAGCCCGTCATCGGCTGCTAGCAGCTCATACAGCATTCGCACCCCCTGCGGCCCGTTCTGGGCCACCATCCATCACCTGCCCGCCTGCAGCGCTCCATTGGCGCAGTCTTTCAGCGAGCCGGCCCATCCCGGATGCATTCGAGCCTTTGATCAAGAGGAGATCGCCGTTCGTTAAGGAGATTTTAACAAGCGAATCCAGCTCATTTGCCTTGACCGCCCAATGGGTCTCGATTCTCCCTTCAAGCGAATCTGCAAGCGGCCTCATCCCCTCTCCCGCGAGAAACGCAACAGTGGCGCCGGAGGCGAGGATCGGCTCCGCGAGCGAGCGATGCTCAGCTTCTGAAGTCGCGCCGACTTCGAGCATTTCCCCTAGCGCGACGACATGCCTTGCACCCTTGCGGGCTGCAAAGCTTGATAGCGCTGCGCGCATGGAGGCGGGGTTCGCATTGTACGCATCGTCTACGAGAATCACCTCGCCGCCGTCGGGCAGTGCAAGCGTCTCGGCCGTTCCGCGTCCGGGCGGCGGGGCATAGCCTGAAAGGTCGAGGGCGGCCTGATAGAGGTCGATCGAACTGTTGAGCCTAGCCGCGAGCAGCGCGCAGGCGACATTGTCGGCCCAGTGCTCGCCTACCGCATGGATTTCTACGTCGAGCTTGCAGGTCAGCGTATCGAGCGCGATGTGGCTCATGCCGCCAGCGGTCGAATAGGATTCCACCCAGGACCAGCCGTCGCGATTCTCTATCCAGTCCAGCTTCGCGCCATCTCCATCCTGGCCGAACACGGCGATGGCAGCGTCCGGCTTCAGCCCGCGGACGTGATCGACAAGACTGGGAAGCATCGCATCGCGCGCCGGCAGCACGACGACGCCATCCGGCTCAATGAGGCCTGCAGCGATATCAGACTTTTCGCGTGCCACCCCTTCAATGGAACCGACGCCCTCCAGATGAGCCGGCGCAATCTTCGTGATGACGGCCACGTGCGGCTTCACCATGTGCGAGCGAGGGGCGATCTCACCCGGCGTGGACATACCGATCTCGAACACGGCGAATTCCGTCTCGGCCGGCATGCGCGCCAGCGTCAGTGGGACACCCCAGTGATTGTTGAAACTCTTGACCGACCAGTGCGCCTTGCCCTGTCCGCGATGAATCCGAGCGATCATCTCCTTGACAGACGTCTTGCCAACGGAACCGGTGATCGCGATACGCACAGCGTTTTCGGCGCGCTCGCGTGCGAACACACCCATGGCGACAAGCGCCGTCAGCACGTCATCGACAATGACCAGCGGGCCGTCGACGCCCTCGAGCGGACGGCTGACAAGGGCTGCGCTTGCCCCCGCCTCGAATGCGTTGGAAACGAAGTCGTGGCCGTCGCGCACATCGGTCAGCGCGACGAACAGGTCACCCGGCTCGAGCGTGCGCGTATCGATAGAAACGCCTGTCACCTCAAACGGTGCGGTGACCTTGCCACCCGTTGCGGCAGCGATCTCATCGGAGGACCAGAGCGGGCGTGTCATGCGTTGACGCCCTCCAGCGCGGCCTTTGCAGCCTCCTGATCGGAAAACGGAATGACGGTCGAGCCGATGATCTGCCCGGTCTCATGGCCTTTGCCAGCGATCAGCAGCGTGTCGCCCTTGCTGAGCTCGGCGACAGCCTTGCGGATCGCTTCACCGCGATCGCCAATCTCGACACCGTTCGGAACCGCTTCCAGGATCGCCTTGCGGATGGAAGCCGGATCTTCAGAGCGCGGATTGTCATCGGTGACGATCACGACATCTGCATGCTTTGCTGCAATCTCACCCATGAGCGGGCGCTTCTTGCGATCGCGGTCGCCGCCACAGCCGAATATCACGACCAGCTTGCCGGCGGTGTGCGGGCGCGCCGCTCGGATCAGAACATCAAGGCCGTCCGGCGTGTGCGCATAGTCAACGAAGACACCCGCGCCATCCTTGGTCTCGCCAACAAACTCCAGGCGCCCCTTGACCGGCTCCAGTTGCGCCATGCCCTTGCAAACGTCAGCCACAGACGCGCCAAGGGAAAGTGCGAGGCCGGCTGCCGTCAGAGCGTTCAGGGCCTGGAACTCACCGATCAGCGGCAGCTCGACCTCCAAGGATTCGCCGCGCCATTTCAGGAACAGCTTCTGCCCGGTCGCGCGCGGCATCAGTTCCTCGATCTTCAGGTCGTCACCACGCCAGCCGACGGAGACCGGGCGCAACCCGGCCGCCTTTGCCGCCGCCTCAAAGGCGCCGCGCTCCGGGCTGTCGGCATTGACCACTGCCGGCGATCCGGGCGGTGTAAGCTCGGAGAAGAGCCGCAGCTTCGCTTCGCGGTACTCCTCCATCGTGTTGTGATAGTCGAGGTGGTCCTGCGTCAGGTTCGTGAAGGCGCAGGCCGCCAGCTTGACCGCGTCGAGACGGTACTGAACCAGGCCGTGGGAAGACGCCTCCATGGCGCAATGCGTTACCCCCTGATCGGCGAGCGTGGCGAGCGTTTCATGGATCGCGACAGGATCCGGCGTCGTATGCCCAAGATCGATCCGGCCCGACGGACCGATCGCACCAAGCGTGCCCATTGAAGCTGAAGTGAGGCCCGACGCTGCCCAGATCTGGCGCAGGAAATCGACAGTCGAACTTTTCCCATTCGTTCCCGTCACAGCAACGACCGTTTCCGGCTGGCGTCCATAGAACGCGGCCGACGCTTCAGCCAGAGTCAGGCGCGGTTCGTCCACATCGATTGCGACGGCATCGCCCAGCGCCGGCAGATCCTTGCCAATCACGGCAATCGCACCATTCGCAATCGCTTGCGGAACATAGTCCCGCCCATCGGCGGCGACACCCTGCAAGGCGGCAAAGATGAAGCCGGGCTTTACCTTCCGGCTATCCGCAGACAGGCCGGCCACCTCGATGGCGGGCAGGTCGCGCCCAGGAAACAGATCAGTCAGATTCATAGCGAACTCCTTCTCTCAGAGACGGAGCGAACCATCGGGCCTTCGACCGGATCCAGCTGCTCGAATTTAGGCTCGACACCCAGCATGGGCGCAATGCGTTCGATCACCCGGCCAGCCGTCGGCGCCGCATTCCATGCTGCTGTGCGTCCGCGACTCGCTCCTTCTTTGGGGTCATCGAGCACGATCAATACGACATAATCAGGGCTGTCTGCCGGAAAGATGGCAGCGAAGGAGGCCATGTTGGCCTCGTCGGAATAACCGCCCGCAACGGGCTTTTCCGCGGTGCCAGTCTTACCGGCCACCCGGTAGCCCGCCACTTCGGCATGTTCGCCCGTGCCGCTGAGGACAGCATCGCGCAGCATCGCGGTCACGAGAGCTGCTGTCGGCGCGGATATCACGCGGCGTGTGCGCCGGCGTTTGCCATCCATGATAATGGTCGGCTCGACCAGCTCCCCGCCATTCGCGAAGATCGAAAAGGCGCTGGCAAAAGCGATGGGCGACACGGCAATACCGTGGCCATAGCTGACGGTCGCAGCATGGATCTCATCGAATTGCTGCGGCAGGATCGGCGCCGCACTGCCTGCCAGCTCGATCGGCGAGCGCTCGAAAAGACCGAGATTGGCGAGCATTTCCTGCTGTCGGCGCGCACCAAGCATCACGGCAATCTTCACGGTGCCGATGTTCGAGCTTTCGGCCACGATCTTCGTTGGCGTCGCATGACCACCGATTGGGTGCGTGTCGTCGATCATGCGCCCGGCAATGACGAGCGGCTCACGAACATCGAACTGGTCGCTCGGCCGGATTGCGCCAGTATCGAGTCCGGCGGCGACTGTCAGCGGCTTGAAGACTGACCCGAGTTCAAACACGGCGCCGGAGGCCCGGTTAAGCCGCGCCGGATCGTCCATGGAAAGCTCGTGTGCACGGTTCGGATCAATCGGCGGCCAGCTGGCCAGTGCAAGCACTTCACCGTTGCGCGCATTGAGGACAACGCCTGCGCCGCCCTCAATATCATACTCCCCGGCAGCAGCCGAAAGCTCCGCCTCGAGCGCGAACTGGACGTTGGAGTCGATGGTCAGCTTGAGAGGGTCGCCACCATTGGCAAGATCGCCATCGCGCGCATATTCCACACCGGCCAGGCCCTGCCCGTCCGTGCCGGCATAGCCGAGAACGTGCCCGGCAAGCGTACCGCGCGGATAGGCCCGCCGGCTTTCCTCACGGAAGCCAAGCCCCTCCAGACCAAGCTCATAAACCGCCTGGCGCTGGCGCGGCGTCAGACCGCGACGCACCCAGACGAAGGCCCGGTCCCGATTACCGAGATCAGCCGTCAGCTCATCGACATCGAGATCCGGAAAAACCTTGGCGAGGCCAGTGGCAACATCGGCCGGATCCCAGATCGCGCGAGGATCGGCGAACAGCGAATAGACCGCAACGGATGTCGCCAGAAGCTCCCCGTCCCGGTCGACAATGTCTGCACGCTGGACGGGCTGCTCGAATGCACGGGCAACGCCAGCCTCGCCCTCCGGGCCGTTGATGGCAACCATGCCCGCCTTCACGGCTATAATTCCGAAGACAAGACACAGGGACATGGACACCAGCTTGGTGCGCAGTGAAGCGCCCTCAGCCGGACTGGCAAGCACGACATCACTCATCGCCCGCCTCCCCGTCCGTCTTTTCGGCGGGCCCAATGACCCGGTCGAGATCGTCAGCGCGCACGAACTGCTCTGCGCGGGCTGGGACCATGCCAAGCTCGTTGCGGGCGAATTCCTCGATCCACTCCTGGCGTGACAGGTGGCTCAGCTCACCGAGCAATACCTTGCGCTCCTCAATGGCGTCAGCGATTTCGGCTTCAACAGCCGCTATCTCTTCGGCGCTTTCGCGCGCGCCGTACTTTGCCCGGTACAGGCTGAAAATCAGCAACCCGATAACGGCCAGACCAATCAGGAATGCGCGCCGGCTCATGAGGAAGCCTCCACCAGCTCAAGCGACGGCAGATCGACGCCCGCACTCACCGGCCGCACCATGGCAGGCGCATCGGTCCGGACAGCGACCCTCAGCCTCGATGAGCGCGCCCGGGGATTGACCTCCAGCTCGGCGTCTGACGGCTCGATGGCCTTTTTCGACGGCATGTCGAAGCTTGGCTGCGCTGCGTCTTCCTTTTCAGGCAAATGGCGCGAGCCGCCGCCCTGAAGGCCGGAACGTTCGCGCATGAAGAGTTTCACCATCCTGTCCTCCAGCGAATGGAAGGTCACAATGACGAGCCGTCCGCCTTCGTTCAGAAGCAATTCCGACGCTTCAAGCGCCCGTGCGAGCTCGCCAAGTTCGTCATTCACGAACATCCTGATCGCTTGGAAGCTCCTTGTGGCCGGATGAGTGCGAGCCCCGCGCCGGCCGCCGAGAACCTCTTCGATCAGGTCGGCAAGATCGAGGGTTGTGGTGAAGGGAGCCTTAAGGCGGCGCTGCACAATCGCACGCGCGATGCGCCGCGACTGCTTTTCCTCGCCCAGACGGAAGAAGATGGTTGCGAGATCACGCTCATCCATCTGGTTGACGACGTCAGCCGCGCTTGGCCCGGACCGGCCCATACGCATGTCGAGCGGCCCGTCGCGCATGAAGGAAAAGCCGCGATGCGCCTGGTCGAGCTGGAAGGAGGACACGCCAAGATCGAGCGTGATGGCATCAACGGTTTCGAACCCTGCTTCGTTGACCAGCGAGCGCATATCGCCGAACCGGCCAAGGACAGGAATGAGACGATCTTCCGCCTCAGCCGCGGCGGAGGCACGCTCAATGGCGTCGAGATCGCGGTCGATACCGATCACGCGGCACTTGGCGGCGGCCAGCAGCGCGCGAGCATATCCCCCGCCGCCATAGGTCCCGTCGACTAGCACTTCGCCAGTCTTGGGCGCCATGGCAGCGACAACTTCATCCAGAAGAACCGGCTTGTGCCCCATCACTCGCCCCCTGCCTTGCCGAGCCCGGGCAGCCCACCCGCAGCCATCGCCTGCTGGAACGGCTCAGCCATCGCGTCCTGATTGTCGCGCGCCGTTTCGGCCATCTGCGCGTCAAATTCAGCGAAGCGGGACGGTTCCCAGATGTGAAAACGATCAAACGAACCGGCAAAGACCAGTTGCTTCTCGATTCCGGCCGCCTTCAGCAGTGCCGGCGGGATGGTGATACGGCCGGTATCATCCATTTTCAGATCCGCAGACCGGGTGAAGATGGTGTGCATGAAAGCGCGCCGGTTGGGATCGTTTGGTGCCATGCGCGCAAGGGTCTGGCGGTAGAGGGACATCAGCTCGTCACCGCCACCCTCAAGACAGCCGGACCCGTCAATGGCAGGCCACAGGAACACGCGGTTTCCGCCCGACAGGGCCGCGCGGAAGGGGGCGGGCACGGAAACCCGGCCCTTTGCATCGAGCGATGTTTCGTAGGTGGAAACAAACACCAACCGATTCCCTTGTGCCCCATTGCCCCACTTCTTGGGACAATCTCATCATGATTTGGGATAGCATGGGCTTACTTGGGAACCAATGGGCAAGCCTGACGATTCGCTTGCTCCACAAGAGATCAAAAAAAGAACATATTGCGAAAATATCGGAACGCACGCCGCAAACATTGGCGATTTGGCGCGTTAACCTTCTGAAAACTCTTGATTTACAGAGTGTTAAGGAAGCGAAAGAAAAGCACAGATTTTTTTGCAGGCGAAACGATACGCTGCGTGGCCGCCCATCAGCTTGCCCAGGCAATTGGCAAGGATGAAGAAATTGACGGCTTCTCAGGACTTTCAGTGGTAAGGGCTCGCCGACATGCAAGTTCGCGCCGTCATATTTGCCATCGGCCTGATGATTGCCCTGCTGGGCATTGCGATGATTCCGTCCGCGCTGCTCGACATCGCTGACGGGTCGGAAGACTGGCACATCTTCCTGATATCGTCGGCCATCAGCATCCTTATCGGCTCTGGTCTGGCTGTCCTGTCCGGCGGGGCGCCGCCATCGACCACGACCCGAGAAGCTTTCCTGCTGACAACCCTCATCTGGATTGTCCTGCCCGTCATCGCGACCTTCCCGTTCATGAGTTATGGCATGTCCTTCACCGATGCGATGTTCGAAGCCGTGTCCGGTCTGACCACGACCGGGGCGACCGTGATGACAGGCCTCGACACGACCGCCCGTGGAATCCTGCTCTGGCGCGCCATCCTCCAGTGGATCGGCGGCATCGGCATTATCGTGACGGCCATTGCCATCCTGCCCATGCTCCGCGTCGGGGGCATGCAGCTGTTCCAGATCGAAAGCTCCGACGTGTCCGGAAAGGTTCTGCCGCGCATCACGGAAATCACCGCGCAGACTGGCATTGTCTATGTGATCATTTCGATCGCCTGCGCGCTCAGCTACGCGGCATGTGGCATGTCCGCCTTCGACGCCATCGCGCATTCCATGACAACCATGTCCGCAGGTGGCTACTCCACCCATGATGCGTCCTTCGCCCATTTCTCCGACACCCCGGCCGCTTATGCCGCAACAGTCTTCATGTTCATTGCCGGGCTACCCTTCAGCTTGCTGACACTGCTGATCCTGCATGGCCGGTGGCGCCCCATGCTGAGCGACCCCCAGCCCCGCCTCTATGCCTTCCTGGCCCTGGGCTTCGCGACGGCCATCGTCGTTTGGCATGAGGCAGTCGTCGATCCGCCGATCTTCGACCATATCTTCCACGGCTTTCGGCAAGCCCTTTTCAACATCATCTCGATCATGACCGGGACAGGCTATGCCTCGGCGCCCTACGACACCTGGGGAGAGCCGGCGGTCGTGGTCTTCCTGATCGCAACCTTTCTTGGCGGGTGCGCGGGCTCAGCAGCGTGCGGGATCAAGATGTTCCGGCTGGAAATCAGCTTCAAGGCTGTGCTCGCCTATGCCGCCCAGATCGTCCGCCCCAACCGGGTGGTCCGTATCCGCTATGCCGGGCGCACCATTCCGTCAGACACGCTGCAATCGGTGATGGTGTTCGTCTTTCTCTACATGGCGACCTTCGTTGTTGCCGCGATCCTGATCTCTATGACGGGCGAAGACCTTCTGACGTCGATCTCGGCATCGGCGACATCGGTGTCCAATGTCGGCCCAGGCCTCGGCCCCAAGATCGGCCCGTCCGGCACATTCCAGCCGCTTTCCGACATGGCAAAATGGGTCTGCCTGACCGCGATGCTGCTCGGCCGGCTTGAATTCGTCGCCGTTTTCACTCTGCTGACCGCGCGCTTCTGGCGCGGCTGAACAGAGTTGGCTGCAGAAAAGCTTGCGCAATCGTATAGTTGCGGCACCCGCAGCTTTGCGGCAAAACGCTGCCCATGAGCCAGATTTCCCGTTCGCACGAGATGACACTTGAAGAATCCATGCTCGACATGGGCCACCGGGCGCGTACCGCATCGACCCGGCTTGCGACCCTGTCTCCCAAGCAGCGCACCGAAGGGCTTGAAGCCATGGCAAGCGCGCTCGAGGCGGCCGAGAGTCTGATCCTCGACGCAAACAAGCGGGATATGGCCGCTGCGCGGGAAAAGGGACTCACCCCCGCCATGCTGGACCGGCTGGCGCTGGATTCAGGGCGCGTGAAGTCAATTGCCAAGGCCGTCCGCGAAGTAGCTGCCCTGCCGGACCCGGTCGGTGCGGAAATCGCCCGCTGGACAGTCCCGTCCGGGCTGGACATCGCCCGCGTACGCACGCCGCTTGGAGTGATCGGCATCATCTATGAAGCCCGCCCGAACGTGACCGCTGACGCTGCCGCGCTCTGCTTGCGCTCTGGCAATGCCGCCATTCTCCGGGCCGGCAGTGAAAGCTTGCAGTCGGCCCTGGCCATCGCAACGGCCTTGCGCTCCGGCCTCAAGGGCGCTGGACTGCCGCAGGACGCAATCCAGCTGGTCAACACAACGGACCGCGATGCGGTCGGTTACATGCTGACGGGCCTGCAGGGACAGATCGACGTCATCGTTCCACGCGGCGGCAAAGGCCTGGTCTCACGCGTCCAGCAGGATGCTCGCGTGCCGGTCATCGGGCACCTTGAAGGCCTGTGCCACGCCTATGTCGACGCTGATGCCGATCCGGAAAAAACAGTCAATATTGTGCTCAATGCCAAAATGCGGCGAACCGGTGTGTGCGGCGCTCTTGAGACACTGCTGGTCAATCGCACTGTCGCCATGACCCTCCTGCCCGCGATCGCTGCACCCTTGCGCGACGCAGGTTGCGAACTGCGCGGAGACGATGCGGCTCGCGCGATCCTGCCGGATATGACACCGGCGACCGAAGAAGATTGGCGAACGGAGTACCTCGCCCCTATCCTCTCGGTACGAATTGTCGATGACCTCGATGCCGCACTCGATCACATCGCCTATTACGGCACCGGCCATACCGAACTGATCATAACCGAAAACGCATCAACAGCTGAACGTTTCCTCAACCAGGTCGATGCTGGCATCGTCATTCACAACGCATCGACCCAGTTTGCCGATGGCGGTGAATTTGGCATGGGGGCCGAGATCGGGATCGCAACCGGCCGCATCCATGCGCGCGGCCCTGTCGGAGCCGAACAGCTGACCATTTTCAAATACGTCGTTCGTGGCCATGGCGAGACACGTCCCTAGTATGGCCCCTGTCTGTTGAGTTCAGCCTTTCTTCCACCCGTGCGGACGTTGCCGCCATCCGGCACACGCCAGCGGATTGGCCTGCTTGGCGGTAGTTTCGACCCACCGCATTCAGGGCACATGCACGTCGCACAAACTGCGCTGAAGCGTCTGAAGCTGGACTGGATTTACTGGCTCCCTGCGCGCGGCAACCCGCTGAAACAGGCACCGGCCGATTTCTACGAACGTCTGCATGCCGTGCGCGAACTGATCGGTCATCACCCGAACATGTTTGTCAGCGATTTTGAACACTGGGCCGGCGTACGCTACACGGCTGATGTGCTCGGTCACTTTATCCAACACTGTCCGCATGCGAATTTTGTCTGGCTGATGGGCGCAGACAGCCTGATGAACTTTCATGACTGGTACCGTTGGCAGCAGGTTGCCGAAACACTGCCGATCTGCGTTGTATCGCGCCCCTCAGCTGGCCCGCGTGCCTTGCGCTCGCCCTTCGCGCACCGTTATGCATCCTGCCGCCTGCGCGAACGGGATGCGGCTCTATTGGCCGATTGCGAACCGCCTGCCTGGGTCTATCTGAAAGCCCCCTTCGACCGGACGTCCTCGACAGAACTGCGGACTGCCGCCCAAAAACGCTAGAGGGCAAGGGCAACGCGTGCTATAAATTAGTGACTCGAGATGAAAGGAACCGAAACCCTGCCTGCTACCCACACGCAGCCACTCAAGGCCGCCACTGTCAGCGTTGACGATATCCGCGCGCTTGCCGATACCGTCATAAGCTCGCTCGAGGATGACAAGGCTGAAGACATCACTGTCATCAATCTCGAAGGTAAATCTTCTCTAGCCGATATCATGATCATTGCGTCCGGACGTTCCGCCCGGCACGTGGCCGCTATTGCCGATCACCTGGCACAAACCGTCAAGGATGCCACCGGCCGTCCGATCAAGCTGGAAGGCCTTCCCAACGCAGACTGGGTCCTGCTGGATATCGGTGACATCATCGTTCACCTGTTCCGTCCGGAAGTTCGCGCCTTCTACAATCTTGAAAAGATCTGGTCTGACGACAGCGCCCACGGCCACGCCTGAGCGCCGTCGGCTGAACGGGATCCGTGCGTATTACCATTCTTGCCGTCGGACGTTTGAAATCCGGCCCTGAAGCTGAGCTTTGCGACGACTATCTCGACCGCTTCCGCAAAGCAGGACGTGCGCTCGGGTTTCGCTCGATCGACCTGATTGAGGTCGACAGCGGCGGGGGCATGGAGGCAGAAGCCGAACGGCTTCTCGCGAAACTGCCACAAGGTGCCCACACCATCCGTCTCGACGAACATGGCCGCGAACATCGGTCCGAAGCCTTCTCGACATATATAGCCACCCTACGCGACCGCGGCGTGCCCGACCTTTGTTTCCTGATCGGTGGGGCGGAGGGCTATGGCAAGGCCATTCAGTCGGCCGTGCCGGAAACCATGGCCTTTGGGAAACAGACCTGGCCTCACCGGATGGTGCGCGCCATGCTGGCCGAGCAGCTGTACCGGGCCGTCAGCATCGAAGCCGGCCTGCCCTATCACAAGGCCTGATCCGCCATGTCCGAAGCATCCGAAAAGACTCTCGCCGCCATCCGGGCACAGGCCGACCTGCACCACCAATACCTGCTTGGCCTGGAACTGATGGTCGCCACACGCGAAGGCCCGAAGATTGTCGGTGACTGGATGTTCCGGCTGTTTCGCGCCCAGCATGAAGAGAAGTTTCTCTCCAGCTTCCGGAAACTCGGCCTGGACGGTCTTCCCGACGCAGTGGCCTGCGCACGCTACCATGTCCTGTCCAACAATATGGGCGGGGTCGGCGTCGAATACATGGAAGAGAGCGACACCAAGGCTTGGGTGCGGTTTCGCTATCCGCGCTGGATGTATGCCGGCCCCGCGATCTGCGGCGTACCGGTTGAGGCGAGCCGCGGCTTTCTGAAAGGCTGGTACGCCCAGAACGGCGTCAGCCTAAGGAATCCGAGGCTCGGCTTTGTATGCGTTTCCGAAGACATGACAGGGCAGTTCGGCCTATGCGGCTATTTCCAGGAATTCGACCAAGATCTCACGCCGGATGAGCGCCTGCAGTTCCGTCCTGACGAATCGCCGCCGCCCTACGACCCTGATGCCCAGCCAGCTCCGCCACCTGGCGAATGGAACGAGGATCGCCTCGCCAAGGCCAATCGTAATTACGCAATGGAGTACATCCGCAACGGTGTGCGGGAATTGGGCGCGGTGCTCGGGCGAGAGCGTGCCCTGGAACTTGGAAAGCTTTCAGCGCGGCTGACCGGCCTGCAGCAATACCGCGCCATGGCCGCAAGCGTTGGCGCCGTCGATGGCGGTCCGGCGGAAGCGGCCGCGTTCCTGTCCGCCATGTTTGCCGGCATGGGCGACACCTGCCAGGTGATCCCGGACGGCGATCATGTCCGCATCGAACAGTCCGGCCTGCGAATCGTCCGAGGGCTGGACGAGGAGGCCCGCGAGACGGTGCTGGCCTGCTGGATCGAACTCTGGCGAGGGGCCGTGCACTCGCACCGGGCCTTCATGGATATCGAAGCACAGCTAGGTGACAACGCTCTAACCTGGTCGATTCGGGCGCGCTAAACCGAGGTTCTGTTTGACGCCCGCCGCTGCTGGCGCCAAAGCAATTGAAAACACGGAAAAAGGAGGACGCAGACATGGCTGAAAAGGATCTCGCAGGACGCAAGGCACTGGTGACGGGATCGGCGACAGGCCTAGGGCGGTCGATTGCCATCAAGCTCGCCGAACGCGGCGCCGACCTCATCGTCAATTGCACCCGCAGCATCAGCGAGGCTGAAGAGACGGTTGCAGCGTGCAACGAGCTTGGTGCCCAGACACAGCTCGTTCCCGCAGACGTATCGACCGAGGAAGGCTGCCGCAAACTCGCCGATGCCGCCGCCGGATGGGGCCAGCTCGACATTCTGGTCAACAATGCCGGGATAACGCGGCACGCACGGGATCACTCTGACCTCGACGCCCTCACCCGGCAGGACTTCATGGACACTTATGCCATCAATGTCGCCGGGCCGTTCCTGATGATGCAGGCCTGCAAGCCGCTGCTGGTCAAGGCGAGTGAAAATACGGGACGCGCCTCGGCTGTGCTCAATGTCTCATCAATTGCCGGCGTGACCGGAATCGGCTCTTCGGTCGCGTATGCTGCGACCAAGGGCGCACTTAACACCATGACACTGTCCCTGGCGCGCGCATTAGCGCCTCAGATACGGGTAAACGCGGTTTGCCCCGGCTTCATCGGAACGCGCTGGTTCAAGGATCGTCTTGATGAGGAACAGTACCAGCGCATGACCGAGGGAGTCGCCCGGACAACGCCGCTTGGCGTTGCGAGCGGACCCGATGACATCGCTGATTCTGCAGTGTTTTTTCTGACCGACAGCTCGCGCCACGTGACCGGTGAAACCCTGCTGGTCGATGCCGGAATGCACCTCGGATTCGCTCCCCTCAGCGCACGTTGAAACCCGAAACAGCACTTTTTACAGGCGGATTTTGCGCAGGCTGCCCGAATTTCGTGCTGCGGCGCAAAAATTACCGTCTGTACGCTGTCAAACGTAGATAAAGGCCTGCTCTCACCTCCAAATTCGCACCGTGATGAGGATGCAAAGGAGGTACTTTATGAGCAAATCATTCACACGCCTTGCTGTTATGGCAATCGCTGCAACCGTTGCTGCTGGCCCTGCACTGGCTGAGGGCGAATGGAGCGCAAACGTTGCACTGACGAGCGACTACAAGTTCCGTGGTATTTCGCAAACCGACGGCGCACCGATGGTTTCCGGTGGCTTCGACTGGGCTTCCGACTCCTTCTATGTCGGCACCTGGGCTTCGGGCGTGGACTTCGGCGACGGCACGTCGACCGAAATCGACATCTACGCCGGCTTCACACCGACCGTTGGCGTTTTCGACCTCGACATCGGTGCGATCTACTACCTTTATCCGGATGCTCCGGATGAGCCGGAACAGAACTTCGTCGAGCTTTACGCTGGCGGCAGCACCACGGTCGGCGAATTCCTCGACATTGGTGCGTCCATCGCCTACTCGCCGGAATTCTACTACGAAACCGGCCAGGCCTTCTATTACGCTCTCAGCGCTGGCGTTCCGCTGGGTGAGAGCTTCGGCCTCGACGCGACCCTCGGTTATTCCGCCGGTGACGAGGATGAAGGCTTTGTCGACTATACCGACTACTCGGTCGGCCTGACCACGTCTGCCGAAGGCTTCGATTTCGACCTTCGCTATGTCGGCACCGACCTCGACGACGATGATGGCTCCATCATCTTCACCATTGCTCGCGCAATGTAAGTCGACACCCATCTTCCCGACCGGCATTGCCCTCCTGTAATCGCCGGTCAGGAAAACAGGCCGCTGTCCGATCCGTCGGGCAGCGGTCTTTCTTTTGCCTCCAAGCTGCTCCATATCGAGTAGCAGGAGACTGGAATGGCTGATGCAGCAACAACCCCTGTAGACGCGCTGATCCCGGCGATGACGCTGCTGGCTGCCGGCGGCGCCGCTGCACTCGCGTCCAAAGCGCTGAAACTGTCTCCAATCGTTGGCTACCTCGCTGTCGGCATCCTGATCGGCCCGCACGCCTTCGGCCTGATCGAGGAAAGCGCGACAACGCACCTCCTCGCTGAACTCGGGGTTGTTTTCCTGCTGTTCGACATCGGCCTGCATGTGTCATTGCGCGAGATACGAGAGAGCGGCCGGGACCTTGTCGGTCTCGCACCTGCGCATCTCGTCTTTACCAGCGTGCCGTTCACAATCGCGCTTGCCCTGTTCGGACTGGAATGGCCGGTCGCCTTGGCCCTTGGCCTGTCATTCGGCCTGTCCTCGACCGCCGTTGTCTCACGCGTGATGGCAGAACGCGGCCTCGGCTCCTGTCCGCTTGGCCGCTCGACAACGCACGTCCTCATCTTCCAGGACATCGTCGCAATCTTCCTCCTGATTTTCGCGAACTCCCTGGGACAGGGCACTGATGGCATGGCGCTCGCCCTGGATCTCGCCATCGCAGCTGGCTACGCCATCATTGCCTTCGTCATAGCCTTCGCAGCTGGCCGCTACCTGATGGGGCCGATCTTCAAGGGCCTCGCCCAGACACGCAACCAGGAAGCGTTCACCGCCGTCACCCTGCTGCTTGTGCTCGGTGCCGCTTCGGCAACAGCACAGATCGGGCTGTCCCTGACGCTTGGGGCTTTCCTCGCCGGACTCGCCGTGTCGGGAACAGCGTTTCGCCACCAGGTTCAGATGGAAACGGGACCGTTCCGCGGCCTCCTCCTGTCCTTCTTCTTCATGTCGGTCGGGCTTAGCGTCGATCTCGGCGTTCTCGCATCTCATTGGCCGCTCGTCTTGGCGGGCGCTGCCGCCATTCTTGCTGTGAAGACCCTGTTCGGCTTTGCCGCCGCCCGTCTCAACAAGTGGAGCAATCCAGGGAGCGTCCAGCTGACCTTCCTGCTCGCGCAGGGATCGGAGTTTACGCTTGTTGTCCTTTCCATCCTAACCGCAACCAGCGACGCCGTCCCGCCACTGGTCGCAACGATTGCCGTCAGCGCCATCGCTCTCTCCCTTGCGGTTGCGCCTGTCTGGGCCTCCGCCGGCATGCGCCTGTCCAGGAAGGTCGCGTCAATCTTCAAGGGTCAGACGCGTCCGGTGAACGAAATCACGCCCGTCGCGCCAGACCGCCCGGTGATCATATTCGGTATGTCGCCGGCTGGGCGCCTGGCAGCCGACGCCCTGTCGGACTTTTCCATTCCGCATGTCTGCCTCGACGCCGAGCCGGAACGGTTCGTCTCGGCCATCGCGGACGGCTACAAGGTCTCCTTCGGGAATGCAGCCAATCTCCGCCTGGTCGAGGCCGTTGCCGGACCAAATCCGCGTGCGGTTGTGATTGGTGCACCGCGCTATGAGACGTCACGCGATCTCACACCTGCTGCACAGCGGGAGTTTCCCGATACGCCGCGCTTCGTTTCCGTCGACAATGAAGCCGACCGCCAGCGGTTCAGCCAGCTTGGCATGCGCGCCTGGTTGTCCATGGGCCTGCCGACCGGCATCGAGATGGCAACTGACGTGCTTCGGCAGCTCGGCGTCGACGAAGAAAAGGTCGTCGAATGGATGTCACGCGAGGCAGACCGCTTCGATGTCGACGCACCCGGCGATCAGACGGCCAGCTCAGTGGAAACCGAAGCGGCCTAGCAAAAACAAAGAAACCAGTCCCTGGGGACTGGCTTCTTCACGAAAACACCTGGTGAAATCTGCGCCGTCCTAGCCTGCGATGCGACGGGCGTAAGCTTCATCATCGTTGCGCTTGCGGTCACGCTTGCGTTGCGGCTGGAAGGCAACTTTCGCGTGCTCGGAACAGTACGGACCGCAATCCGACTTGCGTCCGCAGAAAGCGAATTTCGGATCGGCCGGATCGCCAATCGGCCATTTGCACATGGAGTCACGCAGCGTGAGAATGGTCGCCGCTTCCCCGTCAGCTACAGGAGCCGGCTGCAGTGCCGAGACAATCGCGTCCTGATCGGAACGGCGAATGCGGGTCTCATCGAGATTGGTCTCTGTTGCCGGCGAGACACCATCGGGCCGGATACGCGGCTTCGGACGCGCCAGGCGCGGCGGACGCTTGACCGGGCGGGATGGCGTTGCGCGGCCAGACAGGCCGAGCCTGTGAACCTTGCCGATCACTGCATTGCGGGTCACCCCGCCAAGCTGCTTTGCAATCTGGCTGGCCGAGTGACCTTCTGCCCAGAGTTTCTTCAAAACCTCGACGCGTTCTTCCGTCCAAGACATGTACTTGCCTCCTGGCGCTTTGCACCCCTAGATGTTGTAGCAGCTGATTTCAGCCACCCCCGTTAACACCTAGATATCGTATCAGCGGCGAAATGAAACACAATATCCTGATATCTCTTCTCCACAACCTTTCTATATCTAGTAGCAGTCTGTGGAAAGCTGAGAAAAATCATTCGATTCGCGTCACTTACCTATCGTCATTGTGCGATTGCGCCCCTAAATAGCGGCGATGACCGATGAGATTTCTGCAGCCGCCCGCCCACTTCCGAAGCCGCCAAGATCATATGGCGCGATCAACTGGATCGGCCTCTGGACACTCTACAAGCGCGAGGTGGGCCGTTTCCTGAAGGTCTGGATGCAGACGCTGTTTGCGCCCGTTATCACGACACTGCTCTTCATGACTGTCTTCAAGCTTGCCTTTGGCAATCGCGGTGAGCTGACAGGCGACTTTGCCGGCCTAGACTACAATTCTTTCCTCGCGCCCGGCTTGGTCATCATGTCGATGCTGCAGAACGCTTTCCAGAACACGTCTTCATCGCTGACCATCGCCAAAGTACAGGGCAGCCAGGTCGACTTCCTCATGCCGCCGCTTTCACCGCTCGAGCTCACGCTCGGCTTTATTTTCGGCGCTGTCACAAGAGGACTTATGGTTGGCATCATCGGTGCGCTTGCCATTCATTTCTCGGGTCTGGCCAGTCTCGACATCGCGAACATCTGGCCGGTGATCTGGTTCAGCCTGATGGCGACCATCTTCCTCGCAGCCCTTGGGGCCGTTGGCGGCATCTGGGCTGAGAAGTTCGACCACCTAGCTGCTGTTACCAATTTCGTCATCGTGCCGCTCACCTTCCTGTCCGGCACCTTCTACGACATCAAGGTGCTCGTCGAACCGTTCCAGTCAGCAGCCCATTTCGACCCGATTTTCTATCTGATCGACGGTTTCCGCGCCGGTTTCATTGGCGTGTCGAACTCAGACCTGATGGTAGGTGCGATCGCGTCCGGCGTGTTCACATTCCTCGCTGGTGTCTGGGTCTGGTGGCTGTTCCGCATCGGCTACAAGCTCAAGGCCTGACAGGACCGGCTTGACGAGCCGCGCCAAGCACGCGCACCACACACAATATGGCAGAACTTCCCATCCTCCGTCTGGCCGATGTCGAGCTGACCTTCGGCGGCACGCCGATCTTCACAGGTGTGACGTTTACCTTGGCGAAGGGCGAGCGCGCTGCACTTGTCGGACGCAACGGCGCGGGGAAGTCGACGCTGATGCGGCTCGTCACGGGCCGGCACGAGCCGGATGCCGGGGAGCTCTGGCTGCAGCCTGGTACGGTGGTCGCCACTGTCGAACAGGAGCCTGATCTCTCGGCGTTCGACACGGTGCTCGACTATGCTAGCGAAGGCGCCGATGAAACCTGGATGGCCGAGGCAGAGCTTGGCCTGTTCGGCATCGATCCGACGGCAAGTCCGAAAACGCTTTCAGGCGGCCAGATCCGCCGGGCAGCCCTCGCCCGCGCCTTTGCGAAGGACCCCGACATCCTTTTGCTCGATGAGCCGACAAACCATCTCGATGTGCCGATGATCGAGACGCTGGAAGAACGTCTCAAATCCTTTCCTGGCGCGGTCTTGCTGGTCAGTCACGACAGGCGCTTCTTGGAAAACGTCACGACGACCACGCTCTGGCTGCGGCAGGGCAAGGTCTGGAAGTCGCCGCGCGGCTATGCCGACTTCGACGACTGGGCAGCCGGCATCGAGGCCGAAGAGGAAAAGCAGCTGCAGCGCATGAAGACGCAGCTGAAGGAGGAGCAGCACTGGCTCGCCCGCGGCGTGACCGCACGGCGCAAGCGGAACATGGGCCGGCTGGCCCGGCTGCATGAGCTGCGGTCCCAGCACGCAAAACAGAAGTCGTTGCTAAACGAGAGCAAGTCCACGGCCGGCCTCTCGGCCGAAAGCGGCGACAGCCAGAGCCGCAAGGTGCTGGAAGCCTTCGGCCTGTCAAAGGCGTTCGGCGACACAATCATCGTTGATGACCTGTCACTGCGTATCCTGAAGGGCGACCGCATCGGCATTGTCGGACCCAATGGTGTCGGCAAGACGACGTTGCTCAAGCTCCTGCTAGGGGAAATCGCGCCGGACAAGGGCTCGGTAAAACTCTCCCAGGCCCTCACAGTGACCTATCTGGACCAGACGCGGGAAACCCTGAAACCAAGCGATACGCTGTGGGAGGCGCTCGCGCCTGCTGGCGGCGACGCGATCATGGTGCAAGGCAAGTCGAAGCATGTCGCCGCCTACGCCAAGGACTTCCTGTTCTCGCCTGAACAGCTGCGCCAGCCCGTCTCGGCCCTGTCCGGCGGTGAGCGCAACCGGCTGACCCTCGCCATCGCGCTTGCAAAACCCGCTGACGTTCTGGTCCTCGACGAACCGACCAATGATCTGGACATGCAGACGCTCGACCTTCTGGAGGAGATGCTTAGCGAGTTTGACGGCACGCTGATCCTGGTCAGCCACGACCGCGCCTTCCTCGATGCGATTGTCACCTCCTGCCTGGTGCCGATGGGCAAGGGAAAATGGGTCGAAACGGCAGGCGGGTGGAGCGATGCCGCGCAGCAGGTGCCATCACTGACCTCCCGCAAGGCCGCCGCGCCACCGCCGCAGGACAAACCCAAGGCCCAGGCGCCCGCTCACACCCCCAAACGTGAAGCCAAACTCTCTTTCAAGGACCAGCACCGGCTCAAGGAAGTCGAAGCCGCTCTGCCTCGCCTGGAAGCGGAAATTGCAGACCTCGAGAAACAACTGGGCGATCCCGACTTGTTCAGCGCGGACCCGAAAAAGTTCGAGCAACTGACCGGGCGCCTGAATAAAGCGCGGGCAGACCTTGATAAGGCTGAGGAAGACTGGCTGGAGATCGAGGCGCTGAAAGAAGAGATCGCCGCCAAGGGCTGACGCCTAACCCATCCTTAAGGGCTGGACTGATAAATCAGGAGACCGGTTTGGTCTGAAAGCGCGCGTGAATGTCCCTGAAGATCCGTACCCTTGCATCCTTTTCGATGCTGGCCTTGGCAATCCTGCCAGCAGTAGCGGACGGTAACGGGCCGGCCCGTGAGAGAGATACATACCGCCCGGCTGGAACCTATGCGACCTTGCGAGGCTCGACGCCTGACGCCTGCGCGGCGACCTGCGAAAGTGATGCGCAATGCCGTGCCTGGTCACTGACGCCGCCGACCTTCCGGGCCGGGCCGAAGTGTGAACTGAAGTCGGTCGACGGCCCGCCTGTCGAACGCGTCGCCGCCATCTCAGGCATTGTGAAGCGATCGAGCGCCCCAGTCAGCGTGGCCTACACGCCCCCGCCCCCCTCACAGCCGCAAGCGGCCGAAGCCCGCCCGCCTGTCGCACAGCCTGCCGCGCCAAGACCCGCGCCGACGGGTAGTATCCAGCAGCAACGAATGGATGAACCGGATCGCCGGCCACTGCCCGCTCAGCCGGCTTCGATCGGTGATGCCGACCGGCCTTGGCCTGGCTTGCGCCGCAGCGAGGAGTCGGGAACCTACACGCTGCCGCCGGAAGGCACGCGGCCACTGCCAAGGCGCCGCCAGGACGGCATTCCGGTGTATTCGGTCCAGCACCTGGAAACGCTTCCAGCCGACTACAAGGACAATGCGGGGCTGCAGGGCCGCCTGCCATCCGGTCAGCTTCCCGAAGAGGCCGAAACCGAAGATTCTGAAAATTGAGGCCTAGGCGGGCGCGCTTGTCTTGAGAGCAAGGGCGTGCAGCTCGCCGCCCATCTTTCCCTTCAGCGCGGCATAGACCATCTGGTGCTGCTTGACGCGCGAGACGCCTTTGAACTGCTCCGACACGATTTCCGCCTGCCAGTGATCATTGTCTCCAGCAAGGTCGGTGAGCGTGATCTCTGCGTCCGGGAACGCTTCCTTGAGATGCGTTTCAAGTGTTGCACGATCCATGGCCATGGGCTGTCTCCTTCGGCTGGCACATGGCGTTCAATCTCTCTAGGGTCAAGCCAGTTCCTGTGGAGGCCTTCCCGATGATCCGATCCCTCTTCGCTGCTATGCTCTTGCTGGCTGCCTGTTCGAATGCGCCAGCGGCAGAGCAGGCCCCTGCCGCGCCGGTCGAACCGGCCGGATACCAGGCGGCGTATCATGATGCCGGACGCGCCATCGCCAATCTCGAAACGCTCTCATCGGACGAATTCGAGGGACGCCGTACAGGCGAGCCCGGCAACCTGAAAGCGCAGGCCCTGATCGTGGAGCAATTGCAGGCACTGGGCGTCGACCCGTACTTCGATAATGGCTACCAAGCGCCCTTCGCCGCAGGCCGGTTCGACCAGCCGAACCTGGAAGTGCGCGGCACAAACCTGATCGCCTCCATTGAAGGCAACCTCGGCGCGGATGCGCCGGTCATTGTGATGTCCGCCCACTACGATCATCTCGGCATGGATGGCGGCGAAATCTACAACGGCGCCGACGACAACGCGTCCGGCGTGGCCGCCCTGCTGGAGACGGCCGCCTGGTTCAAGGCCAATCCGCCCGAAAGCACAATTGTCTTCGTCTTTTTTGATGCCGAGGAGCGAGGCATTACCGGATCGGCCTATTTCGTCCAGGCCATGCCGGAAACACTGAAGGACCGTCTGGCCCTGAACCTCAACCTCGACATGGTCGCGCGCGCCGACAAGGGCGAGCTTTATGCCGTGGGCGGCTATCACTATCCTGACCTCGTCCCGCTGATCGACAGTGTCGCGGAAGGCGCGCCAATCACGCTGAAGCGCGGCCATGACAGTCCGGAATGGGGCGAGCAGGACTGGTCGCTACAGTCCGATCACGCCCCCTTTCTGCGCGCCGGTATCCCGATCATCTATCTCGGTGTCGAGGATCATCCCGACTATCACCAACCAAGCGACACTTTCGACAAGATCGACCCGGTCACGTTTGCGCGCTGTGTCGATACCGTGATCCTGATGGCCGAGGCCGCCGACCAGTGGATGGCCGAGCAATAGGGACGAGCTGCGATAGAAGGAAACCGGAAAGGTTTTCGTAACCTTTTGGAAAGACTTTTGCGGGGTCTCAGCCGGGAGCCCGCATCATGGTTCGCCTCGTCAGGTCCTTTTTCTTTGGACGCTGGTTACGCGTCCAGGGTGGCGACGTATCGCTCATCCCGCTTCTCATCCTGCTCGCCGTCGCGCTCGCCATCTCCTATTTCGGTCGCGAGAAGGCCAACGTGACGCCGCTGCCCGGCCCAATCAGCTTTGCCGAATGCGGCAACGGGCTTCGCATGAACTGCGTTGTTGATGGCGACACGATCTGGGCAACGGGTGAGAAGATCCGCCTTGCCGATATTGACGCTCCCGAAGTGTTCTCGCCTGGATGCGACTGGGAACGCGTCCTCGGTGAGCGCGCCACGCACCGGCTGACCGAACTTCTGAACGAGGGCGAGGTCGCGCTTCAGACCTCTTCGTCACGCGATCGCGACAAGTATGGCCGCCTGCTGCGCGTTGCGACCGTCAATGGCCGCTCGGTTGGCGACAGGCTGGTCGATGAGGGGCTTGCCCACCGCTGGGGCCAGCATCAGCGCGGCTGGTGCTCATAAGAAAACCCCGGACCAAACGGCCCGGGGCACTCGTTTCTGCGCCAGGTTGCCAGCCTAGTTCCAGCCGCAGCTGCGGCCTTCATTCTCGTCTTCAAGCCAGGTGATCAGCGGGTCGAAATACTCGACAATCGCCGATCCATCCATCTCGCGCGTGCCCGTGAAGGTCTCCAGCACATCCGGCCAGGGCTCCGACGCACCCATGGCGAGCATCGCCTCAAAGCGCTTGCCGACCTCTTCGTTTCCATAGATCGAGCAGCGGTGCAGCGGGCCATCCCATCCGGCCTGCTCACAGGCCGCCTTATGGAACTGGAACTGCATGATGTAGCTCAGGAAATAGCGAAGGTAGGGCGTGTTGCCGGGAATGTGGTACTTCGCCCCGGGGTCGAAGGCGTTCTCCGGGCGCGGGCCAGGCGGAACGATCCCCTGATACTTCGTGCGCAGTGCCCACCAGTGCCGATTGTAGTCCTCAGGCTCGGTCGTGCCATCGAGTACGTCCCAGCGCCAGCTATCCACCGTCAGCGCGAAAGGCAGGAAGGCGATCTTGTCGAGCGACGTGTTGAGCAGAAGCGCGATGTCTGCGTCCTCGCCCGGAATCTGGGCGTCCGAGATGAGGCCGATTTTCTCGAGGTATACCGGTGTTATCGACAGGGCGATGAAATCGCCCACCGCTTCATGGAAGCCGTCATGGGCGCCGGTCTTGTAGAGGTAATCAGCGTCCTTGTAGGCGCGCTGGTAGAAATTGTGACCGAGTTCGTGGTGAACGGTGTAGAAGTCCTCCGCATTGACCTCCGTACACATCTTGATGCGCACATCCTCCTCATCATCGAGGTTCCAGGCCGAAGCATGGCAGACAACCTCACGGTCCTCGGGGCGCACGATCATGCTGCGCTCCCAGAAGGTCTCCGGCAGCGGGTCAAAGCCGAGTGAGGTAAAGAAGGCCTCTCCGGTCTCAACCATCCTGATCGGGTCATAGCCGGCGTCGACCAGCTCCTCTGAGAGATTGTAGCCCTGACCTGGCAGGCCCTCGGGCTCGACGAGCGGATAGATGTTCGACCAGCTCTGCGACCACATATTGCCGAGAAGGTCAGCCCGGATCGGCCCCGTCGCGGGCTGGATCTCGTCGCCATAATAGTCGTTCAGCTCACCGCGGACATAGCAGTGCAATTCCTCGTAGAGCGGCGAGACCTGCTGCCAAAGCCGGTCAACCTCATCGGCCATCTCTTCCGGCGGCATGTCATAGGTCGATAGCCACATCGTCTTGAGATTGTCGTAGCCAAGCTCATTGGCGCCCTCATTCGCAATCGCGACCATGCGGGCGTAGTCCACCAGCATCGGTGGGGAGATGGTGCGCCAGCCTTCCCAGACGGCCTTCAGCTCGTCCGGGTCGCGGCTGGTCTCGATGATGGTGGAGAGCTGGTCGAGGTTCAGCTCCTCGCCCTTATAGGTGAAGGAGCCGGTGCCATAGGTGGCTTCCAGACCTGTCGTGATCTCCGACAACTCCTCAGCGGCCCCTTCGGCGGAGGGCGCCGGAATGGTTATGCCGGACTGGAGACGCTGCATCTTGCGCGCGAGCTCGGCCGGAAGATCGACTTCGTTGAACGTTTTCGACTGGTTCGCCAGCGACACCGAAAGCTTGGTTGCGCGCGCGCCGGCCTCCGCTGCGGCGGCGTTGGTCTCATCGGTAATATTGGTCGCCTGCTCCCAGAAGATGGGGCTGATTTCCTTCGACATGGCCGCAAGTTCGGCTTCAGCGCGTTCGATGAAAGCCTCGGCCTCGGCGACCGTCGGGCCGTCATCCGCATCGGCAATTGGCGGGGGCGGCGGCGCCTCGGCGGGCGGCAGGTCTTCAGCCTTGTTCACGCAGCCGGACAGGAGCGCGAGGCCAAGAACGGACGCACTCACCTGGGTCAGTCTGATTTTCATTCGGGGAACCTCCATACTGGCTGCAGCCAAGCGCCAAGCCAGCAGAAGGTCAATCAGCGCCCGGCAGATTCTTCCGCGTTTTGACGGACAGCCCGGATGACTGTTCCTGTTTGCCGCCAGTTCTCAGAAAAATATGCGCGCTGACCCTGTTGGTTCGGAGAGGGAGGGGAACCGGACCGGTCAGCGCGCTCAGCGAGGAGAGATGAGACGCAGGCGACGAACACTGCGCGGGACAATCTCCTCTAAACACGCTTACGGCGAGTGATCTCAGCTGGATCACCCGGATGCCGATTTTTTTGAAATCCGTCTTAAAAGACCAGACCGGGTCGCTATTCGCCCTTCATGTAACGCGGCAGCCAGCCTTCATGCGCTTCGCGCAGGGTGGCGAGGGAAAGCGATTGAGGGGCTGAATCGACAAGAACAAAGTTTATCGAGTCCGTAGTGATCGTACCGACCTGGACAAAACTCAGACCAAGTGACTTGAGCCTCTGGTGCATTGCATCGGCACCAGCCGCCGCGACGGCAACAACGTAGCGGTTCTGATCTTCACCGAACAGGAAACCGGCGCGGCCTGCGCCCGGCCCGTATATGTCCGCACCAAGGCCCGCGGACAGAGCCAATTCCGCCACAGCGCAGGCCAATCCGCCATCGCTGATATCATGAATCGCATGAACGGCTCCCTCGCGGACAAGCTTGCGAATGCCCGCAGCGACGTGGACGGCTTCATCCAGATTCACAGGCGGTGGCGGGCCGAGGTCGTCACCTTTCAGACCAAGCCATTCACGCGCATAAAGTGAAGCACCCAGATGTCCCGCATCAGGTCCGATGACAAACAACGCGTCGCCGGACTGCGCGCCTTTCAGCGTTGCGACCTTCGAGACGTCCTCGATCAGCCCCACGCCGCCAACCACTGGCGTGGGCGGGATCGCCTTGCCATCGGTCTCGTTGTAGAGGCTGACATTGCCGGAAACGACGGGGAAATCGAGCACGCGGCAGGCCTCGGCCATGCCTTCGATGGCCTTGACGATATAGCCCATGGTGGCGGGCTTTTCCGGATTGCCGAAATTGAGATTGTCGGTGATCGCAATCGGCGTTGCGCCAACGGCTGAGAGGTTACGGTAGGCCTCGGCGACCACGGCCTTGCCGCCCTCATACGGGTCAGCGGCGACATAGTGCGGGTTGCAGTCGGAACAGATCGCCAACGCCTTGTTGGTGCCGTGGATACGCACGATGGCGGCGTCGCCCATGGACTGCGAGCTGTCGATCGTGTCGCCCATGACGTGGCGGTCATATTGCTCCCAGATCCAGCGCTTGGACGCCATGTCAGGCGAGGACATGAGCTTCAGCAGAACCTCGCCATAATCCTCAGGCTCTGGATACTTCGAGATGTCGAAGGGCTGGCGAGTGCGCGGCTCGACCCATGGCCGGTCATAATTCGGTGCGTCTTCGGCCAGCGGCGGCACGGGAATATCGCAGACCACCTCGCCGAACTGCTTGAGCACCATATGGCCGGTATCGGTGGTCACGCCGATCACTTCGGCGTCGAGATCGTACTTGTCGAAGATCGCCTTCGCGACGTCTTCCTTGCCGGGCTTGAGCACCATGAGCATCCGCTCCTGGCTTTCGCTCAGCATGATCTCATAGGCGGTCATGCCCTCTTCGCGCTGGGGCACTTTGTCGAGGTCCATCTCGATGCCGATGCCGCCCTTGTCGGCCATCTCGACCGATGAGGACGTCAGCCCCGCTGCCCCCATATCCTGGATCGCCTGGATGGCATCGGTTGCCATCAGTTCAAGGCACGCCTCGATCAGCAGCTTTTCAGTAAACGGATCGCCCACCTGCACGGTCGGGCGCTTTTCCTCGTCGCCTTCGGAGAATTCAGCCGACGCCATGGTCGCGCCATGGATGCCATCGCGGCCGGTCTTCGAGCCGACATAGAAGATCGGGTTTCCGGGCGTTGCGCCGCGCGCATAGAAAATCTTGTCCTGGTCCGCGAGGCCGACGGCCATCGCGTTGACGAGGATGTTGCCATTGTAGCCCTCGTCGAACTGCGTCTCGCCGGCCACGGTCGGCACGCCCACGCAATTGCCATAGCCACCAATGCCGGAAACAACGCCAGCCACAAGCGAGCGCGTCTTCGGGTGATCCGGCGAGCCGAAGCGCAGCGCATTGACCAGCGCAATCGGACGCGCGCCCATGGTGAAGACATCGCGCAGGATACCGCCAACGCCCGTCGCAGCGCCCTGGTATGGCTCGATGTATGAAGGGTGGTTGTGGCTCTCCATCTTGAAGATGGCCGCCTGCCCGTCACCAATATCGATCACGCCCGCATTTTCGCCCGGCCCCTGGATGACGCGGTCATTCTTGGTCGGGAACTTGGAGAGATGGCGCCGTGAGGACTTGTAGGAGCAGTGCTCCGACCACATCACCGAATAGATGCCGAGCTCGACAAGATTTGGATTGCGGCCAAGCCGGGTGACGAGGCGGTCCCATTCCTCGGCATTGATGCCATGGCCGGCTGCGTCGGTCTCGGTCTGCTCGGCCTTGAGGTGGGCCAGGATGGCGGATGTGTCTGTCATGCGCGCTCCATAACCACAACTGCTGCGAGTCGCCAGATTAGAAGGTGGAAATTCCTGTCAGGGTTGCTTAAACCGAAACTTGTGAACAGTTTTCGAGTTACGAATCCGATTGGATTGGAGGAATTTCCATGCGCCATCTCCCATTGAGCCTCGCAGCCCTCGCCCTCGCAGCCTGTGGCGGCGGCAGCGTCGACCCGGACGCGCGGATGCCTACCCCGCACCCGGAAGGCAGCGACGGCAGCGTCACGTCGATCCAGCTCGCCGATTTCGAATACGCCGTGACATCGACCGAAGCAACGGACGACGCGATGGAAGGCGAGTGGGAAACCACCACGATCAGCCGTGCGCCGGCCGCCGTATTCTCAGATATCGACGGTGAGGCCCAACTCGCCGTGGTCTGCCAGTCCGGCGAGGAAGGCCAGGCCAACTCGGTCTCCATGCTGCGCTACCTGCCCGACGATTATGAACTGTCGGAACAGTCCTCCATCGCGATCTACACCTCGGCGGGCTCGAAGGCCTATGTCGCGGCCGATAATCCGGTGAACATCACCACCTCGATCAACGACTATTTCGCAACGATGATGGGTTCGGCCAAAGGCGTAATCCGCGTCGTGATCGATGACTCGGACGTTGCCACCATTCCGGCAAGCGAAGCGGCCCGCCAGATCGTGGCCGACTGCCGTCCCGACATCAGCTATCAGCGCCCGGAAAGCGAAGAAGAAGAAGACGGCGAATAAACCGGCGCCAGCAATTCAGACCTGATGGAAGGCCGGGCGACTCTTGGTGTCCGGCCTTTCCTGTATCTGGCGGAGCGCAAAAAGCGAGGGATGCGATGAGACGACGGGACATGCTATCGGGCCTCGGCCTCTCCTCGCTGGGTGCATGCACATCCATGCCGGTACCCTCGCTGAAGACCTACCAGCCTGGACGGACCTACCCTCCTGTCCAGTCATCCATGCAGCGGGTGACACGCACTGTGGTCGGCTTGCGCCCGTATCGGCCGCAGGGCTACAGGCTGGAGGCAGAGGCGCTGGGTGGAAAAACCATTATCCATAATTATGGCCACGGCGGCTGCGGTGTCACGATGAGCTGGGGCACCAGCCCGGTCGCCGCCGAACTGGCCGCCCATGCAGCAGAGGGCGGCCCCATCGCTGTTCTGGGCGCGGGCGTGATGGGGCTGACGACGGCCCTCATTCTCGCCCGGCGCGGCCATGCCGTTACCGTCTATGCCGAGCATCTTCCACCGCATACCACATCCAACATCGCAGGCGTTCTCTGGTTTCCAACAGGCTATTTCGACCGTAACGTAGCCACGCCTGACTTTCTCCGCCGCAACCACTTGCTGATCCGCGCAGCCCATCGCGGCTTCCTGCCCTACGTCAATCGTCCCGGCTATGGCGTCTATTGGGCAGACCACCATGCCCTCTCGAGACGCACGCCGGTCGCATACGACTCGCTGCCGGGCGGCGACGATATCTATCCCGAGCTGCAGCGGGCGCATGAGAACACGCTGTTCGGCTACGCCTTCATGGAGCGGTTCAGGGCCATGATCATCGATCCTGATTTTTACCTCGACGAGATCATGCAGGATGCCCAGATCGCCGGTGCGCACTTCATCGGCACGCGCCTTTCAGGCCTCTCCGACGTGGAAGCCCTCCCCGAGCCGGTCATCGTCAACTGCACCGGCCTCGGCGCGCGAGACCTGTTTGGCGATGAGAGCCTGGTGCCCATACGCGGCCAGCTCTCGCACCTGCTGCCCCAGCCGGAGATCGATTATTCCTATGTCGCGCCGACCGCAGAGGGCGTGCTCTACATGTTTCCGCGAAAGACCGGTATCGTCCTCGGTGGCACGCACGAAATGGGCGAGACGGCGATGGAGCCGGATCCCGCCCAGATCAAGCGCATGGTCGAGGGGCACGCTGAACTCGCTAACCGGCTGTCTGCCAGCAGCTGACCGGCGGCACAGGTCCCGACCTAGTCACCCGCCTGTTCGGCAACCCAAGTCTCGGCCTGCGCCTTCACGATGTCGACAAGGTTGCCCATGGCGACATTCATGTCGATCAGGTGGAGCCCCCAGTCTGCAAGCACTTCGCCTCCGACCACAACATCCCCGATGATGTCGTCGGCGCGCGGGTCGGCGGGATCACCGGACACTTCAATCGCCAGATAGGTGTGGCCATCGGTTTCCACACACTGCGCCGACAGCATGCCGGGCATGGCTGCATAAGGCGTCTCGATGGAAGCACCCTCCACGAAGGAGGCATTGTCCAGTCCGAAGAAACCGGCCTTGGCAAGGCGTGCATCCATGACACCATCGTCACCAGACAGCTTGCCGGGATTGATGCAGAGCGCGCGTTGCCCATCTGGTCCGGCGGTGCCGAAGCGGCTTTCAGCCGGGGGCGGCCCGTCAGAGCGGAAAGAGACATAAGCCACAACACATTGCGTCTGGCCCTTTGTGACGCATGGTTCGAATGGGCCAACATTGCCTGTCTCAGCGTCGCCATAGACATTGTAGCCAATCGGCATCGCGGACACGACCAGGTCTTCCGCAGGTGTTCCGAAAACATCCCGGCGGAGCAACTGGTCTATGACGCGCGCGCCCTGTGAGTGACCGACAAGAACGACACCGCGGCCATTGTTCTCCGTCTCCAGGTAGCGGTCCCAGGCTGCCTTCACATCGCCATAGGCAAGTTCGGCGTCGGCTTTGAACTCACCGCCAGCCATCATCGATTGAAGATGCGTGAGCGTGACCTGCCGGTAGACCGGGGCGAACAGCCGGCATGTTTCAGCAAAGGCGCCAAACTGGGTCGCGGCAACGCGCTTCTCCTCAGCACCGGCGACAAGGTCACTATTGGGCGTCGTGTCAAAGGATATGGTCGGATAGACGTAGAAGCAGTCGACTGGCGGGTTCTCGGCGGCCTCGAATGGCACGACATCTAGCGCCCCATCGCCATTCACGACCGTGTACGACAAGTCTTTCTCGCAGGCACTGTCGGCCTTGTTGGGATGGCAGAGCCAATTGTCCATACTGGCATAATCGGCCGCTTCAGGACCTGCAGGGGTCTGTGCATCCTCATTTCCAGCATCGGCGCTCTCATCCGAAGAAGCGGCCGCGTCGGGCGTGTCCGCGATCTCTGTGTTTTCCGCCGATTGTCCGCACGCCGCCAGCAACGCGCCGAGCGCGGCAAATCCCGCAAGTCTGAGTGTCATCCCGTTTCCTCCAGCCCTTTTGTCATTTCCCGAAAGATAAACAGCTTCTCGTACATCGCGCAAAAACTGTTTTTCGAAAGCGTGAAATCTCACGGCACCGATTAAACATGTCTGAGGCTTATGCTGCTAACCTCCTGAGATCGGGAGGAAAAAAACGACATGATTTCGATCCGCGCAGTCAGGCCAGGTGATGTCAGCGCCATAGCCAAGCTGGTCAAGAGCGCCGGCTTTCCGGTGCGAAGCGCGGAAAGCTGGCACTGGGCGCTGTTCGAGAATCCCGAGCAGGGCGACATAGCGCCGGCCCTCGTGGCCGAGCGCAGAAATACGCTCGTGGCCATGATCGGGCTCCAGGCCCGCCGGTTTCACGTCAATGGCCGTCTCCAGACAGCGATTTGCGGTCACACCTTCATTTCCGGACCAGATGGCCGCGGCGCTGGCTTTGCGCTTGCCCGGCGCGCCCTGCAGACGCATGGCGGGTCGGCGATCTACACACTGAACAACAATGCCATTGCCGGTGACTTCCACAAGCGCATCGGGCTCACCGCCTGGCTGGGCCCGCAGGGCCGCGAGCGGATCGAATGGCCGATTCACTCGATGACCATGGTGGCCGGTCACGTCATGACCCGCCTGGCCCGGGATGAAGTGCTTTATGACTGGCTGTCGCGCCGTGAATTCTTTGGCGGGGCCCCGCGCACGCTCGAACGGGCCCTGCCCGGACGCGGCAATATCCTGCCGCTTGATCCGCTGCGCCGGGGTGACGGCGAATTGATCGAGGAGTTCAACACCGCGGCCCATATGGGCTCGCGCGCCGTGCCCGACCGCTCCGCCAGCGTTTACGCCTACCAGATGGCTGACCCTGACGCGCCGGGCCGCATCGCGCTGCTTGGTCTGGAAGGCAAGGATGGTCTCGACGGACTTATCCAGCTGGCCATTACCAAGCCGAACTCGTTTGAGCCGGCGGAGCTGGAGATCATCGACCTCGCCGTTCGTCCGGGGGTTGATCCGGCTATTGCATTGCCGCCCATGATCAATGCAGCCAAAGCCGTTGCCCGCAATGCCCGGCTGTCTCGCCTGAAGCTGCCGTTTTCAAGCCGTTTCGAAGAGGTCTGCTATTCGGGGACCGGCCTGCGCTTTGTCCGCAACAGCAATTATGACCCGGCACATGCCGCCTTTGAGCCATCCTCTGCCGGGCTGCAGGCCGACTGGTCGCCATCCGGTTTCGAAGGAGACCTGTTCTTCGCCCTTCGCATTCCACCGGCCTCAACGCGCTCCAAGATACGTCCAGCGGCGGAGGAGAAATTCCATGGGGCCGCGTGGGAACGCCAGGCGCCATAGGCTCGTAGAGGCAATCGAACCGAAGCCGACAGCAAGCGCCAGCAGGATGGTCACAGCAGCGCCCATCTCGCCGAAATAGCCAAGCCCGTAATTGTTGAAGACCAGCGAGAAGATCACGCTCTGCAGCAGGTAGGCCGTCAGGGATGCCGTCCCGCCGCGCGCAAGGAAGATCTTGAACGCGCCCTGCGGTTTCTCCGCCCATTTCGCGATCAGGCCGAGATAGCCCGCCGTCGAGAAGGGGCTGAACGCGACGATAAACATCATGCCGATCATCGCGCCGGTCGACATCATGCCGCCTTCCGCATTGACCATGAACCAGGCCCCCACGGCGCTGCCGGTCACACCGATGGGCAGGAAGACATGCCGGCAGCGTTTCCAGAACGGGCGGGCGGGATCGGCAATCGACCCCATCCGGACCGCCGCCAGGCCGAAGACGAAGAAGGCCATCGCGCCGATACCCTGCATCATCATGCCGAAGGTGATCACCTGGCCCCACTCGGTAAACCGCTGCGCGATGGAATCGGCAAAGGTTCCGCTGCCATAGGCTTCATTAGCCGAGACGATCAGCTCGTCATTCATGGCGATCTGTTCCTGCATCGCCTCGGGCGCGAACGCCATGCCGGCGATGAAAGAACCGGAGGCGAGGACGACGACTAGAATCTGCACCGCATAGAGCGCGATGGCCCAGCGGATCAGGCCCGATTCACCCATGTTCCGGAACAGGAAGAGCAGGCAGCCGAGGATGGCATAGATCACCAGGATATCGCCTTGGAAAAGCAAGGCGACATGCAGCAGGCCGAGGACCAGAAGACCGATGCTTCGCCGCCAGTACCGCCCGGCAAAGCCGACGCCCCGGCGCTCGGCAGACTTCATCTGGTAGGCGAAGCCGACCCCGAACATGAAGGAGAACAGCGTGTACGACTTCATCAGGAAGAAGGCGTTGACGATGAAATAGGACCATTTGTCGGCCCCTTCGAGTGCGCCCTCAGCCGAATAACCGCCCATCATCGGATGCGAAAACACCGCAACATTGACGAGCGCGATCCCGATCAGCGCGCAGGCACGCGCAAGATCGGGAAACACTTCCCGGCCCGCATCGCGGGTTTCCTGGAGATAGGACACGAGGCCCTCCCTGTCCTGTTCCTGGCGGGAGACTAGCCGAACTTTCCGGTCCGGCCTAGGACGAACCGGTCAGATAGCCGCGAGCAGACTCTCGAACATGCCACGGCCATCTTCGCCGCCCTCATGGCCGCCAATGGCGCGCTCGGGATGGGGCATCAGCCCCAGGACCCGTCCATTCTCTGACAGGATACCTGCAATATCGCGGGCTGACCCATTCGGGTTGCCGGCATAGCGGAACGCCACGCGGCCTTCCCCTTCCAGCCGGTCCAACGTTTCCTCGTCCGCGACATAATTGCCGTCATGATGGGCGATCGGAACGCTGATTTCGTCCTTGCCCGCATAGGCGCTTGTGAAGGCCGTATTTGAGTTTTCGACCTTCAGCGCCTGCGGCTTGCAGACAAAGTCGAGGCCGGCATTCCGCAAGAGCGCACCAGGCAGCAGACGCGTCTCCGTCAGGACCTGGAAGCCGTTGCAGACGCCCAGCACATAGCCGCCACGCTCGGCATGACGCTTCAACGCAGAAATGACTGGTGAGTTGGCTGCCATAGCGCCGCAGCGCAGATAGTCGCCATAGGAGAACCCGCCAGGCACCATGATCAGGTCGGTCCCGTCAGGGATCTGCCCGTCCTTGTGCCAGACCATGACCGGCTCCTCGCCGGTCAGGCTCGCCAGTGCGACCTGAGCGTCTCGATCACAATTCGAACCGGGGAAAACGATGACAGCGCTTTTCATGGCGCTCCATTAGCAGGGAGTCGGGGCCGAAGGGAACAAGCGATATCTGAAGCTTGTGCCGAATTTTCCGATTGCCATATTCGCCTGACCAGAGAATATGCTGGCCATTGGTTAAGGAGCGAAGCTCATGAAAAAGCTGATTCTGGTTTTTACCGCCCTGTTTGCCCTCCCGGTTCTGTCGGCCTGCAACACGATCAGCGGCATCGGCAAGGATGTCTCCGCCGCTGGCGATGTGGTCAGTGACACCGCGGAATCCACCAAGGACAAGATGGACTAGGCGCGCAGCCTGCCGGGCAGCCGCTCTGCCCGTCCAATCTGGCCTCTGGACCGCACCTCTGGCATAAGCCCGGGGATGAGTATCCGCGTTTCCGCCTTCTACAAGTTTACCCCGTTCGCCGATCCGGGTGCCATCCGCGGACAGGTTGAAGCCGCGCTCATGGCCGCCGGTGCGAAAGGCACGGTTCTGGTCGCCCGTGAGGGGATCAACGGCACCATTGCCGCAGAAGGCTCTGGCCTGGACAGCGCCATGACAGCCCTCTGCGCCCTGCCGGGCTGCGCCGACCTCGAGTGGAAGGAAAGCCATGCCGAGGCCATGCCATTCTGGCGGCTGAAAGTCCGGCAAAAGCGCGAGATTGTCACGATGGGCGTGCCAGACACCGACCCGAACCAGCTGGTCGGAACTTATGTGGCGCCGGAAGACTGGAATGCCCTGATCAGCGATCCCGATACGGTGCTAATCGATACACGCAACGATTACGAATATGCGATCGGCACCTTCGACGGCGCCATCGACCCGGAAACCGAGACCTTCCGGGACTTTCCGGAGTGGTTTCGCAATTTTCGTCAACAGCTTGAAGAACAGGGCCGTACGCCAAAGATCGCCATGTTCTGTACCGGCGGCATCCGCTGCGAAAAGGCGACGAGTTTTGTGAAGGCCGAAGGGATTGATGAGGTCTACCATCTCAAGGGCGGCATCCTGAAATACCTGGAAACCATTCCAGAGCCCGAAAGCAAATGGCGCGGCGAGTGCTTCGTCTTCGACCAGCGCGTCTCGGTCGGCCATGGCCTGGAACTCGGCAGCTACGATCTCTGCCATGGTTGCAAGCGGCCCGTCAGCCAAGCCGACCGGTCAGATCCGCGTTTTGAGGAAGGCATCTGCTGCCCGGCCTGTCATGACCAGCTGACCGACGCGCAGCGCATCCGTTTCGCCGAGCGGCAGAAGCAGGTCGATCTCGCCCGGCAGCGCGGACAGGCGCATATCGGCCGGGCACCAGCCAAATCATCGAGCTGATGAGCCGCCCGGTTCTCTATTCCTTTCGCCGGTGCCCCTATGCCATGCGTGCCCGCCTCGCCATTGCCTCGGCGGGGCTGGAATGCCGTCTGCGCGAGGTGGTGCTGAGGGACAAGCCGACTGCAATGCTCGAGGCCTCACCTAAGGGCACGGTTCCCGTGCTTGTCCTGCCTGACGGGACGGTGATTGATGAGAGCCTTGACGTCATGCTCCACGCCCTGCGCGCGAACGATCCTGAAAACTGGCTCAGTCCAGACATGGGCACGCTCGAGGACATGCTCTCCCTGATTTCGGACAATGATTCCGGCTTCAAGCACCATCTCGACCGCTACAAATATGCAGCGCGCTATGAGGGCGCAGACTTCGAACACCACCGCGCAGAAGGCGGCGAATTCCTTGAAGCGCTTGATGCGCGGCTGTCTGGCAAGCCGCAGCTTTTTGGCGCCCAGGTTTCGCTCGCCGACATGGCGATCGTGCCCTTCGTCCGGCAGTTCGCGAATACCGACAGGGGCTGGTTCGACGCCCAGCCGTGGCCACACCTGCAGCGCTGGCTCTCAACCCACCTGGAGAGCCAGCGCTTCAAGGCGATCATGCCGAAATTTCCTCAATGGAAACCGGGCGATGAGGAGCCTCTGTTCCCGAAAGCTGCCTGAATTCCGGCCTTAGCCTGCCAGCGCCTTGCGTACCGCATCCAGCGCGGCTTCGGCCTTGGCGCCGTCCGGGCCACCAGCCTGGGCCATGTCTGGCCGGCCGCCGCCACCCTTGCCGCCGACTTCCGCAGCAGCCACGCGTACCAGGTCGACCGCCGACACCTTATCGGTCAGGTCTTCTGTCACGCCGACAGCCACAGCGGCCTTGCCGTCATTGACGCCGATAAACACGGCAATGCCGGACCCCATCTTTGCCTTGGCCTCATCGATGAGCCCGCGAAGATCCTTACCGCCTACGCCTTCAGCCACGCGCGCGATAAGCTTGTAGCCGCCGACCTCTTCAGGACCAGCGGGCGCGGACGATCCGCCGCCGCCCATGGCGAGCTTGCGCTTGGCATCGGCCAGCTCCCGCTCCAGGGTACGGCGCTCTTCGTTGAGCTGCGCGACCTTGCGGCCAACATCTTTCAGGGGAACCTTGAGCTGGTCAGCAAGGTCGAGCGCGACCTGCGCACGCGCCTTCAGGAAGTCGAGCGCTTCGGCGCCCGTCGCCGCTTCGATCCGGCGGACACCAGCCGAGACACCGCCTTCAGACGTGATCACGAAAGCGGCAATATCGCCGGTCCGGGCGACGTGTGTGCCACCGCAGAGTTCGACAGAATATGGACGTGAACCGTCTTCAAGCGGGCGCCCCATGGAAAGCACACGAACTTCGTCGCCATATTTCTCGCCGAACAGCGCCAGCGCCCCGGCCTCGATCGCCTCGTCCGGTGCCATCACCTCAATGCGGGCTTCGTCATTCTGACGGATCACGGCGTTGACCTGGTTTTCAATCGCCTCAAGTTCGGCCGGCGTGACCGGGCCACCATGAGAGAAGTCGAAACGCAGCCGGTCCTCCTCGACGAGCGAGCCCTTCTGGGTAACGTGAGGACCGAGCACGCTACGTAGCGCGGCATGCAGCAGGTGCGTGGCCGAGTGGTTGGCGCGGATGCGCTGCCGGCGCTGTGCGGCGGCCTGCAAGGTTGCGCGGTCGCCGGGAGCAATCGAACCATCGGTCAGTTCGCCAATATGGACGTGCAGGTCGCCAGCGCGCTTCTGCACATCGCGGACAATGAAGCGGGCGCCGTTCTCAAAGTGGATTTCGCCATGGTCACCGGCCTGACCGCCACTTTCAGCATAGAAGGGGGTTCGGTCGAAGACGAGTTCGCATTCGCCGCCGCTGCAGGTATCCTGCATGGCGCCAGCGCTGACGATGGCTTTCAGCGTACCCTGGCCTTCCGTGCCGGCATAGCCAAGGAATTCGGTCGGACCGGTCTTGTCACGCACGCGGAACCAGACGGCCTCGGACGCTTTGTCGCCGGATCCGGACCAGGCTTCGCGTGCCGCCTTTTTCTGCTCGGCCATGGCGGCATCGAAGCCGGACTGGTCTACGCCCATGCCACGGCCGCGCAGGATATCCTGCGTCAGGTCGAGCGGAAAACCGAACGTATCGTACAGCTTGAAGGCGGTTTCACCGGGCAGTTCGCTGCCTTCGCCAAGCCCCTCGGTCGCCTCTTCCAGCAGCGCCAGTCCGCGGCCGAGCGTGCGTTGAAAGCGGGCTTCTTCCTGTTCAAGAGCGGCTTCGATAGCCGGCTGGGCGCGGTGCAGCTCAGGATAGGCATCGCCCATTTCGTCGGCCAGGGTCTGGACCAGCTTGTACATGGCCGGCTCGCGAGCGCCGAGAATGTGCCCGTGGCGCATGGCCCGGCGCATGATCCGGCGGAGCACATAGCCGCGGCCCTCATTCGATGGCGTCACGCCATCGGCGATCAGGAAGGCGGAGGTGCGAAGATGATCAGCGATGACCCGGAAAGAGGCCAGGTGATCGCCTGCCGCCTTGGCCTTGTAGACATCCTCTTCCGCCGCAATCAGCTTCATGAAGAGGTCTGTCTCGTAATTGTTGTGCTTGCCCTGCAGGACGGCGGCCATCCGCTCCAGCCCCATACCGGTATCGATCGAGGGCTTGGGCAGGTCGACCCGCGAACCGCCTTGTTGCTGGTCGAACTGCATGAAGACCAGGTTCCATATCTCGATGAAACGGTCGCCATCCTCATCCGGCGATCCGGGCGGACCGCCGGGCACGCCGGGGCCGTGATCGAAAAAGATTTCCGAACAGGGCCCGCAAGGACCGGTATCTCCCATCGACCAGAAATTATCCGAGGTGGGAATGCGGATGATGCGGTCGTCCGAGAGGCCGGCAACTTTCTTCCAGATCGCCGCAGCTTCATCGTCCTCAGCATAGACCGTGACGAGCAGCCGGTCTTTTGCCAGGCCGAATTCCTTCGTCACCAGCTCCCAGGCGAAATCAATGGCGTCATCCTTGAAATAGTCACCGAAGGAGAAATTGCCGAGCATCTCGAAGAAAGTGTGATGGCGGGCGGTGTAACCGACATTGTCGAGATCGTTGTGCTTGCCGCCGGCTCGCACGCATTTCTGGGAACTGGTCGCACGCGGCGCGAACGGCGTTTCGGCGCCGGTGAAAATATTCTTGAACGGCACCATGCCGGCATTCACGAAAAGCAGGGTCGGATCATTGTCCGGCACGAGCGGCGCCGACGCCTTGCGCGTGTGGCCCTTGCTTTCGAAAAAGGAGAGGAAGGTTTCCCGAAGCTCGTTGACGCTTGTCATCCGTGTACCGTCTTTATCCGCCAGCGGGCCTGATTGCCCATGGGGCCTGCCATATCGTGGATGGCCAGCCCCCGCCTAAGGGCGATATAAAGGGTCACCTGCGGCGCGCCAAGCGTCTGGCCCGCCGCAAGGTCTGATCTACTGCAATTGATAAGAGAGCGGAAACGGGTTCTCAGCCTGTTTCGGCTTCGCCCGCATCGCCGTCGTCATCCTCATGTGCACCGTCCTCATTGAGAAGCACTTCGGACAACAGACCGGACTGCTTGCGGATCGCCGTTTCGATTTCGTCGGCAATATCGGGATTGTCCTTCAGGAACTGCCGTGTCTTCTCGCGACCCTGGCCGATCCGGTCATCCTTGTAGGAATACCAGGAACCGGATTTCTCTATGACCTCACACTTCACACCGAGATCGATGAGTTCGCCGGTCTTCGAAATGCCCTCACCGTAGATGATGTCGAACTCGACCTGCCGGAAAGGCGGAGCGACCTTGTTCTTGACCACCTTGACGCGCGTCTGGTTGCCGATCACTTCGTCACGATCCTTGATCGCGCCGATACGGCGGATATCTAGGCGGACCGAGGCATAGAATTTCAGCGCATTACCGCCGGTCGTGGTTTCCGGGCTGCCGAACATGACACCGATCTTCATGCGAATCTGGTTGATGAAGATCACCATGCATTTCGACTTTGAGATCGAGCCGGTCAGCTTGCGCAGCGCCTGGCTCATCAGGCGGGCCTGCAGACCAGGCAGAGAATCGCCCATCTCGCCTTCAATCTCGGCCCGCGGCGTCAGGGCCGCCACGGAGTCGATGACCAGCAGGTCGACAGCGCCCGAGCGCACCAGCGTGTCGGCGATCTCCAGCGCCTGCTCGCCAGTATCAGGCTGGGAAACGAGCAGATCGTCCAGGTCGACGCCGAGCTTGGCGGCATAGCTCGGATCAAGCGCGTGTTCTGCGTCAACGAAGGCGCAGACGCCGCCATCTTTCTGGGCTTCGGCAACCGCATGCAGCGACAGCGTCGTCTTGCCAGAGCTTTCAGGCCCGTAAATCTCGATGATGCGCCCGCGCGGCAGGCCGCCAATACCGAGCGCGATATCGAGCCCGAGCGATCCGGTCGACACCGACTCGATATCGGAGACTTTCTTGTCGCCGAGCCGCATGACCGATCCCTTGCCAAAGGAGCGTTCTATGTTCGACAGAGCGGTTTCGAGTGCTTTCTGCTTGTCCAAGCCGGACTCCTTGTCCACGAGTTGCAGTGCAGGTTTCGCCATGAGTCGTCTCCTTAGGTCCATATCTGACCCTGCAATGCAAGGCCGGCGTCACATCTGAGGAAAGGTCTGTACCACAAATGTTCTCAAGAACAAAACAAAAACTTTTGCCCGTTCCTGCTGGCTTGCCCACAGCGTTGGCGAGGGCGTAGACTCCGGCTTCGAACCGCAGCAAGGAAACAAGATGATTGCGCCTGTCCGCTTCCCGTTTCTCGCAGCAGCAATGGCGATTGGCCAATTGCCAGCCCTTCCAGCCCTCGCGCAGGCAGCCCCGACCGACGAACAGGAAGCGCCGCCGACGACGCTCCCCTTCAGCCCGACAGTCCAGTCCGCACCACCCGAACGTCCGACCTATCCGCAAGTACGGCAGCCCGCCCCGCCAGCAGACCCGCTATGCACAGAAATCGGGCAGATCATTCGCGCCGGCGTTGTTGCAAGCCGCTTTGCGTCGCTTTCGGCGGGCACCGCGCAAGGCAGCGTCATCGGCACTTATCCAGCCGGCAACGCGCTGCAATCGCTCGGCGCGGATTATTGCACCGTCGTGGTCCCGGCGGCCGATCCCGCAACGGCCAGCTCCGCTTACAACCAGGTCACCTGCCAGCTCGGCTTGGCCCATAGCGAAGTGCCCTATCTCAACGACTACCGTGACCAGCGGTCCGAAATCGCCGCTCGGCTCGGAGAGTGCCCAGCCATGGCACAGTGGACCGCGTCAGACCCTGGGGCGAGCCCTCTGGGCGCAGGCGCAGTCGATGAATCGCTGGTGTTCAGCCATCCGGACGTCGCTGTCGAGATCGTACTGCGTGCCACCCATCGCCAGCGTGTTGGCGAATGGCCGATGGACTACATGCGCAGCCTGTCACTGATTTTCCGCACGCCCAATCCCGACCGCCCGGCTGACGGCACGGCGCCAACCGCACCGGGGCCCCGGCCCTGAGTCTGGCCTCTTCCAATAGCGGCGATTTGGACCCATTATGAGCCTCATGCTTACGCGTACCGGAAAAACCTCAGGCGAAGCCAAGATTCGCTATCTCGACGCCGATCTCGAAGTGATCAGCCCTGGCGATTACGTCACCTGTGCGGTCACGGGCCGAAAGATTCCGCTGCAGGCGCTACGTTACTGGAGCGTGGATCACCAGGAAGCCTATGTCGACGCAGCGGCTGCCGCCAGCCGGATGATACCCGGCCAGAAATAGGCGGTGACCAGGCCGATGCCTTTTCCGCGCCTCTTGACCCTTCTTGCCCTGCTGCTGGCTACAGCTGCGCCTGCCGCCAATGGCGAGCCGATCACCGCCGAAAGCCTGTCATGTTCGGGCATTACCAAGCAGAGTGGCCTCATCCGATGCAAGGGCCCTGCTGACCTGGAAATCGAGATTTCCGGACCGGACGGCGAACACCTTCGCACCGTGCAGACCGACGAAACCGGAGCTGTTCTGATCGGCCTGCGTCAGGATGAACCCTCGCCGCTGCGCCTCAAGCCGCTGGCGAGCGACATCCCCCCAATCAGCCTGACGATTGCCCCGCGCCAGGATGATTTCCGGCTGATCAATGGGTTCAATTGCGACAAGGTCGACGCACGCACAGACGCTCAGAAACAGCATGCCGCCGAAAGCTGGGTAAAGAAGCAGGCCGCCTTTGCAAGCTTCAACCCGGGCCCGCAATTGCGCGACGGCTTCGTCGAGCCGGTCGACGGTCCGGCCTCCTCGCCGTTCGGGCCGACGCGCAAATATATCGGCACCGGCGCCAATGGCGAGGCCTGTGAGAAGATCTCGGTGCATGAAGGGTACGACTTCGCCGTGCCAACCGGAACGCCGGTCTATGCACCAGCCGGCGGGCGTGTCGTGCTGGCCGATCCCGATCTCTATTATGAAGGCGGCACCGTCTTTCTGGACCATGGCGGCGGCCTTGTTTCGGTCTTCCTGCACCTCTCCGAAGTCACGGTGGAAGAAGGCCACGTGATCTCGCAGGGCGAACCGCTGGGGAAGACAGGCAATACCGGACGCACAACCGGGCCGCACCTCCACTGGGCCGTGAAGTGGCGCAATTCTGCCAGCGACAGCCGCGATGGAGACTTCTACATCGACCCGGCCCTGCTCCTGAACTGGGGACGGTAATCCGCCTCGCGGGCGACCGGCCCGGCAGACCCGATTCAGGTGACAGCGGGAACTTTCGGCCTAGTTCCCGGATTGAATGGGGTAATCCCTACCCCGCAAGACTGGAGGCAATTCATGTCCGCTGATACTTTCGCTGTAACCAAGATCGTCGGCACGTCGCCCACCTCGATCGAGGACGCCATTGACGGCGCGTTGACCACCGCCCGCAAGACGCTGCGCAATCTCGACTGGTTCGAAGTCGTCTCGACGCGCGGCTACATCAATGACGGCAAGGTGGCCTACTACCAGGTAACACTGGAGATCGGCTTCAAATACGAAGCGGCCAGCTAAGCGATCTCTTGCCCGCTGGGCCAGACGAGCGCAGTGTTCTGCCTCCTTGAGGAGGGAGAACACAATGAAAAACGTGATTGTCGGCCTGGGCGCCATCCTGGCGGCCGCCTGCGCTACAGCGCCCAGCCAGCAGGCTGAGACCACACCACCGCCCGGCTCCAACGAAATGCTCCGTGCGGGCATTTCAGGTCTGGACGGCTATGAGCTGATCATTTCCGATGTCGTCATCCCCGCTGGCGCTACGGTGCCACGCCACTACCACCCCGGCGAAGAGTTCGTGTATGTCATCTCAGGCTCGGCAATCCATGTCCAACAGGGCAAGCCGGACGTAGAGCTGAAGTCCGGTGATGCCTTCGTGATTGAACCCGAAGCCATTCACGCGCCGCGCGGCGGGCCAGACGGGGCGCGGGCCATCGTCTTTCGGCTCCATGTCGCTGACCAGCCAGAACGTATCCTTGTCGATGAAGCCGAGGCCCACCATCACGGCGAGGGTGCCGACCATCAGCACTGAACGAGGCTGACGACCCGCGCTGCAACCGGCAAGCAACAAGGCAAGCGCATGGACGTTGGTTCAGATACGTAGCTTGCTAGGTGACTTCACCATGGGCAGTATCGATTTCAGTATAGATATGGCAGCGGCCGACATGCTGCTGCGCCTTGGGCTCGCGGCATTCTGTGGCCTGCTCATTGGCTTCGAGCGTGAGGCCCGAGACCGTCCGGCCGGGATGCGCACGCACATGCTGACCAGTCTGGCCGCTGCCCTTTTTGCCGTCATTGCGATTGAGATGATCGCGCGTTTCGGATCGGACTCCGCTGCAACGCAGCTTGATCCGATCCGCGTGGTCGAAGCGGTGACGGCAGGCGTGGCCTTTCTCGCCGCCGGGACAATCATCCAGTCGCGCGGGTCCGTCAAAGGTCTGACGACGGGTGCCGGCATGTGGCTGGCGGGTGCCGTCGGACTTGCCAGCGGCGCGGGTTTCTACCTCGTCGCCGCGAGCGGGACTGTTCTCGCCCTGCTCATCCTGCTGCCCTTCAAATTCATGGAAGACCGGCTGTTTGATGAAGGGTCCGCAGACGACAGGAAACAGGACCGCCCTAAGGCTTGAGCAGCGTCGCGCCGACGGTCTTGCCACTTTCGATTGCCCGGTGCGCGTCGGCTGCACTCGCAAGATCGAAGGTCTGGCCGACCTGCGCCTTGATCGTTCCGGCGCGAAGGGCGCCAAACAAGGCCGCGGCCCCTTTTTTCAGGCCCTCCTCGGTATTGACGAAATGGAACAGTCCGGGCCGGGTCATCACAAGAGACCCCCGCCTTGACAGTTCACCCGGCGCGATCGGATCGACGGCACCGGACGCGTTTCCGAAGGTCACGTACCAGCCGCGCGGCTTCAAACTGTCGAGAGACGCCTTGGCGGAGTCCTTGCCGACGCTGTCATAGCTGACATCAACGCCCTTGCCGCCGGTCAAGGCTCTCGCCCGGCCGGCAACATCCTCATGGGCGTATATAACATCCATCGCTCCGATTTCGCGGGCCTTTCCGGCCTTCTCTTCGGATGACGTCACGGCGATCACTCTCACCCCCAGAGACGTCGCCCAGGGTACCAGGATAGACCCCACGCCGCCGACGGGCGCCCAGACCAGCGCCGTTTCGCCCGGCTCGGGCCGGTAGACCTCGAACAGGAGCATCCACGCCGTGAGCCCCTTCAGGATCACCGCAGCGCCTTCTTCTTCGCTGACCCCGTCAGGCAGGACCAGCAGACGCGAGGCAGGACCGGTAAAGTGTGTCGCATAGGTGCCAGAACCAAGATAGGCGACCCTGTCGCCCGGCTTGACGTTTTCCACGCCCTCCCCGACGGCCTCGACCGTGCCGGCGGCTTCTGAACCGAGCGTGAATGGCATCTTCACCGGATAGAGGCCGGAGCGATGATACGTGTCGATGAAGTTGAGGCCGATCGCGCTCTGGCGTATCAGCGCCTCGCCCGGTCCGGGCTGGCGCGGCTCCATGGCAACCTTGGTCAAGACATCGGGGCCACCGGTCTCGTTAATCTGAATGCAATATGCGTCGCTCATGGTTAATCACTCCCGGAATCATGATCTTGTAGCTGTGATGAGGAACATAGGGATGATCTGCGGAATAGACGAGGCCGGAAGAGGGCCGTGGGCCGGGCCGGTAACGGCCGCGGCGGTCATTCTTGATCCCGCGCAACCAGTTACAGGCCTTACAGATTCCAAGAAGCTGACCGAAGCGCGCCGTGAGGCACTCTATCCCGAAATCAAGGCCAAGGCCCTCGGCTATGGCATCGGCTGGGCAAGCCCTGACGAGATCGATGCCTTTAACATTCGCGAGGCGACTTTCCTCGCCATGCGCCGTGCCGTCGCCATTATGGGCCTGGTCCCTGAACTGATTCTTGTGGATGGAAACGCGCTGCCAGCGACACTGCCCTGCCCTGCCAAGGCCATCGTAAAGGGCGACCTCACGGAGCCGTCCATCTCTGCCGCCTCTATCCTGGCCAAGGTTGCGCGCGATCGCGCAATGGAAGAACTGGCAAACCGCTTTCCCGGCTACGGCCTTCGCCGCCACAAGGGATATGGCACCGCCGAGCATGCCGAAGCGCTGGAATCGCTCGGCCCCTGCAGCTGTCACCGCAAGAGCTTTGCGCCGGTGCAGAGAGTTCTGAAGGCCGCGTAGGCCTTGAATTGCCCCAGAAAATTCCGCGATTTCAACGAACGGCGTTAACGACTCATTAACCAAGTCAGCCGGACTCTCCGCCGATTGCCGGGAGGAGTTTGTCCGCAATGATCGTTTTCGGGGCCCACCCCTGGTTCGGAGAGACCGGACGCAAGTACAAGTTCAATGTGACGCTGACCGACAGAGGCATTCCGAACGGCGGCGGCATCTATATCTTTGTGCGCCGGCGTTTCGTCTTCTTCCTGGAGCCGCTCTATATTGGCAAGGCCACCAATCTGAAGAGCCGCATCATCGGACACGAACGCTGGGCCGAAGCCTGGTGGGACCGCGGCGCAACCGAGCGCCATATCCTAAAAATTTCCAATGCCCGTGAGCGGGCTCGTATAGAAGAAGACCTGATCCGCCACTACCAGCCGGTGATGAACGAAATGCTTGTCCCCCGAGGGCTCCATGACGCCCCGAATAACAAGCGCCTGGCAAAGGCGTGGCGGCGCAAGCGCTTCTGGAACAAATTCTGGTGGGGCAAGCCGCATATCGGCTAAATCAGGGGCGCCGGACGCCACGTAACCCCTCCACGGACGGTCTGTTTCTGCATAGACTGCAAGAAACAGAACAATCCGGAGGAAGCTCAATATGGGCGACAGCATCTTCAATCTTGGAGACCTGCTCGATGCAGTCGGCGCAGTGCTCGGTCCAGACGATCCGGCGCTGATTCATGGTGACCGTGTGATCAGCTGGCCGCAGATGACGGCCCGCTCGAACAATGTCGCACGGAACCTGCGCGAACGCGGTGCCGAAACAGGCGACAAGGCCGGCTTCTACCTGCGCAACCAGCCCGAATACATGGAAGCGCTGGCCGCCTGCTTCAAAGGCCGTTTCACCCATGTGAACGTCAATTACCGCTATCTCGACGATGAGCTGCACTACATTTTCGACAATTCGGACGCAGCCATTGTCTTTTTCGACCGCGAGTTCCGCGAGAATGTCGAACGCGTGAAGGATCGCCTGCCGAAGGTAAAGTTCTGGGTCGAGATTGGCGGCGACGGGACCGACACACCAGACTTCGCAATCACCTACGAAACACTGGCGACAGAGGGCGATGGCGCGCCGCTCGAGATCGAGCGCTCCGATGACGACCTGATTTTCCTCTATACCGGCGGGACGACCGGCATGCCCAAGGGTGTCATGTGGTCCCACCGCATCTGGCGGGAATCTTCCCTTGAATCAATGCTCAAGATCTACGGATTCGCACCTGAATCTATGGAGCAGCACCTTGTTCTTGTCGATCAGATGGGCAAGCTGTCTCGCCAGCTTCCTGCCTGTCCGCTCATGCATGGGACCGGACTTTTCACGGCAATGGGCGCGATGATCGGCGGCGGCGCCATTGTGACCCTAGAAAACACAAAGCATTTCGACCCGGTCGAACTCTGGGAGACGGTTGACCGGCGCGGCGTCACCGCCATGGCGATTGTTGGCGATGCTTTCGCCAAGCCGATGTTACGCGTGCTCGACGAAGCCCCTGGAAAATATGATCTTTCTTCGGTCCAGACCATCACCAGCTCAGGCGTGATGTGGTCGATGGAAGTCAAGCGCGGCCTCATCCGGCACATGCCACAGGTCGCGCTGATGGACAGTTTCGGCGCCTCCGAGGCCGTCGGATTCGGTATGTCGGTGACAACGGCGGACGGTGTCCAGCAGACCGCAAAGTTCGAGCTTGGCCAGAACTGCAAGGTTTTCACCGAAGACCGCAGAGAGGTGAAGCCCGGCTCCGGCGAGCCCGGTTTCATTGCACGAGGCGGGGCGGTACCGCTCGGCTACTACAAGGATCCGGAGAAGACCGCGAAGACTTTCTGGGAGGTCGATGGCGTGCGCTATGCGGTGCCCGGCGATTGGTGCACGGTTGAGGAAGACGGCACGATCACCCTGCTTGGACGCGGCTCGAACTGTATCAATTCCGCCGGCGAGAAGATCTATCCGGAAGAGGTCGAGGAAGCGCTGAAGGGCCATGACGCGGTGCGCGACGCGCTTGTGGTGGGCCTGCCGGACGAGAAATGGGGCCAGGCGGTCACAGCCGTTGTGGAGCTGAATGAAGGTGCCGCGACCGATGAGGACACGCTGCGCGCCTTCGTGCAGACACAGCTTGCCCGTTACAAGGCGCCCAAGCGGATCCTGTTCAAGGACAGTCTCGGACGCGCGCCGAACGGCAAGGCGGACTACAAGGCGATCAAGGCCTATGCCGAAGAAAAGCTTGGTGTGTCCGCCTGAGCACGGGACGGATGTCTTTCCTCCGCAGGACGTCTGCGCACCGATCGAGACGGATCCGGTATGATTTCCGTACAAAAACAGTACGAAAACAGTATGATTCCGGGCTGATTGCGGGCTGGCGCGCGCATGCTGGCCGAACCGCCTTGCAATCGCCCGGACGCTCGGCCAAAAAAAGCATCAGTTGCGAGGGGATGCAGAATGCGCCGTTTCCTTTTCTGGTTTCTGCTGCTTGTCCTGGTCGGCGGGACCGTCGGCAGCATCTTGTTCATGCTCCAGCCGCGACCGTCGCTGCACCATCCGCAATTCGGCAATGACTGTCTCGACCTGCTGACCGACGAGACGGAATCGGCGGTCGATTGCGTGCGCGTCTTCTATGGCACCAATCGCGATGTCCGCTTCGATGGCGAAGGCCCGGCGCCGGATGGCGAGATCGATACGACAGACGTCGTCGCCGCGGATTCACAGCAGCTGCATGTCGGGCGAGCCGATGTCTGGCTGCCCAAGCTGATCGAGGAAGGCGGCACGCGCGAGCGCGGCGAGACCCCGTTCCTGAAAGGCGAGCCGCCAGAGGAACAGGACGAGCTGGTCAAATATGTCTTCCTGACCCGGATCACCAAGGCCGGCGAGCAACGCTTCCTGATGGAGCTCGACGAGGCGCTGATCGACCAGAACTCCTATGCCGCCCTGCTCTTCGTTCACGGCTTCAACACGCCCTTCGAGGATGCGCTGATCCGCTCGGCGCAGCTCTCGGTCGACCTGTCCCAGCGCGGGCTGTTCGATGTCGGCGTGCCGCTGCTCTTCTCGTGGCCCTCGGCCGGCCAGGTCTCGCTCGGCCACTATAAGGGCGACCAGGACCGCTCGATCGCGGCGGCGCCCTACCTGGAACAGTTCCTCGACCTGATCATCGAGAACAGTGATATCGACCGCATCAACATCGTCGCGCATTCGATGGGCAACCGCATCCTGACCAAGGCGCTTGAGGACTATGCCGCCGACTATCTCCAGCGTCATGGCGAGGCCGAAATCGAGTTCCGCATCATCCTCGTGGCCGCCGATGTCGACCGCGAAATCTTCGACCAGGTCACCGGCGTGCTCGACAATCTGCAAGCCAATGTCACGATCTACACCTCCGATGCCGACCGCGCGCTGCATGTCTCCGAGATCGTCAACAAGGGCAAGCTGCGGCTTGGCGATACGGACGGCAACAAGCCCTATATCCGCCTCAACGAGTTTTACGAGACGGTCGATGCGACCGGCGTTGCAACCGAGCTGTTCGGCCTCGGCCACAACTATTATTCCGATAATCCCTTCATCCTGGGCGACATGCTGTGCGCCATGGCCGAGGCCAATCCCGAAGAGCGCGCCCTGGAGCGCCTGCGCTATGCCGACCTGGAAGATGGCGATGAGTACTACCGCGTCAACGCCGCCATCGAGCCTGGCTATGAGGAATGCTCCCTGTTCCGGAATGCCTTCCCGCTCAACAATATCAGCCAGGCGCCGGAAGAACCGCGCTTCGAGCCCATGGCGCTGCCGCCGCCGCCTGAAATGGCACCGATGGAGCGCGAGATCGCCCCGGCCGCGATCCCGCCGCTGGACCTGACGCTCTACGTTGCCGACCGGGACAATTTCGACCCGCAGGCCCTCGCCCCGCAATTCATGCCACAGCTGAACCGCGCGCCTGTCGCCTCGGTCCGGATCCAGGCGCATACCGACACGGTCGGCACGCCTGAAGAAAACCAGGCCCGGACCGAGCAATGGGCCGCAGCGATGCAGGCCTATATCGTCAACGCCACCGGCCTCGACCCGTCACAGGTCACCACCGAAGCCTATGGCGACACACGGCCTGTCGTGGCCACGGATGACGAAGTCGACGAGCCGCGCAACCGCCGCATCGAGCTGACGATCCAGTACCAGTAGGTGTCAGGGCGCCTCTGCCTGCTGGGCAAGCGCCACATCGAGCTTGCGGATTTCGCGCGCAACCTGGCGGGGCAGCCGCTCTGCCGGGCCGGGCGCGATGCCTTTCCAAAGGCTTTCACCTTCCGGTGACACTGCGTCGAGGGACAGCGATTCCTGGCCGTTCCAAAGGATCAGCCGACTGGAAAGCTCGATACCCGCCTCGCCACTGCCTACAAGCATGAGACCCTTACGGCGGCTGACTTCATACAGGACCACCTCGGTCAGTGCCGTGGCGAGCGCATCATGTCCCTCATCCTCGGTCGCGTTTTCCGTGGGCAACACGGAGACAGGCTGCAGAGGGACAGTCATGCCCTTGCGCCCCGAATTCCCTGGCAGGATGAGGATAAGGGAAATGACAGCGGCGGCGACAAGCCCGCCCAGAAGGAGCGTCTTGCGGCGGCTGAGCGCACCGCTTGCCGTTAGCGTGGTTTTCCCGGCAGGCGCGCCTGTCTGGCTGACCGGCGCGATGACCCGGTAGCCGCGCTTTGGCAGCGTCTCTATGTATTGCGGCCGGCGCGCATCATCGCCCAGCGCCTTCCTGATATCGGCGATAACAACGGCGACGCTGTTGGGGCTGACTGAACGCCCATCCCACACCCGATCAATGATCTCGGCGAGCGAAACGGGCTTGCCCGCTTGCGCGCACAGCACATCCAGCAGCGAGGCCGCACGCACTTCCAGCCTGACCGTCTCGTCCTCTCTGGAGAGACTGCCGGTGGACGGCGAAAAGCGCCAGCTGCCCAGTTGGATGTCATCGCTCATCTACGGCCTCCGGTGCTCCTGATAGCCCATAATCGGGTGGCCGCAATCCAGCCTGTAGTTTCAGCATACTTTCTTTATTTGCCCTGTCTCCGCGAAGGCACCTTGTTGAGGGTCCACTCTTACGGAGACCCATCCATGCACATCCTGACCAGAACCATCCTCACCATCACCGCGCTCAGCCTGCTGCAGGGCGCCGCCATGTCGCAGGAGGCGAGCACGCTCAGCTTTGCCGGTCATGACTGGCGCGTGACCGCACAGGCGGCTGAGGTGACCACCCATGATGGCCGCGATGCCCTGGCGCTGACCGGTGGACGGGTCTGGACCGATGACCTGACCTTCACGGACGGCGTGATCAGCTTCGACGTCGCCTACCAGGAAGAAACGATATTCGTCGGTGCCAGCTGGCGTACCGATGCGGCAGGCGAATTCATGGAAGACGTCTATTTTCGCGGTCACCTCAATGAGAAGCCGGACGCGATGCAGTACACGCCCGAGGTCAACGGACTTTCAGCCTGGCAGATTTTCTCTGATGACAACGCTGGAGGTCCGGTCAGCCAGCAATTCGGTGCGTGGAACACGGTACGGATCGTCGTTGAGGGCGACATGGCGGACATTTATTTCAACAGCGACACGCCGGTGCTCCATGTTCCGGACCTGAAGACGGACAGGGATGCGGGAGGCATTGCGCTGCGGTCCACAGGCGTCAATTCAGGCACAGCCTATTATTCGAACCTGGTGGTACGCCCGCTGGCCGCTGGAGAGGGTGTGACAGGAACCCCGAAGGCGGACGCCAAACCGCCGGCAGGCGCGATAGAAAGCTGGCAGGTTTCTTCCACCGCCATCGACGAAGCACTTGTCGCTGGCGCGACCGAGCTTCCAACCGAATTGATCAAGGACCTTGGTTTCGCAGCGGTGGCGACGGAGACCAATGGCATTGCCAACCTGGCCCGCGTCACGGGACCGGCGAGCGGGGCCGACACCTTGCTGGTGCGGCTGAAACTGACCTCCGATACCGACCAGATGAAGCAGCTTGTCTTCGGCTATTCCGACCGGGTGCGGCTCTATCTCAACGGCAAGCTCGTCTATGGCGGCGATGCGAGCTGGAAGGCGCGCGACTATCGTTTTCTTGGCACGGTCGGCTTCTTCGACGCGGTGGGGCTGGACCTCAAAGCAGGTGAAAACGAGCTGATCGCAGCCGTCTCGGAGACGTTTGGCGGCTGGGCATGGGCCGGCGCCATGGCCGATCGCGACGGCGTGAAGCTCGACTAGCGCCTATGTCGGCCTTGTATCTCCTGCGGCATAGCAGGAGGGCCAAGGGGCGGTGGGTTGTGCATGAACCCCGCACTTCCCGCCGCTTGCCTGCCATGCCATACGGCCATCATGGCTGACGACATGATGACGGGCATGGTCCCGCCGCTCTTTGCCGACGTGCCGAAGAGCGTGACCTTCAAGAAACTGCGCAAGCGGATCGTGCGAAACGCGCTGCAGGCGATCGACCAGTTCGGCATGGTCGACCGCTCGCGCACGGGCCCGCCGCCGAAATGGCTGGTCTGCCTGTCGGGCGGCAAGGATTCCTATGGCCTGCTCGCTGCGCTCATCGACCTGAAATGGCAGGGCGCGCTGCCGGTCGATCTCATCGCCTGCAATCTCGACCAGGGCCAGCCGGGCTTTCCGAAACACGTCCTGCCGGAATGGCTGGACAGGGTGGGCGTCAAATACCGGATCGAGACCGAAGACACCTATTCCATCGTGACGGAGAAGGTGCCCGAGGGGCGCACCTTCTGTTCCATGTGCTCGCGCCTGCGCCGGGGCATTCTCTACCGCATCGCGCGCGAGGAAGGTTGCGAGGCCATCGTGCTCGGCCATCACCGCGACGACGCGCTCGAAACCTTCATGATGAACCTCGTGCATGGCGGGCGGCTGGCGGCGATGCCGCCAAAGCTGCTCAACGATGCCGGCGACATGTTCGTGCTGCGCCCGCTGATCAGCTGCGCGGAAGACGACCTCGCCAAGTTCGCCGAGGCGATGGAATTCCCCATCATTCCGTGCAATCTCTGCGGCAGCCAGGATGGCCTGCAACGCCAGGCGATGAAGGCGATGCTGGACGAGTGGGAGCAGAAAAAGCCCGGCGTGCGGCAGGTCATGGCGCATGCGCTGGCAACCGTCCGGCCAAGCCATTTGCATGACCCGCGCGTCTTCGACTTTCTCGGCCTTGCCCTTGGCGGACAGGGCGAGGACGATCCGAACGTTCCGTTCTAAGCCTACTCGGGCCCAGCCTCGGCCGGTGTTTCCGCCGTCCCGCCAATGACGCTGGCGACCCAGTCACCATAGGCGCGGGTGCGGACGTAGACGCCGGGGCTCTCATTGCGCGCGCAACCGAGCCCCCAACTGATGATGCCGACCTGGACCGGGCCATCGTCGCCGCGATAGGCCATGGGCCCGCCACTGTCGCCCTGGCAGGCATCGACCTCGCCAATGCCCGCGCAGATCTGTGTCTCGTGATTGATCTCGAGGCCGGGATCCATGTCGATCTCCCATTCCTCGATCCGGGACTGGATGAAGTCAGTGCATTGCTGGGTATCGACGATTGGCACGAGCCCATCCTGCAGGATCATGCTCGGCGCGCTGACGAGGTGGCCGGTGCGCGAGATTTCCGCTTCGTCCTCAGCGGTCTCGCCCAGCTTGCCGAAGCCCGCTGCCCAGACGCGGTAGGCGCGCGCATCGCCCGGCCGCGCCGGCCAGAGATTGTCCGGGGACACATCGGCGTTCAGCCCGTCCACCGGCATCACAGGCCCGAACCAGGGCCGGTCGAGCTTCAACAGGGCGATGTCATTCCCGTTCTCGGTGCGCCCGGATTCATAGCCTGGATGCACGATCACATCCTCAATGCCGTAGACCGCATCCGGCGGGACATCACCCAGAAAGGGCTGGTTTACGGCCAGCTGCAACGGCCCGAAGCGGACCATGCTGCGCCCGGCTTCGTCGGGGAAGTATTGCACGGCCCGCGCCCCGTCCCCCTCCTCGATATAGACCCCTTCAGCGCAATGCGCCGCTGTCAGCGCCCATCGCGGCGAAATCATGGTCGCGCCGCAGGAATGGTAGACATTGCGGCCCTGATAGGCCTGCAGCGAGGACATTCCGGGCCAGTCCTCGATCCAGGCATCATTGCCCATCACCATCATCTGCGGCTGATTTTCTTCGAAGTCGTCCGGGTAGTGTGCTTCAGGCGCCTGTGCCCAACCGCTTGCTGCTACGAGCGCCAGCACGCAGGACGCTATGCTCAACAGTTTCATACTCAGTCCCCTCAGGCCGCGCCGTTGAGGCGTCGGTTACATTCCCGGATACCGGAGCGCACATGGGCGGTTTCGTACAGCTCCAGCGCCTCGCGCCAGTATTCAACCGCTTCGGCATGTTCGTCGAGGACGTCGTAAAGGCGCGCCAGCGGGCGGATGGCATTGGCGAGGGTCGCCGGCGGCAGGTTCTCGATGTCGCGATAGAGGTCCAGCGCCTCTTCATAATGCGTCTTGGCGAGACCGAACCGGCCAAGCTCGGCGGTCACATCACCGAGATGCCGGATAACATGAGCGACGACGAGCGGATCGATCTCCTCGCGCCGGCAGAGATTGGCCGCTTCGACATAGAGCCGCTCAGCGTCTTCAAAGTCGCCTTCGTCGCGATGGCATTGTCCCTTGGCCATGAGGGCGCGCACCAGGAGTTCGGGATCATGCGCACCGCGGGCAAGTTCGAGGGCGTCGGTGGCAAGCGCGTGGGCCTCGTCGGGGCTGTCGTCCCGGCGCGCTGCATAGACCCGGTCCACAAGCGCTCTGACATCCTGTTGCATGGCCTCCCGTGCATAGCAGATTTCCACCGGGCTGGCGACTGAAACCGGGTTAAGGACTGGTCGATTCCAGCTGCCAGCCCTGACAGGCTCGGAACGCATCGGCCCCCTTGGGCATTGCCTCTTCAGGCAACCAGGAGCGCGCACATTACCGTGAACGATTTTCTCAACACCTGGCACGAAGCCGCGATGACCACGGCCGGCCTGTTCTGGATGGCCCTCTGGGCGTTTGGTTTCGGCTATCTCATCTCGTCCATGATCCAGGTCTTTGTCACCCGCGAGCGGATGAAGCGGACGATGGGACAGGGCGGCCCCAAATCGGTCGGCCTCGGCACCTTTTTCGGTTTCATCTCAAGCTCCTGCTCCTTCGCCGCGCTCGCGACGACACGCTCGCTCTTTGCCAAGGGGGCGGGTTTTATGGCCTCGCTCGCCTTCCTGCTGGCCTCGACCAACCTCGTCATCGAGCTCGGCATCATCATCGCCGTCTTCCTCGGCTGGCAGTTCGTCGTGGGCGAATATGCCGGCGGCGTCCTGCTCATCCTGATCACCTGGGCGCTGGTGCGCCTGACCGGCGGCTTCGGCCTGATCGACAAGGCTCGCGCGCGCGCCCGCGAAGCCGAAGGGGCCGACGAGGACGGCGACGTGCCTGACTGGAAGGACCGCATGACCAGCCGCGAGGGCTGGCGCAAGGTCGCCCAGCGCTATGTCATGGAATGGGGCATGGTGTGGAAGGATGTGACGGTCGGTTTCACCGTCGCGGGCATCATCGCCGCCTTCGTGCCGCGCGCCTTTTTCGAGACGCTGTTCATTGGTGCAGGCGAGCAGGACCCGGCCTTCTGGCAGGTGCTGTTGCAGGCGATTGTCGGGCCCGTCGCGGCCTTCTTCACCTTCATCGGCTCGATGGGGAACATCCCGCTGGCGGCCGTGCTCTATTCGAACGGCGTCGCCTTTGCGGGCATCATGGCCTTCATCTTTTCCGACCTTGTCGTGCTGCCCGTGCTGCGCATCCAGGCGAAGTATTATGGCTGGCCGATGGCTCTCTTCATTGCCGGGGTCTTCCTCGTCGCGCTCGTCGCGACGGCCCTGATCATGCACTACGCCTTTGCCGGGTTCGGCCTCTTGCCGGATGCCTCCGCCGTCCAGAGCGTCACCGACAGGGAGTTCTTCGCCGTTGATTACACGCTGTTCCTGAACCTCGCCTTCCTCGCCCTGTCAGCTGTCTTCCTGATCTGGAAAGCGAAGACGGCAGGCTTTGGCGACCCGGTCGGCAACGGCGCGACCGAGAAAGTGCTCTTCGGCCTTGCTTCCGCCGCCTATGCCTGGCTTGCAGGCGGGCTCATCATGGCACCGCTGCTGACGGGCTAGGCGTCAGCCGGTCACGGATTCGATCCAGTCGGCATAGGCAGAAATGCGCGTATAAACGCCCGGCATGTTCGGGCGGGCGCAGCCAATGCCCCAGCTGACGATACCGACCTGCATGGGCGCAAGACTGGTCGAGAAAAGTCCGACCAGCGGCCCGCCACTATCCCCCTGACAGCTATCGACAACGCCCCTCCCGGCGCAAATCTGCGTTTCTGCGTCTATGCTGAGATCTTCGGGCAGCCAGTCGATCTCCCATTGCCGGACCGCCCGGCGCAGCTGGCGCTGGCAATCGTCGGCATCCACCAGTGGCAAGTATCCCGATTGAAGCGTCATGCTCGGTGAAAACATGGTTTCGCCACTCCCCAGCAGCGCGCTGGCAAGGGCCCCTCTTTCCATCAATTGGCCGTACCCGGCCGTCATCACCAGACTCGCCTGTTCGGCATCCCAGCCGGCATTTTCAGCGTGCGCCAATCTCGTCGTCTCGCCGGCATAACGACCGTCTATTTTGACAAGCGCGATATCAGCGCCTCTTTCAGCAAAGCCCGGCTGATAGTCAGGATGCATCTCGATCCGCTCGATATGGACAGAGAGAGGCGTGTATAAATTCGACAGATCGGGACTGCCCGCAGCAAGGCGCAGCGCCCCGAATTGCTCGAAGTCACCCGCGGCAGTCTCCTGGAAGTAAACGGCCTTGCCATCGATGATCTGAGAGGAATCCACGCAGTGTGCGGCGGTAATCGCCCAGCGGTCTGATATCAGCGTTGCACCGCAGACATGATGGTTCTCGCTGCCGCGGTTCACGAAAAGGGTCGCCATGCCCTTGAAGTACAATGAATTCGCATCCCGCCCGCCAACGATGCCGCGGGTCTCTTCATTGCCGATGACGGTCTCGGTGGTGCAGGCCGATAATGCAGAAACGCTCAACAGCGCCGCCATTGAAATAGCTTTGCGCAATCGTTTCATTTGTCCCCCTCCCGCCCCGTCCTTCCAGGCCTTCGCAAGGTTGCTCAGGATCGAGCCGGGTTGCAAGAAGGGATTTGGCGGACGGATCGCGGCATCGCTGATGACGGGCTAGGTATCGGCGTCCTCCTCCCAGCCGAAGACATCCTCCACGCCGACGCCGAACAGGCGGGCGATGCGGAAGGCGCTTTCGAGCGAGGGCGAATAGCGCCCCTGCTCGATGGCGATGACGGTCTGGCGGGTGACCCCGATGGCCTTGCCGAGCGCGGCCTGGGACATGTTGCCATGCGCCTCGCGCAACTCCTTCACGCGATTGGTAATGGGCGGGCGTTTGGCCATGGCTCAGACGCCCCGCCGGTACATCACGATACGGGCGGCATACTCACCCAGCTGGGCCAGCATCAGCGCACCGAGCGCCATGTGGAACAGGAGGTTGCCGTCATAATAGAACAGGTAGTGGCCAAGCGACGTGATGACGCCGATGCCCAGCAGGATACCGCTGAACGCGCCGGCGCGGCTGGAGATGATCCGGTCGCGCTCATCCATCGTGTCGTCCGCCTCTGACGGTTTCGAGACCGCGACGAGGATATGGCCGAAGATGGACAGGAGGACGATCGCAACGACATAGACGATCACCACCGGCAGGACGGGCGGCGCGACGGCGCCAAGCTCGGCCGACATGGACGCAACCGTCCGGAAGTAGAAGCCGGCCCCGGCCAGCAGCACGGTCGCCATAACCCAGGCGGATTTTTCATGGAAGGACATTGTTCTGGTTTCCTTGTGTCAAAAATATCTGACACACCAGATAGTCAAAGATTTTTGACTGTCAAGAATTTTTGACAATACTTTTTCGCACGCCGTCATGTTGCCCCTCTCCCTGGGGAGAGGGGTTGGGGTGAGGGGGCGCGAGGGTTTGAATTGCGCAGCACCAGCGATTTCGCGCATTGGAAAAATCTCTGACGGAGGATGGCGCGGTAAGCTGGCGTCCCCTCATCCCCGCCCCTTCTCCCCCAGGGAGAAGGGAGAAGCGGCTGCCCTACCCTTCAGCCTGCAACGGGCCGACCGTGTCCCTGATCCAGCCGGAATAAGCGCTGATGCGGGTATAGACGCCCGGGCTGCCAGCGCGCCCGCAGCCAAGCCCCCAGCTGACCACGCCAACCTGCATCGGCTCGCCCACGCCGCCGCCATAGGACACCAGCGGTCCACCGCTGTCGCCATAGCAGGAATCCTGTTCACCCGTGCCCGCGCAAAGCGTCCGGTCTCCGACCTGGAAGTCGCCATACTCGGCCTCGAAGCCATAATCCTCGATCAGGCCTTCCAGCATGGCCCGGCAGGCAGACGCCTCGACGATGGGAAGCTCGGCCTCCTGCAGGCGCAGGCTTGGCGCATAGACCGCGCGTCCCCGCGCATTCAGCGCGCCGCGCGCGGCATCGGTTTCGGTGGTGTTCCCATAGCCGGCCACGTAGACATACTGGGTCTCGTCCAGGAGCGGCTCATCGCCCGCCAGCCCGGCCTGCGGCATGACCGGGCCGTCATAGCCGCCCTGGATGCGGACCAGCGCGATGTCGGCGCCGCGGTCGAACTGGCCGAGACGATAGTCGGGATGAATCTGGATTTCGGTCACCGCATAGGTGCGGGTTTCCGCGTCGTCCGACAGGTGGGTGCGATTGGCCGCAACCCGCAGCGGGCCGAGCCGGCGCATGATGCCATCCTCGCCGCGCTGGAACTGGGCCGCCCGGCCGTCACGCTCTATCCGCGCCTCGTCGACACAGTGAGCCGCCGTCACCAGCCACTCCTTCGTGATCATCGCCCCGCCGCAGACATGCCAGGTATTGCGCCCCTGGCTGATCTGCAGCGACACGATGCCCGGCCAGTCCTCGGCATCGGCATCCTCGCCCGCGACCACGCATCCGCCGACCGCGAGCGCCAATGCGGCCCCGGCCGCCATGGCAGATTGAAGCCTGGTGTATCTCATCTCCGTTTCCCTCCAACGAAGCCGTTCAATACCATGCCCAATAATTCTGGTGCTGGGAATCACCACTGAGAGGGAAATCGTCGCAGCTCTGCAGCTGAGCATTTGCCGTCACCGTGCCGATCATTGCAGGATAGCGCTATCTCACCGCCAACGGGCGTCGCGATGGGGAGGCAAGATAATGAGACAGTTCCTGGCAGCAGGGCTTGGTGCAGTCATGCTGGCGGCGTGTGCCGCCAATCCACCGGCAGGCGAGCAGCTTGCCGAAACACAGCCGGACACCGAGCCGGCAGGCATCACAAAGAGCGAAACCCGCTACACGATCATGGTCAGCGGAACCGAGATCGGCGCGATGGACGTGCTGCGCTACGGCCCGGCCATTACCGTCGACTATGAGTACCGCAACAATGGCCGCGGGCCGACCCTGGAAGAAGCCATCGTCCTCGACGAGGACAATCTGCCAATCGCCTGGTCCATCTCGGGCAATACGACGTTCGGCAATGACGTGGACGAGGCGTTCGCCATCTCCGGCGACACAGCGACGTGGATGGACTCCACCGGCGAAGGCTCGGCAGATGTCAGCGAACCGGCCATGTACATCACCCAGTCCGGCACGCCCTATGACCTTGGCATCTATGCCCGCGCGCTGCTGGCCGACGAGGACCGGTCGCTGCCGGCCTTTCCGGCAGGCTCGCTGACGCTTCAGGACCTGGAGAGCTTCAAGATCCCCGGCCCGGAAAACCCGGAACTGGTGTCGACCTATGCCCTGATCGGGCCGGAACTCGACCCGACCTATTTCGTGCTCGACGCCGATGACGAATTCTTCGCGCTGATCTCGCCGGAATTCCTCGTCATCCGCGAAGGCTATGAAGATCTCGACGAGACGATGCGCGATCTTGCCGTGCGCTACTCGACCGAGCGCTTCGAACAGCTGCAGGCCGACACCGCGCATGAATTCGACGCGCCGGTCCGCATCACCAATGTCCGCATCTTCGACCCCGAGACCATGGCGCTGAGCGGCCTCTCATCGGTCCTCGTCGAAGGTGACACGATCACCGCCATCGAGCCGGGCGAGGCGGCCCGCGCAGAGGACGAATACGTCATTGACGGCGAAGGCGGCACACTGGTGCCGGGCCTTGCCGACATGCACGGCCATATGGGCCAGGACGACGCCATGCTGAACATCGCGGCGGGGGTGACCTTCGTGCGCGACATGGGCAATGACAATGAGGTCCTCTCGGAGCTGATCTCGAAGATCGAAGCCGGAACGCTGGCCGGCCCGCGCATCGTCAAGTCCGGCTTCATCGAGGGCAAGAGCCCCTTCAATTCCAATAACGGGATCATCGTCACCAGCCAGGAAGAGGCCAATGAGGCCGTGCGAACCTATTGCGAGATGGGCGACTTCTTCCAGATCAAGATCTACAATTCGATGAAGGGCGAATGGGTGCCGGAAATGGTCGACCTGGCGCATGAATGCGGTCTGCGCGTTTCCGGACACGTGCCCGCCTTTTCGCGCGCCGACGCGATGATCGAGGCCGGCTATGACGAGATGACCCATATCAACCAGGTGATGCTGGGCTGGGTGCTCGACGCCGACGAGGATACGCGCACCCTCCTGCGCCTGACCGCCCTGATGCGGCTGCCCCGGCTCGACCTGACGGCGGCGCCGGTGCAGCACACGCTGGACCTGATGGTCGAGAACGGTGTCGCCATCGACCCGACCTATGCCATCCACGAAGCCCTGCTGCTCGGCCGCAATGGCGAATTCCGCCCCGGCGTGGAGGATTATATCGACCATATGCCCGTCGGCGTGCAGCGCTCGGCCAAGCAGGCCTGGTCGAAGGTCGAGACGCCCGAGGATGATGCAGCCTATCGCGGCGCCTTCGACCAGATCACGGACGTCCTCGCCATGATGCGCGAGCGTGGCATCCTGATCCTGTTCGGCACCGATATGGGCGGGTCCTTCAACCTGCACCGGGAGCTGGAGCTCTACCAGAATATCGGCTTCACCCCCGGCGAGATCCTCAAGCGGGCAACGCTCGACTCGGCGGAATACCTCGGCATGGGCGAGGAAATCGGCTCCATCGAGGAAGGCAAGCTCGCCGACTTCTTCCTTGTGCCGGGCAATCCGGTCGAGGACCTGAAGGCGATCAAGACGATCCGCATGGTGATGAGCGACGGCGTCGCCTATTTCCCGAGCGAGATCTACCCCGCCTTCGGGATCGAGCCGTTCACCGACGCACCCGCCATCCTGCCGCCGGGAGAGTGAGCATGCCCATCCGCTCAAGCGTCGCCGCGCTTGCCCTGCTGGCGGTGACGCAGCACGCAGTCCCGCAGACGCTCGATTTCGAGGCCTCGCAATTCCAGCTCTTCGACCTGGAAGAACGCCTCAGCGCAGGTGTCGACCTCGCCGATGCCGATGGCGATGGCGATCTCGACGTCTTCCTCGCCAATGGCCGCCACTGGGCCCAGCCGGACTTCCTCTACCTCAATGTCGAGGATGGCTGGCTGCCGGTCTCGCGCCAGATCGGCAAGGATAACGGACCGAGCTACATCATTCGCGCGGGCGACCTCGATGGCGACGGCGATGCTGACGCGGTGGTGGTTCGCGATTCCGTACCCGCGCAGGTCTTCCTGAATGATGGCACGGCGCACTTCACCCTGGCTGGCAATGTCGAGGGCAGTGACGGGCCGGCCCGCAACGCGCTGCTCACGGACCTGACCGGCGATGGCGTTCCCGATCTTGTCACCGTCCAGCGGCGCGGCGGGGTTCGCCTGTTTGCCGGGCTCGGCGATGGCAGCTTCGTCACGCCCATCAGCCTGCCCGGAGACCTCAATGGGTCGACCGGCATCGACATGGCAGATTTCAACCGCGATGGCCGGCCAGACCTTGCCATTGCCTGCCGCGATGGCGGGCCGAGCTATGTCCTGTTCAATATGGGGCCAGATGGCTGGGCCGCAGAACCCCTGCCGGAAAGCGCGGGCGACCACCGCCAGACCGTCGCCGGAGACTTCAACCGCGACGGCAATGCCGACATCGTCCTGGGCTCCACCGGCGGTACGATGAAGATGAAGCTTGGCGATGGCGGTGGTAATTTCACGCCGGGCCGCACACTCGGGGAAGAAGGCCGGGCGATCCAGTCGCTCGCCGCGGACGATTTCGACGGCGATGGCGACCTCGACATTGTCGAGGGCACGCGCGAGCAGACCAACCGTGTCTATGTCAATGATGGCCATGCCCGCTTTGCGCCCATCGAACTCGATGACCTGGAAGCCGACACCTATGGCATAGCGACCGGCGACATGGACGGCGACGGCCTGCCGGACCTCGTCTTCGCCAATTCCGGTGCCCCAAACCTCGTCATGCTGTCGCGGGTCTCGCCCGCCACGGAAGGCTGAGCGTCCCGTGCCGGGCGAGTTGCACATCTATGTCGATGCCGATGCCTGCCCGGTAAAGGATGAGGTCTACAAGGTGGCGATGCGCCATGAGGTGCCGGTGCATGTCGTGGCCAACAGCTTCATGCGCGTGCCGGCACACCGCCTCCTCACCCGCATTACCGTCCCCGAAGGCCCGGACGTCGCCGATGACTGGATCGCGGAGCGGGCCGATGCACAGTCCATCGTGATCACCTCGGACATCCTGCTCGCCCAGCGCTGTATCGAGAAAGGCGCGCGCGTGCTCTCGCCCAAGGGCAAGGCTTTCACCGAGAATTCGATCGGCCAGCAGGTCGCCACGCGCGCCATCATGGAAGACCTGCGCGGCATGGGCGAACAGACCAGCGGTCCAGCCGCCTTCAAGCCGGCGGACCGGTCGAATTTCCTCTCGGCGCTGGAGGTCGAGCTGCAGAAGCTGAAGCGCGGGCGCTGAGGGACGGTTGCCTTCAGGCGCCTCACCACGGCTTGACCGTGGTACCCATCGCCTGCCGCCTGAATGCTACCAGGATCTGGAGATGGGCCCTGCGGTCAAGCCGCAGGGAAGCTATCGAATTCATTCGACGTCTTGCCCGGTCTCGATTCAGGCTCTCTTTGCGACGATAAATTCTGCGGCGAGCTTCTTCTCCGGCCTGAACCGTTCGACCACCTCGAAGCCCGCCGCCTCGATCATCCCGTCCAAGTCGGCGCGCTTCATGATAGTCACGTGCGGCGCCTTGCCGGCAAACTGCATGATGGGAATGATGAAAGGCGCGATCGGCATCGCATCCTTCAGGCAGGCCGTGCTCTGAATGAAGTACCCGCCCGGCTTCAACAGCGCGTGGACCTTCTGCATCACTGCCAGCGGGTCGCGGCAGAGATGGATGATGTTGAGGCCGAGCACCACGTCGAACCGGCGCCCTTGAGGCTCGAAATTCTCGATGTCGGTGCACTCGAAACTGACATTGGTGACACCGGCCTCGGCGGCCCGTTCACGCCCGACGGCCAGCATCTTTTCAGCGACGTCAGTGGCGAGAATATGCTTCGCATAAGGAGCGTGCAGGATGGCGGTCGAGCCGGTGCCGCAGCCGAACTCGAAGACCTCCGATTCAGGCGTCAGGTATTTGCGCGTGATGGCGAGCTTCTTCTCATACGTCTCCTCATCGGAAATCGGCTGCCGGGCATACTTGCCGGCAATCCGGTTCCAGAAACGCGTGTCTTTCGTGGTCGCCGTCATCGGCCCCTCCAAATGCTGTTGGAGGCAGTTCTTATTGAAATTCGATAAAAAGTAAAGCGATTTTGTCCGGCCCTAGGCGTGCGGCGCCCGCATCAGGTCCGGGTCGAGTTCGGAGATCTTCCGCGCGCCGAGAAGCGCCATGGTGCGCACCAGCTCATCCTCCATGATCTGCAGCGCCCGGCGTACGCCCTGCTCACCGCCCGCGCCAAGACCGAAGAGCGAGGCCCGGCCCAGCGCGACACCCGTCGCCCCGCGCATCAGCAGCTTGGCGACATGACTGCCCCGGCGCACCCCGCCATCGGCGATGATCTCGGCGCGCCCGCGCACCGCCTCGGCGATCTCCGGCAGGAGGTCGATGGTCGGAACGGAGGTGTCGAGCTGGCGTCCGCCATGGTTCGACACCCAGACCGCATCGGCGCCGAGTTCCACGGCCCGCTTTGCGTCCTCGGCGCGCGAGATACCCTTGATGGCAAAGCCCGGCCCCCAGAAATCACGCATCCATTCGACATCCTCCCAGGTCACCGCGCGGGAGAACTGGGCGTTCACGAAACCGATCAGCCCGCCCTGGTCGTTTTGTCCCTGCAGGTGGGTGAAATTGGCCGGAGCGATCTTCGGGCTCCGGATCAGGTCCCACAGCCAGCCCGGCCGCGCCAGCACCTGCGAGGCGACCTTGAGGTTCGGTGTTGGCGGGATGGCGAAATGGTTGCGCGGGTCGCGCTCGCGATTGCCCGCCACGGGCAGGTCGACCGTCAGGATGCAGCCGGTGAAGCCCGCCGCCTTCGCCCGCTCGAGGAAGCCCTTCACGACGTCCTTGTCGCGCCAGACATAGAGCTGCACCCATTTCGGGCCGGCGGTCGCCTTGGCGATATCCTCCACGGTCTGCGAGGCAAGCGTCGAGCAGGCATAGATCACCCCGGCCCTGTCGGCTGCCCGCGCCATGGCCAGCTCGCCCTCGGCGGGATGAAACAGCCGGGTCGTCGCCGTCGGGGAGATAAAGAAAGGCAGGCGTGTCTCCTGCCCCATGATGCGCGTCGAGGTGTCGATCTCGGTGACATCGCGCAGGGCGCGCCAGGTCAGCTCGTAATCGTCGTAGCGGCTCACCGAGCGCGACAGCGTCACCTCATCATCGGCCCCGCCATCGATATAATCGAATATCATCCGCGGCAGCCTGCGCTTCGCCATACTGCGAAGGTCATCGATATTATGGGCCTGCATGAGCCTCATGACGCGCCCTCCTCCCGGCTCCGTCGTTTTCTCCTAGCCTTATCGGCTTGACTGACCGACCGTCAATTTGCGCGTCGTGACCCAGGACCATGAGGAGGGAGACCATGGACATCAGCGGCATGGCACATGTCATCATCACGGCGGGCGATTTTGAAAAGTCCACCGCCTTCTATCGCGGCCTGCTACCGGCCATGGGGCTCGGCATCATCCAGGACGACGAGGACATCCTGTACTGCGTCGGTGCGCGCACCGCGCTCGGCATACGCCGTCCTCCGCCGGACAAGGCCGGCACGCGGGCCGACCAGTGGCGCTGCGGCCTGCACCATTACTGCTTCCGCGCAAAGAACCGCGAGACGGTCGATGAGGTCCATGCGCTGGTGAAATCGCTTGGCGGGACGATTGTCCACGCCCCGGAGGATGGCCCCTGGGCGCCCGGCTATTATTCGGTCCTGTTCGAGGATCCGGACGGCATTCGCGGCGAGGTGAACCATGTGCCCGGCAAGGGCGTGCTGGCCGAGGGCGCCGAATTCCGCAAGACGTGAGCCAGCTGGCGGCAGATTGCGCTGGCGCTGCAACCGTGTAGGCTTCGCTGCCCAGCCCGGAGACAGCCCCATGCGCCTTGCCATCCTTCCTGCCCTTGCCCTGTTCCTCGCCGCGTGCGGCGGCAGCGAGCCAGACCTGCCCGGCGAGGACACGGTTGCCCCCAATCCGCCGGCAGAAGACGCGCGCGTCGACTATGAGGCCGAGGGCGGCATGATCGTCGGCGGGCCGTGCAGCTATGAGACCGACATCATTGAGGTCACGGTCATCGAGTCCGATGAGGACGGCGCCATGGTCGAAGGACCGGGCGGCGAGGAGATGTACGTTCCGTCCGAATATGTCAGCCCGGTTCCAGCTACCGGCGAGACGCTGACGCTGAAGGTCGAACGGATCACCGAGGGCACCTGCACGCCGCTGATCTTCTCCCGGGTGGAATAAGGCGAAGGGCCCCGCCCCGACCCTCCCAAGAGGGGAGGGGGCGCTCACATCACCGTTCCTGAGCCCGCCCATGGTTCGACTTCGCTCACCATGCGGGCTACGCGATGTTTCACCTGAATGCGACACAACTCCCCCCCTCTGGAGAGAGTCGGGGCAGGACCTAGCGCCGCCCGAAAAGCTTTTCGATGTCGGCGAGTTTCAGCTCGACATAGGTCGGGCGGCCATGATTGCACTGGCCGGAATAGGGCGTGGCTTCCATCTGGCGCAGCAGGGCATTCATCTCGTCTGCATTGAGACGCCGGCCCGCGCGCACCGCTCCGCCGCGGCAGGCCATGTTGCCCATGACATCCTCGAACCGCTCCTTCAGGGCGAGGCCTTCCTCATATTCCGCGAAATCGTCGGCCAGGTCCTTGATGAGGCCGGCGGCATCCATGTTGCCGAACAGGGCCGGGGTCGCCCGCACGCAGACAGCCCCTGCCCCGAACGCCTCGATCTCGAGCCCCATTTCGGCGAGCTCGTCGGCGCGCTCCAGCACGCGATTGGCTTCATCCTCGGCCAGCTCAACCACTTCCGGGATCAGCAGTGCCTGGCGCTTCACGCCATCGGCGGCCATCTGCGCCTTCATCTGCTCATAGACGAGCCGCTCATGCGCGGCGTGCTGGTCGACAATGACGATGCCGTCCTTCGTCTGGGTGACGATATAGGTCGCGTGCAGCTGCGCGCGCGCAACGCCGAGCGGGAAATCGCCCTGCGGTGCCTCCGGTTCGGCCTCGACCCGCGCCGAGGGCGCATCGTAGCGCTCACCCTGTTCGGCAAAACCGGGCGCCGGCGGAGCAGGCTGCCAGTCGGCTGAGGGCTGCGGGCGCGGCGGCGCGGCACCATAGCTCTCCCGGAACAGGCTGGACCGGTCCCAGACCGATGGCTGGGGCAGCGGCTGATCCTTTGGGCGGGCCTCCTCGCCCTGCATCTTGCCGAGCGCATAGCCCGCAACCGTCGTACTGGCGCGGTGTCCGGCCGCGGCCAGCGAATGGCGTAGCGCCCCGATGATCAGCCCGCGCACATTGCCGGCATCGCGAAAGCGCACCTCGGTCTTGGCCGGGTGGACGTTCACATCGACGAGTTCCGGGTCACAATCGACAAACAGCGCGGCCATAGGATGGCGATCGCGGGCCAGGAAGTCCTGATAGGCCGCGCGGATCACACCCGTCAGCATACGGTCTTTTACAGGCCGTCCGTTCACGAACAGAAACTGGTACTGCGCATTGCCGCGGTTGAGCGTCGGCAGGCCGGCAAACCCCGACAAGGTCACGCCATCGCGCTCAGCCTCGATGGCCAGCGCATTCTCACGGAACTCCCGGCCCATGATCGCGCCGAGACGTTCGAGATGACCCTCTGCTGTCGGCGCATGAGCGGCATAGCGGAAGACGGTGCGGCCATTGCTCTCAAGCGAGATGCTGACGTTCGCATTCGCCATGGCGAGGCGCTTGACGGCGTCGGTCACGGCCATGCTCTCGGCGCGCTCGGACTTCATGAATTTCAGCCGCGCGGGCGTGGCGTGGAAGAGGTCTCGCACTTCGATGCGCGTGCCGCTATCGCTGCGTCCGGTCCAGGCGGCCGGTTTCGGCCCTTCAATACGGCCCGCCTCGACGAACACGTCAGAAGCATCCTCGCCGTCCGGCTTCGAGGTCAGCGTCATGCGCGAGACACTGGCGATGGAGGGCAGCGCCTCCCCGCGAAAGCCCATCGTGTGAATGTTGAGGAGGTCGATGCGGCCATCCTCGCCCGGCGCCAGCTTTGACGTGGCATGGCGTTCGAGCGCCATGAGCATGTCATCGGCGCTCATTCCACAGCCATCATCCTCGACCAGGATGCGTTTCAGGCCGCCATCCTCGATGGTGACCGCAATCCGGGTCGCCCCGGCGTCGAGCGCATTTTCGACCAGCTCCTTCACGGCGGCCGCCGGGCGCTCGACGACTTCGCCAGCCGCGATGCGGTTGACGGCGTCAGGCGGCAGCTGGCGGATCACAGGCCGGGAAGGAAGACGGGCAGAATCAGGCATGGACGTCCAGTCTATCAGGCTTGGCCGGGCATTGGCACTGCCTGAACCATCCGGCGCCTGCCCTTGCTGTGTATAGCTATAAGGTCCACGCTGGAGGTCGCATCATTGGGAGGAGGTTGTCATGAAAACATTCCTTGTCGTTGTCGTACTGCTGCTCGCGGCATTCCTTGCCGGCCACATGTTCGGAGACCGTGTCCTGTCCATGGCAGGGATGACCGCATCCGGGCCGGACTCCGGGGAGGCCGGGACCGACGGCCCTGTCGACCTGAGGCCGCCCGCAGAGGCAGATGAACCCGCCGACGCTGAGCCAGCCCCGCCGGAAGCCGATGAAGGCCCCTACACCGGCGATGTCATCGCCACCCTCTCCCGCTCACTCGGCGGATCCATGGGAAATGGCGAGTTCAAGGCGCAGGGCGGGCTGATCGCGACGCCCGCCAATGACGCCGAGGCGAGCTGTGACGTCGTGGGCTTCAACCTGGTCTACGTGCCAAGGCGCCAGGACCCGGTCGAGGTGCAGAACCCCGGCGCGCGCTATACCTCGCAAGCCAGCCAACTGGTCCAGCGGGCCAAGCCTGGCGACATCTATTACTTCGACAATGTGAGAGTGCGCTGCGAGGGCGATGATGTAAGCCGCCAGGCCAATACGCTGGTGTTCAAGATCAGGTAAGCCGGAACAAAAAAGGGCAGCCATATGGGGCTGCCCTTTTGAAGTTTCAGCCGTGAGCCGGTCAGCCGTGATCGGGGTCCGGGAAGGCTTCGGTCTCTTCGGAATTGTGCTCTTCCTGGTCACCCGCATCGTCGAGCGAGATTTCCTCATCCTCCGGGTCCGGCAGGCTCGCCGTTTCCTCGATGCCTTCGGGCTGTCCGACCACGATGTAGGTGAAGTTGTCCGGCTGCAGATATTCCGCCGCAATCCGGTTCACATCCTCAAGCGTGACGGCCTCGACCAGCGCATTGCGGCGGTCGAGATAGTCGATGCCGAGGTCTTCCAGGCGCACGCTCATCAGATTGCCCGCGATCTTGGAATTGCTGTCGAAGGAAAGCGGATAGGAGCCGGTGAGATAGGCCTTCGCGTCTTCAAGCTCCTGCTCGGTGACGCCGTTCTCGGCAATGTCGGTCATCTCGGTCCTCAGGCCCTCGATGAAGGCGCCGGCGCTCTCATTCTTGGTCGAGCCGCCGCCCTGCCAGAAATTGAGATGGTCGCCCGTGTCGAGCCCGGTATAGACGCCGTAGGTCAGGCCCTTTTCGACGCGCAGATCCTTCATCAGACGGCTTTCGAAACCGCCGCCGCCAAAGGTGTAGTTCAGCACATAGGCGGGGAAGAAGTCCGGATCGTCTCGCGCCGGGCCCTTGCCGACGAAGATGACGAGGCTTTGCGGCTGCGGCAGATCAACGACCAGCGGCGCCTCCAGCGGGTCGCGCAGGTCGACATCCTCGATCGGCGTTTCATCGGAAGTGGCCGGCAGGCCGGCGACCGCCTCGTCGATCAGCGGGGCGAGCTCCTGCGGAGACATCGCGCCGACCGCCGTGACGCACATGCCGTCCTTGACCATGACCTCGTCCTTGCGGGCGAGCGCCAGCTCAGGGGTGAGGGCATTGATGCTCTCTTCGGAGGTCTCGCGGGCGAAGGGATGGTCCGGCATAAGCGCCTGTTCCAGCGCACGGCGGGCCAGGTATTGCTGGCTTGTCTCACGCGTCTTGAGCGAGATCAGCTGCTCACGGCGGAAGCGTTCGAACGGGCCTTCATCCATGCGCGGCTCATTCATGGCCAGCGCGACGAGGTCCATCGCCTCATCGGCATTGTCGGTGAGCATGCTGGCCGAGCAGTAAACGGTCTCGCTGTCGGAGCCGCAGCCGAAGCTCATGTTCAGCTCTTCCATGCGGGTCGCGAAGGCGAGCGAATCGAGATCGCCGGCGCCTTCGTTCATCTGGTAGACGAGCGCCGACGTCAGCCCCTCCAGGCCTTCCGGATCGCTCGCCTCGCCCTGTTCCCAGGCCATGCGCAGCGACAGGATCGGGATGGACGGCTCCTCGACCAGCCATACCGACACACCGCCTGGCGTGACGAATTGCTGGATCGTGGCGAAGTCGCCTTCGTGAACCTCAACAACCATTTCGGCCGGTTCAGCAGGTGCGGCCTCGGCGGCGCCTGTGTCATCCAGGGCCGTATCGGTGGCCGGGACGGTCTCGCAGGCGGCCAGCAGCAGGGCCGCCGCAGCGGCTGCGCCGAAAAGCGGTTTCACAGTGATTCTCATTGATCACCCTCCTCTTCGGCCGGCAGCAAGTGGGCCTCGATATAGTTCCTGTCCTCGCCGAGCACGGTGCGCAGCGCGGCAATCGCGTCTTCGGCTGTCACCGCGCGAATGTCGTCCGGATAGGACAGGACATCCTCGACCGTGCCGCCAATCGCGAGCGTGCTGCCATAGGTGTTGGCCATGCTTTGCTGGCTGTCACGCTGGTAGATGGAGCTCGCCGCGAGCGAGTTGCGCGAACGCTCGACCTCTTCCTCGGTGAAGCCATTTTCCAGCACATCGGCGACGACCGCCATATAGGCGGTTTCCAGATCGTCCAGGCTGACGCCATCGGACGGCGACGCCGACAGGATGGCCGGGGCGGTGTCATGCAGCGATAGCCAGGCCCCAGCGGAGGCGCTGACAGCGATCTTCTGGTCCTCGACCAGCGCCTGATAAAGCCGGCTGGTGCGCCCGCCGCCCAGCACGTCGAGTGCGACGTCCAGCGCGTAGGCCATCTCCTTGTCTTCCTGATAGGAGGTGGAGAGATACCAGCGCTGCCAGTTCGGCTGGCGGACCTTCGGGTCGCTATGGGTCAGCAGCTGCGTCTCGGCGAGCGGCTCGACCGGCCGCCAGCCGCGCGTGGGGGTTTCAGTCTCGGTAACCTCGATCTGGCCATAGGTGTTCTCGGCCATGATGCGCACGTCTTCCGGCGTCACATCGCCAGCGACGACCAGCACGGCTTCGGACGGGGTGTACCATTTGCGATAGAAGTTGAGGCCATCCTCCGGGGTCAGCGCGCTGACCTCTTCCATCTTGCCGATCACGGTGATGTTGTAGGGGTGGTCCTGATAGAGCGCGCTCATCACCTGCTCCTGCAGGATTACGCCTGGATTGTTGTCGATGCGCTGGCGGCGCTCTTCCTTGACCACGTCGCGCTCGGAGATGAACGGGCCTTCCGGATCATCATTAATGATGAGGTCGGTCATCCGTTCGGCCTCAAGCTCCATCATCTTCTCGAGATGCTGCTTGGCGACCCGCTCGTAATAGGCGGTGTAGTCCCAGGAGGTGAAGGCATTGTTCTGCCCGCCCAGGCGCGAGACGATATTGTCGAACTCGCCAGGGCCGAGATCGTCGGTTTCCTTGAACATGATGTGTTCGAAAAGGTGCGCGATGCCGGACTTGCCCGGATCTTCATCGACGGCGCCGACCTTGTACCAGACCATGTGCGTGACAACCGGCGCGCGATGATCCGGCAGGACCACGACTTCCATCCCGTTGTCGAGTTCAAACGTGGCTGGCGCCCATTCGGCTTCAGCCGTATCCGCAAAGGCGGGGCTGGCCGTGAAGGCGACCGCCGCCAGACCCCCCGCAAGATATGCTCTCATCATCATTCTCCGGTTTTCAGTCTGGTCAATGTCAGTGCGTGGTGCCTCGGCCTCAGGTCCCTGGCAGTTTCACTCGGTCCGGATTGCCGCTGCTGATCGAGACCTCGCCATCGCCTGTGGCACTGTCTGCCACGGGGCCGTCGCCGCTATAGGAAAGGATCTGGTCGGCATCCTCACGCGACTTGCGAACGGTACCGGCCTCCTCATAGTCGACCATCGCGCGGATGGTCGGGCTGACGGCATTGGCTCCGGCCGCCGAGACAAGGGCGCGCTCGGCGGCGCTGGCATTCTGGCCGATGCTCGTCCCGAAGGCTGCGGCAACGGGTGCGCGGCTCGGATCGGCCTCGGCGGGAACGGAGGTCCCGGCGGCTGGCGGACGCAGGCTGTATTCAGGCGGAATCGAAAGCGGGGCCTTGGTGACCACGCGGAACTCGTCAGGGCCAGTCGTGCCGCCACCGACACAACCGACCGCTGCAAGGATCGCCCCCATCGCCGACATCGTCACAAAAGCTCGTCTCATTGGCGTCCTCACTTAAAACCAGGCACTCAGGCCCCTTCTTTACCATCGGGGCTGTGCCGCGACATTAAAAACTGATCGAGAAACAGCAAGACCGCGCCGACAGTTATTGCCGCATCCGCGATATTGAAAACCCATGGAAATCCGACCGGCCAGCTGGCGATATGCGCCCCGAACCACGGGCCGGAGAAATCCAGGAAATCGACCACGGCACCGAAGCGCACGCGGTCAATGAGATTGCCGATCGCCCCGCCGACGACCAGGGCCAGCGACAGCGCCGTCAGCCAGCGCTCGGCCCGCAGCAGCCAGTAAATGAAGGCGCTGGCAATGCCGCTCGTCGCGAGGACGAGCACCCAGCGCATCAGGCCGTCAGACTGGAACGTCCCGAAACTGATGCCCCGGTTCCAGAGCATGGTCAGGTCGAACACCGATGACAGTTCGATCTGCCCGCACGGCACCGTGACATCGAGGCAGTCGATCGCATTGAAGGCGGGCGTCGAGAGGATCGCCAGCTTGGTCAGCTGGTCGGCGACGATCACGAAGACGATCAGCGCCAGCCAGAGCTTCCGGTCACCCGGCCCCGCCATCAGGCAGCCCCTCTCAGCTCGCGCACGGCGGCTGCATCCCGCGGTGTGATGTCCGGGAAGTCCGGATCGGCTGTCGCCGGGTCGAAATACTTCCAGCTGCGCGCACATTTCACGCCGCTGGCCTTGGCCGGGACCACAGCAACACCGGGCGTATCCTCGAGCCGGTAGGCATCCGCCGGGCCTTCGCCATGGACCAGCTTCGCGCCGGACGTGATGAAGAGGTCAGCCGGGCTCTCGCCTTCGAAGGCGTCGATCAGCGTCTTGTCCTCGATATAGACCTCCGGGGAGGCCTCCAGCGAGGCGCCGATCCGCTTCTCGCGGCGCTCGACTTCCAGTGCGCCGGTGACGACGCGGCGGACCTTGAAGATCTTCTCCCAGCGCGCGGCATGGGCGCTGTCCAGCCAGCTCTTCGGCGTGTCCGGGAAGGTCAGCAGGTGGACGCTGTCGGCCCGGCCGGCAAACTGGCTCATCAGGAAGGCTTCCTCCGTGGTGAACGGCATGATGGGCGCGAGCCATGTGACCAGCCGCTCGAGCACGAGGCTCATCACCGTGCGGGCTGCCTTGCGGCGATTGTCCGACGGCGCGTCGCAATAGAGGCTGTCCTTGCGGATGTCGAAATAGATCGCCGACAGGTCCACGCCGCAGAAGTTGAGCATGGCGGACATGATGCGCTTGTAGTCGAACGTCTCGTAAGACTTGCGCACCAGCGCGTCGCTCTCGGCCAGCCGGTGCAGCACCCAGCGCTCAAGGCCCGGCATGTCCGCCGGATCGACCGCTTCGGCCTCGCTATAACCATCCAGCGCGCCGAGCAGGTAGCGCAGCGTGTTGCGCAGGCGGCGATAGCTTTCGGCATTCGTCTTCAGGATATCATCGGAGATGCGCAGGTCTTCGGTGAAGTCCGAGCTCGCCGTCCACAGGCGCAGGATCTCGATGCCGAACTGGTTGGCGACCTGTTCGGGCTCGACCGTATTGCCGAGCGACTTCGACATCTTCTTGCCCTCGGAATCGACGATGAAGCCGTGGGTGACGACCTGCTTGTAGGGCGCCATGCCGCGCGTCGCGCAGCATTCGAGCAGCGAGGACTGGAACCAGCCGCGATGCTGGTCGGAGCCTTCGAGATAGACATCTGCCTGGCCGGAATTCTCATCGATGATGCCGCGGTCGCGCAGGGTGAAGGCATGCGTCGTACCGCTATCGAACCAGACGTCGAGTACATCGGTGACCTTCTCCCAGCCGGCCGGGTCGGCGATACCATCGAGGAATGTCGCGGCATCGGCAGAGAACCACGCCTCAACGCCTTCGGCGGCGATCGCATCGAGGATGCGCTTGTTGACCTCGTTCGCCTTGTCTTCAGGCAGCGCATAGGTGTGCGGCTGGCCGTCCGGGCTGACGAGCAGCGTGATCGGTACGCCCCAGTTGCGCTGGCGCGAGATCAGCCAGTCGGGCCGGTCGGCGACCATGGAGGTGATCCGGTTGCGCCCGGATGGCGGCGTGAAGCCCGTGTCCTCAAGCGCCTTCAGGGCAAGCTCGCGCAGCGGCGCGGAGCCGTTGGCGCCCGGCTTGTCCATGCTGATGAACCATTGCGGCGTCGCCCGGCGGATGACCGGGGCTTTCGAGCGCCAGGAATGGGCGTCGCGGATGGTGGTCACACCGCGCGAGAGGAGATTGCCCGCCTCTGTCAGCAGGCGCATGACTTCGGGGTTCGCCTTGCCCTGCTCACCGCGCTTCTTGCCCGAGGTGCGGATGATGTCGAGGCCCTGCAGCGCGTCCGGCAGGTCCGGATGCTCATAGACGCCGTCCTCATTGACGATGTCACGGATGTCGCTGGCGGTGTGACCGCTGGCGATCCAGACGAGGAAGTCGTCCTCGCCATGCGCGGGCGCCGTGTGCACAAAACCGGTACCGGCATCGTCGGTGACATGGTCGCCGGCGAGCATCGGGATGTCGTGTTTGTAGAAGTTGGACAGGCTGGCGAGCGGATGCTGAAGCGTGAACGTCTGCAAGAACTCTGGCGGCACATCGGCCAGCCGCCGAAAGCCGGCAATTTTCGCCGAATCCATAACACTCTCTGCCAGAGCGTCAGCAAGGATGAGCCGTTCCCCCACAGTCGCAAACGGCTTGAACCCGAGTTCCTCTTCACTCATCACCGCCTCGACTTCATACAGTCCATATGAAATCGCCGGATTAAAACAGACGGCCTGGTTGGCCGGAATTGTCCATGGGGTCGTCGTCCAGATGACAACGGAAGCAGCTTTGATTTTGGGCGGATTAGAACCGTCCACCAGCTCTGCGTACACGTTTAGAAACTCTTTGATCTTGGCCCTTTGCTCAGCAGTCCAGTCTTCGCTGTGTCCGAAACCGACAGCCGGAAACTTCACCCAGATCACCGGCACCTTGCGGTCGTGATATTCCACTTCCGCCTCCGCCAGCGCGGTGCGCTCCACCGGCGACCACATGATCGGCTTGGAGCCGCGCACGAGCCGGCCGGACATGGCGACGCGCAGGAATTCGCGCACCGTGGCGGCTTCGGACTCGTAATTCATTGTCAGGTAGGGATGGTCCCAGTCGCCCTCGACGCCGCAGCGGCGGAAGCCCTGCTTCTGGACCTCGATCCACTTTTCGGCATAGGCGCGGCAGGCGCGGCGGAACTCGTCGCCCGGCACATCGTCCTTGGTGCGGCCCTTGGCGCGGAACTCCTCTTCCACCTTCCATTCGATCGGCAGGCCGTGGCAATCCCAGCCGGGGATGTAGGAGGCGTCATAGCCCAGCATCTGGTGGCCCCGCACGACAAGGTCCTTGAGGATCTTGTTCATCGCGGTGCCAAGGTGGATCGGGCCGTTCGCATAGGGCGGGCCGTCATGCAGGATGAAGGGCTTGGCGCCGCGCTTCTTGGCATCCTCGCGCATGCGATCATACAGGCGCATCTCGTCCCAGCGGGCGATCCATTTCGGCTCCGCCTTGGGCAGGCCGCCGCGCATGGGAAATTCGGTTTTCGGCAGGAACAGCGTATCGCGATAGTCGTTGCCCGTGGCCGTCTTGGTGTCGTCGTTCATGGTGTGATCAGTCTCGAACCAGCAATGTCATCTAAAGGTGCAATGGGGTTTATCCCGGCTCCGCGTGACGGCTCGTGACCCGAGACCGCTCACCGCCAAGCCGGGCGGCTAATTCGAATGATGCAGATGCTTGCCTGATTCGTCATGGCGTGAGGCTCTAGCAGAGGGCTTTGCGCCTGTCATCCTTCCGGCGCAAGCTGTCGCAGGCGCGAGGCTCAACCCGCGAGCAGGCGCTTTGCGTCCGCGCTATCCTTCTTCATCTGTTCGACCATCTCTTCAAGCGAAGGGAAATGCAGCTCCGGGCGCAGGAAATGGTGCAGCTCGACTTCCATGAAGTGGCCGTAGATATCGCGCTCGAAATCGAAGATGAACGTCTCCAGCAGCGGATCGCGAATGCCGGTGGTCGGCGTGCGGCCGAAATTGGCGACCCCGGGCAGCCAGTCGCCCGTCCGGTCGATCCGCGCGCGCACCGCATAGACGCCATGGCGCGGATGGATCAGCTCACCGAGATGCAGATTGGCTGTCGGAAAGCCGATGGTGCGGCCGCGCTGTTCGCCGCGCTCGACCGTGCCGTCCGCGATCCAGGCATGACCCAGCATGGCCGCGGCCTTTTGCGGATCGCCGGCAATCAGCGCTTCTCGGATGCCGGTCGACGACGCCTTCGCGGCATCCGGGCCTTCGACCTTCTCGACAATGGTGACGTCGAAGCCCAGCGACCGGCCGAGCGATGACAGGCGCGCTGCATCGCCCATGCGCCCGCGGCCGAAACGGAAATCGAAGCCGACCGCGACATGCGCCACGCCTAGCCCCTCATGCAGGACACGGCGGCAGAATTCCTCATCCGTCATGCCCGCCATGTCGCTATTGAAGGGCAGCTCGAACACCGCATCGGCGCCGAGCTCGATCAGGCGCGCATTGCGCCGGGCCGGGCGATAAATCCGGAAAGGCGGGTCGTTCGGGCGGAAATAGGCGCGGGGCGGCGGTTCGAAGGTCGCCACACCCAGCGGATGCGCATCGATCCGGGCGGCATCGATGACGGCGCGGTGGCCCGGATGCACCCCATCGAAATTGCCGAGCGCGACCGAATAGCCGCGCGCGCTTTCAGGCATGTCCGAATAACCGGCGTGAACCGCCATCAGCGCTCCTAATCTTCCCGGCTCGGCACCATGACCTTGGCCTCGCCGCCGACGACGACCTTGTCATCCACCGAGCAGGTGATCTTCAGCGTCACGCGATTGCCCCGCTCGATCATTTCGGTGATCTCGGCGCGCGCGATGACCGTGCTGCCGATGAAGACCGGCCGGCGAAAGCGCATTTCCAGATGGGTGAAGATCGAGCCCGGGCCCGGCAGGTCATTGCCAAGAATGCCCGAAATGTAGGACGCGGTCAGCGCGCCATGCGCAATACGCTGGCCGAAGGGCGTCTTCTTTGCGAACTCTTCGTCCATGTGGATCGGATTGTGGTCGCCCGAGACCTTCGCGAAGAGGACGACGTCCTCCTCTGTGATCGTATGGGTCGTCTCATGCGCCATCCCGACGCTCAGATCCTCGAATTTGTAGCCGTCCTTGGCACTCATCTGCCCGTCTCCGAATCAAAAAGCCGCTGTCTGTTACAATGCCACAGCCGCTGCGTCACCACCTCAAGGCGGGCAATGCGTATCGCGCACTGGTTTCATATTGGTCAAGCAGGGTGGCGAGTTCTTCCTCGAAATCATCACCATGTTCGGCCAGCCCCGTCCCCACATAGAGCGCATCATAGCCTTGCCGGGCGGCGCCTCTCATGTCTGTGCCAGGACTGTCGCCGATGCACAGGACCCGTGCCGGTTTCTCGCCGCGTATCTCCGACGCGCGCTCGATGGCGAGGTTGTAGATCGTCGGATGCGGCTTGCCCGGATAGATGACGCGCCCGCCCTCTTCCTCATAGATCGCCGCGAGCGCGCCGGCGCACCAGACAAGCTGGTCCCCGATGCGCACCTTGATGTCGGGATTGGCGCAGATCATCGGCAGGTCCCGGTCGACACCCTGCTTTAGCAGCGCGCGATAGTCTTCCGGATCGTCATTCACCTGGTCGCGCAGGCCGATACAGAGCAGCGTGTCGGCTTCATCCGGCTCGACGAAATCGAGGTCGAGGCCCTTGTAGAGAAACTGGTCGCGTTCCCAGCCGGCATCGACGCCAAGGCGCCAGATCTTTTCGTGGCGGCGCCGCGAGAGCTCCGCCCGCGTCGCATCGCCGGAAGAGACGCAGTCGTCGAAGCAGTCGTCCGGCACACCGATGGGTTTGAAGTAGGAGACGACCTGCGCCTTGGGCACCGGCGCGTTGGTGATCAGAACGACCGTGCCGCCCCCCGCCCGGAATTTCGCCAGGGCCTCGCAGGCGTCGTCAAAGGCGCGCCGGCCATTGTGGATCACGCCCCAGACATCACAGAGGATCGTGTCGTAATCATGCGCGATGGCGGCGAGGCCGGCGGGATGCTCAGGTCGTGTCATGGCCGCTCAGTACTGGGGCGCACCGGTGCGGTCAAACACCGCCTGCATCAGCCGAAAGCCCCCAGCTTGGCGATGAACTCGGCCGGCGGGGCTGTGGCTTCCATCAGGGAGGACTTGATCGGCTTGGGCGCGCCGAAGACATGTCCCTGACCATAGGGGACATCGAATTCAAGGATTTCGACGACGCTGACCTCTTCTTCCAGCTTCTCGGCGATGAGCGTTACGCCAAAGCGCGAGCACACAGCTGAGACCTCCTCGCCATCGACCGAGCGCTGCACGTTGGAGATTGGGCGCGGGCCGGACGGGTTACGCAGCTGGTCGATCAGCTCGCCGCCATTCATCTTGACGAAGCGGACCCCGGCATCCTGCAGGCGTGGCAGGTCGAGACCGAGATCGGAGGCATGATCGATCGAGAAGCGGAATCCGAGCGCGGTCAGCTTTTCCATGCCCTCGCGCATTTCCCGCGAGCGATTCTCGAAGCGGTCCGCCGGGATTTCGAAGATCAGCGCCCCGGCCAGGTCGCGGTTTTCCCGCATGAATTCGAGGAATTGCGGGAAGAAATGCGGGTCCGTCAGCGAGTTCGCCGAAATGTTGCAGAACACACCGACGCGGCGGTCCCGCTCCGACAGGCGGCGCACGATCTGCACGCAGCGGAAGAGGAGCATGTTGTCGATGACGCCCATCAGGCGGGCCCGGCGGGCCGCATCGAGGAATTCGGCTGGCAGGATCAGTGAGCCGTCCGGGCGGCGCAGGCGCGTGAAGCCTTCATAGAAGGCAACCCGGCGCTGGGGCAGCGACACGATGGGCTGCAGGTGCAGGTCGACGCGGCCATCCTGGAGGGCGGCTTTCACCGTGCGCAGCACCGCATCTTCCTGCGGGCGCATCTCGCTCTTGTCGACGGTTTCGTCGAGCTTCGATTCGAAACTCTTCGACAGGCGGTCGATCAGCCCTTCCAGCTGGCGCATCTCGCTGACCAGCGCATCGCGGCGCTCGGTCAGTTCATGCTTCAGGGTCGATTCGACGCTTTCGGTGCGCGCCTCGACCATGTCCATGCGCTCACGCGTGGCGGCATTGGCGCGCTCGATCCGTTCCAGCTTCTCATCAGTTTCCGCAGTCTTGGAGACGTGCGCGATCAGCAGGTGCAGCTGGCCGAGGACGACGGTCAGGACGGCGCCAAGGCCGACGGCCAGCGGGATCCCGACACCCAGATAGGTGTACAGTCCCAGGCCGAGCGCCGTACCAAGCGCCATATAGAAGATGAACAGTACGCCAATCATAATTCAGTCAGCCCCGTCATTCGCTGAACCTTAACAAATGCCTGCCAAGAGTTAACGAATTCGTAGCATTAGGCCTGATTTGGGCTCGTTGCCAATGTTGCAGGCAGTTGCATCCACAGCGTGACTTACATGACACACTTTCGCGAACGGGCGCAGATTGCCGGTACAACCCGTTTGACTTGGGCCTGATCACCGATAGAAATAGCGCAAGACCCGCCGCCTGGAAGTCCGCGGCCTACTTGGCCGGACGGGGGCGTCTCGGGGGAGACCGGGGTTCCGCTTCATTGCGGGACCCCGTTGCTTTTTTCAGCGGTCTGATCTTGTCGCAAAGATAACGCGATCCAGCGGCCAGGCATGGTCTGGCGCGCCGGCGTCTTCGCCTGCACATCCAATCAAGAGGCTATCCTGAACGCGCGCGCCACCGGCATCCTCGCCAGCCGGGCCGCCGCCGCACGGGCGCAGCACGACATCGTGCCAGGCCTCATCGAGGTCGCGATAGCGGATGCGGTAGGTGATCTGTCCGGTCATGCCGGCTGCCGCGCGCACCTTCAGGTCTCCGCTGTCATAGATGAGCGCGTCCTGCGTGACGTCACCGCCATGCGACAGCAGCGCGGCGTCGAAACCGCCAGCCGGTGCACCATCCTCGATGAAACTGATGGCATCGGGCTGCTCATAGGCTGCGTTGAGGCCATCAACCAGCGCGCCGGCACCCTCCGGCCCGGCGACGGCGAGCGCGTCTGCCCGCCCGGCCCGCCAGCCCCGATTACGGATCTCGTCGACGCCTTCAATATCGAGCGGGTGGACGGAAAACAGGAACAGCGCGTCGAGGCCAGCAAGGTCATCCGGTTCAGCCTGGCTGCCTGCACCGGCCGGCGCGCCAAACATCAGGCGCTTGCCGCCCGCAAGGACCAGCGCGCAGGGGCGCCCACTCCCTGTACCGCAGGGTAGAAGCGCAAAATCTGCCGGCGATATGGCCGGGCGCGGCGGCGGTTCGGACTCCTGCGGGTCCGGCCCAGTGCTGCCCGAGCAGGCCGCCAGCCAAAGCGCTACGGCCAGACCGGCCACGCCCCTAACCAAGACGTGCGGTCTCCGGTTCATCGACTACGGTGTTCTCAAGTATGCCGACATTTTCGATGTCCACGCGCAGCCGGTCCCCGGCCTTCAGCCATTTTGGCGGTGTATGCCCGGCGCCGACGCCCGCCGGCGTCCCGGTGAAGATCACATCGCCTGGCTCCAGTGTGAACGCCGTGGTCAGGTGGGCGATCTGCTCAGGCACCGAAGCGATCATGTCGCCGAGAACACCCTCCTGGCGAAGCTCGTCATTGACGTAGCCGCGAATGGCGAGCCCGGCGAGGTCACCAACTTCATCGGGAGTGACAAGACACGGGCCGAACGGGGCATGCGTGTCAAACCCCTTGCCCATCATCATGGTCTGGCTGGCGCGTTGCCAGTCCCGCACCGAGATATCGTTGCCGCAGGCGAACCCGGCGACGATCTCCATGGCCCGCTCCGCCGGGACATGCCGGCCGGTCTTGCCGATGATGACGACGAGTTCGGCCTCGTAATCGAGCTGTTCCGAAACGCGCGGCAGATGGATCGCCCCGCCCGGCCGGTTCGCCGCCGTCGACTGCTTGTTGAACCAGATCTGGGCTTTCTGTTGGTCGCGGCGGATGATGCTGACGCTCTCGGCGGCATGCGCGGCGTAGTTGAGACCGATCCCGAGAATCTTGCCGGGCCGGATGACCGGCTGGCGAAGCGTCACATCCGAAATGGCAATGGCGTCGTCCTTGCGGACTGCTGTTTTTTTGCTGTCCAGGTCCGGTAGAACCTGGCTCAGGCAGCCCTGCTGCAGAGGTGCAACCTGCCCGTTTTCCAACGCACCACAATGCAATACGCCGTCAATTTCAAAGTTCAGCCACTTCATGTTTGCGTTGCCCTCCTGACACACCTGCCTGAAATCATCCGAACAAAGAGTGTATTCGGCCGGTCAGCAGGTCTAGTGAATGGCGCATACGTCTAGAAAGTCCAACGAGGAATTCAATGGGATCGGAAACGCCAAGGTCGGACTCGGGTATCCGGGCGCGAGAATGCGCCCTGTCCGACATTCTCTCGCCCGGCAGCCAGCTGAAGATGCCGCCTTACCAGCGCAGCTATTCCTGGGAAGAGAATGAAGTCCGCGAACTGCTGGACGATCTTCTCAACGCGACCGAGAATGGCCGCTATCACTTCATTGGCGCGATCGTGCTGGTGCGCATGGAAGACAACACCTACCAGGTCGTCGACGGCCAGCAGCGCCTCACCACGCTGACCATGATCCTCGCCATGATGCGCGACCTGGAAACCGATCCCGTCCGCAAGGCCGAAATCCACGCCCTGATCGGCGATTCCGACCGCACCATGCTGGGCGAAGGCGCCGCCTGGCGCCTGACGCTGAATGATGTCGACAACCCCTTCTTCCGTGAAGCCATTCAGGCCGAGGGCGCGACGCTGCGCCGCGACCTCATCGCCTCCGACGAGTCCAACCATGAGGTGATGCAGAAGAACCTCGCCTTCCTTCACGAGGAGCTGGAGGAGTTGGGCGAGGCCACCCGGCGGACGCTGTTCGAGACCATTCGCGACCGGGTCGTGCTGGTCCGCGTCGGCGTGCCGGACTGGGATGGCGGCTATGAGGTGTTCCGCGTGCTCAATACGCGCGGCAAGGCCCCCAACAGCCATGACATCGTGAAGACGGAAATCCTGCAGCACGCCAATTTCGACCAGGCCGAAGCGAGCCGCTATGCGCGCGAATGGCTGGAGCATGAAGCCAAGCTCGGCGGCGGCGGCCTGGACGACCTGCTCAACATCATCCGCCAGCTCTATGGCCGCAACACCAAGGGCAAGACGGCCAATGTCTTCGCCAAGGTCGTGCTGTCGAAGGTCGACTCACGAACTTTTGTCGATGACGAGCTGCCGCGCTATGTCGAGGCGTATCGCATCGTCCTGAAAGGCGATCCGGATTTCGGACCGCTCACTGAAGCCATCCGGGCGCCGCTCAACCATTTGCGGCTGCTCGACCACCGCCTGTGGCAGGTCCCGGCGGTCGCCTATCTCTACAAGCATCCCGACGATGGCGAGCAGGCGCTTAAATTCTTCCAGATGCTGGAGCGGCTGGCCTATGCGATGATGCTGCACTTCACCACCGCCAGTGCGCGCCAGAAGCGCTACCAGAAGCTCACCCAGCTGATCCAGGGCGACAAGCCGCTCTTCGACCGGAGCAGCCCGCTGCGCTTTGCCAAGGATGAGCAGAAAAAGGTCCGCGAGCGCATGACCGGCCGCTTCGCCACTTTCGGGCAGCGCCGCGCCATGGCGCTCAGGACAAACGCCGCCCTTGAGAATGGCGAGATGATCACGCTGGAGGACGATGCGACCGTCGAGCACGTGCTCCCGCGCTCGGTGCCGGAAGAGTCCTACTGGCATGCCACTTGGCCGCGCACCCAGGTCCAGCGCGAGCTGTGCGAGACGCTCGGCAATTTCGTGATCGTGCCCCAGCGCATCAATCACCAGGCCGACCGGCTGGATTTCCGGGAAAAGAAACGGATTTTCTTCGAAAGCGGCGCCCGGGTCTTCGCGCTGACCGAAGACCTGCGCCATCGCAATACCTGGACGCCGGAAGACGTGCGGGCACGCACCGAGCAACTCGTCGACATCCTGATGGATGAATGGTTCTCAGCGCTGGATGACTAGGCCGCGGCGCGGCGGCCTTCCTGGCTAGCTGGCGGCAGCGTCCTCGGTTGGCTCGCTGTCGCTGGCATAGGCATCGGCCAGCTTGTCGGCCGTCTTGCGCGCAGTGTCGATTTCGGCCGCAAAGGCACTCAGCGCCGTCTCGGTCTCATCCAGGCCGCTGCGGTCGCGTGCGGCCACGAGACCGACGGCTTCGGAAAAGCCGCGATAGCATTTCTGCGCTGTAACCAGCGCGGTTTCGAAATTGATCAGGTCACTGCGCGTCACATCACCCTCATCAAGCAGGGTCTGCGCGAGATCGCCGACTTCGGTGAAAGCCCGGCGCGCGGATGCGGTATCCGACGAAATCGTTTCGTACACTTCGGCCGGCTCACCTTCGGATGCGGAAATCCGGTCGGCATAGGTGCCGGACTTGGTATCGGTATCGCCATTCTCGCCGCCAAACAGGACCTTGGCAAAATCCATCAGGCCGCGTGGCTCGCCAATCCAGCCCTGCGCTTCGGCGCGCGTGTTGAACGCCTTTGCCGATTCGGCCAGCGCTGAGCTCTCGACTGTCTGCTCACTTTCGACCAGGGCATCCTGGGAAACCATCGATACGGTCGCGCACCCGGAAAGAGTGAGCATTGCTGCGCATGCGAGTGTTTTCATCATATGCGGTCGACTTGCCCCGTTTCGCTCCACCCTGTGGGTAGAAGGTTTACAGTAACTCACTAGCACGTTCATGACTATGACGGATATAGGAGCTGCAGAAAGTGAAGACGACATGAATAAGGTTAGTGAATGTTGAAGCTTTATCCGCCTTTGGAAGCCCGGAAAACAGGCAGAATGCGTGTTTCTGATATACATGAAATATATTGGGAGGAATCAGGCAATCCCAATGGTTTGCCTGTAATTGCCGTTCATGGCGGCCCTGGCGGCGGGTCTAGCCCGGAAATGCGGCGCTTCTTCGATCCCGACATTTACCGGATCATCCTGTTCGACCAGCGCGGCTGCGGCCGGTCGACCCCGCATTCGGAACTCGAGGAAAACGACACGTGGGCGCTGGTCAGCGACATGGAAGCGATCCGGGAGATGCTCGGCATCGACAAGTGGGTTGTCTTCGGCGGCTCCTGGGGCTCGACGCTGGCCCTGTCCTATGCCGTCGAACACACAGACCGCGTCCACGGCCTGATCCTGCGCGGGATCTTCCTGATCACCGAAGCCGAGATCCAGTGGTTCTACCAGGACGGGGCCAGCCGCCTCTTCCCGGATGCCTATGACCGCTACATCGCCCCCATCCCCGAGGAAGAGCGCGGCGACCTGCTGCACGCCTTCCACCGCCGCCTGACCGGTGAGGACCGCAAGGCCCGCACCGAAGCCGCCAAGGCCTGGGCCTGCTGGGAAGGTGAGACGATCTCGATCCAGGGGCCGTCCTCACGCCCGGCGCGTTTTGAGGAAGACAGTTTTGCCGACGCCTTTGCGCGCATCGAATGCCACTACTTCGTCAACAAGGGTTTCTTCCCGGAAGATGGCTGGCTGTTGAAGAAGGCAAAGGAGAAGCTGAAAGGCGTGCCCGGCATCATCGTGCATGGGCGCTATGACGTGGTCACCCCGCTGGCGACGGCCTGGGCGCTGACCAAGGTCTGGCCCGACGCCAGTTTGCACATCGTGCCCGATGCCGGCCATTCCAGCCTCGACAGCAGCATCGTCGACCAGCTCATCCGCGCGACGCGGACGTTCGGCAAGCTGTTCGGGTAAGGCCGGCGCACCAGACGCAATCAAAAAGGGCGCCTCTCTGGGCGCCCTTTTTCATTTCTGCAAGACGGCCTCGCCTATTCCGCCGGCAGCTCATTGTTCGGGCCCAGCAGCGCTGTCATGAAGCCCGGCAGCTGGACATTGTATTGCTGCTGGATCTTGTCGAAAAAGCCGAAGAACAGGATGAAGGCGAGGAAGAGCGGCACGGGCCAGCGCAGCAGGAAGCGCCAGACATTCATGATCGTGCCTTCGCCGATCTCGCTCGTCATCATGTCGCGCGACAGGATCCAGCCGGCAAAGATAACCGCGAGCAGTCCGCCAAGCGGCAGCAGGAGGTTGCCGGTCAGGAAGTCGACAAAGTCGAGATAGTCGAGCGAGAAGACATAGGCTGCACCGACGACGAAGAGGATCACGCCCATGCCGAGCGCCGCGCCAAACCGGGTGACGCCCTGACGCTCCTCGAGCCATGACACCGAAACCTCCATCAGGGAAATGGACGAGGTGAATGCCGCAAACAGGGCGAGGCCGAAGAAGACGACCGCCATGAGCTCACCCCCCGGGATCGAGCCGAAGGCAACCGGCATCGAGACGAAGAACAGGCTCGGCCCGCCCGCCGGGTCGAGACCGGCGGCAAACACGATCGGGAAGATCGCAAAGCCTGCAATCAGCGCGACCGTCGTGTCAGATCCCGCCACGATGCCGGAGGCGCGCGGAATGTTCGTGTCGCGAGAGAGATAGGCGCCATAGGTGATCATCAGGCCGACACCGATACCGATGGAGAAGAAGGCCTGGCCGATAGCTTCGAGGAAGGTGTTGAAGCCGACATCTTCCCATTTCGGCGTCAGAAGGAATTCAGCCGCCGCAGCTGCATCACCATTCGCGATTGCGAAGCCGACCACCACGACCAGCATGATGAAGAAGGCGGGCATGAGGACAGTCGCTGCGCGCTCGATCCCGCCTTTGACACCTCTGCCGACGATCCAGACATTGGCGGCAAGGAACAGGGCGAGCAGCGCAAGGATGTACCATTTGGACGCCATCGGGTGGGCCCCGATGCCGATTAGATCTTCAAAATTCTGGCCAGACGCCTCAGCGTTCATGCCGGTAAATTTGCCCTGCACCGCCTGCAGCGTGAAAGCGATCAACCAGGATGAAATCACCACGTAGAAACTGAGGATGAAAGTCGCTGTGATCGTGCCGACCCAGCCGACAATGCCCCAGTTCAGCGACTTGCCTTCAGCGCGCGCCAGCGACTGGACACCTTCGATCGCGGACATGCCGGATTTCCGGCCCATCGAATACTCCGCCATCAGGAGCGGCAGGCCGATAAAGGCGACGCAGAGAAGATAGATAACGATGAACGCCCCGCCGCCATTCTCGCCAGCGGTATAGGGAAAGCGCCAGAAATTGCCGAGCCCCACCGAGGAGCCGACGGCCGCCATGATGAAGCCAAACTTCGAGCCCCAGGTCTCAGTCTTGCGGCCAATTTCCATACTTTGCTCCCCTTATGGAATGATTTTCGCGGGACAGTAGCTTTCGCGGGACAAAGGTCAACGTCGGCACCGCTGCAGAGGTCAAATCACCCCCTGCGAACTCAGCCGCTCATCGCGGCCGAGATGCACGGACATGATGATTCCGAAACAGGCCATCGTCGTGAACATCACCGTACCGCCATAGGAAATGAGCGGCAGCGGAACGCCCACCACGGGGACCAGCCCGAGTACCATGGCGACGTTGAAAAGGATGAAGAAGGCCACCGTCGCAACACAGCCGGCCGCCGCAAACCGGCCGAACAGGCTGGCGGAACTGCGCGCGATAATCAGCCCCCAGACCAGGATGATCACCCAGAGCAGCAGCAGCCCCGTCGCGCCGAGAAAGCCGAACTCCTCGGCGATCACGGTCAGGATAAAGTCGGTATGCTGTTCGGGGATGTAGTCGAGCTGCGCCTGGATGCCCTCCATGAAGCCGCGTCCCTGCCAGCCGCCAGAGCCGATGGCGATCTTGGCCTGCTCGATCTGGTAGCCATCGTCGAGCGTGTTGACCGCCTGCCCTGTCAGCTGGGCCAGGAAGGTGTCGACGCGCTCGCGCTGATAATCCTCCAGCACGAACTGGTAGACCGGCCAGATGCTGGCGAGCGCCGTCACGGCGACGGCGGCAATCACGCGATAGTAGAGGCCGGCAAGATAGATCAGCACGCCACCGGAGGCGAACAGGGCGAGCGTGGTGCCGAAATCCGGCTGCTTGAAGATCAGCGCCGCCGGGATGCAGATCATCAGGAGCGGCATGAGATGGATGAAGAACCGCCCGTTCGAATTGGGCAAATTGTTGTGATAGTAGCGCGCCAGCGCCAGCGTCAGGGCGAGCTTCATGAACTCTGAGGGCTGCACATTGATCGGCCCCAGCGGCAGCCAGCGCGTTGCGCCGCCGCCAGTTACGCCGAAAAACTCGACCCCGAAGAGCATGGCCAATGTCACGAAATAGGCGGGCCAGGCCGCCTGCAGCCAGACCTTGAGCGGTACCAGCGCGATGACGAACATCAGGGCCAGTGCAACCGAGAAGCGGAAGGCGTGGCGCGCTGGAAGGGCGGCTTCTGCGGGGTTGGTATAGGTCGAGCTGTAGAGCGCCGCCGTGCCGATCAGCGCCATGCTGATCAGCATCAGGATCAGCCCCCAGGGCAGCGCACCGAGCGTCTGGGCCAGCGTGCGGTCCTCAAACCGGATCCCTGAAGCACGCGCGGCCCGGGCCACTACTGGTTCCCCCGGCTGGTAATGATGGATGGCGCGCTGGCCGTCTGCCAGCGGGCGGCCCGGCGGGAGTCGCGGCGGATGGCCGTCGCCATGATATCGCGCGCGACCGGTGCTGCCGCACTCGAGCCGCCTTCGCCGTGCTCGACCACGACGGCGGCGGCATATTTCGGATCATCGGCCGGGGCGTAGCAGACAAACAGGGCATGGTCGCGCAGCTTGCGCGCGATCTGGTCGCCCTTGAGCACGCCGGTGCGGCGCTCTTCCTCGGTGATGCGGCGCACCTGGGCCGTCCCGGTCTTGCCGGCAAGGCGCGGTCCGCCCAGGCCGAGATCGCCGGAACTCCAGGCCGTCCCGCCCGCTTCGGATGTCACGCCGTACATGCCGGCCTTCATCCGGTCCATCATCTCCGGGTCCAGCGGGGCGGCGTCAGGGATCGGCTTGTCGGGGCGTGGCCCCTCGCCAATGATGTAAGGCTCGATCAGCCGGCCGCGCGCGGCGATCCGGGCCGACATCAGCGCCAGCTGCAGCGGGCTTGTGGAAAGGTAACCCTGGCCGATGCCGTAGTTCAGCGTCTCGCCTTCATACCAGGGCTCGCCAAGCGCGCGGCGTTTCCACTCATCATTCGGCACCGTGCCCGAGCGCCCGCCTGTCATGCCCAGTTCCCAGGTCTGGCCGAAGCCGAACCGCTTGGACACGTCAGCGAGGTGCTCGACGCCAACGCGGCGCGCGATTTCGTAGAAATAGACGTCGCAGGAGCCCTTGATCGCCCAGTGCATGTTGACCGAGCCATGCCCGCCCTTCTTCCAGCAGTGCCAGGTGCGGTTGCCGAAGTGGTAGTAGCGGTTGCAGTGCACCCGCATCTCCGGATTGATCCCGGCTTCGAGCGCGGCGGTTGCCACCACCATCTTGAAGGTCGAGCCCGGCGGATAGGTGCCGTCATAGGCCTTGTGGTAGAGCGGCGAGCGGTCATTCTCGCGCAGGGCATTATAGTCGGCGTGCGAGATGCCGTTCACGAAATCGTTCGGATCGAAGGCCGGCGTCGAGACGAAGGCGAGGATGGCACCAGTCTCGATGTCGAGCACGACAGCCGCGCCGCTCTCATCGCCGAAGCGTTCGATCGCTGCGCGCTGGAGTTCGGCATCGATGGTCAGGCCGATATCCTTGCCCGGCGTGGGCGCGAGATCATCACTGTCGAGTTCGCGGATAACCCGGCCCGCCGCATTGGTCTCCAGCCGGCGGAAGCCCGGTTCGCCGCGCAGCCACTCCTCGGCATAGCGCTCGACGCCGGAACGCCCGGTCCGCATGTCCGGGTGGCGGAAAAGCTTGCGCAGGAGCTCCGCTTCCTCCGGCGTTGCCCCCTCTGTCAGCCGCGACAGATCATCGGCGCTCGCCTTGGCGACATAGCCCAGCACATGCGCGAGATCGCGCCCGCGCGGATAGGACCGCGTCGTTGCCATATCGACCTGGACACCGGGGATCTCGGCCGCCAGCAACGACATGCGCGCGAAGTCCTCATAGGACAGCTCATTCTTGACGATGGTCGACTGGAAGGAGGCCTGCTGGCGCGCCTGACGGGCGATGCGGGCCTGCTGCTCGGGCGGCAGGTCGATATGACGGGCCACCTCACGCAGCGAAGCATCGAGATCGGGGGTCTGCTCGCGGACGATGGATACGCGCCCGGCTTGCCGGTGTGAGGCCAGCGGCTGGCCGAACCGGTCGACGATATTGCCACGCAGCGGCGGGGCCAGCTCCAGCTTGACGCCGTTCTCATCGGCAATCTTCTGGTATTTCTGCCCCTCCAGAAGCTGCAGCTGCGCCAGCCGTGCAATCAGGCCGGAGAACAGCACGCCGCCGGCAACACCTGCCGTGACGATCCGCCGGCTGAGGCGGACATCGGTATCGTGTTCTGACGGGAGGCTCATGCCCTGCTCCCCGGAATTGGACTCGCGCGGCGGCCGAGATCGAAGACCGGCGCGATGATGATATGAAGGATATAGGTTATGACAAAGGTCTGCATGATCGGCGCGATCTGGACGATGTGATTGCTGTTGAAGCTGGCAAACAGCCAGACCTGCGCAAACCCGATGGCATAGATCACGATCGGCGACAGCGTGGTGATGACGGGCGAGCGCTCCCTGTCAAAGGAACGGTGCACCAGTGCGCTGAGCCCGAATGTCGTCAGGTTGATGAAACCGAAGCAGCCGAGCGGCGCATAAGCACTGACATCCTGTGCGAAGCCGACGATGACGAGAATGATCATCGGGCGGAAAGCAAGCCCGCTACGGCCCCAGCCGAAGGCTGCTACAAGCGCGGCATAAGGCCAGGTCAGCTCGGTGCCGAAGACGCTCTTGGGAGTCAGGCCGATCAGGCCGATGGCCAGCACAAGCAGGGTCCCGGCGGTCAGGCGCGTCGTCGGTCCGGCTTCCCGCCAGAGCCGGCCAATCCCGGCGAAACGGCTGTCAGGGGCGTTACGCGTCTTGGCCACCTACGGCGCTCCCGGATTGCTCGCGCCACTTTCAGTCTCATCCGAAGCGGCCGTTTCGGTCTCGTCAGCCGGTTCTTCCACGGGGAAGTCTTCCGGCCGGGGAATTTTCATCGACGGCATAAGACGGACGAACCCGCCGGGCGCGCGGTTCATGCTGAAGATGACGCGCTGGTCGCCGCCGCGGCGGACCACTTCGCCCACCACGATCCCACGCGGGAAAATGCCGCCCTCGCCGGAGGTCAGGACCCGCTCGCCGAGGATGAAGTCACCCTTTTCCGGCAGGTCCGTCAGCGAGCCGAGATCGTCACGGTCACCATAGAGGATGGCGCGCATGCCACTCGCCTCACCCATGACCGGAACCCGGGAGTTGAAGTCCGTCACCAGCAGGACGCGGGCCGAGCGTTCGCCGAGCTGCACGACGCGGCCGACCAGGCCGCCCTCATTCTCCGCATAAGCGCCCTCTTCCACACCCTGCATCGCGCCGGCATTGACGAGGATGGCTTCGCGGAAGGGACCGTTTGTTTCCGAGGTGATGCGCGCCGTCACGCCGCGCACGGGCGGCTCGCCCATGATGTTGAGCATGTCCTCATAGGCTTCGAGGCGGGCTGCCATCGAAATCGCGACCTGACGGTAGCGGGTGAGCTCGCGCACCTCGGCTTCGAGTTCGCGGATCCGCGCCTCACGGGCCGATGTGCCGGTAATCCTGTCCCAGAGGCCCGGCCGGGCGGAGCTTGCCAGCTGGTCGGCCGCAACGGTGCGGGCCGGATCGATCATGGATCTGAGTCGCGGAGAGGTCTGCAGCAGCAGGATGCCGAACAGGCCGGCGAGGGCAACAAAAAGGGCGTAGCGCCGCAGAGGGCGCCCCTTCAGTCGTTTTCCTCGCATACGGGCCATGGACGTCCCTTCTGGCCTCCGACCACTCTCCTAAGATTGAGGTGAACCGCCTGTTTCCGCAACTGCCATTTCAGTCAGGCTGCGGTGTCACACTTCCGGTGACAGCACGTTCTTCATGCGCACGAGGTTCTCGAGCACATAACCACACCCGTTTGCGACGCATTTCAGCGGATCGTCTGCGATCATGACAGGCAGCTGGGCCTGCTCGCGGATCACCACGTCCAGGTTGCGCAACAGGGCACCACCACCTGTGAGCACGATGCCACGGTCGACAATGTCGGCCGCCAGTTCCGGCGCCATGGCTTCCAGCGCCAGCTTGATGGCCTCGACGATCTCGCCAACCGGATCGGCCAGCGCTTCGGCCATCATCGCTTCGGTGACTTCAACCTCGTTCGGCACGCCGTCCGTCGAACCCCGTCCGCGAACCGTCACGGTCAGCCCGTCGCCACTGTCTGGCGCCTTGGCCGAGCCGATTTCCTTCTTGATGCGTTCGGCCGACATCTCGCCGATCATGATCTGCTTGGCCTTGCGCAGATAGTTCATGATGGCGTGGTCCATCTTGTCGCCGCCCACACGGACCGAACGCGAATAGACGATACCGCCCAGCGACAGCACGGCGACCTCGGTCGTGCCGCCACCGATATCGACGACCATCGAACCGGCCGGCTCCTCGATCGGCAGGCCGGCCCCGATGGCGGCCGCCATCGGCTCTTCGATCAGCTGTACCTCGCGGGCACCGGCGGCCAGCGCGGACTGGTGGATCGCGCGGCGCTCGACGTTGGTGGCCGAACTCGGCACGCAGATGATGATCAGCGGAGAAACGAAGGCGCGGCGATTGTGCACTTTCCGGATGAAGTGCTTGATCATCTCCTCGGCGACTTCGAAGTCCGCGATCACACCATCGCGCATGGGCCGGATGGCTTCCATGTTCAGCGGCGTCTTGCCGAGCATCTGCTTGGCCTGGTTGCCGACCGCATAGACGACCTTGCGGCCGCCCTGGTTCATGTAGGCAACCACGGAGGGTTCATCGAGCTTGATGCCCTGGCCCTTGACGTAGACGAGCGTGTTCGCTGTCCCGAGGTCAATGGCCATGTCCGTGGAAAGCATGCCGAGAAGGCTACCGATCATGTTTATGCCGCTTTTTTGTCTGGTGCGGCGAGCCATCTCGCCACACGCATGTGTCCGATCATGATCAGCCCCTATACACCAATGCCGTTTCCACACTCTTAACGCAAGAGAAAGACTGTTGACAGAAGGAACGCTTCGTTCCTTTTCTCAAAACCATAGCAATGACGGGCGATCCGGGGCCGACCGTCCTGCAAGCCATTTTCATTTCGCAAACGAAACGTTTTCCCTGATTCGGGTGTTTTCACGCTTCGTAAAGAGATTGCCCGGCCGCGGGCCCTAATTGTCGGCGGATCCTGTCACGCCGGTTTTGCGCAGTTCGTCACCCAGATCGACCCGCGCCTTGTCGAGTGCCTTCTTCGCCTGCTGGACTTTCGTCTCCGCCTTGGTGACGTCGCCCTTGGCCTCAGCCAGGCGGTTCTCTGCCTTCTTCACGCGCTCGCGCGCTTCATCGACGTCCTTGCGTGCGGCAACGAGGTCTTTCTCCGCCTTCATCAGGCGCGCCTCCAACTCATTCACCTTGAGTTCGGCGCGCTCGACAGGATCGGCCGGCACGACCGGCTCCGGCGCGCTTGCACACGCAGCCGACATTGCAAGCAGCGTTGCGAAGGCGGTGATACGAAGTGGGGTCATTTCAAATCCTTTCTTCAAGCCAGCAAAAGGCCTGAGGCACGGGGGACATGCATCACCCCGCGCCATATTCACTGTTCGTCACTCTGATATGAGCCATCAGCCCCGCATTGCGAACCGGACGGCCCGCGCTGTCAGGCGGCGAGCCGCTTCAGCCGGCGCGCTTCAAGCTTGTTCAGCGCATGGATATAGGCCTTGGCGCTGGCGACCAGCGTATCGGGATCGGAGGCCCGCCCGACAGCCATCACGCCCTCGCCATTCAGCCGGACGCTGACTTCCGCCTGCGCATCGGTACCGCCGGTCACGGCGTGAACCTGGAACAGGTCGAGCTTGGCCTTGTGATCCACAATCGCGCGGATGGCGTTGAAGACCGCGTCCACCGGGCCATTGCCCTGGCAGCTGGCGGTTTTTTCCTCGCCATCGACCAGCACCTTGAGATCGGCGGTCTGCGGGCCTTCGGAGCCAGCGATCACACGCAGGCTGCGGAAAGCAACTCGCTCACCCATGGCCGAGAGCTGGTCATCAACCAGGGCCAGGATATCGTCGTCGAAGACGTGCTTCTTCTTGTCGGCAAGGTCCTTGAACCGGCGGAAAGCCTCGTTCAGCGAATCCGGGTCGAGCTCATAGCCCAGCATCTTCAGCTTGTCGCGGAAGGCATTGCGGCCCGACAGCTTGCCCATGACCAGCGAGGACTTCGAGACGCCGACATCTTCCGGCTTCATGATCTCGTAGGTCTCGGTGTTCTTCAGCATGCCATCCTGGTGGATGCCGCTTTCATGGGCGAAGGCGTTCTTGCCGACGATGGCCTTGTTGTACTGGACCGGGAAACCGGTGATGCGGCTGACCATCTGGCTGGCCCGGGCCAGGCGCGTCGTGTCGATGCCGGTCTCGAAGGGCAACGAGTCGCCGCGCACCTTGAACGCCATGACGACTTCCTCGAGCGCAGCATTGCCGGCCCGTTCGCCAAGGCCGTTTATCGTGCACTCGATCTGGCGCGCGCCATTCTGCGCCCCGGCAATCGAGTTGGCGACAGCCAGGCCAAGGTCATTGTGGCAGTGGGTCGACCAGATGACCTTGTCGGAATTCGGGATCGTTTCACGCAGGCTGCGGATCAGGGCGCCATATTCTTCCGGGTGCATGTAGCCGACCGTGTCAGGCACGTTGATCGTCGTCGCGCCTGATGTGATGGCAGCGTCGATGCACTTGCACAGAAAGTCGAATTCGGTGCGCGTGGCATCCTCGGGCGACCATTCGACATCATCGACAAGGTTGCGGGCAAAGGAGACCGAATGGCCGACTGCTTCGAGGACGGCATTCGGGCCCATCTGGAGCTTGTGCTTCATGTGGACCGGGCTGGTCGAAATGAAGGTATGGATACGCGGACGCGCGGCATGGCGCACGGCATCGCCGCACCGCTGGATATCCTTTTCCGTCGCACGGGAGAGACCGCAGATCGTTGCGGACTTCGAGCGCCGCGCAATCTCGCTGACAGCCTCGAAATCACCCTGTGAGGAGTTCGGAAAGCCGGCCTCTATAATGTCGACGCCCATCGCCTCGAGAATTTCGGCGAGGTCGAGCTTTTCCTTGTGGGTCATGGACGCGCCGGGCGACTGCTCGCCGTCGCGCATGGTTGTATCGAAAATCAGGATCCGGTCTTTATCACTCATCGGTCTGGCCTGTTGGAAACGCTTTGAACGGGTACGTGAGTACGTGGCTTGATGGGTTCCCCTGGCCAGGCGCCGGACATCAATCTCCGGCGGCAACCGGCCAGGGGCCGGTAAGCAGAAGGCTTGTTAGCCTGATGAGGGGCAAGTTCTTGCGCATAAGGGGACTAATCAGTCTTCTCCGCGCCGCTGTCAACCGGTTCAGACTGCGTTGCAGCAATAAAATTCCCATTCTGGCGCCGCCGGCGCGCATACAGCCAAAGCCCGCCAAAAACCGCCACCGCCGCCAGGGCGAGGGCCGCTGCGATCAGCGGAGAACCGCGCATGGCCGCCATCAAGCTCTGGCCGGCAAAAGTCACGAGCAGGATCTTCGGAATGATCCCCACCGCCATGCCCGCGAGGTAACCGAGGAAATTGGCCCGCACGGCACCGAACGCCATGTTCACGATCAGGAACGGACCGGTCGGCACGTTGCGCACAATGGCGCTGGCAGCAAAGGCATTCCGGCTGACGAACTGGGTAAACCGCTTCGCCCGGTCGCCAGAGAACCGCGCCACAGCCGCCTGTCCGCTGAACCGGCCCAGCCAGAAGGTGACCGTGCCGGATGCCAGCGTCGCAATCCATGAATAAAGAGCGCCATTGACGGGGCCGAACGCGACCACGGCGGCGCCGATCAGTCCGAATTGCGGCATGCCAATGAAAGCCGCGCCGATAAATAGTGCAATCACAGCCGGCAGCGCCCAGGGCGTATCGGCCAGCTGCTGCATCTCGGCGATGAAGGCTTCCAGCGAGCCGATCACTCCGGTCTTGCCGAGGATGAACAGGGCGATGACGGCCCCGCCAAAGGCGAGACCGAGCCAGAGCGCCTTGCGTGACCGCGTGGCAGGGATCTGTTCGACCGGTGTATTCATCGCCGTTCGTCTCCTCCAGCGCGCATGGGCCGTCAAGCGGAGACGGTCACTTGGCGCTGCCGGTAGGGCCGGGCGTGTGTTATTCCGGCGCCGCTTCCGGCTTCTCGAACTTCAGCAGGAACTGGTCGGTCATGCCGCGCACCTTGGGGTCGAAGACGTTGGCGTCGAGGTCATCGGCCGGGTTCACGAAGAGATCGCTTTCGGCCACAAACACGAAACCAGCCTCCTCGGCCATGTCCTTGACGACCTGCGGGTCGATCCGGTGCGTGTCGCCGCCGGAGGTCGCTGGAGTCCCGGCCGAGGCACGGTGATCGAGAACGACAAAACTTCCGCCCGGCTTCAGCACGCGCAGGATTTCCGGGAAGGTCGCATCGATATTGCCGACCAGCGCCTCGCCGCTTTCCGGCGTGTACCAGAGCTCATGCGGCCCCTGGAACCAGGTCACGACATCCACGGCGCCATCGTCGAGCGGCAGCTCGTCGAAATCCGACTTCATATATTCGACATTCGAAAGCCGGTCGGCGCGCATGGTCGCGGAATCGCCGAGGAAGGTGTCGAAGGCGGCCGGATTCTGCATGTAGAGCTTGCCGTCGGCGCCGAGGTAGCCGGACAGGATTTCCGTGAAATAGCCGCCACCCGCTTCCATTTCGAGGACGGTCTCGCCGGGCTGCAGTGCCATGAATTCGATCACTTCGGCCGGCTTGCGCATCTCGTCGCGCTCGACATCGGTCTCCGGCCGGTCGGGACTGGCAATGGCGGCGTCGATCGCGGCCGTATCGGCCCCGCTCACGGCGGCCATCGGCGGCGGCGGCGCGACAGCAGGCGGCAGGCCTTCTGTCTTCTGGTTGGCACAGGCCGTCAGCAGCAACGCAGCTGTTCCAGCCGCAAGCCAATCGAACGTCTTCATGGAATCCTCCTGCATTCTCGATGCGTCCTGACGCATTCTGCGGCCTCTTGTTGCGCATTTTCCGCAACGTGTCAGCCATGGCGGAAAAAGTTTTGCGTCGCTGAACCTGCAGCCTTTCCATGCGTCTCGTCAGAATGCAGCCTCATTTTTATGTGTTATTGTGTTGCATTATGCGGAGACAAAACATGACCCCACGACTTCTCATCCTCCTGTTGACGGTCATTGCTGCGATCTCGCTTGCCCCAGCCGCGTCTGCCCAGTTCGGGCGTGAACAGGTTGCCAGCCCGGATGCCGACGAGCTCTATGCCGACAGGGCGGTCAAGCGAGGCTGGTATGACGATGCCCGCGAACGCTACAAGGCCGCGTGCGAAGACGAGAGCCGCCAGACCGCCGTCTGGGCGCGCAACTGCCGCAAGCTGGCCGACCTGGATCGCAAGGGCCTTGGCGCCCAACAGGATTATGACGCTGCCCAGGCCCTTTACGACCGGGCCTGTTTCGAGGGCCGCGATGCCGACAGCTGCATGCAGCAGGCCTATACGAGCTTCAAGGGCCTCGATGGCAATGAAGACCTGCCTTATACCCGCAAGCTGTACAAGCAGGCCTGCGACCTCGATCACGCACGCGGCTGCGCAGGCTATGGGTCTATGCTGTATCGCGGACAGGGTGGCGACATGCGCCGCGATGAAGGCAAGCAGCTGATCCAGCAGGCCTGTGCCGATGGCGACACCTGGGCCTGCGAACGCGCCCGCGGTTACGGTTTCCCGGAACGCCGGGGGCTTTAGCCCCGATGACCTCGTCTGAAGTCCATCGCGGCATCAGCGCCTTGACCCTGTCGACGCGCGACATGGCCCGGGCTGTCGCGTTCTACCAGACGCTTGGCTTCAGGCTCGATTATGGCGGGCCGGAAGCCAGTTTCTCGACGCTCTGGGCCGGCCCGACCGCGCTGAACCTGACCACCGAAACCGGCCATGCACCGCCCGGATTCTGGGGCCGCGCCATTTTCGAAGTAGCTGATGTCGACGCCTTCCATGCCGCGATTACGGAAGCGGGCATCGAGACCGATTTCACCCCGCGCGATGCGCCATGGATGGAGCGCTACTTCCACCTCAAGGACCCGGACGGCCACGAACTGAGTTTCATGACGCCCATCGGCGCCAAAGCCTGAAGGCGCTGTTCAAATTAGATGAAATTTTCGAAACTGCCTTACGCAGATTTTCGCATTCGACTGCTAGAAAGGGCGTATGGAACGGGAATACAAACTTCTCGAAGCGGGGTCCGGCGCGATGGTTCGCGCCATCACCTTTTTCGTGTTTGTGCTGACGGCAGCGCTGTCGCTGGCGACGATTTTCGCTGTTCTCATCGCTGAATACGGGCACGTCCCTTCGGACAATCACGAGTTCATCTCCACGACCGTCCTGATCGCGACCTGCGTCGCCGGACCGATGGGCGCGCTGGCAGCGCAAAACCAGTTCCGGTCCGACCGCTACCAGATGACGCTTCGGGCCATGGCGTCTACAGATCCGCTGACCGGGCTTCTCAATCGCCGCTCCTTTGAAAAGCTGGCGCATGAAGAGCTGGCCCGCATGGAGCGCACCAAACACACTGCAGCCATCGCGCTGTTCGACCTCGACCACTTCAAGCAGTTCAACGACATGTACGGCCATGCGTTCGGCGACAAGGTTCTGACCGAGATCGCCAGCATCAGCCATACCGAACTGCGCGGGCCCTTCGACAGGCTTGGCCGATGGGGCGGCGAGGAGTTCGTGATCCTGTTGAGCAACCTGACCCTCGAGCAGGCCGAATCTGTCTGCGACAGGCTGCGCCGCCGCATCGAAAAGACGAAGATGTCCTATAAGGACCGTTCGGCCATTGTCACGGCAAGCTTCGGCGTCGCACCGCTGCAGGCCAATCGCAGCCTTGAAGCGTGCCTGGAAGAGGCTGATGCCATGCTGTACCAGGCGAAAAATACGGGCCGTAACAAGGTTGCCAGCGCCCGGAAGCCGAAGACCACCACAAAGAGCGCAGCCTGAAGTTTCGCCCACCCGGCCAGTTTCATGATTGAGAACCGGCCCGCGCGTGCATAGATAGACGCGCATGATACCCTTCTCCATTCTCGACCTCGCCCCCATTGTCGAAGGCAGTGATGCCCAGGACGCGCTCGCCCGCGCCCGCCGGCTTGCCACGCATGCAGACCGGACCGGCTACAATCGCTACTGGCTCGCTGAACACCACAACATGCCCGGCATCGCCAGTGCGGCGACGGCCGTGATGATCGCGCATGCCGGACAGGACACCGAGCGCATCCGCCTCGGCGCTGGCGGGATCATGCTGCCCAACCACGCGCCGATCATGGTGGCCGAACAGTTCGGGACCCTTGAAGCCATCTATCCGGGGCGCATCGATCTCGGGCTCGGACGCGCGCCGGGCGGGGACCAGGCCGTTGCGCACGCCCTGCGCCGCACACTGGTCGGCGGCGAGGACCGGTTCCCCAAGGAGGTTGTCGAGCTGCAGGCCTGGCTCGACGATGTCCAGCCCGGCCAGCGCGTAAAGGCTGTTCCCGGCGCCGGTACGAAAATCCCGCTCTGGATTCTCGGCTCGTCGACCTTTGGCGCCCAGCTCGCTGCGCATCTTGGCCTGCCCTATGCTTTTGCCTCGCACTTTGCGCCCGGCATGATGAAGCAGGCCATCTCGATCTACCGGCAGACCTTCCAGCCATCAGAGCAGCTCAAGCAGCCCTATGTCATGCTCGGCTACAACATGATCGCCGCTGAAACGGACGCCGAGGCCGACCATATCGCCTCATCCCTGCGGCGGACTTTCGTAAACCTGCGGCGCGGCACGCCAACCCGGCTGGCCCCGCCCGATCCGTCTTTCGATGCAGAGATCCAGCCGCATGAGCGCGTGATGCTCAATCAGGTTCTGAGCTGCTCGGCCATCGGGTCGCCCGAGACGGTGAAGCGGAAGGTCCAGGCCTTCATCGACGAGACGGGTGCTGACGAGCTGATCCTTGCCTCCCACATCTTTGATGAGGACAAGCGTATGCGATCCTATGAGATTGCCGCTGAGGTCCGCGAAGGCCTGACGCCGGCCAAGGCTGCCAGCATCACCTCCTGAGGTTCGCGATAGGCGGGCCGTGCCGCTGATCGGCTCTTCCGCCCGTCCGGACTCGGCGCTATGTCCGCCGGATGTTCGCCCGCCTTCTCTCCGCGCCGCTCCTGATCGCCGTCATCGCCATTGCCATGGGCAGTGGCATCGACGCGCTGGTGAAGGGCGTCGCGCCGGGCGCAGGCCTGCACCATCTGCTGGCCTGGCGCTTCCTGTTCGGCGGCATTCTCGCCTTCGCCGTGTTCCGCGCCAAGCGCCGCCCGGCGCCATCGGGCGAGGCCATCCGGTTTCACACGATGCGGGGCCTCCTGCAGCTGTTCTGCGCCTTCACCTTCTTCTACGCGCTGACCCAGCTGAGACTGGCGGAAGCAACCGCGCTCGGCTTTACCGCTGCCCTGCTGGTCGCGCCTGTCGCGCGGGTCATGATCGGGGAGAAGATCAGCCTGATCACTGTCGGTGCCACACTGCTCGGCTTTGGCGGGGTGGCGCTCGCCGTCTGGGAGCCGGGCGGACTGGGCGTAACGCCGGGCGAGACCAATCGTACGCTTGGCCTTGTCGCGCTGTTCTCATCCACCGTCGGCTATGCTTTCGTCCTCGTCCTGCTGCGCATGCGCGCCACGAAGGAAGACGCGACCACGATCGCCATGTTCACCAATGTCGTGCCCGCCATTGCAATGCTTCCGGTGACGGTCGGTCTGTTCGGATTCCCGGCGCTCGCTTCGATCCCGCTTTTCCTGGTGCTTGGCGTGCTCGGCTACTCGGTCTGGTTCCTGATGACGCTGGCCTATGCCCGCGCGCCGGCCCAGCAGCTCGCCCCTCTGGAATACACGGCCCTCATCTGGAGTGCGATTTTCGGCCTCGCCTTTTTCGACGAATGGCCGGGCTGGACGCTCTGGGTAGGCGCGGCGATCATCATTGCCAGCTGCCTGATTGTCGCGTTTCAGGGGCGGTTCCGCACGCGGCGGGAAACCGGACTGCCCGCCAGCGACCTTCCGGAATGATCAGGCCCCGCGGCCAATCCTGACGGCGTCTTTCGCCTTTTCAACGATCGCCGCCCAGTCGCCTTTCGCCATCTCGTCCTTGGTCGCAAGCCATGAACCGCCGACCGCGATGACATTGGGAAGCGAGAGATAGTCGCCAGCGTTCTGGGGCGTGATACCGCCGGTCGGCATGAAATCCATATGTGGCAGCGGGCCAGACAGCGACTTCAGGAAATTCGCGCCGCCAGCCGCTTCGGCCGGGAAGAATTTCATCACGCCATAGCCTTCATCGAACCGGGCCATGGCCTCACTGGTGGTGGAGACACCCGGCAGGATGACACCGTCATGATTGCCAAGCGCATCCAGAAGGAGGGGCGAGGTGCCCGGCGTGACGAGGAAGTCCGAGCCGGCTTTAAGCGCCGCATCGACATCGCCTTCGGAAATGATCGTACCGGCGCCGACCAGCAAGTCCGGCTGGGCCTCGCCCATGATCCGGATGACGTCCAGCGCGGCCGGCGTGCGCAACGTGACCTCGACAGCGGTCAGGCCGCCTTTGGCGAGGGCTTCGGCCAGCGGTTCGGCATGGTCGGCTTCGTACACGGTGAGAACCGGCACAATAGGAGCCTTCTCGATCGCGGCGCGAAAGGCGGTCATCGTTTTCATCCTGCAGCCCCTTCGTCGAAATGCAGCGCTGCTGCCCCCACTAACGCGGCCTCGCCAGAGAGCAAGAGCCGGATGGGTATGGGTGTCATGTATTTGCTCATCGGCCCGCGCGTGTTGAAGCGCTCGAGCGCTTCGGGCGCGGCGATCCAGTCGGCGAGGCGCTCGGCGACGCCGCCGGTGATCACGACCCCGCCGCGCGTGCCGTTCATCAGCGCCGCATCGCCAACGAAATACAGCGTGCCGCGTGCGCGGATTTCGCAGATGTCGCGGCAGATGCGGTCGCCCTTCAGCGCGCGGTCCATGATCTCTTGCGGCGGAAGCTCTTCCCAGGCCACGCCGTCAATCTCGCACAGGGCCTTGTGAACCGCATTGAGCCCCGATCCTGACAGGACGAGCTCGCGCGAGACATAGCCATGCGTTTCGTGCAGCTTCTTCGCAAGCGCCCATTCACGGTCGTCATAAGGGGCAAACGCTGCATGCCCGCCTTCGCCGGTCAGCACTTTCCAGCCCTGGTTGCCGACCGGGATCAGCGTGGCCATGCCGACGCCCGTTCCGGGGCCACAGACGAGGATCGGGTCGCGGTCCTCTTCGTCGCAGTCGCCTTTCTGGAGCAGCCGGAAGTCACTTTCGGGCAATTCCGGGATCGCACGGGCCATGGCCGCATAGTCATTGACCAGCCGCACGCGCTTCAGCCCGGTATTGGCCTCAAGCCGCCTGGCATCGACAATCCAGTCGCGATTGGTCAGCTGCACCTTGCCTTCATCGACCGGCCCAGCCAGCGCAATCAGCGCCTGTGGCGGCGTACGCGATCCAAGTTGCCGAATGTAGACATTCAGCGCCTCGTCGAAAGTCTCGAAATCATCACCCGGCATGACGGAGATATCCGAGACAGTGCAGTGTCCGGCAAAGCCGCGGCGCGCGAGCGCAAAGCGGACATTGGTGCCGCCGATATCGCCGACCAGTACGGGTTCAGACATGAGCCTCAGCCCCCGGCTGGCATGAAAAAGTCAAACAGGCTGCCACCCGACTCCGGGCGACCGGCATTATCCCGGAAGGCCGCGAACATCTCCCGGCCCAGCCCCTGCCCGAGGATGTTCGGCCGGTAGACAGCAGGTTCACGCGCGTTGAATTCGTCTTCAGGCACCTGAATGTCGAGACGGCCGGTTTCGGCATCGAGGCGGATGACATCACCATCCTGCACCCGCGCCAGCGCCCCGCCACGGGCCGCTTCCGGGCCGACGTGGATCGCCGCCGGGATCTTGCCGCTGGCGCCCGACATCCGCCCGTCGGTGACGAGTGCGACGCGGAAACCCTTGTCCTGCAGGGCGCCGAGCGCTGGCGACAGGGCGTGCAGTTCCGGCATGCCATTGGCGGCCGGTCCCTGGAAGCGGACGACGGCGACAACATCCCGGTCCAGCTCGCCATTCTTGAACGCTTCCTTCAGGGCCTCCTGCGTGTCGAAGACGCGGGCCGGGGCTTCGATCACCATCCGGTCCGGCTTGACCGAGGAGACCTTGATAACGCCGCGTCCGAGCGGGCCGTCCAGCATGCGCAGGCCGCCTTCGGGCTGGAACGGGTCCGAGGCCGGGCGGACGATGTCGAGATCGCCGCTCTTCTCAGGCGCTTTACGGAAAGCCAGTTCGCCATCCTTCAGCCAGGGCTCTTTCGCATGTTCGGAAAGCGGGCCCATGACGCCCTTCGCCTCCCCGTTGAGCAGGCCGGCCTCGAGCAGCTCCTTCATCACGAAGCTCATCCCGCCAGCGGCCTGGAAGTGGTTCACATCGGCCGGACCATTGGGATAGATGCGGCAAAGCAGCGGGGTCACCGCGCTGACATCCTCGAAATCCTCAAGCGTGATCTGGTAGCCCGAGGCCGCTGCCATGGCAGGAATGTGCAGGGCATGATTGGTCGACCCGCCGGTCGCCATCAGGCCGACCATGGCATTGACCCAGCTGCGGGCGTCGATCATCTCACCCATCGGCGTGTAGTCACGCTTGACAGTCAGCTCGACAACACGGCGAACCGCGGCGCGGGTCAACGCTTCGCGCAGCGGCGTGCCCGGATTCTCGAAGGCGGCCCCCGGAATGTGCAGGCCCATCACTTCCATCAGCATCTGATTGGAATTGGCCGTCCCGTAGAAGGTGCAGGTGCCGGGGCTGTGATAGCTCTCGGACTCGGCCTTGAGCAGCGCATCGCGGCCAACCTTGCCGAGCGCATATTCCTGACGGATGCGCTGCTTTTCCGGGTTTGGCAGGCCGGACGGCATCGGTCCGCCGGGCACGAAGACATGCGGCAGCCAACCAAAGCGCAGCGCGGCGATCATCAGGCCCGGTACGATCTTGTCACAGATGCCGAGATGCAGCGCGCCATCGAACATGTCGTGGCTGAGCGACACACCGGAGGCGAGCGCGATCACGTCACGCGAGAAGAGCGACAGCTCCATGCCCTGCTGGCCCTGGGTCACACCATCGCACATAGCCGGCACGCCGCCCGCGACCTGCGCGGTCGCATTCACCTTGCGGGCCTCGTCACGCAAAATCTCGGGATAGTGCTCATACGGCGCATGCGCCGAGAGCATGTCATTATAGGCGGTGATGACCCCGATATTCGGCCAGCTCGCGCCAAGCAGCTGCGTCTTGTCCATCACCGCGCAGCCAGCCGAAGCGTGGGCAAGGTTGCCATCGGCAAGCTTCTGGCGGGCAAACCCGTCCGGTTTACGGCCCCGGATCAGCTCCAGATAGGCAGCGCGGGTCTCCTTCGAGCGCGCCTCGATCCGCTCGGTGACCTCTTTCAGTTTCGGGTGCAGTGTTGTCATTTTCCGTTGCTCCACCAGTCGCGGTCATCTTCCCTGAGCAGCATGCGGGCTTCGACCGGGCCATCTTCAAGACCGGCCGAATAGGTGTACATCGGCACCTTCGCATCGGCCCAGGCGTCCAGCAGGCCATCGACCCACTCCCACGCCTCCTCGACTTCCTCGCGGCGCATGAAGAGCGCGAGGTTGCCGCGCACCACATCCATGAGCAGGCGCTCATAGGCGTCAGGATACCTGACCTGGAAGGATTCAGCGAAGGAGAGGTTCAGGGGCAGCGACTGGACGCGCAGACCGCCGGGGCCGGGCTCCTTGATCTGGACGTAGAGCTGCACGCCTTCGTCTGGCTGCAGGCGGATGATCAGCCGGTTGGAATGGGCCTGCTCCTCCCCGAACATGGCGTGCGGCGCTTCGCGGAACTGGACGACGATCTCCGAATGGCGCGAGCGCATCCGTTTGCCGGTGCGCAGGTAGAACGGCACGCGCGCCCAGCGCCAATTGTCGACCCAGGCCTTGACGGCCACGAAGGTCTCGGTCTGGCTTTCGCCGCTTTCGAGCTCTTCCAGATAGCCCTTCACCTGTTTGCCATCGATCGTGCCGGGCCCGTACTGCGCGCGCACCGTATCGCGGCCAACGCATTTGGCGTCCATGGGGCGCAGCGCGTTCAGCACCTTGATCTTCTCGGTGCGGATCTCGTCGGCCTCGATCGAGTTTGGCGGCTCCATCGCGATCAGGCAGAGGAGCTGCAGGAGGTGGTTCTGCACCATGTCGCGGATGGCGCCGGCCGTATCGTAATAGCCAGCCCGGTCACCGACGCCGACGCTTTCGGACACCGTGATCTGGATGTGGTCGATTGCCGTGCGGTTCCAGAGCGGCTCGAACAGTGTATTGCCGAAGCGCAGGACGAGCAGGTTCTGGACGGTCTCCTTGCCGAGATAATGGTCGATCCGGTAGATGCGGTCCTCGCTGAAGACCGCGCCGACACCGGCATTGATCGCCTTGGCCGATTCAAGGTCGGTCCCGATCGGCTTTTCCAGGACGACGCGGGCATCGCCGCCCGCCAGGCCGGCCTTGCCGATGGATTCGCAGATCGCGACATAGATTTTCGGCGTCACGGCAAGATAGAAGATCGACGGGCGCCCATCCTGGCCGAGCGCCGCCTTCAGCGTATCCCAGTCCGCGTCCGGGTCGGTGGCATCCATCGCGACGTACTTCAGCAGCTTTTCAAACGCCTTCCACTGCTCGCTGTCGAAGTCCTTGCCGGTCGATTCCTGGCAGGCATCCTTTGCGAAGGCGCGGAATTCCTTGTCGCTCATTTCCGAGCGCGAGACACCGACGAGCCGGGAATCTTCCGGGATCTGACCATCGACGAAACGGTGGTAGAGCGCCGGGAGCAGCTTGCGCCGGGACAGGTCACCGGTGCCGCCGAAGATGATGATGTCGAACGTATCGACGGGAATAAATTTCGCCATGAGCCCCGATTGTGTATGGGCCGGGCTGAAAGCTGTCAAAGCCGCTGGCGCCCGACTTTCCGAAATGGTTGCGCAACCATCCCTTAAAGACCGGAGACCGAATCGTCCACCTCAGAGATTGGAAAATCTTGCGTTATTTTTGCAAATTTTTGCACTCGCTCGCATCAGGCAGGGCTTGTCTAACCGCAGGACGGCGCAAGCTTTCTTGCAGAGGCTGACAGGAAGACTGGCACACGGCTGCCGCGGGCGCCTGTCCAGCCGGTCGCGTTGAGTGTGGCATCATCGGCATTGACGATAAGCCGGCCTTTCAGTTCCCCATCCGGTCCGCCCGAGCAGGCCAGGGTGAAGTGGTACCCGTCCGCAGCTTCGCGCCCGTTCGTAATCTGGCAATTGGGATTGATGTCGTTGAAGAGGCTCTCATAGGAGGCTTCCGACATGTCCGGATCAACGCAATGCGTACCCTGGTCCCGCATCGGGATCGGACCGAGCGCAGCCGACGCATCATAGGCCCAGAGGCCGGGCGCCACATTGGTCTCCGCCACAGCACCGAAGGCCAGGGCAGCAGACAGGCCGGCAAGGGCCGCAAGGGTTGGGAATTTCATATCGTCGGTCTCCTCTGGCGATGATGCGCCTGCTGGCAGCCCCGGCCCCATTGGCTTCAGCCTGCTTGTCACCCGCAAATGCGGCAGCAATGCAGCTGTCGCTGATCAAGGTAACCTTCCAGTCACGAAAGGCCGCCACATTGCGGCCGGGACACTTGTCAGAATGAGGAGCCCGTCATCATGATCATCCAGAAGTTTGGCTGGACAGCCGCAACACTTGCCCTTTTCGCAGCCGCCCCTTCCAGCGCCGATGTGGCTATCGGGCTTGGCGGCGGGACAACCGGCGGCACTGCAGAAGTGCAGGTCGAGGTGACGAGCTGGCTCGGCCTGCGCGGCAATGTGAACTATCTCTCCTTCGGCGTCGACGAGACCTATGACGATATCGACTACGACGCCGACCTCGATTTCAACAATGCCGGCGCCTTTGTCGACCTGCGTCCCTTCTCGAACAGCTTCGTGATTACGGGCGGCGCCTATTTCGGTGACAAGCAGCTTGAAGGCACCGCCATGCCGACCGGCACCGTGGAGGTTGGCAACGGAACCTTCACAGGTGCCGAGACCGGCACGCTCAATCTCGGTGCGGACGCTGACGATGTCGCGCCGTTCGCCGGCCTTGGCTTCGACACGACGTTCCAGGGCGATGGCCGCTGGGGCTTCAAGATCCTGGCCGGCGCGATGATGTCCGGCTCGCCGGAGATCACGCTCACATCGACCGGCGGCACGCTGTCCGACGACCCGGACTTCCAGGCCGCCCTGGAGGAAGAGCGCCAGAACCTTCAGGACGAAGTCGATGATTTCGAGCTTTATCCGGTGGTGCAGGTCGGCCTGACCTACCGGTTCTGATCAGATCACTCGCCCATAAAGGGCACCAGGCGAACAAAAATTCGCGCCTGAGGGGAAATCCCCCTCAGGCGCTAACGTCTTGTTCACGAATTGCCCACAGGCTTCCCCAAGGACATGTTGTTATGTCGGGGAACAGTCATGACCGCGCTTGTCAGAAGACTCGCAGTGATCGCAGGCCTAGCGTGCACCGCCATCGGACAGGTTTCGGCGCAGTCTTCGGGAAGCGCGCCGCTGGCCCTGGTTCCGCAAGCGCTCGAAACCCAGGTCGAGATCAACGACTATGTCGAACTGCGCGCCACCGCGCAGGTCATCCGCCTCGAGCCGCAGCGCCCCGCCGCCGAACCGGACCCGGAAAGCCACGACCTCGAGTTCAAGAATCTCGGCACCTTTGTCGATGTCCGCCCCTTCAGGAACAGCTTCGTGATCTCCGGCGGGCTTTACACCGGCGACAAGACGCGCGGCGATCTCGCCTACTCTCACAATGCACCAGTTGTGACCCGCGAGAGTGCGGCGAGCCCGACCGGGACCCTGCAACTCGCCGTGAAGGGCGAGAAACTTGCTCCCTTTGTCGGCTTCGGATTTGATTCCACGCACCGCCAGGATCGCAGAGTCGGCATGAAGGTCATGGCTGGCGCCATTTTCTCCGGCACCCCGGACGTCACCATGATGTCGCCCGGCGGCCCACTTTCAGGCGATGCCATCGTCCTCGAGCAGCTCGAACGCGAACGCCAGCGCTTCGAGGAAGGGATCGATACCGGCGATGTCCACCCGGTCGTCCAGCTGGGCCTGACCTACCGGTTCTAGCCCCCGGCCCTCCGTAGTTCACCGTATTCAAATTTTGCCACCACTGCCTAGCTTGGCGGTGGCGGCTGATATGTACGCCGCCCTTTGGACAACACTGAGCAAAGGGAGTGAAATCATGAGTTCTCGTTCATTGACAACGTCCAGGAATGGCGGCCAGCCGGCCACCAGCAGGAAAGGGATGCTCGATCCCTTCCGCACCCTTCGAATGGACTTCGACCAGTTGTGGGACGAGTTCTTCGACATGGGGCGCCCCGCCTTCTCGAAAGTGGCCGCGTTCAATCCGAGCGTGGATGTGACCGAAACCGGCAAGCAGATCGTCATCAAGGCTGATCTGCCCGGCATGGAAGACAAGGACATCGACCTCGAAATCGACGGAGACCTTCTGACCCTGCGCGGCGAACGCAGCGAAGAGAAGGAAGAAGGTGACGACCAGCACCGCCGGGTCGTCGAGCGCAGCTACGGCCGTTTCGAACGGTCCATGCGCCTGCCCTTCGCGCCGGGCGACAAGGATGTCGATACCAGCTTCCGGAAGGGCGTCCTGACCGTGAAGATCAAGAAGCCGAAAGAGCTGGAATCGAAAGCCCGCAAGATCGCCATCAACGGCGAGTAGACTCGGCTCTCCCCAGGAAAGCAAAGGGGCAGCGAGACCGCTCGCCGCCCCTTTCGTATGAACACGCCGAACTCAGCGCGTCTGGCGCGAGAATATGCCCCTGAGGCCGCCACTCGTCAGGATGGCGACATCGGCCAGCGCAAAGGCGAGGTTGAGCCGCTCGGGCCCGCAAAGATAAAGCGGCGCCCAATCGGGGCTGAATTTCTCCTTGTACCGGCGCAGCCCTTCAAACCCGTAGACGTCCTCGCCGTGGGAATAGATGAAATGGCCCAGCCGGCTGAGCGCATTCGCCTCGCGCTGCGATGACAGGCCGGACAATGGCGCCATGCCGAGATCAAGTGTCATCGCCCCCTGCTCGCGCCCCCATAGCGCGAGTTCGGTGAACAGGGCATCCATGGTCATGGCTGGCGCGTCCGGCAGGCTGCGCATCAGGTCGATGGACAGGGCCCGGCCATCGCCCGACCGCCAGACATTCGCGAAAGCCGCAAGCCTCTCCTCATACCAGACTGTCGCGATGGACTGGCGGTCCAGATAGGCCGGATCGAACATGCCCATCGTGAATCGCTTTTCACGGCCTGAATGATGCGCGAGCCAGGCATCAGAGACCGCTTTCAGCGCATCGCCATGCTGACTGATGCTTCCCGGCGGGAGCACCTCGAAGCGGCCATTCTCACGCTGCATCCGGCTGACGGCGTGGCGAAGCTTTGCGCGCGCCGGCCCTGCCAGCGTGAACGTCTCCAAAGGGATGATCGCGGTCTCGCCAATCTTGCGCGCCGCCAGGCCAAGGTCGAGCGCAACCGGCAGGAAGTCTGTCGGCACGGCATAGAAAACCAGATTGGCATGCATGCTGTCAGCGCGCCTCATCAGGTCGAAGGCAAGGTCCCGCGCGGCCTGGCGCGGTCCGATGGGCGGGCCCATGACGATCCAGTTGCGCCCGCGGAGGCCGAACATGGCGAAGGCGCGCCCATCGGCTGAAAAGTGGAAGCGCTTGTCGGGCAGGAAGGCAAGCGCGGCTTCGGGTTGGGATGTCTGCGTATCGCCGGCGATGGTTTCCAGCCTGCGATCCAGCTCTTCCGTGCGCTCTGGCAAGGGCGGCGGGCTTGTTGCCTGCAGGAAGCGCCAGAACAGGAACAGGACGGCCGTCGCCACAATAATGACCAGCGCGCGCAGGAACCGCGAGGCATCGGCGTCGGTGGCGAAGGTCCACCACAGATCATTGCGGTATTCGACATTGCGGTAGGCGAAGAAGCCGAGCCAGGCGATCCCGGAGAGGATCAGTCCCAGCACCAGGAAGCTGCCCAGCGAAAAGCCTGTCCCGCCCAGCGCCCCCTTCCTGTAGAAGGCCTTGCGCGAGGCCAGTAGTCCCAGACCCGCCAGAACGAGCAGGCTGGCGAGTACGAAATGCTGGCCGGCCAGCAGGCTGGTCGCCGCGAGCAGGCCATAGACAACGACCGCAATCAGCCAGGCCGCATGCCGGCGCTGGCGGATACCGAGGGAGAGGAGAAGCAGGAGCGTTGAGGCAAAAGACGCAAGGAAATGCGACGCCTCGAGCAGCGGCAGCGGCACCCCGCCAGGGATCCGCATCGCCGCGGCCGGCATGATCAGGGCAACCATCACAAGCACGGCCGCGAGCGCGGTAATCAGAAAAAAGACCCTGGGCGCGAAAACGAAAAGGAGTTCGTCCAGCAAGCTAAAGAAGGCGGACGGGCGCGAAGACGCCCCGCCCTTGCCTGTGTCTGTCTTGTCCGGTCCGTTCCCGCTTTCAGCGCCCATCGGCCTGAAAGTGGGCCTAGTTCCGCGACTTGTCCACCAGGCGGTCGTTCTGGGCCCAATGCATCATGCCGCGCAGTTTCTCGCCGACTTCCTCGATGAGGTGGTCGTTCATGCGGGCACGCTTGGCGTGGAATCCGGGGGCACCGGCCTGATTCTCGAGAACCCAGTTGCGCGCGAAGGTACCGTCCTGGATATCGGTCAGGATCTTCTTCATCTCGGCTTTGGTCTTGCCGGTGATGACGCGCGGGCCGGAGACATACTCGCCGAACTCGGCCGTGTTCGAGATCGAGTAGTTCATGTTCGCGATGCCGCCCTCATAGATGAGGTCGACGATGAGCTTGGTCTCGTGCAGGCATTCGAAATAGGCCATTTCCGGCGCATAGCCGGCCTCGACCAGCGTCTCGAAGCCCGCCTTGATCAGCTCGACAATACCGCCGCAGAGAACGGCCTGCTCGCCGAAAAGATCGGTCTCGGTCTCTTCGCGGAAGGAGGTTTCGATCACGCCGGCGCGGGTATTGCCGATCGCCTTGGAATAGGAGAGCGCGACATCCTTGGCGCTGCCAGTCGCGTCCTGATGGATGGCGACGAGGCCCGGCAGGCCGAAGCCCATCTGGTATTGCGCGCGCAGCGTGTGACCGGGGCCTTTCGGCGCCGACAGCGACACGTCGACATTCGCGGACGGGCGGATCAGGTTGTAGTGGATATTGAAGCCGTGGCCGAACATGATGTGCTGGCCGTCGCGGACATTCGGTTCGATCTCATTGGCCCAGAGAACGGCCTGCTTCTCGTCCGGGATGAGGATCATCACGACATCAGCCCATTTGGTCGCTTCGGCCGGCGTCATGACCTTGAGGCCCTCGGCCTCGGCCTTCTTGCGCGAGCCGGAGCCCTCCTGCAGGCCGACAACAACCTCCTTCACGCCGCTGTCGCGCATGTTCAGCACATGCGCATGGCCCTGGCTGCCATAGCCGATGACGGCGACTTTCTTCTTCTGGATGAGGCTGAGGTCCGCATCCTGTTCGTAATAGACTTTCACTTCCTGCTACTCCTTGGAATGTCTGATGTTTTCTGGTCTCTGAGCGGCTAGCCCGCATCCTTCCCGCGGCGGATGGAGAGGACGCCCGTCCGGCTCACCTCGACGAGGCCGAGCGGCTCCATCAGTTCGGTGAACTGGTCGATCTTGTCCGACGCGCCGGTGATCTCGAAGATGAAGCTCTCATTCGTCGTATCGATGACGCGCGCGCGGAAGATTTCCGCAATGCGCAGCGCCTCGACGCGCTTCTCGCCCTTGCCGGCCACCTTGACCAGGGCGAGCTCCCGCTCGATACCGCGCTTCGATTTGGTGATGTCGATGACGGCGGCGACCGGCACAAGCCGCAGGAGCTGCGCCTCGATCTGTTCGAGCATGTGCGGCGTGCCGGTCGTCACGATGGTGATGCGCGAGCGGTGCTTGCCGCGATCCACTTCGGCGACGGTCAGGCTCTCGATATTGTAACCGCGCGCGGAGAAAAGGCCGACGACCCTGCCTAGAACGCCTGGTTCATTGTCGACGAGAACAGCCAGGGTCCGGCGCTCTTCGGCCGACTCGACGTGGTCCATGTCATAGGCGCTTGCGGGGATCGGCTCCTGGCTCATGCGGCTTCCTGTTCGGGGTCTTCTTGCTGGGCTTCGATTTCGAGGTGCGGGCGGCGCGCCTTCAGGCGGTTCTTGATGGAGGCGGCGTGGCCGAGCGCTTCCTCGCGGTGGCTGCGGCGCTGCTTGTCATAGCGGCCGAGGATCATGTCGCGCCGGCGCGGATCGGTATGGGCCTGCAGTTCGGAGACCAGCAGGCGGCGGCACTCCTCTATGAAGGCAGCGGAGTTTTCGCCCGTCGGGCCGTCGTCCCGGGTCATCGCTTCCAGCTCGTAATACGCAAAGACGAGCGCATCGAGGATGGGCGGCCGCGAGCCGCGATAGGCCCCATGCTTCTCGGCGCCCTTCTTTTCCGGATCGATGTTCGGGAAGAACATCCGGCCCCGCTCGATCAGCGAGGAAAGCTGCATCATCAGGTTGACCTTGTTGGTCTGGAAGGACTGCTCATTGGTCTGCTGTCGCCGCGTCTTGGCGAACATCACCATGCGACCGAGCACGTCTATGGCGGCTGAGCCCCAGTCGAGGCTCGCCCCGTCGACATGCATGCGCAGCGTCTCAACGCGGATCTTCTCCTGACGCCGCGTCTCGAGATGCGAGGCAATCGCCCCGATAATCGCAAATATCGCCGAAACAACGGTCACGACGAGTGACCAGTTGTTCTGCATCGTATCCATCACGCTACTTGCTTCCATGGCCTGAATTCCTAGTGCTGGAGGGTCAGACCAGCTTACGGCCTTCTTCGTCAATTTCATCCCCGGAAATGCTGCCGAGCAGCATCTCGTTATGGGCTGCACCGGAAGGGATCATCGGGAAGCAGTTTTCCGCCTTTGTGACCAGGCAGTCGAAGATCACCGGCCCGTCATGGTCGATCATCTCGTGGATCTTCTGGTCAAGCTCGTTCGGATCGGAGCACTGGATGCCATGCGCGCCATAGGCCTCGGCCAGCTTCACGAAGTCCGGCAGGCTTTCCGAATAGGAATGGGAGTAGCGCTCACCGTGCAGCAGCTCCTGCCACTGGCGGACCATGCCCATCCACTCATTGTTGAGGATGAAGACCTTGATCGGCAGCCTGTGCTGCACCGCTGTCGAGACTTCCTGCATCACCATCTGCACGGAGGCTTCGCCCGCAATATCGATCACCAGGCTATCGGGGTGCGCGGCCTGGATGCCGACCGCTGCCGGCAGGCCATAGCCCATCGTGCCGAGCCCGCCCGAGGTCATCCAGCGGTTCGGCTCCTCGAAATGGTAGTGCTGGGCCGCCCACATCTGGTGCTGGCCAACCTCGGTCGAGATGTAGGTGTCGCGATCCTTGGTCAGCTCATAGAGGCGCTCGACCGCATATTGCGGGCGGATCGAGCCGTCATTGGCCGGATAGGAGAAGCAGTCGACTTCGCGCCAGCGCTCGATCTGGTCCTTCCACTCGGAGATATCAGGCGCTTTCGTGCGCGACTTCTTCCAGCCGTCGAGCAGCGCCTGCAGCGCCGCCTTGCAATCGGCCACGATCGGCACGTCGACGCGGATGATCTTGTTGATCGAGGACGGGTCGATATCGATGTGGATCTTCTTCGAGCCCGGCGAGAAAGCCGAAATCTTGCCCGTCACGCGGTCATCGAAGCGCGCGCCGACGCAGATCATCAGGTCGCAGTCATGCATGGCATGGTTGGCTTCATAGGCTCCGTGCATGCCGACCATGCCAAGCCAGTCCTTGTGGCTGGCCGGGAAGGCGCCGAGGCCCATCAGGGTCGAGGTGAGCGGGAAGCCGGTCGCCGCCTGCAGTTCGCGCAGCAGCTTCGAGGCTTCGGGGCCGGAATTGATCACACCGCCGCCGGTATAAAAGACAGGCCGGCGCGCCGCTTTCATCAGCGCCAGCGCATCGCGTATGGCGTGCTTGGACGGCTCGGTCTTCGGCTGGTAGGTCGGCTTGAAGACGCCTTCCTTGCCGATATAGGTGCCCGTCGAGAACTGCACATCCTTCGGAATGTCGATAACCACAGGGCCTGGACGGCCGGATGTGGCGATCAGGAAGGCCTCGTGGATCGTACGGGCGAGATCCTCGACATCGGTGACGAGGTAGTTGTGCTTGGCGCAGCAGCGCGTGATGCCCACCGTATCGCACTCCTGGAAAGCATCAGTGCCGATCAGGTGGGTCGGCACCTGGCCGGTGATCACCACCATGGGGATGGAGTCCATCATCGCGTCGGCAATCGGGGTGACCATGTTGGTCGCGCCCGGGCCGGAGGTCACCAGCGCGACGCCAGGCTTGCCGGTCGAGCGCGCATAGCCCTCGGCCGCGTGGCCGGCACCCTGCTCATGGCGCACCAGAACGTGCCGGATCTCGTCCTGCGAGTAGAGCGCATCATAGATCGGAAGGACAGCGCCACCCGGATAGCCGAACATCGTGTCGACCCCCTGCTCTCTCAGCGCAGCAATGACGATCTCGGCACCCGTCATCTTGCGGGTCTTCGTCGCTTTCTCCGTGAGTGTCTGGGTATCCATGGTCTCTGCTCTTCTAAAATGTCCTGTCCGTTTGGACGTTTTCTGCGCCCTGAAATGAAAAAGGGCCTCAAGTGAGACCCTTCCATACGCACCCGCGCCAGCATGTGATGATGCCGGTCACGGGTGACTAAGTACGACGACCTTCTGCTTACGCAAGGCTGTTTCCTCCAAATCGCGATTGGGGCATAACCTGCCTCAGCCTAGCGGTCAACCTCCTTGTAAAGGGCAGAAACAACCCTTAGCCGCGTTGCCGGGTCTGGTGACGGAATTCTGGGCCAGAAGGGAAATTGCCGCCCGATCCAGGTGAACTGGCGCTTGGCATAGCGGCGCGTATCACGCTTGGCATTGTCTGCGGCTGTCGCAGCGTCAATTTCACCCCGGATGAAGGCGGACAGCCAGGGCATGCCGTGGGCTTTCATCGCCGGCAGTTCAGGATCGATGCCGAGGCTGACAAGCGCGCGGGCCTCTTCCATCGCGCCTTCCATGAGCATGCCTTCGAAGCGGCGGTCGATACGGGCATAGAGCTTCGCGCGCGGCGGCGTCAGCGCGATCCCGAGCCATTCATCGGGGTTCAGCACCGGATTGGAACGCCGGTTCTGGAACCGCGAGAGCGGCGTACCTGTCGCCAGCCATACCTCATAGGCCCGGCCAAGCCGCTGGCGGTCATTATCGTCGATGCGCGCCGCCGCTTCAGGATCGACGACCTGCAAGCGGGTCTTCAGGCCGCGCACCCCGTCTGCCTTGGCAATTTCGAGCACTTCGTGGCGCACATCTTCCGGAACAGGCGGGATTTCCGACAGGCCTTCGGTCAGCGCGAGCAGGTAAAGCCCCGTTCCACCGACCACGACAGCGGTCTTCCCCCGCTTCTGGATATCCTCGATGACAGGCCGGGCCTGCTCCAGCCACTGACCGGTCGAATAGCGCTCACCCGCCGGGACGTGGCCGAACAGGTGATGCGGAATACCATCCATCTCGGCCTCGTCGGGCCGCGCGGAAATCACCTTCAATTCCTGATAGACCTGCATGGAGTCGGCGTTGACGATCTCACCATCCAGCTTGCGGGCAACGTCGATGGACAGTTGCGTCTTTCCGCTGGCAGTTGGTCCATGGATCAGGATTGCAGGGCGCATCTCTTAGCAAGTAAGAGGTTTGAGCCCGAAGGTTAAGTGAGGACCGCCCGGATGGATGAAAAAACGTCAGATTACAGCCATGTCGCGACAGTTGTGGCACCTGGCGGGGAAAGCCTGCAGCTGGTCGCCGACCGCCTGGAGACCACGCTGCGGGAGGCGGGCGTCACGGACTTTGGGCCGGTCCGCATGCTGAGCGGCGATGGCGCCTTCACCGCGATCGAGCAGGCGGTCAGCCCGGCCGACGCGCCGGCGCTGCGCAAGTCGCTCGAAGCGAGTTTCGCCGGCAAGGCCGATGTCTGCATCCTGCCCAGCACAGGCCGGCGCAAGAAGCTGCTTATCTCCGACATGGACTCGACCATCATCGAGCAGGAATGCCTCGACGAGCTGGCAGACTTTGCGGGCCTGAAAGCCGAGATCTCCGCCATCACCGAACGCGCCATGGCCGGCGAGCTGAATTTCGAGGAAGCCCTGCGCGAGCGCGTCGGCATGCTGGAAGGCCTTAGCATTGCCACGCTGGAGACCTGCTACCGCGAGCGGATCACGCTGATGCCGGGTGCGGAGACACTGGTTGCCACGATGAAGGCCGGCGGCGCGCGCTGCGTGCTGGTCTCGGGCGGCTTTACCTATTTCACCTCGCGCATTGCCGAGGCCGCCGGGTTCCATACCCATCAGGGCAATACGCTGCTCGATGACGGCAAGGCGCTGACCGGCAAGGTGCGCGAGCCCATTCTCGGGCGCGAAGCCAAGCTTGCCGCGCTGGAAAGCGAGCGCAAAGCGCTTGGTGTGGCGGCGGATGCGACGCTCGCCATGGGCGACGGCGCCAATGACCTTGCCATGATCGAAGCCTCAGGCCTCGGCGTTGCCTACCGCGCCAAGCCGGTTGTGGCGGCGGCGGCCGATTGCGGCGTGTCGGTCACCGATCTGACGGCGGTGCTGTATTTCCAGGGCTATTCCGACAGTGAGATTGTCTGGGCGGAGTAACCGCGTCCGGTCCGGCGGCTCTCTCCCCCCAGGCCGACACGCAGGGCCTACCGCGCTGAGCGATACCGCTCCGGATGCGCCGGGAAGACACCGATGATCTTCAGCGAGGTCGAGAAGAAGCCGAGTTCTTCCAGCGCCAGCTGCACATGCCGGTCATCGGGGTGGCCCTCGATCTCGGCATAGAACTGGGTCGCGGTGAAAGAGCCGTCGATCTGGTAGCTTTCCAGCTTGGTCATGTTGACGCCATTGGTCGCAAACCCGCCCATCGCCTTGTAAAGCGCGGCCGGGATGTTGCGCACCTGGAACAGGAAGGCCGTCACCGTGGGTCCGTCTTCAGCATCGTGTTCGACCGGCTCGCGCGCCATGATCACGAATCGCGTCGTATTGTGCTCGGCATCCTCGATATTGCGCGCAAGGATGTCGAGGCCGTAGACCTCTGCGGCCAGCTCCGGCGCAATGGCCGCGACAGAGGGGTCACCGGTCTCGGCAACGATGCGCGCAGCCCCGGCTGTATCGGCAGCGATTACGGCCTGGATACCATGCTGGCGCAGGAAGTCCCGGCACTGGCCAAGCGCCATGATGTGCGAATGCGCCGTCTTCACCTGTTTGAGGGGCGTACCGGGCAGCGCCATCAGCTGAAAGCGAATCGGCATGAAGTGCTCAGCGATCATGTGCAGGCTGGTGCCTGGCAGCAGGTGGTGAATGTCGCCCACACGACCGGCAATCGTGTTTTCCACCGGAATCATGGCGAGGTCGGCATCGCCGCGCTCGACCATGGACATGACGTCCTCAAACGTCTTGCAGGCGACGGGCTCAAGGTCGGGATAGGTGTCATTGCAGGCGATATGCGAGTTGGCGCCCGGTTCGCCCTGATAGGCGATCTTGCCTGTTTTGGTGTCGCTCATGGTCGTGCCGTCCTGCTGGAAGGGGCTTTGCGCCCGCAAATCAGCGCCTGCCATGCGCGAGGGCGCGGCGCATTTCAAGGGCCCATTCACCGAATCGGCTTTCCGGGCGATGTCAGGAAGTGCGCCGTTTCGCCGCTATATGCCCCCGCGCATCCTGTGTCGCATGCCGTTATATTGCCAGCGACTCGATAGCGTGCCAGAAGGCGCGCGTTGCAAGATAATCAAACAAGGATGATCCCGATGGGCGATCTCTTCTGGAACAAGGTCTTCGGCGCACTGCTCGCCGTCTTCCTCATCATCATGGGGCTCCAGACGCTGTCTGGCTCGCTTTTCTCGATGGGCGGCGAAGGCGGCCATCATGGCGATGAAGAGCAATCACTCAATGACTGGGCCCATAGCCGGTTTGCCTACTATACCGAGATCGCCGACAGCGGTGGATCCGGACCGGTCGAGGAAGAGGTCTATGACCTTGGCGCCCTTCTCGCGAGTGCCGATGCCAGCAGCGGTGAGCGTGCCTTCAAGGCGAAATGCTCGACCTGCCACACCATTGAGCAAGGCGGCTCGAACGGTACCGGCCCGAACCTGTTCGGCATCATGACAAGCACGCATGCTCACAAGGAAGACTTCGGTTACTCCTCCGCCATGATGGCAACGGCTGGCGAGCCGTGGAACTACGAGAATATCGACCACTGGCTGGAAAATCCGAGCTCCTATATCCGCGGCACGTCGATGGCCTTTGCAGGCCTGCGCCGTGACGACGAGCGTGCTGACGTGATCGCCTATCTGGCCTCCATGACGCCGAACGCACCGGCCTTCCCGGAGCCGCTTCCGGAAGAAGAGCCCGCTGCCGATGAAGGCGAAGCCGTCGAAACGTCGCTGGACGCAGAAACCGTCGAGACCTCGCCAGCCGAAGCGACGGGCGTGATCGAAACGGTCGATTCTGTCGACGGTGCCGAAGGCGACGATGGCAATACCGGAGAAGTCGAACTCGCGCCGGAAGAAACCGTTCCAGCTGAAACGGATGGCGAGGAGTAAGCGCGCCTAGGCCGGCGGCTTTAGCCAGTCCGGCTCGACGCCTCTCATTGCAGACACATCGATACGGCGGGCTCCTATGGGCTCGCCGTATATTTTTGCGATCCGCTCGACCGCACCAGCCAGCGGCTCTTTCTCGGCGGCCATGTGATAGGCGTTGTCGTGCAGCAGCGTCTCGCCATCGAGCATGATGCCGACATGGCCTTTCCAGAACACAAGGTCGCCGCGCTTCAGGGCGCCAGGCATCTTCCAGTCGTCAATCGCCGTGCCGCACCAGGCAAACTGCATGTCGCTGTCGCGCGGCAGGATCACGCCGCAGGCCAGGAAGGCGGCCCGCGTCAGGCCGGTACAATCAAGACCAAGGCTCTCGCAGCCACCCCAAAGGTAGGGTGTATGAAGGAAACGCTCGGCAACACCGGCCGGGTCGTCCTCATAGACGTCGATGGGCGAGACATGCTGCACCGGCACCCAGCCGGCCCGGTCGACCCGGACGAACTTGCCTTCCTGTCCGGTGACAGGCAAGCGGCTGCCCATGGAAACGAGGAAACGCGGCGCCGATTTCAGGTCGGGCTCCGAATAGACATAGGTGCGCACTACCGACACCTTGTGCGTGGCTTTCAGGACGGGCGCCGAGATCGCCTCGCTGAGCACCCAGCCGACATAGCGGTCGCGGTCCAACTGGACGAGCGCAAAGTCTCCCTCTTCATGGAAGACCCGCAGTGTTTCACCATGCAGGGCCTGCGTCGTCATCTCCGCGTCGGCGCGCGCTTCGGCCCGTACGGCCGCGACGCCGGCGCTCACCTGCATGGGCGTACCGCTTTCCCCCGCTGGGGGCGTCAGTCTTGAATCGTCATAGTCTGGCATGATGGCCGCGAGATAATCACGCAGCGGCAGACTTGGCCACAGGCGCAGGCTGGCCGATATCCTTGCCGGCAGCGGCCGCGGCGATCAGGCCGGCAAAATCGCGCAGCCAGTCGAGACCATCCGGCGTACGCTCGATGAAAACGCTGCGAAGATCATTCTCGTCGCGGCGGCGGCGGACAAAGCCCGCCTTCTCCAGCGTATCGATGGCGCGCGTGACGGCCGGTTTGGCGAGGTTGAGGTCAGCGGCCAGACCGCGGACTGTGTGCGGACCAGCCTGCAGCGCGACCGTCATGAAGATAGCCTGCTGGCGGGCCGACAGGTCGAGTTCACAGGTGCGCACATAGGAGGATACGGCGCGACGCCAGAGGTCGAGGGACTGTCTCTCACTCATCGCCATTCGAGATTCTCCTGTCTTTGCGCAGATTCTGTTTGACTCAAGCGAATCAGAATCTGATTTGCGCAAAGCGTAAAGAGTCCCTTAATGCCAGCGATGTGGATAAGTTTTTAGCGCTTTGTTTCGATGGTGAAAAACATTGTCTGACCACCGCGCCAGACGCGTATGAGCAGATTTTCGCCGGGCGGTGTGGAGTCCGGTCCGAGGATTTCATAGGCGTCTTCGAGAGACGAAATCCGCTCAAAAGCCATCTCCGTGATGACATCCCCCTTGCGCAGTTTTCCAAAGCTCGGCCCGTTCGCGGCAACCGAGTTGACGAGCACCCCGGCGACATCGCGCGCTATGCCATAGCGCCGGCGCGCATCGTCATCGATCTCGCGAAGTTCGGCGCCAATCGGGTTCTGCGCCAGCGCATTCTCGGGCAGCGGCTCGCGCGCTTCCTCGGCCGTGTTCGACTCTAGCTCGCCAACGGTGAAGCTCACGGTTCGGCGCTTGCGGTCGCGGACGATGTCGACGCTGACCTCGCTGCCAATTTCCGTCTCGGCGACGACGCGTGACAGGCCGCGCACATTCTCGACCATCTTGCCATCGAAGCTCAGGACAAGGTCACCGACTTCGAAGTCGGCCTTCGCAGCCGGACCGCCATCATCGATCGAGGTGATAATGACGCCCTTGGGCTCCTTCACACCATAGGCGTCGGCAATGCCCTGGTCGATGCCCTGGACGTTGACGCCGAACCAGCCGCGCCGCGGATGGCCATATTCGAGAATCTGGCCGGCAACGGAGCTGACCAGATTTGACGGGATCGAGAAGCCGAGACCGACCGATCCGCCCGTCGGCGAAATGATCGCAGTGTTCACGCCGATAACCTCACCATTCAGGTTGAACAGCGGACCGCCGGAATTACCCCGATTGATCGCCGCGTCGGTCTGGATGAAATCGTCATAGCGGCCGGACTGGATGTCCCGGTTGCGCGCTGAAATGATACCGGCCGAGACCGACCCGCCGAAGCCGAACGGGTTGCCGATGGCCATCACCCAGTCGCCGACCTCGGCCGCATCGCTGTCAGCGAAATCGACAAAGGGCAGCGGGTCATCGCTGGTCACCTTGAGCACGGCGACATCGGTTTCAGGATCGGTACCGACCAGTTCAGCCTTCAGCGTGCGGCCAGAATTGAAGACCACATTGATCTCGTCGGCATCCTCGATGACGTGATTGTTGGTGATGACTGTGCCATCGGCGGAAATAACGAAGCCAGAGCCAAGCGAACCTTCACGGCGGAACCCTTCCGGATCGCGCCCGAAAAACTCGTTGAAGCGCTCCAGCGGGGAGCCGTCCGGAAATTCCGGCAGACCTTCTGGCGCAACAGTCTGGCTGGTCGTGATATTCACAACGGCCGGCATCAGGCGCTTGGCAAGCCTTGAGAAGGATTCCGGCGCCTGCTTCTGGTCGATGACCGAGGAGGTATCCGACAGCGAGCTATCGGCCTGCGACAGGCGTTCGGACTGGGCGCTCGCTGGCAACCCCATCAGGAGACACCCTGCAGCACCTGCCAGAATGCTTGCCGCGTAGCGTTTCATTATCGCTCTCCGATTGTCGATCACGGATGAAGGTTCACACACAACTATGGCGCTTCGCGGGCAAAGCGCAACGCGTCAGAAAAGGCGGATTGCAGCATAGAAAAGGACAAGGCCGAGAATGGCCGACCAGATGCCCCCGCTTCTTACGCTTTCCGTCGGAAGGCGTGACAACCACTCTGCCATGCGCCGCATCGTTTCCGGCGCGGCCGCGTAGAGGATGCCTTCCAGCGCGAACCAGAGGCCGATGGCGGCAAGGATGATCTGCCATGTCATGGCATGAGCTCCCTTGCCGCCAGAGGCTTACCGGTTCACCCGGCCATTCTCGCGCGCCTCGGTGATGAAGTCATTGCAGAGGCCCAGCTGGTCCGGGCCGACAACGATTCGCGTGCCTTCGGTGAAGGCCTGCTCGCAGGCGATCAGGGCCCGCTGGAAGCGGAAGAATTCCGGATCACGCTCATAGGCCTGGGCGTAGATCTCGTTCCGCTTGGCGTCACCTTCACCCCGAATTTCTTCGGATTGCTGGCGCGCTTCGGCGAGGATAACGGTCCGCTCGCGTTCAGCGCGGGCACGAACCGCACGCGCGCGCTCATCGCCCTCGGCACGGATCTGCTCGGCTTCCTGGTTCCGGGTGGCTTCCATCCGGCGGAAGACGCGCTCGGACACATCGTCCGGCAGGTCGGCCCGGCGGATACGCACATCGATGATCTCGATGCCCCGGCCAGAGATATTGTTGGCCAGGTTGTCACGGATTTCGTCCATCAGCTCGGACCGCTGGCCGGAAATGATGTCTTCCGGCAGGCGAGAGGCGAGCGCGTTACGGATCGCCGCATCGGTGAAGTTCTGCATCTGCTCGCGTGCTTCACGCTCGGTGCCGAGACGCTGGTAGAAGGCGAGCGGGTCATCGATCTGCCAGCGCACGAACGCATCGACGATCAGCTGTTCCTGGTTCGATGCATAGGCTTCGATGTCGCTGACATTGAGGCCCAGATTCCGCCGGTCATAGGTGACGACGTTCTGGATCAGCGGGATCTTGAACTTCAGGCCCGCTTCGTCGGTGCCCGGTTCATTATAGGCTTCAACCGCAGCACCCACCTGGAGCAGGAGAACCTGCTTGCGCTGGTCCACGATGAAGAACGAATTCAGCGCGACAATAACCGCGATGACGATGGCGACGAGGCCGAGAATACCAAGTGATCTCATGGTCTAGTTCCCCCCGGTTCTGCGGTTCATAGCATCCAGCGGCAGGTAGGGCACTGCGCCGGAATCGCTGTCGAGGATCAGCTTGTCGCTGCGATTGAGGATACGTTCCATGGTCTCCAGATACATGCGTTCGCGCGTCACCTGCGGGGCCTGGAGATACTCGTCCAGGATCTGGGTGAAACGGTTCGCCTGACCGGTCGCATCGGCAATCACCTGCTCGCGATAGGCTTCGGCATCCTGCAGGATCTGCTGGGCCGCACCACGGGCACGCGGGATGATGTCATTGGCGTACTTGTTGGCTTCCTGCACAGCGCGTTCGGCATCCTGACCGGCATTCACCACGTCGATAAAGGCCGGACGCACGGGCGCCGGCGCCTGGGCTTCCTGGATCTCGACGTTGAGGATCTGCACACCGGCGCGATAATCGTTAAGCAGAGATTCGAGCTGCGAGCGCACCTCGTTCTGAAGCTCTCCACGGCCCGTGGTGATGATGTCGTCGAGGTTCGACTTGCCGACCACTTCACGCATCACCGACTCGGCTGCTGCCTTCACCAGCTCTCCGCCATCATCGACGTTGAGGATGAAGTTTTCCGGGTCTTCCTCATCGTAATACCAGAAGACGCGGAATTGGACGTCGACGATATTCTCGTCGCCGGTCAGCATCAGGCGCTCGTCACTGTCATTGCCGATCTGCGTGACCTGCTGGCGTTCGGACGGCATGATCTCATGCGTCTCGATCGGTGTCGGTAGGTGCACGTGCAGGCCTGGCGGGAAATTCTTCTGCCATTCGCCGAAGCGGAAGACTGCAGCTCGCTCGCCTTCGTCCACGACCACGACGCCCGTGAAAAGCCAGGCGATGATGGCCGCAAAGCCCAGCACCGCAAAGCCAAACGGGCCGAGGCCGGAGCCACCGCCACCACGGCCGCCGCCGCCACCGCCGGAACCGCGTCCTCGGCGGAAACGTTCCTGCATACGGCGCATCTGTTCTTCCAGGTCGGGGCGGTTACCACCGCCGCCGCCTCCACCGGAGCCGCCTTGGCCTCCCGAGCCGCCTGGCCGAGACCAGGGGGAATCGCTTCCCTTCTTGCCGGAACCCCACGGGCTTCCGTTGCCCTTGGACGAACCTTCGCCGTCCTTGTTTTCATTCCAGGGCATTGCCCCTCCTTCATGACTGTCCGTCTATGGCCATATAGGCATTGCGCAGATATGTGCATCCCCAGCGCTTCGCATCAAGGAGTAACGCTCATGTTTCGTGGCAAGCCGCGACAATCCGACAAGCTTGAGACCGCGATTCGCCGCGCACTCGGCGAGCCGGCATGGCTGCAGGGCCTGCGTATCAAGGAAGATGGCGCGGTCACGCTGATCATTGAGGCCGACCCTGCCAATATGGATGAGGCCGAGACCCGCCGGGTCGAGGCCGAGGCACGCGCAATGAATGTGAAGGGCGTAACCAGCGCGCAGGCCATGTTGACCGCCGAGCGCCAACCCGGTCAGCCCTCCCCCGCGCATTCAGAGGCCCCGCCACGTTCCGGCAGCCAGCGCGTGCGCAAGGGCGCGCGCCTTTCTGACGAGGCAATTTCACAGGGCCAGCCCGGCCAGCCGGCGACCGGCAAGGTCCCGGGCATTTCGCGCATCCTGGTGGTCGCCAGCGCCAAGGGCGGGGTCGGCAAGTCGACCGTGGCGGTAAACCTTGCCGCCGCCTTCGCAAAGCTCGGCCTCAGAACAGGCCTGCTCGATGCCGACATCTATGGCCCGAGTGCGCCCACCATGCTGGGAACGGGCGATGCCCAGCCGGCTTCGAACGAGGCCGGAAAGCTCATTCCGGTGAAGGCGCACGGCATCCACTCGCTCTCCATTGGCTATCTGTCGGACCCCGATTCCCCGATGATCTGGCGCGGGCCGATCGTCATGTCGGCGATCACGCAGATGCTGAACGATGCCGCCTGGGGCACGCCGGAAGATCCGCTTGACCTCCTCATCATCGACACGCCGCCGGGCACGGGCGATGCGCAGCTCACGATTGCACAGCGCGTCCCGGTGACGGCGGCTGTGCTGGTGACGACCCCGCAGGAGGTCGCCCTGGCCGATGTGCGCCGCGGCGCGGCCATGTTCGCGAAGACGGCCGTGCCGGTGCTTGGCGTGATCGAGACGATGAGCTGGTTCGAAGACCCGGCCGGCAACCGCCACTACCTGATGGGTGAAGGCGGCGGGCAGAAAACCGCCGATGCGCTCGGCCTGCCCCTGCTTGGCCAGCTGCCGATCCTGAACGAGATCCGCGAGGGCGGCGACATCGGTCAGCCTGCCGCGATCGGTGACGGCGTCTCGGCGGGCCTCTTCCACGAGATCGCCCGCGCGGTCGCGCTCAATCTTGACAGCCTTCAGACCAAGGCCCCGCCGAAGATCATCTTCGAGGACTGATCAGGCGCGGCCCTCGCCGGCAGGCGCCGGACTAGGCGTTGAAATTCAGCTTCAGACCCGGTTCCGGCCAGCGGCATTTGATGAGCTTGCCCGTGCCCGACAGGGTCACATAAGCGTCCATCATGTCCTCACCGCCAAAGGCGATATTGGTCACGAAGGGGTCCGGAAAGGCGATGTGGCTGTGGCTGCCATCCGGCTTCACCGTGGTGATGCCGCCCTGCAGGATCGTGGCAACGCAGACATTGCCGGCTGCCGAGATGGCAAGGCTGTCGAAATAGCGAAGGTCGGACATGCCCGTGACAAGCCGGCCCTTGGTGAAGGGTGTCGCCTGCTTTGCAACGCCCGGGCTTTCCAGGTCGTAGGCCCAGACGCGGGCCGTCATCGTGTCGGCGAAATAGACCGTCTTCTCATCCGGCGACAGGCCGATACCGTTTGGCGAGATGTGATTGTAGTCGAGCTCCTGCACCACGTCGGAGCCGGCCGCCATGAAGTAGATGCCGCCTGTATCGCGATGGGTGGAATAGGTCTTGCCGAGGTCGGTGAAATAGAGGTTCCCGGCCTTGTCGAAGACGAGATCGTTCGGCCCCATCAGCGGCCGGTCGGCACAATAGGTCGCCACGACCTCGACCTTTCCGGAAGACAGGTCGATCCGCTCGATGCGTCCGCCGGAATAGTCGTCCGGGGCATGGCCCGGGATCAGCAGGCCATCGCGCTCATGATAGACGAAGCCGCCATTATTCGTGCACCAGAGCGCGCCATCGGGCCCGATCGCAAGGCCATTCGGCCCGCCGCCTGGCTCCGCGATCACCTCTTTCTTGCCGCCTGCCCAGCAACGCGTGATCTTCCTGCTCTCAATCTCGACCACGATAACCGAGCCGTCGGACATGACGACCGGCCCTTCCGGAAACCGCAACCCCTCGGCGATGACTTCGAATTCCATGGCGATCTTCCCTCCGCTCAGTCTTTTCTCGACTTAGCGTGCTGCGCGGCAGGCCGGCGTTCAAGCCGGTCCGTCGGGGAAGGTTACGAGCGTATTCGCTCAAGTACACGCAATTTGAAGGCGTGATCGTTCCGCTCACTATTCTCGAAGGATTTCGTCGCGACTTCGCGGAACTGCGACTCGTCGAACTCGGGAAACGACACGTCGCCGTCCACATCGGCATCGATCTCGCTGATATACAGGATATCGGCCATGGGCAGCGCCCGCTCATAGAGCGACTGACCGCCAATGATGAAGACTTCCTGCTCGCCATTGCGGGCCGCAATGGCCTTGGCCGAGTTGATGGCGGCATTGAGGTTCGAATAGACCCGCGCGCCTTCGGCGGCATATTCCCAGTCACGCGTGATGATAATGTTCTGCCGCCCGGGGAGCGGCCGCTTTGGCAAGCTTTCCCAGGTGTGGCGCCCCATGATGATCGGCTTGCCGATTGTGGTCTGCTTGAACAGGGCGAGATCGTCGGACAGCTTCCATGGAAGACCTCCATTCTTGCCAATGATCCCATTGCGCGCCCGCGCGACAATCATTGACAGTTTGACCGGTTCTTCCATCTAAATTCCTCGTGCGTTGCGTCGGCTTCTGCCGCGCTTTAACCTGGATCAAGCGCAGGACATTAAGCTGGTCTTCAAGGCCCAATCAACAGCAACTATTACAGTCAAACAAAGATTCAACCCATGATGGATGCCTGGAACAGCCTGCTTAACGCCATAACAAATAGTCAGCCGGAAAACCTTTTCCCAGTACTATTGGGACTTACCGCAACGTTTTCCCTGATATACTACTTCCGCGGCAGGTTTTGGGCCTTCCTGTACTTCGCAACCATCCCCTTTCTGAACTGGTCTTTCGGCGTCGTCGACAGCTTTACTTTGGCGCCGCCCGGCGAGATGTTCGAGCGCGGGATCGAGCTTCACCCGCTGACGGTCGTGACGGGCCTGGTTTTTGTCTTCCGCGACTTTGTCCAACGCCAGATGGGTCACCGGGTCCTCATTGTGATGGCCCTCGCGATTGCCTGGTCGTTCTACTACGCCTGGCCTGTCATCGCGCTGGCGTCCGGAATTGCATTCGCCATTTCCGAGATCACGGACTGGTTGATCTTCACCTTCACCCGATACCGGCTTTCGACCCGGATCATCCTGTCGAGCGCCGTTGCCGCGCCGGTGGATACGACGATTTTCCTCTATGGCGCCGACCTCGCCCGCCAGATGAAACTCGGCGACGAGCCGGGCAACATGCTTCACCTGGCCAACTGGATCGTCTTCGTCGTCGGCAAGATGATCGGGGCGGTCATCATCTCCTATATGATCCGCCAGCGCGAGAAAGCCGGCGATATCGATCCCTACGACGATGATGGCTTCACGCCAGAGCCGAAACCGGCCGTCGCCGATTAACGCGGCGACAGTGCTTCCGTCCTGCCCGGCCGGCGCCTAATCATGGGCAAAGCCATACAGGGAGGACACATCATGAAACTCGGATCAGACACACCCGCCATCGTAACCGGCGGCGCATCCGGCCTCGGCCGGGCAACGGCCGAAGCGCTCGCCGCCAAGGGCGTCAAGGTCGCCATTTTCGACATCCAGGAAGACAAGGGCGAAGAGGTCGCCAAATCCATCGGCGGCATCTTCTGCAATGTGAACATTCTCGACGAGGACTCCTGCGAGGCCGGGTTCGAGAAAGCCCGGGCAGCGCATGGCCAGGAGCGGGTCACCGTTCATTGCGCGATGACATCCGGGCGCGGCAAGACGCTGTCCTTCGACAAGGAGACGATGAAGTACAAGCGCACGCCGACCGAAATGTATGACCGCGGCGCGCAGGGCATCCTTGTCTCGTCCTACCGCATCGCGTCCATGTCGGCGCTCGGCATGGCGAACTCCGAACCGCTTAATGATGATGGCGAACGCGGCTGCATCACGCTGACGGCGTCTGTTGCGGCCCAGGACGCGCAGATCGGCCAGGTCATCTATGGCTCGTGCAAGGCGGGCGTGAACGGGCTGGTGCTGCCCATGGCGCGCGACCTCATGGATATCGGCATCCGCGTCAACTCGATCATGCCGGGCATTTTCGCCACGCCGCTGATGCTCGGCGCCCCGCAAAAGGTTCTGGACAGTCTCGCCGCTTCGGTGCCGTTCCCCAAACGCCTCGGCAAGCCGGACGAGTTCGGTTCGCTGGCCGTGGAGATCGCCAGCAACACTTACCTCAACGGTCACAATTTCCGTCTCGATGGCGCGATCCGGATGGCCCCACGCTAGGCCCTGCCAGCCGCCCGCCACCTGCCGGGCCCCGTAATGTCCCTTATGGTCAGCCGCATGGTCTCCCGGTGAGATCGGCGGCAGACCAGATGGAAGAAAGGGACTCGGCTGATGGCAACGGGTAAAAAGGACTTCAAGGCAATCACCGACGGCGTCAATGAGGGCCTTGCCGGCCTGCGCGACATGGCCGGCGATACGCTTTCCGCCTTCAGCGGGCTATCGAAAGCGGCCAATGCCGACGGAGCGATCGATCACAAGACCAAGGAACTCATTGCGCTTGCCATCGGCGTCGCCAAGCAGTGCGATGCCTGTATCGGCTTTCACACGAAAGCGCTGAAAAAGCTTGGCGCAAGCGATCAGGAAGTCGCCGATGCGCTTGGCGTGTGCGTTTACATGGGTGGCGGCCCGTCGCTGATGTATGCCGCCGATGCCTGGACGGCCTGGACGCAGCTGAAGGACTAAATGGTCTATCAGACCGCCACGGGCGCCTTGATGTGCTTGTGGGCCTGGTAACCAACCAGTTCGAAATCCTCATACGTCCACGAGAAGAGATCGGTCTTCTCCGGGTTGAGGATCATTTTCGGCGGCGGAAACGGCTCCCGCGTGAGCTGCAGCTTGGCCTGCTCGATATGGTTTGAGTAAAGGTGCGCGTCGCCGAGCGTATGAACGAACTCGCCCGGCTGCAGACCTGTGGCCCGGGCCATCATCATCGTCAGCAGCGCATAGGACGCAATATTGAACGGTACGCCGAGGAAGATGTCCGCCGAGCGCTGGTAGAGCTGGCAGGAGAGCTTTCCGTCAGCGACAAAGAACTGGAACAGGCAGTGGCACGGCGGCAGCGCCATCTCGTTGACATCAGCCGGATTCCAGGCCGAGACGACGAGGCGGCGCGAATTCGGGTTGGTCTTTATTTCGTTCAGCACCCATTCGATCTGGTCGATCGTGCGCCCGTCCGGGGCCGCCCATGAGCGCCATTGCTTTCCATAGACCGGGCCAAGGTCGCCATTCTCGTCGGCCCACTCATCCCAGATGGAGACGCCGTTCTCTTTCAGATAGGCGATATTGGTATCGCCCTTCAGGAACCAGAGCAACTCGTGGATGATGGAGCGCAGGTGGAGCTTCTTCGTCGTGAGCAGCGGAAAACCATCGGACAGGTCGAACCGCATCTGGCGGCCGAACACGCCGAGCGTACCGGTCCCCGTCCGGTCGCCGCGCGCGACGCCGTTGTCGAGGACGTCCTGAAGGAGATCGTGATATTGGCGCATGTCGGGATGAAGATTTGCCGAGTCTTGCGCGTGTGTCCAGCACCCCCGGCAAGCATTGCACAGCTTCCGACATCTTAACGCACTCTAAACCAAAACCGCGAACTTACCGGCCCCGCTCAAATCCGGCCTAAACCCCGTTGCTGTATTGACACGACATCGAACATACGCCGTGGCCGGAGCCAAAAAAATGCCGAAACTGTTGCCAGTCACCACCTCTTTCCGCCGAAATGAGCGCGGAAACGTCGCCATGATCTTCGCGCTCGCCCTGATCCCAATGCTGATCGTGGCCGGCTTCGCTATCGACGCTCAGCTCGCCTTCTCGAAAAAGGACAAGATCCAGTATGCCGTCGACTCTGCCGTCCTGGCGGGTGCGCGGATGATGCAGTCCACCAGCGACCAGAAAGCCGTCACCAAGCATTCCCGCGATTATTTCGCGGCCATCATGTCGAACGAGAACGAGGATTTGACCTGCGATACGCTCGTGATCGACTTTTCGGCGCCGGAAGAAATCACAGGCAATGTCACCTGCTACCAGCCAACCACGCTGATGAACCTGATCGGCCGCACCAAGGTCCAGATCAACACGACGAGCGTTGCGACCTACGGCACGGGCCGGGTCGATGTCTCGTTCGTCTTTGACGTGTCAGGTTCAATGAACTCCTGGGGCCGCATCTACGACCTCAAGGAAGCTGCCAAGGCCGCCGCAGAGACGCTCCTGCCGGAACCGGGCTCCTCCAGCGATGGCGACGTACGCATCGCCATGGTCGCCTATAACAGCATGGTCAATGCCGGTCCCTATTTCGAGGAAGTCACCGGCCTGAAAAAGAACCGCTGGCACTCCGAAGACGTCACGACGACCGAATGGGAAAAACAGGAAGTCGAAAAGGAAGGCTGGTACCGCGAATGCGACTATGTTTGCACGCGCTATGCAGGCCGCAGCGGCAACTGCAAGGACTGGGATTACCAGTGCGAATGGGAGTACGGGACCTATACCGAAGAGGATTGGGTCCAGGTCGAGACCACCAAGAACGAGCGCAAGAAGATCAGCTCGACCTGTGTCTACGAACGCGGTGGCGACCACGCCTTCGACAATGCGCAGCCCGAACAAATCGACAATAAGGACCGCGTGTCCGAACTCGGGTCGGGCGAATACAATGCCCAGTCGAGCAGCGCCAACACCAGCGCCTTCCTGGCCGCAAGCCACCTCTACTGGAATAAAAATCGTGAGCGCTGGTACGATAATGGCGATGGCGACTGCCTTAACATTGAACCCTTTCCGCTCAGCCACAACGCCACGCAGATCGAAAAATATATCGATAATCTTTATGCGAGCGGCGGCACGGCCGGTCACCAGGGCGTTGCCTGGGGCTGGTACCTGATCAGCGAGGAATGGGGCGACATCTTCACCGGCAATGGCGAGCCGCTCAGCCAGAGCGAGCCCGACGTGACCAAGGCGATGATCGTCATGACTGACGGGGAGTTCAATTCGCAATTCTTCGGCGGACAGGGCAACTCGACCAAGCAGGCCAAGAATTTGTGCGACGCGATCAAGGAAGACGATGTCATCATCTACACGGTCGCGTTCCAGGCCCCTCAGGCTGGCAAGGACGTGCTGAGCTACTGCGCCTCGGGCCCCGAATTCTACTTCAACGCCGAAAACGGCCAGGAACTGATGGAAAGCTACAACGCCATCGCAACCTCCATTTCGGACCTGCGCATCTCCTTCTAAGTATACAAGAACGATGCAGGAGCCGGTCAGGGTTAATCAGCCCCTGCCCGGCTCTTCGCAATTTGCGTGCCCGGTTCAATGCAGTGTCAAGGCGCGATCAGCCAAGATGATCCTGTCCTCGGAAGAGGGAAGAAGGGGTCTTGCAATGTCCGTCCGGATAAGGACCAAGCCAGAAATGTCACGCTTCGCCGGCATGCTCAGCCGTGGCGGTCAGCGGCTGCGCAGTCTCCCGTCGGTGGATCGCGGGCAGATGGCGATCCTGCTGGCGCTGTCGGTCATCCCAATTGCGCTCGTCACCGGCTTTGCGATCGACTTCCAGATGCTCACCACCAAGAAGAACAAGGCGCAGTACAATCTCGATTCCGCCGTCATCGCCGGCACGCGGGCCCTGCGCGAAGGGACCGGCCAGGCAGAGGTCAAGTCGCTGGTACAAAACTACTTCCTGGCCGCTCTGGCCAACACCGATTCATTCCTGACCTGCGAAAGCCCTGAAGTCGTAATCGACCAGACCGACGTGATCGGCACGACCAGCTGCTCGATGAGCACGACCCTTTCGGCGATTGCCGGGGTCGAGCAGATGAGCTTCGAAATTACCACCGCGACGACGTACGGCATCGGCAAGGTGGACGTTGCTTTCGTCTTTGACGTGTCCGGATCCATGGGGGGCTCACGGATCGAAGACCTGAAGGCTGCTGCCCACGATGCGGTCGACACGCTGCTGCCGGACAATCCTCCGGCGGGACAGGAAGACGATATCCGGCTGTCCATGGTCGCCTATAATGGCGCCTTCAATGCCGGCAGCTACTTCGAGGCCGTGACGGGCGAGTCGCCGAACCGGACCGATACCTATTGGAGCTATTACTGGAACACCTGGCGCACGCGTAACTACACCACAACGTGCGTCTTCGAACGCGGCGGCGACGAAGCCTTCACCGATGCGCTGCCCGGCTCAGGACAGTACCTGATGGCCGCGGGATACAATCAGCGCAATGATTGCAGCGGCGCCGCGCCGCTGGAGCTGACCAGCGATGAACAGCCCCTGGACGATTATATCGACGCCCTCAGCGCTGGCGGCTACACGGCAGGCCATCTCGGTGTGGCCTGGGGCTGGTACATGATCTCACCGAACTGGACCTCGCTGCTGCCAACGGACTCCGCGCCGCTGCCTTATGACGAGCCCGACAGCGCCAAGGCGCTGATCCTGATGACGGATGGTGATTTCAACACGGTCGGCGACTATGACAACGGCTCGTCCAGCTGGCAGGCCAAACAGCTCTGCGACGAGATCAAGCGCCAGGACATCGTCATCTATTCTGTCGCCTTCCAGGCACCGTCGGGCGGACGCGAGGTGCTGAAATATTGCGCGAGCGGCGAAGAGAACTTCTTCACCCCGGAAGACGGCCAGCAACTGATCGATGCCTACCAGTCGATCGCCACGTCGATTTCCGATCTGCGCCTGACAAGCTGACCCCCCTTTATGAGGCGGACCAAAGCGCCTATATCCAACGTGTCCCCTCGGGGACTATGGCGATAAACGCGCGTGTAATAAGCGGTTCGGACCCGGGGGCGGTACCCGGCGGCTCCACCAATCATCCTCCGGTCATTGGGCGGACTGGTATGGGGCCGAAACAGGATCGACGGACGTGTAAAGACGATGCTTTCGCCCGGCCGAGCTCCGTTAGAAGCTCATCTCAACATAGTTGCCAATGACAACTTTGCTGAAGGTGAACTGATGGCCGCGTAAGCGGTCGGTAAGTGAACCGAACTTAACTCCTGGGGCTTCAGCGCCTCAGGCGGGGCCCGGAGGCGCCTGGCAACAGAAGCCTCCACCTTATTTCCCGCATCGGACAATCATCTGTCGCCGGAACAGCCCGCCCGGCCCGGCGTTCTCCTGCCAAACCAGGAGAAAGACCATGTCATCCTTCACGATTTTCGCCATCGGCTATGCCATCCTGATCGCCGGACTGGCCTGGGGCGCCTTTGCGCTCGGCGTTTCCGGGCAATGGATTGCCATAGGATCGGTCATCCTTGCCGGAATTGGCATCATCACAGGGGTAACATCGACCCGCAGACGGGATAAAACCGAGTCATCCATGAAAGAAGGCTAGGCGAGCCAGCGCCCCTACTGTAATATGGCTGGCGTTGCCAATGGGACGCGGCAACGAACAATTTGGCCATACACGCAGTGGCGCGAACGTGGTCCGCGGGGATCGCTTGATGAATGAAGCGTGTTGAATGCTGACGCGCAGGCCTTAAAAGGGTCTCGGGAAAGGGAATGGGCTGAATGACAGACTACATTGGCTATGAAGCTTTGACCCAGGCGGCCATGCGCGGCGTCGTGCGTGAAGCACTGCGCGAGACTGCGCGCAACAAGACGGCACCGGGCGAACACCACTTCTATATCACGTTCCGGACAAAGGCGCCGGGCGTGAAGATGGCCGAGCATCTGGTCGAGCGATTCCCCGACGAGATGACAATTGTCATCCAGCACCAGTTCTGGGATCTCGAAATCTTCGACGGCCACTTCGAGGTGATCCTGAAATTCAACGGCGTGCCACAGCACCTGTCCATTCCGTTCGCGGCCATGACCCGTTTCGTCGATCCGTCCGTCAATTTCGGCCTGTCCTTCGAGCGTAGCGACAAGGCGACCGGCCAGGACGTGGTGGCGCCGGCCGCCGCCGAGGAGCCCGCGCATCAGCCGGAAGAGGCCAAGCGTGCATCGGGTGACCAGGGCGCCGGGACGGTGGTCAATATCGACGCGTTCCGCCGGAAATAGTCTTGGCAGAGACCCGTCAGGAAAAGCCGCGCCTCAGCGACGCCGAGATGCTGGCGCGTTTCCAGAACTCAAAGAAGCGTCCGGCCTGTTCGGATACGCTTGGCATGCACCTTGTCGAGGTGAACCAGGACGAGCAGCGTATCGTCGTCGATTTCGTGGCCGATGAGAGCTTCGCCAATCCGACCGGCGCCATCCAGGGTGGCTTTATCGCAGCGATGCTCGACGAAGCGATCTCGACCGCCATCATCATTGCCTCCAACGTTACCATGACGGCCCCGACGCTGGAGATGAAAGTCTCCTATCTCGCGCCGCTCTTCGTCGGGCCGGCGCGGGTCGAGGCGCAAATCCTGAAATTCGGCAAGACCGTCTGCTTTTCCGAAGCCCGCTGCCTGAACCCGGACGGCAAGCTCGTCGCCACCGCCACCGCGACGGCGGCCCCGAAACCGTTCAGGCGGTTCTGAACGCGACCAGCCCGTTTGCTCTCCCACCGAAGGCCAAGCCGCAGGAACGCGGTGCATTTTTCCCGAAGCGGCCCTCTCCAAACATTTAACTTGAATATTCCTGAATAGAGAGCATCTAGCTCAATTGCGCGACGCCAGCGCGGGCAAAACCCTGATCCACTTCCGGGCGGCGACCCGGCCTTTCAGGAGCCTGCCCGGCCATGATGCTGGTGCCCTGCTACCTCGCCGCCTCCGAAATCGAAGGCCTCGGCGTTTACGCCCGTGAATCAATCAAGCGCGGACAGCTCATCTGGCGCTTCGACCCGCGCATCGACCGGATGATCTCGCTCGACAGCTTTTCCGATGCCGATGAGCGCCTGTCGGATTTCCTGAAGCGCTACACCTACATCCCGCCCTACGACACCTCCGTCTGCATCCTGGACGGCGATGAAGGGCGCTACATGAACCATAGCGAGACGCCGAATACCGACTTCTCCGGCATTGATGCTGGCTATGCCCTGATGGACATCCCGGAGGGTGTCGAGCTGACCTGCGACTATCGCGAATTCGACACCACGGCGCATGTGATGATGGCCTCGATCAGCCCGCTCGGCCGCCAGCTGCCTGCCGACATGATCGCACCATCAAACACGAATGGCGCAGGCCCGCTCCAGACCCGCATCCGCCTTTCCTAAAGGCCCGTTGCTGCGATCACATAGAGCTCGATCAGGATACCAACGAGCGAGACGGCCCAGATCAGGGTGCGGACGGTTGGAATGCCGAGAAGGTAGGCCGGCGCATAGGCGAGGCGTGCCCAGAAGAACAGCGCTGCGCCGGTCTTGCTGAGATCGGAGTTCAGGCCGCTCATCTCAATGATGAGGATGGCAAAGCCGAACAGGGCGAGCCCTTCCATATGGTTCTGCACGGTCCGCTTGGCCCGGCCGGCAAAAAGATCGTCCTTGGCGGGCACGTCGCGCGGGCCGAGACCCCATCGCAATCCGTTGGCAAGAACGGTTGTTACCGACTGCACGAACAGGACAACCAGCAGGATCACGACCGATCCGAACAGGTACATCATTTCCTGAGAGATCATAACTGGCTCTGTCGACGACATGGCGAAAGCCCTCCCCTTATTTGTCGTAACGCAGGATAGTCTTTCGCAGCCGCCTTTCCAGAACTTTCAGAAAGAGCCGTAAATTCAATCCATTGCTTCGACGCGCATATAGATGCCCTCGCGATCGCCGACGCGGCGCTCGACCAGCAGGCGGGCAACCTGATGGTCGTCGGCAAAGGCATTGCCCGTCACGCTGTCGAGCAGCGCCTTGGCGAGATTGTCCAGATCCATCCAGGGCGGATCGCCGGTATATTCCATGACGATGTGGACGGCATAGTCGCCATAGCCCGGGCGCAGCGGGGTGAAGTCCTTGCGGAAGAACTCCTTCAGCTGCGGCTTGTAGTATTTCGCCTGCGTCGTCAGGCCGAAACAGCGCACCTCCAGCGCGCCATCCTCAGTGATGCGCGCGCGAACCTTGCCGTTCTTGATCCAGCCGTCCAAATCCGCCTCAGGCCTTGTCCGTCAGGTCGCGTTCGCGGATACGGGCGTCCACGGCTTCCTTGGACTGCTTGAGGCCGAGGCCGGTGGCCCCTCGCATGATGCGGATCGCCTCGATTTTCCTGCGCGCATCGATCGCCGCGTCGATCTGCATCTTCTGGTTTGCTGTCAGCGATCGGGTGGCCCGGGCGATGTCGGCCTGCTCCTGCGCCCTGTCCGGCGCAGGCCCGCCCGAAGCTTTGCCGAACCAGTAGGCGACCAGCGCCACGGCGGCGAGCGTGATCAGGACCGGCGTCTGCGCGATGGTTTCGAAATAGACGTCCATCCTGTCATCCTAGCGCAAGGCGCGTTGTGCCGGAACCTCCCGCGCCGTTCAGGCCTGGTCGATCCACCCGGCCAGCTGCTGCTTGACCAGCGTTTCCAGCAAGTCGATCGCCCGCTCGCTGTCATTCAGGCACGGCACGACCGAATAGTGCGTCCCGCCAGCCTCCATGAACTGGTCGCGGCCTTCCATGGCGATCTCTTCGAGCGTTTCCAGGCAGTCCGAAATGAAGGCCGGGGAGACCACGACGAGTTTCTTCACGCCCTCTTCCGGCAGCGCTTCCAGCGTCTTGTCGGTATAGGGCTGGAGCCAGGCCTGCGGGCCGAACCGGCTCTGGAAGGTTGTCATCGCGAACCCGTCTTCCCAGCCAAGCGCCTCGGCGACCAGGCGCGTCGTCTTCTGGCAATGGCAATGATACGGGTCGCCCTTGTCGAAATAGGATTTCGGGATGCCATGATAGCTCATCAGCACCCGGTCTGGCGTAAAGTCGAGCCCGTCCAGATGATCCTTGATCGAGCTTGCCAGCGCCTTGATGTAAGCCGGATGGTCATGGAATGCGTCGGCTGTCCGCAGGGCCGGCTGCCAGCGCAGTTTCTTCAAGGCATCGAAGGTGCGGTCATAGACACTGGCCGTCGTCGTGGCCGAGTATTGCGGATAGAGCGCCAGCACCATGATCCGCGTACAGCCCTCGCGCACCAGCCGGTCGACCTTGGAGGCGATGGAGGGATTGCCGTAATTCATGGCGAAGTCGACAAGCAGCTGCTCGCTGCCGATCCGCTCGGCAAGCTTCTTCGCCTGAGCGCGGGTATAGACCAGCAGCGGCGAGCCATCCTCCATCCAGATCTTCTTGTAGGCTGCACCCGATTTGGATGGGCGAAAGGTCAGGATCGGGCCTTGCAGGATCGGCTGCCAGAGAAGCGGGTTGAGTTCGATCACGCGGCGGTCGGACAGGAATTCCGACAGGTAGCGGCGCATCGACGCGTAGTCGGTCCCATCCGGCGTGCCGAGATTGACGAGGAGCACGCCCGTCTTGCCTCCGGATACGGCCGGGTGACCATTCGGGGCATGAACGGGCACGCTTCCGCCCATATTGTCGCTCGCGTCCGGCATAGTATCTGTCATCCTGTCGGCTGGTTCCGCCCAATAGATAGAGCGTGCGGGCACGAGACAAGGGAGAAGGGCTGCGGCTCTTGCACATGGCGGCGAATTGCTGCGACAAGCGGAAGCCAGCAAACCCCGGAGGCGGTATGTATCCTTTGCGCGCAGCAGCGCTCACACTTGCCATGGCAGCCTGGCTCGGTGCCTGCGGGCCGTCCGGTGACATCACGGGCTACGAGACGGGCGACACCGTCATGGAGACCTGCGCCGAGGCCGATCTCGCCTTTGCCCCGGACAGCGCGATGCTAACCGAAGAGGCCGAACAGGCCCTGTTCAGCGTGGTCGACCGGATCGGGACCGATTGCGATGGCGCGAGCCTCGAGATCATCGCCTTTGCGCAGCAGGCCGGGGACCAGACCGCCTATGCCCGCACCTCGACGGTCGAGCACGCCATTGTCAGCAATTACGACATTTACGACAGCCGCATCGCCAAGGAAACGCGCGAAGCGCCGAACCTGGCGCTTGCCGACCATGTCCGCGTACTGGTCCGGGTGGAAGTGCCGGTCGTCGACGAATAGGCGCCCGCGCAAAGGCCGCATTTGCGCCGTCCTGCCCGCATGCTAAAGCGCGCACAACAAACGAATTCTACCGAACATGAAGGAGCCGACCAATGGGCATTTTTGGCGACAAGGAGCCGAAGCCTCGCATTGAAACCGACACGATGGGCGAGATCGAGGTCGCGGGCGACAAGTATTGGGGTGCGCAGGCTGAGCGCTCGCTCGGCAACTTCAAGATCGGCTGGGAAAAGCAGCCCGAGCCCGTCGTCCGCGCGCTCGGCATCGTCAAGAAGGCCGCCGCCCAGGCGAACATGGAACTCGGCAAGCTCGACCCGAAGCTTGGCGAAGCGATCATCCAGGCCGCCGAGGAAGTTATCGAAGGCAAGCTGACCGACCACTTCCCGCTGGTGGTCTGGCAGACGGGCTCGGGCACCCAGTCGAACATGAACGCCAATGAGGTGATCTCCAATCGCGCCATCGAGATCCTCGGCGGCGAGCTTGGCACCAAGAAGCCGGTGCACCCGAACGATCACTGCAACATGTCGCAAAGCTCGAACGATACGTTCCCGACCGCGATGCACATTGCCTGCGCCGAAGAGGTCACCCACCGGCTGGTCCCGGCCCTGAAGAAGCTGCATGGCGCGCTCGACCAGAAGGCGAAGGCATGGGCCGACATCATCAAGATCGGCCGCACCCACACCCAGGACGCAACGCCGGTCACGCTCGGCCAGGAATTCTCCGGCTATGCCCAGCAGCTCGCCAATGGCATCGAGCGGATCGAACTGACCCTGCCGAAGCTGATGGAGCTGGCCCAGGGCGGCACGGCGGTCGGCACGGGCCTCGCCTCGCCGGTCGGCTTCGACGACCTGGTGGCGAAGAAGATTGCCGCGATCACGGGCCTCGATTTCAAGACCGCGCCGAACAAGTTCGAGGCGCTGGCCGCCCATGACGCCATGGTCTTCACGCATGGCGCCATCGCGACGGTCGCCATGTCCTGCTTCAAGATCGCGAACGATATCCGTTTCCTCGGCTCCGGCCCGCGCTCCGGCCTTGGAGAGCTGGCCCTGCCGGAAAACGAGCCGGGCAGCTCGATCATGCCGGGCAAGGTCAACCCGACCCAGTGCGAGGCGCTCACCCAGGTCTGCGCCCACATCCACGGCAACAATGCCGCCATCGGCTTCGCTGGCAGCCAGGGCCATTTCGAGCTCAACGTCTTCAACCCGATGATGGCCTACAATTTCCTGCAGTCGGTCCGCCTGCTCGCAGACGCTGCCGTCAGCTTCACCGACAATTGCGTCACCGGCATCGAGCCGCGTCTCGACAATATCGAGCGAGGCCTCAAGAACTCACTGATGCTGGTCACGCCGCTGAAGGAAAAGTACGGCTATGACCGCGCCGCCAAGATCGCCAAGACCGCCCACAAGAACGGCACAACGCTGAAGGAAGAAGCCATCAAGGACGGCATCCCCGAAGAGGATTTCGACGCGATTGTCGACCCGTCGAAGATGATCTCGCCGGGGTGATTGAAGGCGGCTGATGGAGACGCTCGCAGCTTTTGCCAAGAAATGGTCTGGCAGAGCTGCTGTCAGCTGCTGGCTGGGCGATATCGGCGCCGTAGGCTCGTCAGAGCGTGTGGTGGAAATCGCCCGCAGGGCTGGCTATTCGCCGCAGTCCGTTGAGGATTTCTTCCAGATCAGCCGCCGGACAGCCGCGCGCGTTCTGGCCTATGTGCAGAAGGAGTCGCTGGCCTATGGTGAGCGCCGCTACCGCGAAGGCCTTGCCCGCGAAATGGATGCCATGCTCGGCGAGCTGGGACCGGACGCGCAGTTCTGGTCCAATTCGCGCCACCGCGATTTCGAGGCGGACACGCCTGCCTTCACGCCCGATAATGCCTGGATGTGGATCGGGCTAACGGACTCCACATTCGATACCGGCATCATCGCCTTCAATGAAACAACCGGCTTCATCTTCTGGATCGAGGAGGAGGATTAGCCGTCCCTTGAACCTCAGTCCTGCTGATCGTCCGCGAAAATTTTTTGGGTTGCCCATGCGTCACCGCACCGCCTAAACGCTTCACCAGTGAAACAAAAGCGGAGGACACGCCATGAGCAATGATTTCAGCAATCTCTTTTCGGTGAAGGGCAAGACAGTCGTCATCACCGGCGGGTCGCGCGGCATCGGGGAGATGCTTGCGGCAGGCTATCTCGCCAATGGGGCCAAGGTGATCATCTCGTCGCGAAAGGAGAAGGCCTGCGAGGAAACCGTCGAGCGCCTGAAGGGCCAGTATGGCGGCGAGATCTATGCCATCCCCTCCGATGTCGGCCAGATGGTCGGCATCCAGCACCTGGCCGACGAGATCGCCAAGCGCGAGGACAAGGTCGATGTCCTGATCAACAATGCAGGCGTCGCCTGGGGCGCGACGCTGGAAGAGTTCCCGGAAAGCGGCTGGGACAAGGTGATGGACGTCAACGTCAAGGGCATCTTCTTCCTCTTCCAGAAGCTGATCCCGCTGCTGCGCAAATCCGCTTCCGCCGAAGATCCGGCCCGCGTGATCAACATCGCCTCGATCGACGGCATGCACACCTCGCCCTTCAGCGGTTATGCCTATGGCACGTCCAAGGCGGCGGTGATCCACCTCACCCGCTTCATGGCGGCCCAGCATGTCGGCGAGCATATCCTCGTCAACGGCATTGCGCCCGGTCCCTTCCCGACCTGGATGCTGTCGACCGGGGTCGGCTTTGGCGGCAAGACCGAAGGCGTCGACTGGGATTCCGTCGCAGAGCGCAATCCCTCGGGACGCGTGGGCACACCGCAGGATATTGCCGGCCTTGCCATGTTCCTGTCGTCCCGTGCCGGCGCCTACATTTCCGGCCACACCATTCCGTGTGACGGCGGCATCGTCGCCTCTAGCTAGGCGGCAACGGAAAGAAAATTCAGTCATTTTGGCGGTCCTCGTGTTGCACCGCAGCATGAAGACCGCCATAGCGGCTTCAATCAATTATCCTCTCAGCAGACTGAAGCCCTCCCCGTGACAAGCAAATCCTCATTCGCTGCTTTTGCAGATCGCCTTGGCGCGCAGAATTTTTCGCAGGCGAACCTCGCCAAGTTCACGCCCGGCCGGATCAAGACCGAGCTGCTGGCAGGCCTCACCGTGGCGCTGGCGCTCGTGCCGGAAGCGGTGGCCTTTGCCTTCGTGGCTGGCGTGCACCCGCTTGTCGGGCTCTATGCGGCCTTCATTGTCGGGCTGATCACGGCGGCCATCGGCGGACGGCCCGGCATGATCTCGGGGGCAACCGGCGCGCTGGCCGTCGTCATGGTGTCGCTGGTCGCCCAGCATGGCGTGGAATACCTGTTCGCAACGGTCGTTCTGATGGGCATTCTCCAGCTGGGCGCGGGCATCTTCAAGCTCGGCAAGTTCATCCGGCTGGTGCCGCATCCGGTGATGCTCGGTTTCGTGAATGGCCTCGCCATCGTGATCTTCCTCGCCCAGCTCAGCCAGTTCCAGGTGCCCGGCACGGCCGAAGCCTCCGGCCATGGCATGGCGGGAGGCGAATGGATGACGGGCCTGCCGCTTATCCTGATGCTCGGCCTCGTCGCGCTGACCATGGCGATCATCTGGGGCATGCCGAAGCTCACCAAAGCCGTACCCGCTCCGCTGGCCGGCATCGCGATCGTGGCCGGCATCGTCATCGCCTTCGGCCTCGAAGTGCCACGCGTTGGTGACCTGGCGTCCATCGAGGGCGGATTGCCGGCCTTCCATATTCCGATGGTGCCGCTCAATCTCGAAACGCTGGAAATCATCTTCCCCTACGCGCTGATCCTGGCCGCCATCGGCCTCATCGAAAGCCTTCTGACGCTGAACCTGGTCGGTGAGATGACAAACAGGCGCGGCGGCGCGAGCCAGGAATGCATCGCGCAGGGCACCGCCAATCTCGTAACGGGCTTCTTCGGCGGCATGGGCGGCTGCGCGATGATCGGCCAGTCGATGATCAATGTGAAATCGGGCGGGCGCACACGCCTGTCCGGCCTGTCGGCGGCGCTCTTCCTGCTTGCCTTCATCATGGTCGGCTCCAGCCTCATCGAGCAGATTCCGCTGGCGGCGCTGGTCGGGGTCATGTTCATGGTCGTGATCGGCACCTTCGCATGGAACAGCCTGCGCATCATGACGCGTATCCCGCTGACCGATGCGCTCGTCATCGTTCTGGTGACCGGCGTGACGGTCGCCTACGACCTCGCCACCGCCGTCGTCGTCGGCGTGATCGTCTCGGCGCTCGCCTATGCCTGGAACAATGCGCGGCGCATCCGCATCATCGAGCGCGACTCTATCCGCACGCCCGGCGCGCATGTCTACGAGATCGAGGGCCCGCTCTTCTTCGGCTCGACCGACGGCTTTGCCGAGCTGTTCCACCCGGAGACTGACCCGGACATTGTCATCGTCGACTTCATGCGCTCACGCGTGGTCGACCAGTCGGCCCTGCAGGCCATCGAGGACCTGGCCGCGAAATATGAAGCGCTCGGCAAGACGCTGCGCCTGCGTCACCTCTCGCGCGACTGTCACAAGCTGCTCAACCGGGCCGGCCAGCTCATGGTCGATAGCGACGATGACCCGGACTATGGCCTCGCCGTGGATTATTCGGTCCGCACCGGCGCTTTCGGCAGCGGGCACTAAGTGATCCCCCTCAGGTGACGCCGCGCGCGAGTCTATCTAGGCTTTCCGTCAGCAAACATCCTGATTCGAAAGGCTGACCCCCATGTCCAAGGCGCCCATCGGCTCGAAAGCCAATCCGTCCGAATTCGACGTCATCGAGAAACTGGCAGAAGACGAACCATACTTCGTGATCCGCGCGCATGACCCGCTCTCCTCCGCTCTGGTCGAGCTGCATGCCTATATCGGCGCCGGACAGGCCGGTGCTGCGCACAACAAGCTGGCCGAGATCATGGCGCTGACATCGGCCCGTGCCCCGCGGCCGGCCTCCAGCCCGAAATACCGTGAGACCTTCGCCATCTCGCTCGCCATGGAGCAGTGGCGCGACACGCATGAGGACTGAGGGTCCAGCGTGAGCGACCAGCCGATCAATCTCAACAAGGCCCGCAAGGCAAAAGCCAAAGCCCGCAAGGAGCAGCAGGCCGTCGAGAACCGGGCCAAATTCGGCCGCACCAAGGCGGAGCGGCAGGCCGAGACGGCGCGTCTGGAAAAGCTGCGCAAGGAAATAGACGCGGCGAAGCGGGAAACCTGATCGGGTCTGCCGCGTTCAACTCCTGATCATGACCGGCGCCAACGCGCACCGGTCCTGCCCAGGAGGACAATCGACATGACCAGGATTGCTGTCCGCGCCGGTATCGTCACAGCCTGTTTTTTCGCGGCCGCCTGTGCCGGCTATGCGATGGCTGTGACCGGGCTCAGCGGCTAGGCCGCCCGAACGACTAGCTGCCGGCCTCGTCGTCGGCCGGGGCGCCGTCCAACTCGCCCTCCGGCAGCTCGCCCCCCGGCAGGCTCTCGCCGCCCGGCACAGGCTGCCAGCCACGGTCGGGCTCGGTCAGCCGGTCGATGAGCTGCAGGCCGGTGCGGTAGTAGGACATGCGCGACAGCGCCTTGCGGAACGGTTCGTCCGGCTGGCCCGTACCGGATATCGCAGCCGACTGCTCGGCCGCCTCGGCATACATGCCGTGAGCCGCGACAAAGTCGCCCCGCGCCTCAAGACAGGCGCCGAGATTGTGCGAAACGGCCGGCGAGTCGGGATACTCAGCCTTCATGTCCTCCCAGACATAACAGGAGAAATCCGGTGATTTCGGCCCGGCCTTCACCGCCTGCTCGAAGCGCGGATCGGCCCGCACGACCGGATCGATCGCTTCTTCGACGAACACGGCGCGCCGTGTCGTATTGCTGGGCGCGATATCGCCGCGCACTTCGTAAATCGTGTCGGCCAGCGCATCAAGGACCATGCCGCGAGGCGGCGACACACCGCCCAGCAGGCCGTAGAGATACCCGCCACCGCCAGCATGGCTGCCGCGCCGTCCGTGCCAGTAGCCTTCATCGCAGCTCTCATTCGACGCGTCGCCAAAATAGGTTTCCTGGAACAGGATCTGCCCGGTGCCATACTCGATCAGACGCGGAGTGACGGAGACCTGCAGGTCCTCGCGAAGGCAGATTTCCTCGACCTCCGCACGATGTTCGCAGTCGAACAGCCCGTCCCACTCGACGCATTTCGTGACCCATTGGGAGTATTCCTCGGCGCGATAATCGACAATGTCGATGCGCCCTTCATAGATCCCGGCCCGCTGGCCATCGGGGACATAGCCATCACTATAACGCGCCATGCGGAACCAGGGCTTGCCGTCAAAGGTCGCGCTGGCCAGCATTTCCTCGAAGCGTCCGGCATACCAGTTTCCGCCCGGTCCATCGAAGCGGCCGACATCCACCGTGCGCGTCTCGACAGCAGCGGTGTTCGGCGGGACGACGCGCGCGGCGTAATCGATCCCCGGCGTCGAACAGGCCGCAAGGCCAGCCAGTGCCAGAAGCCCCGTAATGCGAATCATAAGCGTCCTCCCGGAAACCTGCATGGATGACAGGGAGTTTAGGAACACTCAAGTGAATGCGTACTGAACACCTCGCGCGGGTTTTGGTCATTGAACCGGCGCGGGCTTTGACCCAGATACTTGCCTGGTGAAATAAATCTCTGGAGGGATCCGATGTCCGCTGCTGCCCCGCTCTTCGAACCGTTCAAGCTGAAAGGCCTTGAGCTGCCCAACCGCATCGTCATGGCGCCGATGACGCGCGGGTTCAGCCCGAACGGCATTCCGACCGACGATGTCGCCGCTTACTACGCCCGGCGGGCGGGCGCCGATGTCGGCCTGATCCTGTCGGAAGGCACGCTCATCCCGCGCAAGGGCGCTTCCGACAATCCGAACTATCCCCTCTTCCATACCGATGCCGCGCTGGCTGGCTGGAAGAAGGTCATCGATGCGGTGCATGACGAAGGCGGCAAGATGGGCCCGCAGATCTGGCACCAGGGCATGATGCGCAAGGCCGGCACCGGGCACTATCCCGACGCCCCGACCGACAGCCCGTCCGGCGTGACCCACAAGGGCAAGCAGATCTTCGAAGAGCCGTCCGAAGAAGATGTCGCCGATATGGTCTCGGCCTATGCCGCGGCTGCGGCCAGCGCAAAGGACCTCGGCTTCGACACGGTCGAGATCCACGGCGCGCATGGCTATCTGATCGACGAATTCTTCTGGGACGTGATGAACAAGCGCGAGGACAAGTATGGCGGCAGCCTCGTCGACCGCGCGACCTTTGCCGGCGAGATCATCTCCGAAGTGAAGAAGGCCGTGGGGCCCGACATGCCGGTCATCCTGCGCTTCTCGCAGTGGAAGCAACAGGACTACAGCGCGAAGCTCGCGCAGACGCCGCAGGAATTCGAAGCCTTCCTCAAGGTCTTTGTCGATGCCGGTGTCGACATGCTGCACGCCAGCCAGCGCCGCTTCTGGGAAGCCGAATTCCCTGAGGTCGATGGCGAGAACGGCCTCAACTGCGCGGGCTGGGCCAAGAAGCTCACCGGCCTGCCGACGATCACGGTCGGCTCAGTTGGCCTGTCGGGTGAGTTCATCGGCGGCATGCGCGGCGAAGCCTCCAAGACCCGCCCGCTCACCGATGTCATCGAGCGTCTCGAGAAGGGCGAGTTCGATCTCGTCGCCGTCGGCCGCGCCCTGCTGCAGGACCCGTTCTGGGCGCAGAAGGTCAAGGAAGGGCGCACCGACGAGCTGGAAGGCTACGACGCAAAGGCCATGGCAACGCTTTACTAGGGCCTTGCTTGACGGGCGGCGGCAATCATGTGCTCACTCCGCATTCCATTTTGGGGGGAGTGATCATGAAACGCATCTTTGCCGTCGCCGTCATCGGCCTTGCCGTCGCCTGCAGCGCGCCAGCCTCGACAGACGAGACCGCTGAAACACCGCAGCCACCGGCTGGGTCCGAAATGAACGCCGCCGAAGCGCCAGACGCGCCGACCTCTCCGGTCAACCTTGTCATGGGCGTCTATAATGCGTTCGAATATGGCGACATCGAAGGCGTGACGGCGAACTTCGCCCCTGGCATCGTCTGGAACGAGGCCGAAAACAGCCCCTATGCCGACCAGAACCCGTATGAAGGCGCCGACGAGATCGTAAATGGTGTCTTCGCCCGGCTTGGCGGCGAATGGGACTACTTCTCTGCCACGCCGAGCGAATACATCGCGGATGGCGACAAGGTCGCCGCGATTGGCCGCTACAGGGCGAAGCATACGGCCACGGGCAAGGAGATGGACATTCCCTTCGTCCATGTCTGGACCGTCGAAGACGGCGCGATCACAGCGTTCCAGCAATACACCGACACGCTGACCCACACTGAAGTGATGAAGGCGGACTAGACTGTTCTCATTTTCCCCGTGACTGCCGCTGCGGCACGGGGATCATCCTCCCGGAAAACAGCCATGGGAGGCCAGCTTGTCCTACGAACAGATTCGCGTCGAGAAGCAGAATTCTGTCTGCGTCATCACCCTCAACCGGCCCGAAAAGCTGAATGCCTGGACACCGTACATGAGCCGCGAGCTCGGTCAGGCCATCACGGCCGCAAATGAGGATGACGACATCGGCGCCATCGTCATGACCGGTGAAGGCCGCGGTTTCTGCGCCGGCGCCGACATGGGTTACTTCCAGAACAATATCGACGCCTCCGATAACAAGGCGCACAAGCGCGATGGCGGGATCGACTGGATCAGCCTGATCCGTTCATCAAAGCCCTGTATCGCCGCCGTTAACGGCCCAGCCTTCGGCATCGGCGTGACCCAGATCCTGCCCTTCGACATGATCGTCGCCTCCAGGGACGCGAAGTTCGGCTTCGTTTTCGTGAAGGTCGGCATCGTGCCGGAGCTCGCCAGTTCGCATTACCTGATGCAGCGCGTCGGCTGGGGCACGGCGCATGAGCTGATGCTGACGGCCCGGCCCGTTTCAGGCGAGGAGGCGGTGCGGATAAAGCTCGCTGATCGCCTGGCAGAGCCCGACACGCTGCTGGCCGATGCGGTGGAACTCGCAACCCAAATCGCCGAGAACCCGTCGCCCATGCTGCGCATGACGAAGGAATTGCTCACCGCCAATGCTTGCGAGACCGATCATCGGAAGATGCAGCAACGCGAGCATGAAAAGCTCGAACTCTGCTACACCTTGCCCGAACACAAGGAAGCGGTCTCGGCCTTCATCGAGAAACGCAAGCCCAACTTCAAGGCGGCCCGTCACAAGGCGCAGGCACGGATCGACTAGAGAAGGTCCGGGTCGGTAATCACTTCAACGAGGCTCGGGCCATCATGCGCCAGGGCGTCGGCGAGATGCCGCTCGAGATCCTCGCGCGTCTTCGCGATATGCCCCATGCCGCCGCAGGCGCGCGCGAAACCCGCAAAGGGTGGATTGACGAGCCCCGTCTGCCAGACCGGGAACTCACCGGCACGCTGCTCTTTCGAGATCTTGCCGAGCTCGGAATTGTTCATCAGCACGTGGGTGATGTTCATCCCGTATTTGACCGCGGTGGTGAATTCCATGGCGTACTGGCCGAAGCCGCCATCGCCGCTCACCGAGATGACCTTGCGCCCTTTGAAGGCATCGCGGTCCTGTGTGGCCGCCCAGGCCCCCATCGCCGCCGGGAAACCGAAACCGATCGATCCGAGATAGCCTGACATCAGGATGCGCTGCTCGCCGGTCGGCTCGAAATAGCGCCCGAACGAATAGGTGTTGTTTCCGACATCGACCGCGATGATCGCATTCGTCGGCGCAAGCCGCGTCAGCGCATCGAACAATGCCGCTGCTGGCAGACCCCGGCCATTGTCCTCGGCAACGCGCGTGGTTTTCTCTTGGCGCCACATCGCCCACCGCTCCCCAATCTCACCTCGCTGATCGGTCCCGGCGACTTGCAGGCTTTCGAGCGCGTCCTTCAGCTGCGTGGCCGCCACGCCAACATCGCCCAAGACCGGCAGGGTCACGGGGTGGCGCTTGGCGAGCATCATCGGATCGCGGTCAATCTGGATGATAGGCTTGGAGGGCTCGATGCCCGTATGGTCGGAGAAGGACGCGCCGAGCACGATCAGCAGGTCTGCCTCGTTCATGAACCAGCTCGCGATCGGCGTGCCGGACCGGCCCATCACGCCGGCAGCCAGCGGATGCGCGTCCGCGATCAGTCCCTTGGCCTTGAAGGTAGTGGCAACCGGCGCATTCAGCGCTTCGGCAAGGCCGGTCGCCGCCGCCACGCCGTCGCGCGCGCCATAGCCGAGAATGATCATCGGGCGCCGCGCGCTGGCAATCATCTCGGCGGCGGCCTTGAGATCTTCTTCAGGCGGCGCAACCGCCCGGTTCGCCATCCGCCCCTTCGGACCCTGCGCCTTCTGGGCATCGGTTGCCGGCAAGGTCTGCGTATTGTCTGGCAGGACGAGGTGGCCGACACCCTGTTCGAGGATCGCTGTCTTGATGGCGCCGGTCATGAGCTGCGCATGGGCCGAGCCGGGGTGAACCGTCTGCGAATAGGCCGCGACCGCCTGGAAAGCGGCTTCAAGGTCGATATCCTGGAAAGCGTGGACGCCGATCACCTGCTCCTGGACCTGGCCTGTCAGAGCCAGCGCTGGCGCACTGTCGACCTTCGCGTCCCACATGCCGGTCAGCAGGTTCGTTGCGCCCGGTCCGGCAATGGTGAAGGCCGCGGCCGGAATGCCGGTCAGCTTGCCATAGGCGGAAGCTGCAAACGCGGCAGCCCCTTCATGCCGGATGCCATAATAATTGAGCTTGCCCGCTTCGACCTGGACGCGCATCGCATCGGCGAAGCCGAGATTGGAATGACCGACCATGCCGAACACGCTGGTCACGCCCCAGTTCACCATGGTCTCGACCATCACATCGGAGACGGTGCGCGGGCGCTCTGGTGCGGGCGGCAGGCCGGCATAGACGCCATCCTCGCGCATCTCGACCGGAAAGGTCTCCTGCCCTGAATCTGCGTGCCCACCGGGCGGCTTGCCGGTCAGCGGATCGAAATCCCAGCCATGCCAGGGGCAGCGCAGCCAGCATTTGCCGTCGACGCCCTTTTCGATGGAGCCTTCTCCGAGCGGCCCGCCCTGGTGCGGGCAGTGATTGTCCATGGCGGCGTACTGCCCGTCGAAATGGACAATGGCCAGGGACCGCCCGGCGGCAGAGGCCGATTTGACCCGGGCCTCGGCCAGCTCATCAAGTTCGGCAACCTTGTGCCAGTCCAGTGTCTCGCCGCTCATCCCGCCACCCTTGCTTCGCCAATGTGCGAAGGAAGATAGACCATCGGATGAGACGCGCCAGATTTATCGCCTTCCGGCACCGGAATAACATCTATCGCACTCGCACAGCGCCCTGCCCTGACCTTCCCCGCGAGCGGGGAGGCGGCGCAGGTAAACATGGCGCATCCTTCTCTTTCCCCCTCTGGGGAGTGTCGGGGTGGGGCCTCTAAGCTTTTTCGTAGGCCGCTTTCAGCCAGGCTTTCACCTCGTCGTCGACCTCTTCCACGGCGAGCAGCTTCATCTTGTGAGTGCACATGGAGCCGGGTTTTTCTTCCGCCAGCCTCAGCGTGCCGGCCTCACCCTTGAGATTGAGGCCCAGATCGACCCGCGACTTCGTCGCTGGGGTCACCACCGCGAAGTTCTTCGACCGGCGGAAGGCGACCGATGTCTTCTTCGGCGAGATCTCGACATCATCGCCGAGGCTCTTCGCATAGGCCTCCAGCGCATCGTAGATCGGTTTCAGCTGTTCCTTGCCCTCGTACTGGCCCGCCAGCATGTCGCCTTCGTCGGCCTCGAAGCGGCCCTTGGCGGCCTGGCAAACCATGTTGGCATGGCCGTGACCGAAGCCGTGCTCCTCTTTCAGAAACCTGACCTGCTCACCATGCTTTTCGAGCCCGCTCGACTGGACAACCTTGACCCAGTGCGACAGCGGCTTGCCGGTCTTTGCCTCCATGCCGGCAATGTGGCTTGCGAGTATCTCTTCCTGTGTCTTCGCCATATCCTGTCCTCCCTATTCGCGCCCAAGCGGCCAGTTTTCGATCCGGCATTTTTTCGGCGTCATCATTCCCATGAGCGGCCCGAGCGTCATCACCATGCGGCCAGAGAAGCCCGGCTTCCCGGTCTCGACAAGTGTCTTGAGATTGGAGGTGATGAAGGTCCCGCCCTGCGCCATGGACTTTTCGGTCTTCGAGCCGGCTGGCACGCCCGTTGTGATGAGCGAGAATTCGACGCCTTCGGGCGTTTCCTTAAGGTCGTAGGTGACCGTGCAATATTCATCGTCCCACTGGGTGAACTTGAAGGTATGGGCATAGCGATGCGGCGGGGAAAACTCGGTCACCTCGCCGACAACGCTCGCAAACTTCCGGTTCGGGGTAACCATGCGCATGCGCTTGCCAGCAGCGAGTTGGCCGTCTTCAACCTCGCACACCGCGCCGAAGAAGAAGGGCAGCACATCGTCCGTCTTCACCAGCGTGTTCCACACCGTCTCGATCGGCGCCTTGATCAGCACCTTGTAGACCTGCCTGTCCCCGGCCGCGCCTGCAGCCTTTTCCTGCTCACTCATTGTCATCGTCCCCCTGGTCTTGCCGGACCGCTGCTTCGGCCATGGCCTTGATGGATGTGAGCCGCCCGGCGAACGGCTCGCTATAGGCGTCCAGCCACCGGTCCTGGATCATCCGGATGGGGACGGCATTGAGATAGAGATGACGCGTTCGGCCCTTCTTCTCGCTGGTGACGAGCCCGGCCTGCTCCAGCACGGAGAGGTGGTTCATCACCGCGATGCGGCTGACATCGAATTCCTGCGCCAGCGCGCCGACAGAGCAGCCGGGCTTGGCCTTCAGGATATCCAGCATCTTCCGCCGGCTCTCATGCGAGAGCGCCTGGAAGACCGCCGACATGTCATCATCTGTAAACATGTAATTACATATTTACATATTTGGATGTGAGTCAAGCCGCTTATTGGAAATAGGCGCGCTCAATTGGATTGATCGGCGGTCGTGCGCCCTAACCCGCAGGCGGCAGGGTCAGATTGTGCTTGCCCATGATCACCTCGTTACGGAAGGTGGTGCACTCGGCCGCTGACGGCGCTTCGCCGAGATAGCCCTGCGACTGCCGCTCGATTTCGTCCATCATGGTCTCGAACTGGTTGGCCCGCTGCAGGGCATTCATGGCGATCTGGCCGGTCATGCCCTGGACCATGATCTCCGCGGGATTGGTCGATATCGGTTTCTCAAATGCCGACAGGTCGTATTCGGGCGGTTCGTTCTGGGCGATCTCGCGCAGCGGGCCCGTCTTGCCGAAATTGGTGTTGCGATAGGTCTCGCTGGCTTTCAGGTAATGCGCCGAGGGCCCGACATTTGCGCAGTGCCGCAGCGTACGCACGACCATGTCATAGCGGCGCAGCTCGGCCAGGGCTGAGAAGCCCGGCGCGGTCGCAGCGACCCTTTCAGGGGCGGGTGCCGGCGCACTCACAACAGCGGCAGCGGGCTGCTCGGCGATCACGACCGGCTTGTCTGCCCCGCCCATTGGCATCACGCCAAGCGCCAGTCCGGCGGCGATCCCGGCGACAGGCAGGACTGCCACGGCAGCCCAGAACCAGGCGCCGCTGCGCTGCCTTGCCTGCGAGCTCTTCACAAGCGCTTCGCGATCAAACCCTTCCATGACGGCGTCTCCGGCTGGCTATCAGATCCATGCCCTTATCGCCGATCAATCCTGTAATCCGGTTAAACCCGGGGGTGAATTTGCGACAAGATCCGCTGCAGGCCGCCCGGACAGAAGCAACCACCGTGCGCAGTCTGCCCCTGCCAAGGCGGCAGACTCCTGCTATATGTTCGCCATGAGTTCTTCTGCGAATCGCCGCCCGTCCATCTCGGAAATGGCCGCTGCCCGCGCGCCGGTGCCTGATACCAATGCGGCCTATCTGGACGGCCTCAACCCCGAACAGCGCGAAGCGGTCGAGACGACCGATGGGCCGCTGCTCGTGCTGGCTGGCGCCGGGACGGGCAAGACGCGCGTTCTGACGACGCGGCTTGCCCACATCATCGCAACGAAACTCGCCTGGCCGAGCCAGACCCTGACCGTCACCTTTACCAACAAGGCTGCCCGCGAGATGCGCGAACGCGCGCTGCAGCTGATCGGCGATGCGGGCGAGGGGCTGCGCTGGCTTGGCACCTTCCACTCGATCAGTGCGCAGATCCTGCGCCGCCACGCCGAGCTGGCCGGCCTCAAATCCACCTTCACCATCCTCGACAGCGATGACGCCATCCGCCTCTGCAAGCAGGTGATCGAGGCCGAGAATATCGACACCAAGCGCTGGACGCCGCGCCACCTCGCCAATCTCATCGATGGCTGGAAGAACCGCGCGCTGACGCCCGGCAAGGTGCCGCAGGACGAGGCGTGGAACTTCGCCGACGGCAAGGCGATCAAGCTCTATGAGATTTACCAGTCGCGCCTGAAGGTTCTGAACGCCTGCGACTTCGGGGACCTCTTGATCCACAACATCACCATCTTCCAGGAAAACCCGGACCTGCTGGCCGACTATCACGCCAAGTTCAAATATATCCTCGTCGACGAGTATCAGGACACGAACGTCGCCCAGTATCTCTGGCTGCGCCTCCTGGCGCGCGGCACCGGTAATATCTGCTGCGTCGGCGATGACGACCAGTCGATCTATGGCTGGCGCGGGGCAGAGGTGGACAACATCCTGCGCTTCGAGAAGGATTTTCCGGGCGCCAAGGTCATCCGGCTGGAGCGCAATTACCGCTCCACCGCGCACATCCTTGCCGCCGCCTCATCGGTCATCGCGCAGAACAAGGGCCGGCTCGGCAAGACGCTGTACGTTGGCGAGGAAACGGGCAGCGACCCGGATGCCGACCGGGTCAAGGTGCGCGGCCTCTGGGACGGCGAGGCCGAAGCGCGCCTCATCTGCGACGATATCGAATCCTATGTCGGCAAGGGCGGCGCATATGAGGACTGCGCCATCCTGGTGCGGGCCTCCTGGCAGATGCGCCTCTTCGAGGAACGCCTCATCATGCTGGGCATCCCGTACCGCGTGATCGGCGGCCCGCGCTTCTTCGAGCGCGCCGAGATCCGCGATGCGCTGGCCTATCTGCGCCTCATCCGCTCGCCTGACGATGACCTCGCCTTCGAGCGGGTTGTGAACCAGCCCAAGCGCGGGGTGGGCGCTTCCTCCATCCAGAAGCTGCAGGTGTTTGCGCGCGAGGATGGCCGCTCGCTCTTCACGCTGACGCCGATGGTGCTGCAGACTGACGAGATCAAGGGCCCGGCCAAGCGCGGCCTGACCACCTTCATCGACCAGATCAACATGTGGCGCGACCGGCTCAATAACGGCATGCCGCATCATGAGCTGGCGCAGGTCATCCTGGATGAGTCCGGCTATACCGACATGCTGCAGAAGGACCGCAGCCCGCAATCGCAGACCCGTCTCGACAACCTCAAGGAATTCATCCACGCGCTCGGCCAGTTCGACAGCCTCGCCGGCTTTCTCGAACATGTGGAGCTTGTCATGGATGTCGGCGGGCAGAGCTCGGGCAATGAGGTGCAGATCCTGACGCTGCACGCGGCCAAGGGGCTCGAATGGCCGATGGTCTTCCTGCCCGGCTGGGAGGAGGAAGTCTTCCCATCCCGCCGCTCGCTCGACGAGAGCGGGATGAAGGGCCTCGAGGAGGAGCGCCGGCTGGCCTATGTCGGCATTACCCGCGCGCGGGAGAAATGTTCGATCAGCTTCGTCGCCAACCGGATGATTTTCGGGCGCTGGCAGTCAGTGCTGCCGTCGCGCTTCGTCGACGAGCTGCCGCATGACCATGTCGAGGCGGTCAGCGAGACCGGCTATTCCACCATGCCCGGCGGCGAGACCGGTTTCCAGGGCACGATCGAGGACCTTGGCGAGCGCAGTTCCTACAACTCCCCCGGCTGGCGGCGCCTGAAGGAAAACGCGAAATCCGCCGGCAAGTCCGCCCCCATCATCGACGGCAAGGCGGAACTGCTCGCCACCTCATCCGGCAAGTCAGGCTTCAAGATCGGCCAGCGCGTCCACCATGAGAAATTCGGCTACGGCCAGGTGCTGGCGGCGGACGGGACAAAGCTGCAGGTCAACTTCGAGAAGGCCGGCCTGAAGAAGGTCATCTCGACCTTTGTGACGGGGGTTTAGGGCGTTACAGCTCTTCCATAGTATCGCGAGCCGCAAGCGGTAGAATCTTTTTTACCCTTCCATCAACGCTATCCAGCGTCTGATAGCGTACAGCAACTAGCGAGGCTTCGTCATTCCCCATCCAACGGCGTCTCGCGTATCGGTTGAAACTGCTCAGCAATGCCGCAACGCTTCGACCATCAATTCCGGTAGGAAGCTGAAAGGGAATTGTCCGACCTTCCTCGGCATCAAACAGCCGACCGTACCCGGTATTTGAGTTTAACGATGCAACGCTGAACGAGCGGACCCGAACTTCATCATTCCTGACAGTGTCAGATACATATCGCTTGGTCTCTGAATTAAACGTGACAGAGTTACCGTCGCCGACAATGTTGATGACCTGTGCTCCTGCTCCGATCGTCCTGTGGGATTGCTTCACCGAAGGCTCCACAGCGTCAACCAGCGCAGCCAAATCGCCGGCGTTCAGACGCCCCTCTGCTTCCAGCTGTTGTATTCTATCAGAGCCACCCTGCCCAACCGCTCGTTTAGCGATGGTCTTCACAAAATCTGTCAATAGATTCGCAGTTATGCCTATAGCAACGCCAGCACTAGTTGCGACGAGGGGATCGTAGAGCAATTCATAGATTGACTGAAAACTACCCCTTCGCTGCGCCACCAAATTCAGTTGGAATGGGACTTCTTCAAAACGCCGTCTGCGAACTCTTCCCTCGAACAGATAGTTTGTAGGTATCAGAATCGTTTTGGCGATCCCTGTCAGGCTGTCACCAGCCTCGTACGCTGGCAGCTTATGTTCAGTCGCCAAGTCGCCTTCAAACTCAACCAGAAACTCAACTCGGGCCAATCGCTATCCCTCCCGTCCCTGCTTTCACGAGAAGCTGATACACTATTTTCTATTATTGATTGTTAATCCAACGCCGTTGTTTGAGAACTATCCCACGCGCCGGTAGATCTCCGTCCTGACTTCCGCTTCCGGCACTTGCGTCGGATCATCCACACAAACTTCCCGGACCGGCATTACCTGCCGCTTCATCCTTCGCCTCCGCTCAGGACGGGGTTGCATTGTGTGGATCGGCTGCAGCCTCGCCCCCCATAGCCCTCACCCTGAGCGAAGGCGAAGGGCGAGGGCGCGCGCGGCCATGCCTCAACCGGTCTGCAGTTCCCGGCCGGTTTCCGCCGCGGGCCGGGCAGCCTTCGCCTGCGTAGCAGCCCCCTGCGGGATTGGCCGCACGGGTGGCGGCAGGTCCGGGCGCCGGCCGATCAGGGTGCGGGCCATGCCGAAGACCGGGCGGACATACGCCCCGTACAGGCTGTGAAACAGGTCGTCCTCGGCGTCGCCGCGGCCGATGCCATAGCCGACAATCTCGCCCTGCGCGGGCTTGTAGGCCGTGCCGAAAATCCAGTCGAAGATGGACAGCTTGTTGCCCATATTCTTGTCCCAGTGGGCCTCGTCGATGCTGTGGTGGAGCTGGTGCATGTGCGGGCTCATCAGCACGCAGTCGCCCGCCCCGAAGCTGACCGGAAACTGGCTGTGGCGCAGCGCGTCGAGCACCAGCACCGTGCCGATGAAGTTCGCATTGGCGAACATCAGGAAGAGTTCCGGCAGGTCGAAACCGTAGAGATAGACGCCCACACCCATCGGAATGGCGGTGAAGGCCCCGGCGGTCACGAGGTCGAACAGATCACCCAGCGGGTGCATGCGCGCGGTGGTCAGCGGCGAGAGATAGGTCGCCGAATGGTGCACCTTGTGCAGCTCCCACAGGACGGGGATCTTGTGCTGCATATAGTGGGTCAGGAAGTTCGAGAAGTCGGCGAACAGGAAGATCACGACCGACATGACGACGATGGTGACGAAACCCGCCTCGGCTGGCTCGGCCGCGCCAAACAGTGCTGTCAGGCCGTCTGCAATCACCAGGCCGAGCCAGAGCTGCACGATGATCATTCCGGCCACGAGGACGCCATGGGTGAGCTTCACGATGACATACATGGCAAGATCCGTCCGGCTGGACGCACCGGCAAAGCCCGGCTGGAAACAGGTCTTGAGAAATTCCCGCAGGCTGAGCGACTTGCCCATGCGCCGCCACTGCCAGATGAGTGAAATTACCGCCGCGCCGAAGAACACAGACAGCGTGATGAAAAACATCTTGTAACGAAGCACAAGCGCCCAGGCGTCGCCCAGGTCGAGCGGAATTGGCATGATTGTCCCCTGCCCCCTCATGGCCGGCGGCGCCCGACTCCCCCCGGAGACCAGCCACCCTCAAAATTCGGTCGAGGAACGTTTACGCAGGATTCAAGCCAGAATTGAATGAATCGTCGAGAATGCCCGTGCCGGCTGAGCCGGCGCGCTGCCCAGACGGCGGGCAGGCGCCTGACGAGGCCGCATTCCGCCTAGTCGGCCCAGACGAAATTTTCATCCTCAACACGAACGGGACGCGGGTCCTTGCCGACAAGCTGCATCGTGCCGAAGACCGGCTCGTCGTCGGCCCATGTGCCCGAGAATATCCGACCGTCGGCATATTCCTGCGTGCCCTGACCGGCACGCTGACCGTTGACCCAGTTGCCCTCATAGCGCTGCCCGGATGGCCACGTCATGACGCCCTGTCCCATGCGCTGACCGTCGACCCAGGCGCCGGTATAGACCATGCCAGCCGTCCAGGTGTAGGTGCCCTGCCCGGTCCGCTTGCCGAGAATGTAGTCACCCTCATAGACATCGCCCGCATAGTCGCCTGAGCCCCAGGTATAGCGCCCCTTTCCATGCTTCTCGCCGGCCTGCCAGCCGCCCGTGTACACATCATTGTCGGCATAGGTCATCGTGCCTTGTCCGTGGCGCTTGTCATTGGCGTAATCGCCGACATAGACGTCGCCATCGGTATAGGTCTCTGTGCCGTAAGTGCGCGCGTCTTCTACCCAGGTACCCGTGAAGGTCATGCCATTGGTCCAGGTGTAGGTGCCTTCGCCATGGCGTTCGCCATTCAACCAGTCGCCATTGTAACTGTTGCCGCTGGTGTAGACGATCCGCCCCTTGCCGGAGCGGACCCAGCCATCCCAGTCGCCGGTATAGGTCTGCCCGGATGCCCAGGTGTAGGTGCCCTTGACCGGCTTGTCGTCGGCATAGGTCCCGACCAGCGTATCGCCTTCATACTCGCCCGCCCCGAAAATATAGGTGCCCTGGCCGTTATACATCCCGTCCTTGAACGCGCCGGTATAGCTGTCGCCATCGGGATAGGTCATCGTACCCTTGATGGGGGACCCCGCTTCGACCTGACCTGTGAACTTGGCGCCGTCGGCCTCGACATAGGAGCCCTGGCCCGTGGGCAGGCCGGCCTGAAAGTCACCGGTGTAGGTGACGACCAGCTCGCCATCCTTACGGTACTCGGCGGTGCCTCTTCCATTGGAACAATCGCCCGCTGTGCAGACCTTTGTCGATTGCGCCAGGGCAAGGCCTGGCAGGAATAAACCAGCCGCCAGCGTGGCGGACAAAATGCGCAAGGATGCCATCTTTTGCGTCCCCTGTTGATACCCGGCTTTATGGTTAGCGAGTCGACCGAATCGGTCAACGCATGGCCGCCCCATCACGCGAGTTTCTCAGGCGCCGGTGTCCTGGCCGGCACGCCCGCGCTGGAAAAGGCTGATCGCGCTCAGGGCAAGCAGCGCGCCCGACATGGCTGTGGCCAGCGCCGCGGTTCCCATCCAGCCCGCCCAGGCATAGACCGCCGTACCGGCCGAACTCGACATGCCACCGCCTATGAACATCATGACGATATAGACCGTCATCAGCCGTGTACGGATCTGCGGCTCGAGCGACAGGAACGTCATCCGGTTGGTGATGTCGACGACCGGGCCGACCAGCGTCATCAGCATGGTCGGCACGATCAGCAGCCAGAGATTGTAGCCAAATGGCCAGAGCAGCAGGACGCCCGCGAAATTCAGGGCGGCTACGACAAGACGCGCCCGGCGCGGTCCGACATTGTCGGCCCAACGCCCGAAACGCGGCGTGGTGAACAGGTTGAAGATGGCAAAACCCGCCAGGTAGCCGACCACATCGACGCCATATCCCATGTCCGGCAGGTGCAGGCCGATCCCCATCCAGACCGCGAGAAACGTCCCGAAGCCAAGCCCCTGAATCGTACCGCTCAGGAGAATTTCAGGATGACGCCGGATGAGGCCGAACATCGAAAAGAGCAGGCGGGGATAGCTCTGGCCAGCGGCTTCGCCTGTGTCGGCCTCGCGTTCGTCCATGATCATTGGCAGCGCGATCGACACGGCCAGCATGAAGCCTGAGGCGATGTAGTAGACCGTGCGCCAGCCGAAATGCTCGGCCACGACGCCGGCGCCCGCGCGCGCGACAAGGATGCCGCCGATGACGCCAGTCGTCAGCGTCGCCGTGACCTGGCCAAGGCGGACCGGATCGACCCGTTTCGACGCATAGGCCGGCAGCAGGTATGGCGCGATCGTGAAAAAGCCGAGCACGGTCGCGGCGAGGGTAAACAGGCGGAAATCCTGCGCGAAGGCCATGCCGACCATGGACAGGAACTGGCCGGCAACCGTGAACGTCACGAGCTTTCGATTGGAAATGCGGTCGCCCAGCGGCAGCAGAAGGAACACACCGAGCGCCAGCGCAATCTGGTTGGCCCCCGGCACGATCCCGATCAGCCCCTTGTCGACATCGAAGCCGCGCGCGACCTCGGAAATGATCGGGTGGATGTAATAGGCATTCGCCGTGACGACCGCCGCAGCAAACGTCAGCAGCAGCACCTCTGTCGATGAAAGGCGGCGTTCGGTCGTTGCGGTATCAGGGGTGTCCGTCATGCTGGTACAAGGATAGGCGCTTCCCCCGGGCGCGGGAAAGCATGCCCATGCGGAAGGGGGATGCTGCCTGCGCTGGAGCGCACCCTCGCAGGCGGGCACGGCCACGATATCGCTTGACAAAAACAGGCCAAAAGTAAACTTTGTTTTGCAAAGTTATTTGAAACGGAGAAAAATCATGATCCGGATGTCACTCGCCCTGCTGGTTGCCACCGCCGCCACGCTGGGCGCCAATGCCGAGGACAAGGTCCACCCACTGGAGCCCTTCTATGGCACCTGGAAAGGAACGGCTGTCGGCATTGACGCAAACCGGCAGCCCTTCGAACTGACCCAGACCGAACGCGTCGGCCCGATGCTGGGCGGCGATGTCGCCGTCATCGAAGGGCGCGGATACGAAGCAGGCGGGGCCCTGAGCTTCAATGCCTTCGCCGTCGTCTCGTGCGATACGCCAGACGCCCCATGCGAGATGCGCAGCTACACGGACGGGCGAACCGGCACCTTCGCCCTGGAGGCAACGGAAACAGGATTTGCCTGGACGATCCCTGCCGGGCCGGACGCCCGCATCGTCTACACCGCAACGCTGGAGGACGGGACCTGGACGGAAGTCGGCCACTACCACCCGGCCACAGGCGAGCCGGTCGAAACCTTCAGGATGGAGCTGACCCGAATCGGCGATACGGACTGGCCCGCCGGCGGCGCGGTTACACCCTGACGGATCAGGCCGCGTCGGAGGTCAGGCTGCCGGTCTCGATAGCGTCGAAGACGGTCTGCATGGCCGCTCCGCGCATGCCGCCGCGCAGGGTAGCCAGCGTGTCCGCGACCTCGAACCGGTATTCCACAACCGTCGCATCGGATCCGGTGGAGCGTGCACCGATCGCCTTCATCAGGGCCCGGCCGGCCTTGTTCTCCCAGAGCACGTCCGCCGTCATTGCGGTCATCCCACGCATGGAGGCCTGCGCGCAGAGCACCGCGATCAGCAGGCGAGCAAGGCCCTGGCTGTGCCAGTCATCGAGCAGGCCGATCGCGAACTCACCGGTCGCTGCACCGGCATCGTCGCGGATCGCATGGACTGCGCCGATGATGGGTTGGTCCGCCTGCGACTCGTCGATGGCCACCCACGCCATGTGGCGCTCGCCATCGACATCGACCAGCCTGCGGATCACGGGGTCCGGCACAGGCGAGAGGCTGGAGAAAAAGCGAAGATAGCGCGACCGGGTGGAAAGTTTGGCCACCGTTTCGCGCAGCGCGGCTTCGTCGCCACGTTCCATCGGGCGGATCAGGACGGGAGACCCGTCGGTCGAGCGGATATGAAGTTGATGGGCCATTTGCTGCACCTGCACATTCTATGCTGCAAGTGCGAAATAAGGCGCCCCCACCGATTAAACAACGCATTGCTTCAGCTAACTGGCATGCGCTTTTGCATGGAACTGAAGGAGCCCAATAAATTCAGTCACCTGCACGCGCTCGCGCCACTGACAAAGCTCTGATAAGGGTCCGCCATGGCGCAAGAGCACACCTATCAGGGCGACGAGCCGGTCCGGCTCAACAAGTGGATGGCGCAGCTCGGTCTGTGTTCGCGCCGCGAGGCCGAGGCGCTCATCAGCCGGGGCGAGGTCAAGGTCAATGGGGAAACCGTCAGCGAGCCGGGCCACAAGATATCGCCCGGCGAGACCATGGTCCTCGGCAGCGCCGGGGCGAAGGCGCTGGACGACCAGCTGACCGCCGTGCTGCACAAACCGGTCGGCTATGTCTCCGCCCAGCCGGAAGCCGGTCAGACGCCTGCTGTACGGCTCGTCACCAAGGCGAACCTGGTCGGCAAGGCCCCGAAGCTGCCCGGCGCGAAGACCCAGCTCGCCCCGCTCGGCCGGCTCGACATGGATTCGCGCGGCCTGCTGCTACTCTCGCAGGACGGCGTGCTGGCGAAGGCTGTGATCGGCCCGCATTCCAATCTCGACAAGGAGTATCTTGTCACAGTGAAGGGTCAGGTTACACCACAAGCGCTCGACAAGCTGCGCCATGGGCTGACGCTGGATGGCCGGCGGCTGAAGCATGCGAAGGTCGACCAGGTCAGCCCGGGCCGCCTGCGCTTCATCCTTCGGGAAGGCCGCAACCGGCAGATCCGGCGGATGTGCGAACTGGTCGGCCTCCTGGTCGTCGACCTCTACCGCGTCCGCATTGGGCCGCTGGAGCTCGGTGACCTGCCAGAAGGTAAGTGGCGCGCCCTTACCGAAGAAGAGCGCGCCAGCCTGATCAGCTCTGCGTCGGCCGAGGCTTCGGGGCGTCGACCTTCTTCTTCCGCCGAATCCGGGGCCAGATCAGCTTCAGCCAGATCCAGAGGAAAACCCCGATCAGCAGGAGCCAAGGCAGGCCGACCGCGAAAGCGGTGATCACGGAAGCGATGGCGGCCGACAGGTTGTAGAAGAAATCCCCGAAGGCCTCACCGAGCGGATTGGACCGTGACGGCGAAAAGGGCGGGACCTTGGTCTCATAGGAGATGTCGAGCGAGGACATCGAGACCCTGAGGCGCAGCGCCTTCAGATTGGCTTCGATGGACTCGATCTCACCTGTGACGCGGGCAAGCTCGCGCTCAATCTGGAGCAGGTCGCCCAGCGTCCCGTCCCGGCGCTCAAGCAGGCCTTCCAGCCGGGTCTGCAGCGTCTTTTGCGCCTCAAGGCGGGAATCGGTGTCGATGATCTGACGGGTCAGGTCATCGGCCCGGGTCGAACGTGAGGTGACCTCGCCGCCGGCTTTCTCGGTCGCCTCGTCGATGGCAGCGAGAAAGGTCTCGATCCAGTCGGGCTTCGCGCGCAGCGAGACATTGCCGCTGATATTGTCCTCATCATAGGAATAGGTGTTGGAGTTGATGATGATGCAGGTATTGGTTCCGGCCGCCTTGCAGGCATCGATATGGGCCTGCATCATCGGCTCGACGCCGCCCTGCGGCAGGCGCAGGCCGAGCGAATGGCTGTAAGCGATGTACTGCTGGGCCCCCGGCTCGGCATCCGGGCGATCCGGTGTCGGCGAAGGCTGGCTGAAGGACTGGTCGGCGCTGGCCATCTTTCTGACCCCGCCAAAGCTCGCCGATTCCTCCATGACCGGCGCAGGCGGCGGCGGAGCGGGGCTGCGTTCATAATCGGCATTGCCGCCGCCGGGACCACCGCAGGCCGCCAGGAATCCGAGCGCGGCGAGGGCCGGTGTAACTCTTTTCAGTATCATCGTGCGTCCCCTCTCATTGGACGAGTTGGAGACCTGATGTGAGCATCCGTTCACGGCGGAATTTGGGCAGCTTCACGGCCTTGGGCCGAAAACCGTCTTGCCGGGCTCCAGTCTCCGGCGTGCATGATGCACGAAATCGACAAGAAGGGGACGGGTTTCTCGCGGGTCGATGATTTCTTCGGCAAAGAAGGCCTCGGCCGTGCGGAACGGGTCCTCCATCGCCTCGAATTTCTTGTAGAGCGACTTGAGCAGCGCCTCCTTGTCGTCGGTTTCCGACAGCTCCTTACGGAAGGCTGCCTCGATCCCGCCGGACATGGGCAGCGAGCCCCAGTTGCCGGACGGCCAGCAATAGCGCCACTTTGCCTTTGTCGGGTTCATCATCGCCGAGCCTGCCAGGCCGAACGCCTTGCGGATGACGACCGCGCAGACCGGTACGGTGGCCTGGTAGACCGCCGCCATGGCGCGCACGCCCTTGCGAGTGACCCCTGCGGTTTCATGCTTCACGCCAACGGCAAAGCCCGCACAGTCGACGAAGTGGACAACCGGCAGGTGGAAGGTCGAACAAAGATCCATATGCCGGATGACCTTGTCGCAGACATCTGCCGTCCAGGCGCCGTCGAGGAAGAAGGGATTGCCGGCCATGACCCCCACCGGGTGCCCGTCAATGCGGGCAAGTCCGGTCACGATGCCCCGTCCCCACTGGCTGCCAATCTCGAAGAAGCTGCCCTTGTCGACTGTGGCATTGATGATCTTCTGCGGCTTGTAGGGCGTCTTTCCGTCCGTCGGAACGATGGAGATGAGGTCCTCTTCCTTGCGCTTCGGATCATCGGTCGGGGCGGTGACCGGTGGCAGCTCATGCACCGAAGAGGGCAGGTAGGACAGGAAGCGCCGGGCGGCCTTGAAAGCGTCGGCTTCGGTATCGACGACATCGTCGACGGTACCGTTCTTCGCCTGGATCTCCCAGCCGCCAAGTTCCTCCTTGGACACATCCTCACCGATCGCGATGGCCACCGGCGGACCAGCGACGAAGACCTGGGACAGCTCCTTCACCATCACGGAGTAGTGGCTGGAGCCAACGCGCCCTGCTCCGAGGCCGGCGCAAGGGCCCAGCGCCAGCGACACCGTCGGGATCTCTCCCATCGCCTCGACCAGCAGCTCCCAGCTCGGCGTCTCCGGGATGTAGGTGCGCGGATCCTTGAGGAACATCTTGATCGAGCCGCCGCCACCGGTGCCGTCGATCAGCTGGACGAGCGGCATGCGGTATTCGATGGCCTGCTTCAGCGCGATGGTAGTCTTGCCCCGGATGGAGGCATCCGCCGCCCCGCCGCGCACGGTAAAATCATCGCCGAGAATCATCGCCGGACGGCCATCGAGCGTCGCCCGGCCGACAACCGAGTTCGACGCCATGAAGCTTTCGAGCTGCTCATCCTCGTCATAGGTCGCGACACCGGCGATCTTGCCGATCTCGTGGAAGCTGCCCGGATCGACAAGGAACGACACCCGTTCCCGAACCGTCAGCTTGCCGCGCCCGCGCTGGCGGGACACCGGTTCCTCGCCGCCCATCTTCTCCGCCATGCGTTCACGGCGGCGAAGTTCCTCAATCGACTTTTCCCAAGACATGAGATGATCAATCGGATTTTGATGACGGGTCCGTCAAGAACAATCCGTTCGACCATGGACATGCCGCAGCGAAAAGATTTGCGCGTCAGCCGGATGCAATCTCGTGTCGAAATGGCGACACCGGAAAAAAACAGTCCTTTCCGCCTCTTGCCTTACGTAGTGTCCGCCTGCTTTATCCTTTTTTCAGAGACCCAAACGAGGAGGCGTCCATGGACCTTGCAACCCTTACCCAGAAAGCCAACGAAGCTGTCACGGCCGGCAGCGACTTCAACAAGAAGGTGAAATTCGACTTTGGCGATGTCGGCAAACTCTTCATCGACGGCGCCAATGGCGTCGCTGACAATTCGGACGCCGATGCCGATGCGACCGTCAAGGTCGACTGGGACGATTTCGTCAAGCTCGCCTCCGGCGCAATGGACCCGACCATGGCCTTCATGCAAGGCAAGCTGAAAGTGCTGGGCGACATGTCGGTTGCCATGCAGCTGCAAGGCCTGATGAAAAAGCTGGGCTGACGCTCAGACTCCCGCATAGGCGTGGAAACCATGTTATGAAGACGGGCGCCCGGGCAAAGGCCTGCGGCGCCCGATCTTTTTCCTGTTGATGCCCGGAGGCTCGATGAGCGCCAGCGATACCAGCCACCTCACCCACTTCGTGCGCGTGCCGGGCAATCCGGAACCGGAAGGCGCCGATCTTATCTGGTTCGAAGGCATTGCGGGCCGCAAGCTGCGCGCCTGCATGGCACCTTCCCTTCGCGAACAGGCCCGCGGCACGGCCATCATCTGTCCGGGGCGAACCGAATTCATCGAGAAATATTTCGAAGTCGCGCGAGACCTGCAGGGCCGCGGCTTTGCTGTCGTCATCCTCGACTGGCCCGGCCAGGGCCTGTCGGAACGACTGCTGGACGATCCGGCCAAGGGTCACATCGACCGGTTCGAGACCTTCATGGGCGCGCTGCGCAACGGGCTGGACACGCTGGCTGGCCGCCTGCCCCGGCCTTATGTCTCGCTCGCCCATTCCATGGGCGGAGCGATTGCGCTGGCGGCGCTGACGCAGAAGCTGGTGAAGGTCGAGGCAGCGGCCTTCTCCGCACCCATGTGGGGCCTGCCGATCAATCTTGCCGCGCGCTACATCATCTGGGCCATGCGAGCGATGGGCCGGTCGGGCAATTATGCGCAGCAGCCCGGCCCGGCCGAAACGTTCGAGACCAATATCGTCACCCATGACCGGACCCGCTGGCAGCTGCAGCGCGACCTGATCGATGCGGCGCCGCAGCTCGAGCTTGGCCCCGTCACCTGGGGCTGGCTCGGCGCGTCGCTCGACATCCTCAACAAGACGACAAAGCCGGGCCTGCTGCGCGGCGTCGATGTGCCGGTCTTCGTCGCGAGTGCGGGCGAGGAAAAACTGGTCGACAACAAGGCCCATGCGCGCGTCGCCAGACACCTGCCGGACTGCACGCACGTCACGATCGAGGGCGCGATGCATGAGATCCTGATGGAGACCAACGAACGCCGCGGCGCCTTCTGGCAGGGCTTTGACGGTTTCCTCGAGAAGGCGGGCGTCTGAACGCCTCCGGTTCCGCTGCGTCATCGCTTTCCTTTGTAGCCTGCGAGCCTATGTCCGATGAGGCAGAGAGCGGAGCCCGCCGGCATGATCAGGATTCACCACCTCGAAAACTCGCGCTCGCAGCGCATCCTGTGGCTGCTTGAGGAACTCGCCTTGCCCTATGAGGTGGTCCGCTATGAGCGCGACCCTGAGACCATGCTGGCACCGGACGCGCTGCGGACAATCCACCCCCTCGGCAAATCGCCCGTGCTGGAAGAGGATGGCATCATCGTCGCCGAGACGGGCGCCATTATCGAATACATCATCGAGACCCATGGCGGCGGGCGGCTGAAACCGCGGGCTGGCACGGCAGAAGCGCGCGCCTGGACCTACTGGATGCACTATGCCGAAGGTTCGGCCATGCTGCCATTGCTGCTGAAGCTGATCTTCCAGCGCATGCCGCAAAACGCCAACCCGCTGATGCGCCCCCTCGTCAAGGGCGTTTCATCGCGCGCGGAAGCCGGCTTCGTCGACCCGAGAATCCGGGAGCATGTCGAATACTGGGAGAGCGCGCTGGCGGAGACGGGCTGGTTTGCCGGAGCGGATTTCACCGCCGCTGACATCATCATGAGCTTCCCGCTCGAAGCGGCGGCAGACCGGGCAGGCGCTGGCGCGTATCGCAATATCAGCGACTTCCTGCAGCGCGTGCACGCCCGGCCGGCCTATGCCGCAGCCCTCGAAAGGGGCGGGCCATACGCCTACGCATGATACTCGCCCCGGCGGGGCGGGCAGTGCCTATTCGTCGTCGACCGGCTTGGACTGAAGCTGGATGTAGTTCTGGATGCCGATCCGCTCGATCAGGTCGAACTGGGTCTCCAGATGGTCGACATGCTCTTCCTCACTGTGCAGGATTTTCCCGAACAGGTCGCGGCTGACATAGTCACGCGCACTTTCGGCATATTCCATCGCATCTCGCAGGAGCGGGATGGCTTCCATTTCGAGTTCGAGATCGCATTTGAGGATTTCTTCGACCGTTTCACCGATCTTGAGCTTGCCCAGGTCCTGCAGGTTCGGCAGGCCGCCGAGGAACAAGACGCGTTCGATCAGCCAGTCGGCATGCTCCATCTCCTCGATGGATTCCTTGTACTCGAATTCGGCGAGCCGACTGACGCCCCAGTCCTTGAGCATCCGGCTATGCAGGAAATACTGATTGATCGCGGTCAGCTCATTCTTCAGCGCGGCGTTCAGGAATTCGATGACTTTAGGATCGCCTTTCATGGCATCCTCCTTGGATCCGAGGGGTTTTGGTCTGCCCCTGAAATAGCATGACCCGACCGATTCTCAATCAAAAAGTCCAATAAAATCAGACGCTTGTGATAGTGAGAAGCAATTGCATGAAACGGCGCAACGCGCTGTGCCTTCAGCTGCCTGAAATGACTGGTATTTTTCCTGAAAGTGGGTGAGCCGCCTACTCGGCAGCAAGCAGGCCCGGTTCCGGCGGGGCGGCGTCAACCGTCTCGGCGATCATTTCGCCCATCGTGGTTCTGCATTTGCCGCAGTTGAACTCGCACCCGTGATGCGCCTGCACGGCTTCGGGGCTTCGCGCACCGGCTTCGATAGCCGCCTGCACACCCTGGTCGTTAATGCGTCTGCAAATGCAAATGATCATGGTTCTCAATTAGACACAGTTGCGAATGATTGTCAATGACAATTGATGCAAGTTCCGTGCGACCGGTCGATCCCAGCAATTTCGATCAAAATTTCACGCAGTTGCTAGGCTGATGGATACGTTATCCGGCTAAAAAATACGATCAATGAGAAACGATCCGCCCCGCGAAAAGTCACCCGAAAGGCTGTCTTTTACCCGCACCGTGTTCGTCACGGTCGTGGCGATCATTGTTTCGTGGACCGTGACCAGCATTTGTCTTTTCGTGTTGCCACTGGACCCGGCCTATACCGAACAGTTCGCTTGGCCGACCTTGACCATCGCGACGATCGTACCCTTCCTCGTTGCCATACCCGTGACGATTGTCCTGCAACGTGGCCGGCTGAAGCTTGAACGCGCCATGCGCGAACTCGCAGATGTCCATGCGGAACTGGAGCGGCGTTCGCGGATCGATCCGCTCACAGGCATTCTTAATCGCGACGCGTTCCTGAAGCAGGTCAACCAGCTGCGCGTCGAGGGCACGAATGGCGCAATGCTGATGATCGACATCGACCATTTTAAGATGATCAATGACCAGTACGGCCACATGGCTGGCGACGAAGCCCTTCGCGGCTTCGCCGGCGCCCTGTCGCAGGCTGTGCAAGGCAGAGAGCTGATCGGGCGCCTTGGCGGCGAGGAATTCGGTGCCTTCGTACCGTGTGAGGACATGGAAACCGCGCATCAGGCAGCAGAACGGCTACGCCTTGCGGTCAACCGCATGATCTTCACGCCCAGGCCCGGCATCTTACGACGCGTAACGGCCAGTATCGGTGTTGCGGGCGGAACCCCTGCCGACACGCTGAGCGAACTTATGCGACGCGCCGACCTCAGCCTTTATGAGGCCAAGGCCGCTGGACGCGACAGAGTGATCGTGCACGCGGCCGCCTGAGTGCACCCGGCGATTTGCAGCGCCAGCTTGACCGCGCCTGCTCGCCCTTCTACCTCCGGCACGTTCAACTGACCGGACGGAGAAAAGATGAGCGCGCTATCCACGCTAGCCGAGACTGCCAAGGCATGGCCCTTCGAACAGGCCCGTGCCCTGCTCAAACGGCTGGAAAACATGGAGCGCGCCGGCAATCCGAAACAGGGCCCGGTCGTCTTCGAGACCGGCTACGGCCCGTCCGGCCTGCCGCATATCGGCACCTTCGGCGAAGTGGTCCGCACGACCATGGTGCGCCACGCCTTCGAGACGCTGACCGACGGCAAGTACGAAACCAAGCTGATCTGCGTTTCCGACGACATGGACGGTATGCGCAAGGTCCCACCGACCGTGCCGAACCCGGCTGATCTCGAAGCCTATATGCAAAAGCCGCTGACATCCGTGCCGGACCCGTTCGGCACGCATGAAAGCTATGGCGCGCATATGGGCGCGCGGCTCTGCGCCTTCCTCGACAGTTTCGGCTTTGACTATGAGTTCAAGTCGGCCACGAAGCTCTACACGTCGGGCGCGTTCGATGAGGCGCTGCTGCGCGCGCTGGAAAAGTTCGATGAGATCATGGCCGTGATGCTGCCGACCCTGGGCGCCGAACGGCAGGCGACCTATTCGCCCTTCCTGCCCATCTCGCCCTCGACCGGCCGCGTCCTCTACGTGCCGATGAAGGCGACTGATGCAAAGGCCGGGACAATCACCTTCGAGGATGAGGACGGCACCGACGTCACCATCCCGGTCACAGGCGGCAACACCAAGCTGCAATGGAAGCCGGATTTCGGCATGCGCTGGGCCGCGCTCGGCGTCGACTTCGAGATGTTCGGCAAGGACCACCAGGACAATGCGCCGATCTATTCCAAGATCTGCAAGATCCTCGGCGCCCAGCCGCCGCAGCAATATGTGTACGAGCTGTTCCTCGACGACAAGGGCGAGAAGATCTCCAAGACCAAGGGCAATGGCATCTCGGTCGAGGACTGGCTCGCCTATGCGCCTCAGGAGAGCCTGTCACTGTTCCAGTTCCAGAAGCCGCGGGCAGCCAAGAAGCTATATTTCGACGTGATCCCGAAGGCGGTCGACGAGTATCTCACCTTCCTGTCGAAGTATCCCGAGGAGGAGCCGGCCCGCCAGATCGAGAACCCTGTCTGGCACATCCATTCCGGCAACCCGCCGGAGGGCGATACGCCTGTGTCGTTCGCACTGCTGCTCAACCTGGTCAGCGCCGCAAACACCGAGACCAAGGACCAGCTCTGGGACTTCATCTCCCGCTATGCGCCCGAGGCGAGCCCGGACAGCCATCCGCTGCTCGACCAGCTCGCCGGCTATGCGATCCGCTACTACGAGGACTTCGTCCAGCCGACCAAGGTCTATCGCGCCCCCGACGAGAAGGAGCGCGCAGCCATGGAAGACCTCGCCGAACGCCTCAGCCTGATCGAGGGGGATGCCGACGCAGAAACCCTGCAGAACCTCACCTTCGAGATCGGCAAGACGCACGAGTTCGAAAATCTGCGTGACTGGTTCAAGGCGCTCTACGAAGTCCTGCTCGGCCAGAGCCAGGGCCCGCGCTTCGGCGGCTTCGCCGCGCTCTATGGCGTGCATGAGACAGCAAGGCTGATCAAGAACGCGCTGGCAAGAGCCTAAGAAGAAACACCCTCATCCTGAGCGAAGTCGAAGGACAAGGGTGTTTTGCAATGCGGCCCGCCTCGTGGTTCGACTTCGCTCACCATGAGGCGGTGTTGTTTTTCGCCTACTCCGCCGCGATCAGCGTTTTCTTCTCTTTCGGCATGCCGCCCTCGGGCCAGTTCTGCCACAGCTCTTTCGAGCGGGCTTCGGCGGCTTCGACGGCGGCCTCCTTCACATGGCCGTAGCCACGGATGTCGTCCGGGATCGACGCGATGGCAATGGCAAGCTCATGGTTCTTCTTCGTCAGGCCATCGGCCAGCTTGACCATGTTCTCCAGATAGTCGTCGCGCAGCTGGCGTTCCATCTTGCGCTCGGCGGTGTAGCCAAACGGATCGAACCGCGTGCCGCGCAGCCCCTTGAAGCGCTTCATGAGGCTGAAGGCCGTCTTCATCCAAGGGCCGAACTTCTTCTTGAGAAGATGACCGTTGGCATCCTTCTTGGACAGCAGCGGCGGCGCCATGTGGAACTGGATCTTCCCGCCCTTGAAGGTCTCCCGAAGTTTCTTGTCGAAGGACCCGTCGGTGAACAGGCGGGCGACTTCATACTCGTCCTTGTAGGCCATGAGCTTGAAGGCGAACTTCGCCACCGCCGTGGTGAAGCCCTCACCGAGCCCGGCTTTCTCTTCCTTCGCGCGAACCTCGGCGACGAGATCGCGATACTGCTGGGCATAGGCGTCGTTCTGATAAGCGACCAGGCGGCTCGCCCGGTCCTCGATCAGCTCGTCCAGCGTCATCGGCTTGACCTCACCGCGCGGATCCGGCGTCTCGGCGAGCCGCTCCGGGTCGGCAGCGGCCAGGCGCCCGACATCGAAGGCCTTCATGTTTTCCTCGACCTTCACGCCATTCAGCTTGATCGCCCGGTAAAGCCCGCGCAGCGACACCGGCAGGTGCCCCTTCTGCCAAGCGTAGCCGACCATGATCATGTTCGTGTAGATCGCGTCATTGAGATAGAGCAGCGCCAGCGCCTCGGCATCGATCGTGCCGAAGTCGCGGGCCTGGCGCTTCACGCGCGCAGCCAGCAGCTGGCTCTCGAACTTCTTCGAGCGGTCGCGGATGAACTCGCTCGTCGGCGTGACATCGGCATTGGCCGAGGCCACCGTACGCCCGACATCCATCAGGCCAAGGGCGTCGCCGCTCGCGGCCACGACGAGGTCGCAGGCGATGACCGCATCGGCCGACGCCGGCGGCACGCGGCCGGTCGAGATCAGCTCGGGATGCTTGGCAAACCGCAGGTGCGAGAGCACCGGGCCGCCCTTCTGGGCAAGGCCGGTCATGTCGAGGCTGGAGGAAGCGTTGCCATCGACATGCGCGGCCATGGCGAGCACGGCCGCCACGGTCGTCACACCCGTTCCGCCAACGCCGGTGAACAGCACGTTCCACGGCTTGGCAACCGATGGCAGGTCCGGCAGCGGCAGGCCGGATGCGTCGACATCAAGACCTGGCTCGTCCTCGGCGGCGAAGTGACCGTCCTTGATGGTCACGAAGCTCGGGCAGAAACCGCGCAGGCATGAGAGGTCGGTGTTGCAGGTCGACTGGTTGATCCGGCGCTTGCGGCCAAGATCGGTCTCGACCGGCTCGACGGAGAGGCAGTTCGATTTCACCGAGCAGTCGCCGCAGCCCTCGCAGACCTCCTGGTTGATCATCACGCGCACACGGTCCGGCTTGCGCAGGCCGCGCTTGGAGCGGCGGCGCTTCTCTGTCGCGCAGATCTGGTCATAGATCAGGACCGAGACACCGGGCGTGTCGCGCAGCATGCGCTGGACCTCGTCCAGCTTCTCGCGGTCATAGATGCGCACGGAGCGCGGCAGCCCCTTCACGCCGGCATAGCGGGTCGGGTCCTCGGTCACGATGACGATCTTGGTGACGCCCTCGGCCTCGACCTGCTGGGCTATATTCACTGGAGTCTGGCCGGATTCGACATGCTGGCCGCCGGTCATGGCGACCGCATCATTGTAGAGGATCTTGTAGGTCATGTTCGCCTTCGAGGAGACCGCCGCGCGGATCGCGAGCGAACCGGAGTGCGAATAGGTCCCGTCGCCGAGATTGACGAACATGTGGTCTTCATCGGTTGCGAAATACTGGCCGAGCCAGGCGATACCCTCGCCGCCCATCTGGCTGGTCATGTCGGTGTTCCGGTCCGGCATGAAGTTCGCCATGTAGTGGCAGCCGATGCCCGCAAGCGCGCGCGAGCCTTCCGGCACGACGGTCGAGGTATTGTGCGGGCAGCCCGAGCAATAGTGCGGCGAACGCACGGTTGGCGACGCGTTTGACAGCGCTGCCCGGCCAGCTGCGCCGACGCGGGTGAAATACTGGTCTGCCGCACTGTGGTCCCACTCGCCCGGGACCCGGTGCATGACGGCATCTGCAATTTCAGGCACGGGGATGGAGCCGACCTCGCTCAGAAGCGGCTTGCCCTCCTTGTCGCGCTTGCCCTCGATATAGGGGCGCTGGTTGTCCGGCAGGCTGTAGAGCGCGGCGCGCAGCTGCTCCTCGATGAGGGGGCGCTTGTGCTCGATGACGAGAACGCGCTCGAGGCCGCGGCAGAACTCGCGGATCGCCGACTGTTCAAGCGGCCACGGCATGGCGACCTTGAACACGCTGATGCCGAGCGCACCGGCCTGTTCCGGCGTCAGGCCGATCGCGGCAAGCGCTTCGAAGATGTCGCGGGCCGCCTGGCCGGTCGTGACGATGCCGACGCGCGGCTTCGGGGACGGGATGAGGACATGGTCGAGCCCGTTGGCCTTGACCCAGGCCTGGGCGGCGGGAAGCTTGAACTGGCGAAGCCGGCGCTCCTTGTCGAGCGGGTTGTCGCCGCGGCGCATGTGCACGCCGTCTTCCGGAAACTCGAAGTCGGGTTTGATCAGTTTCAGCCGGTCCAGCGCCACATCGACCACGGCGCCGGAGTCCATGGTGTCTGCCAGCGCGATCAGGGCGGACCAGGCACCGGAGAAACGGCTCATCGCCCAGCCATGAATACCATAGTCGAGCACGTCCTGGATCGAGGCCGGGTTGAGCACCGGGATCTCGGCATCGCGCATCGCATATTCCGACTGCGACGGCAGCGTCGAGGATTTGCACATATGGTCGTCGCCGCAGATGGCGAGGACACCGCCAAGACGCGACGAGCCGGCGGCGTTGGCATGCTTGAAGGCGTCACCGGAGCGGTCGACGCCGGGCGCCTTGCCGTACCAGATGCCGAACAGGCCATCGCGACGGGCGCCGGGGAACAGGCCTAGCTGCTGGCTGCCCCAGACGGCGGTGGCGCCAAGGTCCTCGTTCAGGCCTTCCCAGAATTCGATGTCATGGGCGTCCAGCCATTTCTGCGCGGCGCGGAGTTGCTGGTCGTAGCCGCCGAGCGGCGAGCCGCGATAGCCCGAAATGAAACCGGCCGTGTTGTATCCGGCGGCACGGTCGAGGCGCCTCTGGTCAAGCGGCAGGCGCACCAGCGCCTGGATGCCAGTCATGTAAGCGTGGCCCTCGACAAGATCGTATTTATCGTTCAGCGTGACTTCACGGTGTTCCAAGAAATGAACTCCCTAAATCTCTTTAGCGATAATATTTGCGTTTTTGCACGAAAATGCTTGCCCATCTTGCTCAAATTGGCGTAATAAAGGGCAAAGTGTTCCACATATCGCGTTAAATGGAGAGAAAAATTGCCTCAAACGCTTGACGCCATCGACGCCAAGATTCTCGATCTTATCCAGAAAGATGCCGCACTTTCTGTCGCGGAAATCGCAGATCGGGTCGGTTTGTCCTCTTCGCCATGCTGGCGCCGCATCAAGCGCATGGAAGAGGCCGGGATCATCGAAGGACGCGTCACCCTGCTCGATCGCGACGCGCTCGGCCTCGGTTTCGAGGTGGTGGCGAGCGTCAAACTCGCCCTGCCGAGCAAGGAAAACCTCCACCGTTTCGAGCAGCTCGTGCGCAAATGGCCGGAAGTGCTCGAATGCATGACGGTTACCGGTGCCGTCGACTATGTCATCCGCATCACCACCACCGACATGCATGCCTATGACTCCTTCCTGAGAGAGAAACTCCTCGGATCGGGTCTGGTTTCGGATGTGCAGTCGCGTATCGTGATCAATGTCGCCAAGCGCACCACTGCGTTGCCGCTCGGCCTGATCAGCGACTACGTGCCGGCCAGCTAGCAGAAGACACAAAAGGAGGCCCGCCATTAGACGGCTGCTCCTCTCATTCTCATTCGCTATTCTTGCCGGGTTTGCTTCAGCAGAACCGGTTGACCCGGACTGGCTGCAGGCCGAGGTCGACGCCAGCCGCGAACGCGCCGGCCTCGTCGCCCTCGGTGCAGCCGTCATCGCGGTCGGCGATACGCCTTCCATTGCCGTGTCAGGAGAGACCGCAAAAGGCTCAGGCGAGCCCGCCGCGCCGGGCGATGCCTGGCATATCGGATCGAACAGCAAGGCGCTGACCGCCCTGCTCTATGCCCGGCTGGTCGAAGAGGGTCTTGCCAATTGGGGCGCGACCCTTCCGGACCTGTTCCCGGGCATGGCCGACGACATGGACCCGGCCTGGCAGGACACCACGATCGAGGACCTGTTCGCCCACCGCTCCGGCATCGGACAGCTGGGGGCGATCTGGCTGATTGCCCGTCACAATGACACGGCCAGCCTGCCCGAACAGCGCCTCGAAACCGTCCGCAGCCGGCTGCGCAAACCGCCCGAGGGCGAACCGGGCACGTATGAGTACAGCAATGTGAACTACATCGTCGCGGGCGCAGCGATCGAGGGCATCCTCGGCATGAGCTGGGAAGACGCGATGGAAGCTTATGTCTTCAATGCCGACGGCAGCGACTGGTCGCAGGGCTGGGGCGCCGGCGCGCCGCAGTCAGGGCTGCAGGGCCACAAGCGCAGCATGTTTGGCGGCCTGAAGCCTGCCGGACGCGGCCCCGGCGCGGACAATCCGCAGGCGCTCGGACCGGCCGGCACGCTGCACGTCCCGCTGGCAAGCCACGCGCAGCTGCTGCTCGAATTCGTCGATGAGGACAGCAGCTTCATCACGCCGGACATGCGGGACCACCTGCTTGCGCCCTGGCCCGATGAAAGCGCCGACTATGCCATGGGCTGGGCCATCATGGAGGATGACGAGCTTGGCCGCATCTACTGGCACAATGGCTCGAACACGATGTGGCTCTCGCGCGTCGCGCTCATTCCCTCGCTGGACGCAGTCATCATCGTCAATGCGAGCGAGTTCAATGACACGTCAAAGGACACCACCCAGGCCCTTCTCGATACGGTGAAGGACAGGCTGGCGGCGTCGGCCGACTAGGACGCTAAAGAAAAAGGCCGGCGCGCAGGGCACCGGCCTCTTCAGATTTTCGGTGTGCCGTGCGCCTAGACGCGCTCGACGCACATCGCGATGCCTTCACCGCCGCCGATGCAGAGCGAGGCAACGCCCTTCTTCACATCGCGGTCTTCCATGGCCGCCAGCAGCGTCACCAGGATGCGTGCGCCCGAGGCGCCGATCGGGTGACCCATGGCGCAGGCACCGCCATTGACGTTCACGATGTCGTGGCTGATGCCCATTTCCTTCATGGCGATCATCGGGACGACGGCAAAGGCCTCGTTGATTTCCCAGAGACCGACATCGTCCTTCGACCAGCCTGCCTTCTCGAGCGCCTTCTTCATTGCCGGCACGGGCGCAGTCGTGAAGTATTTCGGCTCATGTGCGTGGCTGGAGGAGGAGACGATCTTCGCGATCGGCTTCAGGCCGCGCTTTTCAGCTTCCGACTGCTTCATGAGCACCAGCGCCGCGGCACCGTCGGAAATGGCGGACGCGTTGGCGGCCGTGACCGTGCCGTCCTTGCCGAAAGCCGGGCGCAGGCTCGGGATCTTGTCCGGACGGGCCGTGCGCGGCAGCTCATCGGTGTCCACGGTCACATCGCCCTTGCGGGTCTTCATCGTGACGGGGACGATCTCGCGCTTGAACTTGCCGGTTTCGGTCGCTTTCTGCGCACGGCTCAGCGTTTCGATGGCATAAGCGTCCTGCTGCTCACGCGTGAACTGGTATTCCTGGGCGATCATGTCGGCGAAAACGCCCATCGCCTTGTTCTCATAGGCATCCTCGAGACCGTCCGTCGCCATGTGGTCCCTCATGGCGGCCGCGCCGTACTTGTGGCCCTTGCGCAGGTCGACGAGGTGCGGCGCATTGGTCATGGATTCCATGCCGCCGGCGACGACGATGCTCGCATTGCCCGCGGCAATCGCATTCGCGCCCATGACGGCCGCCTGCAGGCCGGAGCCGCACATCTTGTTGATCGTGGTGGCCTCGGTGCCTTTGTCGAGCCCGGCCTTGATGGCCGCCTGGCGGGCTGGCGCCTGGCCCTGGCCTGCTGGCAGGCAGTTGCCCATGATGATTTCGTTGACGTCGGTCTCCGAAAGCTTGGCCTCTTCGGACGCTGCTTTCACGGCAATTGCACCGAGTTCGTTGGCTGACATGCCGGCAAGATCGCCCAGCAGACCCCCCATGGGTGTACGTGACATACCTACGATAACGACGGGATCTTCAGCCATATTTCTCCTCCAGGGCTTTCTATAAATGTTGCGTGCGCGAAGATGTGCGCCCCAGATGCCCGAGCGTCAAGGTCTTACAGGACCGGCGGGGATGACCTCAGCAAAACTATAACGCCCGTAACGCGGCTTGTCTTGCTGCCATGCCTACCGCTAAGTGGACGCAAAGAGACAATTCCAAGGAGGAACCCACATGTCCGGAAACGTCCCCGAAAAGGGCCTGCAGCTGAGAACGCTGGTCAAGGAGAGCGGCGAGCTTGAGCTCTCGCTCATCGATGTCCCCGTACCGCAGCCAGGCGATGACGATGTGCTCATCCGCGTCGAGGCAACGCCGATCAATCCGTCGGACCTGGGCCTGCTCGTCGGGGCCGGTGACCTGTCGACGCTGCGCAAGTCGGGTACTGACAGTCATCCGGTCGTCACCGCAGACATTCCAAAACCGGGTATGCGCGCCATGGCAGGCCGGGTCGGACAGTCGCTGCCGGTCGGCAATGAAGGCGCCGGGACAGTGGTCGCAGCCGGCAAGTCACCGGCCGCCCAGGCCCTTCTCGGCAAGAAGGTGACCGGGCTTGGCGGCGAGTTCTACGCCGAATACCGCCTGCTCAACGTTGCCCAGGTGATGGAGCTGCCGGAAGGCACGTCAGCGCGCGATGGCGCCTCGTGTTTCGTTAACCCGCTGACGGCCCTCTCCTTCCCGGAGACGATGCGGATGGAAGGCCACAAAGGCCTCGTCCATACGGCAGCAGCCTCCAATCTCGGCCAGATGCTCAACAAGATCTGCATCGCCGACGGCGTGCCGTTGGTGAACATTGTCCGCAAGCCCGAGCAGGAAAAGATCCTGCGCGATATTGGCGCGAAGTACATCGTGAACTCGTCTTTCGACACCTTCATGGACGACCTGATCAAGGCGCTGGCCGAGACCAAGGCAACGCTGGCGTTCGATGCGATCGGCGGCGGGCCGCTGGCCGGACAGATCCTGACAGCCATGGAAGCCGCCGCGAACATCGGCGCAGAGTACAGCCGCTATGGCTCTGCCCAGAACAAGCAGGTCTATATCTATGGCCGGCTCGATCTCAGCCCGACCCTGATCCCGCCGGGCGTCGGCATGGCCTGGAACGCAGGCGGCTACCTGCTGACCTACTTCCTTCAGAAGATCGGGGCAGAAGGCCGCGCCCGCCTGCGCAAACGCGTCATGGACGAGCTGAAGACAACCTTTGCGAGTCACTACACCGCGGAGATCTCGCTGCGCGAGGCACTGAACCCCGACACGCTGAAGACCTACAATGAAAAGCGCACCGGTGAGAAATACCTGATCAATCCAACGCTTTAGTCAGGGATTGATCGTCACGGTAACGCGCCCAAGCGCAGGATTGTTGACCTCGAACGCATCGCCCGGCCCCATGCCGGGCGGGTATTCGGTGCACGTCTCCGTCGGCGACATCGAGGATGACGCACACAGCTGCGCGCCCTCGATCCGCCAGCGGCCCTGGAAGGCCGTCTCGCCCAGCTGGCCGGAATAAGTGCCGTCCGGGGCATAGATGATCGGGATTTCATAATCGGGCGTGGTCAGCACCACGCCGCGCGTGATGACCGCGTTCAGTGTACGCTCTGCCTGGCCCGCCGCCGGCATGGCCGAAATTGCGGCCAGCAGAAGAAAGATGATCAAGCGGGCGCGCATGGCGGCCTCCCCTGCCTGTCGCTTGCATACCGGACCCAGCATAATTGTAAGCCCGGCAATCGGGCAAGCAGGCCGGCCGCCGGGCGGGTCCACCCTTCAGCGCACGCGCACCGGTGCATCCTGGTCGAGCTGGATCGCCCGGTCGATGATGTCGATCAGTTCGTCGTCGATCTCATCGGGACTGCGCACCTTCACATGGCGCAGCATCTTTCCGCTGCCCTCGATGCGGCCGAAATACTGCTCAGCCATCCGGGCGCCCGACCAGAGCTGAAGGTTGCAGTGACGCGCATGCGCCATGATGGAAACCACTCGCTCATTCCCGATCCAGCATGGCTGGCCCCAGGCATATGTCGCCTTGAGATGCGGTCCACGCTCGTAGACTGCTTCACTGAGCCTGATCGCGACAGCCTTCATCGGGCCTTCGAGCTTGTCGAAATAACCGGCGACAGCCTTTGGCAATGGCATTTATCCAGCCCTCCCCAGAGCGAAGGGCGATATAAAAGACCTGCCGGGACCATCTTGTGAAGACTGACAAACGGTTTTTTTCCTCCGCACACAGAACGGGAAACGCAAACGGGGCAGGTTTGCACCTGCCCCGTCGCCATAAGGTCTTGTCCTGAAAGGATTACCAGATGCGGATACGTTCCTCAGGCGGAAGATAGAGGTCAGAATCTTCGCTGATGTCGAAGGCATCGTACCACTCGTCGAAATTGCGAACGATGCCGTTGACGCGGAATTCAGCCGGCGAGTGCGGGTCCGTCAGGATCTGCGTGCGCTTGGCTTCGTCGCGATACTTCGAGCGCCAGACCTGGGCCCAGGCCATGAAGAAGCGCTGGTCGCCGGTCAGACCGTCGATCACCGGGGCTTCTTCGCCATCGAGCGACATCTGGTAGGCGCGATAGGCGAGCGACAGACCGCCAAGGTCGCCGATATTCTCGCCCAGCGTCAGCTTGCCGTTAACGCAAGGCTCGCCCTCTTCCAGCGGGCAGTACTGGTTGTACTGCTCGACCAGCGCGGACGTCAGCGCATCGAAGGCTTCGCGGTCGTCTTCGGTCCACCAGTTGGCCAGGACACCGTCGCCATCATACTTCGAGCCCTGGTCATCGAAACCATGACCCATTTCGTGGCCGATGACGCCGCCGATGGCGCCATAGTTCACAGCCGGGTCAGCCGAGACGTTGAAGAAGGGCGGCTGCAGGATGGCGGCCGGGAAGACGATCTCGTTATAGGCCGGGTTGTAATAGGCGTTGACCGTCTGCGGGGTCATGAACCACTCGTCGCGGTCCGGCTCCTCGTTCAGGCGGGCAATATTGTCCTTGAAGCCCCAGATTCCGGCATTGACCGAGTTCTGGAAGGCATTGTCGGAAACTTCCAGGCCCTCATAGGTCTCGAATTTCGGCGGGTAGCCGATCTTCGGGTTGAACTTGTCGAGCTTGTACTTCGCCTTTTCGCGAGTCTCTTCGCCCATCCATTCGAGGTCTTCGAGATTGACGTGCATGGCCGCGCGCAGATTGGCGACCAGCTCGTCCATCTTTTCCTTGTTTTCCGCCGGGAAGTGGCGCTCGACATAGACCTGTCCGAGCGCTTCGCCCAGATTGCCCTGAACCGAGGAGACCGCCCGCTTCCAGCGCGGACGCTGCTCGGGCTGGCCGCCCAGCACCGTGCCGTAGAAGGCAAAGTCGGCATCGTCGATCTCCTTCGGCAGGACCGAGGAGAAGTTCGACAGCATGTGCGCCGAAAGGTACGCCTTCCAGGTGTCGAGGTCTTCGGTCATGGCGAGGCTGAAGGCTGCCGGCATGCCGGCACCAAGCTTGTCGACATCTTCCTGCGAGAGGCCCGCGGCAGCGATTTCCTCAGCCGTCGGTGGCACTTCGGTGACGAGGAATTCGGTCTCGTCATTGACGCCGATCGTGGTCAGCGCTGTCGTCAGCGGGAAGTCGCCGGCCAGCTCGTCGAGCTCAGCGCGGGTCAGCTTGTTATAGGTGACTTCCGGGTTCCGGCTGACGGCGCGGTCCCAGTCGGCCTTGGCCAGCTTGGTTTCCAGCGCCAGGATGTCGGCGGCCTTCGCTTCGGCATCCTCATAACCGGCCTTGCCGAGCAGGAAGGTCAGAAGCTCGACATATTTCGCACGGATATCGACGGATTTCTCGTCATCCTTGAGGTAGTATTCGCGGTCCGGCAGGCCGAGACCGCCCATCGACATTTGGAAGATGTAGTCGCTCGGATCCTTGTCATCGACCCAAACAAAACCGTTGATCGGCGAGGAGAAACCCGGCGTGGCGAAGATTTCAGCCAGCTGCTCGCGGGTTTCGATGGCCTGGATCTTGTCCAGATAGGGCTGCACAGGCTCAAGCCCGGCTGCCTCGATCGCATCGGTGTCCATATAGGCGTTGTAGTAAGCTGCGACCTTGCCTTCCGGCGTATCGGTCGGCGGCGCGTCGGCGGCGACATCCTCGATGATGAAACGCACTTGCTGCTCGGACTTTTCGCGCAGCAGGTCGAAGGCGCCATAGCGGGTCTTGTCAGCCGGCAGTTCGAATTCGTCGAACCAGCCACCATTCACATACATGAAGAAATTGTCGCCCGGATCGACCTCTGTATCCATGACGCTGGTATCAATGCCCCAGTCTCCCCAGAAATCCGGCGATGTGGTTTCGACGACATGCTTCTTAGGCGTAGCTTCCGCCTCGGCCGGCGCGGTTTCGGTGACGGTGGTCGCAGCCTCGGTCGAGTCGAGCGCGGCCTCCTCCGTTGCGGTTGCGCAGGCACCGAGCAGGGCAACAGTCGCTACCCCTGCAAGAAGTCGTTTCATGGATAGATCCTCCTAGATTTATCAGGTCCTTATCGCACGCCACCGGGCAATATCCACCCGGCGGCCTGCGAAAATTGGGGAAAATTATTCTGCTGGCTGCGCCCGGCCGCCGCGACTTGTTCCAATGAGTTCTTCTTCATCGATATGAACGTCACCCTCATAGGATTCACCGATCTGGCGATAGGGACGACCGCCCCAGGTCCAGCGGAAGATGCGGCCAACCTCGCACCCGATGGCGTAGAGCGCGGGCACCATGAGCAGCGAGACGAACAGGGCAAACGCCACCGCCGCGCCGAGCGAGACCACCATTGGCTTCAGGAACTGCGCCTGCACAGATTTCTGCGCGATCATCGGCAGGATACCGACAAAGGTCGTGATCGAGGTCAGCAGGACCGGACGGAACCGCGACACGCCTGCATCCACGATAGCCTGCAATGCGCCGGCGCCCTCAGCCCGCCGCCTGTTGATATAGTCAACCAGGACGAGGTTGTCGTTGATCACAACACCTGCCGCCGCGCCGATCCCGAAGATCGAGAACAGGGCCATCGGCACCCCGAAGGCGACGTGCCCGAACACCGCGCCGGCGAAGCCGAACGGAATGGCCATCATCAGCAGGATCGGTTGCGAATAGGACTGGAACGCAATCGCCAGCAGGATGTACATCATCACGAAAGCCGTCAGGTACAGCCGGATGATGTCCTGGAAGAATTCCTGTTCGGACTCCGCCGACCCGACCACGCCGCGCGTGATTTCCGGATACTTCTTGGCAAAGTCGGGCCAGAAATTCTGCTCCATGTCCGCTGAGATCACGGCCCGCGTACCATCGCCGACAAGGTCGGAGAACACGGTCACAGAGCGCATGCGCTCGCGCCGGAGAATGCGGTTGATGCCAGGTTCGAACGAGATATCGGCGACCTGGGCAAGCGGAATCTCTCGCCCGTCATTGGTCCGGATCCGAAGGTCGCGCAGACTGTCGAGCGAGCGGCGCGCCGCCTCGGGATAGCGGACCATCACCCGCACATCCTCACCGTCACGCGGCAGGCGCTGGGCCTCGATGCCGTAATAGGCCGCGCGCACCTGCGAGGTCACATCGGCCAGCGTCAGGCCAAGCGAGCTTGCGCCGGGCTTCAGGTTGATCCGGACTTCCTCGGCCGCAGACGACAAGTTGTCGCTGATATCATAGGTCTGCTCATAGGTGGCCAGCTGGGCCTTCACCTCGGAGGCGGCCTGCCGGAGCAGCGCCAGATTGTCGTGGTTCAGAGCGAACCGGATCGAGTTGTCGGAGTCGTTGATCGTGAATTCGAAGTTCACTTCCTCGGCATCCGGCACTTCGCCGAAAGCGTCGCGCACTTTCTGGGTGATCAGCTTCGCGCCGACGCCTGTCGGGCGATCTTCGGCCGGCATCAGTCCGATCCAGGACTGGACGTTACCTTCCTCGGCGACGATGGATACGCCCTGGATCAGGGACTCCTCGAGATCGGGATAGTCTTCTGCCAGTTCGGCCTTCGCGACAACGATGGCCTGGTTCAGCTGGTCGCGAACCTGCAGCGAGCGCGACTGCGGCGAGCCCTCCGGCAGGTCGATACTGACACGCAGCAGGTCACCCTCGATCTCAGGCATGAAGCGGAAGGGCACGATCCCCGTCTGCAACAGCATGATCGCCCAGATGAAGGTGGACGCGAAAGCGGCCAACGTCACGTAACGCCATTTCACGGCGGCTTCCAGAACCGGCTTGTAGATCTTGTTGGCGAAGGTCAGCAGGCTGTCGGCAATCGTTTGCTGAGCCCGAAGCAACTTGCCCATGGGCCCGTCGAATTTCTGCGGCTCCATGTGCGACAGGTGCGACGGCAGGATCAGCATCGACTCGATCAGCGAGAACAGCAGGGCTGCGATGACCACATAGGAAATCTGCGCCGTGAACTGGCGTTCGGGACCGGGCAGGAACATCCAGGGCGCGAACATGATCATGGTGGTGATCACGCCGAAGACGACAGGCTTCAGCACCAGCTGCGTTCCGACCGTCGCGGCATCGAGCCCCTCTCGCCGGCCGCTTTCGACTTCCTTGTGAATGTTCTCGCCGACCACGATTGCGTCATCGACGACCACGCCGATCACCAGCAGCACGGCGAACAGGGACAGGAAGTTCAGCGACACGCCGAACAGCGGCAGCAGCATGATGCCGCCGGCGAAGGCTGTACCGATCCCGATCGTCACCCAGAACGCCACGACCGGGCGCAGGAAGAGGATCAGGATGATCAGGACGAGGATCATGCCCTGCGTCGCTGCGGAGCTGATCGTGTCCATCCGGCCTTCATAGACATCGGAATCGTCAAACAGCGGGTCGATCCGGATACCGGCCGGCAGGGCGTCGGGCCCTTTGCCGCTATTGGCGCGCTCGATATATTCATGGATCGCGTCGGTATAGGCGACGATGTCCATCTTTTCCGGCTGGTTGATCATGATGAAGGCGGTCGGATCGCCATTGTGCGTGGCGTCGAGGTCTGCATCGACGAAGCCATCAACGACCTCTGCCACATCGCGGATACGGATCGTTCCGCCGTCGACGGTCTCGCGAACGACGATGTTGCCGAATTCCTCTTCAGTGTCGGCCAGCTGTCGCGCCTGCAGCGCGACGGCACCGGTATCGGTCCGCACGATCCCGCCCGAGGAGTTGAGCGAGGAACTGCGCACCGCATTGGCGACTTCGGCAAAGGTCAGGTTGTAGCGCCGCAGGGCCTCCTCGGAGACTTCGATCGACACTTCTTCATCCAGCGTTCCCCAGACTTGGGCCAGCTCGCCGCCATCAATCAGCGCGATCTTGTCCCGCGCCTGCTCGGCATAGTATTTCAGCGTCTTGCGGTCGACATCGCCATGAATGGCCAGGCCCATATACTGGTTGTTCGCGCGCCAGCGCTGCACCTGCGGCGGGAAGGACGATTGCGGCAGGTTGGAGATCGTATCGACGCGGCGCTTCACCTCGTCGACGAACTCGTCGATGTCGATGTCCAGCTCGGACTCGAGATTGACGTAGCCAACGCCTTCGCGCGCCACACCGCTCATCCGCTTCAGGCCGTCAATGTCGGCGACGACTTCTTCCAGGCGGACAACGATCTGGTCTTCGACGTCCTGCGGCGAGGCGCCGGGCCAGGCAATCGATACGGACGCGCCGTTGAAGTCGGCGGACGGGAAGGCCTCTTTCTCAAGGCTGAGAAACCCGAATGTCCCGCCAATGAAGGCGATGACCATCAGCAGGTTGGCAGCAATCCCGTTACGGGCCCACCAGGCGACCAGACCGTTCATTGTGCGGCTCCATCAACGTCTCCGGACACCAGCGTCGAGGTTTCCGGCGTGTCTTCGTCATCGCTCATCTTGCGCGGCGTGCGGGGGATCAGCGATCCATCCGGCATACGCTCGACGACCTGGATATTCATGCCCTCGAACGCGGCCTGGATCGGCGAGACGATGGCCAGCTCGCCCGGCTCCACGCCGGAACGGACATAGGCACCGTCCTCATCGCTGAACGCGACATCCACCTTGCGGATATGCAGCTCGCCCGCCGGGCCGTCACCGATGAAAACCTCGTCCACACCGCGAAGGGCGGCACGCGGGACCTTCACCACATTCTGGATCATACGGCCCTCGATGCTCGCATTCACGAACAGGCCAGGCGCCATCGGCACGCCATTGTCAGCGCCTTCGCCATACGGGTCATCCAGTTCGGCGATGACGTTGATCAGGCGCGTCTGCGGGTTGAGTGCCGCCGACGTGCGCCGCACGCGGCCTTCCCAGGTGCGCATCTCGCCACCGACATTCGCCGTAAAGGTCACCTGCGGACCGGGATTGTCCTTCGTCTCGGCAAAGGCGAGCGGCAGGCCGACCCGGCCGAGGTCGTCGTCGGACAGCGGCAGCGAGACCTCGACCACATCGGTCGCGAAGATCGTGCCCAGCGACTGGCCGGGGCTGACAAACTGGCCAAGGTCGGCGTCGCGTTCACGGACCCGGCCGGAGAATGGCGCGGTGACAGCGGTCCGGTTCAGGGCCAGCTGCGCATCGGCGAGCTGAGCCTTGGCGGATTCAAGGTTGGCCGTAGCTTCCGCCAGCTGCGGTTCGCGAAGGGCAAGCGGGCTCGGATCCTCGATGCCAAGCTCACGAATGTCCTGGCGGGCGAGATCGGCTTCGGCCCGTTCACGGGCGAGCCTCTGCTCGGCCGAGGCGACGATGGACCGAGCGCGGGTGACGGCCAGCTCATAGTCGGCCGATTCCAGACGGACCAGCACCTGGCCCTGACGGATGAAACCGCCATCGAGGAAATCGGGAGAGACATAGGAAATCCGGCCGGCGATCTGCGGCGCCACCACGATCTGGCGCTTCGGACGGACCTCGCCTTGCGCGGCGACGGTCATCGACAGGTCGGTCAGCTCTGCGGCCTCCGCAAAGACGGACAGGCCACGCGGCTGTTCTTCAGCCTTTTCGACGGGCGGCTTGAACAGCTGCATCAGCACGAAGCCACCACCGACAAGGCCGATGAGAACGAGAACGGGAAGAAGGAGCGCGATGATTCTTTTCATGGGAGGTCTCTTGTCAGGGCGCGTTATTATTTATGGTTTCGGAGACCGGCTCTCCCGGTATCCCGCCCCCAACTGCCAGGTGGAAGGCGATGCGGTTCGATACACGTGCCGAGCGGACGGAAATCAGCGTGCTCTCGGCATTCAGTCTACGGGTCTGGGCATCGATCAGATTGAAGATCGTGATCAGACCGTTGGAATACTGGCGTGTGGCCAGCTCTTCGGCCTTGAGGGCCTCGTCCAGGGCGCGGGCTTGCGCCTCGACCTGCTGGGCGAGGTAGCCATCCGCGGCGATGGCGTCTTCAGCTTCGCGCCAGGCCAGCAGGACATTGGCGACATAGCTCGACAGGACGGCTTCCGCATTGGCAAGCGCGGCAGCCTTGTCGGCCTTCAGCGCCCCGCCATTAAACACTGGCTGGGCCAGCGAGGCAATCGCATTGGCGGCAATACGGGTCGGATCGAAGAGGTCCGCAAAGTCGGTCTCATTGGTGCCAACCGATGCCGAGAAGCTGAGATTCGGCAGGACGGCGAGACGCGCCTGCTCGGCCCGCAGGCCGGCCGCGATCACCCGGGCTTCGGACGCAGCGACATCCGGGCGGCGGGCCAGCAGCATGACCGGCGTACCGGCGGCCTGGATCGGCTCCAGTTCCGGCAGCGTGCCCGGTGCCTTGATCTCATTGCCCGGATAACGTCCGAGCAGGATTTCAAGCCGGCGGGTTGCGTTCTCGCGCGCCTGGCTGCGCGCTGCGATCGACGCTTCAGCCGACGCCACGGCACTGCGGGCAAGGCGAACGTCGAGCGAGTCGACAAGACCACGCGCAAAGCGCCGCTCGGTCAGCGACAGGATGCGGTTGCGGGCCTCGAAGGTCTGGATGGCGACGCGTTCCTGGGCGACGGCCTCATTCAGGTCGGTCCAGGCAATCGCCGTCTGGGAAGCCAGCGACAGGCGGGCCGAGGCAAGGTCCGCCTCGCTCGCGGCCAGGTCGGCTTCGGAGGCCTCGATGGAGGCGCGCACGCGTCCCCAGAGGTCGGCCGTCCAAGAGGCATCCACGCCGAGGCTGTAGGTCGGGTCGGTAAACCGCTCATCGAGGGTCTCGGAGTAGTTGGACGTCACGCCACCGGAAAGGCCGGCGCTGACATTCGGCAGCGAACGGCCGTAAACGCTACGCGCCTGGGCGCTGGCGGCCCGCACAGCAAAGTATTGCGCGCGAATGTTCGGATTGGCCTCCAGCGTTTCAGCGACCAGGGCTTCCATCATCGGGTCATTGAACTGGGCCAGCCAGTCGGCAGCCGGCATGTCGCCGGTCACACCGGCGGCGGCCCAGCGCTCTGGCGCGTCGGGCGCGACCGGGAAAACGGCGACTGGATCGCCCGCCACACCTGACAGGGTCCCACATCCCGTGAGCGCCAGCGCTCCTAGAATTGCACGTGTCTGCTTCATTAAACCCTCAAAATATCCCGTGTTGCCTCTACGGCTCTACTACTCGACTGTCAACAAAAAATTATTGAAAATCGATAATGCATTGCAGTCGTTGCATTTGCAACACAAAGAGATTGAGATTCCGTGGAACGCATGCGCAAAATGCGAGGTAATGACAGCTGCTGCAGACTTGTCATGAAAACGAAAGGCTGGTTGGAAAGCGAATGTCGGCAAGTGACACCCATGATCGCCAGGGCGCCAGAAAGCGCCCGGAACGGGTTCGGGACTTCATCGTCCTGACCACGGGCGGCGCTGGCCTGCTGACTTTGCTGGTCGTTTCCGGCGCGCTTGGTTTCGTCGAAGGGATCATGGCCGCCATCGTGCTGTTTGCCGGTGCACTGGCCTATTATGTCGGCTCGGTTCCACCTGCGCCGCCCGCCGAAGACGGGCGGGCCGCCGCATCCACCCAGTCGGTTGCAGACAATACGTCGATCCAGACCCTGGTTCGCGCCCTGCCCTTCCCGGCCCTTTATGTAACGCCCGACGAGCGTATCCTCGTTTCGAACCGCCATTCGGGGGCGCTGTTCCGCCTGAACAGTATCGAGGGCGCCCTCAAATCGGTGATTATCCGCCAGCCCGATGTGCTGTCCGCAACCGACCGGGTCGCGAAATCCGGCGCACCGGAACGGGTCGAGTTCCAGACCGGTGAAGGCGACGAATTGTGGCTCGCGCACCTCACGCCGGGGCCGGAAAAGAAAAGTGTATTCGTCATTTTCGAGGATCGCACCGCCGTCCACAGGGCCGAGCGGGCCCGCGCCGACTTCCTGGCCAATGCGAGCCACGAGCTGCGCACGCCGCTAACCGCCGTGTCCGGCTTCATCGAGACGATGCTCGGCCCGGCCCGCGACGACCGCGAGTCATGGGATGGCTTCCTTGAGATCATGCACCAGCAGACCGAACGCATGCGCCACCTGGTCGCCGACCTGCTGTCCCTCTCGCGCATCGAGTTCAGCGAACACCGGGCGCCCGACACGATTATCGACCTGTGCGATGTGACGTCACGTTCCATCCTCTCGCTGCAGCCGCTGGCACATGACAAGAAGGTGCATCTCGACTTCGACACCCAGGCCAGCGACATCCCGATTACCGCCAGTTCGGACGAGATCTCGCAGGTCGTGCAGAACCTGGTCAGCAATGCGATCAAGTATTCTCGCGACGGCGGCAGGGTGAAAGTGATGACGGGCACCGCGCCATCCATGAGCGAAGCCGGCCGCCTTGCCACCCGGTTCATCGACGGGGCTGGACGTTCCATCCTGCTGCAACCGCGGGCATCCAGCGAAGCACGGGCCGCCTGGGTCCGGGTCGAGGATTGCGGCGAAGGGATTGCCCGCAAACACCTCTCGCGCCTCGGTGAGCGGTTCTACCGGGTCGATGAAAGCCGCGGCGGCGAGATCGAAGGCACGGGCCTCGGCCTGGCCATCGTCAAGCACATCATGGCGCGCCACCGCGGCGGACTCGCCGTGGCCAGCAAGGAAGGCGAAGGGTCTGTCTTTGGTGTGTGGCTCCCCATCGCGGATGCCGAATCCCGCCTCACCGATGACTGATACCGGCAGTCCACCGCCGCCGCGCCCCTACAGACCGCCGCCCAGCTTCGGGCAGATCCTGTTCGAGGATGAGCACATACTGGTCGCAGACAAGCCCACCGGCCTGTTATCGGTGCCCGGCCGCGGCGCTGAGCGCCAGGACTGCCTGCAACGCCGGCTCGAAAGCCAGTTCGGACCTCTCGTCGCGGTCCACCGTCTCGACATGGATACATCGGGGCTGATCGTCTTCGCCCGCACGCCCGAGGCCGGGCGAGCGCTGTCGCAGGCCTTCGAAGCACGCCAGGTCGCCAAGCGCTACCAGGCGATGGTGCATGGCGTGCCCGCTGGAATGAGCGGCGACATCGACCTGCCGATCGGCCGGGACTGGTCCATGCGCCCGCTGCGCAAGGCCGATCCGGACAGTGGCCAGCCGGCGCTGACGAGATGGTCGCTGATCGAAGACCATGGCGCCCTTGCCCTGCTGGACCTCGCCCCAGAAACGGGGCGTACACATCAGTTGCGCGTGCACTTGCAGGCCATCGGTCACCCGATCTGTGGCGACCGGCTTTACGGCCGCCCGGACGGTTTCCAGAGCCTTTGCCTGCACGCCTGCCACCTGGCCCTGCCGCATCCCGAAAGCGGCGCCGTTGTCGAGTTTTCGAGCCGTCCGGCCTTCGCGCAGCAAGCGCGATAGCAGAAATATTACGACTGTCCGCAGTATGTGTCACATATGTGTCAAGCACCGGCGTTATGAGGCCCAAAACAGGGCCTGAATGATCGGTGGGGCGCAATGCTCGAGACCTTTGGACATCTGCCGATAGCATGGTTGCTTTTCGCCGTGCTCGCTGCGGCTGGATTCGTCTCTTTCTATGCAGGACGTACGCAGGCGGTGGCTGTCGGCAGCGGCACGACCGAACGCCTGAATTCGCAGCCGAACTATCACGGCTATTTCGTTGCCATGATGACCGTGGGCCCGGCTGCGATCATCCTGCTTCTCTACGGCCTCTTCGGCGAGTCTCTCGTCCGCGCGCAGCTGGCCAGCGAGCTGCCCCAGCGCATCCGCGATCTCGGCTCGCTTGAGCTTGGCCAGTATATTGACCGTATTGTCGAGCACGTTGCGCGGCGCGATTCCGTCGCAACCGGCAATGCCCTCTTCGACGCCGCCTCGGACCGCTATACAAACCTGCTTGGTCTTTCACGGATCATCGCCCTTGTCCTGGCGATTGCCGCAGCCGGCACCGGCTTCTACTTTGCCCGCCGCCGTCTTTCGCTGAATTTCCGCGCCCGTGCGCGAGTCGAGGACGGCATCAAGTTCATGCTGTTCCTCTGCGCCGCCATCGCCATCCTGACCACGATCGGCATCGTCGGTAGCCTGTTCTTCGAAGCGCTGCGCTTTTTCTCGCGCGTACCCGTTCTGGAATTCGTCTTCGGCACCGAATGGAACGCGCAGACCGGGGCTGACTTCGGCGCCATCCCGCTCTTCTTCGGCACCTTCATGATCGCCTTCCTGGCCATGCTGGTGGCGGCCCCGATCGGCCTGCTCTCGGCGATCTACCTGTCGGAATATGCCAGCCCGCGCTTTCGCAGCATCGTCAAGCCGGTGCTCGAACTTCTGGCCGGCATCCCGACCGTCGTCTACGGCTTCTTCGCCCTGCAATTCGTGGCCCCGCTGGTGCGCAGCGCCGCGACGGGCATCAACGCACTGCCCTTCGTTCCGGACGGTTTCCTGGCCGCGCAGCCGACCAGTGCGCTGGCCGCCGGGCTGGTCATGGGGATCATGATCATCCCCTTCGTCTCGTCCCTGTCCGACGACGTCATCAATGCCGTCCCGCAGACGCTTCGCGATGGCGCCTATGCGATGGGGGCAACCCGGTCAGAGACCGTCAAGCAGGTCGTCATGCCGGCAGCCCTGCCCGGTGTCATCGCCGCCCTGCTTCTGGCCGTCTCCCGCGCCATCGGCGAGACCATGATCGTGGTGATGGCGGCGGGCCAGCGCGCCCAGATCACGCCCGACCCGACGGCTGACCTGACGACCATCACCGTGCAGATCGTCGCCCTGCTGACCGGCGATACAGAATTCGACAATGCCAAGACGCTGTCAGCCTTCGCGCTCGGCTTCGTCCTGTTCATCGTCACGCTGATCTTCAACCTGATCGCCCTGCGCGTCGTCCAGAAGTACAGGGAAAAATATGAATAGCCCGGCGCCCAACCCTTCCGAAAAGGGCACCTTCGTCACTGAAGCAGCCCTCAAGCGCCTGAAGAAGCGCCACGCCGCCGAGATGCGCTTCAAGCTCTACGGCCAGGTCGCCATCGGCATCGCCGTCGTTGCGCTCATCACGCTGCTGGTCTCGATCTTCGGCCAGGCCTCGTCGGCCTTTTCGCGCAATGTCCTGACCTTCGACACGACGCTTGACGCCGCCCAGGTCGACCCGACCGGCGCGCGTGACCCGGATGAGATTTCCCGCAATGTCAGCGGCTTCAACCTGCTTCTGCAGGACAATCTCGCCGACCAGTTCCTGCCGGGTGTCGACGACCGCGCCCGACTGCGTGAGCTATATGGCCTGTTCACCCGGCTCGCCGTCCTGCCCATCGCCCGCAAGACAGCCGAGCGGCCCGACACGATCGGTTCGCAGCAGCGCTTCTCGGTCGCCCTGGCGGACGATATCGACCTCTTCCTCAAGGGCGGGGTCACCGAGCGCACCTCAATCAAGCTGGGAACCGTCGCGCGCATAAGCGGCAGCATCGAAACCGGCGTGCAGATGGCATTCAGCAGCCCCGATGCCAGTGATGACATCACGAAGGCCGAAACCCGCTTCCAGGAAGCGAGCGCCGATGACAGCGCCCCGACCACGCTGGTCTCTGCCGGAGACACCTGGTTCCGGCTCGACACGCTGGCCGATGGAAGCGCTTCTCTGACCTTCATTGCTGGCGAGCAGGCCCTCCCGGCAGCCGGGGCGCAGGCCTCCGCGCTGGTCCTGGCGCAAGCCCAGGAAAACCGGACCGTCAGCGACCGCCAGATCGCCTGGACGATGCTGCTCAAGGAAGAGGGCCGCATCAAGTCGACCTTCAACACCTCGCTCTTTACCCATTCCGACAGCACCTATCCGGAACTCGCCGGCGCGGCCGCCGCCATCGTTGGCTCGCTGCTGACCATGCTGGTCACCGCCATGCTCGCTATTCCGGTCGGCATCTTCGCGGCTGTCTACCTGGAAGAATTCGCGACCAAGAACCGGATGACGGACCTGATCGAGGTCAATATCAATAACCTTGCCGCTGTCCCCTCCATCGTGTTCGGCCTGCTGGGCGCAGCTGTCTTCATCAACTTCCTCGGCATGCCGCGCTCGGTTCCGCTTGTTGGCGGCCTGGTGCTCGGCCTGCTCGTCCTGCCCACCGTGATCATCGCGTCCCGCGCCGCCCTGAAATCCGTCCCGCCATCGATCCGCACGGCGGCGCTCGGGGTTGGCGCGTCGCCGACACAGGCCGTGTTCCACCATGTGCTCCCGCTCGCCGCCCCCGGCATCCTGACCGGCTCGATCATCGGCATGGCCCGCGCCCTCGGCGAAACGGCCCCGCTCCTGCTGATCGGCATGGTGGCCTTTGTCGCCGAGGTTCCGTCCGGCCCCACCGATGAGTCGACCGTCCTGCCCGTCCTGATCTATAAGTGGTCGACCGGCGCGGAACGGGCATGGGAACCCCAAACCGCAGCCGCGATCATCGTGCTGCTCGTCTTTCTCGTCTTGATGAATCTCATAGCGATCATCTTGAGACGCAGGTTCGAAAGGAGATGGTAGTCATGGATGGCAACGTCGAAGACTTCACCGAAACCGCCAGATCGAAACAGGCCCAAAACATGCCGGAAATGACCAAGGTCGAATGCCGAAACATTGATGTCTTCTACGGCGAGAAGCAGGCCATTTTTGACATCTCGCTCGACATTCCCGACCGGGCCGTGACGGCCTTCATCGGACCGTCCGGCTGCGGCAAGTCGACCTTCCTGCGCTGCATCAACCGCATGAACGACACCATCGAGTCGGCCCGCGTGACCGGCCAGATCTTCATGGACGGGGCCGATATCAACGACCACTCCATCGATCCGGTCCTGCTGCGCTCGCGCGTCGGCATGGTGTTCCAGAAGCCGAATCCGTTCCCGAAGTCGATCTACGACAATATCGCCTATGGCCCGCGCATCCACGGTCTGGCCTCGGGCAAGCAGGAGCTCGACGAAGTGGTCGAGTCCGCCCTGCGCAAGGCGGGCCTCTGGGATGAAGTGAAGGACCGCCTGCTGGCACCTGGCACCGGCCTGTCCGGCGGCCAGCAGCAGCGTCTCTGCATTGCCCGCGCCATCGCCGTCAGCCCGGAAGTCATCCTGATGGACGAACCGTGCTCGGCCCTCGACCCGATCGCCACGGCCCGCATAGAAGAGCTCATCGATGAATTGCGTGAGCGTTATTGCATCGTGATCGTCACCCACTCCATGCAGCAGGCTGCGCGCGTCTCGCAAAAGACGGCCTTCTTTCACCTCGGCAAGCTTGTGGAGTATGGTGATACCGAGCGGATCTTCACCAACCCCGAAGACAGCCGCACGCAAGACTATATTACGGGCCGGTTCGGCTAAATCCGAACCCAAGCACAGAAGCACATGATGTCAGAACACATTGTCACCGCTTTCACCGACGAGCTGGAGCATCTTTCAGCGAACCTGTTGCGGATGGGCGGCCTCGCCGAGGCCATGATCAACGATTCCAGCCGCGCCGTGGTCACCTTCGACCTGGAACTGGCCCGGCAGGTCATCAAGCGCGATGAAGCCATCGACGAGCTTGAAGCCGAGGCCGAAAAGGCGATCATCCGGCTTATCGCCCTGCGCCATCCGATGGCCGCCGACCTGCGCGCCGTGCTCGGCGCGATGAAGCTCGCAGGCGATATCGAGCGGATCGGTGACCTCTGCAAGAACATCGCGAAGCGCTGCCTGGAGCTGACCGGCGAGGAGAACCGCGCCGCCGTCAAGAGCATCGAGCGCATGTCGCGGTCTGTCTCCTACCAGCTGCAGAAGGCCCTCGACGCCTATCTGCGCCAGGACGTCAACGCCGCCATCGAAGTGCTCGAACTCGATGACGACATCGACGACCACTACGTCTCCTTCTTCCGCGAAACGCTGACCTACATGATGGAGGATCCGCGCCAGATCGGGTCCAACACCCACCTCATGTTCATGGCCAAGAACCTTGAACGGATCGGCGACCACGCGACGAACATCGCCAAAGCCGTCTACTACATGGTCACCGGGGAAACAGCGACGGGCGATCACATCGAAGCCCGGATCAAGAAAGAGGGAAGCGGGCGTTGAAACCTTTCGTCCTGATCGCTGAAGACGAGAAAGCTGTCGCGGAACTGCTGCGCTACAATCTCGAGCGCGAAGGTTATGAAACGGCGGTCGCCCCGGATGGCGATGAAGCCATGATCCAGCTGGACGAACGCGTGCCGGACCTCGTCCTTCTCGACTGGATGCTACCCAAGGTGCCGGGGATCGAGGTCTGCCGCCGTATCCGCTCCAAGCCCGAGACGGCGAACCTGCCGGTCATCATGCTGACCGCGCGCACCGAGGAAGCCGATCGCATCCGCGGGCTCGACACCGGCGCGGACGATTACGTCACCAAGCCCTTCTCGACGACAGAGCTGATGGCGCGGGTGCGCGCCGTGTTGCGCCGGATCCGTCCGGCGCTGATCGAGGACAAGGTGGTTGTCGGCGATATTGTCGTCGACCGCACGACCCACACGGTCACCCGCAATGGCGAAGGCATTCATCTCGGGCCGACCGAATTCCGCCTGCTTGACTATTTCATCCAGCATCCGGGCCGCGTCTTCTCGCGCGAACAGCTGCTGGACGGGGTGTGGGGCTCGGACGTCTATGTCGAGGCGCGCACCGTGGACGTGCATGTCGGGCGGCTACGCAAGGCACTGATGAGCAATGGCGGCGATGACCCGATCCGCACCGTCCGCTCGGCAGGATATTCCCTTCGCGCGAACTAACTGCGCAAGAAGCCACCACATTTTCTTGCAATATTAGCAAGAACCTCCTAGCGCAGGCACTAAATTGTCTATGAGCATTTCTGGAGGTCTGTCATGCGCATTGGTGTGCCGAGCGAAATTAAGAAGCAGGAGTCGCGTGTCGGCCTGACGCCGGAAAGCGTCGGCGACCTTGTGAGCGCCGGGCACGAGGTCTTTGTCCAATCCAATGCGGGCGTGGGCTCGGGTCTCTCCGACGAGGAATACACCGCGGTGGGCGCAACCATCGTGCCGGATGCGGACGCGGTTTTCAAATCAGCCGAATTGATCGTGAAGGTGAAGGAGCCGCAGCCGGAAGAAACCGCGCGCCTGACGCCCGCTCACACGCTTTTCACCTATCTCCACCTCGCGCCGGACCCGGTCCAGGCCAAAGGGCTGATCAAGTCCGGCTGTACGGCCATCGCCTATGAGACGGTGACCGAGCCTTCCGGCGGCCTGCCGCTGCTCAGGCCCATGAGCCAGGTGGCCGGCCGGATGTCGATGCAGGTCGCCGCCTGGGCCCTGATGCGCACCCGGCGCGGTCGCGGCCTGCTGCTCGGCGGCGTCCCCGGCACGCAGCCGGCCAAGGTGATCATCATCGGCGGCGGCGTCTCGGGCACGAATGCCGCTGAAATCGCCGTCGGCATGCGCGCGGACGTCACGGTCTTCGACCGCAACAATAATCGCCTCGCCGAGCTCGACGCCCAGTTCAACGGCCTCGTCAAGACCATGTACTCGACCAAGGCCTCGCTGGCCGCCGCCGTGAAGGAAGCCGACCTCGTCATCGGCGCAGTGCTCATTCCCGGCGCATCGGCGCCCAAGCTCATCTCGCGCGAGCAGCTGAAAACGATGAAGCCCGGCGCGGTCCTCGTCGATATCGCCATCGACCAGGGCGGCTGCTTCGAGACCTCGAAGCCGACCACCCATGAAGACCCGATCTACGACGTCGACGGCATCCTGCACTATTGCGTCGCCAACATGCCGGGCGCCGTGCCGCGCACCTCCACCTATGCGCTGAACAATGCCACCCTGCCCTTCGTCATGCAGATCGCCAACAAGGGCACGAAAGCCGCGCTGAACGAGAACGCTCACCTTGCCCACGGCCTGACCGTCGCCGAAGGCCACATCACCCATGAGCAGGTCGCCAGAGACCTCGGCATGACCTACAAGCTGCCGGACTGGTTCAAGCCCGAAGCCTAGGCATTCGCCCCACCCCGACCCTCCCCGCGAGCGGGGAGGGGGCGAAGCTGGTAACCGATTGCGCACCCCTTCCCCCTCCCCCCTGGGGAGGGTCGGGGTGGGGCCGCCTCACATCCGCCGCAGCGCGGTCAGCAGCGCGGCCATATCCTCCGGAAGTGGGGCTTCGGCGAAGACGTCGTCTCCCGTCACCGGGTGGACGAAGCCGAGGCTGGCTGCATGCAGCGCCTGGCGGTCGAACTGGCGCGCCAATGTCGTCGCCTCGATGAAGGCTTCGCCCGCCCCATACGCCTTGATGCCGCGATGCTTGCCATAGGTCGGATCGCCGATCAGCGGCGCACCGATATGCGCCATGTGCACGCGGATCTGGTGGGTACGCCCTGTCTCCAGCCGGCATTCCATCAGCGCAGCGGCGGGTAGCCCCGTGCCCTTGTCGAGTTCCCCGAATGTCTCAAGCGCCCTGTAATGGGTGACGGCATGGCGCCCATCCTCGCTCTCCTCGTCGCGGATGACAGCCATCTTCTTGCGGTCGCTGGTCGAGCGGGCAATGCGCATGTCGACCGTGCCGACAAGCGGCCTTGGCGCCCCGCGCGTGATGGCGAGATAGGTCCGCTCGATATCGTGGGTCTTGAACAGCGCCGACAGGCCGGCATGGGCCGCTTCGGTCTTTGCGACGGCCAGGACGCCGGTCGTATTCTTGTCGATGCGGTGGACGATACCAGGCCGTTCCACGCCCCCGATGCCCGGCAGTTCGCCCTTGCAATGATGCAGCAGCGCATTCACCAGCGTGCCCTGCCAGCTGCCGGGCGCAGGATGGACGGCCATGCCGGCGGGCTTGTTGACGAGGATGAGGTGCTCGTCCTCGAACAACACGTCGAGCGGGATGTCCTCCGGCTCCGGCGTCGCGGGGACAGGCGGCGGCATGTCGATCTCATAGGTGATGCCCGGGCGCACAGCCGCCTTCGGATCATCGGCGAGCGCGCCGCCGGCGGTCACCGCCCCTTCCTTGACCAGTGCCTTCGCACGCGAACGCGACAGGTCCGGAAACTGTTCGGACAGGAATCTGTCGAGGCGGGTCCCATTGTCGGCCGGTGTCGCGGTGGCGGTCAATTTGCTCATCGCTGCAGCTTATAGACCTGCTTTCGCGTATTCGTCATGATGGCAGCATAAAAGAACACAGCAATTCGGGAGGAGCGGGTTTCATGAGCAGGTTTTCCAGGCGTCATTTCCTTGGTTTCAGTGCAGGTGCTGCAGGGCTGGCGGCCTGTGCGACGCCAGCCGGCGGCGATCCGCTGGCCGATAATCGTCCGGCCTTTCCGGGCGAGGCGAGCTTCGATCACGGCGTTGCCTCCGGTGACCCGCTGTCCGACCGGGTCATCCTCTGGACACGCGTAACGCCTGCGGATGAGGACGCCACCGCACCGGTCCCGGTCAGCCTGATTGTTGCGCGCGATGCCGGTCTCACCGACATCGTTGGCCAGGCCCTCGCAGAAGCGACACCCGGCCGCGATTTCACGGTGAAGGTCGACATGACCGGCCTCGATCCGGCCACGCAGTATTTCTACCGCTTCACCGCGAAGACAGCGGCGGGCGATATCACCTCCCCCGTTGGCCGCACGAAGACGCTGGCCGCCTCGGGCACAGACCCGGTCAAGTTCGCGGTCATCTCCTGCTCGAACTGGCAGTTCGGCTATTTCAACGTCTATGACGATCTTGGCCGGATGAACGATCTCGATGCGATCATCCATCTCGGCGACTATTTCTACGAATACGGCGTGGATGGCTATGGCGCGGAGACGGCGCAGGAACTCGGCCGTTTCCATGAGCCGCCCATGGAGGTCATTACCCTCGGCGACTACCGGATGCGCCATGCGCAGTACAAGAGCGACCCGAAGGCCCAGGCCGCCCATGCCGCCGCGCCGTGGCTGTGCACTTGGGACGACCATGAAAGCACCAACAATGCCTATCGCACCGGCGCGGAAAACCATCAGCCGGAAACCGAAGGCAACTGGACCGACCGCAAGCAGGCCGCCGTCCAGGCCTATATGGAGTGGATGCCGGTCCGCGACGTGACGGCGGGGCGCGATTACAGCGCCATCTACCGCCAGTTCGACTTCGGTGATCTTGCAACCGTCTTCTGCCTGGAGTCGCGCCTCACCGGCCGCTCGGACGAAATCTCCTGGGGTGCCGAACTGGCTGGGGTTGCACCTGAAGAGGTTCCGGACAAGGCGATGGAAGTGATGGGCCGCGTCAGCGACGAAAGCCGCACCATGCTGGGCGGTGTCCAGGAAGCCTGGCTGGACAAGGGGCTGAAGAGCTCCGTCTCCTCCGGCAAGGCCTGGCAGGTCCTCGCCAACCAGGTGATCATGGCGAACGTGAAGCCGCCGAACCTTGTCGAGGCGCTGACTCCCAAACAGCAGGCCGCACAGACCGGCTATGTCGCGGGCATGATCCCCTTCAGCCAGCTCGGCCTGCCCTTCAATCTCGACGCCTGGGACGGTTTCCCGGCGGCGCGCGAACGGCTCTACAATTCAGCCGCCACGGCCGGCGCGCGGCTCGTCACCTTCACCGGTGACACGCACACGGCCTGGGCCAATGAGCTGCATGACAAGGCCGGCGCCCTGCGCGGGGTCGAGTTCGGCTGCACCTCGGTCACCTCGCCCGGCATGGGCAAGTATGTGAAGGATGTCCCCGATCTCGGCGAGATGTTTGCCGAGGCGAATGAGGATGTCGAATGGTTCGACCCCAATGGCCACGGCTACATCCTCGTGACGCTCGACGCCGACGCGGTGACGGCGGACTATTTCAAGGTGTCCACCGTGCTCGAGGAAACCTATTCGACAGAGAAGGTCGCCAGCTTCGTCACACGCCGCGACGGCGAGGCCATGACGGCGCTGGCGAAAGCCTAGCCGCGCCCGCGATAGGACGGAACGCCGGTATCGGGCACATAGAGCCCGTCCGGCACCGGCCCGCTTTGCCAGAAGACGTCGATCGGTATCCCGCCGCGCGGATACCAGTAGCCATAGATGCGCAGCCATTGCGGCGCGAGCAGATCGACAAGCCGCTTGCCGATGGCGACGGTGCAATCCTCATGGAAGGCGCCATGGTTGCGGAACGAGGTCAGGTAGAGCTTCAGGCTCTTGCTTTCGACGAGCCACTCGCCCGGCGCATAATCGATGACGATATGCGCAAAGTCCGGCTGGCCCGTGACCGGGCAGAGCGAGGTAAATTCCGGCGCAGTGAAGCGGGTGAGATAAAGCGTGCCGGCATGCGGATTGGGCACGCGCTCGAGCTTTGCCTCCTCCGGAGAGGCCGGGATCGTGCTCGATGCGCCGAGCTGATCGAGACCGGAATAGATGTCCTTGCTCACGCGGCGCCTCCGAAGTGCGGCAGGAGATTGAAGCTCATCGCCATATAGAGCGCGTAGCCGCCGAGAAGCACGGCGCCTTCCCAGCGGGCGAGCTTGCGCCCGGTATAGGCGAACAGGACAAGCAGGATCACCGACAGCGCGAGGGCGCCCATGTCCTGCATCGTCACGAGGCTGTCGCCCGCCGGAAAGCTCATCGCCTCGACATCGAGCGGCTTGGTGCCATCCGGCGCCGCAGGCGCGATGATGCTGAAGGGGTAAACGGCGGCCGACACGCCCATGATGCCCAATATGTTGAACACGTTTGAGCCGAGCACATTGCCGAGCGCCACATCCGCCTTGCCCTTGATGGCCGACATGATCGAGGTGACGAGTTCCGGCAGGCTGGTGCCGATGGCGACGATGGACAGGCCGATCACCGTCTCCGAAATGCCGAAGGCACGGGCGAGATCGGAACCGCCGGTCACCAGCAGCTTCGCACCGGCGACGACGCCTGCAATGCCGAGGACGGCCAGGACCAGCGAGATAAAGAGAGGCTCATGGGTCTCGATGACCTCCGCCTCGCCGGAGTGGACCTTTGCGGCAGCCGACTGCTTGCGCCGGTCGAGAATGACGGAGGCGACGAGATAGGCGATCAGGATGGCAACGAAGATGAAGCCCATGACCCGTGTAAACCCGTCGAACCAGAGCACGACAGCGAAAAGAACGGTTGCGCCGATCATGAACAGCCCGTCGCGGGCAAGGGCGCGCGGATGGGTAATGATCGGCGAGATCAGGCAGGCGGCCCCGATCACCAGCAGGACATTGGCGACGTTGGACCCGATGACATTGCCCACCGAGATCCCGGTCGCACCATCCGACAGCGCCTGCAGGCTGGTCACGAGCTCCGGCATCGAGGTGCCGAAACCGACCAGCGTCAAGCCAATAAGTAATTCCGACATACCAAGCCGGCGGGCAACACCCACCGACCCGCGAACGAGCATCTCACCGCCAGCAAACAGCAAAAGCAGACCGCCGACGATCAGCGCGACCATGATCATGAATTTCCGACTCCCGAACTCTTGTGCAACTCTCTAGCGTGTAAAACACATTCCGCCAAAGGCGGTTTCATCTGGCGGGCCTTTGACTACACTCCCACCTGAACATCGGAGAGAAATCAATGCGCCAAACCATCCTTGCTGCGACTGCCCTGTGCCTGGCCGGCTTTTCGGTGACCGCCTGCCAGACAGCCGAACCGGCCGCCGCGGACGCCTCCGTCCCGTCTGTCGCCGAGGACGAGGCGGCGATCACGGCCCTGCTCGACCGCCAGGACGAGGCATGGAATGCAGGCGACATTGAGGGCTTCATGGACGGCTACTGGCAGTCGCCCGAGCTGCGCTTTGCCTCCGGCGGGACGGTCGTGCGCGGCTATGCCCCGACGCTGGAGCGCTACCGCACGCGCTATTCCAGCCGCGCCGCGATGGGCACACTCGACACCAGCGACCTGGAGATTGTGCGCCTCTCGCCAGATGCTGCCATCGTGCATGGCCGCTGGCAGCTGGAGCGGGAAAACGACACGCCGGGCGGGCTTTTCACGCTGGTCCTTCGGCGCATGGACGGCGAATGGAAGATCATCAGCGATACGACCACGTCGGCTGATTGAACAATTCGTACCGCAGGGTATGAAACCCCTGTAGCGAACTCGACCATAAGGCGAGCGAGGGGACATGGCGCGCGCGACACTCGACGAAACGACCAGCAATTCGCCGCTTGAAGCAGCGATCGAGAGCCGCTGGTTCCTGAACCTGATCACCGGGCTGATCATCCTCAATGCCGCCATTCTCGGCATTCTGACCTATGCCGACTCGCTGCCGCCGACATCGGTCTACTGGCTCGAGGTCATGGACCGGGGGATTACCTACGCCTTCGCCTTCGAGATCCTGCTGAAGCTGTTCGTCTACCGGTTCATGTTCTTCAGGTCTGGCTGGAACTGGTTCGACTTCATCGTCGTCGGCATATCCATGGTGCCGGGCGGACAGGGTTTCTCGGTGCTGCGGGCCATGCGCGTCTTGCGTGTGCTGCGCCTGCTGCATGTCGTGCCGATGATGCGGCGGATAACCGAGGCGCTGCTCAAGGCGCTGCCGGGCATGGGCGCCATCGTCGCGGTGCTGGCGCTGCTGACCTATGTCTATGCGGTGATGGCGACGAACATGTACGGCGACACCTCGAATGAGGAGGTGCTGGAGCTGTTCGGCGACCTGCCAAGCTCGGCCTATTCCCTGTTTCAGGTGATGACGATGGATGGCTGGCGGTTCGAGGTCGTCCAGAAGGTTGTCGATGACGGCCATCCATGGGCGCCGCTCTTCTTCCTGACCTTCATCTTCGTGGCGAGCTTTGCCGTGCTAAACCTGTTCATCGCCCTGATCGTCGATGCGCTGGCGGCCGAACAGAAGGCAGCGACCGAGGAATTGCTCGAGGATATCGAGGAAGATGCCGAGCATGCCGAGGAAGAACGCGACGAAATCTTCGACCTGCTGCGCTCGCTGAAGGACGAGATCGCAGAACTGAAATCGGTGGTTTCACAACAGTCGCAGCAGCGCTAGGACGCCGCCTGAAACCGGTTGATCACGAACATTTCACATTTTGTCGCAAGACAATTGAGCATCCGGGGCCTGATTTTGCCCGAATAACCCGCTATAGTTGTAGGACGATGAGCCTCTGGCAGATCCTTATCGAGGGTGGAAAGCGCCTTTTTGACAGCGACGTGCAGGACGAACCGGAGTCCGCCGAACAAGGCTGCGCGCCCGATCCAAACGATGTCGGATTTACCGCCGCCGTGATCGGTCTGGGCGCCAAGATGGCCGCGGCCGACGGCCGGGTCAGCGACAGCGAGATCATGGTCTTCTCCCGCGTCTTCCGCGCAGCGCCGGAAGACGCCGACAAGGTTCGCCGCGTCTTCAATATCGCCCGCCAGACCGTCCGCGGCTATGAGGCCTATGCCCGGCGCATCGGCAAGAAGTACAGCGCCCGGCCATGCCTGCTCGAGGGCGTGCTGGACGGCCTGTTCATGATCGCCGGCGCCGATGGCGTGGTGACCGATGACGAGATGCAGTATCTTCGCACGGTCGCGGAAAATTTCGGCTTCGACGAAACAACCTTCCGGCGGATCCGGGCAAGCCATCTCGGACCGGACCGGGACGATCCGTATCATATTCTCGGCGTTGCCCACGATGCCGCCTTCGACGATATCCGCCGCGCCTATCGCAAGCTGATGGCGGACAACCACCCCGACCGCATCGTCGGCAATGGCGCACCGCGCGAATTCGAATTGGCCGCGCATGACAAGGCTGCCGCGATCACGGGCGCCTATGCGCGGATCCGGGCAGAACGGGGCCTGATTGCGGCCAATTGAAGGCGATTTCGCTCGCGTGATTGACGAATTCGCCGGGCGATATCATGTTGAGGGCTGGGAGACTTGAAGATGACAGCAGCACGCTCAACCCTTTCTTTCGACGCCATCCTGGCACGCATCGGCAACGGCTTGCGTGAAGGCGCACGTTGGGCGCTGCGCGGCATCCTTGCCCTCGCCATCATCGTCATGGCCGGAATGTTTGCGGTGATGACAGCCATTGTTGGCCTGGTCATCGCCACGGTGGCTATCCTCCTGCGCCTGACCACGGGCGGTCGCCGCGAAACCATTTTCACCACGCGCACGACAACCCGCACCGAGGCCGAAAGCGACGGCATCACGCTCGACGCGCACCGCACCGCGCGCGGCTGGACGGTCGAGTAAGCCCTCCTTTCCGGACGCTTCTCACACTCGCAAATTACTAGGCTGCGCTGACCCGGCCGGGCTCAGCTTTTGTCTGTCCCGGCGTCGAGCGGACCTTCCACGACAAGCGCATCCTCTGAGGTCTTCGCCTCGAAGCGGCCCTCCGGCACATTCTCCACGCCGCTGACGTAGAGCGTCTGGGTCGGATAGGCGAACTCCACACCCTCTTCCTTGAACTTGCGGAACAGCGCCAGCAGCACGTTGGAACGCGCCGCCATGGATCGGTTGAAGTCGGGGTTCAGCGAATAGAAGACGAGTTCATAATCCAGCGAGCTCGGGCCGAAAGCGGCCATGCTGCAGCGGTCGAACGAGACGCCCTGAACGCCTTTCACCAGTTCTGCCACCATGCCGGGGATCGCCTCGGCGACCTTGGGCGGCGTCTGGAAGATCACCCCGAACTGCGTCTCGATGCGCCGCCGGTTCATGCGGCGCATATTGTGGATCTCTTCTTCCAGGAGGTTGGTGTTGGAGATGATGATCTGCTCACCGCTCTTGGAGCGGATGCGCGTCGTCTTCAGGCCAATATCCTCAATGTCGCCCCAGGTGTCGCGGTAGCGCACCGTGTCGCCAACCTGGAATGGCTTGTCGAGCACGATGGAGAGCGAGGAGAAGAGGTCGCGGAACATGCCCTGCGCGGCCAGACCGATCGCGATACCGCCGATACCGAGACCGGCAATCAGCGTCGTCACATCCGCGCCGACATTGTCCAGGATCAGCAGCAGCGCAAAGGACCAGATCACGACATTGATGAACCATTTGATGAGGTTCACGGCCGAAGCCAGCGTGCTGGCATCCTGCGGGTTGCGAATGGCCTGGCGCCGGATTGATGAGATCGCCGCTTCCTGCAGCAACTCGGCCGCCTGCAACGTCGCGGTGATCACGAACAGCACGTGGCTGAAGGTCGAAATGGTCTGCGGCAGCTCCATGATTCGGTCGGTAATCAGGAGCGCCGTCGCCAGCATGAAATAGATCCGGAACCGTCTCACGATCCGGTTGAAGATCGCCGATAGCGAATAGTCGTCATTGCGCGGAAGGTGGCGCATCAGCCGGATGAGGCCCCAGCGCGCGAACCACAGAATGACGGTCATGGCGACGGCCAGGCCGAGAGCGATCAGCGCCTCGCGTGAGCCCGAAGCGACCCAGGTCGCAAATTCGCTGGCTGCCTCGGTTGCCGATTCCGCGGTCTCACCGAGCGCATCAAGCGGCTCGGAGAGCGGCTTTCGCGGCTCTTCCTGCAACATGGGGCCCGAACCCAGCCCGATCAGTTTCGCCAATGCGTCAGCCATGCTGCTTGATACGCCCGTGACAGCAGACACCGCAAGCGATCATACAGACTGGTCGGCGAAGGCCTTTGCATCGACGAGGTTGCGAAGGGGCTCGCCATTCAGGAAGGCCGACAGGTTTTCCAGGAAAAGTTCGTCATTGCGCTTGCGCGATTCGCTGGTCAGTGCGGAGGTGTGGGCTGTCAGCGTCACGCCCGGATGGGTCCATAGCGGGTGATCGGCTGGCAGCGGTTCCTCGCGGGTAACGTCGATGGTCGCATGCGCCGGCCTGCCGGCATCGAGCGCCTTTAGCAGGGCTGCCTCGTCAACCAGCGCCCCGCGCCCGACATTGGAAAAGAGGCTCCCCTCCTTCATCGCCGCGAAGAAGTCGGCATCGGCGAGGTTTTCTGTCTCTTCTGTATGCGGACAGCAGAGCAGGACAGCGTCGGCCTGGCCGATCTCGTCGGCGCTCACATCGTTCGGATGGACGATCCGGTCGGCAAAGGGCGAGACCTGGTCGGACCGGCGCACGCCGGTGACATGCGCGCCAAGCCCCTTCAAGCGCCGGCCGACAGCCTCGCCGATATGGCCAAAGCCGTAGATGAGCCAGTGGGTCGACTGGATTTCGCGAAAATGCACGTTGCGCCATTCCTTCGCGGCCTGGGCCGCGCGCCGCGCAGCCCCATTGCCGAACCAGTCGTACCCGGCCCACAGCACCCAGTCGGCAATCGCATCGGACTGCACATGACTGGACGCATAGGCCTGCGCCTTCTCACCGATCTTCTGCAGGAACGGGTTTTCCAGCCCCGCCGCGCTCGACTGGAAAAAATCCAGACGGTCTGCCGCATAGAGATACTTCCCGAAGGCCCGCGCGGCGCCGCTGAACCAGACATCGGCATTGCCATGCGCGATCAGGGCGTCACATGCAGCTTCGCCCCATGGCCGCCCGATTTCGCCGCTATCGGAGACCGTCACAGGTGAAATTCGGTCCGAGAAAGGCTTGAGGCGAGCCTCAAGCCGCGAGAAAGTCTCATGATGAAGCAGACATTCGTACACTGGCGCCTCCTACCGGCCTTGTTTCTGGCCTTCCTGCCAGCCATGGGCGCCAATGGCCAGTATCAGGGCGAATATCAGCAGGATTTCAATCCTGATTACGACCTTAGCGACACGCGCAGCCAGGACTATCTGAGGGATGTCGTCTCGCTGTCGTCCACGCTCGGCTCGGCGCATGCGATCCGCCTGCTCTGCAATGGCCGGGACGACCAGTACTGGCGCGTCTACATGCAGGAACTGCTCGGCGTCGAGGCGCCCTATCGCAGCCGCCTGCGATCCTCCATGGTCGATGCCTTCAACAACGCCTTCCAGGCCGAGAGCGCCCGGCGCCGCCAGTGCGACGAAGCCGCGGTGTCAGCTGAAAAGATGTATGCCTCGACCGGCCAGCAGCTCGCCAATGCGCTGGCCGAAGCCAACCTGCCCAGCGGCGCGCGGGGACGCTAGCGCCAGGCAGGCCGGCCCCGTCATCAGGCCATCTGGAGCTCCGGCCAGACACCCTCAGGCAGGTAGGATTCGCGCATCCGGCGGATATAGCCGGGCAGGTTCGCATGCGCGTGCACCATCTCGACAAGCGGGGTGTCGAAATACGGCGTCGCACAGGAGATGAGGACGGCAGAGATGGACGCGTCGGCCACCGTCGGCTCATCGCCCAGCAGGAAAAGCCGATCGCTCAGCTGAGCTGCAATGGCGGCGAGGTCGAAGCCCGCCAGCTGCAGCTGCTCGTCATGCGAATGGCGCCCGATGCCCGACTGCCAGCGCGTCTGGCGCATGGTGTCCAGCGTCTCGCGGATCACCGTTTCGCGCATCGGCTCCGGCGCGCCCATGAAGAAGCTGGCCGGGCCTTTTCGGAAATTCGCTTCGTTCATCCAGCGCTCGCCAGCCATCACGGCATTGAGATGCCCTTCGGCCATCCGCTCCAGCGCCCAGCTTAGCGCCTGCTCGCGCGGGGTCAGCCCGTCATTCAGCGAGCGGCCCAGCTTCTTCTCGAAGTGGGCGCGGATGAAATTGGAATCCTGGATGATCTGGCCGTCATCCTCGACATAGGGTGCCTTGTGCTTCGAGACGGCCTCCAGGTCGGCGATGGCCCGGTCGAAATCGACGCCCAGCATCTGCAGCTGGATATCCGACTTCATCACAAAGGGGCTCGGCGACGGGCAATCGAACATCGGCCCCCATCCAAATAGCGTTGTCATGGCACTTCTCCTCTTCTTTCTTCGGGAAAGGCCTTGCTAGATGAGGGCTGCTGACAGCATATTGTCAGCAGCGTGTCAGGAGAACGAAAACAGAATGCGGCGAACCGAACGCCTCTTCCGGATCATCCAGATCCTGCGCCGCAAGCGACGTCCCGTGACCGGGCAGGCGCTGGCCGAGGAACTGGAAGTTTCCCTGCGCACGCTCTACCGCGACATGGCGGAGCTGATCGCCCAGCGCGTCCCGATCCGCGGCGAGGCCGGCACCGGCTATGTGCTGGAGCGCGGCTATGACCTGCCGCCGCTGATGCTGACGGCGGACGAACTGGAGGCGGCGGTCCTCGGGGCCAAATGGGTGGCGGCCCGCGGTGACCCGGCGCTCGCCCGCGGCGCCGAAGACCTGATTGCGAAACTGTCCAGCGTCATCCCCGCCGAACTCGAACCGGTTATCGTGGATGCGGGCCTGCAGCCGATTACCCGCTTTGGCGGCCATATCGAGGACAGTTTCGATGTCTCGCTGGTGCGCACGGCCATCCGGACGCAGTCCAAGCTCGATATCGACTATGCCGATGAGGCCGGCAGGACGTCGTCCCGCACAATCTGGCCGTTCCTCGTGGCCTATTGGGAGACTGTCCGCCTGATCTGTGCCTGGTGCGAGCTGCGTCAGGACTTCCGGCATTTTCGCACAGACCGCGTGCAGGCTGCGACCCTGCTCGATGAGCGGTTTCCAGAGCGGGTCGCTATCTTGCGCACGCGCTGGAACCAATCACGCGAGGCTGAACGAAACAGCTCTAAAGCTGGCGACTGACGCCTGATCTCTCGCGCGCCAGCCACGCGAGCACACCGGCCCCGGCTGCGCGCCCTGTCGCCATGCAGGCCGTGATCAGGTAACCGCCGGTCGGCGCGTCCCAGGCAATCATTTCGCCCGCGCAAAAATGGCCGGGCTTGCCGGTCAGCATGAAGTTCGCATCCAGCGCATCCCATGCGACACCGCCCGCCGTGGAGATGGCTTCGTCCAGCGGCGCCGCGCCGGTCAGCCTCAGGGGCAAGGCCTTGATCGCTTTTGCGGCGTCTTCGGAATGTTTCAGCGCCCCCCGGTCGGCGCACTCGAAAAGCAGGGCGGCCTTCACGCCGGTCAGCTTCAGCGCCTTGCGCAGCCGGTTCGACAGGGACTGCTTGGCCGGCGCAGCCGCGAGCCGCCGGACGATCCCGGACGCCTCCAGATCAGGCAGCAGGTCCAGCCACAGCGTTGCAGAGCCGTCCGTTTCAATCGCGTCCCGCAAGGGTGCGGACAGGGTATAGATGCCGCCGCTTTCCACACCGCGCGCCGTGATGGTGAGCTCCTCCCGTGTCTCCCGACCAGCCGCCGAGAGCCGCACCCCCTTCACCGGGGCACCGGCGAACGCATCCCGCATCCGGTCGGACCAGTCGACGAGGAAGCCACAATTGGACGGCCGGAAACGTGTCACCGGGATACCGGCTTCCGCGAAAGGCGCCGTCCATTCGCCATCCGAACCGAGCCGCCGCCAGCTGCCCCCGCCGAGCGCGAACACGGTCGCAGCCGGCCGGACAACAACCCGTCCTTCTGGCGCATTCAAGACCAGGGCACCCTCGTCGTCCCAACTGGTCCACCGGTGCTTCAGGTGCAGGCGGGCACCGCGGCCCTCCAGGCGGCGCAGCCAGGCACGCAGCAGCGGCGAGGCTTTCATGGATTGCGGAAATATGCGCCCTGTCGGGCCGGTATGCGCGGGCATGCCAAGGCCGTCCATCCATTGGACGACGTCCTCTGGCCCGAACGCCCTCAGGCAGTCGCGCAGCCGGCCATCATGATCCTGATACTGCGCGGCAAAGTCTTCATGCGAGCCGATATGGGAGATGTTGAGCCCGCTCTTGCCCGCCATCAGGAACTTGCGCCCGGCGCTCGGCATGGCCTCATAGATATCAACGCCCAGCCCTGCCCCGGTGATAACCTCAGCCGCCATCAGCGCCGCCGGCCCGGTACCGATGACCGCAACCCGCTCAGTCGTCACGGACGATCCGCGCCTTGCCGCGCCCGATGGCGAGGGCCTTGACGGCGCCCCGGAAGGTGCGCACCTCCTGGCTGGTCCACTGGCCGCGAATGAAGGCGTTGCGCAGGTTTCGGGTCATCAGCGGCGTCTTGTCCGGCGGATAGAAATAGCCTGCGCGTTCCAGCTCGGCCTCGAAATGCTCGAACATGCCGATCAGCTCCTCGCGGCTCGCCGGATCGCCGACGCCTGCATCCGTCCCCTCGAAACGGCCCGCCTGTCCCAGGGCCTCGCCCCAGGCGTGGGCAAAGACGATGACGGCCTGCGAGAGGTTGAGCGAGGCGAACGCCTTGTTCACCGGATAGGTCATGATCGCATCGCAGAGGGCGACATGGTCATTGGACAGCCCCTGCGCCTCATTGCCAAAAAGGACGCCCGTCGGCCGCGCCTGTGCCTTCAACAGGTCCACTGCACCACCTGCATTGGTGACCGGTTTCTCCATGCCGCGCGGGCGGGCCGTCGCCGCAACGAGATAACCGAGATCGGCGCAGGCCGCCTCGACGCTATCGAAAGCGGTGACATTGACCCCGGCCTCAAACGCACCGGCGGCCAGCGGCTCGGCGGCAGGATTGGGCCAGCCATCGCGCGGGGCCGCGATGCGCAGCTCCGTCAGGCCGAAATTCAGCATGGCGCGCGCAGACGCGCCGATATTCTCACCCAGCTGCGGCTCGGCCAGGATGATGACAGGTTGTCGGGTCTTGTTCATTCCGCCTAATAGTCCGGCCATTTCAGCGCAATCAACTGCCCGCCTGCGCTGAACTCCGGCTCCAGCCCGGCCTTTTCCAGCAGGTTGGTCAGTGTCTTGCGGGCATTGTCCGGCCGGCCTTCGACAAGCGCGCGCACGGCATTGCGCTGGGCCTTTGTCGCGCCGAGGATCTGCATTGTGGAGAAATAGGTGTCTTCGTCGACCTTTTCGTCCGGCTCGCCCTTGGCCATCGACACCAGCCGGTTCCAGAAGCCGTAAAGATTGCGCTGCTTGAGGAAGCCATCGGTCGCAAGCGCGATGAAATCGCCGCACGAATAATGCGCCGAGAAGGCTTCGCGCTCAGCCGCCGTTGCGAGCGGCCCGGCCTCCAGTGTGGTGACGCATTCATCGAAGGCCCGGCCATAGACGCCCGCGAGGAAGCGCTTGGCCCCATCCTGCTCCATCATGGACGCTATCAGGCTGTAGGCCATCGTGTTGGCCGCCCCCTCATGGATCCAGGATTGCGCGCCGCTGGCAAACCCGACGCCACGGTCGATCTGGAAAAGATGGGCGGCCTCATGCGCGAAGAACCAGTGGACGTAGGACAGCACATCATCGTCCGGCGCATTCAGCGCCGTGCCGCCCATTTCCATCATCAGCAGCTGGTCGAGCGCTCCGCCCGTGACGGAAAACCCGTCGGCTGTCGCGCCCTTGTAGGCCAGCATCACCGTCGCCTTGTGCTCGAGGTCGAAGCCCCAGAGCTGTTCATAGGCCGAGAAGATCGCCTCGAGGTCACTGTCGAACCGGTCGCGCAGCCAGGCGGGCAGGCGCTTGTCGATGACAGCGGTGAAGCTGTCGAATTCCTCGATCTCGCTATTGCCGAGATAGATATAGGTGCCATCGCCATCGACGCGGTGGCGGACCTTGCCCTGATGCACCTCGCCATCGACGATGATCGGCGTGTCCGATGACAGGACCACGTCCATGCTGAGCGCCGGGACGCCGATATTGGACGTGTCGCCCTCCAGCGCTTCGACGGCCTCGAGACTGTCCAGGGGCGCAACGCTGAACTGGCCGTCATGCACCGCGACACTGCCATCGGCGAAGGTGACGAACGGCGTGTACTCGCCGACCAGCGTGCTGGTCAGCGGGATGATGCTGAAACTGACCGTCCGCGCCGGTTCGTCGAGGGCGATGACGTCGATCCCGGCAACCCGCCCGAAGCGGGCATTGTCGGAGGTGACGGACCATGTCAGCTCGCGATAGTCGCCCGTCGAGCGCACCAGGGCGAGCACGCTCTGCGGCTCCGCGAAGGTGTATTCGACGCGCCAGTTGCCGGATTCTTCAGGCGACAGCCTGACTTCGGCATCTGCGCCGTCTGGCAGCTGCGCTTGGGCCGCGAGCCCACCGAACGAAAAAAGTACAATAAAAACAATAATTAATCGCTGCATGAGTTGCATCCTGTCCAGTCTGCCCCTCGCGCGCCCGAAAGTCGCTTTTGACCTCTCATACCCTTCTGCTATAGCCGCCCGGAAAGCAGTGCAACTGAAAGGACTTCCATCCGATGGCAAAGATCAAGGTCGAAAATCCCGTTGTCGAAATCGACGGCGACGAGATGACCCGCATCATCTGGCAGATGATCAAGGACCGTCTCATTCACCCCTATCTCGATGTCGATCTGAAATACTATGATCTCGGCATTGAAAGCCGCGATGCGACGGACGACCAGATCACCATCGACTCGGCAAACGCGATCAAGAAATACGGCGTTGGCGTGAAGTGCGCGACGATCACGCCGGACGAAGCCCGCGTCGAGGAATTCGGCCTGAAGAAGATGTGGAAGTCGCCGAACGGCACGATCCGCAACATCCTCGGCGGCGTCGTCTTCCGTGAGCCGATCGTGATCTCCAACGTCCCGCGCCTCGTGCCGGGCTGGACCAAGCCGATCGTCATCGGCCGTCACGCCTTCGGTGACCAGTACCGCGCGACCGACTTCAAATTCCCTGGCAAGGGCAAGCTGACGATGAAGTTCGAAGGCGAGGACGGCACCGTGATCGAGCATGACGTGTTCGACGCGCCGTCTTCCGGTATCGCGATGGGCATGTACAACCTCGACGAGTCGATCCGCGATTTCGCGCGCGCCTCGTTCAATTATGGCCTGAACCGCAAATGGCCGGTCTACCTGTCGACCAAGAACACGATCCTGAAAGCCTATGACGGCCGCTTCAAGGACCTGTTCCAGGAAGTGTTCGACAATGAGTTCGCCGACGCCTTCAAGGAGTTCGGTGGCACCTATGAGCACCGCCTGATCGACGACATGGTGGCCGCCGCCATGAAATGGTCCGGTGGCTATGTCTGGGCCTGTAAGAACTATGACGGTGACGTGCAGTCCGACACGGTCGCCCAGGGCTTCGGCTCGCTCGGCCTGATGACGTCTGTTCTCATGTCGCCCGACGGCAAGACGGTCGAAGCCGAAGCCGCGCACGGCACGGTGACCCGTCACTACCGCAACCACCAGAAGGGCGAAGCGACCTCGACCAACTCGATCGCGTCGATCTACGCCTGGACGCGTGGCCTCGCCCACCGTGGCCGCCTCGACAACACGCCGAAGGTGACCGAGTTCGCCGAGACGCTGGAAAAGGTCGTCATCCAGACGGTCGAAGAAGGCAAGATGACCAAGGACCTCGCCCTGCTCATCGGCCCCGACCAGGACTGGCTGACCACCGAAGGCTTCCTCGAAGCGGTGGCCGAGAACCTCGAAAAGGCGATGGCGTAACGCGCCTGACGCCGCTTTCGGGCGGATCAAAATACAAAGCCCCGGTCAGACCGACCGGGGCTTTTCTTTTATGGCCTGACCGGCCGGTCCAGGAACCGTGCCAGCGGGGAAACTCTCACCCCACGATCACATGTTCCTCGTTGAACCAGAGTGGGGAGCGGGCGAGGTCGATGAATTTGCGCTCATCCTCCAGCAGGGCGGCGCCAGCCTCTGCATTGCCTGGGTTCTCGCCTGCCTTGAACAGCGCCTCCCAGCTGTCCCACCAGAGCTCGGCGACGCCGTCATGCATCTCCGGCGCCCCGCGGCTTTCCCGCATCACGCCGTTGAAATCATGGGTTACCGCGTGGGTCTGCACATAGCGCGCAATGCCCAGCGTCTTGGCATGCTTGGCAACCAGCGGAGCGTGCTGTTCGCGCCAGTATGTCTGGAATTCCTCCCGCGAAAGATGCGGCAGGCGGTGCAGGCAGAAGGTGAGTTTGATCATGGCGGGCTCCTCCGGTTTTCCGGCAGAGCCTAGCGCGGGAGAACCCTATTCGACCAGTTCGTATCGATAGGATTCGATCACCGTATTGGCGAGCAGCTTCTCGCACATCTCCTTGACGCGCGTGTCCGCCTTGGCCGGGTCGATGCCGGTGAGGTCCAGCTCGATCACCTTGCCGATGCGCGCGCCCTGGACTTCCGAATAGCCCATCCGGCCGAGCGTGTCGGCCACAGCCTTGCCCTGCGGATCGAGGACACCGGGTTTCAGGCCGACATGGACAATGGCTTTCATGGTCAGGATTTCCTGTCTTTGCTGACGATCCGGCGCGGGTTTAGCCGATTTGCCCGGCGATGGAAACCAGCGGTGAGCGCCCTATTTCCCGGCGCTGGAAAAGTCGACGACTTCTCCGCCCTGCGCGCTTTCCTTGATGATGCCGAGACGCCGGGCGACCTCTGCATAGGCCTCCGTCACCCCGCCAAGGTCGCGGCGGAAGCGGTCCTTGTCGAGCTTCTCATTGGTCACGAGGTCCCACAGCCGGCAGCTGTCCGGGCTGATCTCATCGGCGAGGATGGTGCGCACCATGTCGCCCTCGAAGTGACGGCCGAATTCCAGCTTGAAGTCAACGAGGCGGATACCGACGGCCGCAAACAGGCCGGACATGAAGTCATTGATGCGCAGGGCCAGCGAGATGATGTCATCCAGCTCCTGCGGGCTCGCCCAGCCAAAGGCCGCGATATGCTCTTCGGAGACCAGCGGATCGCCCAGCTCGTCCTTCTTGTAGCAGAACTCGACAATGGCGCGCGGCAGCGTCTCGCCCTCGGCAATGCCGAGGCGCTTCGACATGGTGCCGGCAGCGACATTGCGCACGATCACTTCGAGCGGGATGATCTCGACCTTGCGGATCAGCTGCTCGCGCATGTTTATGCGCTTGATGAAATGGTTCGGGATACCGACCGCGCCGAGGCGGGTCATGATGAACTCGCTGATGCGGTTGTTCAGGACGCCCTTGCCATCGAGAACGGCTTTCTTTTCCGCGTTGAACGCGGTGGCGTCATCCTTGAAATACTGGATCAGCGTACCGGGCTCAGGCCCCTCATAGAGGATCTTGGCCTTGCCTTCATAAATCATGCGCCGGCGCGACATCGCGAATCTCCCCCTGGAGGAAAGCAGGCGGCAGTGCCCGGGCACCCCGGTGCCACCCCTCGGAATCAAGTGTGGAGTGTTACTCCGAAGCGCGCGGCGAAACAAATGCTGATTCAGTGTCATGTTTCAGGGCCGGAAAAGCGATTGGCTGCTTGCGGTGGGCTGCGGCGCCGTGGCAGTCTTGCGCGACAGGGCTGCGGCGAACTATACCGCGCCGGAACACTGATATGCCCACCAAGACAGGAAGGCCTGCCAAATGAGCACTTTCGACGACCGTGAACGCGCCGAGGAAGCCAAGTACGCCCACGACTCCGCGCTCCAGTTCAAGATCATGAACCGCCGCAACAAGCTGCTCGGCCTGTGGGCCGCAGACCTGATGAACCTGTCGGGCAAGGATGCAGAGGCCTATGCCAAGACCGTCGTCATGTCGGACCTGGAAGAGCCGGGCGATGAGGACGTCTTCCGCAAGGTGCGCGGCGACCTCGACAAGGCCGGCGTCGACCGCACCGATGCCCGCATCCGCGAGCACATGGCCGAACTGATCGCCGTCGCGCGCGAACAGGTCATGAAGGAAGTAAAGGAGTAGTCGGCAGACGGGCCTCTTGAAGCCGGCCCGTCTCCGCCTCATCTCTCTTCGCGAAGCCAGACACCGGAGACCTCACATGAGCGACGACATCCAGGCAGCCATCGACAAGGCCGTGAAGGGCAATGACGTGGTGCTCTTCATGAAAGGCACACCGACCTTCCCGCAATGCGGTTTCTCCTCGGTCGTCGTCCAGGTGCTCGACTATCTCGGCGTCGACTATGTCGCGACCAATGTCCTGGAAGACCAGGCCGTGCGCGAAGGCATCAAGGTCTATTCCGACTGGCCGACCATTCCCCAGCTCTATGTGAAGGGCGAATTCGTCGGCGGCTGCGACATCATCAAGGAAATGTTCGAAAGCGGTGAACTGAAAGAGTTCATGGCCGAAAAGGGCATCGAGATGGAAGCGGCCTGACCTGCCGCTTTTAGCCAGGAAACAGGTTGCCGGCCCGGTCCCCGCCCGCGCTTGTTTCCAATACTACGATTGACGGCGTTTCCATTATCGCACTCTAATTGAACCATAGGGTTATGGAGTAGCGCTGATGAAACCTTCCGTCGCCGTCTCATCGTTCGTGATAGCACTGGCCGCATGCACTGCCCACGAACCGGTTCCAACAGATACCGCCTTGCAATCCGGCGTTGTTGAAACGGCCAACACGGGCGACATTCTGGAACAGCAAATCATCGTCGAGGCGGACGCGGGAGAGGTCTGGGACGCCTTCACCACGTCAGACGGCTATACGGCGTGGGCAACTCCATTCGCCATAATCGATTTTCGAATTGGCGGATCCATCGAGAGCAGCTACCAGCTCGACGCCGAAGCCGGCAGCAGCGACAACATCAAGCTGGAAATTCTAGCTTACCTTCCGGGAAAATTACTCGTCCTGAAAACGGTGCAGGCGCCTCCCGGGTTCGCGTCGCAGGAAGTCCTCGACCGCCTCGTTTCGGTGTTCGAATTCGAACCGGTCGGCACCGACCGTACCCGGGTCAAGATTTCAGGTGTGGGGTATGGCGATGATGAGGAGTCCGCCCGGTTGCGCGACTTCTTCATTCAGGGCAACGCGTATTCGCTACGCGCCCTCCATGACCGTTTCGTGAAAGGCCCAACCGACTGGCAGGCCTTGTTCGCGGAACGGCAGAGCGCGGAGTAATATCGCCGCATAAGAATCATTCAGGACTTGCCGTACACTGTGGCCGCTGATTTCCCGCTGACGTCACATCAAGGGGGCCTGATACTGGATCCGCCGACATGGCGCCCGAAAGCCAACCGGGCACCCGCCCGGCGGTTCCCTGCTGACAGAAGCTGATTGACCTGACGCCCCATAGGCCCCACTGATGGGCGGTCGAAGCGCGACACGCGCGCATGGGCTGGCGGCGTGGAATACGCCGATTGGACTCCCGGTTGGTTTAGCCTCTCCCTTCAGACACGATTTCATTTCAGATCCTGTTCACGCCGGTTCTGCCCGCAACGCTCCGGACAAGACCGGAGCGCACGGCGCTGCTGCGTACATCTCGCGTGCCGGCCCGAGAAAGGATCTCCATGATCACGTTTGGAACAACATGTCCGGCTGGCCCGGACAGGCTGGACGCCCCTGCCCCTGGCCAGGACCGCAAGCCCCTGTCTGACAAGCGCATCCACATCGCCCTGCTATTCGCCCTCATCCTCGCCGCCCAGCTCTTCCTGCCAGCCGTGGCCAGCGCCCGCCAGCAGGCTGACCCCCTGCCGGACAATGCCACGCGCTCGGCCTATGGGGGCAGCTGGACCTGCGACCTCGGTTTCTTCAGGAATGAAGGTGCGTGCGAGCCAATCGCACTGCCCGAGAACGCCTACCTGTCCAGCCGCTCCTATGATCGGGGATGGCTGTGCAAACACGGTTACATTCCCAATGACGGGCGGTGCGTGCCCGTCGCTGTTCCACCCAATGGCTACCTCAAGGAGCGCGGTGACAGCTGGGGATGCGATCGCGGGTATCGTGCAGCTGGTGACACCTGTGTCGCGCTGGATGTTCCCGACAATGCCTTCCTCTCGGACCGCCACAGCCCGCTCGGCTGGGAATGCGAGCGCGGCTACATGGTGGTGCTCGACCGCTGCATGCCCATCCAGGTACCTGACAATGCCTATCTCAGCGATACCTCGTTCGGGTCCGAATGGGTTTGCGAACGCGGTTTTTACCGCTCAGGCGATTCGTGCATTGAAGTTGCCGTGCCCGAGAACGGATATCTCGAAACCACCTCTTATGGACCGGGCTGGGCCTGTGACCGCGGCTATCGTGCGGCGGGGTCGAAGTGTGAGCCCGTCACGGTGCCGGAGAACGCCCATCTCGACTACACCGGCAGCCGCTGGGAGTGTGACAAGCCCTACCAGAAGCGCGGCGACGCCTGCGTGCCCGAACAGGACTGACAGGCCTCGCCAGACTTGAAGCGCCCGCAGCAAGGCGGGCCTTCCATCCAGCGCGCCCCTTCACCCCCCCGCATTGATTGTCAGCAGCGGTGAGGCGCCGTCGCTGGCGGCGGACTGCAGGGCAAGCAGGAAGGTGACGAGGTTGAAGGTCGTCTTCGATTGCAGGTCCTGGTCATCGATCCAGTACCAGTGATCGCGATAGAAGATTTTCACCGCCGCACCCGCGGGCTCGCTGGCCCCGGCACGAACCTCGAAGATATTGCCGAGATAGGCTGCCCAGTCCGGCGTGCGTGCTGAGGCCACTCCGCTCTGCGTCGTCAGGCCGGCATCGAGATGCGCCGGCGGGACGTCGACCGCATGCGACAACGTATAGAGCGCGCCAAGGACGGTGCGGGTCTGGGCGAAGGCCGCATCGGCCTGCCGGCCGGAATCCTTTGCGACGAGGCGGAACTCCATCGCACAATCCGGCGCCTCCAGTAGCGCCCGAAGCGGCGCGCAGACATCGGTATCGACCGCATCGATCACGAGATGCGTTCCAGCCCCTTCACCGCCGGGCAGGCGCTCGATCGTGACGCGCTCCTCCTGCTGGAGTTCGCGGACCAGCCCTGCCATCTGGCGAAACGCATAATTGTCAGGAATGGTGGCCGGTGTCGGGCCCGAGACGCTGGCCGCATTCGAGAGCGGCCCGATACGTTCGATGCAGCACGCCATCAGGCGCTCGACGCTCCAGCCGGAATTGGCCAGCAGCACGACGGTTTCCGGCGCAATCGGGGCGAGAAGGTCCTGCGCAAACTGGCTGCTGTCGAGCGGCTTGTAGACCGTGGTCGGTGTCTCGCTGACGCTCGCGCCCGGAATGATCAGCGAGGAGCCATCCGCGGTGTTGCGGAACGGTATGAGGTTTTCGGCCGAGGCGGAGAACACGTACTGGTGCTGCGTCGTGATGCCGTCGATATCCATGAACACGATGGGGTCGCGATATTTCAGGCGCACCAGGTTGAGCAGGAGCTGCTCGCTCTTCGTCTTCGCAATCGCTTCATTATAGGCATAGCCCGAGGGGCTGATCGTGCCCGCCCCGCGATGGCTGGCGCAGCCGGTGAGCACGGCCAGGCTGCATAGCCCCGCCACCAGAAACCGAACAAATGAACCCATGCCCTCAAAGCCCCCTTCTTATCCCGCGATCAATAGCAAACACCGCGAATGCGAACCGCACTGCCTGCCCTGATCTGACGCCTGGTCACAATAGACAAAGCGTAGGTCGGGTCAAAAAAAGGTCAAAGCCATTTCCGGGGCCGCCCCCTTTCGTGAAGGCCTGCGCGTTCCTAGGTGGAGTCGGGAAGGAGGCTCTCATTGCCTGACAGCACGTCCAGCCTGCCACCGCTTGATCCGGACCACGTCGCCATTGTCGAGGCTTCCGGCGGCAAGCTCCTCCCGCTGGAGCCGATTGGCGCAGAGGTCCACGGGATCGACCTGACGTCCGAAAGCCCGCCGCCACCCGACCTGCGCCGCGCGCTGGAACAGGAAATGGCCCGGCGCGGCTTCCTCGTTTTCAAGAACCCGAAGCAACTGGACGTCGATGATTTCCTGCGCGCCAGCTGCTGGTGGGGCGGGCGGCAATTGCACAGCACCCATGGCATCCACCCGGCAACGCCCGGCGGCAACCCGCACGTCTTCCGTCTGTCGAACGACCGCGCGCACGGCATCCCCGGCGTCGGTCCGCAATGGCACAATGATGGCAGCTTCATTCCCGCGACGTTCTCCCATTCCGGCTACCATATCATCCGGCCGGCCGAAAAAGGCGGCGGGACCTATTTCGCCCATCAGGCTGGCGCCTATGACGCCCTGCCCGATGCCAAGAAGGCGTACTGGAGCCGGCTGACCTCGGTGAATTCCAATTCCGGCGTCACGCACCCGCTGGTGCACACGCATCCCATATCGGAGCAGACATGCATCTGGCTCCACCTCGGCATGACCGGCGCCGTCATCGAGAAGCTGCCGGATGAGGACGGGTTCCGGTTGCTCGATGCGTCCGAGCTGACGACGCTCTGCCGGGACTATAACGACATCCTCAATGCCGGCCTCGACAATGGCTATGCCATCGCCTTCGAGTATGAAGAGAATGATTGCGTCTTCATCGACAATCTCGCGGTTGCGCACCGCGCGGCGCCGGAAGCGCACCTGCCCGCCGAGCAGCAGGGCCTCAGGATTATGCACCGCAGTACGGTTCGCGGGATCCACCCGCTCTCGCCCGGCTTCGGCCTGCCGGCCTTTGTCGACATCCATGGCGCAAACCCGTTCAGCGCCGGCGTCTGGCAGGGCGGCGGCATCGGCTTTCGCTGGGACGAGCATATTCCGATGCAGAACTAGCCGGAGACGCCCGGCCCGTGCATGCTGGCAGGCTCACCCGCGATCAGACTTCAGGGGGATGACATGCCAGGCGCGTTTGACGGCATCAGGATACTCGACCTGACAACCATGGTCTCTGGCCCCATGGCGTGCATGATCCTGGCCGACCAGGGCGCCGACGTCATCAAGATCGAGGCGCCGCGCGGCGACCAGATGCGCGCCCTCGGCCCCGCCCACAAGGGCATGTCCGGCGGCTTCTTCTCCTGCAACCGCGGCAAGAAATCGGTATCGCTCGACCTCAAGACCGATGCGGGCAAGGCGGTCCTGCGCGACCTGATCGCGAGCGCCGATGTGCTGGTGCAGAATTTCCGCCCCGGCGCCATCGACCGGATGGGCTTTGGCGAGGCTGATGTGCGCGCGATCCGGCCGGACATCCTCTACGTCTCCATGAGCGGCTTCGGCGATGCCGGCCCCTATTCCCACAAGCGCGTCTACGATCCGGTGATACAGGCCCTGACCGGGGCGACCGACGTGCAGGCGGACCGCAAGACCGGCCGCCCGCAAATGTTCCAGGTCATCATCGCGGACAAGGTGACCGCCCTGACCGCCGCCCAGGCGATCTCGGCGGGCCTGTTCGCGCGGGCCCGCACCGGCGCTGGCCAGCATATCAGACTGTCGATGCTCGACGCCCTGATCGCCTTCTTCTGGCCCGAGCAGATGGCCACGCTCAACTTTGTCGGCCAGGAAAAGGACCCGGCGGAATTCCGCTCCGGCATGGACCTGATCTACGAAACGAAGGACGGCTACATCACGGTGGGCGCCGTCTCGGACGCAGAGTGGAAGGGCCTCTGCACGGTGCTGGACAAGCCGGAATGGATCGAGGATCCCCGCTTCAGGGAGGCAGGCCCCCGCATGCGGAATGTCGGCATCCGCAAGGAATTGTGCGCGGCCGAATTGGCGCGATGGTCGTCAGAGGCGCTGCTCGCGGCCCTCAACGAGGCCGATGTGCCGAGCGCGCCGCTGCTGACACGCTATGACCTTCTCGACGATGAGCAGGTCAAGGCGAATGGCCTCCTCATCGTCGACGAATACGGAACGCTCGGCCCGGTGCGCCAGCCCCGCCCCGTCGCGCAATTCGATGGCACGCCCAGCCGCATCAGGGGCGCCGCCCCCTTCCTCGGCGAACACAACCGTGCGGTCCTGTCCGAACTCGGCTATGATGCGGACACGCTTGAGCAGCTGGAAAGAAGCGGTGTCCTGACGGGCGGATAAGGCACCGCCCTCAGGCGCGCCGCTCCAGCACATAGACCGTCGATTGCGTCGTCTTGCCGTCATGGACAAGATGCGGGCCCGTCTCTTCTGACAGTTTGCGGACCTTCCCAGCCTCGATGCTCGCCTTCAGGCGCCCGCCATAATCCTCCAATGCAATGCTGCGGTCATTCAGAGACAGCACCATGAAGCCGCCGGGTGTGAGCAGGTCGACGAGTTCGTCATAGAGCGCGCCGGGGGCGGCCCCGACGCTGATCGCGCCAACCGCGGTGATCGCGCGGTAGGCCCCACGTTCGACCGGCAGCGGCTGGTCTGGCCTGGTCCTGATGAGATGCCTGTAGACGCCCTTGCGCCGGGCCTCTTCGAGCATGCCGTCGGAAATATCGGCGCCGTCGATGACCTTGAAACCGGCATCGGCCAGCGCGACCCCCGAAAGGCCGGTGCCGCAGGCAAAATCGAGCACGGGCGCCTGCTTGTCGGCAAGCGCGGCGCTGAGCGCCTCCGCAACACGTCCCGGCGTCTTGTATGCGCTGTCCTCGAGATCCGCGTCGTAACCGGCTGCCCAGTCATCATAGAGGGCGCGCATCTCGTCCTGTCCGGTCGTCCTGTAGACCCGGTCAATGAAGTCATCGGTCATGCGGGCCTTCTAACCGATCCCCGCCGCGCCTGTCCAACGAGGGGCCAGGGGCAAGCATCGCCCGCACCGGAACGTCAGCAGGTCTCGCCCGACGCGTTCTCCAGCTCGAGACAGAGTGCATCGGCGCGGCTGGCATCGCCGAACTGGCGAAGAAGCTGCGCCAGCCCCCTCACGGCCTGCGGGTTCAGCGGGTCGAGTGAGAGCACACGCCGGTACCAGAGCTCGGCGGCCTGCGGATCGCCCGCTTCGAGATAGCGTTCCGCGACAGCCAGCCCGACCGAGCTATGCCACGGGCGGATCGCGACCGGATTGTCGCCATAGCCCGCCTCCATGGCGCGCCAGGCCTGCTCGAGATACGGGGTCGAGCGCTCCGGCCTGCCGGTGAGGAGATAGAGCTCCGACAGGTTGATCATCGTGCCCCAGTCGTCGGGATTGATGACGAGCGCGCGTTCATAGGCGCGTTCGGCCTCGTCAAATTCCCGCCGGGCCGACAGGGCGAGGCCGAGCGCCCGCCAGGCCCGGTCATGGGAGGGGTCGGCTCGTGTTGCACGCCGCGCCAGGCCGATAGCCCGGTCGAGACCATCCTGCGCCCTCGCCGTGTCGAGCCAGCCGCCCTCCAGCGCCTCGGTCAGGGACGTGCGCTCATCGACGGGACCGGCCGCCCCTTCATAGCGCACCAGGCGCTGGGTAAGCGCATTGGCGAGGCCGGCAAGCGCTGCGCCATTGCCGGGGCTTTCCTCGAGAATGGTCTCGTACAGTCGAAGGGCGGCTTCATTGTCCGAGCGGTTGAACTGGCTGTAGAACCCGTCCGCGCGCGACAGGCGCTGGTCTTCGCTGCCCACCGGACTGGCCGGTTCGGGCGACCGGAAGACAGTCAGGGTCAGAAGACCAGCCAGACCGGCCGCGAGAATGCCCCCGCCGAAGAGAAGCGCGAGCCGTGGCAGATGCCCCCGTGGCGCGGCCGCAGCGCCAGCATCCCCCACATCCGCAATCAGGCGATAGCCGCGCTTGGACACGGTTTCGATGTACCGCGCATCGCGTGCATCGTCGCCGAGCGCCTTGCGCAGCTTGAAGACGGTGCGGGTCAGCGCATCGTCATTCACATGGATGTCGCCCCAGAGCGCCTTTGCAATGTCCGGTTTGGAGATGACCTTGCCCGGATGCTCGGCGAGCAGCATCAACAGGTCCATGACGCGCGGCTCAAGCTCGACCTCGTTGCCGCCGGCCCGCAGGCGATTGGCCGCCGGCTCAACCAGCCAGTCGCCAATCTTCATGTCCTTGCTGGATCGGGGCTTTTGCACGCTTTATCGGTCCAAGAATAAAAAGGTCAGACGTTCAGGATTGTCCGGTCATGGCGTTTCTACAAGGCGAGGTGTTTGCGTAAAGCCATGCCCGCAGGACGGGCGACGACAAACGCGCAAAGGACGCTGAAACGATCATGATCCGTCACATCATTCGAACCATCGCCATCTCATCCGCCAGCCTCGCTGCGCTGGGCGCCTGCGCCCTCGCCGAGCCGGAGACGAACACGGACACATTGAGCGCGGCCCAGGCCATCGAGGATCTCGACCGGCTCTATGAAGGGCTTGAGGCCGGTCATGCCAACCTGTTTGCGGCAACGCCGAAACCGGTCTTCGATGCGAAGTATGAGGCACTTCGGGCGCGTTACACCGCGCCGGTCTCGCTGGCCGAGCTGCATTCGGACTTCCAGCGCTTCACAGCGCTCGCCCATCATGCCCATGCGCGCATCAACAGCCTGAACCCCGGTTTCAGGGCGCATATCGAGGCGGGCGGCAAGGTCTTCCCGCTGAAGCTGTCCGTGGTCGATGGCGAAGTCGTGGTGGCAGGCGCCCCGAGCGGAAGCGATGTGAAACCGGGTGACCGGCTGCGCGCGCTCGAAGGCGAACCGAACCCGATCTGGCTTGCTGGCCTGCTAGCGTTCATTCCAGCCGAGACACCTGCACTTGCCTATTCGATGATGTCGGGCGGCGAGCCCTATTATATGTGGCTTGCCTATGGGCCGAAGGACACTTTCAACGTCACGGTCGAGCGGAGCGAGGAAACCATCACGGCCGCGCTGCCTGCGATCCCGATTGACGAGATCGACACGCTTGTCACTCAGGAAAAAGGCTTCGATCTTGCCGGGCGCGAGGCGCGCCTGCTGAGCGAGACGGTCGGCTACCTGCGCCCCGGCCCCTTCTTCGACGTGGATGCGACCGAGCCGGGCGAGGCCTATTCCAAGGATGCTGTCGCGGCCTTCACAGCGTTCGTGGATGACGCCTTTACAGGCTTCATTCAGGCGGGCGTCAGCGACCTGGTGCTGGACCTTCGGGACAATCCGGGCGGGGACAACTCCTTCTCGGACCCGATTGTCGCCTGGTTCGCCGACGAGCCGTTCCGCTTTGCATCCGACTTCCGGATCCGCGTCAGCGCGGAGGCCATCGCCTCGAATCAAGCGCGTCTTGAGACGGCCGGTGAAGACAGCACGTCAGCCCGGCTGGCCGCACTCTATGCGTCAGCGGCGCCGGGTGAGGTCGTGTCCTATGAACTGCCCTATGCCGCGCCGCGCCAGGGCGAGCGTTTCGAGGGTGACGTGCATGTCCTCGTCAATCGCTACAGCTATTCCAATGCGGTCACTGTCGCGGCCCTGATACAGGATTACCGCTTCGGCACGATCTATGGCGAGCCGACCCGCGACATGGCGACGACCTATGGCGGGATGGAGCAGTTCACCTTGCCGAATACGGGCTTCCCGGTCGGTTTTCCCAAGGCGCACATCATCCGCCCGAATGGCGATGAAACCCCGCACCCTGTCACGCCGGACGTGCCCCTCCGCGCCCCGGCCATACGCGGCGCCGAAGACGTCCGTCTGGATGCGCTTGTGGCCCGGATCCGCGAAGCGGGATAGGCCCTGGTATTGCAGGCATCAGCGTCAGCATCGCCTGCAGCTGACCGCTGATGTCCTCAGCCGCTCTTCCTGTTCGCCAAGACCAGGTAGGCGCCGAAGGCGATTTCGATGGCCGCGATGAGCGCGATCGTGTGCAGCGATGTCAGCCCCAGCCCCATGGCTGCGACGGCGCCGACGGCCACCATCAGGCCGCCGAGTATGTAATAGGTCACGTCGCCATAGGCGGTGCGGAAGTTGAAGTAATGCGCGCCCACCGCCATGGCCGCGATGGGAAAGACAAGGTCCGGCCGGTTCGCCATCAGCAGCCAGGCGACGAACAGGCCGACAAACATCATTGGCAGTGTCTCGACCACGATCCGCCCGCCGGGATTACCCGCAACAACGCCCGCACGGCCGAACAGCGTCCGGCAGAGCAGCATGCTGATGGGAAAGATCACCATTCCGCCGAAAAACAGCGTCGCGAAACCCGCCTGAAGGCCTGACTGACTGAACACGATGGCAGAAGCCGCCCAGACCACGCCAGAAACAATCGCCCCCGGCCCACCCCCGACATAGGAGCGGCGGAGGTCCGCCTGGTAGTCTTCGAGGGTCATGGCTGTCTCCTGTCCTGGTGCGGTTGCGCATCAGCGAATACCTCAGCCCTACAGACCTAACCACTTCCTAAATCTTGCTGTCGCTGGTAAAGGCGCGGGCCATGAGCACCCTCATCCAGACCCCGCCGAAAACGCGTGAGCCGAAGACCCAGCCCAAGGTCGGCATTGTCTCGCTTGGCTGCCCCAAGGCGCTGGTCGATAGCGAACGCATCATCACGCGCCTGCGCGCCGAGGGCTATGCCATCGCGCCGGATTATGAGGGCGCCGACCTCGTCCTGGTGAACACGTGCGGCTTTCTCGACAGTGCGCGCGATGAAAGCCTCGAAGCCATCGGCGAGGCCATCGAGGCGAATGGCAAGGTGATCGTGACGGGGTGCCTTGGCGCCGAGCCGGAGGTGATCCAGAAGGCCCATCCCAAGGTGCTCGCGGTGACCGGGCCGCACCAGTATGAGCAGGTGATGGATGCGGTGCATACGCATCTGACGCCGCCGGCCAATGCCTATACCGACCTGGTGCCGGAGACGGGGCTGAAGCTCACACCGCGCCACTATTCCTATCTCAAGATTTCAGAGGGCTGTAACAATCGCTGCAGCTTCTGCATCATCCCGAAGCTGCGCGGCGACCTTGTCTCGCGCCCGATCCATCATGTGCTGACCGAAGCCGAACAGCTGGTGAAGGCTGGCGTGAACGAGCTGCTGGTGATCAGCCAGGACACGTCGGCCTATGGGCTCGATGTGAAATACGCCCCGCAGACCTGGAAGGGCGAAGCCTACGAGACCCGCTTCCTCGACCTCGCGCGCGGGCTCGGCTCGCTCGGCGCCTGGGTGCGGATGCACTATGTTTACCCCTACCCGCATGTCGACAAGGTGATCCCGCTGATGGCCGAGGGGGCGATCCTCCCCTATCTCGACATCCCCTTCCAGCATGCCTCGGCCAATGTGCTGAAGGCGATGAAGCGCCCGGCCAAGCAGGACCGGGTTCTGGAGCGCATCCAGCAATGGCGCCGCGACGTGCCGGGCATGACCATCCGGTCGACCTTCATTGTCGGCTTTCCGGGGGAGACCGAAGAAGACTTCGAAATCCTGCTCGACTTCATCCGCGAGGCGAAGATCGACCGCGCCGGCTGCTTCAAATACGAGAATGTCGAACATGCCGAGAGCCGGCTGCTCGAGGGCCACCTGCCGGAAGAGGTGAAAGAAGAGCGCTGGCACCGCTTCATGGCGCTGCAGGCGGAAATTTCCGCCGAACGGGCCGCCGCCCAGATCGGAACGGTGCAGGACGTCATCATTGACGGGCCGGGCGAGGAACCGGGGGAAATTCTGGCCCGGTCGAAGGCCGACGCACCGGAAATCGACGGCGTTGTCTACCTCTCCGGCGCTACAGATGTCTCGGCCGGCGACATCGTCAGCGTCCGGGTGACGGACGCCGACGAATACGACCTTTACGCCGAACCGGCTTAAACGGGCCGGGATGTCCGGCGCCAGACTGCAATCAGACTGCAATCATCCCGGAATCATACTGGAATTGTACGGAAAATGGACTCCGTCCAATCTAGTTGCGGACCGTGTTGCGCACGCTCACCTCTGCCCCGTCGGGGATGCCGAGTTCGGAGAATGACCAGCTCAGCGCCACACCATCCGGCAGGTTCGCGCGGCAATAATCCTCCTTCTCGCGGTAGAACCCGACCGAGAACCGGTCACCATTCATCCGCCGCACATCAGTGCCGATGAACTCCTTCGTGGTGCAGCCATTGGAGGAGACCCGGACCGTCACCGTGTCCCCGGTAATATCCGCCGCCTTGATCGTGCCGTAGTGCGGGGAAATTGCCAGTTCCGAATGAAGGTCTTCCTCATCGGCATCAATTACGATACAACCCGAGAGAGCGACAAGTGTAGCACCCATGACTGGAAGCATGAGCAGGGAGGAAAAATTTTTCGTCATCGAAAGATTCCTTATTGACTTACGATATTGAAGCGTATTGACTATCGATATGAACAAGTCAAGTACTAGATTCTCCCTGCGACGGACTTTGAAAAAGGATACCATCATGCGCGTTCGTATTGCCCTTGCCGGCCTCGCTGCAGGCGCTGTCGCTGCTACACCTGCCTTCGCTGAAACACGCACCTTCAGCGTGTCGGATTTTGACGCCATCGACGTCTCGGCAGGCATAAAAGTTTACTACGAAACCGGCGTGCCGCAATCGGTGTCGGTAGAGAACGAAAAAGGTGACTTCAGCGACATCAAGGTCGAGGTGGATGACGGGGCGCTTATCCTCTCCCGCGCCAAGAAGATAAACTGGGGCGGCAAGCGGGAATCCTACACAGTCACGGTTGGGGTGCCCTCGCTGAGCGATATCGAGGCGTCTTCCGGCTCCTATATCGAAGGCAGTGGCCTCTCCGGCGACGACGCCTCCCTCGACGTGTCCTCCGGCGCCCGCGCCGTCATCACAAATGCTTCCGTCGGCGATATAGAAGTCGAAGCCTCCAGCGGCTCGAGCGCCGAAATTTCCGGCAGTTGCACGGAAATCGATGCCGATGCCTCGTCCGGCGCGAGCATCGATGCCTCGGACCTGCAATGCACAGCGCTTGAGGCCGATGTGTCAAGCGGTGCCTCGATCCGCGCCTACGCCACCAATCGCGTGAATGCCGATGCCTCCAGCGGCGGATCTGTCCGCGTCAGCGGTGGCGCAACCGATGTCACAATCGACAAATCAAGCGGCGGATCGGTTTCGGTCGGCTAGCTTTCAGGAGACCATGATGCGTGGGTCGTGACCCCGACCCTGACAATCGACGCCCGAGCGCATCATGCGGCCCGCCCGGTACTGGTGATTGACCCGTCGCCAGTCATACCGGGCGGGCCAACCTGTTCAGGCGGCGAAGAAAATCACCCGAAATCAAAGTCTTCCAACTTGTAGCCGGGGTCCGGCCACTGCAGTTTCAAGTCTTCCATGGCGCCGCGAATGATCCGCGCAATGGCAGCATTGCGCCGGGTACGGCTATCGGAAGGAATGACATACCAAGGCGCCCAGTCGGTCGAGCAGCGCTCCACCATGGTCTCGTAAGCCTTCATGAATTCCGGCCAGATCTTCCGGTCGTCGAGGTCAGCCGGATTGAATTTCCACCGCTTGTGAGGTTCGGTGATGCGCTCCTTGAGGCGGATTCCCTGCTCTTCATAGCCGACATGAAGCATGAATTTCAGGATCTTCGTGCCATTCTCGGTGAGGTGCTTCTCGAACTGGTTGATCTGCTCATATCGCTGCTCGACCTGGTCTGCGGGCGCGAAATTGCGCACCTTCACGACCAGAACATCCTCGTACTGTGACCGGTCGAATATCCCGACAAAGCCCTTGCGCGGCGTCGCCTCATGCACCCGCCAGAGATAGTCATGGCCAAGCTCGATCCGCGTCGGCGCCTTGAAGGCCTTGACCTTCATGCCAAGCGGCGAGGTCTGCGCAAACACGTTCCGGATAACCCCGCTTTTTCCCGAGGTGTCCATGCCCTGAAGCACGATGAGCAGGGCCTTTTCGCGCGTGGCATAGAGCAGGTCCTGCAACTCATCGATCGCGCCGGCATCCGACTTCAGCGATTTACGGGCGTGCTTCTTGTCCGGGAAAAGATCGCGGTCGCCACTGTCTCGGGATGACAGGTCAAACGGTTTGCCGGGTGGGGCGATGAATCGCTTGCGAACGTCCTCGATTGATGGGGTGCTCATCGGTGCGGACCTCCAGATCCCTGAAACTCAAAAAGAAAAGGCCGCGCCCAATTGAGCGCGGCCTGACCTGTTGCGCAAGTCCTTGCAGACTTACGAAGAATAGTATTCGACGACCTGGGCCGGTTCCATCTTGACCGGATAAGGCACGTCGTTGAGTTCCGGCACGCGAACGAACGTCGCGGTCATCGCCTTGGGATCGACGTCGATATACTCTGGAATGTCACGCTCCGGCGAACCGAGGGCTTCGAGAACGAGAGCGATGTTGCGGGACTTCTCGCGGATCTCGACAACGTCACCGGCCTTCAGGCGATAGGACCCGATATTGGTCTTCACACCGTTCACCTTCACGTGGCCGTGGTTCACGAACTGGCGGGCCGCGAAGATCGTCGGAACGAACTTGGCGCGATAGACGAACGCTTCCAGACGGCTTTCCAGCAGGCCGATCAGGTTCTCTGCCGTGTTGCCCTTCTGACGGTTGGCTTCGTCATAGGTCTTGCGGAACTGCTTCTCGGTGATGTCACCGTAGTGGAATTTCAGCTTCTGCTTGGCCATGAGCTGCAGACCATAGTCAGAGGTCTTGCCGCGGCGGCCCTGACCGTGCTGGCCGGGTTTGGTCGGACGCTTGTTGACCGGAGATTTGGGGCGGCCCCAGATATTCTCACCGACGCGACGGTCGATCTTGTACTTCGTCGAGTGACGACGTGACATAGGTGTCTTCCTTTTTCGACGTGGGCCGGTGAAGCGTCCCTTGCGAGCTTCACGATCTCAACGGCGGCACCACACCTACCCGTCCTGAAGCGGCGCTTTAAAAGGGAAAAGCGCCGGGTGGTCAAGAGGCCTGACTGCTTTGCCCCTGGCCCTTGCGATGCCCTTTTGCGCCGCCCTGTCCGCGCGGTCCGCGGCGGCGTGGCCTGCGCCGGGGCTGGCCGTCCTTTTCCGGGCGGAACGACCGTCCGGCCTTTTCGCCCTGCGATTCATCAGGTCCCGCAGCATCGCTACCTGGCAGCCTGTTGCCGATGACCTTCTCGATATCACGCAGCAGCTTTCGTTCATCGGGGGCGCAAAGCGTGATCGCCGTACCGGATTCACCGGCGCGCGCTGTGCGGCCGATGCGGTGGACGTAGGACTCCGGAACATTGGGCAGCTCAAAGTTCACGACATGGCTGACCTTGTCGATATCGATACCGCGCGCCGCGATGTCGGTTGCCACGAGGACGCGCAGCTGACGGCCCTTGAAGGCATCCAGCGTCCTGGTGCGCTGGCTCTGGCTCTTGTTGCCGTGGATTGCGGCGGAGGCGACTCCGGCATCTTCGAGGTGACGGGAGACACGGTCGGCGCCGCGCTTGGTCCGGGTGAATACGATGGCGCTGTCGACATTGTCGGCGCTGAGAATCTCGGTCAGCGCGTCACGCTTCTGATTGGGGGTCAGGAACCGCACGCTCTGGTCGATCCGCTCGACTGGGCGAGACTCCGCTGCAACAGCAATGTTGACCGGATTGTCGAGGAACTTGTCGGCCAGCGCGCGGATATCCTTCGGCATGGTGGCCGACAGCAGCACCGTCTGGCGCTTTTCCGGCAGCTGGGCGAGGACTTTCCGGATCTGCGGCAGGAAGCCCATATCCATCATGTGGTCAGCCTCGTCGATGACGACCGTCTCGACCTGGTCGAGGCGGATGGCATTCTGGGATTGCAGATCGAGCAGGCGACCGGGAGTCGCGACGACGATATCCATGCCGCGCTGCATGGCGCGCACCTGCTTGGAAATCTTCATGCCGCCGATGATCATGGTCACGGAGGTGCGCATTTCGGCACTGTAGGCCCGGACACTCTCGACGATCTGCGCAGCCAGCTCACGGGTCGGGGCAAGCACAAGCGCGCGGCACGCCTTCGCGTCTGGGCGGCGGTTCGATTTCGCCAGCGTATTGAGAAGTGGCAGCACGAAGGCGGCGGTCTTGCCGGTCCCTGTCTGCGCCGTGCCAAGTATATCGTTTCCAGCCATCATGGCCGGAATGACCTGTTGCTGGATGGGTGTCGGGGTTTCATAGCCCTGTGCGGAAATCGCGCGCAGGATCGGCTCGGCGAGGCCGAGATCGGAGAATTGGGTCAAAAAGAAAACTTTCAATATGCCTGATGGGTGGGGTCTTCCCGCACCGGAAATAGGCGCCAATAGGCCAGGCCAGCAGATCATTCTGCCGGCTGGATAGTCGCGCGTTCAGGGCTTGGTTCGCAAGGCAACGATCGTTTTAGGAAAGTCGCTCGATCCGGGCCGAAGTGGCTGGTGGATCACTTGATCGATGCCTGAGGCGTCTGGCGCGTAGATAATGGGTTTGCCCGGAATAGCAATGGACTAATGCGGCAGGGGCGGAATCAGGCCGGAAAATCCTCGCCCTTGAGGTAATCGGACATTCGCGAAGTATCCCGTTTCTTCTCGCGATAGGTCCAGATCGTGATCACTACGAATGCGACCAGCAACGCTGTGCCCGCAGCCAGGACAAGCAGCCCGGGAACCGGCCCGATATGGGCCCGCTGGAGCATCTGGTCGATGGTTACGGCCTCAATCGGGTGAATCCAGATTTTCGCGATGTAGGCGGCATACTGGATCATGAATATCCAGAGATAGTTGCGCCGCAGCCGGTGGCCGATGGCCTGCCAGGCGGAGATGTGAAAGTCCGGCGTGACATAGTCATCCGAAAGCGCTGTTCCCCGGTCGAGCGCGATGTCACCCCCCTTGCCGCGCAGGATCGGCACCATCAGCGCCAGCTCCAGCAGGCGCGCCCGGAACTTCCAGGTCATGAAGTAACGGTAGCGCCGCGCCTCCAGGAAAAGGAACATGATGGTCAGCATGCCGACCAGCGGAATCGGGAGCGGCGAGGCTGTCGCCGTCGCGAAACTGACCGACAGCGCAATGCCGGTCGACACGACAGCCCAGTTGGTCGTCATATCAAGCCGCTGGCGCCAGATCGTGGAGCGGTAAACCTCCGCCCGGTACAGGTGGGCAAGCGCGCCTATTTCCTTGGCGCCGGATACCGGTTCAATCAGTTCACTATCAATATCATCTGTCACGCGGGCGACTATACACCCGAGTCGCACAAATCGCGAGAATGTCTTTTGACTTTAGGGCATTATCCGTCGCACGCCCCGAATTCCGCAAGGAATTCTATCCCATCGAGGGCCTGGCGGATGGGCCTGGTATCCTCGCTGCTGGCCCCGGTCATGATGGCCGTGGGTAGTCCAGCACGGTCCCCTGTAATCCGGGCACGCCAGAAGGTATATCGGATCGCATCCGGCGCGAGAGTCATCGTGCGCGCGGTGTCGAACGTCTTGAGGTCGCAGCGCAGTGCTGCAAGCCGTGCGGCCGCATGGGCAAGGTCTCCGGCCTCGAAAGCCTCGGCAGAGCGTGCCATCTCCAGGAGGACCTCGTTGAGTCGCCAGGCAAGGCCATCCTGGGCGGCAAGCTGGCGCGCTGTCCCATCGTCAAGCCCGAATCCGGCGGCGCGCTGTCCCGCAGCGAGCAACGCTTCGGCACGCCCATAGCGAAGCGGCCCGGACTTTGCCCGCGCAGCCTCCATCAGCGCTTCAATGCCGCCAGTCTCGATCAGATCCTTGGCGGCTTGCCAGCCATAGTCCGGATATGGGCCGGTGTCGGTTCGCTGTTTTGCTGGCGCCTGCGGCATCCGGCCGGCGATCTCGGTTTCGAGCGCATCGCCGCCCACGCTCTGCGCCGTGCGGAGCATGTCGGGGCGAAGACGCACCCGTTTGTCTTCCGGCAGCACGGCGGCCGCTTCAGCGGCGCAGCGCACCAGCCCGGAAAGCGTGGTATCCTGTCCGCAGACGGCCCCGGACTGCGCCCCGGCGAACGTGACGGCCAGAATTGCGGCAAGAGTAGCGACGATCGCGGTTTTGAACATGCCATCTCCTGCCATGGCTTGCCTGAACGTCCAATGAGCGGTTTTGATCTGGAACAGGCTTGTCGAATCGCGCCAGTCCTGACTCGCAGGCTCAATGGCTGCGGGCCAGCTGGCAGGCCATGGAGGGGACAGTATGGTCCGGTATGCCGATCTTCGGGATCCCGATCTCTTTACCGAGGACGAGCGCGACTGGGTTTCGCGCCGCCTTCTGGACCTGCGCGCGCACATGAAATCGCCGCCGGGGATCGGCATTCCATCGCGGACACGCAACTCCAGCCTGATCATCGGCACATGGAATCTGCGCGACTTCGACAACAACAAGTACCGGCATGGTCCGCGCCGCCGCGAAAGCCTTCTTTATATTGCCGAGATCATCTCCGGCTTCGATGTCTGCGCCATTCAGGAGGTCAATGAGAATCTCGACCCCTTGCGCAAGGTCATGGAGATCCTCGGGCCGCAATGGGACTTCATTGCCACCGATGTCACAGTGGGGTCATCAGGCAATCGCGAACGGATGGCTTTTGTCTTCGACCGTTCGAAGGTCCATTTCCAGAATGTCGCTGGCGAGGTGGTCCTGCCGAAACACGCCCTGCTGCCGGATGAGCAGCAATTCGCGCGCACGCCCTTTCTGGTCCGCTTCCAGGCTGGCTGGTTTCATTTCACGCTCTGCACGGTCCACATCTATTTCGGATCGGATGAAAAGAACTCCGACCGGTTCCAGCGCCGCGTCGCTGAAATAAAGCATATTGCAGAGGAGATGGCCCGGCGGGCAGACCGCGAGGACGAGAACTACATCCTGCTGGGCGACTTCAATATCGGCAACAAGATGGGCGCGACCATGGATGCCCTCACGAGTGCCGGCTTCCAGCTGCCGCCGGAGCTCTTCCCGTCCAATGTGCTGGGCGACAAGTATTATGACCAGATCGCCTTCCGCACGCGCAAGGACAAGGTAACCTTCATCAATGCTGGCGCCTTCAACTTCACCAAGTCGCTGTACCTGCCGGAACACTACGACCACTACGCCCCGGTCCTGCCAGAGCGCCATCGCGAGCTGAAGGAGAACGGCACGCCAAAGAGCCGCAGCGAGGACAAGGACTATTACCTCTCGCGCTGGCGCACCTGGCAGATCTCGGATCACCTGCCGCTCTGGGTCGAGCTGGCGATCGATTTTTCCGACGAGCACCTTCAACACAATCTGTCGGCCGCTGCCCAGCAGGAGGGCAAACCCGCGCAGCTGGAAGTCGTCGAGGAAGAAGACGGCACCATCAGTACGCTGGTGCCGCCGGCATCCGACCATGCAGAGGTCAAGCGCCGCCGCAAACGCAAGTCGCCTCACATTCCCGGCAAGGAAAAGGAGGGCACGGCGCGCGTCGATGGAAAACTGACACTTGGCCTGGCGTGGAAGATTTTCTGGTTTGTCGCCACCGGGAAGGCAGAAAAGGTCAGAAAAATGCGCGAAGAGAAGGCAAAGCAGGAAAAAGAATCCCCTTGATGCCTACCGGCGCAATTTCGTCCCGCCGGCGCATAAAAAAATTTCACATTTCCCCTATTGACCACAATTGTAATCAAACGTATCGACTACAACCGTAGTCAATGAGGGATGTGGATCCGATGCAGATCACACCGGCTGAACTTGAAATCATGAACGTGCTGTGGGACCAGCCCGGCATCGGCGCGAGCGAGATTGCCGAAGAGTTGAAGGACGACAAGTCCTGGAACATCCGCACGATCAAGACCCTTGTCGGGCGCCTGGTTGAGAAGGGCGCACTGACGACCGAGCCGGATGGCCGGCGCTATCTTTACCGCCCTGCCATCAAGCGGGGCGACTACCAGAAAAAGGCGGCGAAACAGTTCGTCGACCGCATGTTCGGCGGCCGCGCTGCGCCGCTGGTTGCCCATCTCGCAGATTCCCGGGGGCTGACCCCTGAGGACATTGCCGATCTTGAAGCCTTGTTGGGGGAACTCAAGAAATGAACGCGCTCAACGACATCAGCCCACTGCTGGCAAACGCCCTGCAGACAAGTATCGCCGTCACGGCGCTGATCCTGCTTGTCCTGCTGGTCCGCAAGCCCTTCGCCCGGAACTTTGGCGCAAAAGCCGCCTATGCCCTGTGGCTCGTTCCACTGGCGCGGCTATTCATGCCCCCGCTCCCGGCCAATACTTCTCTGTTCGGCTTCCTCGCACCAACGCAGGACGCTCCAGGGACGACGGAAGTTGCCGCACCGCACTGGATATCGGCCCGGGTGGATACACAGGTAGAAGTGCCAGCGCCTGCCGAATTCCCGCCCGTTGTGAAAGTCGACTGGGCGGCTGCGCCCGAGGCTTCGGAACCCGGCATGATGGACGGCATCATCGCGTCGCTGCCGTCCATGCTGATACCGGTCTGGCTGATCGGGATTACCGTTATGCTGGGTCTTGCCTGGCGCAGGCAGGCGATCTTCCACCAGCTGATCCGCGACGATTCCTCGCCGGCCAGCGATCCGGTGAACGAGATGACCCATGAGATCGCGGCCCAGCTCAAGGTGCGCCGCAGGTTCGAGGTCCGCACAAGCCTTCTCAATGGCAGTCCTCTGGTCACCGGCTTTCTGAAGCCCGTGATCCTGCTGCCGGAATGGTTCGAGGCTGATTATTCCCCGCGCGAACGGCGTGATGCACTCACCCATGAGCTCATGCACATCAAGCGCGGCGACCTTCTGGCCCTGCACATCGCCCAGATCATGCTGGCCGTGCAGTGGTTCAATCCCCTGGCTCATGTCGCCATCCGGGCCTTCCGGGTGGACCAGGAAGCCGCTTGCGACGCTGATGTACTTCGGGCGGGAACATCATCGGCGTTCTCCTATGGCCGCACCCTCGTCAAGGCAGCCCGCCTTGCCGGACCGGCCGACACCGCGTTTTCGGGCGCGAACCTCACCCTGGCGCATCCCATAAAAGAAAGACTGATACTGATGCAAAATGCCGCCCCTACCCTTCGCCGCCGCCTGCTTGGCTCGACCCTCGCGGTTACCATCGGCACGGCTGCGATCTTCGCGACCGCTTCCTGTGCCGCGTCGGCCTCCCCGAAGGACCAGTCCCCGGCCGAGCTGGCCGGTGGCGACGAGAGCGAAGTTCACGTCGTGAAGGATCATGAGACCCGCGTTTACCGCTTCTCCTCTCATGACGGAGACGACGACCGGCAGTTCGTGCTCCTGAGCGATCCGTTTGAACCGCTCCAGCCACGCCTCGACAGGGTTCACAAGCTGGACCTGTCGGATCTCGAGGACGAGATGAAGGTTCTCTCGATCGAGATGAGCAAGATCGGAGAACTTGAAGGGCTCAAAGTCCTGCAGGACATGGATCTTTCCGGACTGGCATCCCTTTCCGAACTGGAAGGCCTTTCGGAACTCGAAGGCCTGGCAGAACTGGGAAACATGACGTTCGACTTCGACCTCGACTTTGACGGCTTCGATATCGAGACGATCGAGACCGATGATGGCATCAAGATCATCATCCCCGACCAGGAGATCTTCATCTCGAAGCTCGACGGAAAGAACTTCGAAATCCAGATCGAGAAGGCTGCCGCCCTCGCCGAAGCCCATGCCGAACGCATTGAAGCCATGGCGGAAGCACAGGCCGAGCGGGCTGAAAAGATCGCTCTGGTGATCGAGACCCGCATGGAAGACAAGGCCGAGCGTATGGAAGAACTGGCCGAACGGATGGAAGCGCGCGTTGCCATGGCCTTCGAGGACGGCCTCGAGGACGACCTGGAAGCGGCCGGCGAGGTCGTGGAAGATCTGGCCGACCAGTGCGAAGACCGGGACAGTGACGAAACTTCACCGGTTATCGTCAGCACCCGCGGCGAGGATGGGCAGATGTACCGCGCGCTCTGCGTCGGCGGCGACCGCTCGCGGCTCGAGGACGAAGACGTGAAGGGCTTTGTTGCCAATCACCCGGCCCTTACCGACGCCGAGAAGGAACGCTTCACCCAGCAGCGCTCCTATTCCTTCGAATTCTCCTGGACAGACGACTGATCCCTTCGAACCGGATTTGATCACCAGGACCCCTCTGGCCCCCGCCCTCTGGCGGGGGTCTTTTTTATCTGAGCAGCCGGCCTGCCATGGCGCGATGGACGAGCAACCCGATGCCGAACAGCACGGTAGTCAGACCGAGAAAGGCGAAGAGCTTCAACCACCAGGAATCGAACCGGTCGTCGCCCGTCACATCCATGATGTGAAAGCGCCACAACACATCGAAGAGGCGCCACTTTCCGGTTCGCACGGCCTTGACCTCGCGCGTGTCTGGATCAACCCAGAACGTCGCCCGGTCGGCCCCATCGAAATCGACCCGCCAGAGCGGTTTGCCGGAAAATGCCTCGCGCGGTGGGCGCTCGACAAGCTCGACACTGGTCACCGCGCCATCGCCCGCCCAGGCCGCTTCAGCGATGGCGCGCACGGCGTCAGCGTCGGGCGCCGGCAGCAGCGAACCTGACCGGGCGTCGAATAGCTGGCTACCGCTTTCGGAGGCGGCTTCCCAGACCGGTTGCCCGAGGATCACCCGCAGCTCCAGCTGCTCGACCGGACCCGAGAGCGGCGGCGGCACAATGCCCGCAAGGTCAGCCGCGTCCATTGACGCGGACTCTTTACGCAAGTGTTCGCCGCGGATCTGTTCGATCGGAAAGAGCGTGAAGAACAGTCCACTCGCGGTCCAGAACAAGAGCTGGAGGCCAACAACGAGACCGACAAGCTTGTGCGCCCTGGCCAAACGCCGCGCATTCCTGGACATCACAACACTCCCGGCTCGGCTACATTGAAGGGCTTCTGCAGAAGACACACCGGACCTGTCGAGGTGAAGCGAGCATGCACCGGGTCAGACCAGCAATCGCGACACATCGGCAGGCAATCGGCCTTCGCGGGCCTGCGCAAGCGCTGTCAGCACCATGAGATGGGTGAACGCATCCGTCACCTCGCCTGCCAGGCACATGGCAACGAGCGTCTTCATCGAGACCCGGCGCAGGGCAAGTTCCTCGCTCGCTTCGGGTTGCGCATCGCCCTCGGACAGTCCCCAGGCAAGGTAACCGATCGCCCGCTCATCACTGACCGAATTCGACAAGTGCCAGTGCCCGATCTCATGCCAGTGCGCCGCCGACAGGCCGGTCTCCTCACGCAACTCACGCCGGGCTGTTCCAAGCGGCGGCTCGGATTTGCCGCCGCCGCCCTCAGGCAGCTCCCAGCTATACTCATCGAAGGGAAACCGATGCTGGCCGACAAGCCAGGTATGGCCATGCTCGTCGACCGGCAGGACGCCAATCGCGAGATTGGCATACCGGACGACACCATAGGTTCCGGGGTCCCCGTTCGGATGGGTGACATGGCTGGACTCCACCCGGACCCAGGGGTTTTCGAACGACACTTCCGTGCGATGGACCTTCCACGGGCCAACTCTTCGTACATCATCCGACATGCGAGCGAGCCTATGGCCGGAATTCGGATCCGAAAAGCCCGGAGCTGAGCGATGCTGGCGAATCGCGCGGCGATGGCCTATCGCCTGAGCCATGACATGGATCAGTGCCCTTATCATTCTCATTGCGACACTGATCACAGCGTTTATTTCGGGCATCTTCGGCATGGCAGGCGGGCTCATCCTGATGGGCGTGCTGACGGCGATCCTGCCCGTCGCGACAGCCATGATCGTGCATGGCGCGATCCAGATGGTGTCGAATGGCTGGCGCGCTTTCCTGCTGCGCAAGCATATCAACTGGCGGATTTTCGCGCGTTACACGGTCGGTTCGCTGGCGGCCGTCCTGCTTCTGATCCTGCTCGCCTGGCGCCCCGACAAGACCATTGTCTATCTCCTGCTCGGCCTGACACCGCTGATGGTGTGGGTGCCCAAGGCCATCATCGATCTTGATATCCAGAAGCGCGGTCAGGCCGAGGCGGCCGGTTTTGTCGTGCAGGCGCTGAATACGCTGGCCGGCGTGGCTGGCCCGCTGCTCGACCTTTTCTTCGTGCGCACGGACATGACCCGACAGGCCATCGTGGCCACCAAATCGGCCACGCAGGTCCTCGCGCATCTCGTCAAGATCGCCTTCTGGAGCGCGCCTGTCGTGGCCTCGGCAGGCCTCGCTGCCATGCCGCCGCTGTGGCTGTTTGCGCTTGCCATCCCGCTCTCGATGACTGGCACATGGCTGGGCGGGCTGGTACTGGAGCGGATGAACGACGTGAACTTCAAGCGCTGGATGCGCTGGCTGGTGACGGCAATTGGCGTCGTCTATCTCGCGCGGGCCGCCGGTTGGCTGTAGAGCAAAAAAACGCCGGCCTCTCATTCTGAGAGACCGGCGCCGTGCGATATCGCAAGGTGGTCGAGTGCTAGAACTTGTAGCCAGCACTGATCATGGCGGCATGGGTATCGGTGTCGCCGAAACCATACCATGTGTAGTCGCCACGCAGGACCCAGCTTTCTGTCAGGTCGAACTCGGCACCGGCACCAAGCGCGGCGCCGTCTTCTGAGTCCTCGACGGTGGTGAGATCCGTCCCACCGGGTGTGGTGACTGTCGCGTCGAGATCGACAAAGGCATAACCGGCGCGCGCAAACACATCGAGCTTGTCGCTGACCGGCATGGATGCCTTGCCGTAGACGCCGACCAGATAGTTCAGGCCGATGTCGCCGGACGCGTTGATCAGGTCGTTGAAGTCACCATCATTGTTGTCGTCGAGATTGAAGTCATCTTCATCGACATTGTAGTCGAACTCGCCATCGTCGATGCCCGTCGTGATATCACCTTCAAGGCTGAAATACGGGCTGAACTGATAGCCGGCGCGGGCCGTAATGGCATCGGTATCGACACCGGATTCGGCGCCGTCCGGCTGGATGTCGAGATAGCTGTAGCCGCCTTGCAGATAGAAGCCGGTGTCTTCTGACCCGGCTGCATATCCCTGCGCCTGTGCGGCACCAGCAGCAATCGTCATCGCGCCTGCTGCGCTGGCTCCGATGAGAAGATGTTTAAGCATGGGAGGTTTCCTCGTTCTGAGTTGCTTATTTGCCCCGGCCCGGAGACCGGAACTGGAACCCAAACGAGGCTGAAACAAGGCACGTTCCAACGTGTGCGAACACGCAGCTGCACATGTGGCAGTTGAGCATCACTTTCTGTATTTTAATTTAAAAAATACAAAGCGTTAATACACCTTGCGAGGCTCTGGAATGACGATCGATTCAGGGCCGCATATTGCTGGCACAGGCAGTGGGCGCAAGTCATCCATGCCTCTGTGCCGGAAAGACTCTCAGAGACCGCCCGGCTGTGCCTTCCTGCATTCCACGCAGGACAGCTTGCCGATTTCCAGACGCAACGGTCCGGGAGAAACCCAGCTGAGCATGGCCGGCTCAGGCGCATCGACGACGGCGACAACCAAGGAGCAGCCGCCCGCCGTAATCGTATAGGTATCGTCCCCGATCGTGCTGATGCTGTCGATCGGGCGGCTGCCAAGCGCCGCCTCGACTTCTGCGCTCGAAATGATCAGCTGAAGCTCTCGCTGCCTTTCGGACTGCGGCGGCAAGGCCGCCTGGACGGCGAGTGGCACAGCCAGGAAGCCGGCAACAACAAGGCTCATTCTCATGATTTCACCCCCACATCGTTCAGCCAGACGCGGAGGGTGTTCGAGAAACGCACTTTTATCAAGTCAAACGACGGGCGCGGAAGAATTCGCGAAGCAGAGTGGCCGCCTCCGGGGCACTTGTTTCGTCCTGAACGATTTCGGGGCGCCAGTGACAGGTCGGCTGTTCGAAAAATCGTGGCCCGTTCAGCACTGCCCCGCCCTTTTCGTCAGCCGCAGCAAAGACCAGCCTCCCGATCCGCGCGAAGCTGATCGCGCCGGCGCACATCGCACACGGCTCGAGCGTGACGTAGAGGGTCGCGCCAGTCAGTCGGTAATTTCCCGCGGCCTCACATGCCGCACGAATGGCGGCGATCTCTGCATGAGCGGTCGGGTCATGCGTCGCGATGGGTTGGTTACGTCCCTCACCCAGCACAGTGCCGGTTTCGGAATCGCAGACAACCGCCCCGACCGGGACTTCTCCTGCCTCAGCAGCGAGGCGCGCCAGATCCAGCGCGCGTTGCATCATGTCATGATCCCTGCTCATCAGCATCGCCATACACCGAAGCGTGCTTTCCTGCACAGGGGCCCGGTGCTATGGCCGCTTCCCATGCGCATCATATCCGGACGCTTCAAAGGCCAGCCGCTGGCCGCCCCGAAAGGCCGAAACACGCGCCCGACATCCGATCGGGCACGCGAAAGCCTGTTCAACGTGCTCACCCATGCGAGCTGGGCACCGCCGCTGGAAGGCGCGCGCGTGATTGACCTGTTTGCCGGGTCCGGCGCGCTTGGCTTCGAAGCAATGTCGCGCGGGGCGGCCTTCTGTCTTTTTGTGGAAACAGATAGCGCGGCGCGCGGAACGATCCGTGACAATGTCGAAGCCTTCCAGCTGTTCGGAAACACCCGCATCCACCGGCGTAGCGCGACGGACCTGGGGCCGAAGCCAGCCGGCGTCGGTTCGCCCTTCACCATTGCCTTCCTCGACCCGCCCTACCACCAGGGCCTGGTGACGCCATGCCTGGATAACCTGCTTGCAGGCCAGTGGCTGGCCACTGACGCCATCGCCGTCGTGGAGACCGATGCGAAGGAAACCTTCGACCACGACGGCTGGGAGGTCCTCGACGAGCGCGAAGCTGGCAAAGCAAAACTGACCGTCCTGAAACCGGCCTGAGCCCGGTTCAGTCGTTCAGAAAGTCCTGATGGATATCCAGGCTCGACTGCTTGCCGACCTTCGGTTCGCAGGTTTCCAGCCATTCCTCGGCATAGGCGCGGCCCTTGTCGCGAAGGCCCGTGAGGAAAGACCAGCTCGTATCGTACTTGGACTCAAGGCGCAGGGTGCGCAGGCTCTCACCGCCCCGGATCGCATGGATGTTCACCTTGCGATAATTGCTGCGAACCGTCTTCGCGAGGAGGTTCTGGTTCAGCAGCTTCTGGACGAAGGCAATCGCTCGCAATTCTCCCAGCAGGGACGCGTTGAAGGTGATCTCATTCAGCCTGTCCTGGATCTCACCGGCCGTTCGCGGTGTACCCGGCCGCTCGATCGGGTTCAGCGTGATCAGCACGACATCGCGCGGCGCATCCGAATAGAAGAGCGGGAACAGAGAAGGGTTGCCGAGATACCCGCCATCCCAATAGGGCACGCCGTCGATCTCAACTGCCTTGAAGGTGTGCGGCAGGCAGGCTGAGGCCAGCACAGCGTCAAGCGACACCTCACCATCCTCGAAAATTCGGACCTTGCCGGTTTCAACATTTGTCGCGGCGACGAACAGGCGGAGGCTTGATGCATGGACAGCGTCGAAATCGATCTGCGACTCGACCGTTTCGCGAAGCGGATTGATGTCGAATGGATTGAGATCGTAAGGGCTGAGGAAGGAGGTCATCGCCGCCGCGAAATTGTGCGGCGTCCAGGCCTTGAACGGGTGGTTCTGGAACATGCTGGACGCCGCGCTCGTCGGCATCAGGGCATCCAGCGGCGCCCCCCGGCGGGAAATCTCGCGCCAGAAGGATTCCAGCGCCTCGCGCGCCCCGGCAGGTCCGCCGCGCTCAAGCCCCGTGATGTAGGCCACTGCGTTCATGGCGCCCGCCGAGGTTGCCGTCATGGCCCTTATGTCCAGGGTCTCGCATTCGCTGAGCCGGTCCAGAACGCCCCAAGTGAAGGCGCCATGGGCCCCACCACCCTGCAGGGCGAGACTGACAGGCTTGGGTTTGGGGACAGACCGCGCCATAAGGCCTCCTTCCAGATTGCCCATAGGAAGTGCTGCGAGGACACTCAATGACAAATACCCGAAACCGGCCGCAACCTGTCGACGGCCTACGTCCGCAAGCGGCCGTGGGGGTTGTATGCATAAGGGACGGGCAGGTCCTCCTCATCCGGCGCGGAACCCCGCCGCTGACCGGCGAATGGTCACTGCCCGGCGGACGGATCGAGCCGGGCGAGCCTGTACGCGACGCTGCCCTGCGCGAGCTGATGGAAGAGACTGGCATAAAGGCGGAGATTGCCGGGCTCATCGATGTCGTCGATGCGATCGTCGAGAACCGGGAAAGGACGCTGGTTACCCGTCACTATGTGCTGACCGACTTTGCCGCGCGCTGGCTCGAAGGGGAGCCTGTCGCTGGTGACGATGCAGCAGATGCGCGCTTTTTCCCGCTAGCTGAACTCCACTCGCTCGGCCTCTGGGATGAGACCGAACGGGTTGTCCGGGCAGGCGCGCGCCTGGTCGCCCAGCTTCCGCATGACTGAAAAACGTGCTAGTCTACGGATGTAGCGCAAACATAACAAAACAAGCGCACAAGGGAGGATCGGCGTGCCGTGACACGTATCCTGTTCAGTCTCGCCATATTGGCCGTGACGCTATGCGCCACTGCACAGGCGAACACGAACGAGGAAATGAACATCCCCATCGAGGTTACCTCCACCGGTCATCTCGTCGTCGACCTGACACTGCATGATGGAGAGCCCGTATCGGCCATTTTCGATACCGGGGCGACCTTCGCCATGGTGGGTGGCCGGACGGCTGCGCGGATCGGTCTGATCGAAGACGAGAATGGCCGGCTGATCGATATTGTCGGCCTCGGCGTCAAGGGCACCTATCCGGTGGTTGACCTCGGCCCCGTCCGTTTCGGCGGTGCCGACAGCGGTCCCTTGACGGCAGCGCTCAACAGGGACTTCAGCCTGAAGCCGACCGATACCGTGTTGCCTGCCAGGTTCCTGCCGCACCGGACCCTGGATTTCGACTTCGAGAAGGAAAGCCTGTCGGCCTACGATTCCCGGCCAAGGCGCGTCTACCATTCCACCACCAGCCGATTGCCCGTGACCTGGATTCACGGCCTGCCCTTCATCAAGGTCGAAGTGAACGGGAAGTCTGGCCTTGCCCTGGTCGACACCGGCGCCAGCAATACCTTCATCAACAGCGCATTTGCCGACAAGGCCGCGCGGGCCGACAAGGATTTCGGGCTGATCGAAGTGACCAGTTCCACAGGCGTGGTGAAGCCCCTTCGCATCCTGTCGAGCCGCAGGTTCACATTCGGTGATTTCAAGATGCGCCACTTCGAGGTGATCGTGATCGATCCCGCCTTTCTTGAGACTGTCGGTCTTCAGGACCAGCCGATCATGGTCATGGGGCTCGACATCCTGCAACATTTCCGCCTGCAGCTCGACAGGGACGGTAATCGTCTCCACCTCAGCAAGCGCGACCGCCGCGTCGCCAAGATGCCGAGCCTGTTCTTCGACTACAACTGACCCCTGAGGACTGCCCGGGACCGTCTTCCGCGGATCGGCGCTTTCCGTTCCGTCAATATTGTAAAGACGAGGCGCTTCTTCCTTTATGCCGTCCGAAAGACAGGGAGTTTCCAGATGGCATTCGCACCATTCGATCTGACGGGCAAAACCGCACTCGTCACCGGCGGCAACAAGGGCATTGGCCTTGGCATGGCTGAAGGACTGGCCGCGGCCGGCGCAAACCTCGCCATCTGGGGGCGCAAGGAGGCCGACAACAAGGCGGCGGCCGAAAAGCTCTCTGGCATTGGTGCGGGTGAAGCAAAGGCATGGACCGTCGACGTCGCAGACGAGCAGGCCGTCATCGAAGCCACGCAGGATGTGGTAAAAACCTTTGGACGCATCGACACCTGCATCGCCAATGCCGGCGTCGGTTTCTCGGCGCCCTCTTTCCATGAAATGACCACCGAGATCTGGCGCAAGAACATGTCCGTCAATCTGGACGGCGCCTTCTGGACGCTTCGCGAGAGCGCGAAACACATGGTCGCCCGGTCGAAGGAAGGGGATACAGGCGGGTCGCTGATGGGAACGGCGTCCCTCGGCGCGCTCATGGGCGCCCCGAAGAACGAAGCTTACACCGCCACCAAGGGCGCGCTGATCACTCTGATCAAGGGGCTTGCAGTCGAATATGCGCGCTATGGCATTCGCGCCAATACGATCCTGCCGGGCTGGATCGCGACCGACATGACGGCCGGTGCCCAGTCGAACGACAAGTTCGAGACACATGTGATCAGCCGTGTACCGATGAAACGCTGGGGCGAACCGGAAGATTTCGCCGGGGCAGCCGTCTACCTCGCTTCAGATGCGTCGCGGTTCCACACCGGCGACACGCTGCTGATCGATGGCGGATACGTGCTCTTCTAGAGCCGGGACGCCTTATTGCGGCTGGGTTTCGGTTTCCGGCTCCGGCATGCCGTCTTCCGGCACTGACTGGGGCTCGGTACCGGTATCCGGCGTGATCGGTGCGTCGATTTCAGGTTCGAGGTCCGTCTGCGTGTCGGGGCTCGGGATGAGTTCCTCCTCAGCGTCACGGCTCGGATCCGGTTCGCGTGTCAGCACTTGTTCGGTGTCGCTCTCATCCCCGGGCATCACGTATTGCGGGTTGTTCTGAGTATCGCCCACCTCTTGCGAGATTTCTTCGTCATTGCCGCCACACGCGCCGACAAGGACGAGCGAAGCCCCGGCGAGAATGAAACGTAGTGAGGTCATGATAGCGATCTCCTGTTCTGGCAACGCGACTGCGCTGTTGTGAATTCCTGCCAGGATAGCGTCGCACAGGCCTAAATGTTCCTCTCCTGCAGTGTCCTGCCGCTGCGGGACGGCTTGGCAAACGGGCATCCAGCGGCAATGCAGGTATCAAAACTCCTGGAGGATTCCTGATGACCATCCGCACACCGCTCTGTGACTTTCTTGGTGTCAAATACCCGATCATGCTCGCTGGCATGGGCGGGGTATCCTACGCCGAACTTGCCGCCGCCATGTCCAATGCGGGCGGCTACGGCGTACTTGGCATGGCGGGCACCACGCCGGACTTCATCGAAGGGCAGATGAAGCGCGTGCGCGAACTGACCGACAAGCCATTTGGCGTGGACCTTCTGGCCGCCTCGCCGGAAAGCCTGGAAGCCTCTGTAGACGTGATCATCAACAATGGCGCCGACAGCTTTGTTGCCGGCCTCGGCGTGCCAATGCCGATCATGGAAAAACTCAAGAAGGCCGGCGTGAAGGTCATGGTCGTGGGCGGCGCTGTGAAGCATGCCATCAAGGCAGAGCAGGCCGGCTGTGACGCGGTGATCCTGCAGGGCGGTGAAGGCGGCGGGCATACCGGCCTTGTCGGCACGATGCCGCTCGTCGCACAGGCCGTCGAGGCGGTGAACATTCCTGTGGTTGCGGCAGGTGGCATTTATGACGGCCGGGGGCTTGCAGCCTCACTCGCGCTTGGCGCCGTCGGCGTCTGGATGGGCACACGTTTCATCGCATCGGAAGAGGCACACGCCGCCAATCTATACAAGCAGACCATCGTCTCGGCAGGCGATACCGACACGACCCGCACGCGCTGCTATTCCGGCAAGCCGATGCGTTGCCGGACCAATGAGTACATTCTCGATTGGGAGAGCCGCCCGGACGACATCCAGCCTTTCCCGATGCAGGCGATCCACTCCACGCAGACCGGCGTCATTGGCGGCATTGGCGGGATCACGGACGAAGCCAAGCTCGACCCGGACAGCTCCTGCTTCGCGATGGGCCAATCGGCCGGTGGCGTGAAGGATGTGCTCCCGGTAAAGGATATTGTCGAGCGCATCATGGCCGAGGCAGACGACGCCATGAACCGCATGGCGGGCTACAGGAGCCGGGAAAGCGTCTGATCCTCAGACGGGGACCTGCACAAGGTTCTTCACCCGCCTGGCATAGAAATCGGCAAGCTGTTCATGCGTGTCAGCCGATAGCGGCGGCAGGTTCGCCGCCGCGATATTGGCGTGGACCTGTGACGGCTTTGACGCCCCTGCAATCACGGTGGAAACGGCATCGAAATCGAGAATCCAGCGCAGCGCAAACTGCGCCATGCTCCAGCCCTCGGGCTTCAGCGCCGACATCTCCTCCACAAGACCGATGCCCGCCTCGAAGGGGATGCCGGCAAAGGTCTCACCGACGGAGAAGGCCGATCCATCGCGGTTGAAGTGCCGATGGTCGGTTTCGGCAAACTCGGTCTCGCGGGCAAACTTGCCGCTCAGCAGCCCACTGGCGAGCGGGACGCGCACAATGACCCCGACATCCGCTTCGCTTGCAGCATCCAGCAGCTGCGTAGCGGCCTCCTGCCGGAAAACGTTGAAGATGATCTGGAGAGAGGCGATGCCGGGCTGTTTGAGGCAGGTGTGGGCTTCTTCCATTGTCTCGACGCTGGCGCCCCAGGCACGGCAAAGCCCCTCCTGCTGAAGCGACCGCATCCAGTCGAATATCTCCCCGCGAGCGAGCATTTCCGGCGGCACGCAGTGAAGCTGGATCAGGTCAAGCTGCTCACCGCCAAGCCGTTCGATCGACGACAGCACATGGTCGCGAACCCGAGCCTGCGTATAACCATCAGGATAGAGGTCGGGCGAGCGGCCAACTTTGGTGGCCACCAGTTCGCCCGGTTTCAGATGCGCACCGACGAACCGCTCGCTGCGACCGTCGCCATATACGTCTGCGGTATCGTAGAAATTGATGCCGCCCTCGCGCGCCGCCTGCAGCACAGCTTGCGCCCTTTCATCCTCGATCGGGCCAAAATCGCCCCCGAGCTGCCAGCAGCCGAGGCCGATTTCCGTGACCTTCAATCCGGATTTACCGAGCCGTCTCGTTTTCATGCCTGCTCCTTTGCGACGAATTTGTTAGCGCTAACGTAGTTGATCAGGCGTGCCGGGACAATGGCGGGCATTGAGCTGCGAACGGTCGCCGCACTTGCCTTTCGCGCGCCGACGGTGTTGGACAGCGCACAACTGGAATAATCGTAACGCACTAGGAGGAAGTCATGGGCGTATTGGATGGCAAGGTAGTTCTCGTCACTGGCGGTGGTAATGGCATTGGCAAGGAATGCGCGCTGATCGCCGCAAAGGCAGGGGCAAAAGTCGTCGTGAACGATCTTGGCGGCAGCCTTACGGGCGCCGACGAGGGCGATGCAGGGCCCGCCGAGAAGGTCGCGCAGGAAATTCGCGCGGCGGGCGGTGAAGCAGTTTCCAACTCCGACAGCGTGACCGACTACAAAGCCGTTGAAGGCATGATCGAACAGGCCAAGGACGAGTTTGGCGGCCTGCACGCCATCATGAACCCGGCCGGCATCCTGCGCGACGGCATGTTCCACAAGATGTCCGAGGACGACTGGAAAGCCGTCATCGACGTGCACCTCAATGGCTCGTTCAATGTCACCCGCGCCTCAATCAATCATTTCCGTGACCAGGAGGACGGCGCTTATGTCCTGTTCACCTCCACCACCGGCCTGATCGGCAATATCGGCCAGGCGAACTATGGCGCAGCGAAGCTCGGCATCGCCAGCCTCTCGCACATCATCGCCATGGAAGGCGAACGCAAGAATGTCCGCTCCAACGTGATTGCGCCCTTTGCCTGGACCCGGATGATCGCCTCTATCCCCGTCAAGGACGAAGCCGGCGCCCAGCGTGTCGAGCGGATGAAGAACGGCATGCGCGCCGACCAAGTTGCCCAGTTTGCCGTCGCACTTTGCGCCGATGGCGCAAAAGACGTGTCCGGTCAGATCTTCTCCGTGCGCGGCAATGAGGTCATCCTGTTCAACCAGCCGCGGCCGGTGAAGTCCGTCGCCCGTCTGGAAGGCTGGACCCCCGAAACGCTGATCGAACAGGGCCTGCCATCCATGAAAGGCAGCTTCACGGATCTCGGCGCAACGACTACAGTCTTTCCCTACGAACCGATCTAGGGACAGGAAAACAGGGACATGCAGGGTGAGGCGGCCCCGTCTGACGGCGAAACCGTCCTGAAGGAATGCGTCCTTCGGGATGGGATCGAATACTGCCGGACCGTCTCTCCCGATCCTGCTGCATCGGACGGCGGCACCGCACAGACGGACTATTTTGCCTGGGCCCGCCCTGTCCTCGATGATCCGGTCGGATGGGCGCAGCAAAATATCCTCAACCTCGATGTCCTGCTGCCCGTCCTCTACCAGATCGGCGCGGTGCTGGCTGCGGTCCTGCTTGGCGCCCTCCTCGCGCCGCCTATCCGGCGGCAGGCAAGCGGGTTGGTCGGGCGCCTGCCGAAGAGTATCGCCCGCAATGTGAACGATACTGTCCCGCGGCTCGTTCGCCCGGCCCTATGGGCGCTTTTTCTCTATCTGGCGACCGTCCTTTTCGTCAGCCTGGGCTTGGATGGAACGCTCGTGCGGATCGCGTCCTCTCTGGCGCTGGCCTGGCTGCTGATCCGGCTGGTGACGACCTTCCTGCCGGATGCCGTCCGCAAGCCGCTCGCCTGGACAATCTGGGGCTTTGCCATCCTGTACGCCTTCGGCGTGCTGGATGAGACCATCGCCTGGCTGTCGAATATCGGCCCGCCCTATGCCGGCGGACGGATCAGCCCGATCTTCATCGTTCAGGCCATCGCAACAGCAGCCTTCTTCCTGTTCATCGCGCACTGGCTGGCAACGCGACTGAAAACCCGCGTTCACGCCCTTCCCCGTGTTGAGCCATCGCTGCGTATCCTGATGTCGAATGCGCTGCAGATCGGCCTGTTCTTCGGCGCGGCCCTGCTGACGCTGGCTGGTCTTGGCATACCGCTGTCCGGTCTCGCCGTGCTCGGCGGTGCCATCGGTGTCGGCCTCGGCTTCGGCATGCAGCAGATCGTCGCGAATTTCATTTCCGGTGTGATCCTGCTGACCGACCGCTCCATCAAGCCAAATGACGTCATCGAGGTGGACGAGACCTACGGCGTCGTGAAATCGCTCGGCCTGCGCTACGCGTCTGTCATCACGCGCGACGGCAAGGAGCATCTGATCCCGAACGAGATGCTGATCACGGACAAGGTCGTGAACTGGTCCTATTCAAACAAGGATGTCCGCGTGAAGCGGCGCTTGCGGGTCGAATATGAAACAGACCTGCGCCTGGCGGTGGACCTGGTTTGCGAAGGCGCGGCAAACACATCGCGCGTCTTGCAGTCGCCGGCACCGAAATGCCTTGTCATGGAGTTCGGGGACGAGGCGATCGAGCTGGAAGTGCGTTTCTGGATCAATGACCCGGAAAATGGTGTTTCCAATGTCTCCTCCGAAGTGCTGCTCAATGTCTGGGACAGGTTCAAGGAGCATGGGATCGACATCCCGCTGCGCCACGAGGACGTGCTGATCACACCCGGATCGACGATCAAGGTCGAGCTCGCCAGGTCCAGCGAAGAGTGAATTCATTCGTTATCGGCATAAGTCCTGTCCGGTGCAGCTTCTGGACGCGGCGCGCCTCATGCCCAATCTCTCGGTCAACGAAACCCCTCAACAGGAGGCAGACATGATCGACATCAGACGTTTCGACAAGCTGGGCACCTTCCAGAACGAGTGGCTGGACGCCCACTACCATTTTTCCTTCTCGCACTATTACGATCCGGCCCGCATGGGACACGGCAAACTGCGCGTCTGGAATGACGACAGGATCCGCCCGCAGACCGGCTTTCCCCCGCACGGGCACCGCGACATGGAAATCATCACCTATGTCCGCAAAGGTGCGATCACCCACCAGGACTCGATGGGCAACAAGGGCCGCACAGAAGCTGGCGACGTCCAGGTGATGAGCGCCGGGCGCGGCGTCCAGCATTCGGAATGGAATGCCGAGACGGAAGAAACCACCCTCTTCCAGATCTGGATCGAACCGGAAAGCTATGGCGGATCTCCGGGCTGGGGCGCTCGCAAGTTTCCCAAGGCCGACCGGTCCGGGCAATGGGCGGTTCTTGCCAGTGGCAATGAAGCCGACAAGGCGCTCCCGATCCGCCAGAACGCCAAGGTACTTGGCGCGACCCTGAAGGCTGGCGAAACCCTCGACTATCAGGTCAGCGAAGGCCGCTTTGGCTATTTCGTGCTGGCCGCCGGCGAAGTGGAACTGAACGGCGAGGTGCTGAAGGCTCGCGATGGCGCAGCAGTCACCGGCCCGGAATCGCTTCAGTTCAAGAGCCTGAAGGATGCAGAGATCGTATTTGTCGATACGGTCTAGGGCCTGTTATTGCCTGATTAACCGGGCCGTGCCAGCTTCGCGCGCATGGCCCGGTTAAAAGCACTCCCGCTCCTCGTCGCAGCCCCGCTCCTCCTGAGTGGCTGTCTTGTCAGAACTGCTGTCGGCGTCGCCGGCGATGTTGCCGAAGGCGCGGTCAACGTGACCGGCGCTGCTGTCGGTGCCGTCGTGCCGGACGGCAAGAAGGACAAGAAGAAGAAAGACGACAAGGACGACGACTAGGCGCGTCCCCGCAAGGCACCCATAGCAGGCAACCTGCTTGGCGCGCGAGCGTTAACGGTGGTATGCTCAAGCCTTCAGGAGGTGCCCATGAAAACGCTACTTGTCTCTCTCGCGGCCGCTGTAATCGTTCCCGCAGCTGCAGCCTCGGAAATCAGCATTACCTATTCGGCCGAGTTCCAGGAGAAACTGGAATCCGACTATGGTGCCAAGGAAGGCGAGCGCCTGTCCAAGGAAATCCGGTCCGACCTTGAGCGCGAATTGCGCAAGGCGAATGTCGACCCGGCCCGTATCAGCGTGATCATCGTGGATGCGAAGCCCAATCGCCCGACCATGCAGCAGATGAGCGACGAGCCCGGCCTTGACATGCTGCGCTCGAAATCAATCGGCGGCATGGATCTGGAAGGCACTGCCTACAATGCCAGTGGCGAGGCCGTCGCTGAACTTCAGTATGACTGGTACGAAACCAACATCCAGATGGTTGGGGCATCCGGCGTCTGGGGCGATGCGAAGCGCGCCTCCAGCCGGTTCGCCCGGAAATTTGCAGAGAAGCTGAGCGAGTAGGCGCGGCCGCTATCCGGCCGGATCACTGCGCGTTCGACTGGCCAGCCAGGTCGAGCGTGCAGGTCTCGTTGAGGGATGGGCGCGATAGTGTCACGCGCGTCAGGCCCGGCAAAGTGGGCCTCAGCGCTTTTGCGACCCACAGGCAGATCCGCTCAAGGGTCGGCACCGAAAGCCCCTCGATCTCGTTCAGCAGCGTATGATCGAGCTGCTGGGCGACATCCTGCAGGGCCGCTGTCAGCTTGCTGAAGTCCTCGACCCATTCCTCGCCCGGTTTGACCTTGCCGCGCACACTTGCTTCCAGCCGGAAGGAGTGGCCGTGAAGGTTGCGATAGGGATGGCCCTCGGGCTTTCCGCCCATGAAATGGGCTGCCTCGAAGGTCACCGCCTTCGAGATTTCGAACACTTCGCCTGACGGGTTCAGGGCAGCCCGATCAGTTTGTGGGTTTGTAAGCTCAGTCGCCATTTCGGATGCTTCATGCAGTAGGCTGCCGCGGCAGCGATATTCTCGGCCTGCCTGTTATCATCTTTGGGCTGAAGGAAGAAGTGCTGGAACTGCAGCATCTCGAAGCGCTCCGGCTGGGCTTCGGGCTCATCCTGGGGATAGACGAGTTTCAGCTCATCTCCCCGGCTTTGCACAAGCGCCGCATTGGCTTTGGGCGAAATGCAGATCCAGTCCAGCCCGGCAGGGGCGGCAACTGTCCCGTTTGTCTCGACACCAACCTCGAACCCGCGCGCGTGAAGCGCCTCGATCAGAGGGCTATCGAGCTGCAATAGCGGCTCGCCGCCCGTGCACACAACATAAGCTTCGTCAGCGTGCGCACCGGCCGCAGCAGCCCAGAGGCTGGCGACATGGTCTGCCAGCGCGTCGGCGCCTTCAAACTTGCCGCCATTCTCGCCATTCGTTCCGACAAAGTCGGTATCGCAGAACTGGCACACCGCCTTGTGCCGGTCACGCTCCAGGCCCGACCACAGGTTGCAACCGGCAAAGCGCAGGAAGACGGCGGCGCGCCCGGTCTGTGCGCCTTCGCCCTGAAGCGTCACATAGGCTTCCTTGACGGAGTAGATTTTCACGCAACCGCGCCCTGTTTCCACTTTTCGAAACCGGCCTTGCGCAATTGGCAGGCCGGGCACTCGCCGCAGCCATATCCCCAGGCATGGCGGCGAAGACGCTCGCCCTTGTAGCAGGTATGGGTCTCATCAACGATCAGATCGACCAGCGCCTGACCGCCAAGATCGGCCGCAAGCTGCCAGGTTTCGGCCTTGTCGAGCCACATCAGCGGCGTCTCGATGATGATCGACCGGTCCATGCCGAGCCCGATCGCCTTCTGCTGCGCGTCGATCGTGTCGCGCCGGCAGTCCGGATAGCCGGAATAGTCCGTCTCGCACATGCCACCGACCAGTACGGAGATCCCCCGGCGCCAGGCCAGCGCGGCCGATAGCGTGAGAAAAATCAGGTTTCGCCCGGGCACGAAGGTGGACGGCAAGCCGTTCTCGCCTTCCCCGATATCGGTATCGCGCGTCAGTGCTGTGTCACTGATCTCACCCAGTGCGGCGAGGTCAATCATGTGATCCTCGCCCAGCCGGTCGGCCCACTGCGGAAACTTGCTGCGGATCGCGTTGAGCACGTTCTTGCGACAGCGCAATTCGACCTTGTGACGCTGACCATAGTCGAAGCCAACCGTCTCGACATGAGCGAACCGTTTGAGCGCCGAAGCCAGGCACGTTGTCGAGTCCTGTCCGCCGGAGAAAAGTACCAGTGCCGAAGTGGGTTTTACCATGAGCGCGCAGTTAGCAGAGCCAACCCCTCCAACCAAGCAAAACCTTCCGTAGCGTCATGTATGCGTCACCCAAAAAGCACGGTTTTAAAGCATCGTGGACAATACAAGAGAAGCAGTTGACAAATTGTCGCCACTGTCGCTGTCATAACAGTTGAGGCACTTCCGGACAAAAAAGGAAGGCCCGTGAGGAAACGCAAAAAATCGAGCGCAAACAGAATAACAGCGCTCGACGGGAGGAGAGTTAGATGAGTCACAAGACACCCGAAAAGTATCTGATGCTGGCGGGCGCATCGCTGGTCGCCATGAGCTGGGCTGTCCCGGCTGCAGTGGCGCAGGAAGACACAGAAGCGCAGCGCACGCTGGGTACGGTTCTGGTCACAACCCAGAAAACCGAGGAATCGATCCAGGATGTTCCGATCGCGGTTTCGGCCTTTGACGAGGAAGCGCTCGACAAGCTGCAGTTGAGCGGTGGCCCGGACCTGGTCAAATCCATCCCGAACGTGAACTTCACCAAGGGCAACTTCACCAGCTACAACTTCCGTATCCGCGGTATCGGCGTCGATGCCGTTTCGACCTCCGCTGACGCAGGTGTCGGTGTTCACCAGAACGATGTGCCGCTGACCTCGAACAGCCTGTTCGAAGCCGAATTCTACGATGTCGAGCGGATCGAGGTTCTGCGCGGCCCGCAAGGCACGCTCTACGGCCGGAACGCGACCGGTGGCGTGTTCAACCTGATCACAGCGAAACCCGTCCTTGAGGAGTTTCAGGCCGACGCCAAGTTGACCTATGGCAACTACAACACGGTGAAAGCCAAGGGTATGGTGAACGTGCCGCTCGGTGACTCGGCGGCCCTTCGCTTTGCAGGATCAATGCTGCAGCGGGATGGCTATGTCGACAACGTTACCACTGGCAACGACGTGGACGATCGCGACCTGTATTCGATCCGCGCCTCGTTCGCCTGGGAACCGACCGACCGTCTGCGCACCTTCCTGTCCTACGAGCATTTCGAGGAAGACGACAGCCGCATCCGGTCCGGCAAGCAATACTGCGCCAAGGATCCGAACAAGACGTCATATGCTGGCATACCGATCACCGCCATTGATCAGCTGATCACCTCTCAGGGCTGCGTCGAAGCCAAGCTTGATGACCCGGCATCGCTGGGCGGCGTGAATACCGCCGGTACGCTGGCAGGCCTTTATGGCTTCCTGTCCGGCACCGTTGGTGGCATCGACCCGCTCACCGGCAATGCGATTAACATCGATGCAAATACGAGCGGCATCATTCCGGACCTCAGGAAAATCGAAAGCTATTTCGACCCGACCTATGAAGGCCAACAGGATCTGTTCACCTGGAAAGCGGAGTTCGATCTCACCGACAGCCTGGTGATGACCTATCTCGGCAGCTACAATGAAAATGAGGTCATCTCGCAGGAAGACTACAACGAATATGCTGCAGATGTACCGTTCAACACATCGGCCAGCCCGTTCGTTGCGCTTGCGGCTTCGATCGACCCTGCCCTGCCCGCCGGTTTCACGGCGCTCTATCCATTGCTCTTCCCGGGCGGAAATATCGCTGACCCGCAGCTGGGTCTCTTCAACGCGCCGGTCGCGGCAGACATTTCTGGCGGCTATTCGGAGCAGACGACCCACGAGCTTCGCCTGCAATCTGATTTCGACGGCCCGTTCAACTTCAATCTCGGCGCTATTTCCGTCGACTTTGAAACCAACCAGGATCCGAAGCTCCAGGAAAGTTACTATGTGTTCTTCAACACATCGACGGCCTTCAACCAGCTGTTGAACGCAGCTCTTGGCGCGCCTCTCTTCCCATTGGAAGATCCGGCGAATGCCGGCAACACCCCGATCGAAAATCTTGACGGTGTGTCCCGGCAATATTTCCGGTCGATCACGCCTTACAAGCTCAAAAGTTTCGCGGTCTTCGGCGAAGGCTATTATGACATGACCGACGATCTGCAATTGACCGTCGGCCTGCGTTACACGAGCGACGACAAGGAAGCCGGCCGCATTCCGACCTTTCTCAGCGAGTCGATCGTCGATATCCCGGACCCGCTGGCCTATGCGCCCGTTCCTGGCGCTTCCAACGATGAAGGCGGCGACGGCACATACAATGCGACGTTCGAGGAAGTCACCGGCCGGATCGGCTTCGACTGGTCACCGGACCTCAACTGGTCTGATGATTCGCTCTTCTACGCCTTCTATTCGCGGGGCTACAAGGGCGGCGGCATCAACCCGCCCCAGCCGGCCGGCTCGCCCGATTCCTTCCCGCAATTCTTCGATCCGGAGTTCATCAACTCCTATGAAATCGGTACGAAGAACACCTTTGCGAACGGCGGTCTGCAGCTCAACGCCACGGCTTTCATGTATGATTATGAAGGCTACCAGATCACGCAGATCATCAACCGGACGTCCGCCAACTTCAACGTTGATGCCGAAATCAACGGATTTGAGATCGAAGGCATCTGGAACCCGACCTCGACACTGGTCCTGAATGCCAATCTCGGCCTGCTGGACGCACAGGTTAAGGACACTTATGGCATTGACGTGCTCGACCGGACAAATGGCCGCGCCGATCTCATCGTCCTGAAAAGTGCCGCAAACGCATCGAACTGCGTTGTCTCGGCACAAGGCTACGCGACGGTTCTGGGTGCGATCCAGGCGGGAGCCCTTGATCCGGGAAGCACGCTGGGCCTTTGCACGGGTGACCTCGAAGGTGCCGAAGCCCTGTTCGGGCTGGGCGGCGTGACCGTGTCCTACACTGACAGCGACGGTGTCGCACAAACGGCAACGGCGTTCGAACCCTTCGAAGGCGATGCAAAGAACCTGGACGGCAATAACCTGCCAGGCACGCCGGACACCACGCTCAGTTTCGGTGCCGAATATACGTGGGAGTCGCTTGGCGACTCGGCCTGGAACATGCGCCTTCGCGGCGACTATTACTACCAGGCCGACGCCTTCTCGCGCGTCTGGAACACCGGGCGCGACGAACTCGACAGCTGGGACAACATCAATCTGTCCATCCTGTTCGACAATCCGGAATCAGGTCTGCAGTTTGAAATCTTCGGCAAGAATATTGCCGATGATGATGTCATCACCGGCGCGTACCTCACCGATGACTCTTCAGGCCTGTTCTCGAACGTCTTCCTGAACGAACCGGCGCTTTACGGTGTGTCCGTGAGCAAGAGCTGGTAACGCTTTACTTGCCCCCTGACAGGGCTGGGCGGCCTGCAAGGGCCGCCCTTTTTTTATGCCACCGAGAACGGCGCGTCTCATTTGCCTGCCGGTCGGACTGGTCTACAATCTCGCTGAAGCGTTTCGAGGTGACCGACATGACTTTTTCCAGAGCGACCGCCGCTGTCCTGCTGCTTCTCGGGGCGTGCAGCGGCGGCGAAGCCGGGCCAGGCCCGGGCACTGAAAATTCGACGGCCGGGGAAGCCGGCGCCGTTGCAGGAACCATGACATCCAGGGACGGCTATACGCTGACGCCTGTCGTGGACGGTCTGACCTTTCCCTGGGACATGATGTTTCTGCCGTCCGGCGAGATGCTCGTCTCCGAGCGTGACGGTCATATTCGCGTTGTTCGGGATGGCTCACTGCTCGACGCGCCGGTCGCCGGCACGCCGGAGGCACTCGTCGAAGGACAGGGCGGGTACTTTGCCATGGCGCTCGACCCGGACTTTGCGTCCAATCGAACGCTCTATCTCGCCTATGCCAAGGGAACCACGAGCGAAAACACGACGACCGTCATCAAAGGTGTGCTCTCTGAGGACGCGTCCGAACTGTCCGATGTCCAGGAAATCTTTGCCGGCACAATCCGCGGGACGGCCTACCATTTCGGCGGGCGCCTCGCCTTCCTGCCGGATGGCACGCTGATCGTGACCATGGGCGAGGGTTTCCGCTACATGGACGAAGCGCAGAACCCGATGAATTATCACGGCACGATCGCCCGGATAAATCCCGATGGCTCGATCCCGGAGGACAATCCCTTCGCGAGCGGCGAAGAGGGCGCTCCGGCTGTCTGGTCGTACGGTCACCGCAATGTGCAGGGCCTCACCTATGACGAGGGCCGCGGCATTCTCTGGGCCCATGAGCACGGGCCGAAGGGCGGCGACGAGCTCAACATCATCGCGCCGGGCAACAATTATGGCTGGCCGGAAATCACCTATGGCGTGAACTATGACGGGACGGTCATCACCGAGGAAACCGAAGCACCGGGCATGGAACAGCCCGTCGTGAAATGGGTCCCCTCCATCGCGCCTTCGGGCATGGTTCTGGTTAAGGGCGATGCCTGGGCGGACTGGCAGGGAGACCTGATCGTCGGCGCCATGAACGGGCCCAAGGGGCAGAAGCTCGTCCATGTCGACCTCGATGAGGAGGGCAATGTTCTGGGCACGCAAGACATGCTCTCCGGCCTCGATATCCCGTTTCGTGACGTGACCATCGGCCCAGATGGTACGCTCTATGCTGCAACCGCTGACATGGAAGGCGTGATCTATGCGGTCACGAAAACCGAATGATTACACTCCATCACCTGCGCATCGGCCGTTCGATCTTTACGGTCTGGCTGCTTGAAGAACTTGGCCTCGACTATGAGCTGAAAGTCTATCACCGCAATCCGCAGACCTTCCGCTCGCAGGACGACATCAAGAGCGCGACACCGCTCGGCAAGTCGCCGACAATCGAGGATGGCGACATCCTGCTGACCGAGTCCGGGGCCATCGCGTCCTATCTCGTCGATCGCTACGATACCGGCAACACGCTTGCCCCGCCGCGCTCGGACTGGAAGGCTTGGGCGGAATACCAGCGCTGGCTGCACTATCCTGAAGGCTCGGCTTTTCTGCCGCTTTTCCTGCGAATGTTGCAGGCGCGCGAGGGCGACAATCCGTCTCCAGTCTTCAAGGGGTTTGCCGATGGCGAGGTGCCGCTGCATCTCGGCCTGCTCGACAAGCGCCTTGCCGAGATGCCGTACATTCTCGGCGACAAGTTCCAGGCGCCGGACATCGGCACCACCTATATCGCCAGCATGGCCGAGCGTCTGGGAGAGCTTGAGCCCTACAGGCACCTCAAGGCCTATTACGACCGCAACATGCAGCGCGATGCCTGGAAGCGGGCCAAGGAACGCGCGGTGGAGTAAGCCTAGCGCCGCGAGCGCATGGCCGCAGCCAGGGTGCCCTCGTCGAGGTGGTCGAGTTCGCCACCATGCGGGACGCCCTGGGCAAGCCTGGTCGTCTGGACCTCCAGCCCCTGATCCTCGATCTGGTCCTTCACATAATCGACCGTTATCTGGCCATCGAGCGTGGCCGAGAGCGCGAAGATCACTTCACGCACCTCGCCGCCCTTGAGGCGGTCGATCAGCATGCCGATGGTCAGGTCTTCCGGCTCCACGCCGTCCAGCGGCGACAGCACGCCGCCAAGCACATGGTAGCGGCCGCGAAAGGCGCTCGCGCGCTCCAGCGCCCAGAGGTCGGGCACATCCTCGACAACACAGATCACACTATTGTCCCGGCCATCGGACTGGCAGACCGCGCAGGGCTGCAGCGTATCGAAATTCCCGCAGGTCCGGCAGCGCTCGATCCGGCTACCGGCCTCGGCCAGCGCATCGGCAAGCGGCAGGAGGAGCTGGTCCTTGCGCTTGAGCAGGTGCAGGGCCGCCCGGCGTGCGGACCTTGGCCCGAGCCCTGGCAGCTTGGCGATCAGCTCGATCATCTTCAGGATTTCAGGACCGGCGCTCTTCTGGCTCATACTGTGACTGCTCGAATGCCTAGAACGGCATCTTGAAGCCCGGCAGCATGCCGCCGAAGCCCGAGGTGGCTTCCTTCATCGCCTTTTCCATTTCCTCATCGAGGCGCTTTTTCGCATCCGAATGCGCCGCCTTGATGAGATCTTCGACGATTTCAGCCTCATCGCCCATCAGGGACGGATCGATGGTCACTCCGACCATGTCGCCCTTGCCCTTCAGGCGAACCTTTACGAGACCGGCGCCGGCGACACCTTCGGCCTCGATATTCTCGATCTTTTCCTGGGCTTCCTGCATCTTGGCCTGCATCTGCTGGGCCTGCTGCATGATCTTTCCGAGGTCTTTCATGGCGACCGCCTACCCTTTCTTGTGACTCGCTACGCGCAAGGGGACGACATTGTCCTCCGTGCCCGTCGCTTCAAGTGGTTGAGGGTCGCTGACCTCAACGATTTCAGCGCCGGGAATGGCCGCCAGCGCCGCGCGGACATCCGGGTCCGACCTGACCGCCTCGATCCGCTCATTCTTCAGCCGCTCCTCGCGCTCCTTGACGGTTTCGCGATTGGTCTTGGCCTTTTGTACATCCCAGACGCGGCCCGTGGAAACTTCAAGGAAATCGGTCAGGCGGCGAAGCAGGTCGACGGGCGCGCCGTCCTTCAGGTCGCAACTGATCGTGCCATCGGCGAAAACGGCCGGACGGATATAGGCCTTGGCCTGGCCCCAGAGGGTCGGCTGGCGTTCCTTTTCCAGGAGGTCGAGGACATCCTCGAACTTCGACAGCTGGCCGGTTCCGCCGCCGCCGACGGGGACGACATTGGGATCTTCCTTGCCGCCCTTGCCGCGGGCGGAGCTTGCACTGCCCCCGCCCTCAGCGATCATCCGTGCCGCATCCTCCGGCGAGGGCAGGTCTGCTGCAGAGACTAGCCGCAGAATCACCATGCGCAGCGCAACGTCGGTCTCCGGCGCACTCTGGGTATCGCGATAGCCCGACAGCAGGATTTGCCAGTTGCGCTGGGCCTGGGCGGGCGTGACGCTATCGGCGATCTGCTTGGTCCGGTTGGTCCAGTCGGCCGGACCGGGCAGCGTGTAATTGTCACCCATGGCCTGGACGGTGGCGACATCGGCAGCAATCTCCAGGAGGTCCTTCATCAGGACCAGCGGGTCGGCGCCAATCTGGATCTGGTCGGTAATTTCGCTGACCGCTTCCTGCGCCTTGCCGGTCACCGCATACTCAAACACATCGAGCAGTCGTAGCCGGTCGCCCAGGCCAAGCATGTCGCGCACAGCTTCGCCACTGATCTCGCCGCCATCGAGCCCCTGCACGATCGCCTGGTCGAGGATGGAGAGTCCGTCCCGGACGGACCCTTCAGCCGCCCGCGCAATCAGCGTGATGCCCTCCTCGGAAATCTTCGCGCCTTCGCGCGCGGCGATCTTCGCAAGGTGCGCGGCGAGTTCGGCCGTCTCCAGCCGTTTCAGGTCGAAGCGCTGGCAGCGCGACAGGACCGTGACCGGCACCTTCCGGATTTCGGTCGTGGCGAAGATGAACTTCACATGCGGCGGCGGCTCTTCCAGCGTCTTCAGCAGCGCATTGAAAGACGCCGTCGAGAGCATGTGAACTTCGTCGATGATGTAGACCTTGTAGCGCGCGGCCTGAGGCGAATAGCGCACGCCATCGAGCAGGTCGCGCATATCGGCGACGCCGGTCCGCGAGGCCGCATCGAGCTCCAGCACATCCGGGTGGCGGCTTTCCATGATCGCCTTGCAGTGCTCGCCCGGCGGGTCGAGCTTCAGGCTGGGACCGTCATGATCGGCGCCCTCATAGTTGAACGCGCGCGCGAGAAGCCGGGCCGTCGTCGTCTTGCCGACCCCGCGGACGCCGGTCAGCATGAAGGCATGCGCGATCCGGCCCGTCTCGAAGGCGTTACGCAGCGTTCGCACCATGGCTTCCTGGCCGATCAGGTCGGAGAAGAGCTTCGGGCGGTACTTCCGCGCGAGCACCTGATAGGGCGCCTTGGCCTCGGCCGAGCCCATTTCCTCCTCTCCAAACATGGAGAAGGTCGCATCATCGCGCTCGCCTTCGGGCTCGTTCAGGGACTCATCACTCATCGCGCGCGATAATGGCAGGGACTCGGGGACCTCCGCAATGGCAGCGAAGCGGTTTTGCAGCCTTTGCCTGTGGGCGCTGCGGACTAGCTATGTCGTGGCATGACAAAAGCCCTGCTCATCTTCCCGCATCACCTGTTCGATCACCATCCCGGCCTGGACAGGCGCCCGGACAGGATCGTCCTGATCGAGGACAGCCTCTTCTTCGGGGACCGCCAGTATCAATTACAGTTCCACAAGCAGAAGCTCTGGCTGCACCGGGCCTCCATGGCGCGCTACATGAACCGGCTGGACACGCTCAAACCGCCGGCTGAGCTCGTCGGCTACAAGGCTGGCGAGTCTGTCCTCAAGCCCACCATTAAACGGCTGGCCAAAGAGGGCGTCACGGAGATTATCGCCTGCGACCCGACGGATTTCATTCTCGAAAAGCGCCTCAAATCCCATTGCGAGGCCGAAAACATCGACCTCACCCTGCTCAATACCCCGCTATTCCTGAACACGCCGGGCGAGAACCGGGCCTGGCGGGAGGATCACAAATCCTGGTTCCAGGCCGAGTTCTACAAGGCCCAGCGGCGCAAGCTCGGCGTGCTGATGGACGGGGACAAACCGGCCGGCGGGCAATGGAGCTTTGACGAGGACAACCGCAGGAAAGTACCGAAATCATTACAGGGCGAGGTGCCGCGCCTGCGCTGGCTCACCCCAGACGATATCGAGGAAGAGGCCCGCCGCTCTGTGCTGGAGGACTTCCCCGACAATCCCGGGTCGCTGGACCAGCTCTACTGGCCCACCTCCCATGAAGCGGCCGAAAGCTGGCTCGGCGCCTTCCTCAATGAGCGGTTCGAGCGCTTCGGGCCCTATGAGGATGCGATCCTCGAAGGCGAGAGCCTGCTCTGGCATTCGGCCATCACGCCGATGCTGAATATCGGCCTGCTGACCCCGAAACTCGTCCTCGATGCGGCAATTTCCTTTATTGAAAACAAGAACATCCCGATGAACTCCGCCGAGGGCTTCATTCGCCAGGTGATTGGCTGGCGGGAGTTCATGCGCGCCACCTATGAAGACCTCGGTGTTCCCATGCGCACCACCAATCACTGGGGCCATTCCCGCGCCCTGCCCCGATCGTTCTGGACCGGCGAGACGGGTATTCCGCCCATCGACGACACGATCAAAAGAGTCCTGAAAACAGGGTATTGCCACCATATCGAGCGGCTGATGGTGCTCGGCGGCTTCATGTTCATCTGCGAGACCGACCCGGACGACATCTATCGCTGGTTCATGGAGATGTTCGCCGACTCCTATGACTGGGTGATGGTGCCGAATGCCTATGCGATGAGCCAGAATGCCGATGGCGGGCGGATCACGACAAAGCCATATTTTTCAGGGTCTTCCTACGTCCGGAAGATGAGCAATTGGGGCACAGGCGACTGGTGCGATGTGTGGGACGGGCTCTACTGGCGCTGGATCTGGAAGAACCGCGCGCCGCTTTCCGGCAATCCGCGCTGGGCGATGATGGTCTCCATGGCCGAGAAGATGGACGCGGCCAAACGCGACAAACACCTTGAAAACGCAGCAAATTTCCTGCGCGGGTTTCATTAGCCCCACCCCGACCCTCCCCGCATGCGGGGAGGGGGCGAATGCGGCCTGGCTCAGTGTGCTGCTTCACGGCCGGGCCGGCCCTGATACCCTCCCCTCAGGGGAGGGTCAGGGTGGGGCCAGCACCAGCGCCCGCGAACCCGGCGGGCTGCGGCTTTCTGGTTTTTGATCCCCGCTTCGCGATGGATCGGGCTCAGGGAGTCTTTGGTTTTGATCCCCGCTCCACTTCGTGCCGCGATGGATCGGGCTCAGGGCTGTCTTTTCTTTTGATCCCCGCTTCGCGATGGATCGGGCTCAGGGCTGTTTGAAACATCAGTCCGCATGGTGAGCGAAGTCGAACCACGCGGACGGAAGGTCAGCTCGAATCCAGAAAGGCCGGTCCGGCGGCGGTACAATTCGGGTCCGATTCCGGTACGAGAACAGTCCAATTCCGGTATGATTCCAGTCCGGCGCCCAAAGCTGCGAGAAACCCACCCGGCGCGAGCCGCACCCAGGGCGTGCGCGGCGCAAAATTCGTCCAGTCGTCCGGGTCCGGCCGGTCGCCGGCCACTTGGAATGTGATCACCAGCCGCCCATCGGGTCGCACGGCGACGCCGAGCATGCCGACCGGGTTCGCGGCCCGGTAGGCGCGGTAATACCGCTCGAACCGCCAGACTTCGAGGAAGAAGACCGGCCAAGTGTAGAGCGGCAGCAAGGCCAGCGTTTCAAGGATCCAGGCGCGGGTCAGCATGCCTGAGATTGGAGCACGGGTTTCAGAGGGGTGGGATGAATTTTGGCCGTTCTGCTTAAAAGGCCGAGATAAGACGGTTGTCTTTCGTCACAAAAGCGGAAAAAACCTCGCTCAAAATCTCTAAGGGTCTTGCCGCCTGAACTTGATGGCCTTGTCGAGCATAATCTTTTTTGCTCGCAACGCTTCAACCGATCCAGTTGTATCTAGAAACTCTACCCACTCATCCTTGGAAGAAAATTCTAATCCATTAGAAACGATCAACCAAAGGGCCTGAGTGACGTACCGATTGAGCTGAAATAGAATTCGCTCAGACGTATCAGATTTCTCTTCATATCCTTTATGAATTATATTGTTTCGCCGCACGCGAAGGTGGTCGAGCATCAGTTTTGTATGCGCTTTGTCTTCGTAAAGAGTGCTTACTCTTTCCACTATTTTCTTGTGATCTTGGCCCGACTGAATACAGCAAATCTGCTCCAGTACGGACCACAACTCAGTGAATGAATAAAGCCAGTTTGGCGTGTCGGTCGCTCGAACGTACTTCACGAGCATACTTCTGGAAAACTCTGATAATGCATGCCGCCTAGAAATTAGTTCGACATAGCGTTCAATATCAGTTTGAAGTCGTTCTCGAGCTTCTTTCCTCAACGAATGATTTCTTGGCGGTCGCCACTGCGTATAAAAAAACAATCCACTGCGGACGAATTCGCCGTGGCTATCAATAACAGAAGAAAATTTGGAATTAACGAAGTTATTCAACGGAACTTCGTCCGTGCCAAACGATCTGCGTCCATGCTTTACAATATTCGACGCTAAATTCACTGCGCCACGCCACACGTCAATTTCGTATCTAGCTCGCTCGAATCCTTCTATTCCTGTTGCGGCCTTAAAAGTAGCAATGTACGGGACTCGGCGGTATTTTGTAGAAACTTGGTAGGCGTCAGGAAAGTGCTTCTTAGCCTGTTCGATATGTGACGACCACAAATTTTCAGGCACATCAAATTCCAAATGGACGTCACTTGAAATAAACTTGGAAAACTCTATTCCCGAATAGCTGGTAATAGCAGAAACAATCTTGAACTCAGAGCGACGTTGTTTTGATTTTTTTGCACGAATCTTCTCGCACGCATCCACCAATTCACTAGCACTGAATTCTTGCTTAAGGTATTCACCCGAAAACAATGCTGACCGAAGTAGCGCTTCCATTTGCTGCATGTCGGCGCCGCAATCCAAACTAAAATAGGAAGCGATTAACGTTGGAGCGTCTTCCCAATCGTGACCTTTGAGTTTGACTTCTCCATCTGCAGAGACCGTTCGCTCCGCCGATATTTGCCGCAAGAAAGCATCTAGTTCCGATCGAGGCTTAAGCTTGAGTGGTTTTGGCAATCAAAAGCCTCCAAGGCTTATCGCAATTTAAGCCGACGAAATCTTGCCGATCGCACAAGAAGCGCAACACCCAGTTTATTTGGATACATCTTATAATTGTTTCAATGGAAAAGCGGAGACTGGACAGTGACCCGAAGCGAAACTCGTTAGGGCTGCTTCGTTCCCGACCTGACCCGGTTGGCGAGGGCCTCGTCCACCGCCAGCCTCCTGACCCCCATATCGCGTCTTGAAAGCGGGGTGACAAGGGGCGGAATGCTGATAGGTGAAGGGGCATGCCTAGTCAGACGAACAATTCCGACCTCATCCCGCTCGGCTCGCGCCCCATCGACCGGGCCGGCCATCACCGCTCCGATCCGGCCTGGCTGGCCGAAGCCTTCGCGCGCGACGACGCGCTGGTGCTGATCCTGCAGGGCGGCCTGCCGCTGACCTCCGGCGATGGCGGGCTGGTCTGGCTGGGGCCGGAAGCGGCAAAACTCGCGCCCAAGGCCGAGCCGCTCTTCCTCGGCCTCGACAAGGCCGGCGCGCCGGTCTTCGCGCTGGAAATGCCGGGCGATTTCGATGTGAACACCTCGCTCATCGCCGGCACGGGCGAATTTGGCGACCTGCGCATGAGCCTGCAGCGCATGCCGGAAATGGACGCCAACCTCGCCTCGACGGCGCGCAGCCTCTTCGAATGGCACCGCTCGCACCGCTTCTGCGCCAGGTGCGGGGCCGAGAGTGAGCGCGCCGAGGCGGGCTGGAAACGGGTCTGCCCGGACTGCAAGGCCGAGCATTTCCCGCGCACCGACCCGGTGGCGATCATGCTGGCGACCTATGGCGACAAGTGCCTGGTCGGGCGCCAGTCCATGTGGCCCAAGGGCATGTGGAGCTGCCTTGCCGGCTTCATCGAGCCGGGCGAGACGCTGGAACAGGGCGCCGCGCGGGAGCTGCATGAGGAAGCCGGCATCCGCTGCGACCCGGGCCAGGCGGAGTATCTCTTCTGCCAGCCCTGGCCCTTCCCCTCCTCGCTGATGATCGGCCTCATCCTGCCGGCCGAGAATGACGACATTACGGTCGACAAGAGCGAGCTGGAATCGGCGCGCTGGATCACGCGGGCCGAAGCGCGCGAGGTGATCGCCGGGACGCACCCGGAGATCAGCGCACCGATGCGTTTTGCGGTCGCCCACCACATCATGAAGGAATGGGCCGAGCGGCCAGACGGCTCCAGCTGAGGGCGGCCTCCCGCCAAAAGAAAAGGCCCGGACGGCGTTTCTGCCGACCGGGCCCCAGTTCCTCTCGCAAGAGAGGACAGGCTCTGTTCTAGAACCGGAAGACGGCCGCCACGGTGAAGGCGTCTGCTTCGGTGTCGTCGATGTCGTAGCGGGTATAGTCGCCGCGGATGCCGAGCGCCGGGGTCAGCATGAACTCGCCGCCAGCGCCGTAGCCGACGCCGCTTTCGGTTGCGCTGTCGGAGCCGCTGAAGCCGCCGCCGGAGACTTCCGCCTCGATCTCGGCCTGGACCAGGCCTGCGCGGGCGTAGAGATTGACGCGCTCACCGAGCGGGACCTGGCCCTTGGCATAGGCGCCGACGAGGTAGTTCAGGCCAACCGAGGCGTTGATGCCGCCGAAGGACGCATCCTCGTCCTGCACGCCGATGAGGGCTTCGCCTTCAAGGGCGAACCACTCGGAGAAGTTGTAGCCGACATGGCCGGCCAGCGCGCCGAGGTCGACGTCGCCGGACACGCCCGGCTCATCCACGTCGATATTGATGAAGGTGTAGCCGGCATCGGCATAGAGCCCCTGGGCAAAGGCCGGGGCGGAGATCGTCGCAAGGGCTGCGAGGGCGATCAGGGATCTGGACATGTAATCCTCCTGTACAAACGCACCTGTCCGGGGTGCGCGGCAGGAGAAGAGCGCTCCGATTGGGGCCGAAAGTGGGCAGCATTTCAGCCAATTGATGAAGAGACAGGCGCGCGGCTTTCAGGCCACAGGGCCGCGCGATCTAACGCAAACGTTAAAGGCCCTGCACGGAGGGGACGTGCAGGGCCTTAGAAGCCGTCAGAGGCGGGGCTGGGTGAGGGGAGGAGGGAGATCGCCCCGCTATTTGAGCACTGCCGGCCAGTTCGTTTCAGCTTGTTCAATGAACGCCGCCTCATTTTGTTCCCAGCGTTCCTGAATTTTTTTATTATAGTTTAGGTAGAGCTTCCCGTCGACTATTTTCCAATAGTCCGGATCGCCCTTGGCCGTGTCGCCCTGGGCGACGGCCCAGGCGCAGTAACCGCCGAATTGCGGGGCGTATTTTTCAGGGTCAGCCTCGAACAAGGCGAGGTTCTCGGCGCTGGCAAAACGGAATTCGGCGCCCTGGTATTCGGTGGAGAATTCCTTCTTGCCTTCAACCGGCTTGCCCTCGGTGAAATAGGCGACCGGGTCGTGGCCGCCAACCGCGGTGTTGGAGAAGATGCCGGTATAGACCGGCTTCTTGTCGGCATGGGCCGGGGCGGCGAGGCCAAGCGACAGGACACTCAGGGCGAGTGTTGCGAGCAGTATACGGAACATGGGGGAGTCTTCTTTCTTGTCAGGGTTGGACTGTGTCAGTTGGAATTGGCAGGGACAGCGCCAGGCGATGCGCTCGCGCCGGCATCCGCGCCGCGGCCCGGCAGGAAGGTCGCAGCCAGCCCCTGCCCGATCGCGGCGAGTTCCCTGCGGCGGATCACGATGAGAACGATCGACGTCACCCAGACAGTGCAGGCCATGAAGAACAGCCCGCCGCCATCATTGTTCGGATCGATACCGAGCGGCGTCCAAAGGTGGAAGTTCACCGCCCCGCTCATCACCGCGAAGGCGACCAGCGCACCCACCGCCTGGAAGCGCCGCAGGGCCGGATGGATGCCGACCAGCAGCAGCGCCGAGGCGACGAGTTCGGCGGAACCGATCACATACTGGCTGAACAGCCCTGTCGGCGCAAAAAGCCCCGGCGCGCCGAGGCTCGAGGCCCAGGCGTTGAGCTTGCCGAAGATCACCTGCGTCTCCACCGCATTGGTGAACTTGAAGCGCAGGCTATCGAGAAAGACGAGCGATGCGACAAGCGCGATCGCGTGCGGTAAATAGGTCCGGATCCGGTTCATGGGTGCATCCCCTCTCATCTGATGGCGTGGAGATAGACCCTGTTGCCGTCACGTGCGACGCACGCCTGCGTGAGCGTGCTCACAATCAGGTGATAGACGTTGCGCCGCACGCACCCTCGCGCCCGGGCGTTTCGATCCCTATATTGCGCGGGACGAAATGAGCGGGAGATGGGCATGGACCGGCTGGACGCGATGCGGCTCTTCATACGGGTCGCCGATACGGGAAGTTTTTCCAAGGCAGCCGCCGACCTCGATGTCGGCCAGCCGACGGTGTCGCGGCGCATCCAGGACCTGGAAGCGCAGCTCGGCGCCGACCTCTTCCTGCGCACCACGCGCGCCCTCAGCCTGACCCAGGCCGGCGAGAAGTTCTACACCCGCGCCCGCGCCATCCTGGAAGACTTCGAACAGGCCGAAGCCGAGGTGCGCGGCCTCGACAACGAGCCTTACGGCCAGCTGCGCATCACAGTGCCGCACTCGCTGGCCCGGGTGGTGATCGCCCCGGCGCTGGCCAGCTTCCTGCGGCGCTATCCAGAGCTCTCCATCGATGTGATCTCGGACGACACCTATACTGACATCGTCCAGGAGGGCATCGATCTCGCCTTCCGGCTGGGCGAGCTGGCCGATTCCAGTCTGATGGCCAAGCGCATCGCCCTCAGCCCGCGCAAGCTGTGGGCCTCAGCGATCTATGCCGCGCAGATGTCGGCGCTGGAGAGCCCCGCCGACCTGCCATCCGAGGACGCGCTGCATCTTCGCCACCGCTCCAGCAGCGCCCAGCACTGGGTGATGACGCATACCGAAAAGGGTAACCGGATCGACCTGCGCGTCGATGGCCGCTTCCGCGCCTCGTCCGGCGACATGCTGATCCAGGCCGCACAGGACGGGCTCGGCTATATTCTCGCGCCGGACTGGCTGGTCTGCGAGAAAGTCCGCGCGGGCAATCTCGTCCGCCTTCTGCCGGACTGGGAATCCGATGCCCTGCCGCTGCACGTCGTCTGGTCCGGCGGCAAGCTGAAAGGCAAGGCCCGCCTTCTGGCCGACCACATCGCCGAAGCGATGAAGGCGCAGGAGCTGCAAGAGGAAAAGGCGGCCTGAGCGCAGCGCTCAAGGCACCGCCCGCGGCCGTCCGTTGGCTTCCCTGAGGAGTTCGCAGGCCAGCTTGAAGCTCACCGGCTTTCCAAGCAGGAAGCCCTGACCGTACTCCACGCCGAGCGCCTTGAGCGCCGTGAACTCTTCAGGGGTCTCGATGCCTTCGGCGAGAATGGCGCAATTGGTTTCCCGGCCGAACTGGCTGAGCGCCGCAATCATCGCGCGTGAGGCCGACGAGGCCTCCAGCCCTGAAACCAGCGAGCGATCCAGCTTGATGAGGTCGGCCCTCATCCCGATGATATGCTGCAGGCTGGCCCAGCCCGACCCGGCATCGTCGACCGCGATGCGCACGCCCATCGGGCCGAGCGGTGCAAGCGCATCGCGCACAGCCTGATAGTCCGTCACCCGGACACGCTCTGTGAGCTCGATCACCAGCCGGCTGATGTCGTAGTCGATCAGCGTATCCAGAAAGCGCGGATCGAGAATGGTCGTGGGCGAGACATTGATCGACAGGCGTATCTCTGGCGGGAAGGCGTCGATGCCGGCCAGCGCGAACTGAATGAGGGCCAGTTCGAGGTCGGCAAGCATCCCGACCGAGCCGGCCTCCTCGAACCAGCTCTTCGGGTCACGGGCCGGGTCTGCCGAAAAACGGGCCAGGCACTCGAAACCGAATATCTTTCCGGAGCCGATATTCCAGAGCGGCTGGTAGACCATGGAGAATTGCCGGCGCTCGATGACGCGGGCGACCTTCTTTTCGGTGAGGGCTGCCTGCCTCGCCAGCGCCCGCTTCTGCTCCAGCTGGGCCCCGGCAATATCGGCAAACATGCGGGCGGTGCCAAGGTCGCGGGCGGTCAGGGACGGGTTGGCGACGGGATCGAGACAGCACAGCAGGCCGATGACCTCCCCCTCCCGCGAGAGGATGGGAACGCTCAGGAACGCCCCGACCGGTATGGCATGGGTGATCTGCAGGTCGCGCGTCAGCGGATGGCACGCAGCATCCGGCAACAGGGCCGGGATGCGGCTTTCGAGGGCATACCGGCAGTAGACCTCATTGGCGGGGCGAACGTCGCCCGGCTTCAGCAGGGCCTCATAGCCCGGCGCATCGACATACAGGATATGGCTTTCGTCGCGCTCCAGCCTGGAGATGTAAGCGACGCTCATTCCCAGATGGCGGCGCGCGGCCTGCAGAGCCGACTGGATGATCGTATCGGCATTGGCACCTGGCGGCTGGGAGTCAGATGTTAAGGCCTGGCCAGAGCTTGCGAGGGGCATACCCGGCGCTCCACGAACAATTTCAGTCAATCCCACAGACAAGAGACTCAAACTCCACTTGATCAATACAATTTCAATTTTTCAAAGTATCGATGATATACTTGCGTAATGAAGTATTCAATGATCTCTGGAAGGCCACCCTGTGCCGGGCGCCATTTAAGGATCGTTGATCCAAACGTTCAAATTTGCTTGAAATTTTTTATACTTACAAAATACAGGACTTTGTATTCTTTGTATATTTTGTAACTTGACGCTGACCGGCATCGAAACCTTGAGGCAGTGTCTTGAATTTACTGAAAATTGAATCCGTCCCGGTCGAAGACGATGCGGAACCGGTCCATCCGGTCCCATTTCGTTCCAATGTCAGATGCAGATGACGAGGGCTGTGGAAAAATATGAAAATGGCCTCGCGCCGATTTCGCGAGGCCATTTCCGAAGGACACAGGTCTGTCTTTAGCGGCGCAGCCGCGGCCGGCTATTCTTCCGCTTTCACGTCCTCGATCCACTGGTCGACGCGGCGCTCGAGGATTTCCAGCGGCAGGGCGCCGCCGCCAAGGATGGTGTCGTGGAAGCCCTTGATGTCGAACTTGTCGCCAAGCGCTTCGCGGGCGTGCTCACGCAGCTCCAGGATCTTGATCATGCCGATCTTGTAGGCCGTCGCCTGGCCCGGCATCACGATATAGCGCTGGATTTCCGAGCGGGCCTGCTGGTCTGTGACGGCGGCATTCTCGGTGAAATATTCCCAGGCCTCTTCCTCGGTCCAGCCCTTGGAATGCAGGCCGGTATCGACGACGAGGCGGATGGCGCGCCAGATTTCAGAGCCGAGCCGGCCGAATTCCGACAGCGGGTCCTCGAAGGTGCCCGGCATTTCGCTGGCGAGCTTTTCCGAATAGAGGCCCCAGCCTTCCGAATAGGCGGTGAAACCGGCCTGGGTGCGGAATTGCGGGATGTCCTGAAGCTCCTGCGCGATGGAGATCTGCATGTGGTGGCCCGGAAGCCCTTCATGATAGGCGATCACTTCCAGCTCCCGCTTCGGCATGGAAGTCATGTCCGAGAGGTGGGCGTAATAGGTGCCCGGGCGCGAGCCGTCCGGCGTGCCGGGATAGTAGTGCTGGGCCGCGCCATCCTGCTCGCGGAAGGGCTCGACGCGCTTCACGACGAGGTCTGCCTTGGGCAGGATGCCGAAATAGTCCGGCAGCTGGCCCTCGATATTGTCGATGGCGGCCGTCGCGTCGGCAATATACTGCTCGGCGCCGGCATCGGTGTTCTCATAATAGAGGTCCCGATTGTCCTTGGTCTCGCGCAGGAAGACGAAGAATTCCTGCAGCGTGCCGTCGAAGCCGTACTCCTCTTTCACCGCTTCCATCTGCGCATGCAGGCGCTCGACCTCATCGAGGCCGATCTGGTGAATCTCATCGGCGGTGAGGTCCGTCGTGGTCGACACCTTCAGGCGGTAGTCGTAATAGGCCGCACCGTTTGGCTGGGTCGTGCCGACGCCGGTCGGATTGGCCGGGGCGTTGGGCAGTTCGCTTTCCGCCCAGTCGATGATGGCCTGGTAACCGGGCTGGAAGACGTCGACGAGCGCTGCACGGGCATCGGTGCGCAGCGTCTCGGCCTGCGCCTCGTCGATCTCGCCGGCTTCGAGGAGGTTGGAGATCTCCATCTCGATATCGGCCCAGATGTCGGAGGGCTCGCCATCGGTGAACGGCGCGCCGGTGATGATCTTCCGCGACTGGTCGATCACCCCTTCCAGCGCAAAGTCCGGCGTGGCGACGCCGCGGCTGGCCGCTTCCTTGGCGATGGTGAGAAGCTGCTCGCCGGCCCGGCCACTCTCGCGGATCCGGGAAATATAGGCTTCCATGTCGTCGAGATTGTCGACGCGGTGGAACTGGATCAGGAAGGTCGCAAGGAAGGATTGCGGGCCATTCATCTGGTCGAAGGTGTAGCCGTTATAGAAGTATTGCAGGCCCTCTTCGGCCAGCTCGGCCTGGTATTTCCAGATGTCCCAGGAATTCTTCGCTTCCGGCGTCAGCTTGTCATAGTCGAAGGTCGATTCCATCTCGGCGACGCTTGCCAGTTGCCAGTCGACCTGTTCCTTCTGGGCCTCGTAGGACATGTCGTCGATCTCGCCGTACCGGTCCTTGCGACCAAGGAAGGTGAGCTGGATCGGGCTCATCATCACCTGTTCTTCGTACTTCTCATCGAACCAGGCGTTCAGCTTCTGCGTCTCGGTCTGTTCGGCCGCTTCGCTTTCGCCGGCCGGGGCGGACGCTTCGGGTGTTCCGCCGGGCGGGTTCGCCGCCGGGTCGGGCTCGCCGCAACCGGCAAGTAGCAAGGCAAGAGCGAGGGCAGACAGGCTGACGCGCATGGGAATCTCCAAGAAGCTTATCGAATATCGCTAAGAAGCAGGAAATTCGCCGTCACGCAAGGCGCGTAGAACATTTTGCCCGCAACCGGTCAGGCGTCAGGCATAACGTGTCCGAAGCATGGTCCAGACGGCCCGCAGGCCGCAGGCGGCCGCGCCTTCGGGGCGTCCATATTTCGACTGGCGCCAGCCCCAGACATCGAGGTGGACCCAGCGTTCGGCCTCGACGAACTGTTTCAGGAACACCGCGGCCGTGATCGAGCCGGCAAAAGCCCCGCCGGCATTCTGGATATCGGCAATGTCGGATTTCAGCATCGACTTGTAGGGCATCCAGATCGGCATGCGCCAGACCGGGTCGCCGGAAACGGCCGACGCAGCGTTGATCGCGTCGGCCACGTCGCCATCATCGGTGTAGAAGGGCGCAAGGTCCGGCCCGACAGCCACGCGCGCGGCCCCGGTCAGCGTGGCGAAATCGATCAGCAGGTCCGGCGAGCCTTCGCAGGCGCGCGCCAGCGCATCGCCGAGGATGAGCCGGCCTTCGGCGTCGGTGTTGTCGATCTCGACCGTGATACCCTTGCGCGTGGAGAGCACATCGCCAGGGCGGAAGGCCGTGCCCGAAATGGAATTCTCGACCGTCGGCACATAGAGCTTCAGGCGCACCGGCAGCTTCGAATCCATGACCAGCTTGGCCAGCGCGATGACATGCGCCGAGCCGCCCATATCCTTCTTCATCAGGCGCATATAGTTGCCGGTCTTGAGGTTGAGCCCGCCCGTGTCGAAGGCAACGCCCTTGCCGACAAGCGCGAGCTCGGGATGGTCCGGATTGCCCCAGGAGAGCTCAATGAAACGCGGGGCTTCCGGCCCGGCGCGGCCCACAGCATGGACCATGGGATAGTTCGCGGCCAGCAGGTCCTCGCCCACGGTCACTTCGATATCGGCCTGGTATTGCTCGGCCATCTGGCGGACGATCTCTTCAATCGAGGCCGGGCCCATATGCTGGGCCGGGGTGTTGATCATGTCCCGCAGGAGCGCGATGGCGTCAGCCTCGCGGGCGAGCGCGCCTGCATCCTCGTCTTCGCCGATGACAAGACGGGGCGGCGCCGACTTGTCTTTCAGGTAGCGGTCGAACCGGTAGGCGCCATCGGCCCAGCCCGCTGCGATATGCGCGAGCGGCAGGCCGGCATCGCGGGCAATCCTGTAGTCGCCCTCCGGCAGCTTTGCCGCCAGCGGCGCGACACCCAGCGCGTCATTCGCCTCGCCGAGGCCGAACAGGACATGCGAGAGCTTGCCCGCCTCATCGGCCATGAACACCGTCTCGCCGGCCTTGGCCTTGAATCCGGTCGCACGCGCCAGGGCTTTCAGGCCCGGCGGGATCTCATGCTCGGCCTCATCCCAGTTCAGCGGGCGGACAAGATGGACGGCAGCGGCATCGCTGGCGGCGGCGGTGAAAGCTTTGTGCATGGGTTGGAAAGTATCCCTTGGCTGTAAACAGTTAAGCGAATGCGTTGTTTTGTTAACTGATCCTTGACCCTGACGGGCGCAAGGTCGCGGCTGGTGAAACTCACGCCGGAGCCGACCGAATGTCCAGAGCAAAAGCTATCGCCTTCGCCCTGCCACTGCTTTCAGCCTCGCTGGTCGCAGCCTGCGCGAGCGCGGGTGGTGCGGACAAGGCTGAGACCGAACAGGCCATCGAAGCGGCCATGGCCGAGGAACTCGCCCCGGCAACTCCTGAGGAAATCGAGGCCGCCCGGCGCGCCGATCCCCTGACCAAAGCGAATTTCTGGGGCAAGGAGTTCCGCAAGGATCCAACAAAACTCGATGTGACCGTGGAATTCATGCAGGCGCTGCGCGAGATCGGCAGCCATGAACGCGCCATCGAGATCGGCTCCAAGACCCTGCCGATCCATCCTGAGTCCGCCGAGCTGCATATCGTGATGGCCCGCGCCCTGATGAGCGAGAACCGCCCGGCCGAAGCGGCCGACTTCTATTACCGCGCCGCCGCCATCGCGCCGGATAATGCCGATGCCTATGGCGGGCTCGGCCTCGCGCTTGACCAGATGGAGCGCCATGAAGACGCCCAGGCCTCCTATGAGCAGGCGCTCAGGATCCAGCCGGGCCGCGTGTCGACGCTGGCCAATTACGGCCTGTCGCTCGCGCTCACCGGCAATCTCAACGGCGCCGAGGCGAAGCTGCGCGCCGCGGCCTCCTCACCGGACGCGACCGCGCGCGTACGCCAGAACCTCGCCCTCGTGCTTGGCCTGCAGGGCAAGTTCGACGAGGCAAGGCAGGTCGATCCGGCCGCGCCGGATGCGACGGTCGAGCAGAACATGCAGACGCTGAAATCCATGCTCTCGCCGCTACGCGACTATGGCGCGCTGCGCGAAGAAGATGGTGGCGGCGCGGCTTGGCCTGAGGACGTCGATGCGCCGGCCCAGGAAGAAGCGGCCAGCCCGCCCAAGCTGCGCGGCTCGCTCGGCGGGGACTGAGCGCAGCAACAGGCTTTGCGGCATGCGGCCTGCGGCGCTGACGCGCCGATCAGCTGCCCGGCTGGTTCATTTCCGTATATTTGATGTAGGCTGGGCCGAGGACGACCAGGAACAGGACCGGCAGGAAGAACAGGATCATCGGCACGGTCAGCTTGGCTGGCAGCGCGGCGGCCTTCTTCTCGGCTTCGGACATGCGCATGTCGCGGTTTTCCTTGGCCATGACGCGCAGCGCATCGCCCAGCGGCGTGCCGTAGCGCTCGGCCTGCATGAGCGCCATACAGACCGATTTCACGCCCTCATGGCCCGTCCGCTTGGCGAGGTTCTCATAGGCCTGGCGCCGCTCCTGCAGGTAGGCAAGCTCCGCCGTGGTGAGCTGGAATTCCTCGGCCAGTTCCGGCGAGGCCGGGCCGATCTCGGCGCCCACCTTGGCGAAACCAAGCTCGATCGACATGCCCGACTCCACGCAGATGAGCAGCATGTCGAGCGCATCCGGAAAGGCGCGCATGATCGATTGCTGGCGCTTGGAGGCCATGTTGGAAATGTAGAGGTTCGGCGCATAGAAACCGGCAGCCGCGCCGAACACGACAGAGCCCATCTTCATCTGCGGCGACAGGCCGTGATCATTGATCAGGAAGACATAGGTGAAGACACCGAGCGCGCCGAAGAAGGGCAGCGCGAAGCGGCAGAAATAGAAGATCGACAGCGGGCGCGGCCCCCTCAGGCCAGCCTGCACCAGCTTGGCCTGGATGTTCGGGTCTTCCAGCATCTTCTGCAGGTTCAGCTTGCCCGTGATCTGGCTGATCGCGCCAGTGTCCTCGCGCTTCAGGCCTTTCTTTTCCAGGGCCTCGCGGCTGGCCCGGCGCAGTTTTTCGCGCTGCGTGGTGACCTGCTTCAGCCGGGTCTCGAGCTTGTCGCCCTTGAGCATCGGCATGGCGACAGAGACGATGGTCGCGAACATGGCAACCGCCGCCAGCATGGAGGCCAGCGTACCGGGGTTTCCGAGGGCTTCTGCAAAGGCTTCCATGCGCTCCCCTCCCCCTAGATATCGAAGTTGATCATGCGGCGCATGACGGTCACGCCGGTGAACATGAGGCCCGCGCCCATGAACAGGATCATGTGGCCGGTCGGCTTGAGGAAGAGCTCCATGATGTAGCTCGGTGTCGTCAGGTAGACCATGAAGCCGACCGCGAAAGGCAGCGAGGCAATGATGCCGGCCGAAGCCTTGGCTTCCGAGGACATCGCCTTGATCTTCTCGCGCATCATCTTGCGCTGGCGGATCACCGCCGAGAGGTTGCCGAGGGCTTCAGACAGGTTACCGCCGGACTTGGACTGGATCGTCAGCACAATGACGAAGAAGTTCACTTCTGGCAGCGGCACGCGCTTGTAGAATTGCTGCAGGGCACGATCCGTGGTCATGCCCATCTGGATATTGTCGGTCAGGTTCTTGAACTCGGTGCCGAGCGGGGCCGGGCTCTCGGCGGCGATGATGCGCAGACACTCCGTAAGCGGAAGACCTGACTTCACACCGCGAACAATGATGTCGATGGCGTCGGCAAACTGCGCGGTCATCTTCTTGTGGCGCATCTGCGTCATGAAGCCGAGCAGCCAGCGCGGCACGCCGAGGAAGCCGGCAAAACCGGCCGCGATGACCATGGCCGGGCGCGACTTGATCTCGAAACCGGCAACCGGCGGTGGGCCTTCGGCCCCGGACAGGAAGGTCAGCGCGGCGAGCAACAGGCCCAGCACGGCGGAGAAGATCCAGAACATCTCCGGCTTCACGTCGAGGCCAGCCTGGACAAGCTTGGCGCGGATATCCTGCGGCATCAGCGATTTGCGGCGCGCCTCGTCCTGCTGGCGCAGCTTCTTGAGCATCTGCTGTGTCTGACGCCGGCGCTGGGAATTGACATCCTGTTCAGCGCCGCCGCCGCGCCCATTGCCCTTGCGGCCTTCCTTGATCTGCTTTGCGCGCTTCGAGGCCGCCCCGCCTTCATCGCCGGTCAGGGCCAGGCCAAGCCCGGCCAGGGCCAGGAAAGCCAGCCCGCCGACGACGTAGATCATGAGGTTCCCATCCATCGCGCCGCTCCTAGTCCAGCGAATCGATGGCTTTGGCGAGGTCCTTCTCGAGGCCGAAATAGGCTGCGCGCTCCCAGAAGCGCGGGCGGCCAATGCCGGTACCCCGGTGGCGGCCGAGCACCTTGCCGTTCTCGTCCTCGCCTTCCATTTCGTATTTCAGCACGTCCTGCAGGATGATCGTGTCACCTTCCAGGCCCATGACCTCGGTGATCTGCATGATCCGGCGCGAACCGTCACGAAGGCGCGAGGCCTGGACCACGACGTCGATCGAGCCGACAATCATTTCACGGATGGTTTTCGCGGGCAGCGAGAAGCCGCCCATGGTGATCATGGATTCGACCCGGCTGAGCGCTTCGCGCGGCGTGTTGGCGTGCAGCGTGCCCATCGAGCCGTCGTGACCGGTGTTCATGGCCTGCAGGAGGTCGAACGCCTCCGGGCCACGCACCTCGCCGACGATGATCCGTTCAGGACGCATCCGCAGGCAGTTCTTGACCAGGTCGCGCATCGAGATCTCGCCCGAGCCTTCAATGTTCGGCGGGCGCGTCTCAAGGCGCACCACGTGCGGCTGCTGCAGCTGGAGTTCGGCGGAGTCTTCGCAGGTGATGACGCGCTCTGTCGGATCAATGAAGCCGGTCAGGCAGTTGAGCAGCGTCGTCTTACCCGAGCCGGTACCGCCAGAAATCAGGACGTTGCAGCGCGAATGGCCAATGATACGCAGGATTTCTGCGCCAGGCTCGGAGATGGACCCGAAATTCACGAGGTCCTTGAGGCGCAGCTTGTCCTTCTTGAACTTACGAATGGTGAGCGTCGGCCCGTCGATGGCGAGCGGCGGAGCGATGACGTTCACACGCGAGCCGTCCAGCAGGCGCGCGTCACAGATCGGCGAGCTTTCATCGACGCGGCGGCCGACCTGCGAGACGATCCGCTGACAGATGTTCATCAGCTGTGCATTGTCACGGAATCGGATGTTCGTGCGCTCGATCTTGCCGTTGACTTCGATGTAGGTGGTGTCGGCACCATTGACCATGATATCGGCGATGTCGTCGCGGGCGAGCAGCGGCTCCAGCGGACCGTAGCCGAGCACGTCGTTACAGATATCGTCGAGCAGGTGTTCCTGCTCGGAAATCGACATCACGACATTCTTGATACTGATAATCTCGACGACGATGTCGCGAATTTCCTCGCGCGCGCTCTCAGCGTCGAGCTGGGCCAGCTGCCCGAGGTCGATCGTGTCGATCAGGGCGTTGAAGATGGTCGTCTTGGTCGCGTAATACTCTTCCGAGCGCGTATCGACCTTGTGGACCTTCTCGGTCTTCATGTCCGGCGGCGGCTTCAGCGTAACAGGCTTGCCCCCTCCAGCCGGCTTCTGACCGCCCGGCTTCTGGCCACCCGGCACGGGTGGCTTCTTGGCAGCGGCCGGCGCGGCTGGTGCGGGCTTGGCCGGTGCAGCGGGGCGGTTGGCAGCAGGTGCAGCCGGTCGCGCCGCCGGAGCGGGCTGGGTCACGGTTGCTGAACGTTTGCCAAAGGACATGTGGATTCCCTAACGGGCCTTACTTTCCGAGAAGTTTCTTCAGGAGGGATTTCTTGGGCTGCTGCGTCTCACGTCCGGACAGCAGCGAGGCGAGATGGTCGATGGCCTGCGAGGGCTTGGCCTGCGGATCGGTCTCCGAGATCATCTGGCCCTTGTTCGACGCGGTGCCGAACAGCTGCGGGTCGAAGGGCAGGATGATGTCCGGCTCGACCTCAATGGCGGCGGCAAAGTCCTTGACCGGAATTTCCGGACGCTTGGGCACGCCGGCCATGTTGAGGATCAGGCGCGGAGGATTGTCGTTCGGCCGCTGCGCCTTCAGCTGGTCGACCATGTTCTTGCCGTTGCGCAGGGAAGCGAGATCGGGCTGGCAGACGAGGATCACCTCGTCGGAGGTCACCAGCGTGTTGTAGATCCACTCATTCCAGCCATGCGGCAGGTCCAGCACGACAAACGGCATCAGGCGGCGAACGCCCTCGATCACCATCGAATAGGAACTCGGATCGATGTCCATGAGCTGGTTCACGCTGGCCGGCGCGGTGAACAGGGACAGCCGGTCGGTCGCCTTGGCGAGCAGGCGGGAAATCACCGCATCATCGGTCCGGTCCGGCGAGAGCAGCGCGTCGGCGACGGTCTGCTGGGTCTCGTGATTGAAGTCGAGCGAGGTCGTGCCGAAGGAGAGGTCGAGGTCGACCAGCGAGGTGTTCACCATCGCATTCTCGGCCAGCGCCCAGGCCAGATTGTGTGCAATTGTCGAGGCGCCGACGCCGCCCTTGGCGCCGATGACGGAGATCGACTTGCCGACAAACGGCGCATCCGGGTCGGAGAACAGGTTGGAAATCGACCGGACCAGCTGCACCGGCTCGATCGGCGGGACGAGATATTCGCTGACACCGCGCGCGACGAGCTGGCGGTAGAGGGCGATGTCATTGGTCGCGCCGATGACCATGACCTGCACGCCTTCATCGCAATGGCCGGCAAGTTCGTCGATCTGCTGGATCATCTTTGCGGCATGCGCAGACGACTCGACGATCAGCAGGTTCGGCGTCGGATTTTGCGCCAGGTGCTCGATCGCGGCCGGAATCCCGCCGGGATAGGCGTCCAGCGTCGCATTGATCATGCGCCGGTCATTCGCCACCCGTTCAATCGTCTGGCGGGTTTCGTCGGTTTCGAAGAAGGCCAGGGCTGCAATCGCCGGAATCGCCCGGTCGCCGCCCTGATAGGCATCCATGGGCGGGACGACGACTTCGCCGGGCTCGACATCCTTGTACGGCGCATCGACCGGGCCGGTGAGCTGGTCGATCAGCCCCGGATCGGCGCTGTCTTCGCCGGTATCGTCGAAGTCGAGGCCGAATTCCTCGTCGAAAAGTGCGTTTTCGTTGCTCATCGGCGTATCCCTAAAAACACTCCGTACTAGTTCACTGCCGTCGAGACGGCGCCGGATTCAGACTCGCCGCGGGCAGCCGTGGTCGACTCACCGTTGCGATAAAGCTCAAGCTGGGCCGTCCGGCGGGCAAGGTCGCTCTCGTCCAGCGGCCGCTGGCCAAGCAGGTCGACCGGATCAGCGATCATCGCGGCCATATTGGCGCGCACCGAGCAGCCAAGCGTTGGCAGGTCGTTGTTCGACGTGGCGTCCGAAAAATCGATGGTCGAGCGCTGCGGGCAGTCCGGCGCAATCGCATCATAGGCCTTGAAGGCCAGGACAATCGGCGCGGTGTTGCTGCCGCCGGCATCGTAGGCGCTGCCGCGGATCTCCTCATAATCGACCCCGGCTGACCAGGCGATCTCGCGCGCCTCGGCAACCGCCTTCACGGCGAGTTCCTCATTGCCGTGGTTCTTTGGCAGCGACATGATCAGCGGGCCGTGGCCGCGGCTGATATAATCCCTGACAAAGGCCTGGATCTTGGCCTTTTCCTCAAGCCGCAAATGGCTGTCGAGCACGTTCAGTTTGACTTCGAGATAGGCGGTCCGTTCGGCCACCCGGATCTGGTGGCGGTCCAGCGTCGTGCCGGACAGGTATTCGACCGGGACCGGGCCATTCGGCTCGACCGAGCTGCAGCCCGCCAGGAGAATGGCGGATCCGAGCCCGCATGCCGCAACAATCTTCTTCAGTGTACGCATGATAAACCCCTACTCCTCGATGAAGCCAACGGGCGCGTTGTAATTCTCGGCGGTCAGCCCCTTGCCGTCCTTGCCGTAGACCGCGTTGACCTTGCCGAAGAAGATCGTGCGCGGGTCGGAGGCATTGGCAAAACCGTCCGCAGGCGTACGGAGCCGCCCTTTCTGTGTCGGGTCGACCAGGTAAGGCGTAATCATCACGACCAGTTCGGTTTCCTCGTTCAGGAAGTCGCGCGACTGGAAGAGCGCACCGAGAACCGGCAGCTTCTTCAGGCCGGGCAGCTGGTCGAGAGACTGGCGCGAGCGGCTCTGGATGAGGCCGGCCAGCATCATCGACCCGCCGCTTGGCAGCTCGACCGTGCTCTCGGCGCGGCGCACCGTCAGGGCCGGGATGGTCAGCGTCTGCGCGGTAATGATGTTGCCCTGGTCGTTGACGCCGGCCACGGACTGGCCCTGGAAGGCGCCCTGATTAGTCAGCTCCGAAACCTCGGTCGAGACCTTGAGCGAAATGCGCCCTTCCGACAGCACGAGCGGCGTGAAGGCGAGGCCCACACCATAGGGTTTGAACTCAATCGCGATGCGGCCATTATTGTCCTGCCCGACCGGGACCGGGAACTCGCCGCCCGCCAGGAACTTCGCCGCCTCACCGGAAACAGCGGTGATGTTGGGCTCTGCCAGCGTACGGACGATACCGATCCGCTCCAGCGCATCGATGGCCGCAGCCGCCGAGGACTGGATGTCGGTCCCGTTGTAATTGGTGTAACCAACCGTCGTCGATAGGCCGCCGAGCGAGCTGCCGGCGACATTGTAGCCGTTGGCGCTGGAAACGCCAAAATTGTTCGTGAACGGAAGGCCGGGCGCAAGCGTGGTGTTGCCTGTATTGACGGGCGCGCTGATCCCGTCGCCGGCAACGTCTGCGAAAAGCTGCTTTTCGACGAGGTTGGCGAAGTCGCCGAAATTCGTCACGCCGGACAGGTTGATGCCGAGCTGCTTGACGATATTGCGCTGCATTTCGACGATGCGGACTTCCAGCATGACCTGGTCCTTGGCCGCCACCGACAGCATGTTCACCGGCTCAAGATCGCCTGTGTCGCCGGCATAGGCCTTCACCAGGCGGATCACCTGGTCGGACTGCATGAGATTGTCGACTTCGCCGCTGACAACGATGTTGCCGCCAAGGCTCTCCACCTTCACGCGGGAGTCCGGCACATAGCGCGAGATCAGCTTCTCAAGCGAGGCGGTATCGGCATCGACGATGATTTCGAGGTTGAGGAGCGGGTTGCCCTCACGGTCGAACAGGAAGGCATTCGTCTCGCCCACTTCGACACCGCGGAAGATCAGGCGGCGCGAGGTCTGCACGACGGCGTCGGCAATGGCGGGATTGGTGATCACGACATCGGCGACCGGCCGGTCGAGTTCGATAACGGTCGACTTGTTGAGGCCGAGCTTCATGGTCTGCGAGACATTCGTCTCACCCGGCTCCATCACGGACACGCCCATCAGGTTCTGGGCGGCTGCCGGTTGAATCGCAAGGAAGCAGGCCAGGCCTGCTCCAATCGAAGAGATTGCGTGGCGTACGCGACTCATCAGCTTCCCCCGCCCACACTGCCGTTCTTGAACACTTTCACGCGATTTCCGGCGCCAGAGTCGCCGGTCAGCAACCCGGTCGCCGCGATGGTTGCCCCGTCATTCTCATTGGCATCGGCGACGCTGCGCAGGGCCAGCGAGATCCGGCCGAGCCGGCCCGAATGGGCGAGCAGTTCAGCTTGCTGCGGCTCCAGCTCCAGAGTGGCCGTCGACCCCGTGAGAACAGACGCGCCATCCATCTCGCCAAAGATCTGGTCAATGGCGAGGACGCGCGCATTCTCGATCACGGTCTTCGTCAGCGTCGTGTCGGTGGGGCCGCGCTCTGTGAGCACTTCGATTTCATAGGTCAGGATCACATCGACGCGGTCATCGGGCAGGATAAAGCCCGCCGAGGCGGTCTCCGGCGAAATCTCGACAGAGATGGCGCGCATGCCGGGGCGCAGCAGCGCGGCCATGAAGCCGGTCTCGCCCTTCTTGACGATTTTCTGCTGGACAATCGGCTCGCCGGCGAGAAGGGCCGTCTTCACGACGCTGCCGGACAGCTGCTCAATGGCGCCCGGGTCGCTTTCCTGGGTGAAGTATCCGCCATGAACGGCTTTTTCCGGCCAGTCGGACCACTGGAAATCTTCGGGCGTCAGCAGCGAACCGATGCGCTTGTCGCTTCGCGAGACGAGGACCTTGGTCGACGAAACCTCGACTTCGCGGACAATTTCGACCGGCTTGCCCGTGTTGGTCTGCGGCGAAGGCTGGCTGGACATGTCTCGCACCAGCAAGGCAGCGCCAACAGCAGCAGCAGCGGCCACCAGCAAGATGATCAGACGTATTGGAGACATGAATCCGGCCCTCTGATTCCATCCCGGCGCGTTGAGAAACCGGGAATTCCAGGGCGCAGATTTGCACTTACAGCCTAAGGCATAGTTAACTTCCGAGGGTGGAAATTTCGCTTATCGGCTGGAGTAATGGCGACAGGGGCGCGCAGAGCAGCGCACCGGCGGCAATCGCGACTCCATAAGGCACGCCATTGCCCGGCAGGAGTGTCTCGCGCGCAAAGCCTGGTGCTGCGGTGACCGGAACCAGCCGGCGGGCCAGCATCACGATCACAGCCAGCCCACCCCCCGTTACGGCCATGATGGTCACGAAGGGCATGGCCGCTTCCGGCCCGAGCCAAAGCATGACGCCGGGGATCATTTTCGCGTCTCCCCCGCCAAACGCGCCGACCATGAACAAGATCACCGATATCACGAAGGCGATGCCGCCGGCGGCGAGGTGACCGCCCGCCACGTCCCAACCCGGCGCAACGACGATCACGGCGGGAATGAAAAGAAAGGCGATCAGGGCGTTCAGCCCGTTCGTAATGGTCAGGGATTCAATGTCGCGCAGGGCGGCATAGACGCAAAGTGTCAGGAAAAGGAAACCGAACAGGACGGCGATCAACATGCGGGCACTCTACTCAACTATACTTGAAGGTGAGGCTAGCAGCCAAATCTGAAGACTTGCTTTCACCCCCAAAACGACTGAAGCCGCCGGATGGGTCCGGCGGCTTCGAATCATGTACCCGTGAGGGCATTAGGCTGAAGGTCAGCCTTTATTAGTTGCCGGCGATGGCGCCAGCAACGTCGTTGAAGGTCGTCGCGGTGTTCGTGCCGAGAGCGCCAACAGCGCCGATGATCGCAACAGCGATCAGGGCAGCGATCAGGCCATACTCGATAGCGGTCGCACCAGACTCATTCTTGAAAAGACGTGCAAACTTTTTCATTTGGAGACTCCATCATCATACAGTTTGTTACGTTCCGATTGATTTGGTTTCCCCGGAACAGGTGCGGTTGTATCCAATAGCGCTGAATATCAAGTAAACCCGCTAACAAAATTCATGAATAGTGTAGTGCATTCTGTTAACCAATCACCGGATTGACCCGGGATAGAGCAATTTTTACTTAACGCGGAAACATCTTATAAATATTTAAAGCAGGAAACGGCCGCTCAGGCGTTAGGGATCGCGAAACCTTCTGGCCGCTATCTTCACGCCACGTTTCTAAAGCCACAGGAGAGGCCAAAAATGTCGTTTGCCGCGAAAGCTTCCGGCGCGCTCGTCGCCGGCCTGTTGATGTCTGCTCCGGCGATTGCCCAGCAATACAGTGTCGAAAGCGGCACAACGAAGCCCGTTCGCCTGTCGCGCCCCGCTGCGAGCGTCGTGGTCGGCAACCAGAACATCGCCGATGTCGCCGTCGCCGATCCGCAACTGATCCTGCTCACCGGCAAATCGTTCGGGACCACCAATCTCCTCGTCTTCGATGCCGAGAACAATCTTCTGGTTTCCGCCGACGTCATGGTGACGGCCAATACGGCGAACCTTGTCACGGTAAACCGCGCCGGCGCGAAGTTTACCTATGACTGCGCCAGCGACTGCCGCGACGCACCGGTCATCGGCGACGATCAGGGCCATTTCGGCAAGGCGATCGGCCAGGCCGAGCAGGCCAAGGAGCTGACCGAGCGCCGCTAGGCGCCGCGCGTCCTCACAGACTTGAAAAGGCCGGCTTCATCGCGAAGCCGGCTTTTTTATTGTCCTTGGTCAAATGGATCAGCGCGCGGGGCGGGCGCTGGACGTGGCCGCCATGGCCGGGCTCTTGCGCTCGGCGGCCCGGTCTGCGGCTTCATCGATGCTGGCCGAATAGATCGGCTGGGCCTCTTCGGACAGGCGGCCGACCGCCTCATCCTCGACGCGCCATTCAAAGGCGCTGCCATCCTGGACGGTCACGGTCCAGCCGGCACCGATGCGTGGGAAGTAGGCTTCACCCTTGGCCATCATGCGGCTGCGGAAGATGGTGCCGTCCGCGCCGCGTACTTCGATCCAGGCAGGCTTCATCGCGACAATCGACATTTCCAGCCCCTCGTCGGGACGCGCGGCCAGCGGCTTTTCGGCAAACAGGCTCTCTTTCGCCGTGTTCACGGCAACAACCCGTTCAGCGACTGACGGGGTCGTGCGGACATCCGCTATCTTGGCAGGCGAAAGCACCATGACGGACAGGCCGACGGCGACAACGGCGCCGGAAATCGCGGCGACCGGAATGAGATACCGGCCACGCTTGCGCTCGCTGACCGTGACCGAAGACTTCGGAATGGCCGTTGCCAGCGCCTGCTGTTCTTCCATGGGAAAGTCGGCCAGCACCGGTTCGGCATCAATGCCGAGCGCCTTGGCATAGGTCTTCGCCAGCAGGCGCGTGCGCCGCATGTCATAGTCGGAGGGCTGGGTCGTCTGCTCGAGGCTTTCCAGGACACGCCGGTTGACCTTCAGCTCCCGGGCGAAGTCTTCGAGTGTCTTGTTTCGCGCCTCGCGCGCCGCCCGCAGGCGTCCGCCAGCGGTAAAGGAATCGATCAGGCCAAAATCGGACATGCCCTGCCCGTCTGCAGGCGCTGCTGCAGTTTCCGGATCATGGTTATGTTCTTCGTCGCCGCTCATCTTGGGCGTCCAATGGCCTTGGGTTTGTTGTCAGCTGAAATGTTGCAGGGATCATACCACAGTCTGGCAGAGTCCAAACGACAGAATTCAGCTGTCGGATACTGCTATTTCCTGTAACGCTGTCAAAGCTAACACTTCGTTACGGAACGTCCCGTTCGAAGCGTGAAGCGCTTCGCGGAAACGCGGCTCGAAGGCGCTGAGATCGACAGACCGCAGCATGCGTTTCACCGGCCCTATACCAGCCGCCGGCATCGACAGCTTGCGATAGCCAAGCCCGATCAGGCAGAGCGCCTCGACCGGCCGCGAGGCCACTTCCCCGCAGACCGAGACCGGAATGTCCAGACGCTCGCATTCATTCCTGATGAATTCCAGGAACCGCATGACCGGCCGGCTGACGACGTCGTAGCGTTCGGCCACGCTTGGCACCATGCGGTCGGCCGCGTTGAAGAATTGCAGGAGGTCATTGGTGCCGACCGAGATGAAATCCACCTCCCCGGCGACATCGTCCAGCCCGTAGGCAAAGGCAGGCGCCTCCAGCATGGCACCGACGCGCAGCTCGCTCGGCTCCGGATGGCCACGCGCCCGGCTCCATTCGATCTCGTCCATCAGCAGCGCCTTGGCCTCGAAGAACTCCTCGGCAATCGTCACCATCGGGAACATGACCGAGAGCGGCCCGCCATCGGCGGCGCGCACGAGCGCCCGCAGCTGGCGGCGGAACAGGCCCGGCCGGTCCAGCGCGAAGCGGATCGAGCGCCAGCCGAGCGCCGGGTTCTCTTCCAGGTCCGCAGACGCATTCGGCAGGAGCTTGTCGCCGCCAAGGTCGAGCGTGCGGAAATGGACCGGCTTCGAGCCGGCAAAGTCGAGCACGCTGCGATAGAGCGCGATCTGGGCGTCGATCCTGGGCAGCGTATCGGAAACCAGGAACTGGAACTCGGTCCGGAACAGGCCGATCCCGTCAGCGCCGGTCTTGGCCATGGAATCGAGGTCGATGGCGAGGCCCGCATTCAGCATCAGCGAAATATCGGTGCCGTCACGTGTGCGCGAGGGCTGCTCACGCAGCGCCTGGAAGGCCGCCTGACGCTCCGTGCGCAACAGGCGCCGCGACTCATAGGCGGCCAGCAAATCCTCATCCGGGCGGATATGCAGCGTGCCCTGTTCGGCATCGACAATGACCGGGTCACCGGGCGCGATGATGGCGCCGAGCGCGCCAACACCGCCAATGGTCGGAATGCCGAGCGCGCGCGCAACGATTGCCGTATGGCTCGTCGGGGCGACTTCCTCGAGTACGATCGCCGCAAGGCCGGAGTCGCGGTATTCGAGCAGTTCGGCCGGGCCGAGACGCCGGGCAATCAGCACATCGCTCTGGGCCTCGGCCTCCTCGCCATTGCCGCCATTGGCGGCGCCATCATGCCCCGCCAGGATACGCAGGAGACGATTGTCGAGGTCTTCAAGGTCGTGCAGGCGCTCGCGCAGATACGGATCATGCGCGTTTTCGAGCTTGACCTTGTGCTCGCGCCGCGAGCGGTCGACCGCCGCCTCGGCAGACAGGCCCGACTTCACGGTCTCTTCCAGGCGCATCGCCCAGACCGGATCGCTGGCGAGCATCTTGAAGGCCTCGAGCACTTCACGCGGCTCGCCGAAGATCGCGCTGACATCGCTGGCCAGCATCTTGTCGAGCGATTCCTTGAGCGTTGTCAGGGCCCGGCGCAGGCGGCTGACTTCGGCTTCGGGGTCCTCTGTGAAATAGCGGGCCGGCGAGACGACCGGGTCATGCAGCTTGGCCATGCCCATGCCGAGACCGTCGCAAAGGATCCGGCCCTTGAGATTGACCGCCCGCGATTCGCGCTGGACAGCGCCCGGCCCGCTGGTCAGCGCTTCGGCAGCGACCACTTCCGCCAGCACCATGGCGATGGTCTGCAGGCTGTCGATCTCGTCTTCCTCATAGATCCGCTCGGTCCGGTTCTGCACGGTGAGGACGCCGATCACGCGGCCGCCGCGCAGGATCGGCACACCGAGAAAGGCGTGATACGGGTCCTCGCCCGTCTCCGGACGGTAGGAGAAGGCCGGATGACGCGGCGCATCCTGGATCGAGAGCGGTTCGCCCGACAGCGCAATCTGGCCGACAAGGCCCTCGTCGAGCGCGAGGCGCGTCTGGTGGACAGCGCTGACACTCAGGCCCTCGGTGGCCACGAGCTCCAGCTCGTCGCTTTCCGTGCGCTTGTAGATCGAGCACACGTCGGCCACCATCGTGCCCGCAATAAGGGTCACGACCTTCTGCAGGCGCGTATCGGCTTCCATGTCGCCCGCCATCACTTCGCGGAGACGGTTGATCAGGAGCCTGGGGACGGAAAAGGACTGGGGCATGGCTCGATGCCCGCAATTGGCCGGTCAGCCTATACGGCGTCAAGCCCGAATGCGGTGTGAAGGGCGCGAACGGCCAGTTCCGTATAGGCCGCATCGATCAGGACCGAAATCTTGATTTCAGAGGTCGAGATCACGTCGATATTGATGCCCTTCTTGTAGAGCGCATCGAACATCGTGCCGGCAACGCCGGTATGGCTCTTCATGCCGACACCGATCACCGAAACCTTGGCCACATCGCGCGAGACGGTGAGGCTCTCGAAACCGATATCCGCCTTGTGAGCGAGCAGGAGCTGCTCGGCTTTTGCGCTGTCACCGCTGGTGCAGGTGAACACCATGTTGGCGCGCTCCGGCCCGCGGGCATTGGCCTGGACGATCATGTCGACGTTGACGCCCGCCTCGGCCAGCATCGAGAAGATACGCGCCGAAACGCCGGGCTTGTCCTCGACCCCGTACAGCGTCACCTTCGCCTCGTCGCGTGAATAGGTCACCCCGTTGACGACTTGCTTTTCCACGATCTCATCCTCACTGCAGACATAGGTGCCCTGATTGGTCTCGCCGGGCGCGGCAAAGCTTGAGAGCACACGAACCCTGACCTGGTGGTTCATGGCCATTTCGACAGACCGCGTCTGGAGGACCTTTGCCCCCAGCGAAGCCATTTCGAGCATTTCTTCATAGGAGACTTTTTCCAGCCGGCGCGCCTGCGGCACGATGCGCGGATCGGTCGTGTAGACGCCGTCGACATCGGTATAGATATCGCAGCTGTCGGCGCCCAGCGCCGCGGCCACGGCCACCGCGCTCGTATCCGAACCGCCCCGGCCGAGCGTCGAGACGCGGCCTTCGTCCGTCACGCCCTGGAAACCGGCGATCACGGCGATCTCGCCACTGTCGACAGCATCCTGCAGGCCGGAATTCTCGAACCCCATGATGCGGGCACTACCATGCGCCGCGCTGGTCTTCATCGCCAGCTGCCAGCCGAGCCAGCTGCGCGCCTTCAGGCCGCGCTTGCGCAGCGCCAGGGCGAGAAGGCCGCTGGTGACCTGTTCACCAGAGGAGACGACGACGTCATATTCGTCATCGAAATCAGGGCCGGTCACCGTCTCGCCGGCGGCCCCGCGGGCAAAGCCGACAAGCTTGTTGGTCTCGCCCGCCATGGCCGAAACGATCACGGCGAGATGCTCGCCCCGCTCCGCACGCCAGGCGACAATGTCAGCCACGTGCGCGATGCGGTCGAGGTCTGCGACCGATGTTCCACCGAATTTTAGGACCGTGCGCTGCATTGCCTCGCTGCCAAGCCTTCCCATTTAAAGCATCAGAGAATTCGCGCGCCTCTTTAAGCGGGTCGCGGCGTTTGCGCAAACAGGTTTGCTAAAGATATGGAAAAAATAGCAGAGAACCGGCAAAATATGCCCCAAACCCCCAGCATTGATCCGGAGGAAGTGGCGAAATTTTCCGCCATGGCCGCCGAATGGTGGGACCCGAAGGGCAAATTCGCGCCGCTGCACAAGTTTAACCCGGTCCGGCTCGGCTTCATCCGCGACACGGCCTGCCTGCATTTCGGCCTCGATGAGCGCGCTCGCAAGCCCCTCAAAGGGATCCGCATCCTCGACATTGGCTGCGGCGGCGGCCTTGTCAGCGAGCCGATGGCCCGCCTCGGCGCCGATGTCACGGGTGTCGATGCCAGCGAGCAGAACATCAAGACCGCGATGACCCATGCCGAGGAGGCCGGGGTCAGCGTCGATTACCGTGTCGGTACGGCTGAGGCCCTGCTCGAAGATGGCACCGCGCCCTTCGACATCGTCCTGAACCTCGAAGTCGTCGAGCATGTCGCCGACCCGGCGGGCTTCCTGCGCGACACGGCCGCGCTGGTCCGGCCCGGCGGCCTGATGATCGCCTCAACGCTGAACCGGACACCGAAGGCGTTCGCCCTCGCCATTGTCGGCGCCGAATATGTCCTGCGCTGGCTGCCGCCCGGCACGCACGACTTCTCGAAATTTCTGACGCCGAAGGAAGTCGCCGGGCCACTGGAAGAGGCCGGTCTTTTGCCGGAACCTCCACAGGGCATCAGTTACAATCCCGTCACCGGCCAATGGCGCCTGTCCTCAGATGACAAGGTCAACTATATGCTGGTTGCCAAGAGACCCGCAGAAGTAGAATAGTCCCGCCATGACCGTGACTCCCGAAACCGTTCTCGACTTCTGGCTCGGCGACCATCCCAGCCAGCCGGCCGTGCTCGAGACCAAGCAGAAACTGTGGTTCCAGAAGAGCTTCGAGACCGACCGGACCATCGCCGATACCTTCGTCACGACGCTGGCCGACCTCGCCGCGGGCGAGGCCAAGACCTGGGCGAAGAACGGTGCGCGCAGCCGGCTCGCCGCGATTATCGTGCTGGACCAGTTCAGCCGGAACATCTTTCGCGGCCATCGTTTTTCCTTCACGCACGACCCGATGGCAAAGAATCTCACCCTGACCGGCCTTGCCTTCAATGAAGACCGGGAGCTGAGCGAGGTCGAGCGGGTCTTCTTCTACCTGCCGCTCGAACACTCCGAATCGCTGGACGACCAGAAGATGTCGGTGAAACTGTTCGAGGAACTCGCCCGCGAGGCCCGGCCGGCCTTCAAGGATTTCTGCGAAACAACGCTCGACTATGCCCGCAAGCACCTTGAGGTGATCGAACGGTTCGGGCGTTTCCCGCACCGCAACGCCGTTCTGCGCCGCCCCTCCACGCGCGAAGAGCAGGCCTATCTAAGCGAGCCCGGCGCCGGTTTTTGATTTCGCCGACGCCAATGGTTCGGAGTCGCGCCAGATCTTCTCCATCTCGGAAATCACATTCGGCCAGTGGCTGTAGAGCAGGTACTGGCCGGCATCGGGGATCTCGATCAGCTCCACATTGGGCACCGTATCGGCAAACAGCCTGAACATCTCCGGCGTGAAGACATTGTCCTTCAGCCCATGAATGATCCGGAACGGGCGGCGCACGCGCCGGGCAATGTCGCGGCGGTCGGTCAGCGCCAGGCGGATCTCGGCGATCAGGCCGTGCGCCCCCTGCTGGACAGTATGGCGCAACCCATCGAAGAGGACGTCCCGGACTTCCGGCCGGCGCGCAATACGCTGTTCGAGCGGGGAATCCCGGTGCAGCGTCTTCAGCACGAACTCCTCCCGGCCGGTATCGATAAAGGCGACGGTGGCGCGCGCAATGAAACCGATGGCCGATGGCGCACGCAGCAGCGTCGTGACCATGATCCTGTGGTGCCAGGGCATTCCGCTTTCCATACCCTCTTCCCAGCTTGTCTCGCCGCCGATCGACAGCAAGGCCCGGGTGCGCTCCGGCCGGCGGGCGGCAAAGTCCTGCGCGTGGATCATGCCATTGGCATGTGCGGCGACGAGGACGGTCGGGATCTCCAGCCGGTTCAGCAGCTGCTCGCAGGAATCGGCCGTCGCTTCGATACGCTGTTCCGGCGTTGCAGCGGCCACGCGCTCCGACAGGCCGAAGCCCGGCCGCGATGGCGCGATGACCCGCCAGCCCTGCCGGGCCAGCGCCTCGATGGCCTGCTCGGTCCAGCGCGGCGCAAAATAGATATTGTGAAAGAACAGGACCGGGCGGCCAGCCGGGTCACCCATTTCCAGCCAGGCGAAGCGCCGCCCGTCCGACAGGGTCATCGTGTGCTGCGACAGCCAGCGGTCGATGTCGCGGCGCGCCGGCGACTGGCGGGCAATGGCGCTGACCGCATTCATCGTCGCGCCGAACCCGGTCAGGATGCGCACTGCATCGGTGGTCGTCGCCACGTCCAGCTTGGCCAGCACCGCGCGGATCTGGCTGCGGACCGTCGCCATGCTCGCCTTTCGCGCCCTTGCAATCGTTTCAGGCGTCTCGCCACGCCCGAGGCGGAAGGCGACGTCGAGTTCGGCCGATGACAGGCCGTATGTTTCGGCCAGCTTGTCAGCAACGCCGGCGTGCAGGTGGACCTCGACCGCGGCAAGCAGCACAGCATCCTCGCTCGAGGTGCCGGGCCCCGCACTGAGGCTGATCCGCGTCGCGAGCAATCGCGTATTGACCGCCTCGCCGCCCACGACGGCAGGCAGCAGCAGGAAGGGCCCGCGATCGGACGGACCGGTGTTCGGGGTCATCCAGCTGCGCAGCCTGGCCACAGCGGCGGCATCCAGCGACAGGTCGTCCAGCGTCTCCGGCGTCCGCCCGCCGAGAAGGTCGATGCAGGCTTCATTGCAATTCAGAACGTCGCCATCGGGCTTCAGGATGACGGCCGGGCCCGGCATCTGGCTGGCGATCATGCGGGCCGATTCATCGCGCGCCTCGACGCGGCCCATCCGGTCGAGGATGGCGAGCGCGCGCTGGAAGTGGGCATTCACCTGATCGGCCCGGAAAGCATCGTCACTCTCGGTTTCGGGCAGATTGTCGATGTAATCGGACCAGGCCGCCAGAAGCGCTTCGTAGCGCTCCGGATTCAGTGTCGTCGCATAGGTTTCGTCGACTACGCGATCTGTTTCAGGAATCTTTGTACCGTGCACAGAGTTGTTCTCCGGACTCACCCGTTTTCTGGAATGGATCAGCGTTGCCACGCAAAAACGTGACAAACCTTGCCCCCTTTCATCAAATTTGATGATGCGGGCTTCCGCAACTAAAGGCAATAACAGTGTCGATAACTGATTGCTGTGTGAGGGGTCGTGCGCGGAAAACGGGCGGAGCTGGATTTTATTCAGCTTCGCCCGTTGCCGTTTCTGCCCCATGGCCCCAGATACGCGCTCGTCTGAAATCCAGTTACGGGGGGCGATCATGCTGAAAACGCAAGACTTGCCCCGCAGGGGAGCCGTCGCCCGGCCCGTGCTGCCGCTCCCGCTCTGGGAATTTGTCGGCATGATCGCCGCCATGATGGCGCTGAATGCGCTGGCGATCGACACGATGCTGCCGGCGCTTCACAACATTGCGACGACCTACTCCCTCCAGCACGAGAATGACCAGCAGCTCGTCATTTTTGCCTATGTCCTCGGCTTCGGCGCGCCGCAGCTCGTCTTCGGCCCGATCTCGGACCGGTTCGGGCGCAAGGGGGTCGCGCTGTTCTGCATCGCGGCCTACTCGATTGCGGGCTTCGCCTGCATGCTGTCCTGGACGTTCGACCTGCTCCTGTTCACGCGGTTCCTGCAGGGCATCGCCGCCTCGGGCATCCGCGTGGTGGCCGTGTCGATCGTGCGCGACCTCATGGAAGGCCGCGCGATGGCGCGCATCATGTCGCTGGTCATGACCGTCTTCATGATCGTGCCGATCCTCGCCCCCGCCGTCGGACAGGGCGTGATGCTGCTTGCGCCCTGGCAATGGACATTCGGCATATTGAGCCTGGCCGGCATCGGCTGCGGCACCTGGATCGCGCTGCGCCTGCCGGAAACGCTGAAGCCGGAAGACCGCCAGCCCCTGAACGTCGCGCAGACCTTCCGGGGCTACAAGCGGGTCGTGACCACACCCGTCACGATTGGATACATGGGCGCCAGCGGCGTCATCTTCGGCGCGCTGTTTTCCTATGTGGCCTCCTCCGAGCAGGTGTTCCGCGAAGTGTTCAACAAGACCGACACCTTCGTGCTGTGGTTTGCAGGGATCGCCGGCGCGCTGTCGGTCTCGAACTTCATGAACTCGCGCATTGTCGAACGTTTCGGCATGCGCCGCGTCAGCCATACGGTGCTGATCGGCTTCATCCTGCTGTCCATCCTCAATGCGGCCCTGATGGCAACGATGGGCGAGCGGCTGGAGATTTTCTATCCGCTCTTCGCCCTGACCTTTGCCTGCTTCGGGATGATGGGCGCGAACTTCTCCGCCCTGGGCATGGAGCCGCTCGGCCGGATCGCGGGAACAGCCAGCGCCGCCTACGGCTTCATGACGACGACGGTGGCGAGTTTCTTCGGCTGGATGGTGGCGAGCCGCTTTGACGGGTCCGTCGTGCCGATCCTGGAAGGCTATGTCGGACTCGGGATCGCGTCGCTGGTGATCGTCCTGATCACCGAGCGCGGCAAGCTGTTCGGCACGCGTGAAGACGAAGCCTAGGCGCCGCGCCTAGCGTTTGCGCCCGAGGGTGCGGGTGCGCTGTTCGATCAGGCGGATGACCTTTCCGGCGACATCGGTATCGGTCGCCGCCTCGATCCCCTCGAGGCCGGGGGAGGAATTCACTTCGAGCACGACCGGGCCCTTGTTCGACTGCAGGATATCGACACCGGCAATGTTGAGGCCGAGCCGTTTGGCAGCGGCAACGGCTGTCCGCTTCTCGGCCGGCGACAGGGTGATCGCCGTGGCCTTGCCGCCGCGATGGAGGTTGGAGCGAAACTCGCCATCCTGGGCCTGGCGCTTCATCGCCGCCACGACCCTCCCGCCGATGACGAGGCAGCGCACATCGGCGCCGGCGGCCTCCTTGACGAATTCCTGCACCAGGAAGTTCGCATCGAGGCCGCGGAACGCGTCGACCAGGCTCTCGGCGGCCTTCTTCGTCTCGGCGAGGACGACGCCGCGCCCCTGCGTCGACTCCAGCAGCTTCAGCACCACGGGGCCGGAACCGGCCAGGCCGACCAGGTCCTTGGTATCCTTCGGCGAATGGGCGAAGGCCGTCACCGGCATTGCGATCCCGGCCTGAGACAGCAGCTGGTGGGCCAGCAGCTTGTCGCGCGAGGCGCCGATGGCTTCCGGCGGGTTCAGGCACCAGGCGCCCGTGCCCTGGAACTGGCGCAGCACGGCCATGCCATAGCTCGTCATCGAGGCGCCGATACGCGGAATGACGGCATCGTAGAAGGGCAGCGTCTTGCCGTCATAATGAACTTCCGGCGCCCGTGCCTCGATCTTCATGTAGCAGCGCGACGTGTTGATCGCATCGATGACATGCCCGCGCGCGCGGGCCGCTTCCAGCAGGCGCTTCGAGGAATAATTGTCCGGCTCGCGCGTCAGCAGCGCGATACGCAGCGGCCGCGTCGACGGCTTCGGCGGCTTGATTTCCTTGTAGAGGTCATAGCTGAGCTTTGGTTGCAGGAAGGACCGGTCCGGGCTGACCACCGTATTCTCGCCAAAGGCCGATCGCCCGAGCAGCATCCGGTAGGACATGGTCTCGCGATTGGTCAGCGTGATCTCGATCGTGCGGCGCACGCCCCCGATCTGCATTTCCGTCGCGATGACATAGCGAAGCTCGGTCTGCCCGTTCGAACTGGTAATGTCGCGCCGGTCGACGACCGGGGCCGTGCAGATGATTTCCAGTTTCGGGCGGTCCGGATCCGGCTGGATCAGGAAGCGGACCTTGGGACTGTCCGGGGCGCCGAATGTCTCGATGACTTCGGCATGCAGGGCCGAGGTGCGCGCACCCGTATCCACCTTTGCCTTGATCGCGGGAAGCCCCAGCGCCGGCAGCGCGAGCCACTCTTCCCAACCGAGTTCAAGCACGTCAGACATCGCCCATTCCCCTGGCTGTCACAGGCGCTGTCTTCGGGGAGTGCGATGCAGCATGCAAGGGGTTTCAGCCGCACTTCCGCCGTCTTTCTGAACGTTTCTGTTAATTGAACATTTGCGAATACGACCCATTGTTAACGTATGGCTAAGACTTTCAGGACCGGACTCGCAGCCGGTGCGCTTGTCCTCGCATATCTAGGGCTGGCCCAGTGCCGCTCGCCGCAGGACGCTGCGATAGTTACAGGATCCACGACAGTGGAAAGCGTCCGCGAGGGCGGCCGGCTGGTTGTGCTCACGCTGAAGGGCCCGACCACCTTCCGCGACATCGGCGATGGCGGATTCGGCTATGAAGTCGACATGGTGGAGGCCTTTGCCGAGCAATTGGGCGTCACCCCGCGCTATGTCGTGATGAAGGATATCGACGCCCTGCTCACCGCCATCGAGAAGGGTCAGGGCCACATTGGCGCCGCCGGCCTGACCATCACCGATGCGCGCGGCGAGCGGGTGCAGTTCGGCCCTGCCTACAGGAATGTCAGCGAAAGCGTGGTCTGCCATCAGGGCGGCCCCGCGCCGACAACGCTGGACGCGCTGTCAGAGGTGAACCTCACCGTGCTGGCCGGATCGGCCTATGTCGAAACGCTGACGCGGCTCAAGAAAGACCACCCGCAGCTCAAATGGACCGAGCGTAAGGCAGGGTCCGCCATGCCGATGCTGATTGACGTGGCTGAGAGCAAACTCGACTGCACCATCGCCGACAGCCATGTCGCCGAATATGCGCGCCGCCTTCATCCCGGCCTCGTCATGCCGATGTCGCTCAGCCAGGACCAGCCGCTCGGCTGGATCTACAACAGCAAGCTGGGCGGCATGGATGAGACGCTTTCGACCTGGTTCAGCGCGGCCCACGCCAGCGGCTTCCTGGAAACGCTGGACGAGCGCTGGTTCGGCCATCTCGACGATTTCGACTATGTCGAGGTTCTGCGCTTCGTCGAGCGCGTCGAGGACCGCCTGCCCGAATACCGCACCTATTTCGAAACCGCCGCGCAGGAAACCGCCTTCGACTGGCACCTTCTCGCCGCCCAGGCCTATCAGGAATCGCACTGGGACCCGGACGCCGTCAGCCCGACGGGCGTACGCGGCATCATGATGCTGACCCTGCCGACGGCGAAGGAACTGGGCGTGAAGGACCGCACCGATCCGGCCCAGAGCGTGGAGGGCGGCGCGCGCTACCTGCAGCGCCTGTATGACCGACTGCCCGATGGCATCGAGGGCGAGGACCGGACCTGGTTTGCGCTGGCCGCCTACAATATCGGCATGGGCCATATCTACGACGCCCGGCGCCTGGCCGAGCGGCGCGGCCTCGACAAGAATAGCTGGGACGATCTGGAAAAGGTCCTGCCGCTGCTCTCGAAGAAGCAGTTCTATTCAACCCTCCGGCACGGCTATGCCCGCGGTTACGAGCCGGTGCGCTATGTCCGCAAGGTCCGCGACTATTACAACATGCTGCGGGCGAACGTGCCGGTTTAGTCAGAGGCACTGGCCCCGCCCCGACCCTCCCCAGGGGGGAGGGGGTTGTGTCGCATTCAGGTGAAACATCGCGTAGCCCGCATGGTGAGCGACGTCGAACCACGGGCTGGCTTTGGAACGGTGAAGTGTGCGCCCCCTCCCCTCTGGGGAGGGTCGGGGTGGGGCCCTAAGCCCTCACACCTTCTCCAGCCACGCCGCTTCGACGACGTCGACGACATCGCCCATGATGTCGGTGATCATGAAGTCCTTCGGCGTGTAGACGCGGCGCACCCCCATCTGTTTCAGCGCGCGCTCGTCTTCCGGCGGAATGATGCCGCCGACGACCAGCGGCACGTTGTCCAGCCCCGCCTTGCGCATTTCGGCGATCGTGTCGCGGACAAGATCGAGATGGCTACCCGACAGGATAGAGAGGCCGACGACATGCGCGTCTGCCTCTTTTGCCTGGGCCACGATCTCGGCCGGGGTGAAGCGGATGCCTTCATAGACCACGCTCATGCCGCAGGCGCGCGCCCGGCTGGCGATCTGCTCGGCGCCATTGGAGTGGCCATCGAGGCCCGGCTTGCCGAGGACATAGGTGAGCTGGCGGCCGAGGGCTTCCGAGACGGCCTCGACACGCTTTTTCGTCGCTTCGATATCCTCATCGCCCTGGGAATCGACGGTGAGCGCGACGCCGGTCGGGCCGCGATACTCGCCAAACACCTCGCGCAGGGCCGTGCCCCATTCACCGGTCGTGACGCCGGCTTTCGCCGCAGCGATCGATGGCTCCATGATGTTCTCGCCTGACTCGGCAGCCCTTTTCAGGGCGGCGAGGGCCGCCTCGGCGGCAGCGTTGTCGCGGGACGAACGCCAGTCGCGCAGCGCGCGGACCTGCTCGGCCTCGACCAGCGGATCGACAGTTTCGATGGTCTTCTCCCCGGCGCTGAGCGGGCTGTCGGCGGATTCGAGGTAGCGGTTCACGCCAACCACGGTCTGCGTGCCATTCTCGATGCCGCGGATGCGCTCGACATGGGCGCCGACCAGGCTTTCCTTCATGTATTCGACCGATGCGACCGCGCCGCCCTTGCCGTCGATCATCGACAGCTCCGCGCGCGCGCCCGCTTTCAGCTCCTCGGTCTTGGCGTCGACGACATGGCTGCCATCGAACAGGTCTTCATATTCGAGAAGATCGGTCTCGTAGGCGAGGATCTGCTGCAGGCGCAGCGACCATTGCTGGTCCCAGGGGCGCGGCAGGCCCATCGCCTCGTTCCAGGCCGGCAGCTGAAGCGCGCGGCAGCGCGCCCGCTTCGACAGGGTGACGGCGAGCGCCTCGAGCAGGATGCGGTAGACATTGTTCTCCGGCTGCTGCTCGGTCAGCCCCAGTGAGTTGACCTGCACGCCATAGCGGAAGCGCAGCGCCTTGTCGTCGGTGACGCCATAGCGTTCACGGCCGATCTCTTCCCAGAGGTCGACGAAGGCGCGCATCTTGCAAAGTTCCGTTACGAAACGCACACCCGCATTCACGAAGAAGGAAATCCGGCCGAAGACGGTTGGAAAGTCCTCTTCCGGAACCTGCTTGCCGTCCTTGACCGCATCCAGAACCGCGCAGGCCGTCGCCAGCGCATAGGCCAGCTCCTGCTGCGGCGTCGCGCCGGCTTCCTGCAGGTGATAGGAGCAGACATTCATCGGGTTCCATTTCGGTACTTCTGTATAGCACCAGCTCACCATGTCCGCGATAAGCCGCATGCTCGGCGCCGGCGGGAAGACATAGGTCCCGCGCGAGAGGTATTCCTTGATGATGTCGTTCTGCGTCGTGCCGCGCAGCTTCTTGCGATCATCGCCGCGCTCATCGGCCAGCGCGACATAAAGCGCCAGCAGCCAGGCCGCCGGGGCGTTGATCGTCATGGAGGTGTTCATCTCCTCCAGCGGCAGGCCGTCGAACAGGGTCCGCATGTCGCCGAGATGGCTGACCGGTACGCCGACCTTGCCAACCTCGCCCTTGGCGAGGACGTGGTCACTGTCAAACGCCGTCTGGGTCGGCAGGTCGAAAGCGATCGAGAGGCCCGTCTGCCCGCGCGCGAGGTTGCTGCGATATAGCGCATTCGACTTCTCGGCGGTCGAATGGCCGGCATAGGTCCTGAATATCCAGGGCCTGTCGGGATCGTGTTGATAGGTCCTCTCGGTCATGCCTCGTCCTCCGTTTCTTTTATTGCGGCGCAACATGACCTGAACATTGCCCAAGGGCAAGTTGCCCCGAACGTCACCCCGGTTTCATCGCTGCTATGCAATCGTCACGTGATGTCTCCCGTGACGCGGGCGCCGGATTCAGGTAGAAGACAAGGCTCTCTCACTGGCTTTATCGAGACCTCCGAACATGGCTGACACGATCGGCTCCATTGCCGCCATCCTGACGACGCTGTCCTTCCTGCCGCAGGCCATCATGGTCCTGCGCACACGCAATACCGACAGCCTGTCGCTGACCATGTATGCCATGTTCACGGCCGGCGTGACCTGCTGGCTGGTCTACGGGCTGATGATCCAGAGCATGCCGGTGATCGTCGCCAATCTGGTCACGGTCTGCCTGGCGGCCCTGATCCTCTCCATGAAGATCGCAAATACGGTTGCGCTCAGCCGTGCGGCCCGGCTGAGGCTTCGGTAACCCAGGGCGCATGCATGCCGAGATTGGCGCCGATAGCCCTGTAGTAGAGCGCCTGCACACGCCGCGTAATGGTGCCGGGCTGGCCGGTTCCCACCGGTGCCCCATCAAGCGAGACCACCGGCAGGACCATTGATGTCGCCGCTGTCGTGAAGATTTCCCGCGCATTGCGGATCTCATCCAGCGAGACGGCGCGCTCCTCGACAGCCAAACCGCTTTCGGCGAGCCGCGCGAGCACAGACTGCCGGGTGATGCCGGGCAGGATCTGGTGGCCGAGATTGCGCGTGACCAGCGTGCCCTCGGCGGTGACGACCCACAGATTGGCGGAGGCCGCCTCTGTGACATAACCGTCCTCGAACAGGATGGCAGAGGTCGCGCCGGCGCGGGCGGCATCGCGATAGGCCAGCGCCTGGGAGACAAGCTGCGTGGTCTTGAAGTCGCGCCGCTTCCAGCGCTGATCCTCGACAAGAATGGCCGCAACGCCGTCGCGCGCCTTTTCACCGATGAGCTGGCGCGCCTCGCAGAACATGAAAACCGTCGGCACGAGCGTCTCCGGCCCGGCAAAGTCACGCGCGCCATAAGCCCCGCCCGAAACCTGGAAGTAGACAAAGCCTTCCGTCAGCCGATTGCGCCGGACGAGCTCCTTGTGAATGTATTCGAGCTGCTCGTCGGACCAGTCTGTGATGATGTCGATCCCGGTCAGGGTGCGTTGCAGACGGGCAACATGTCCCTCGAAATCGATCAGCTTGCCATCGAAGACGGCGGTGACTTCATATGCTGCATGCGCGAAGAGAAACCCCCTGTCGAAAGGCGATATCACGGCCTCTTCCGCGCGGCAGATCCGCCCGTTCAGGTATATCCATTCACTTGGCCCCATACCCATATCCCCCTACACGCCATGTTGCGCCGCAACAAATAAGTCTTGCCTTGTTGCAATGATTTAGTCAGTGTTTCGCCAAATTGGAGGCATGTGAAGCAGGAGGAACAATCTTGCGCACATGAATTGAAATCGGAGGCCCGAGAGAATGAATACCGCGACAATCGCTCGTGAGAAGAAAGATATTTACGAACTGGGCGAGATTCCGCCCGAGTTCCATGTTCCAAAACTGATGCATGCCTGGGCGATCCGGCGCGAGCGCCATGGCCGTCCGTCGACCGCCATGCAGATCGAGCAGGTGCCGGTCCCGGAGATCGATTCCGACGAAGTGCTGGTCCTCGTCATGGCCGCCGGCGTCAATTACAACGGCATCTGGGCTGGCCTCGGCGAGCCGATTTCGCCCTTCGACGTCCACAAGGCCGAGTATCACATCGCCGGGTCCGACGCGTCTGGCATCGTCTGGGCCGTGGGCCGCAAGGTCACCCGCGTGAAGCCCGGCGACGAGGTCGTCATCCACTGTAACCAGGACGATGGCGACGATGAGGAGTGCAATGGCGGCGACCCGATGTTCTCCCCGTCGCAGCGCATCTGGGGCTATGAGACACCGGATGGCAGCTTCGCGCAGTTCTGCCGCGTGCAGGCGCGCCAGTGCATGCCGCGTCCGAAACACCTCACCTGGGAAGAGAGCGCCTGCTACACGCTGACGCTCGCCACCGCCTACCGCATGCTGTTCGGCCACCGCCCGCACATTGTGAAGCCGGGCAACAACGTGCTCGTCTGGGGCGCGTCCGGCGGTCTCGGCAGCTTCGGCGTGCAGCTCTGCGCGGTCACCGGCGCCCACGCCATCGGCGTCGTTTCGGACAATGACAAGTTCGATTTCGTCTACTCGATGGGCGCCAAGGGCGTGATCAACCGCAAGGACTTCGATTGCTGGGGCCAGCTGCCCAAGGTCAACGGCCCGGAATTCGGCGAATACATGCGCGAATCCCGCAAGTTCGGCAAAGCCATCTGGGACATCACCGGCAAGAAAGACGTCGATATCGTCTTCGAGCACCCCGGCGAGAGCACCTTCCCGGTCTCCGTCTTCGTGGTGAAGCGCGGCGGCATGGTCGTCATCTGCGCGGGCACGACAGGCTTCAACCTGACGATGGATGCCCGCTTCCTCTGGATGCGCCAGAAACGCGTGCAGGGCTCGCACTTTGCCAACCTCATGCAGGCCTCGGCGGCGAACCAGCTGGTCATCGACCGGCGGATCGACCCGTGCATGTCGGAAGTCTTCCCCTGGGCGGACATCCCGGCGGCGCACGAGAAGATGCTCGACAACAAGCACCTGCCCGGCAACATGGCCGTGCTCGTCACGTCGCCGAAGCCGGGCCTTCGCACGGTCGAGGATGTCCTTGCCGTCTCCGGCCAGGCCTAGTTGCGGGGCCGGTCACCTTCCGGTCACGAATCTGGTACACTCTCTTCCTGCCGGCGCTGGGCCGGCGGGGAGACGTGCTCATGAAACACCTGACTCTGGCGCTCGCTGCCACGTGCTTGGCCGGCCTGCCTGCCACCGCGCAATCGCAGGGCACCCTATCCTATACCTGCAATCTCGACGGCGTCGCCGGGCAGCTCGTCGCGCAGTATGAAGTGGTCGGCGGGAGCGGCATCACGCAGGGCCCGACCGGCGATATCACCGGCGTCATCGGCACCGGCGACTCCACCATCTATTATCAGGGCCAGCTGACGTCCCCCATGGCGAGCTATACCTTCACCGGGGAAAACCAGTTTGCCGATTTCACGGACATGGCGAGCTATGCCCAGTTCCGCGTCCAGATGATCGCTGAAGGCAACCAGCTGACGCTGATTGCCAACCCCTTCGGCCCCGGCCCGACACAGTATCTCTGCCAGGCCAACTGAGCCGTCAAAGCTGACGCTTGCGTCACCCTCTTGCCCTTAGCGTTCTGCCGCCGCAAAGTGCGCGCAAATGAGAGCCGCATGAGGGAGGGCCGGTTTGAAACAGATCCTGCTGGGAATTGGGGGCCTGCTGGCCATATTGCTGGTCATCCTGCTGAGTCGGACGTTCATGTATGGCGGCCAGCCGGACTCGATCCAGCAGATTGAGCTGCCAGATCCGCCCGCCGTGTCTGCCGAGACCGCCGCCCAGCACCTGTCCGAAGCCATCCAGATGCGCACCATCACGGTCGCGCCCGGCGATCCGCGCCCCGGCCAGGAAGGTCCGTGGCTGGAGCTGCATGACTGGCTGGAGACGACCTATCCGGCCTTCCATGCGGCTGCCGGCAAGGAAATCGTTCCCGGCGGACTGACCCTGCTCTACACCTGGGAAGGCTCTGACCCCTCCCTGAAGCCGATCCTGCTGATGGCGCACCAGGACGTCGTGCCGGTGAATATCGGCACCGAAGGCGACTGGGATGCCCCGCCCTTCTCCGGCGCAATCCAGGACGGCTACGTCTATGGCCGCGGCGCGATTGACGACAAGGGCTCGCTGGTCGGCATCATGGAGGCGCTCGACGCGCTGGCGCGCGATGGCTTCCAGCCAAAGCGGACCATTCTCGTCCAGCTCGGCCATGATGAGGAAGTGTCCGGCTCCGGCGCCGAAGCGGGGATCGCCCTGCTCAAATCGCGCGGTGTCGAGCCTGTCATGGCGCTCGACGAGGGCTTCATGGTGCTTGAGGACAATCCACTGACGGGCGGCACGCTCGGCTTTATCGGCATTGCCGAGAAGGGCTACCTCACCCTGCGTGTGACCGCGAAAGGCGAAGGCGGACACTCCTCCATGCCACCGCGGGACAGCGCCACCGTGCGCCTGTCGCGGGCCCTGATCGCGCTTGACGAACACCAGATGGAGGCCAATCTCAGCACGCCGCCTATCTCCGACATGATGCAGATCGTGTCGCTGGAAATGGGCTTTACCGCGCGCCTTGCCATGGCCAATCAGTGGCTGCTGGGCGGGGTGCTGGAAAGCCAGTTCGCGGCCACTCCGGCGGGCAATGCCATGATCCGCACGACGACCGCGCCAACCATGCTGGCCGGCTCGGCAAAGGAGAATGTCCTTGCCCAGCGCGCCACGGCGATCGTCAATTTCCGCATCCATCCGAACAATACGCCCGAGGACGTGATCCAGCATGTGCGGGACGTGACCAGCGATATCGAAGGCATCGAGGTCGGCTTGCTGGAAGACGGGATCGGCAGCGAAGCCTCACCGGTCAGCGCCATCGACAACCGCGCCTATGGTGTGCTGAACGCCGTGGCCAAGGATGTCTCCGGCGGCGCGGCCGTGACCCCTGCCCTGGTGCTCGGCGCGACCGATGCGCGCTATGCCTCGGCCATTACCCAGGACGTCTATCGCTTCATGCCCTCGATCATGAGCCTTGAGGATTCGCGCGGCTTCCACGGCACGAATGAACGGCTCAGCGTCGAGAATATGGGCCGGCTGGCGCGCGGCTACGGCCAGATCGTGCTGGCCATGGATGAAGGCGACTAGCCGCTCGCCCCACCCCGACCCTCCCCAGAGGGGAGGGGGTTGTGTCGCATTTTGGTGAAACGTCGCGTAGCCCGCATGGTGAGCGCCCCCTCCCCTCCGGGGAGGGTCGGGGTGGGGCTTCAGGCGTCGCCCTTGGGTGCGACCTCGCCCGTCTCGATCTCTTCCTCCAGCGCTTCATTGCGCGCTTTCAGCTTGGCATTCTCGCGCTCGCGCAACTCGTCTGAAAACGCACTGGCGAAGACGCCGGCCGGCAGCGCCACCATGCCGATACCGGCAATCGCGATCACCGATGCGAAGAACCGCCCGAGCGGCGTCACGGGATACACATCGCCATAGCCGACCGTGGTCAGCGTCGCGATGGCCCACCAGATGGCGCGCGGGATGGAGGCGAAGCTCTCCTGCTGGAGGCCGCCGACACCCTCGACGAAATACAGGATCACCGCCGAGACGTAGACCAGCGCCATGGCCATGGCGAGCGTGGTGAAAAGCTGCTGGCCGGCCCGGTTAAGCGTCGCGCCGAGCACGTCGAACGCCGGAATGAAGCGCGAGATTTTCGCAAGGCGCGCCAGGCGCAGGACCCGCAACACCATCACGACCTGCTGGCTGGAATCCTCCGGCGCAAACAGGATCCACAACAGTTCCGGCAGGAAAGCCACGAGGTCGGCCATGGCATAGCCGCTGAAGATGTATCGCAGCCGGCCCTTGAGGCCGCGATAGCGGGGATCCTCGCCGGCAACCCAGAGGCGCAGCAGGTATTCCACGGCGAAGATCGCGATGATGGCGATGTTGAACCACTGGATGGCCAGCATCCAGTCGTCGCTCATCGTCGGCTCGGTCTCCAGTGCCAGCGCCAGGAAGCTCAGCAGGACAAGGATGACGATGAACAGGTTGAACGGCGACAGGCCGGTCTTGTCGCGCGCATTCGGCTCCATCTGGCGATAGAGCCGGTGGCGCAATCCCATCTGCGTCATCACGTGCTGAATGGACATGGAGCGTCTCCCCGAGAACTCGTCTCAAGGCTTATCCGCTGTTCGTCAGCCCCGCAACACGCCGCCCGTGCCCTTGGCAACGGACTCGACAATCTTCTCGCCGATGGCCTCGATATCCTTGTCCTTGAGCGTCTCGCCCTCGGGCTGGATGGTGACCTCGATCGCAACCGACTTCTTGCCCGGCTCGATGCCCGTGCCCTGGTAGACGTCGAAGACGAGGACATTGCTGATCAGCTTCTTGTCGGCAGACGTTGCATGACGCACGATGTCGGCAGCCGGCACGCCCTCATCGACGACGAAGGCGAAGTCGCGCCGGATCGGCGTGAGGTCCGAGCGCTGCAGCACGGGCCTGGTCTTGGTCGCCCGTGCCTTCATCATCGGCAGGGCGTTGAGGTTCAGCTCGAAACCGTAGACCGGGCCATCGACATCCAGCGCCTTCAGGACACGCGGGTGCAGCGCGCCGAAATGGGCGATCGTGACTTTCGGGCCGAGTTTCAGGCAGGCCGCCTGTCCCGGGTGCCAGTGCGGCTGGCGCGGGGCTTCGACCTGGAACCGCTCCGGCGGCTGATCCAGCTCCTGCAGCAGGGCGAAGAGGTCCGCCTTGGCCGCGATCGCATCATAGGCCGGCACAGGCCCGCTCCAGTGACGCTCGGCGACCGGGCGCACGAGGGCGGCAACGACGTTGCGCTGGTCCTTCGGGCCGTCGCCGATATAGACCGGCCCGGCCTCGAAGAGGCGCATCTCGCGCTCGCCGCGGTCGAAGCCTTTCTGCGCCGCGACAGCGAGGTTCGGCAGCACGCTCGGGCGCATCTGGTTAAGCTCGCTGGCGACCGGGTTGGAAATGGTCAGCGCATCGCTGCCCCCGCCAAACAGCTCGGCATGGGCTTTCGGCATGAAGGACCAGGTCACCGCCTCGAGGAAGCCGCGCGAGGCCATCACACGGCGCGCGGTCCGCAGGCGCGCCTGCGCCGGGGTCACGACAACCTTGCGCCCTTCCGGCGGCAGCGGCAGCGACGTCGTCGGCAGCCTGTCATAGCCGACAAGGCGGGCAACTTCCTCGACGATGTCGGCCGACTGCTCGATATCGAACCGCCAGCTCGGCACGCTCAGATACCAGGCCTCGCCGGCATCCTCGATACCGAAGCCGAGATCCTTGAGCATCTTCTTGAGGTCGGCCGGTTTCACCTCAAGGCCGGTCAGGCGGCCGATGTCCCTGCGGTCGAAGGAAACCTTCACGTCCCGCTCGGGCGGCGCGCCGGCAACCTTGGCCAGCGACACGTCGCCGCCGCCATATTCGCGGATGATGGCGAGCGCGAAGTTCAGCCCTTCCAGGCAGCTTGCCGGGTCGACACCCCGCTCGAAGCGGTAGCGCGCATCGGAGATGATGCCGGTCGCGCGGCCTGTGCGGGCGGTGCGCAGCGGCTCGAACCAGGCGCTCTCGATGAAGACGTCGGTCGTCTCTTCGGAGACGGCCGTCGCCTGGCCGCCCATGACGCCGCCAAGACCGATCACGCCGCTATCGTCGGCGATGACGCACATGTCCTCGCTGATGTCATAGGTCTTGCCGTCGAGCGCCTCGAGCGTCTCGCCCTTGCGGCCAAGCCGGGCGACAACCGCGCCTTTCAGCTTGGCGGCGTCATAGGCGTGCAGCGGGCGCGCACGGTCGTGCGAGATGTAGTTGGTGAGGTCCACCAGCAAATTCTTCGGCGTGATGCCGATGGCCTTCAGGCGCAGCTGCAGCCATTCCGGAGACGGACCGTTCTTGACCCCGCGCACCAGCGCGCCAGCAAAGACAGGGCAGGCCTCAGGGGCTTCGAGGCGGATATCGATCGGGCATGGCGCCGAGCCTTCAGCCTTGCGGATCGGGGTTTCCAGGAAACGCCCGGCCCCGGCAGCGGCGAGGTCGCGCGCGATACCGTAGACGCCGAGCCAGTCCGGCCGGTTGGGGGTGACTTCGAAGTCGATGACAGGATCGGTCAGGCCCAGCGCTTCGGCCGCCGGCGTGCCAACCGCCCAGTCGCCTTCCAGATCGGCAATACCGTCATGATCCTCGCCCGCCTCGATCTCCTTGGTCGAGCAGAGCATGCCATGGCTCTCGATCCCGCGAATCTTGCGCGGCTTCTTGTCGAGCGCGAAGTCGAGGCCGGGAATCCAGGTCCCGAGCGGGGCATAGATCGCCGTCATGCCCGCACGCGCATTCGGGGCGCCGCAGACGATCTGCTTCTCGCCATCCTTGGTATCGACCGTGCAGATGCGCAGCCGGTCGGCATCGGGATGCGGCTCGGCGGACTTCACCTTGGCGACGGTGAATTCGGCAAGCTTCGCGCCCGGATCCTCGACCTCTTCAACCTCGAGGCCGGCCTTGACCATCGTCGCCAGAATGTCGTCCAGCGACGCCTTGGTCGCCAGATAGTCCTGCAGCCATGAAAGGGTGAATTTCATCGTCTATTCCACTTCCGGGGTCGGTTCGGTTTGAGGCGCGCGCACATCGTCCGCGAGGTCCTCGAAAATATCTCTTTCACTGCGTTCGCAGCGTTTGACCGGTTCAGCGCGACTCATGCTGACGCCCATACCAATGCCGCGGGCCGTCCAGCAGCGATCGAAGACCGAGCAGTAGCAGATCTCCACATCAAGCTCGCTCCATGCCGCTGCGGCCGCATTGCGCTGGTCCAGGGTCACGTCCCCTAGAGGCCAGTCGACGCGCAGCGGGATGATGGTATCGCCGGGCGCAACGGCCCGACCGATCAGACTTGACCAGGATTGCTGGTAGCCGGGCGGAAACACAGCCGCATAGGGCGCGAGATCATCAACCGGCTCGCCATCCTTGAGCATCTCGACCCGCTCGATCAGCGCCGGACCGACACCGCTATTGGAGAGACGCAGGCCCATGGATGCCGTTTCGGCCGTCGACGACACGAAGCCTTCGATCTGGACGACCGGAAAGACCGCGCCGTGCTGCTGGGCACGCATCACCCGGCCCTGGTCCCAGGCAATGAAAACCGCAACCGCGCTGGTAATCACCGCGCAGATCGCAAGCAGCATCTCGACCTTGTTGCCGTTTCCCATGACCGTGACGCGCCCCTTAGCTCAGGCCGCCAGCGACGCTTGGCGACAGCCAGGGCCGGAAACCGTAATGGCGCGTCCAGCCGGCATCGGCCTCGAAATATGGGCGCAGGTCCGGCATGCCGTATTTCAGCATGGCAAGCCGGTCGATGCCCATGCCGAAGGCGAAGCCCTGATACTCGTCCGGGTCGATCCCGCAATTGCTGAGCACGTTCGGATGCACCATGCCGGAGCCGAGGATTTCCATCCAGCTGTCGCCTTCGCCGATCTCGATCGACTCGCCGACCTTGCGGTACTTCACATCCATCTCGGCGCTTGGCTCGGTGAAGGGGAAGAAGTGCGGGCGGAAGCGCGCCTCGACATTGGCGACCTCGAAGAACTCCTTCACGAAGTCGATCAGGCAACCCTTGAGGTGACCCATATGGATCGCCTTGTCGATGACGAGGCCTTCGACCTGGTGGAACATCGGCGTGTGGGTCGCGTCCCAGTCATTGCGGTAGACACGCCCCGGCACGAGGATGCGGATCGGCGGCTTCTGGGCTTCCATCACGCGCACCTGTACGGGGCTGGTATGCGTGCGCAGCACTTTCGGCGCCGCGCCCTGTTGCGGATGGAAGAAGAAGGTGTCGTGCGTCTCGCGCGCCGGATGGCCTTCGGGGAAGTTCAGCGCGGTGAAATTGTGCCAGTCATCCTCGATGTCGGGGCCTTCAGCGACGGTGAAGCCCATATCGCCAAAGATCGCGGCGACTTCCTCGAAGACCTGCATGACCGGATGCAGGCGGCCTTCGGGAATGGCGCGCGGCGGCAGCGTCATGTCGATGCGCTCGGTCTGCAGGCGCTTTTCCAGCTCGGCTTCTTCAAGCTCGGCCTTGCGGTCCATAATCGCGGCCGCAACTTGCTGCTTAAGGGCGTTGAGTAACGGCCCCTGAATTCCACGTTCTTCAGGTGCCATTTGGCCCAGAGTTCTCATCATGGCCGATATGCGCCCTTTTTTGCCCAGCTCGGCAATGCGGAGCTGTTCCAGAGTCCTGATGTCATCGGAATTCTGAACTTCGGCGAGAAGCTGGTGTCTTAGTTGTTCGATCTCAGACATGTAAAAAGCCCCGTAAGGTCAGGCCAAACGGGGCTCTTCCGCCCCGCCTTGGCGGTCGGAATAGCGGAGAAAGACGAAAAGCGAAACGCTTAAGCTGCGAGCGCGCCCTTGGCCTTCTCCACCAGGGCGCCAAAAGCTTCCGGCTCGCGCACGGCGAGGTCGGCCATCACCTTGCGGTCGACTTCGATGCCGGCCTTGTTGAGGCCGTCGATGAAGCGCGAATAGGTGAGCTGGTCGTCATGGACGCGGACAGCGGCATTGATGCGCTGGATCCAGAGCGAGCGGAAGGTCCGCTTCTTCTGCTTGCGGCCGATATAGGCGTTGGTGCCAGCCTTCCAGACAGCGGCATTGGCCGTGCGGAAGGTGTTCTTGCGGCGGCCATAATAGCCCTTCGCAGCCTTGATGATCTTCTTGTGGCGGGCGTGGGCCGGCACTTTATTACGTGAACGGGGCATCTGGGCCTCCTGCTAAATCTGTTCGGTTCGAGTTCTGGTCTGGCCCGGCCCTAGAGGCCGTAGGGCAGGTACTTCTTGACGCGGGCTTCATCGGCCTTGGCCACCGGCTTGGTGCCGCGGTTCTGGCGGATGTACTTCGCATTGTGGCTGATCAGGCGGTGGCGCTTGCCGGCAACGCCGTGCTTGAGCTTGCCTGTAGCCGTGAACTTGAACCGCTTCGCAGCGGCCTTCTTGGTCTTCATCTTCGGCATTTCGATCTCCTGTCGGGGCCTCGGAGGACCCGCTGTCTAGTCGTTCATGAGCCTGCAGGCATGCCGTTTTCGGCCCGCAATGCTCGAAAGATCGCGCTTATGACGGAAAGGCGCAGTGGAATCAAGACCGGGAAGTGAGTCCGGACGCCCTGAATCTGCCCGGCGTTGCTGCCCCGCCGGATGCCTCTTCAACACGCCCGCGAATGCTGGTCTAATCCGCGTCGATATCCGGGAGGTCTCACCATGGCTGCTGATTGGCGCCTCATCCTGCTCGCCGGCCTAGCTGCAACCGCCTGCAGCAAGCCGCTGACGAAGACCGAACAGCTGGCCGAAGCCTGCTTCATGGACCAGATGGGCACCCGGCAGATGTGCAGCTGCATGGCCAGCGCCGCGAGCGAACGCCTCGACCCGGACGTGTTCGACATGTTCGTTACCATGGGCACCGCGGCGCCCGGCGACGACACCGAAGACACGCGCAGGGCCCGGGAAACGGCGGCCAATATGACACCCGCCCAACAAGCGCAGATGCAGGCCTTCATGACCGCCGCTGTGGAACTGTGCGGGCTGAGAATGTGAGCTGCGTCTGAGGTCCAGGCCGCAGGCAAGTCTCCGTTCGCAATCGGGTCCGATTGCTCCGAACGTGCTCTAGCGCGGCGCCATCACCATCGTCATCTGCCGGCCTTCGAGTTTCGGTTCGAGCTCGACCTTGGCGACTTCGGCGAACTCTTCCTTGACCTTCTGGAGCAGCTCCATGCCGAGATGCTGGTGCGCCATCTCACGGCCACGGAAGCGCAGGGTGACCTTCACCTTGTCGCCTTCCTCGAAGAAGCGCGTCATCGACCGGGTCTTCACCTCATAGTCATGGGTGTCGATGTTCGGCCGCATCTTGATCTCTTTGAGCTCGGCCGATTTCTGCTTCTTCTTGGCAGCGGCCTTCTTCTTCTGCTCTTCGTAGCGGAGCTTGCCATAGTCGATGATCTTGCAGACCGGGACTTCCTGGTTTGGTGACACTTCGACCAGATCCAGTCCGGCCTCCGCGGCAGCATCAAGGGCCGCCATGAGAGGCATCACGCCCTGTTTTTCACCATGTTCGTCGATGAGCAGAACTTTCTCTGCCCGGATATCCCTGTTTGTGCGCGGTCCACTGTCGCGTTTGGACGGCGGGGCCGCATGAGGTCTACGTGCTATGGCTCTTCTCCTTTATAGCCAGTCAAAAACTGCTCGAATATGCCGATTTCCGGCGTAATTTTCAAGATTGGCCGCCGGCGGCAGCCTCCGGGATGACGCTGAGCATCAAAACCGCCTGCCAGACATCGCGGACACTGAGCTCATCCAGCGTATCGGCCTTGGCGACAATGATGTTCGAACCGCGCGGGCACGCCTTCTCCGGATCGCTTTCGCTTGTCGCAAACAAGGCAACGCCCGGACACCCGGAAAGTGCCGCCATATGCATGGGTCCGGTGTCGTTGCCAACAGCAAAAAGTGCTTTTTCTGCAAGCGCCACGATCTGGAAGAGGTCCGTGCGGGTCACGATGTTGCGCGCCCGCGGCTCGATCCGGTTGATTTCGACGGCGATCTCGGACTCTGCCTTGCCGCCGATAATGACCGGCGTGATGCCGGCATCGGCGACATGTTTGGCAAGCCCGCCGAACCGTTCCGCCGGCCAGCGTTTCGCGCTGCGATGGGCCGAAGCCCCCGGTATGAACAGCGCAAACGGCTCCTTCACCGAGAAAAAAGCCGGCGTCAGCGAGGGCTTGTCGCCCTGCGAGCGGCGCACGAAGGACATGTCAGGCATGGGCGGCCAGCCACCCTTCACCTTGTCCGGCCCGATCCCGGCGGTTTTCAGCTGGTCGGCCAGCCGGTCGATCGAATGCATGTTCCCGCGCTGCGGATTGTCGTGGAAGAAAGCCGAGCCTTCCGCATGGCCCGACCAGAGCGGCGGGGTGGAGAAAGGCAGGTTCAGCGCCTTGAAATAGTTCGCCGTGCGGCCCGAGGTCTGCAGGTCGTAGATGATGTCGTAGCGTGCCGCCTTCATGCGCTTCAGCAGCTCGCGCGTCGCCTTCACGCCCTTCGGGCGGCCATCGGTCTCGATGTGCTGGAAAAAGCCGGTTGCCTTGGCCAGGCCCTCATAGGGCGGCGTCGTCAGCAGCGTCATCACCGCCTTCGGGTGATTTTCGCGGATAGCGCGCATGGCCCCGAGCGCCAGGACGAAGTCGCCCAGCGCACTCAGTTTTATGACGAGGACGCGTTTCGCGCTCTCGCCGGGGTTCTTTGCAAGGCCCAAACCTTAAACTTCCTCGTGCGTCTCCAACAGGCGCTTATAGACCCCGAGTGTGGCGGCTTGAAGCCCCCGCTTCGAAAAGCGTTCCTCGACGTGCTGGCGACCTGCTTCCCCCATGCCTGCGCGGCCATCCGGACCGATCTGCATCAGCGCCCGGATCGAGGCGGCAAGATCTGCCGCGTTACCGGGTTCGGCCCGTGAGCCGGTCGTCCCCTCGACGACGATCTCCTTCTGCCCGCCATGGTCGGCCACGATGACCGGCTTGCCCATCGCCGATGCCTCGGCCGCCACGCGCCCGAAGGCTTCCGGCCGCGTTGACGGGGCGAGCACGATATCGGCCGCGGCATAGGCGGCCGCCATGTCCTCGCAATGGCCGACAATGCGCACACTGCCGCCAAGCCCAGCCTCGACGATCCGGTCTTCCAGTTCGGCGACATAGGCGGTGCGGCCCTGCGCATCGCCTGCCAGGATGAGCAGCAGACGCGCGCGCTCGGCGCCCGAGAGGCCGGCCAGCGCATCGATCGCGACCTTCTGGCCCTTCCACTCGGTCAGCCGGCCCGGCAGCAGCAGCACCAGGCGCTTCTCGTCCGGCCCGATCTCCCAGGCGCGGCGGATGGCATCGACCCGCTCACGGCTGACAAGGTCCGGATCGAAAACATCGAAGTCGACCCCGCGATGGATCGTCACCAGCCGGTCGCGCTGGATGCCGTGGACGCTGAGGACATGCGCGGCCGTCCACTCGGAATTGGCGATGACGAGATCGCCGCGCGCCATGATGGAATTGTATTTCCGCTTGAGGCCCGACATGCCGGAATAGGCGCCGTGATAGGTGGTCACGAAGGGGATGCCGGTGCGCTGGGCAGCCCAGTAAGCGCTCCAGGCAGGCGCGCGCGAGCGGGCATGGATCAGGTCGACGGATTTGGCCCTGATCAGGCGGGCGAGCTTGCCGGCATTGTTGCGCACCGTGATCGGGTTCTTGGCCCGCACCGGCAGCGAGACATGCAGCCCGCCAACGCGTTCCAGCTCCTTCACGAGCCGGCCGCCTTCGCTGACCACGATGGGCCAGCCGCCTGCCTCGACAACCGCCTCGGCGACTTCAATTGTCGTCCGCTCGGCACCGCCGGCAGACAGTTCCGGGATCACCTGAAGGATCGTCTTTCCTTGCAGCCGGGGTAGCTCGATCGCACTCATCCGCGCTTTCTCAAGATATTTCAACGCTACAGCCACTGGTCACTCCAGCTTGGACGGCCCCCGCCGCTGAACAGGCAGTACAGTTATCCGCGCCCCAAGCAAACCCGCTTGCTTGACTAAATCTGCAAGCCGTTGGAGGGCATGGTATCATGACAACACTTCACCTGAACTGCGAAAATGGCAGGCGGCTTGCCTATCGTAAGCGTGACGGGGCTTCTGGCCTGACCTTCGTATGGCTGTCCGGTTTCATGTCCGACATGTCCGGCACCAAGGTCACCGAGCTGGAAGGCTGGGCTGAGGCCGAAGACCATGGCTTCCTCGCCTTCGATTACTCCGGGCATGGCGAATCGGATGGCGCGTTCGAGGACGGCACGATCAGCGCGTGGCTGGAAGACAGCCTGAACGTCATCCAGGGCTGCACGGACGGCCCGCTGGTGCTTGTCGGCTCCAGCATGGGCGGGTGGATGGCGCTGCTCGCCGCACTCGCCCTCAAGGACCGCGTGAAAGGCCTTGTCCTGATCGCCCCCGCGCCGGACTTTACCGAAAAGCTGATGTGGCCGGAATTCTCCGACGAAGCGCGCGCGGAGATCATGAACAATGGCGTCCATATGCGCCCGTCAGACTATGGCGATCCTTACCCCATCACGCGAAACCTGATCGAGGACGGCCAGCAATGGAGCATCCTCGACCGGACCATCCAGTTTCACGGGCCGGTGCGCATCCTGCAGGGCCGTGAGGATCCGGATGTGCCCTGGTCGCACGCCTTCCGCCTGGTCGAAACCATGGCGAGCAAGGATCTCGTCTTCCAGCTGGTCAAGGATGGCGACCACCGCCTGTCGCGCCCGCAGGACATCGATCGGCTGAAGGCGACCTGCGCGGAGATCGCAACCGCCGTCTGACGCGCCAATTGCAATCACGCCTGCAGCATCGCATAGTCGGTGCATGCGGCATCGGCGTGCCTACTCCACCGACGCGACCAGCTTCCTGGAAAGCAATCGGCGGCGGATGCATGCCTTCTGGAAGGCGCCCGTCATTTTCACGCTGCTGATGACCATGGCGGCGTGGGTGTCATGGATTGTCGCCTCCGGCACAGTGAGCGCGGTCCGCTCCGGCGCGGTGCAGATTTACCTGCCGATCGGTCCCGAGCGCCCGCTCATCCTCGCAGATGTGTTGCATATGCCGGTCGGCTTCCTGCTGCATGCCCTGTTCATGGCGATGCCAGTCTTCATGGGCTGCCTGGTCTTCCTGTTTCCGATCAGGCTGGCGGACGGCAACAGTGTCATCTCGCGCCCGGTCTTCTGGCGGATCTATCTCAGCGTCCTCGGCGCGCTGGCGGGCCTCGGCGTGTTTGCGATCTATGCCGGCATGTCCGAGCCCGAGCGCCTGCTGCCGCTGGCCGGCAACCTCCCGCTCGCCATCGGCGTCGGCGGCGCGTTCGCCGGCATCCACCTGATCGCCGGGCATATCGGTGCGCGCTGGCTGATCTGGTCGTCCGGGCTGTTCGACGCCCGGCACGTCAAGGTTTTCTGAGGCTCAGTTCGGGCGCTGCTGGTCTTCGCCGGTCATGCCGTCCCAAAACTTCCTGACCCGGCCGAGGAAGCCCTCGCTTTCCGGGTTGCAGTCGGCGCCGGAGCATTCGCAGAATTCGCGCAGAAGCTCTTTCTGGCGCGAGGAAAGGTTGCGCGGCGTCTCGACGATCATCTCGACATAGAGATCCCCGGCATGTCCCGACCCGCGAAGGCTCGGCATGCCCTTGCCGCGCAAGCGCAGCTTGCGCCCGGTCTGGGCACCTTCGGGCACGGTGACGCGGGCGCGTCCGCCATCAATGGTCGGGATTTCGATCTCGCCGCCAAGGGCAGCGGTCACCATAGGGACCGGCGCCGGGCAGTAGAGGTTCGGCCCGTCACGCTCGAAAATGTCATGCTCGGCGACGTCGACGAAAATGTAGAGGTCGCCCTTCGGCCCGCCGCGCTGGCCCGGTTCGCCTTCGCCGGACAGGCGGATGCGCATGCCGCTTTCGACGCCAGCCGGAATCTTCACCTGCAGCGTGCGGTCCTCGCGCACCTGTCCTGCACCATGGCAGGTCTTGCACGGATTGGTGATGACCTTGCCGCGCCCGGAACAGCGCGCGCAGGTGCGCTCCATCGTGAAGAAGCCCTGTGTGGCCCTCACGCGGCCGGAGCCGGAACAGGTCGGGCAGGTTTCCGGGCTGGTGCCGGGTTCTGCGCCAGAGCCGTCGCAAGTGCCGCAATTTACCGCTGACGGCAGCGAAATTTCTGTATCCTTGCCGGTGAAGGCTTCTTCCAGGCTGATCTCGAGGTCATAGCGCAGATCGTTGCCGCGCGCCGGGCCGCCCCTGCGGCGTCCGCCGGCAAAACCGCCTGCACCGCCGAAGACCTGGCTGAAAATGTTCTCGAAAATATCGCCCGGATCCATGTTGCCGAACGGGTTGCCACCAGGGCCGCCACCGCCATTCTCGAAAGCCGCATGGCCGAAACGGTCATAGGCTGCTTTCTTCTCAGGGTCGGACAGGATGGCGTAAGCCTCGCCGACCTCCTTGAACATCGCCTCGGCCTCTTCATCGCCAGGGTTCTGGTCCGGATGGTATTTGAGGGCAAGTTTGCGGTAAGCGCTCTTCAGGGCTTTCGCGTCGACATCCTTCGCGACGCCCAGAATCTCATAGTAGTCCCGTTTGCTCATGGCAGTGGTTTGGTTTCCGCTGTTTGGCAGTTAGGGGGAAAGTTGGGTAGCGCCGCCCCCGGTTGCAAGGGCGGCGCTACAGGCAAGTCAGTCAGCTAGCTCGCTTTTGCAGCGGGTGCCTCGCCGAGGATCATGCTGGCCACTTCCTTGGGCACGATCAGCCAGGTGTCGGACAGGGTCTGCTCCCAGTTCTCCAGCAGTTTGGCGGCCCGCTTCGAGCCGGTGCGTTCTTCGTGCATTTCCAGCATCAGGCGGAAGCGTCCGACATGCTCTTCCGGCATGTCGCTCAGCGGGTACCAGTCGATGGAGTCGGGGTTGGCAACGCGCTCGAATTTCTTGCCCGGATCCCAGACCCAGGCGATGCCGCCGGTCATGCCGGCCCCGAAATTGTCGCCGACAGGACCGATGATCGCAACGCGGCCGCCCGTCATGTATTCGCAGCCATTCGCGCCGCAGCCCTCGACCACCGCTTCGGCGCCCGAATTGCGCACAGCGAAGCGCACGCCCGCCTGCCCGGCCGCATAAAGCCGGCCAGAGGTCGCGCCATAAAGGCAGGTATTGCCGATGATCGTGTTCTCCGACGCCTCAAGCTGGGAGCGCCGGCCCGGGCGCAGCTGGATCGTCGCGCCTGAGAGGCCCTTGCCGACATAGTCATTGGCATCGCCATAGACATCCAGCAGCAGCCCCTGGACCGAGAACGCCCCGAGCGACTGGCCCGCGCTGCCCGTCAGGCGCACACGCAGGCGGCCTTCCGGCAGGGCCTTCTCACCGAACTTGCGCACAATGGCCGAGCTGGACCGTGCGCCGATGGAGCGCTGGACGTTCTGGACATCGTATTCCAGCTGCATCTTCTCGCCCCGCGTGAAGAAGGGCTCGCCGTCGCGCAGGATCTGCGCATCGAGCGTATCCCACACTTCTGTGCGGTGGCTCGGGCGGTAGACGACCGGCTTGGTCGTCTCGACTTTCACCAGAAGCGGATTGAGGTCGAGGTCGTCGAGGTGCGAGGCACCGCGGCTGACCTGGCTCAGGAGGTCGGTGCGGCCGATGGCTTCGTCGAGCGAGGTCAGGCCAAGGCTGGCCAGGATACGCCGGACGTCTTCGGCCAGGAAGGACATCAGGTTGACGACCTTTTCCGGCGTGCCAGTGAACTTCTTGCGGAGCGCTTCGTCCTGCACGCAGACGCCGACCGGGCAGGTGTTCGAATGGCACTGGCGCACCATGATGCAGCCCATCGCGACGAGCGAGGCCGTGCCAATGCCATACTCCTCGGCACCGAGCATCGCAGCGATGACGATGTCGCGGCCCGTCCGCAGCCCGCCATCGGTCCGCAGGGTGACCTTGTCGCGAAGATTGTTCAGCGACAGGACCTGGTGCGCTTCGGCAAGGCCCATCTCCCATGGCAGGCCGGCATACTTGATCGAGGTCTGCGGGCTGGCACCCGTGCCGCCGACACCGCCGGCGATCAGGATCACATCCGCCTTGGCCTTGGCCACACCGGCGGCCACCGTGCCGACACCGGACTGGGCGACGAGCTTCACGCAGACCCGGCAGTCCGGGTTGATCTGCTTCAGGTCGTAGATCAGCTGCGCCAGGTCCTCGATGGAATAGATATCGTGGTGCGGCGGCGGCGAGATGAGCGTCACGCCCGGCGTCGCATGCCGGTTCTTGGCGATCAGCTCGGTCACCTTGAAGCCGGGCAGCTGGCCGCCCTCGCCGGGCTTGGCGCCCTGCGCGATCTTGATCTCCACCTCGCGGCACTCATTGAGGTATTCCGCCGTCACGCCGAAGCGGCCCGAGGCGACCTGCTTGACGGCCGAATTCATGTTGTCGCCATTCGGCAGCGGGCGGTAGCGCTCGCGGATTTCGCCGCCTTCACCAGAAACCGACTTCGCGCCGATCCGGTTCATCGCGACATTCAGCGTGCCGTGGGCTTCCGGGCTGAGTGCGCCGAGCGACATGCCGGGCGTCACGAACCGCTTGCGAATCTCGTTGACCGACTGGACCTGTTCCAGCGGGATCGAGGTCTGCTGGTCGGTCTTGAAGTCGATCAGGTCGCGCAGCTGGATCGGGTCACGGCCGCTCAGCGCAGCGACGTATTTCTCATACAGCGTATACTCGCCCCGGTCGCAGGCAGCCTGCAGCATGTGGATCAAATTGCCGTCCAGCGCATGCGGCTCGCCGGAGGCGCGCAGGCGGTAGAACCCGCCAACCGGCAGCGAGATGACATCCTCGTCGAACGCCGTCTCGTGGCGCTCCACCGCATTGTCCTCAAGGCCAGCCAGGCCGATCCCGGAAATACGGCTGGTCATGCCGGGGAAGTAGTCGGCAACCAGCGCGCGCGACAGGCCGAGCGCCTCGAAATTGTAGCCGCCGCGATAGGAGGAGATCACCGAAATGCCCATCTTGGACATGATCTTCAGCAGGCCCGCCTCGATCGCCTTCTTGTAGTTGCGGACATAATGGCTGAGCGGCTCGTCACCGAGCAGGCCGCGCGCATGGCGATCAGCGATGGCTTCCTGCGCGAGATAGGCGTTCACACAGGTCGCGCCGCAGCCGACGAGGACAGCGAAATAGTGCGTGTCCAGGCACTCTGCCGAGCGCACGGTCAGCGAGCAGAAGGTTCGAAGGCCCTGCGAGACCAGGTGCGAGTGGACCGCGCCGGTCGCGAGGATCATCGGAATGCCGACATTGTCGGGATCCTGGTGCTCGTCGGTGAGGACGATATGTTCCCGTCCGGCCCGGACAGCCTCTTCGGCTTCGGCCTGGATCCGCGCCAGCGCGGCCTTCAGGGCCCGGCCGTCGCGCATCACATCGTCCAGCTTGAAGGTACAGTCGATATGCTCGACGCCCTCGCCCAGCGTCTCCATCAGGCGCTGGTACATGCCGGTCGACAGGAAGGGGCTTTCCAGCACGAAGACGTTCTGCTGGGTCTCGTCCGTGGTCAGGATATTGCCGAGGTTCTTGAACCGCGTCTTCAGCGACATCACGCGGTCTTCGCGCAGCGGATCGACCGGCGGGTTGGTCACCTGGCTGAAATTCTGGCGGAAAAAGTGCGACAGCGGACGGCACTCATTGGAGAGAACGGCCACCGGACTGTCATCGCCCATCGAGCCGATCGCTTCCTTGCCCGTCTCGGCCATCGGCGCGAGAATGAGTTCGGAGGTCTCCAGCGTGAAGCCCGCCACCATCTGGCGGCGCATCAGGGCTTCCTTGTCGTAAAGGCGCGGCTCCTCGCCCTGGATGATTTCCTCTTCCAGCTCCTTCACATTCTTCAGCCACTTGTCATACGGGTGCTCGCCAGCCAGTTCGTCGATGATCTGGTCGTGCTCGTAGAACCGGCCTTCCTCGAGATTGGCCGCGATCATGCCGCCGGCGCGCACATGGCCGCGGCGGACGACTTCATGGCCGGTCAGCGGGCACATGCCGGTTTCCGACCCGACCGCCAGGATGCCATCGGCCGTCAGCGCATAGCGCAGCGGGCGCAGGCCATTGCGGTCCAGCCCGGCAATCGCCCAGCGTCCATCATAGGCACAGATGGCCGCCGGACCGTCCCACGGCTCCATGACGGAGTTGCAGTAGGCATAAAGGGCGGCGTGATTGTCCGGAATGATCGAGGCGCGCTTCGACCAAGCTTCCGGGATCAGCAGCGCCTTGGTCATCGGCGCGGTTCGCCCGGCCTTGCAGAGGATTTCGAAGACGGCATCGAGCGCGCCAGAGTCCGACAGGCCCTTCGGCACGACGGGCTTGACGTCTTCCACATCATCGCCGAACGCGCCGGAGACCATCTTGATCTCGTGGCTCTTCATCCAGTTGAGGTTGCCGCGCAGCGTGTTGATCTCGCCATTATGGGCGAGCATGCGGAAAGGCTGCGCCAGCTCCCAGCGCGGGAAGGTGTTGGTCGAGTAGCGCTGGTGATAGATCGCGATCGGCGAGACGAAGCGTTCGTCCTGCAGGTCGAGATAGAAATTGTCGATGTCCTGGGCGAGGAACATGCCCTTGTAGATCAGCGACTTGTGGCTGAGCGAGCAGATATAGAAACCCGGAATGCCGGCCTCGCGGGCCTTGCGCTCGATCCGGCGGCGGCAGAGATAGAGTGCGCGCTCCAGCTCGTCCGGGGTGCGGCCCCGGCTGTCGCGGAACATGACCTGCTCGATCTCGGGCCGCGTGTCGGCCGCCTTCTGGCCGATCACGGTGATATCGACCGGGGGCTGGCGCCAGCCATAGATATAGAAGCCGAAGTGCAGGATCTCCGTCTCGACAATCGCGCGGGCGGCTTCCTGTTCGGCAAGGTTGGTGCGCGGCAGGAAGATCTGGCCGACACAGATCGGATCCTCGGTCGGATTGTGGCCGGTGCGCCGGGCCTGCTCACGGAAAAAGTCCTGCGGGACCTCGATCCGGATACCGGCGCCGTCACCTGTCTTGCCGTCGGCATCGACTGCGCCGCGGTGCCAGACATTCTTCAGCGCCTTGATGCCCATCTCGACGATTTCGCGCTTTGGCTTGCCATCAAGCGAGGCGACGAGACCGACGCCGCAGGCATCCTTCTCATGCTCTGGATCATAGGCATGCGCCTCGATCAGCTTCTGGCGCTCGATGAGATACTTGTCGATCGTGTCGGTCATGAATGTGCCCCCTTGAGGGATGTTTATCTTTATAATCTGCAGCAGGCTGGCCGGGCTTATTCCGCCGCGACGGGCTCTCGGGCCGGTGCCTTGTCGCGGGCCATTTCGCGCATGCGCTTGTGCATCTGCTCGGCGGCGTCGCGGCCATCCTTGATCGCCCAGACGACGAGCGAGGCGCCGCGGACGATGTCACCGGCAGCGAACACGTTCGGCAGGCTGGTTTCGAGCGTCGCGAAGTCGACCCGGATCGCGCCCCAGCGGTTCACCTTGAGAGCCGCTTCACCGAACAGTTCCGGCAGGTCTTCCGGATCGAAGCCGAGGGCCTTGATGACCATGTCGGCCTTGATGTCGAACGTATCGCCGGTTTTCTCGGGTGACTGGCGGCCGGACGGGTCCGGCGGGCCAAGCCGCATGCGGGCGGCGCGAACCGCTTTCAGCTTGCCGGCCTTGGTGTCGAGAATGGCTTCCGGGGAGGCCAGCCATTCGAAGACGACGCCCTCTTCCTCGGCATTGGCCACTTCGCGCTGCGAGCCCGGCATGTTGGCCCGGTCGCGGCGGTAGAGGCAGGTCACCGATTTGGCCCCCTGGCGGACGGCTGTGCGGACACAGTCCATTGCCGTGTCGCCGCCGCCGATCACGACGACGCGCTTGCCTTCGGCATTGTGCGTGCCGTCATCGAAACTCGGCACCGCATCGCCAAGCCCGCGGCGGTTCGACGTGGTCAGGAAGTCGAGCGCCGGCAGGACGCCCTTTGTGCCCGAGCCCGGCACCATCAGGTCGCGCGCCTTGTAGACGCCTGTCGCGATCAGCAGCGTGTCATGCTTGTCGCGCAGCTTGGCGAGCGTCACATCCGTGCCGATATCGGTGTTGAACTTGAACGTCACGCCGCTGTCTTCGAGCCGCTTGATACGGCGCTCGACGATATGTTTCTCCAGCTTGAAGCCCGGAATGCCATAGATCAGCAGGCCGCCGCCGCGGTCGTAGCGGTCGTAGACGGTGACCTGGTAGCCCTTGCGGCGCAGCTGTTCGGCCGCGGCGAGGCCGCCCGGACCCGCGCCGATGATGCCGGCGGACTGGTCTTTCTCGCGCGGCGGCTTGATCGGGGTGACCCAGCCCTGCTCCCAGGCATTGTCGGTGATGTGGCGCTCGATGGCACCGATGGTGACGGTGCCGTGGCCGGACTGCTCGACCGTGCAGATACCCTCGCACAGGCGGTCCTGCGGACAGATACGGCCGCAGATTTCCGGCATGTTATTGGTCGCCGACGAGACCTGGTAGGCTTCTTCCATCCGGTCTTCGGCGACAAGCTTCAGCCAGTCGGGGATGTTGTTCGAGAGCGGACAGCCCTGCTGGCAAAAGGGGACGCCGCATTGCGAGCAGCGGCCCGCCTGGTCTTCAGCCGCTTTTTTGGCGTAATCGGCATAGATTTCCTCGAAATCGTGCGCGCGCGCCTTCGCATCGCGCTTTTCCGGCATGGCGCGATCGATACTCGTGAATTTCAACATGCGACTGGCCATGGGGACGGTCCTCGGCTCTTAAAATTTTTTGCCTTATGAGCCGCAAATCTCGAAAGCGCAAGGTAAATTGCACCCCAAAGTATCAAAATGATATGTTTCTGCGGCTATTTGTTCAATATATAGCAAATTTCGTGAACAGGCAAATCCATATCATATCATTATGATATATATTGATGGGCGTGCGTTCGCGGGCGAACCATGTCAGACAGTCGCCCACAGCCTTCAAATCTAGCGCGGACACGCGAAATGTCACTTTTCCAGCTTTTCATTATCGCGGCGATACAGGGCGTTACGGAGTGGCTGCCGATCTCTTCGTCGGCCCATGTGCTGCTATTGTCGGACACCTTTGGCGCCGTCGGTCGTGATGAGCTGCTGATCAATGCCGTCTCGAACCTCGGAACACTGGCGGCCATGCTGCTCTATTTCCGCAAGGATGTGGCGAGCGCCCTGGTCGGCGGGGTCGAACTGGCCATGGTCCCGGTCACGAAGAAGGCGCTCTCGCCGGGCGCGCGGCTGGCGGCCTGCGTGATCGTGGCAACGCCGATCGCGCTGGTTGCAGCGATCGTCTACGAGGCGCTGCTGCCGCCGGGCGCACAGGACGCCCTTCGTAGCGTGCAGACCGTGGCCGGCGCCACGATCGTCTTCGGCATCCTGCTCTGGATCGCTGACGTGTACGGCCCACGCACCCGCAAGGAAGAGGACATGACGCTCCTCCACGCCCTGATGATCGGCGCGACGCAGGCGGTGGCCGCGATCATCCCCGGCACCAGCCGTTCCGGCATCACGATGACGGCGGCCCGCGCGCTGGGCTATGACCGCACCGAAGCGGCGCGGTTCTCGATGCTGATCGGCGCGCCGATCCTCGCCGCGGCCGGCCTCTATGGCGCCTACGGGCTGCTTGAAGCCGACGCCAATGGCGACAATCTTCTCAGTTTCCAGGACGGCATGGTCGTTGCCCTTGTCGCCTTCATCACGGGCCTCGCCTCGATCTGGGGGCTGATGGCCCTGCTGAAACGGATGAGCTTCCTGCCTTTCGTGATCTACCGGCTCATTCTGGGTGTGGCACTGTTCGTGTTCATGCCGTTTCTTGCGGTAAGTTAAGGCGCCGCAGCGCGACAGGCCCGGAACTCTGAGATACAGCTAATCGTTTGCCGGTCTTTCCAGAAGGGAAAGGATGAGGTTCATGCAAAGACTTTTACTCGCGAGCGCAGCCATGATGCTGCCGATGATGATGGCAGCCTGCACCACGGCCACGCTGCCGCCCGAAAAGCAGGCGGCTGTCGACCAGAGCCAGGCGGTTCGCACGGAAATCGACGAGCTGAACCAGCTGACGAGAATCTATATCGACTCGGTCACGATCTATCAGGAAGCGGCGAACAAATCGAACGACCTGCACGGGCTGAAGCCGGCCGTCATCGAGATCGCCCAGGAACGCAATCGCCAGCGGGTCCAGTTGCAGGACCGCGTCATCGCCCTGGGTGGCACGCCCGCGGAATACGGCGAAGCGTCGGGCACCGTCCGTCGCTCAATGTCGTCCATTCGCTCGATCCTGCAGGACGACAACAAGGTCGCGCTTGAAGAGGTCCTTCGCACCGAGCGCTATATCCTGCGCGAAGTGAATGAGGCCATGAGCAAGACCGTCACGGCACAATCGCGGCAATTGCTTGGGCAGCTGCGCACCGATGCGGACCAGCAGATCGCGCGCCTGGAGGCCATCGGGAATCCGGGCTGATCCGGCACCCTCGCCCCAATAGACGACGCGCGCAGTGAGCTGCCTGGCTCTCTCCGCACGCCGCCCTTCCCGCGTGTGCGTCCCATCGCCTGCGGAAAGCCCTCTTTCATGACTTTCTTGTCATGAAATGCGCCAGCAAGCCGCTCGCTTTGTGATCATTTGCGGGCGGTTTTGTTCATCTCCCGTTGGCAAGGCGAAAGGACGCCCGGACTCGCTGTCCGGACACGCTATCGCTGGCGTCCTCACGAAGGAGAGGTTTCGATCCCGCCAGGGCACTGCTCCACTTGGCAGCGCCGCAAATGTGCGAAACTCAAACGAGCGCGAGCGCCGGCAACGGCCTCAGGCTTCGCCCTTCTGGTGGAATTCGCCATAGGCGCGGTACGGCCAGAGATAGGACGGCACAATCGACTCGACGCTCTCGATATCGTCAATGCCGAGATCGGCGAGCGTCAGGGCGTCATCGGCCACGACATTGTCGCTCTTCAGCATCTCGACCTGGTCGCCGGTGATCGGCGGGTCGCCGAAGAAGCCCCAGGCGAGCGGCGGAACGCGCCACAGCGCCCCGAAGGTCAGCCCCATCGGCTTGGCGATGAAGTTCGGGATCGGGAAGGCATAGCGCTTGCGGTCGATGGTCTCGCCGATGAAGTCGTAGAGTTCCTTGAAGGTGTAGACGCGCGGGCCGCCAAGCTCGAACGTCTTGCCCTCGACATCGTCGCGGTTGACCGCAGCGGCGATGGCATCGGCGACATCACCGGCATAGACCGGCTGCAGCTGAGTCTTGCCGCCACCAATCGCTGGCAGGAAAGGCAGCACGTTCGACACCGGGCTCGATGCCATGGCTGCGAACTTGTTGAAGAAACCGTCTTCCGGGCCGAACACGATGGACGGGCGCAGGATGACCGCTTCGGGGAAAACTTCGCGCACGGCCTTTTCGGCTTCGGCCTTGGTGCGGGCATAGTCCGACTTCGAGTCTTCATCCGCGCCGATCGCCGAGATCTGGACGAGGCGCTTGACCCCGGCCTTCTTCGCCGCTTCGGCAACATTGATGGCGCCTTCGCGCTGGGCCGCCTCGAAATTCTGCGGGCCCTTCTCGAAGAGGATACCGACCAGGTTCACGACCGCGTCGGCGCCCTCGACAGCCCGCTCCACCGACATGCGGTTGCGGACATTGGCCTGGGCGAGGTCGACCCATCCGGGCGGGCCTGCCAGCTTTGCATCACCGGCAAGGTGCGGCTTGCGGACCGCGACTCGCACGCGCCAGCCATCGCGAACCAGCGCCCGCGCAGCATACCGCCCGATGAAGCCGGACCCGCCGAATATCGTAACCAGACCTTTGGACATGAAGCCTCAACCCCGCACTCGAAAGCCAAGCATGAATCGTCTGCGCGCCTTTCATCATGCCTTTCGCGGCTTGTCCATGCGACGAATGGCAAAAGCCGCAGCCAGACCGGAGGGCCGGTCAAATCCGATGCACGAAGGTAATTGCGTATTCATTCAAAGCCGGTAAGGCGTTCGCCATGAATAATATCAAGCTGCACAAGGGCGATCTGCCCGCCGATGTCGACCTCGGCCCGGAAATCGCGGTCGATACCGAGGCCATGGGCCTCAATCCCTTCCGTGACGCGCTGTGTGTGGTCCAGCTTTCAGCCGGCGATGGCAAGGCCCATGTCGTGCAGCTCGACCGCAGTTTCGACTGCCCGAACCTGAAGGCGCTCCTGGCCGACAAGAGCCGGCTCAAGATCTTCCATTTTGCCCGCTTCGATGTCGCGATGATGAAGCATTGGCTCGGCATCGACTGCACGCCGGTCTGGTGCACCAAGATCGCCTCGAAACTGGCGCGCACCTATACCGACCGCCATGGCCTGAAGGATGTCGCGCGCGAGGTCGCCTCGACCGACCTGTCCAAGACCCAGCAATCCTCGGACTGGGGCGCCGACACGCTGACCGACGCGCAGCTGCAATACTGCGCAAGCGACGTTCTCTACCTGCATGAGATCAAGGCCGGGCTCGAAGCGATGCTTGTCCGCGAGAACCGGCTGGAGCTGGCCCAGGCCTGTTTCGACTTCCTTCCGACGCGCGCGCAGCTCGACCTGGAAGGCTGGCCGGACACTGACATTTTCGCGCATAGTTGAGATTTCCCTGCTCCTGCCACAATTCGTCACTGAAAGAACATGGCCGGACAGCTATCTTTCGGGGCAATTCATACCTAAATAATTGCCCATGCCGATGGAAATCACCGCAGAAACTGAAAAGGCCCTGAGCCTGTGGGAGCCGCGTCGGCAGATGACGCTCGAGCAGGCCCGCCAGCGCTCATCCATGGTGTCCTTCCTGCGCCTCGCCTTTACCGCGGGTGCTGCCATCTCTGCGGGCATGATGATCGGCCACCTTGCGGCCAATGCGGTTTCGGCTTCCCCGTCCCAGATCGAACGCCTTTCGGGCGACGAAATCGTGACCATGGTCAATCCGCGCTTCACCGGGCGCGACATTGCCGGCAAGGCTTTCGTGATCACCGCCGACACCGCACAGAGACGGATTGGCGGCGGGGAAAAGATCGACCTCAAGAACCCCGAACTCATCAGCGAAGACGGCACGCGCGTTGCCGCGCCGGCCGGCCTTTACAACCAGGACGACCAGACGCTGGAGCTTTACGAGGCGGTCGAGGTCGAGAACGCCAAGGGCTACAAGTTCAACTCGACCTCGGCAAAAATGTTCATCGAAGAAGGCCGTGTCGAGGGAATTGACCCGCTTAGCGGTCGTGGCCCCCTTGGCGATGTGCGGTCTGACACGTATGAAATTGTGGACGAGGGGGATCGCGTACTGCTGAGCGGTCGCGTAGAAATGACAATTATTCCGGGCGGGCAAGATGGTGCCGGGACGGAAGCTGGCACGGACGCCGGCGACGAGGAGCTTGGTGGTGAGAATTAGGTGTTCGCTTGCTTTTGCAGTCCTGGGCATGTGCCTGGCCGGTCATGCTGCAGCACAGGTATCGGGACAGGGCGGCCCCATCCGCGTGAATGCAGACCGCAGCGAGGTCATCGAGCGCCAGCGCCAGGTCGTGCTGATCGACAATGTCGACATCATGCAGGGCGATGCCCGCCTGCGCGCCAATCGCGTAACGATCAACTATGCCGGCTCCGGCCAGACCGAGACCAGCGGCCTGACGGGCTTCGGCGACATTTCCAGCATGGAAGCGGTAGGCGAGGTCTATTACGTCACGCCCGAAATCAAGGCGACCGGCGACCGCGGCAATTATGACGCCGCCTCCGACACGATCACGCTGACCGGCGACGTCGTGCTGATCCGCGGCGAGGATGTCGCGACCGGCAAACGCCTGGTCATGAAGCTGTCGGAAGGGCGCACGGTCCTTGATGGCGGGGACGGCCAGGTCCAGATGCAGATCAATCCGAGCCAGAATAATGACGGTTCAGCCGGAAATGAGACAAATTGAACAGACCGTTCTAAACGGATTTTAAGCCTATTGCCCTAGCAACGGAAACGGGCAGCGCAAACCGCGCGAGTGGGAGGTTTTACAGGTATGACGGACACGGCCAGCGGCCTTGTAGCGACGGGACTAGCCAAGTCATTTGGCAAGCGCCAGGTCGTGAAAAACGTCTCCCTGTCGCTCCAGCGCGGTGAGGTGGTCGGCCTGCTCGGTCCCAACGGGGCCGGCAAGACGACCTGCTTCTACATGATCATGGGCCTTATCGGGGCAGACGCCGGAACCATCACGATCGATGGCGCCGATGTCACCGCCCTTCCCATGTATCAGCGTGCCCGTCTGGGTGTCGGCTATCTTCCGCAGGAAGCCTCGATCTTTCGGGGCATGACGGTGGAACAGAACATCCTGGCAGTCGTGGAACTTGTCGAAAAGAACAAGGACGCCCGCCAGGCCGAAGTTGATGCCCTTCTGGACGAGTTGCACATCTCGCACCTGCGCAAGCAGTCTGCGACATCCCTGTCCGGTGGCGAACGCCGCCGTGTGGAGATTGCCCGTGCCCTCGCCTCCAGACCTAGTTTCATGCTTCTGGACGAACCGTTTACCGGTATCGACCCACTCGCCGTTTCGGATATTTCCGATCTGGTTGGCTACCTGAAGCAGCGCGGCCTTGGCGTGCTGATCACGGACCACCAGGTGCGAGAGACACTCCAGATCGTTGATCGGGCATCCATCATCTATGATGGCGGCGTCCTCTTTGAGGGCGTACCGGACGATGTCCTGACCAATGAGGATGTGCGCAGGGTCTATCTCGGCGAGCGGTTCGCTGCGTAGAGAATAATGGCCATTTCACAACGCCTCGACATGCGCCAGGGAACCTCCCTGGTGATGACCCCACAGCTCCAGCAGGCCATCAAGCTGCTGCAGCTCTCCAATGTCGAACTGGCAGAATTCATCGAGGCCGAGATCGAGCGCAATCCGCTCCTCTCGCGCGCCGAAGGCGGCGAGCGCGATGAGTATGCGCCCGAAGAAGTGGCCGCCCCCGCCAAGCGCGAGGAACTTTCCCTCGACGATACAAGCGGGATGAACGAAGCCCGCGAGGCCATGGATGCCTCGCATGAGGATCTCTACGAAAGCGGCACCAATTCCGACAGCGGCAAGACCGCCGACCAGATGGCCGGCCCGTCGGCCAAGACCGACTGGTCGCAGGCCGGCTCCGGCGGCAGCTTCTCCGGCGACGATTATGATTTTGAAGGCAGCGTCAGCAGCGAGAAGTCGCTGCACGAGCACCTGCACGACCAGCTGACCATGTCCGGCCTGTCCCTGGCCGACCAGCTGATCGGCGCGCGGCTGATCGACGAGACCGATGATGCCGGCTACTGCAAGGTCGACCTCGAAGAAGTCGCCAGCGCGCTTGGCGCCGATCCGGCCAATGTCGAGGCGGTGCTCCAGGTCTGCCAGGGCTTCGAGCCGACCGGTGTCATGGCGCGCGACGTCCAGGAATGCCTGGCGCTGCAGCTGAAGGAACAGAACCGGTTCGACCCGGCCATGGCGGCCCTGATCGAGAATCTCGACCTCGTGGCCAAGCATGACATCAACGGGCTGTGTGAGGCCTGCGGCGTCGACAAGGAAGATGTCCGCGACATGATCTCCGAGCTGCGCGCGCTGACGCCGCGCCCGGGATCGGCCTTTTCGAGCGGCACCACGATTGCGGTCGTGCCCGACGTCTTCGTGCGTGAATTGCCGAACGGCATGTTCGCGGTCGAGCTGAATTCGGACACGCTGCCGAAAGTGCTGATGGACAAGGCCTATTATGCCGAGGTCAGCACGCTCCCGATGCGCGCGAACGAGAAGGAATTCATCAGTGAGTGCGCCCAGAACGCGTCCTGGCTGATCAAGTCGCTCGACCAGCGCGCGCGCACCATCCTGAAAGTCGCCAGCGAGATCGTGCGCCAGCAGGACGCCTTCTTCGCGCATGGCGTCGCGCATCTGCGCCCGCTGAACCTGAAACAGGTCGCCGACGCCATCCAGATGCACGAGTCCACGGTCAGCCGGGTGACGTCCAACAAGTATATGGGCACCCCACGCGGCCTGTTCGAACTCAAATATTTCTTCTCAGCCGCCATTCCGGGCACGGCGGGCGGCGACGCCCACTCGGCCGAGGCGGTCCGCTACCGCATCAAGCAGCTGGTCGACGACGAAGGTCAGAACGTGCTGTCCGACGATCAGATTGTGGAAATTCTGACCGAATTTGGCATAGAAATAGCAAGACGCACCGTAGCCAAGTACAGGGAAAGCCTGAACATTCCTTCGAGTGTGCAGCGGCGCCGGCGTCTCAAGGCGAGTGCGTAGGCCCTGCTGACGGGTTGTTGACTCAGCCCCACAGCATTTTAAGGAACCGCGGTCTCGATTTCCCCGCCCGGGGCGTTATAGTAAGAGCTCGTCAACGGAGAGTTCCGTGCAGATACAGATTGCAGGACGGAAGATGGATCTAGGCGATGCGCTTCGTACGCGTATCGAGGAAGGTCTGGAAGCTGCCGTCACAAAATACTTCGACAGGGAATTTGATGGTCATGTGACTGTCTCTCCCAACGGCCATGAAACCGAGATCGACTGCAACGTACATTTGCCATCAGGCATTATCCTGCAGTCGACGGGCAAGGCGGACGACCCCTATGTGGCGCTCGACGAAGCCTTGCAGAAGATGGAAAAGCGGGTCCGCCGGTACAAGCGGCGCCTGAAGGACCATCACAAGAACGGCCGGGATCCATTCCCGAGCGAACCGGCTGCATCCTTCGTCCTGAAGTCCACCCCGGAAGATGACGAGCCTTCGCAGACCGGTGAATCCGGCGAAGCGCCTGTAATCGTGGCAGAAACTGCTTCTCAAATTCGCACGATGACTGTTTCCGAGGCCGTTCTTCAACTCGAACTTGCCGACTCACCTGCCCTCATGTTTCGCAATGCGAAGCATAAGGGATTGAACATGGTGTATCGGCGCGCAGACGGAAACATTGGCTGGGTCGACCCGGCTACTGACAGCAAATCCTCCTGACGAAACTTTGGCAGGCTCATGGCGACTGATTTAACAAGCCTTCTTGGCGAAGGCGTCATCCTCGATCCTGTTTCGGTCGAGAACCGGAAGCAGGCGCTGACAACCCTTGCTGGCGCGCTGGCGGAAAAGACCCGCCTCGATGCACGCGACATCTTCGATGCGGTGATGGAACGCGAGCGACTTGGGTCGACCGGCGTTGGCGAAGGCGTTGCCATTCCGCACGCCCGGATCGACAAGCTGTCCAATCCGATTGGCGGCTTTGTGCGCCTGCGCGACGGCGTGGACTTCGATGCCGTCGATGACCGGCCCTGCGACCTCATCTTCATGCTGATCGCGCCTGTCGGCTCCGGCGCAGACCATCTGCGCGCGCTGGCCCAGGTCAGCCGCACGCTCCGCCAGCCTGACCTGCGCAGTGCCCTGCGCAAGGCCGAAACGGCCAGCGAGATGAAGGTCATCCTGTGCCCTGAAGCGGCCAACGCGTCAGCCGCCTGACCGGAATTCAAGCTTAGAAGATTTCCAGTTCTAACGGATTGTCCGCGGCCCGAGAGGCTCAGCGCGGACGCATGCCGCCGCCGGTCACCTGGTTCGAGGCGGGCACTTCGGTGAGCGCCGGGCCATCGGCCGATCCGCCAGCCCCTTCAGCGACGCCTGCCACCTTCTGGTCGAGGAAGGCCTGCAGGTCGGCAACGCTCTCCTGCCAGACTTCTTCCTGCGGCAAGTGCCCTGCATCGGGATAGATGATGGCCACTGCATTCGGGATGGCCTCCTCGAAGCGCGCAGCGTCCGAGACCGGGATGATGCGATCCTGCTCTCCCCAGAGGATGAGTGTCGGCACACTGATGGCTTCCAGTTTCGCCTTGCTGGCCTTTTCGCGCTGCGGACTGCCCGCCAACAGGCTCAGCAGCGCATCGCGGTGTCCGGGCGCACGCGACAGCGCCGCATAGCGCTCTGCCATGTCCGTGCTCACGAAAAGCGGGTCCGCCACCGACTTCCTCAACCCGTCCTCGATCAGGCCCGACAGGTCGAGGTCCCTGATCAGCGTGCGGGCCACGGGAATGCGCAGCAGACGGAAAATGAGCGGCCGCTCCTCAGCCTCGCTCTCCGGCCAGCCGGCGGCATCGACCAGGATCAGGCTGTCGAGCTGTCCGGGATGGGCGAGCGCATACTCCCATGCGACCTGGCCGCCCATCGACGAGCCGGCCAGCGAAACGCTGGAGATGTTCAGTTTCGACAGCAGCGCATCCACAGCCTCGACATAATAGTCGATCGATACGTCTCCGTTTTCCGGCACGCGCGAGAGGCCATGTCCCGGCAGGTCAAGCGTGATCACACGATAGGTATCGTCCAGCTCCCTGACCCAGTGCTTCCAGGTATGAAGCGAGGCGGCAAAGCCGTGAACCAGCACAATGACCGGCGCATCGCGCGGTCCGGTATCTGTATAGTGGAGCTTGAGATCGTCGCGCACCGTCAGGAAGCGCGACTCCTGCAGCGCATAGGTCGATTCCAGCGTTTCATAGGGAATGTCGGGACGGCGAAGCGCCAGCCATCCAGCCGCCAGAACGGCAACCGTCGTCAGAAGTATCGCAGCAAATTTGCGAAGCATCTGCCCTCACCGATCACTCAACACGCCTGTCGTAAAACCGTCAAAGCGCGGCCATGTCAAAGGAAAGATTCAGGCAGAGCAGACAGGACAGTCCGTGTCCTGACGAAGTTTCACGGCACGCGATACACCGCTCAGCCCGTCGAGGATCAAGACCTGCCCCATCAGCGGCCGGCCTGCCCCTGTAATGATCTTCATGGCTTCGAGTGCCATGTGGCTCGCAACGATGCCGGTGACGGGGCCGACAACGCCGACATCCTCGCACGCTTCCGCCATGGGCGGGGCTTCGGGAACAAAACATTGATAGCAGGGCTGGCCCGTCTCCACACCCGATGCAAAGACCGAGACCTGACCGGACCAGCGCGTCGCCGCGCCGGACACAAGCGGCCGGCCGCTGGCATGCGCGACACGGTTCAGCGCGAACCGCGTCTCGAAATTATCGGTGCCGTCGATGAGGACGTCGCCGGACAGGGCATCGGCCTCGCTCCAGCGCCTGGCCTGCCGGATGATCCCGCAGTCAGGCGCTGATGCATTGAGCCGCTCGGCCAGCCGGTCGACCTTGAGGTGGCCGGTATCGACTTCGGTAAACTGCACCTGGCGCTGGAGGTTGGAGCGGTCGACGGTGTCAGCGTCCCACAGCTCGATTTCCCCGACGCCTGCGGCGGCAAGATACATCGCACACGGACCGCCCAGCGCTCCGGCGCCGACTATCGATACCCGCGCCGCCGCGAGCTTCTGTACGCCCGGCCCGCCAATCTCCTTGAGGAGAATATGGCGCGACTGGCGCTCAAGCTGTTCAGGGGTCAGGGCCATGCTCTCGCTTAGCAGGGCGGATGCGGTTAAGGCTACAGGCAATGAGCGACTCGGTTCCATCCAACGTGCCCGACACGATCTATGCCGCCCCGGCCGAATGGGTCGCGAAAGGGGCTGGCGCCCAGGGCAATCTCTTCCTCACAGGCCGCGCCGGTACGGGCAAGACGACGATGCTGCGCCGCTTCCTGGCCGAGGCCGGCGAGAACACGGTCGTGCTGGCGCCGACCGGGGTCGCGGCAATGAATGCCGGTGGTCAGACGATCCACTCCTTCTTCAAGCTGCCCCCGCGCCTCATCGAGCCGGCAGACATCAAGCGCCTGCGCGGGGTGCGCCTGATCAAGGCGATCGAGACGATGATCATCGACGAGATCTCGATGGTGCGCTCGGACATGCTGGACGCGATCGACAAGAGCCTGCGCCTCAATCGTGGCTCGAAACGCCCATTTGGCGGTGTGCGGATGATCCTGTCGGGCGACCTGCACCAGCTGCCGCCTGTGGCGCGCGGGCCGGAAGCGGAAATCCTGAATGAGCGTTATGGCGGGCATTATTTCTTCAACGCGCCCGGCTTCAAGGAAGCCGAGTTTGCCCTGCTCGCCCTGAAGCATGTCTTCCGCCAGGCCGATCCGCGCTTCCTGGCCCTGCTTGGCGCCATGCGGCAGGGTCGCCTGACGCCGCCGGATGAGCGCCTGCTGCAGACACTCGTCAGCAAGCGAACAGCCGTCGAGGCGAGCGCGACCCATGTCGTGCTGACGCCGAACAATGCCAATGCCTTCCGCATCAACCAGGCGCGCCTCGATGACCTGCCGGGCAAGCCGAGGACGCTGCCCGCCAAGGTGCAGGGCGACTTCGACGAGAAGTCCTATCCCACAGAAGCCGACCTTGAACTGAAGGAAGGCGCCCGTGTGATGCTGATCAAGAACGATCCGGAAGGCCGCTGGGTCAACGGATCGCTCGCCACGGTCGATGGCTTCAAGGGCGACAATGTCCTCGTCGAGCTGGACGGCCACATCTATGAGATCGAGCCGGCGGCGTGGGAAAAGCACAAGTACGAGCTGGACCCGGAAACGAAAAAGGTCTCGCGCGAGGTGGTCGGGACCTTCAAGCAGGTGCCCTTGCGGCTCGCCTATGCAGTCACGATCCACAAGGCGCAGGGCCTGACCCTGGACAAGGTCTTCATCGATTTCGACAGGGGGATGTTCGCCCACGGACAGGCCTATGTGGCCTTCTCGCGGGCACGCTCACTGGAGGGGCTGGAAATCTCGCGGGCGCTGCGCCCGCGTGACCTCGTCATCGACCGCAGCGCCTTCGCCTTCGGCGAGCTGGAGACGATCGAGAATACGGACGCCTACCTGCTGGCCCGGTTCGCGAAAGGGGAGGGTGTGCTGCTCTAGGCCAGCCGGCGGAATTCCTCGCGCAGGCGTTCGTCCTTGTCGGTCGCAATGGTCTCCAGGACGCCCACGCGTTCGGTCAGGCGCTCCACTTCGCGGCGCATCTTCTCGAGTTCGGCCCTCGTCTCGGCATGCGCCTTCGCCTCGGCATCAGATGCTTCCCGGTTGCCTTGCGTCTTGATCCAGTTGTTGAAGACGCCCGCACCCACGGCAATCAGCACGATGAAGACGACCATGGTGAATGGACTATCGATTTCGAACATAGGACCCTCGGCTTGTTATCGTAAATCGATAATAAGGCCTCGCCGGGCAAAATACAAGGGAAATCCGTTCAGCGTCCCGTGGAGCCGAATCCGCCCTCGCCGCGAACCGTCTCCGGCAGCGTGTCGACCGCGACCCAGCCGATACGCGTCACCGGTGCCAGGACCATCTGCCCGATGCGCTCTCCGCGCGCGATGGTGAAAGTCTCCTGACCATGATTGATCAGGATCACCTTCAGCTCGCCGCGATAGTCACTGTCGATCGTGCCGGGCGTATTGAGGCAGGTAATGCCATGCTTGGCGGCAAGACCTGAGCGCGGGCGCATCTGGATTTCATAACCTTCAGGGATCGCGACAGAGAGCCCGGTCGGCACCATGGCCCGCTCGCCAGGCTTCAGCGAGAGGGGCTCGCCATCGGGCACAGCGGCGCGGACATCCATGCCGGCGGCGCCATCCGTCTCATAAGCGGGCAGCGGCAGGCCTTCGAAATGCGGGAGCGTTTTAACGGCAACATCAACGGTGATCATGCCCGCCTATGCGCGGGAGTCGGTGGCCGGTGTCAACTTGAAAAAGGCCTCAGGCGCCGGACTGGGCGAGTTGGGCTTCCTTTGCGCCGGCTGCGGCGTCGCCCTCTGCCGCATTGGCCTGGCTGCCAACCCCGGCAAGGCCGATGACGAGAACGCAAACGAAGGCGAAATATCCAATGATCAGGCGCATGGGCAGGTTCCGTTCCTGAGCGGACATACAGCTAAAGCTGAAATTGCAAACAAAGTGTTCAAATCTGTTAATTTTAACAAAGCCGATCATGACCGGAAGTTCCGGCAGGAATGTGACCGGGATGCGGCCTTATCTGTAAATCGCAATGAAGATCGAGGCCGCCGACACCACCAGCGACAGTCCGGCCAGCCGCGTCGAGACGATAAAACGTTTCCGTTCATCCTGAAGGTCCGACAGGACCGAGGCGAGCAGCGGGAAGTTCACGCAATGACGATCCCCGCCAATCCGCATCGAGAAGAAGTTCACCTGGTCGCCGGAGCCGGTGTGCGAGCCGTACTTGGCGTTCATGTGATAGTAGAGCCGCCCGAAGATCAGGTCCTCATCGCACCGGAAACGCTTGGCGAGCGCCATGATGTCGATCGGCACCCAGACCTTGGCAGACCGCGTCTTGTTCTCGTCAGAATACTCGGAGAATGGACGCAGATAGCGCTTGTAGATCTCGCGCAGCAGCCTCTCATCGGTTGGAATAACGGCCACCCTCTGTCCTCCCACCTGCTGAAAGCAGGCCAAGGATTGGCCGAACGGGGCTCAAGGTCAATGTCGGCGAGGGCAGGTTCGGGCGATTTCGCCTATTCAGCCGCCAGCTGGTTCTTGCCGGGATGGCCTATAGTCTGGGCGATCCGGTCGGCAAGCTGGCGGGCAACGGCGAGCTTGTCCATGCGCGGCCAGCGTTCGATCTCGTCCTTGGTGACAAGCGCGATCTCATTCTCCGAGCCACCCATCACATCGCCGGACACATCGTTCGCCACGATCCAGTCGCAGCCCTTCCGCTTCATCTTGGCGCGGGCCAGCTCTTCGACGTCATGGGTCTCGGCGGCAAAGCCGATCACCAGGCCGGGGCGGTTCTTCCGCTTCTTCGACAGCGTCGCAAGGATGTCCGGATTTTCCGAAAGGGTCAGGGATGGCAGCGTCTCGCCGGCATCCTTGAGCTTGAGTTTCTTCGAAGAGGAAATGGCCGGGCGCCAGTCGGCGACGGCAGCAACTGAAATGAAGACATCGGCCGGCAGGGCGGTCTCGCAGGCCTTCAGCATGTCGCGTGCGGTCTCCACCGGAACCATGTCGACCCCGCGCGGCGGCGCGATCGAAACCGGTCCGGAGACCAGGGTTACGCGCGCGCCAAGATCGGCGAGCGCACCAGCTATCGCATAGCCCTGCTTGCCGGAGGAATGATTGGACAGGAAACGCACCGGATCGAGCGGCTCACGTGTCGGGCCGGCCGTGACCAGCACATGGGCGCCCGTCAGCGGCTTCGGGCCGGAATGCCGGTCCAGCTGGGCCTCGACCTCGTCAGCAATCGCGAGCACCTCCGGCAGGCGGCCGGGGCCGAACTCGCCGCATGCCATCGCGCCTTCATCGGGCTCAATGACTGCGGTGCCATCGGCTCGCAGCGTGGCGACATTGCGCTTCGTGGCCGCATGCTCCCACATGCGCACATTCATGGCCGGGACCATCAGGACCGGCTTGTCGGTCGCCATCAGCGTCGTCGAGGCGAGGTCATTGGCATGGCCGTGCGCGGCCTTGGCGAGCAGGTCGGCCGTTGCCGGACACACGACGACAAGGTCGGCGGAGCGCGACAGCTGGATATGGCCCATCTCGGCTTCGTCATCGAGGCTGAAGAGGTCGGTGAAGCATTTCTCGCCCGACAGGGCCGACACCGACAAGGGGGTCACAAACTCCGCACCGGCCTTGGTCAGGATGCACCGGCTGGCGATTCCACGGCGCGCCAGCTCGCGGATCAGCTCAAGCGATTTGTACGCCGCGATCCCGCCGCCAATGATCAGGAGAATGCGTTTGCTGTTCATGAGCCCCTGTTTACACAGAAAGTGTTGAGAAATCGACGACACGAGCGTGTGAACCGCAGCAAAAAATAGAGCCGGGCATAGCTGCTAGCTGCAGCCACACCCGGCTCCTCGCAGGTCCCTGTCCCCGTGGCGCTATCAAAAGCGCCGGGAGCCTACGAATATCTGCGGTCCCCTGCCGATCGCCGCCTGGTGAAAATCCACCAGTGCCGGCAAGCCGGACTCGTAAATCGCGACATCGACAGCCTGTGCCTCGCAACCTGCATGCCGCAAGCCGCCGCCATATCCAGCGCGCGATCCGCAGGCCCGCGCAGCGGCCTCTTCAATCCGGTCATAAAGCAGCGAAACGCGCTTGCCCTGGACCGGCTGGAGGTCACGGTAGCACACTTCCACACGGCCAGATTCGCCCGTCATAGCTGGGGTTGCGCGAATCCTGACAGCGCAATTCCCCTGCACGGCGCCAGCAACGGTGAGCACCGAGTCTGACCGCGGCGGAGCGCTGTCTGCGGAGGCTGCACCCCATCCCCCGGCCAGCTCCGAGCCCCAGCCTTGCTGGCAGGCGGCATAGACGGTGACCCCGCTTTGGGTGGTCCGCATGCCACAATTCTGTGCCGTTCCGGGACGGCTGCCGCGAAACACGCTGACACCGTTCATCATTGAAACACCCGATGCGCCTGCAGCATCTGACGACGCAGCACCTTGCGGCTTAACCATGCGCGGCTTGTCCGCAATGGCCGGCGCCGCGCCAGCCGGGACACGGCGGCTTTGCAGGCTGGCGCGCAGGATTTGCGACTGGGCATAGCGGTCGGCATGGCTGAAGCCATCCGGCTCCATCACGAACGACGACTGCGCACGCGCGCTTCCGGCACCAATGGTGAGAAGAACGGCGCAGATGGACAACAAAACCGCGGACAATCTCACGGATGGGGCTCCAGGTTGCCAAGTCTGCCTTGGATTAAGCAAAAATTAACCTAGCAAGCGCGTGGCCGCTCCGATACCAGATTCCCGTGTCAGGCGAATTGCGCGACGGTGACGCCCGCAATGGCGGCAAGAACAATCACCAGTCCGAACCAGGCCCACCAGGGCGGCCCGGTCCGCTTGGGCTCGGCCGTCTGCCTGGCGTCCTGTTCCAGGCTCGCCTCGAACCGGTCCATGACCTCGGGCAGCCGTTTCAGCCGGTCGGCCACCTCGCGGATATTCTTCACCGCCAGTTTCGCCGCCCCGGCCGGGCCGAAATTCTCCGCGATCCAGGTTTTGACGATCGGCTCGGCCGCCTTCCAGATGTCATGTTTGGGATCGATGGCCCGCGCGACGCCTTCAACCTGCACCATGGTTTTCTGGAGCAGGACGAGCTCCGGGCGCAGATGCATGCCGAAGGTCCTTGTATAGTCCAGCAGCTGCAGCAGGATGCGCCCCATATAGACATCCTCGGCCGACTTGCCGTGGATCGGCTCGCCCACCGAGCGCAGCGCCTGGGCGAACTCGCCGACCGACTGGTCAGCCGGGACATAGCCCGCCTCGAAGTGAACCTCGGCGATGCGCTGATAGTCGCGGCGGATGAAGCCCCAGAGGATCTCAGCCAGGAAACGCCGCTCTTCCATGCCGATGCGTCCGATCAGGCCGAAATCGACAAGCGCGATGCGATTGTCCGGCGTGATCAGGATGTTGCCCTCATGCATGTCGGCATGGAAAACGCCATGCCCGATCGCCTGGTTTAGGAAGCCGCGCGTGATGGCGGTCGCGAGGTCTGCCCGGTCGAGGCCCGGCTGGTCCAGCGCCTTCGGATCCGTCAGCGGGATTCCGTCGACCCAGTCTGTCGTCAGCACGCGCTGCGAGGTCCGGTCCCAGTCGACGGCCGGGATCACGAACCACTCATGCTTGTCCGAAATCGACTTGATCTGGTCCGCCCCGCCTGCTTCGAGGCGCAGGTCCAGCTCCTTCATCATCGCGTCGGCGACCGTGTTGGTGAAGGCCACCGGCTCAAGCCGCCGGCTTTCCGCGGAGGCGCGCTCGATGGTCCGCGCGGCCCGTTTCATGGCGCGCAGCTCACGCGCGATCATCTGCTCGACACCGGGCCGAAGGATCTTGACCGCGCGCGTGCCGTCCGGCGTTTCCATCTTGTGGACCTGCGCCAGCGACGCGGCCGCAACCGGCTCGCCAAGCTCGGGGAAGAGCGTCTGCGCGACCTCCTCGCCGAACTCCTTGTCGAGGATCTGCCGCGCCTGCTTCACTGGAAATGGCGGCAGCTTGTCTTTCAGGCGCGAGAGGTCGCTGGCGACTTCGGTCCCGAACACATCCGGGCGCGTGGCAAGCAGCTGGCCGAGCTTGATATAGGCCGGTCCAAGCTTCTCCAATGCGGCGGCAAAGCGCTCACCCGGCCGGCCTTTGGCGCCGCCGCCGAAGATGCGCAGGAAACGCCCGGCAACGCGCGCCGGCAGCGGCAGGCGCGTCTGGTACTCACCCGGCAGGATCACATCATGCCGGACCAGCGCCGTGCCGACCCGCATGAGCCGTCCATAGTCAGATAGCGCCTTCAGCACGTCGCGCGTCTCCCCATCATCCGCCCCATCGTCAGGCCGCCCAGCCGAAATGGAGCGCGGCAATGCCGCCGGAGAAATTCGTGACCGAAACGCCGGAGAATCCGGCCGCCTCGACCTCGTCGCGGAAGTCTTCCTGTTTCGGGAACTTGCGGATGGATTCGACAAGATACTGGTAGCTCGCCCGGTCGGAAGCGACGATCTCGCCCATCCGTGGGATCACGTTGAAACTGTAGGTATCGTAGAGCTTCTGCAGCATCGGGACGGTCATGTGGCTGAATTCCAGCACGGCCAGACGCCCGCCCGGCTTCAGCACGCGGCGAAACTCCGACAGGGCCTGCGCGCGGTCGGCGACATTGCGAATGCCGAAGGCGATGGTCAGCGCGTCGAAGGTGCGGTCCTCGAAGGGCAGCGCCTGCGCATCCCCGCAGACCCAGCCGATCCGGCTGTCATAGGCGGCCATGTCAGACCGGGCGCGGCCGGCGTCCAGCATGGCGTCATTGATGTCGCAGACAATGGCGCTGGCCTCGCCAGCCTTGCCCCGCCGGCGCGCGACCTTGTCCGCCCGGTCGACAAAGGCCTTGGACAGGTCGCCCGTGCCGCCCGCCACATCGAGCAGGCGCTCGCCCGGCTGCGGGTTGAGCTTGGCAATCGTGTCATGCTTCCAGAGCCGGTGGACGCCTGCCGACATCAGGTCGTTCATCACGTCATAGCGGCTGGCCACCGAGCGGAACACGCCCTTGACGCGGCTCACCTTTTCCTCAGGTGAGACCTCTTCGAAGCCGAAGCTGACCGTCTTTGCTGTATCTGTCTCTTTTGTCATGCGCCGGGACCATAGTGGCATGAAAATCTAAACGCTATATGCGGAGACCATGCCTGAATTACCTGAAGTCGAGACAGTTCGCCGCGGCCTTGCCCCCGTCATGGAGGGCAAGGCCATCCTGTCGGTGATCCTCAACCGCCCGGACCTTCGCTTTCCGCTGCCTGCCCGCTTTGCCGATCGGGTGTCGGGGACACGTATCGAAAAGCTGTCGCGACGCGCAAAGTTCCTCGTGGCGGAGCTATCATCGGGCGATGCGCTGATCATGCATCTCGGCATGTCCGGCCGCTTCACGATCAGCGATGGCACCCGCCCGGGCGACTTCCACCACGAGATCCCGCCGAACCCGAAGCATGACCATGTCATCTTCCACATCGAGGGCGGGAAAGTCGTCACCTATAATGATCCGCGCCGCTTCGGCTTCATGGAGCTGTGGCCGCTGCAGCAGATGGCGCAATATCCGCGCCTGTCAGGCTATGGGCCCGAGCCGCTGTCGAACACCTTCTCGCATGCCTGGCTGAACGAGGCGCTGAAGGGCAAGAGCGGGCCGATCAAGTCGGTTCTGCTCGACCAGCGGGTGATTGCGGGCCTTGGCAACATCTATGTCTGCGAAGCGCTCTACCGCGCCGGGATCAGTCCGCGGCGGCGGGCCTCGACCGTTCCCGGCCAGCGGGCAGCGAAGCTGGCGGTCGCGATCAACGATGTCATCCGCGAAGCGATTGCTGCTGGCGGCTCGTCCATCTCGGACTTCAAGGCCGCAACCGGCGAGCTTGGCTACTTCCAGCACACTTTCTCGGTCTATGACCGCGAGGGCAAGCCCTGCAAAAGCTGCGGCGCCCCGATCAGACGCATCGTCCAGTCGGGGCGCTCGAGTTTCTATTGCGGGACTTGCCAGCGTTAGTTTCCGAACATTTCACGGGTTCGGGGGCATGGCTGCCCCACCCCGACCCTCCCCAGAGGGGAGGGGGCGTCAGCTGCTGACCTTCCAGCGCCGGCCGATGGACGATACCGTCGATCTCCCTCCCCGCATGCGGGGAGGGTCGGGGTGGGGCCAGGTCTCTTACCCATTCCCCCAGAGGCGCTGCCACCAGGGTTTCTTGTCCTTGGGCTCGAGGTCGATATTGATCGCGGCCTCGGAATAGCCGCCGGCGGCCATCTTCTCCTTGATCTCGGCCTCGTCCCAGCCGGTCAGCTTGGCGAGGTTCTCGGCTTCCTGGTCCCAGCGACTGACGAGCTCATCGGCATAGTCGCGCGCTTCCTCGCACTTGTTGAAGTCGCCGCGCCAGGGGTGGCGCAGGACATAGCGGCCCTGGTAATTGTCGCGGTCACCCGTGACCTGGAAGGTCAGATCCTGCGGGAAGGTCTTCGCGTCATAGCGCACATGCAGGCGGGTGACGAAGACATCGACCGGTTGCGGGCCGGGGCGGAAGCCCGGCTGCGGCTGGTCCTGCCCGCCTTCATCCAGCCACATCACGCCCAGCTCCTGAAGCTCCGAGCGTGACAGCGGCTCGGCGGCGCACGGGTCGCACCAGCTCATGTCCCAGGCATATTCCATGAAGACGGCCTTGCCATTCTCCTTCTCGACCTGGTGGGCGAACATGTCCTTGTAGAAGTCGCCGAACTCATCCTTCACGAAGATCGGGACATCCATGTTGGAGGGCAGTTTCACGGTCTTGTAATTGGTCGTCTCGACGCGGCCCTTGCGGGTCATGGCGAAGATGAAAAGCTCCTGCTTGCCCTCCGCATTCACCGTGCCGAGGCGGATCGGCAGCATGAAGTCCTCATCCTCATAGGCGACCTGGATCGGGCGCAGGAAACCGGCGCCGTCATGGCGTTCGAGGTTCACCTTCGCCACGAAGAATTTCATGCCCTGCTTGAGATAGGAGCCGACCACCTCCTCGGCGCCATCGGGAATGCGGTAGCCATTCTGATTCAGCCAGGTGATGAGGCCGTCGGATTCCTCGGCCGAGAGGATCAGGATGTCATATTCGCCGACCTCGTATTCGGCTTCGATGGTGACGCCGAGTTCCTCGGCTTCCTCCGTCATGCCGTCCGCCATCGCGGCCGGCGCGGGCGGACCCGCATTCCCGACAGCGCGCATATACTGCAAGCGGTTGCACGGATCCTCGTCATGATACTCGACCAGGCGCGGCGCGGTATACTCGTCCAAGTGCTCGATCAGGCCGGGATTGGCGACATTGATCTGCTCGCGCTCGGGCACATCGACGACCGGGATGACCATGGCGAACTCCGACGGCTCGCCGCGATAGTCCGACGCCATGGTGATGACCGTCCGCTCCCCGTCGCGCACCAACGCAACCTTCGAGGCATCGTTGAAAAGATCGGTATCGGCTTTCGCGACGAAGAAGCCGCAGAAGGCATTTGCCGGCGCGCTAAGGCCGAGCGAGGCGAGCCCCAGCGTGGCGGCTCCCAACAGGTGTCTGAGTTTCATGGTCGCGTCCCTCCTTGGACATTGATGCTTTGCCCCACTGAAACCGGTTCGCGGGCAGGAACCGGTCGAGAAATGGTGTCATGACCGACAGCGCCGCCAGCGCCATGAGCGGCGCGGCGCGGACATTCGGCCCGATGATGAACCAGGCCGTCAGGCTGGCCACGCAGGCGGCAAAGACGAGCCGTCCGGCGCGGGAATCCGGGGTCGAGCGCGGATCGGTGATCATGAAGAACGTAAACACCAGAAGCGTGCCCGATGAAAGCTGGTGGATCGGGATCGCCATCGGATCCCCGAGCCACAGCGCGCGTCCGAACAGGATCGCGGCAAACGTCCCGATGAAGCCGAAGGCGATGTCGAGCCGCTTTGCGCTGGACAGGACCAGCGCGGCCAGCGCGACGGCCCAGCCGGCGATCAGCGGTGCCTGCCCCCATTGTCCGGGCGAGACCCAGACATCGCGTCCGAAGACGAGGCACATGACGACAATGCCGATACAGGCCGGGTTGAAGACATGCTTGCCCTTGTAGCGCACGGCGAATTTCAGCCCGATGCCGATGACGCCGGCGGCAAACCACATCCACGGGTCCACGGCCCGCATCAGGATGGAGAGCGATAGCGAGGTGATCGCCGCCGACTTCCATTCAAACCGCGTTTTCACGAGAAGGCTGGCCAGCGCCTGCGCGCTCATGGCGCCGGTAAAGGCCGACAGGAGATGCATCGGCCGGGCGCCGAAATCGGTGGTGTAGACCGAGATTAGGAAAAGCCCCGACAGCGCGAGCAGCTGCCAGTGGCGCGCATCGCGGTTCACCGCACGCACCGCGCCGATTGTTGCGTCCCTCACATCCATGCCGGCCAGACAATACACGAAAAGCGGGGAAAATTGGGCGCTCGTTTGCAAAATGAAAAATTCTCGTAATTCGCGAACCGAAGATCAATTTTTCCTCTTCCCGGGAAAATTCACTTGTTGTATATCGATAAACGATGCGGGGGCCGGCCGCAGATTGTACCCACAATCGACGCCGGTCCGGCCATCAACCGGCGTTCATAGACATGAGACGTCAAATGATCCGCAGGATCTTTCTTACAACATGCCTGGCGGGCCTGGCGGCCTGCTCTCTCGAAACCTCAGCCGAAGTGGAGACCGAAACCGCCTCGACACCGCACATTGTCGCCGCAAGCCAGGTCGAAGCTGGCCGCTACCTCGTCGAACTCGGCGGCTGCCAGGATTGCCATACCGCCGGCTGGCCCGAAAGCGGCGGGCAGATCGCCGCAGACGACCAGCTGCTCGGTGTTCCCGTCGGCTTCAAGGGGCCGTGGGGCGTTTCCTACGCCAACAATCTGCGCCTTGTCGCCGCCGCCTACACGCCGGAAGAATGGGTCGAGATGATGCGCACGCGCCAGGGACTGCCGCCCATGCCCTGGACGACCGTCAACCGGATGAGCGATTCCGATCTTCTGGCCGTGCACGCCTATCTCGTCTCGCTGGGCGAAAAGGGCGAAACCATGCCAGGGGCCGTGCCGCCCGGTGTCGAACCGGCAACGCCGTATATCTACTTCATGCCGGTCGGCCCTGACGTCCAGACGGGCTGAGCCGGCCCGCAAAGGCCTCTCCCGAGCAGCTGTCGCGGCGGCTCGGGGGTTGGAGGTCTGAGGCGATTGGGCTAGGCGAAGCTCGTCAACTCCAATCTGCCAGAGACCCGCCATGTCCAAGAATTCGGTTCCGCAGGAAGACGCCGTGCGCACGGTCGCGATAGAGGTCTTCGAAACCGAGATGGCCGGCATGCGCGAACTGGTAAAGGCGCTGGACGATGCGGACGCGCCCCTGGCGAAAGCGGTGCGCGAAAGCGTTGACCTCTGCGCCAATGTCCGCGGCCGTGTAATCGTCACCGGCATGGGCAAGTCCGGCCATGTCGCGCGCAAGATCGCCGCGACGCTGGCCTCGACCGGCACCAAGGCGAGCTATGTCCACCCCGCCGAGGCAAGCCATGGCGACCTCGGCATGATCTCGACCGACGACGTCGTCCTCGCCCTGTCGAATTCCGGCGAGACCGCCGAGCTCGGCGACATTCTCGGCTATGCGGGCCGGTTCGACATTCCGCTCATCGCGATGACGGCGAATGCGAACTCGACGCTCGCGCGGGCCGGCGATGTCTGCCTGATCATCCCGAAAGCCGCCGAGGCCTGCATGGTCACCCAGGCGCCGACCACTTCGACCACGCTGATGATGGCGCTCGGCGACGCGCTCGCGGTCTGCATCCTGCGCAGCAAGGGCTTCACCGCGGACGACTTCCATACCTTCCATCCGGGCGGCAAGCTCGGCGCCTCGCTGAAGCGGGTCACCGACCTGATGCACCATACCGAAATGCCGCTCTGCGGGCCGACTGCCCGGGTCGAGGACGCGGTCGACATCATCACGACCTCCGGCTTTGGCTGTGTCGGGGTAACCGGCGATGATGGCCGCCTTGTCGGCATCGTGACGGACGGGGACCTTCGGCGTCATTTCCGCGAGTCGGTGAATGAGAAATCGGTCGACAGCATCATGACGCGCAATCCGCGCGTCGTCTCTCACCAGGCACTCGCGGCCGAGGCGCTGTCGATGATGAGTACGCACCGCATCACCGCCCTGTTCATTGTCGACGACAATGGCAAGCCGCTCGGCCTGCTGCACGTGCATGACTGCCTGGCCAGCGGCGTGATCTGACCGGCCCGGTCCGGCCTACGAGGCCGAGCGGGCAATTTTCTCCAGATAGGCGCCATAGCTGGTATTCTTGAGCGCCCTGGCCTGCCGCAATAGCTGCTCGTCGGAGATCAGGCCGAGCCGGTAGCCGATCTCTTCGAGGCAGGCGATCTTCATGCCCTGTCGCTCCTCGATCGAGGCGATGAACTGGCCGGCTTCCAGCAGGGAGTCGTGCGAGCCGGCATCAAGCCAGGCATAGCCGCGCCCCATCAGATTGGCCTTCAGCGTGCCTTCCTCGAGATAGAGCTTGTTGAGGTCTGTAATCTCGAGCTCGCCGCGCGCCGAGGGCTTCAGCGACTTTGCCTTCGCGACAGCCGAGCTGTCATAGAAGTAAAGCCCGGTGACCACATAGTCCGATTGCGGCTTGCGCGGCTTCTCCTCGATGCTGAGCACCTGTCCGTCGGCGGTGAAAGACACCACGCCATACTGCGTCGGGTCCGCCACCTGGTAGGCGAATATCTCCGCCCCGGTCTCCAGCCGCGTCGCCTTCGCCAGCAGCTCCGGCAGGCCATGCCCGTAGAAGATGTTGTCGCCGAGGATCAGCGCGAAGGGCGAATTGTCGAGAAACTCCTCGGCCACGATCAGCGCGTGGGCGAGGCCGCGCGGCTTGTCCTGTATCGCATAGGTAAAACGCACGCCGAACTCGGAGCCGTCCCCGAGCAGGCGTTTGAAGGCCGACTGGTCTTCTTCCTTGGTCACGATCAGGATGTCGGTGATGCCGGCCAGCATCAGGACGCTGATCGGATAGTAGATCATCGGCTTGTCATAGACCGGCATCAGCTGCTTCGAAACGCTACGCGTGAGGGGGTGGAGCCGGGTCCCGTTTCCGCCCGCCAGGACAATGCCCTTCAAACCAGGCCTCCCTTGATGACGCCAAGACGCTGCCCGGCCTGGCCGGAGGCGGCCAGCCGGTTCAGCCAGTCACGATTGGCCATGTACCAGTCAACGGTGGCGGCCAGCCCGCGTTCCAGGTCGCTGGCCGGCTGCCAGCCCAGCTCGCGGGTGATCTTGCCATGATCGATGGCATAGCGCCGGTCATGCCCCGGCCGGTCCTCGACAAAGGTGATCAGCTCGCGGCTCGGCTTGTCCGCGGCGCCTGCGCCATGCCGGTCAACCAGGTCGCAGACGAGGCGCGCCAGCTCGACATTGGGCATGGTCGTCCCGCCGCCAACACAATAGACCTCGCCTGTGCGCCCCGTCTGCCCGGCCAGAAGCAGCGCTTCGGCATGATCGTTGACGAACAGCCAGTCGCGCACCTGCTGCCCGTCGCCATAGACGGGGACAGGTTCGCCGCGGACGGCCTTTGAGATGATGGTCGGAATGAATTTCTCGGGAAACTGCCAGGGCCCGTAATTGTTCGAGCAATTGGTGATGATCGCAGGGAAGTCGAATGTCTTCGTCCAGGCCTGCACCAGCATGTCTGCTGACGCTTTCGAGGCTGAATAGGGCGAGCTCGGGCGGTAGGGCGAGGTCTCGTCGAAGCACCCGGACTCAATCGAGCCGAAGACTTCGTCGGTCGAGACCTGCACGAAGCGGAAGGTTCCCGGCAGGCGCGCGGCCGCCAGCGCCTCCCGGCAGACTTCCAGCAGCGTATGCACGCCGCCGATATTGGTGCGGATGAAATCGTCCGGCCCGTCGATCGACCGGTCGACATGCGTTTCGGCTGCGAGGTTGAAAACGATATCGGGCTGGAAGTCCGCAATCGCCCTTCGCATCGCATCGCCGTCGCAGATATCGGCCTGCAGGAAGCGGTAGCGCGAATCATCGCGGACACTGCCGAGGCTGTTGAGATTGGACGCATAGGTCAGCTTGTCGACGTTGAGCACGTCGTGACCACAAGCGATTGCGTGCCGAACGAGCGCGGATCCGATGAATCCGGCTCCACCAGTGATCAGCAGCTTCATACGCGACCTTCCCGTCAGGCCTTCACCTGATCAGTTTCAACTTCACCGCAATTCCCCGGAGAGGGGAAGCTGGCCGATAGGGCGTAGCGCCGATCGTCAGGCCTTCGCAAGCGCTTTTACAGACTGGACGGAATTCATGTCGCAGATCATGAAATCATCCGCCGTTGCAACCATGACGGTATTGTCCTGCCCGGCGACGGAAATCGTCCTGTTTTCAGCGCGGATATAGCAGTTGCGGCAATCGACGGCGGTGACATTCCCGATGATGACATTGCCGTTTTCATCCTTCGGCGAACGCTCCCACAGGGCGCGGAAATCGCCAATATCGCTCCAGCCCATATCGACGGGAACCACTTTCAGGTCGCGGTGGTGCTCGATGATGGCATAGTCGATGGATTCCGACCGGCAGGTGTCGAACGCGGCCTGTCCAAGCGTGCCCTTGCGCGCATCCGACTGGCCGTTGAATGCGTCCGGCATGGCGGCTTTCACGCTGTCCAGGATGTCCGGGGCATGGGCCTCGAAGGCTGCCAGCATGTCGCCCGCCCGGAACAGGAAGATGCCGGCATTCCAGAAGAACTTGCCGGAGGCGACATAGGTCTCGGCGGTCGGACGGTCGGGCTTTTCCACAAAGCGGACAACATCGATGACCGCGCCGTCGCTGCTCGCCGCCTCGATATAGCCATAGCCCGTTTCCGGTGTCGCCGCGATGATCCCGAACGTGACGACCGAGCCGTCGCTGGCGGCGGCGGCGCCCTTGCTCAGGGCCTCATGAAAGGCACTGACGTCGGCAATGTCGTGATCGGCCGGAAGGACCAGAAGCAGCTCGTCCGGCTGGCTTGCGAGCGCGGCGGCCGCGACCGGCGCGGCTGAATTCCGCCCCATCGGTTCGAGCAGGATCTCGGCGCTGCTGGCCAGATTGTCGATAAGGTCGCCATGGCGCTGCGAGCCGATCACGAGCGGGGTGGAAAAGGACAGGCCATCCAGCGCGCTTTGCCGGACGCGGTCGAGTGTCATGCCAAGCATGGTCTCCTCGCCAATGAGGCTCAGGAACTGCTTTGGATGATCGGGCTTTGACAACGGCCACAGCCGGGTGCCGCTGCCACCACAAAGAACCACGGGCTTGATTTGTACTGACATGAACAAGGATTCCCAATTCGGCCTAGACCAGCCTTTAGCGAGATCGCGCCGCCTATTGCAACCTGCCATTGACCTGACGAGAGCGTAAGGCAATCAAGCGACATGCCAATCGAATCTGTCGAGACATTTCCCATTTCCGGTCCGGCCCTGGTCACGGTCAGGCGGTCGGGCGACGAACGGGGCTGGTTCAGCGAAACCTGGAGCCTGCGAGACTGGGAAAAGGCGGGGCTTCCTGCCGAAACCTGGGTGCAGGACAACCAGGCTTTCTCCGCCGCCCCCGGCACCACGCGCGGCCTGCATTTCCAGGCGCCGCCGAATGCGCAGGCCAAGCTGGTACAGGTTCTACGGGGGGAGATATTCGATGCCTTTGTCGATATCCGCAAAGGCTCGCCCACCTATGGGCAGAGCGCATCGGTGCGCCTGAGCGCCAATGCGGGCCAGCTTCTCTATGTGCCGGCGGGGTTCGCCCATGGCTACCAGACAATGGCCACCAACACGCTGGTTGCCTACAAGGTGACGGCCCATTACGCGCCAGAAAGCGAGGGCGGGCTGTTATGGTGCGATACAGCCCTCTCCATCGCCTGGCCCCGGCCCGATGACGTTGTCATGTCCGGGCGGGACTTCACCTGGCCCGGCCTTGCCAAACTCGAAACACCCTTCACCTACGAGCCATGACCGATCCGCAACGCATTCTCGTCGCCGGCGGCCAGGGGCGCCTCGGCAAGGCGCTCGGCGCGCTCGGCTGCACCGCGCCCGGCCGCGACAGGCTGGACATCACAGACGCCGCGAAGACCGCCAGCGTGATCGAACAGACCATGCCCGGCGTGATAATCAACACGGCCGGCTTCACGAATGTCGACGCTGCCGAGGCCGAGCCGGAGCTTGCCCGGCGGATCAATGCCGACGGCGCTGGCCTGCTCGCCCGGCTCGCCGCCGTCTCGGGCATTCCGCTGATCCATGTCTCGACCGACCTCGTCTTCAGCAAGGGCGATCCCTCGAAGCCGATCAGGGAAAAGGCGGCCACCGCGCCGGCGTCGGTCTATGGCGAAACCAAGCTCGAAGGCGAAATCCAGGTGCGCGCGGCGGGCGGGCGCCACCTCGTCACCCGCGTCAGCTGGCTGTTCGGCAATGACAGTATGAGCTTCGTCGCCAAGATCCTGAAACTCGGCCGCGAACATGAGACGCTCCGTCTCGTCACCGACGAGTATGGCCGCCCGACCCCGTTCGACGCGCTGGCCCGCCAGCTGGTCGACCTGGCCGGCATGATGGCCGGGGGCCGCGACCTGCCGAGCGTCCTGCACCTCGGCTCGCCCGGCCCGGTCAACCGGCTGGAATGGGCCGAGCAGATCTTCGCGGTCTCCGCAAAGCTGGGTGGCCCGGCCCCGAAGATGGAACCGGTCCTCGGCTCGGCGTTCAAGACGCCAGCCCGCCGTGCCAATGGCGTCGTGCTGGACACCAGCCTCGCCGACCAGCTGATCGGGCCGATGCCGGACTGGCGCCCGGCCTGCGATGCATCCGTGAAGGCCTTGCTCGGCGCCTAGCCGAGCGCTGTCTCATAGATGCGCTCATAGTCCGCCTGGGTGGCGGGCTTGGCGTTTGTCCGGTGGGCCAGATCGGCGAGCGCGTACTCAACAACGCCCGGGCCGTCGGAAGCTTCAAGGCCGATCTCCTTGAGCGTCGACGGGATGCCGATATCGCTGTTCAGGCGCTGGATGGCGTCGGCGAGGCTTGCGCCTTCCTTGAGGCCCATGGCGAAGCGCAGGCGCGCATACTTGTCATCCGCCGCGCCCTCATTGAAGCGCAGGAGATGCGGCAGGAAGATCGCGTTCAGCGTGCCATGGTGCAGGCGCTTTTCGTGCAGGCGGCCGGCGGCGTGCGACAGGGCGTGGACACTGCCCAGCCCCTTGGTGAAGGCCAGCGCGCCCTCATAGGACGCCATCATCATGTTCCACCGAGCGTCCGGGTCGGACCCGTCCTCGACGGCGCGGCGCAGCCAGCCATCACCGACCGCGCGTGTGAGGCCATCATAGCCGATGCCCTCGGCCGGCGGGTTCGACATCGGCACGAGGACGGCCTCGATGCAGTGGGTCACCGCGTCCATGCCCGTCGCCGCCGTCATCATCTTCGGCAGGCCGAAGGTCAGGTCCGGGTCGCAGATCGCGACCGTCGGCACGAGGTTGGGGGAGGCGAAGGTTTCCTTGCGGCCATTGTTCAGCGTGGTGATCATGCCGATCGAGACTTCAGAGCCGGTCCCGGCGGTGGTCGGGATGGCGATCAGCGGCGGCAGCTTCTTGATCAGCTTCGATCCACCGACCATCGCCGCATAGGTCTCGAGCTTCCCGCCATGGCTCGCCAGCAGGCCGACCGCCTTGGCCAGGTCCATGCTCGAGCCGCCGCCAAGCGCGATGATGCCATCCGCGCCGGCATCCTTGTAACGCGCGGTGACGTCAATCGCCTGGTCTTCGGTCGGATTGGCCACCGTGTCGGAGAAAACGCCGCCCGGCTCACTGCCGATCGCCTCGATGACCGTGTCCAGAATCCCCGCAGCCTTGATGCCGGGATCTGTAATGATGAAGGGCTTGCTGACGCCATTGCCCCGCAGCACGCCCGGCAGCTTCTGGATCGCGCCATGGTCGAAGATGCAGGTGTTCAGGAAGTTCATTACGGGCATGGGGTCCTCGCCTTGGTCTGCTGGTTTGTCACTCAGTAGGATGGCAGGGAGGCGGAAAGCAAGCGTGACGCGTGCGTCAACTTGCCTTTGGGCGAACAAACGCCGTCAGCAGCCGGGCGATCTCGCCATCCGACTGGTGCTGCCTGTTGACTTGGCCCGGCCTGTCGGGCCCGATACCGGCTGGACTTCTTCAACGACAACAGGATCATCCCAATTGAGCGACCCAATCCTTTCCGTCCGAGACCTGAAGATCGATTTCGACACGCCGGATGGCACCGTGAATGCGGTCAAGGGAACGACTTTCGACGTCTCGCCGGGCGAGTGTCTCGGCATTGTGGGCGAGTCCGGATCAGGCAAGAGCCAGTCGGCGCTCGCGGCCATGGGGCTGATCGCCGACAACGGCACCGTCACCGGATCGATCAAGTTCAATGGCATGGAAATGGTCGGCGCCAAGCCGTCCGTGCTGCGCAAGGTGCGCGGCGCGCAGATGTCGATGATCTTCCAAGACCCGCTGACCTCGCTGACACCGCACCTGACGGTCGGCGCGCAGATGCGCGAAGTGCTGGCGCTGCACCGCGACCTCAAGGGCGAGGCGGCGACCAAGCGCTGCATCGACTGGCTGGAGCAGGTGCGCATCCCCGAAGCGCGCCGCCGGCTCGAACAGTTCCCGCATGAGCTGTCCGGCGGCATGCGCCAGCGCGTCATGGTCGCCATCGCCATGCTCTGCGACCCGAAGCTGCTGCTCGCCGACGAGCCGACAACCGCCCTTGATGTGACGGTCCAGGCGCAGGTCCTCGACCTGATGTTCGAGCTGAAGAAGGAGACCGGTACCGGCATCATCCTGATCACCCACGATATGGGCGTGGTGGCGCGCATGTGCGACCGCGTCGTCGTCATGAAGGATGGCGAGATCGTCGAGACCGGCACCAGCGACACGATCTTCTACAAGCCGAGCCACGACTACACCAAGATGCTGCTCAACGCCGTGCCGCGCATCGACCAGCCGAACCGCGAAGGCCGCCCGCAGCTCGGCCCGGCGCCGGACAACTCCGTCGAGCCCATCGTCAAGGCGCGCGACGTGAAGGTGACCTTCCCGGTCAATGTCGGCGGCGGGCTTTTCGGCAAGACGAAGATGCTGCGCGCGGTGGACGGGGTGTCCTTCGACCTGCGCCCCGGCGAGACGCTCGGCGTTGTCGGCGAGTCCGGCTGCGGCAAGTCCACCCTCGCCCGCGCCGTGCTGAAGCTGGTCCCGCAATCGGCTGGCAGCGTCGCCTGGATGGGCCGGGACATCACCCATGCCGACCGCAAGGAAATGAACAGCCTGCGCGACGATCTCCAGATCGTCTTCCAGGACCCGCTTGCCTCGCTCGATCCGCGCATGACCATCGGCCAGTCCATCGCCGAGCCGCTGACCGTGCACAAGCCGGAGCTGGACAAGGCGGCGCGCGAGAAGCTGGTGAAGGAATTCCTGCCGCGCGTCGGCCTCTCACCAGCGCTGATCAACCGCTATCCGCACGAGCTGTCTGGCGGCCAGAACCAGCGCGTCGGCATTGCGCGCGCCATGATCCTGCGCCCCAAACTCCTCATCTGCGACGAGGCGGTCTCCGCCCTCGACGTGTCGGTCCAGGCGCAGGTGGTCGACCTGCTGATCGAGCTACAGAAGGAATTCGGCCTCGCCATGATCTTCATCAGCCACGACCTGTCGGTCGTGCGCGAGATCAGCCACCGCGTCATGGTGCTCTATCTCGGCAAGGTGGTGGAAGTCGCCGGGCGCACCGCGATCTATGAGGATGCCCGCCACCCCTATACCAAGGCGCTTATCTCCGCCGTCCCGACACCGGACCCGGAATTCGAGCGCGGCAAGGAGCGCATCAAGCTGCGCGGCGACCTGCCCTCCCCGCTCGACCGGCGCTCGCCGCTGCGCTTCCTGAAATCGGTGATCATCGACGATCCGGACGCCGAGCAATACGACCCCAAACTCATCGAAGTCGCCCCCGGCCACATCGTCGCCGAGCACGACGCCTATGAAGGGGTTGAAGCGCTGAGGGCAACCGAGACGGAAGTGGCTTAGGCGCCACCTGTTTTACGTCATCCCGGTTTTCGCAGAGCGAAAGACCGGGATCCAGAATGTCCCGATCCCATTTTGCACTAGGTCCCGGACAATTGCTGACGCAATTTCCGGGATGACGCCGAAAAATGAGCCCCGCACTTGCCGCAGGCACCTGCGAAAGCAGGTACCTATGGGACCATCCCGAAAATCTGTGATTGAGTACTTTCGCTTTTTCGAAGCATATTGTGAAGCTTCAAAGCAAGGGAGGGGAATGTGGCGGATACTTCGTCAGGGGAAACAATGAAACGATCCGGCATCGGCGTCATTTCTACGCTCGCGATTGCCGTAGTGCTTTCGCTTTATGCGGTTATTCTAGTCGTGTTGATATTTGGAATCAGAGATGGCTCATTAGTAACGCTTTGGGAAAGCTGGGATGGAGAAGCACAGGTCAGTTTGATTTCTTCAGTCATCACCGCCATGGGTCTGGTGACTTCAGCAATTATTCTTCCCTTCGTTTTTCGAGACCGCATTTCCTCGCTCACCGATATGGTAGACAGGACTGAAAGAGACTTGGCATCTTTGAATCTGACCACAACATCAAAGCTAGACGATCTTACTGCTGGCTTCGAAAAGCAGTTGAAATCCATGCAGGAAGCGACCGAAGCGAAAGCCGAGGAGTCAAACGAACTCGTCAGCGCCCTTTACGCCGCAGTGACCACGCTTCTCGGACAAGGCCAAGTCACAGACAGTGCGCACGCGCAGAAAATTGTCGACAGTCTCTGGGAGAAAGCGAAATTCGCATGCCGAGACCGTTTGGCAAACAAGAAGTACATGTGGGCTGTTACTCGAGAGAACATCTCCCAGATGCGCCAAATGACAGATGAGTACTTTTCGGCCCTGGTGACCAACAATGTCATATCTCCTCAGGAACGCGGCACCTTAGAGCTGCTACGTCGTCTGAGATATGCGCGCGCCCATCCCGCCCCGGCCGAATTTGGAGTTGTGCGCGAACTCCAAACAAAGATCGACGACTTTAGCCGCTCCGATGAACTGAACGGTGGGGCTGCCGTTCCAGAAAAGTGAGTTCCATCCCACCCTCAGAGACCCCGCCCTATACTTCCCTCCATGAACCAGGTGGACGGATTTTGCGCGGAAGGGCTGGAGGCGGCCTCGGAGTTGCTGGCTGACGCGGCTGCGCGCGCGAAGCTTCATCTGCGGCCCGAGACGATCACCCGTACCGCGGCCCGCAGGCTTAAGGCGAGCCTTGCCTTTGCCGAGCGGCTCATCCGGCGGCTGCTTGTCCTGCTCGCGCTTGAGGTCGAGCTTGCACCCGCCGCCGCGCCCGCGCCGCAAGACCAGGAGACCCGCACGCGCCTGCGCGCGCCTCGCGGCTTCCAGTACCTGCCGGCCGAGCGCGCCCCGTCCGGCTTTCTCGACCCATGGGCGGACAGGCCGGTAAGCCAGGCCCGCAATCAGACTGGAATCATACCGCTTCTGTACCGCTGGAAGACCCTCATGGCGCTTCTGGACGATCCCGAGCGCGCGGCCCGCCATATGGCAAGGCGCCTGCGGGCCTCACGGAAGGCTGGGGAGCTGGCGCCCTTCTGCTGGCCGGAAGACAAGCTTTACCGGCAGCCCGCACGGGTCGCGCTCGTCGCGGGCGCCCTGCCAGACCTGCTGAACCCGGCGCTGAAGGCCTGGTTCAATTCCAGCTGATCGCTTCGAAAATCACACCGTATTCGCCGCACATCCGGGAGGGTCTGCGGCCGCGGGCGCTGGACTTGAACCATCGGTCTTCCATTTCATTCAAGACCGCTGCTTTATGCGATTGTTTTTGCGCAAGTATCCGTTCGCAAACGTTCCCGTTTGCTCCGAACTTGCTCTAGGCGCGGACCGCCTGGTGGATGGTCTTCAGCGTCTTCAGCAGCGGCTCGGCGGCTTCAAGCGGCAGGCAGCTCGGACCATCGCAGAGGGCCTTGTCCGGGTCGGGGTGGAATTCGAGGAAGACCCCGTCGGCACCGGCCGCCATGGCTGATTTGGCGATGACCGCCACGCCTTCGCGCCGCCCGCCTGTCGATCCGCCAGCGGTGCGCGGGTCGGCGCCCGGCAGCTGGACCGCATGGGTGGCATCGATGGTGACCGGAACGCCGAGCTGCTTCATCACCGGGATGCCCAGCATGTCGACGACGAGATTGTTGTACCCGAAAGAGGCGCCGCGCTCGCAGAGGATGGTCGGGTTTTTCGGGCCGGTGACCTCGCCGACCTTGGTGATGATGTTCTTGCAGTCCCATGGCGCGAGGAACTGCGCCTTCTTCACATGCAGCCAGCCATCGCGCGCTTTCACCGCCTCGGCGCCGGCCACGACAAGGTCGGTCTGGCGGCAGAGAAAGGCCGGCACCTGGATGATCTCGGCAACCTCGGCCACCGGGCCGGCCTGTTCGGGGGTGTGATAGTCGGTGATCACCGGCACGCCGAATTCGGCCTTCACATCGGCGAGGATTTTCAGCCCCTCCTCGAGGCCCGGCCCGCGATAGGAACTGATCGAGGAGCGGTTCGCCTTGTCGAAGCTCGCCTTGAAGACATAGGGCAGGCCAAGCTTGTCGCAGACGCCCTTCAGATGCTCGCAGATGCGCAGGGCCAGATCGCGGCTTTCCAGAACGTTCATCCCTGCCATGACGACCATCGGGTGACCTTCGCCAATCGACATTCCGTAGGGGGCGAGCTTGAGATCCGACATGGGCTTGTCCTGTTGTTTCGAGTGCCTCGCGAATAGACAAGAGCGCCTCCCGCAGCAAGTCCGCAACTACCGCTTGCCCTTGGGAACCGGGCTCAATAGGGTGCGCCGCGTTCAAGACAGGACCCGTGCGCGATGAGCGAAAAACTGCCGATAAGCCTGGACGATGTCCGCGATGCCGCACGCGTCCTGGAAGGGCAGGTCGAGCGTACGCCGCTGCGCAAATCGCGCACCTTGTCGGAGATCACTGGCGCCGAAGTCTGGATCAAGTTCGAGAACCTGCAGTTCACCGCCTCCTTCAAGGAGCGCGGCGCGCTGAACAAGCTTTCGCGCCTGACCGATGCGGAAAAGGCGGCCGGGGTTATCGCAGCCTCTGCTGGCAACCACTCGCAAGGGGTCGCCTATCACGGCCGGCGCCTCGGCATTCCGGTTACCATTACGATGCCCGTCACCACGCCGTTCAACAAGGTCGAGCATACCCGCGCCTTCGGCGCGCGCGTCCTGCTGGAGGGCAATACATTCGACGAGGCGAAGGCCTATGCCGAAACCGTTCGCCAGCGCGAAGGGCTGACCTTCATCCACCCTTTTGACGATCCGCACATCATGGCTGGACAGGGCACGGCTGCCCTCGAAATGTTCGAGGATGGGCCGGATCTCGACATTCTTGTCGTGCCGATCGGAGGGGGCGGCCTGATTTCGGGCAGCGCCACCGTCGCAAAAGCGCTGAAGCCGGACATCAAGGTCATCGGTGTGCAGGCCGCGATGTATCCAAGCATGTATGCTGCGATCAGGGGCAGTGAATCAAAGTCCGGTGGCGCTTCGATTGCGGAAGGTATCGCCGTGAAGCAGCCCGGCCACCTGACAGAAAAGGTCGTTCTTGCGCTCGTCGACGAAATCGTGCTGGCCGAAGAAGAGCACCTTGAGCGCGCGATCACCCTGTTTGCCGACGTCGAGAAGACGATCGCCGAAGGCGCTGGTGCCGCGGGCCTTGCCGCCATGCTGGCGCACCCGGCGAAGTTCACCGGCAAACGCGTCGGCCTGATCCTCTGTGGCGGCAACATCGATACCCGCCTGCTCGCCTCTGTTCTGACGCGCGCGCTGGTGCGGGAAAAGCGCCTGTCCAATATCCGCATCATCGGCGACGACCGCCCCGGCCTGCTGGCGCTGGTCTCGAAGATCATCGGCGACAATGGCGCAAATATCATGGAAGTCGCCCATAACAGGATCGCGCTCGACGTGCCCGCCAAGGGCGCCGAGTTCGATATCCTGATGGAAACGCGCGACGCCCAGCACACCCAGGAAATCATCGACGCGCTGGCCCAGGCCGGCTATCCGCCGAGACGAAACTGACCCCCCGCAGAAGCGGCTATCACAGGACCTCACCATGAAAGCTCTCCGCACGCTCGCCCTCGCCCTGACCGCCGCCACGCTCGCTGCCTGCGGCGGCTCACCGAGCACTGATTTCGACAGTTTCTTCCCATGGGATCCAGATCGCGCGGACGTCCAGGAAGCGAAGAACGGCCTGCAGTACGTCGTGGTCGAGGAAGGCCCGGAAGATGGCGCGTCGCCAGGCATATCCTCGACGGTCCAGGTTTTCTATGAAGGCCGGCTGACGGATGGCACCGTGTTCGACGGAAACTTCGGAACCGGCCAGCCGGCTATTTTCGGTGTCGGCCAGGTCATTCCCGGCTGGACGCAGGGCCTGCAGCTGATGTCCGAGGGCGATGAGTATGTGTTCTACATTCCCTCCGAGATCGGCTACGGCCAGAACCCGCGCCCAGGCAGCAAGATCAAGCCGGGCGACGACCTCATCTTCCGGGTGAAGCTGGAAAAGGTGTTTGCACCAAAGCCCGCTGATGAGGCGGCCTGGGACAAGTACACGCCTTGGGATTCCAGCAATGAAGACGTGCAGAAAACCGATTCAGGCCTCGAATACGTTGTCCTCGAAAGCGGCCCGGAAGACGGTGCAAAACCGCTCCCGAGTGATACAGTTGTGGTCCTCTATGAGGGCCGGTTTGCCGAGACCGGCGAGGTTTTCGACAGCGCCTACCAGCGCGGCGAGCCGATCATGTTCTCGGCCAGCGGCGTCATTCCCGGCTGGAAGGAAGCGCTTTCGATGATGCGGCCCGGCGATCACTGGCTGCTGCATGTGCCGTCTGACATTGCCTATGGCGAGCGCGGGCATCCGGCCGGCATACCGCCGAATGCCGACCTCAATTTCGAGGTGGAACTGATCGACGTCCTCAAAACGCAATAAGGAGGATCGGTTCAGGCCGCCCAGTCCGCGCTGTCGCCTGGGCGGCCCGACGAGTCGGAGATAGCAGCTGCGCCAATCCCGGCACGTCTTTGCCGCCAGCATCTGGCGCGTTCCCAAGTCTGTTCTCACCGGCTAGGTTTTATCGATGCACTTCTGCCTCTCCAGCCCCCTGGCCATTGACGCATAATGAATAGCGCCCCTTTTTTCAGCGTCATCATCGTGAACTACAATGGCGGTAGTTGCCTTCAGCGAGCGCTCGATTCGCTGGCCGCGCAGACGTTCAGTGATTTTGAACTCCTGCTCGTCGACAATGCCAGCGCCGACGGCTCGATTGACTCCGTAGATCTGTCTGGGCTCGAGCGGGTTAGGGTGCTCCGGCAGACGGAAAATCACGGCTTCGCCAAGGGCAACAACATCGCCGCTCACGAGGCACAAGGGGAATGGCTCATCCTGCTAAACCCGGACTGCATCGCGAAGGAAGACTGGCTCGAAAGCATTGCCAGGGGCATAGAACGACACCCGGATATCTCCACCTTCACTTGCGCGCAAATCGACCTGAACACACCCAGCCAGCTCGACGGGATCGGCGATGCCTACAGCATATTCGGTATCCCGTGGCGCGGCGGGTTCGGACGGCCCATCGAGGAGCTGCCGCCGGAAGGATACTGTTTCAGCGCCTGCGGCGCGAGCGCAGTCTACCGCAAGCGCCTGTTCCTCGATGTTGGCGGCTTCGACGAACGCTTTTTCTGCTACTGCGAGGATGTCGACCTCGGATACAGGCTCCAGCTTCTGGGGCATGACTGCCTGTTCCTGCCCGATGCGGTTGTCCATCATGAGGGCAGCGCGATCTCAGGACGCTACTCCTACTTCACCACCTATCACGGCAACCGGAACCGGACCTGGCTGTTCATCAAGAACACCCCCTTGCTCCTGCTAGTGCTGACCTTTCCGGGTCACATCCTGATGCTCGCCTACATCTACATGCGAAACCGCAAACGCAATGACCATGACGGCCTGAAGAAGGGCCTTCTCGACGGCCTGAAGGGCGGCTGGCGCTTGCGGCGAGAGAGCGACTACAAGGCCGGCCAGCGCAGGATATCGATCCTCACTCTCTCCCGGCGGATGAGCTGGAATCCGGTCCGGCTTTCCGCACGGCTCAGCCATATCAGGCCGATCAAGAAAACCTGACCGGCCCATCCGGTTTTGGAGCGGCTTCGCGCTAGACCAGATAGATCGGCTTGCGGCCAAATCCGAGCGACAGCACCACCGCTAGAACCCAGAGCACGACGATCCAGATGCCCATGGTGAGAACCTCTTCCGGGTTCCAGGCTTTGCCGTAGATCATCGGATCCCTGAACATATGGATCAGCGGCGTGACCGGATTGATATAGTTGAGAATTTGAAGTTCCGGCTTGTCGAGAATATCGCGCGTAATCATGACCGGTGTCAGGAAAAACAGCCCCTGGACTGCAAGGCCCGTAATATGCTGAACGTCCCGGAACTGTGCGCCGAGCAATGACATGATGATTGCGACCGGCAGACCGAAGGCCAGCAGGATGACGTAGTAGAGCGGCATCAGCAGCAGGTTCACCGTCAAAGGCACCGGCGGATCGACAAGCGTTTTCAGGACGAGGAGGCCAACAATACCGAGCAGACTGATAAACGCTGCGGTCATCGGCACTCTCAGCTGGAATATGAAGAACGGAATCCGGCTCTGCTTCAGATATCCGCCTGCATTCACCAGGGCGTCCATCGACACCATCGTGACGGTCGAAAAGTAATCCCAGATGATAAGCCCGCTATAGAGGTAGATCGCGAACTCCCAGTAGCCGTCCATCTGGAAGATCGACCCCCAAACCCAGGCAATCACCATGGCGTACACCATGGGCTGGATGATCGCCCACAGAACGCCCAGCCTGCTGCGCCGGAAGCGCGAGCGAATGTCAGACGCCATGAGGTTCACACTGAGGTGGCGGTACCTCAGGAGCTCCTGAACATAGCGCGGTGGATTGAACGCCTTGGGCGGGGCAATGAGGTAGTTCCGGTACGACATGAAATCCGCTCTTTCTTTCAGAGGCTGGAGGCGGGCCGGCTCACGCCAGATGGGCCCGCACGTCGGGAATGATTTCGGACGGCTTGCCATCAGCCACGATGCGCCCCTTCTCGATCCAGATTACCCGTGAGCACAGTTGCTCGACCAGATTGAAGTCGTGGGTGGCAAGGACCATGATTCCGGCGCTGTTCACCACATCCATCATCCGAGTGAAGGCGCGGGCCTGGAAGGCTGCATCGCCTGCCCCGAACACTTCGTCGATCAGCAGCACGTCTGGTGAGAATTGCGTCGAAACCGCGAAGCCGAGCCGGACGAACATACCGGCAGAATATGTCCGCATCGGCATGTCGATAAAATCGCCGAGGGCCGAGAACTCGATGATCTCATCCTCGACTTCCTTGATCTTGGCCGGCGATATGCCCATCGCCATGCCGCGATACAGGATGTTTTCGCGGCCAGTCGATTCACCTTCGAAGCCGGTCCCGAAATCGAGGAGCGTACCGATCTGGCCGACCACCTCGATATTTCCCAGCGGCACAGGAAACACGCCTGCCAGGGCCCTTAGCAAAGTCGATTTGCCCGACCCGTTGTGTCCGACCAGGGCAACCCGCTCACCGTGGTCGATCCGGAAAGACAGGCTGCGAAGGGCAGCAATCGCCCCCGGGATCTTCGTTTTCTCGCGATGCCCGAACAGCGAGAACATGGCCGATTTCAAGCTGCCGCGCTGGGCGTAGGGGCCGACCGGGAATTCGATTGTGACGTCGTCAACGACGACTGTTGGCGTTTGCCGGTCCTCGACCAGCCCGCCCTTCAGTTTCTTGCGCTTCCGGTCCACATGCTCGGCCGGGAAGAAGTCTGCGCCGACCCGTTCAACCCGTTTCACCGCCTCCGGCAAAGCCGCCGGCACGGCGGCATCCGCGAGCCCTTCGGCCTGCCCGCCCACATCCTCTGCTGCGGGCCGACTGTGGGCGCCTTCCGTCAGATTGCCCTGTTCGTCGACCGGCGATTGTCTGGGGGGCAAGCCCCAGTATTCCCGGGCCGTCATGGGCTTTGGCTGGTCAGGTCCATCCTCGTCAGGGGCGCCGGACTCTTCGGGCGCGGCGGCTGGCGCCGCAAGCGTGGGTTCGGCGAGATCTGTCAGATCTGGCGCGGGCGCGCCCGCTTCGTCCTCTGAGGCAGATACCGCCTGCTCCCGGGCTTCAATTCCGGGTGCCGGTTCGGCATGGGACGCTTGATCAGCCTGTTCTGTATTCAGGTCATGCTGGCTGGCCGGGTCTGGCTGTTCGGGCTGGATTTGATGTTCATCCGGCGAGGCCGCGGTCGAGGTGGTGTTTTCCTGGGCCACCGCGCGCTCGTCTTGCGCAGGCTCGACAGCGCCGCTCTCGACCGGTCGGTACGGCTGAACGGATTCACCCTGGGTTGATTCAGCTCCGTCTCGGGCGGCGCCGTTGGCCAGCCCGTTGCTTGTACCGTTGGCAACCGCTCCGGCGGCATCGTGAGGCATCTCATTCTCCGCTGCCGCAACATCATCGTCTGGCGTATCAATATCATCGGATTGAGCGATCCCGGAAACCGGGCCGGACTGCTCGTCTTCGAACTCCGGAGGTTCGTACTTCTTGTTCCAGTAGCCCATGAACAAGCCATCCTGATTTAATGCTACTAACGCTCAAAATCCTTGGCCGAGGCACAAGCTGATTCGCATCACCGCTCGGCCTGAACATGCCCACCTTGTTAGTGAGATCACAATGCCTTGTCGATGTTTCAGCAGATATTTGAGCAGAACCGGCTGCACTGCCAAAATGCAATGCCATGCTGCCCCGATATTGTCTCGACGCAGCTTCCGGCAGTGCACGATCAACATTTGCCGGTGGACATGATTAGCCGGTCTGGCTACGAGATTTGCCTCAAGAATGAACGAGCATCGCGGCATTTGAATGGTCATCATTCAATTCTGAACTTCCCCGATCAGTCCAATCCGAATCCACTGGTAAATCTTTCATGGCGACAACGATCATCACAGGCATCACGGGCCAGGACGGCGCTTATCTGGCGCGCAACCTGCTCGATCGCGGGCACACGGTTGTCGGCACTTACCGGCGCACCGGGTCGCTCAACTTCTGGAGGATCGAGGAACTCGGAATCACGGAGCACCCGAACCTGACCCTGGCCGAGTTCGACCTCCTCGACATGGGGTCCTGCATCCGGCTGCTGGAGAAGTTCGAGCCGGACTATTTCTACAATCTCGCTGCTCAGAGCTTTGTCGGCGTCTCCTTCGGGCAGCCCGTCTCGACGGCGCAGATTACAGGCATCGGCCCACTGCATTGCCTGGAAGCCATTCGCTCGGTCAATCCAAGGGTCCGTTTCTATCAGGCCTCCAGCTCGGAGCTCTACGGCAAGGTCGTGGAAGTCCCGCAGAATGAGGACACTCCCTTCTATCCGCGCAGCCCCTACGCCGTCGCCAAGCTCTACGCGCACTGGATGACCGTCAACTATCGCGAATCCTACGACATATTCGGGGTCAGCGGCATTCTCTTCAATCATGAGAGCCCGCTTCGGGGCCGCGAATTCGTGACCCGCAAGATCACCAACGCCGCCGCCGCCATAAAGCTCGGCAAGCAGGACTGCCTGGAGCTGGGTAATCTCGATGCCAAGCGGGACTGGGGCTTTGCCGATGAGTATGTCGAAGGCATGCGCCTGATGCTCGAAGAGACCGATGCGCCGGACACCTACGTCCTGGCGACCGGCCAGACCTGGACCGTCCGGCATTTTGTCGAGCTCGCCTTCAAGGCAATCGATGTCGAGATCGACTGGAAGGGTGAAGGCGTCGACGAAGTCGGTGTCTGCACGAAAACCGGCCGTCAGGTTGTGCGCGTCAACCCGGAATATTTCCGCCCGGCCGAAGTCGAGCTGCTGATCGGCGATGCATCGAAGGCCGAGCGCGAACTTGGCTGGAAAGCGAAGACATCGATTGAAGAGCTCGCCCGGATGATGGTGGAAGCCGACCTTCGGAGAAATGAGCGTGGCGCCTCGTTCTGAGACCATACTGATCACGGGCGCCGACAGCTTCACCGGCCGCCCGCTTATCGAGCGCCTGCAGGCCACCGGCCATACAGTCGTCGGGACCACGCGCCATCCGACGCCTGGCAACCTCTGCGCTGACCTGATGGACCCGGACTCCCTGAGGCAGCTCGTGGAAGACGCGAAGCCGACGGCGGTCATACATCTCGCGGCCATCACCTTCGTACCCGATGAAGACGTCTTTACGATGTACGCCTCGAACATGGCGGGCACGGCCGCGCTGCTGAAGGCGCTGGACGATGCTTCGCTGGATCTGAGCGCAGTGGTCCTGCCGTCCAGCGCAAAGGTTTACGCACCGCCGGCTGCCGATGGCGCGGCCATCGCCGAAGACCATCCGCGCCTGCCGGCCGACCACTATGGCGTCAGCAAGCTCGGCACCGAGCACTTGGCGCGGCTTTACATGGACCGGATGCCGATCACAGTCGTTCGTCCGTTCAACTATACCGGGCCGGGTCAGGATCCGAAATTCCTCGTGCCGAAGCTGGTGCACGCCTTCGTCGAAAACCGGGATATCGAGATTGGCAATCTCGACCTTGTCCGCGACATTTCAGATATTCGCCGCGTGGTCGAGGTGTATACCCGGCTGATTGACAGGCCGCTGCCCGGCGAGACGCTCAACATCTGTTCTGGCGCGCCCATCCGTTTGTCGGATATTCCGAAAGAGCTCGAGCAGCTTACAGGCAACTCGATCAAGCTCACCGTGAACCCCGCCTTCCTGCGTCCGGGCGAACCCGAACGCATCGTCGGGGATGCCACGAAGCTCGAAGCAAACCTTCCTGACCTGCCAAAATTCGAGTTAAGAGAGACGCTGGCATCAATGATCGAGTGCATCCAAGGCTGAGCATAAGAGCCCGCTGGCCGTCGCTGGCGACAGGAGACCACTTTTGAACTGGCCAGGGAGCGAGCCCTTTCGAAAACCTGGATTGGAGACCCTGGAATTGGCGCATCTGGACGACGAGGAACAGCGCATTCACTACAGTGCGATCCTGAAATCGGCACACCCCAGTGTTGAAGCGCGCTATGGCGACCCAAAGGGCGACACGATTATCTTCCGGAAGCAGGCTCACAATGGCGAATGGAGCGCCTGGGCCAGCACCAGCGCCCACAGTGATGTCGGCGCCTGGGTGCGGCGCTTGGCCCAAGGGAATGTGGGGTCTTATCACAAGCCCAGCATAGCCGTGGCGCTCACCCGCATGCTGCGCACCGGCGCTCATCACCTGCGAAACGGCACGTTGGGACGCGTGAGAAAACTCCTGAGCGGCGGCTATTTCACAGGACGCGGCAAGTAAGTCTTCCGGATCACACACAGCAAGAAGCGAACAGCCGAAAGGAATTCAGCAGCCCTGGACACTCAGGCCGGGCAGACCCGGTTGTCTTCGGCGGTCACATCAAAGAGGTCGTAAATATTGTCGATCTTCGATCCCATCACCGAAAAAATGCGCGTCGAATCGTGCTTGCGGAACAGGATGGGGCGCCCGTCATCCCTTTCATTGGCGACGAGGACTGTTTTCACATCGAAAAGCGAGGCCCTGTAGGTCGAGTGCTCGAGCGACGGAATGTAGCGCTTGGCATCGGCCTGCATCAGTTTCCAGCGCGACTGCACATTGAGACGCTTTGCGACGTCATACGGTGAGCCATCGACCTCACTGTCCAGCCAGGACGCATGCGGCGTGTAGGAAACGTGGGTCAACGAATAGGCGCCAAGGGATGGATACGGCATCACGGAAAAGAACGGTCCATCCATGACCGTAACCGCCAGGCCCTGAAGTTCTTCTGGTGGATCGATCAACGCAATTTCGGCCAGCTCGTGCTTGAGGCCCACTTGTTCGAGACCGCTGGCGGCCAGCAGGTGGTTTATGTTGGAGTAGGTCACATTGTAGGCGCTTGAAACATCGACCCGCTCACCATCTTCGCATTCGATCGTGACGTGTGTGCCGTGGTCTGCAAGGCGTTTCACGGGCGTTTTCAGCCTTACTTCCACGCCGCTGTTCTGCATCCGGTCGATGATGGACCGGCGCAGCTGCGTCCAGTCAAAAGCGTATTCCTGGCACAGGAAGGCGCCTTCGATGAGATCGAAGTTGAGCAGCGAGCTCACGCTGGGCGAGACCGGACGGATCGGCGCGCCCATGTCGGCAAACATGCGGTGAAAGCGGCCCGCCGTGACCTTGGAGCGGCGCTTGGCAATGGCATAGACCATCTCGAAATCCGAGACGACGGCCTCCGGATAATCCTCCGCGAACCGGCGGTGAAGCGCCTTGGACCGCATCGCGGTCACGATGCTCCGGGGGTAGTGGAAACCGGTGTGAACCCGTGCCTGGTTGACGCGCGATGCGCGCGTCAGAAGCTCGGCCTCCGTCTCGAAAAGAATGACGCGGTTGCCGCGCCGGGCAAGCTGGTCTGCCAGTGCGCAGCCATAGAAACCGCCGCCGACAATCCCGACGTCCTTCTGAACCATCACTCAATAATCCCCGCCAGCAGGTGCCGCCTGAACAGGCGCTGAAAGGAACGAACTGCTGGTCTTCTTCACACCAAGCGTCATAGCTCATATGCCCGATCATGCAATGGTTGCTAAAGTCAGGTCCGGCTTATATAGCCAGCCTCGTCGCAGCATCACCAGCTCGGGAGGCAGTATTGCAAGGACTGGTTGGCTTCACCGGTTTCGTGGGTGGAAATCTGACCCGGCAGCGACACTATGATGCCTGCTTCAACTCCAGCACAATCGCGGACATTGCCGGACAATCTTTCGATCAGCTGGTCTGCGCCGGGGCACCGGCCACGATGTGGTTGGCCAACAAGGATCCGGATGCCGACCTGCGCAACCTCACGGCTTTGGCAGACCACCTGGCTTCCGCAAAAATCAAGCGCCTGGTCCTCATTTCGTCGATCGCCGTTCTGGCCGACGTCTCGGCTGCACAGGACGAGACAACCGGCCTGTTCGAGCAGGACCTCGCCTATGGACGTAACCGCCGCGCCTTCGAGGAAGCCGCCCGGAAAGCCTGCGAAAAGCTGCACATCATCCGGCTGCCCGCGCTGTTTGGCGAAGGCCTGAAAAAGAACTTCATCTATGACCTGATCAACCCGCTTCCATCCTTCCTCAAGGACGAAGCGATGGCGGCAATCCGGCAAGCGGTGGACGAGGCCGCCATGGCCCCGTTTTCGCGGCACTACACCTTCGCGGACGCCGTCGGCATGTGGCAGCTGGACCGCAAGGCGGTGGCAGCCTCTGGCGATGAAGCCGGCATGCGGAAAGTCATCGAAGATCTCGGAATGTCAGCAAAGTTCTTCACCAACTCCCAGAGCCGCTTTCAGTATTACAATGTCGGACGGCTCGCAGACGATATTGATACCGTGACCGATGCCGACCTCGACGTTACCCATCTGACCGCTGAGCCGCTCATGGCCGCCGATATTCATGCCGAGCTGATCGGCGGCACGTTCGAAAATGACCGCCCCGCCAGGGTGAACGAGAACGTGCACACGGTCCATGGCCCGGCATTCGGCCGCACAAATCCCTACCTGTTCAGCAAGGATGAGACGCTCAGCCAGCTGCGCAAATTCTATGAAAGCAACGTTCCAGTATGAAGCTTGCGATTTCGAATATTGCGTGGAATCCGGCCCAGCTGAACAGTGCGCTCGACATCATGGTCGACGCCGGCGCACGCGGCCTGGAGTTCGCGCCCGGGCTCCTGTTTCCTGACGAGCCGGACCCGTTCAAGCCGTCTGCCGACGCCGTCAGTCGCCTGGACAAGCTGCTTGAGGCTCGCGGTATTGCGCTGGTCTCCATGCAATCGCTGCTGTTCGGGGTACAAAACGCACATCTCTTCGGCACCGAAAGCGAAACGGCCGCCTTTATCAAGGCGATGCAGCGAGCCATCGGCCTTGCCGGCCAGCTTGGCGTACCCAACCTCGTATTCGGGTCGCCGAAGAACCGCATCATTGGAGACGGACGGGCAGACAAGGAACAAAAGGCCCGCGACATCTTCCGCAAGCTCGGCGACGCCGCTGCTGCGGCCGGGACGAAAATCGCGCTGGAACCCAATCCGGCCGTCTACGGAACCGACTTCCTCAACACGATTGATGAAGCCTACCAATTCTGCGTCTTCGTCGATCACCCGGCCGTGACGGTCAACTTCGACATCGGGTCGATCCACCTGAACGGTGAGTTCGCCGAGGTCGCGTCGCTGTTTCGCAAGTCCCTGCCGAGGGTGTCGCATGTCCACATCAGCGAGCCTCAACTGGCGCCGGCCCCGAAGTCGCAGGGTGAATTTGAACAGGCATACCGGGCGATCAGCGCAACCGACTATGCTGGATGGTACTCCATCGAAATGCGCGAACCCGCCGTCTCCGATCCGCTCAAGACGGTGTCCGAATGCCTACAGCGAACGGCTGCTGTGATGCAGGCCCAGGGAATTCCGAATGACTGACCAGACACCGGTACATCGGCCGCGAAGCGACTATCTGCTTTCAGTTTGCCTCGGCGCGAACAGGCAGCCGCTCGCCGCGCTGGAGAAACTGCGGGAGGCGGAAACCGGGCTGCGGGGCATGCTTGAATACTACGAGTTCGTCCTGACTGTTCGCGAGTCCGAGGCTACGCGCCTCGATCGCCGCGACCCTGCCATCGCGTCCATTCCGAACCTGCGCATCCTGGTGGTTCCCGACAGCTGTACCCGCTATCGCGAGCGCTCGATCGCAGCCTCTGAGGCCCTCGGTGAAGTCGTCGTCCTGACGACGCCGGAGGAATTGCCTGTCCTTGACCTTGCCACGCTGTCCAGAACCGCGATCGAACGGCAGGCCATCATGATCGCGACGCGCAAGAAGCGCGGCATTTCGCTGTTTCCGGTCTACAGCGTGTTCCGGCTCATGTCGCGCTATGCCGTTCGCCGTAGATACCTTTCGACCATGGCGCTGCCCCGCGAGATGCTGAACCGGATCCTGCGCAGCCAGAACCACGAGCTGGACCTGCGATTCCCCCGGAAAAAGACGCCTTTCACCTATTCCGAACTCCAGATGACGACCAAGGCGGTCCCGAAGTCCTCGAGCTGGTCGGACCGCATCCAGATCGGCATCGAGCTGATACGAAGCTCTGTTCCGAGGTATCTGCGGGCGTTTTCCTATATCTGTCTGTTCTTCGCGTTCGGCGCCATCATGTACGCCTTGTACGCCGTGCTGACCTTCGTCCTGATGACGCCGCAGGAAGGGTGGTTCTCGACCTCGATCATCTTGTCCGGCGTCCTTTTGTTTGTGGCGTCCGGATTCTCGCTCTTCAGCATCGCGCTGGCAGAGCTGCTCGAGCAGACCGATCAGCATGGCAGGGACGAAATGCTGGACGAATGGTCCAACCTTTCCCTTTTCAGCAAGTCGGAGAGCCTGAATGTCGTCAGCCACTCAAACTGATGGGGCCCGGATGGACTACGAATCCGAGTTGAAAAAACGCGGCTGGGAAGTGCCCGCGTTCAACACCGAGGTACTGGCTCAAAAGCGTTCGCGCTACGTTGTGGTCATTCCCGTCATCAATGAGGGCGAGCGCATCCGCCGCCAGCTGTCCGACATGGCGCAGAAGGGGATCAACGACATTGCCGACGTGGTCGTGCTCGACGGTGGTTCGACCGATGGATCGCTCGACCTGGATTTCCTGCGAAGCTGCGGCGTGCGCGCGCTGATCACCAAGACCGGCCCCGGCAAGCTGTCCGCGCAGCTGCGGTGCGGCTACGCATGGGCGCTGATTGAAGGCTATGACGGCATCGTCACCATCGACGGCAATGGCAAGGATGGTGTCGAGGCGATCCCGCTCTTCATCTCACACCTGGAAGACGGCTACGACTATCTGCAGGCCTCGCGCTTCATCAAGGGCGGCTATAGCGAGCACACACCTTTATCCCGCCTTGTCGCGATCAAGCTCATCCATGCGCCGCTCCAGTCGCTGGCGGCCCGCCACTGGTTTACCGATACGACACAGGGCTTCCGCGGATACTCGGCGCGTTACCTGCTGGACGAGCGCGTGAAACCGTTTCGTTCGGTGTTTTCGGGCTATGAGCTACTGGCCTACCTGACCGCCAGGGCCAGCCAGATCGGTTACAAGGTCAAGGAGCTGCCAACCAGCCGCATCTATCCGGCCAACGAGCCGACGCCGACCAAGATCAAGGGGTTCAGCTCGCAGTGGAAACTCATCGAGATTCTGTTCGCCGTCCTGCGCGGGGCCTACAATCCCCGCTAGGGAGCGTGCCTGAAGCCTGCTATCGATGCCGCCGCAGCTAGAAAGACGAGGTCTTCGCCGATGACGGGCACCACAAGACCGGCTTCACGAGAATTCGCCCGATACGTTCTCGTTACGGGCGGCGGGGCAGTCGTCGACATACTGGTTGGCGGGCTGCTTTTGCATTTTGACGTGCTGTCGGTCTACGCGGCATCTGCGGCAGGCCTCGTCTGCGGCGCGGTCGCGGCCTATCTCGGCCATGAATTCTGGACCTTCCGCGCCGTGGCTGGCGGGCGGCTGTCCGTTTCGCGGGCAACCAAGTTCCTCGGCGTTTGCGCATCGACTTTGGTTGTACGGGGCGCCGTCATCTGGTTCCTCACCAGCTTTTTCAGCAATCTGGTGAGTGATATTGCGGCACTTGTGATCGCATTCCTGGTCTCGTTCACAATAAACTACCTTGCGTCCAAGCTGCTCGTATTTGTGCGAGGAAAGCACCCGGCCGACATGCCACTGGATTGATATGACGCACGTAATGTTTATCGTGAGAATCAAGTCATTATCATGGAGCGACCGAAGCTCCGGCAAAGGCGCGCCAGACGCGGAGCAGCATCCGGGGCGCGCTGTTGAGGACGGCCGCTTTTTCAGAATATCATTGGTGGATTGAATTATAGGAACAGGCGCATGACACCGACTGGGGATGCCGCAAAGAGCCCGAAATTCCTGCTGGACCCCGAACGCCTGACCTTGGCGGGCATACTTCTGGCCGTCGGCGCATTCGTCGCCTTTGTATTCTGGCCGGGATCGGTTGGCTGGGACTTCAATACGACAATCTACGAGACCTGGTCCTGGACTTTTTCCGGCCATCAGCCGCCCAGCGCCGCCCTCGCCATCCGGCTGATTTCGCTCGGCGCACCCAGCCCCGAAGTGCTGAATCTGGTCAAGGTATCGGTCTACTTCATCTCCTTCATTGTGCTCGTCCTCAACAGGAGCCTTGGCAGACTAGCGATCTATGCGGCGTTCATCGTGGCGCTATCGCCGATATTCCTCTATTCGGCCCCGCTGCTGCGGAACAACCATTTCGAGCTTTGCTTCATGCTGATGGCGGTGGCGTTCGGCTCTTATCGTAACCACGCGCTTTTCACCTTCATCGCTTTTGTGGCCCTGCTTATCAGCCTGATGTTCTCAAGCTATCTCAACCCAGCCGTAGGCGCTCTTCTGGTGGGGTTCTGGGTCTGGCACTATCCACGCTGGCCGTGGCTGCGAACCGCACTCTTCTCAGCGCTCTCCCTGATCCTGATGGGCCTCGCCTGGGCCGCGGTGTCGCTGTTCACGCCATCCGTGGACCGCAGCTCGACCATGTATGTGTCGGCGCTGAACGGGATTGGCGGGCTGGTCCAGAATGGCCAGTCTTCATGCCTGACGGAAGATGTCGTGCGCGGTGTCGACGCTTCGCCGGACGATGTGTTGAGATCCTACGACTACCCCAATATCACGCCTGTCATCTGGACCCACCCGACGGGCCTTCAGCCGCCTCATGTGCTGTCCGAAGAGACCAGGAACGAGGTCATCGATTGCTGGAAAAAGATGATCTTTGGCAATATTCCGGGATTTGTTGTCGAGCGGACGGAAATGCTCAGTCATACCTTCGCCTCTCGCGGGCTCGAACCGCAATTTGCGTTCCTTGAGACCGATGAAGGCCTGAAAGCCAATCCGAAATGGGATGAAGCGCCATACAATCCAGCAAGCGATGTTATCGTCGACTATGGGAAATGGGGCCAGATTTTCCGTCTCGACAGTTTCCCGGTCTACTTCTTCGTCTGGCTAGGCCTCAGCCTTCTGCTGTTTATCCGCTCGAGGAGTGAGTGGCTGTTCGTCCTTCTTCAGGCGGTCATTATTGTCGGGTTCTGCCTGCCAAACCTGTTGGCCAGCCAAGCGCCGGGCTTCCGGTACTATCTGACCGCCGCTTTCGCCTGCTCCATCCTTTCGGTTTTCAATCTGGAGAAACTGTCGCGGCTACAGTGGCGCCGTTCACAGAACGTAATCCGCTCAGTGGTTTCGCTGCCGGTGGTATGGATCGACAAGGTGGCGCCGGACCCCGAAGCGCCGCCGCGCAGTGGAACACCCACGGCGGTTGCCGAGTCCGGCGTAACAACACCAACGGCAGACCCAGCTGGGACGCAAACCTCCTGAGCGCTGCAGGTCTCGGCGCTTCCCAGCGAAACTCTTTCAGCAAATCCAGCTTCCCACACATTTGGGAGGCTGTTCTGAACGCCTCAGTTTCAGAACGACGGAAATCGGGACTTTTCCTTGAAATATTTGTTATCTTTCGGCTGCGAGCCTAGCGCTCGACTGGCCTTTGCGACCCTAGAAAGAAAAAACACACGTCCAAGCCTTGAAACGCCTGCCTGACCGACACGAAATTCGTGTCTCCGGATGACGGGACTTTAGCCGTCAGCCTAACAATGACAGTTGGTTACCAGAATGTCAGTAGTGCCCGTGCCGCCAAGCTTTAAGGTACCTAGACTTGATAGCCGCCCACGCTAACTGGAGTATTTCATGTGGAGTTTTAGCCTGAACGCAATTCAAGTCGAAGGACGGCAGAAAGCGATCGAGAGCGGGCATATCGGGGACTACTACGAGGTCGCGCTGGAGCGCCTCTATTCGGATATCCTCTCGCACGGCGGAAGCGCCCTGGACGGCGGGGCGAACTCCGGATTGCACTCCATTACCATGGCCAAGCGGCTGGCTGACCCCAATGCGCGTGTCATCGCCGTTGAACCGCAGCCTGACCTGATTGCTGCGCTGGAAAAATGGGCGGCGGCCGACGGCGTAACGGACTCCATCCAGGTGGTGAATGCCGCCCTTACGGAAGAGCCGGGCGAAGCGGTCTTCTTTGTCGACTCAGATAATCCCGCGCTGAGTTCTTTGCGGGTCATGCACGATGAGCGTGAAGAACTCATACATGAGATCAAGACCAAATGCCTCCCGATCGATGATGTTGTCGGCGACACGAAGCTGAGCTTCATCAAGCTGGACCTGGAAGGCGGCGAATTCGGCGCGCTCCGGGGCGCCCGGAAAGTCATCGAACGGGACAAGCCCCTCATCGTATTCGAAAACGGCCTCAGCTGGTCGGCCAAGCAATTCGGTTACAAGTTCGAGGATTTCGAGCGCTTTTTCGATGAAATCGGCTACGAAGTCGTGAGCTTTCTCGGTGAACCCTTCTCGAGCGAGCTGGACGGACGCGTGCATTTCATGTTCGTTGCCGCGCCTAAGGGCTCGAAACAGGAAGAGATCGCGCAAGGCACGCTCGCCCGTTTCTGGTCAGGCGTATCGCGCCTGCGGTTGAATTCCTGGGACGATGTGATCGCCGAAATCCTGCGAGAGAAGTAAACGGGTAGCCAGCCCGCGAAACTCCGCGCGTCTTCCCAGGCGGGCGAAGGGTTTCCGGAAAAATCATCCCCCTCCAGACCGGGCAGCGGCACACTGACCGCCTCAGCAGCCTCGTGACGGAGAGACCGATGCCGGACACCAGCCCGAATTTGCGCCTGCCTTATCTGATGCAGGCGCAGGCGCAGAAACATGTCACCCTGAACGAGGCGCTACGGGCGCTCGATGCGCTCGTCCTGCTGGGGGCAGGCAGCCGCTCTGCGGGCGCGCCGCCCTCCTCACCGCAAGATGGCGAGCGCCACATTGTCGGTCCCGGTGCAACCGGCAGCTGGAGCGGCCATGAAGGCAACATTGCTGCCTATCAGGATGGCGCATGGGCATTCTTCGAGCCACAGGCAGGCTGGCTTTGCCACATCACCGACGAGGACCTGCTCTGCGTCCATGACGGGACCGTCTGGCGCTCGGCCCGCATCGATCTCGACAATGTGCCGGGCCTCGGCGTCAATGCGGCCTCAGACGCCACCAACCGCCTCGCCGTCTCAAGTCCGGCGGCTCTCTTCACCCATCAGGGCGACGACTGCCAGCTCAAGATCAACAAGGCCGAGGTGGCAGACACGGCAAGCCTGGTGTTCCAGACCAGCTGGTCTGGTCGGGCCGAATTCGGGCTGGCGGGAGAGGATGCCTTTTCGGTGAAAGTCAGCCCGGACGGGTCGGCCTGGACGCAGGCCCTGCGCCTCAACCCGGCCACAGGCAAGGCCGATTTCCTGGAAGGGGCCTTCAACGGCGATGTCACCGTCTCCGGCGATACCTGGCGCGGCGTAACCATCGATGTTGCGGCGGACAATGCCTGGGCACAATTCGCCTGCAACCGGGCGCGCGGCACAAAGGCCTCGCCACAACCAGTACGAAGTGGAGATACGCTGTTTGCCTTCAGCCCGTATGGACATGATGGCACCGGATATGCCCTCGCTGGCGGGCTGAGCTTTATTGCCGAATCCGATTTCGACGTCTCGGCCTCGAGCTTTGCGCGGCTGGCGCTCGTTGAGGCAGGCGTCTGGAAAGAGGTGATCCGGGTCGGATCCAGCGGCAATATGGGCATCGGCGTGCTTGCGCCGGCCGCCCGCCTTGATGTGGACGGCCCAATGCGGCCCGGCACCTACACGGTCGCTGGCCTGCCCGGTGCGTCGGGTCTTGAAGGCGCGATAATCTATGTCAGCGATGCGTCGGGCGGGCCGGTTCCGGCCTTCAGCGACGGCGCAGACTGGCGCCGCTGCGATGACCGCTCGATTGTCACCTAGCCTGGCTGGTGCTTTTTGTCTGGCCGTTCACTGAAGTTCAGCGCACGATCACATCCAAACCCATCCTGTCGAGGAACTGCTTGCGTCCGGCATCCACAAACGCCTGCATGGCCAGTTCAGCATAGAAATCCGCCCGTAGCGCCAGAGTATCCTCTTCCGAGCTGTGGCTGAAATAAGCGGTGCCAAGCCGGCTTTGCAGCCGCTCTCTCTGCTCCTGCGGCATGCAGGCGTGCTCGAACAGAATGATTTTGGGATAGACGGACTGGGCGAGTATCGCGTTTATGATTTCAGCGTCGTCGCCTTCAGCATCCACAATCAGGATATCCGGCCAAAATCCACACGCTTCCCGCAATTGCGTCGGCGATACCTTTTGTACGCGAACCGATTCCACTGCTTTCTCGATTCTGCGCTGTAGCTCTGCCGTGATCGTCAGGCCACCAAGGGCGTTCTTGTCGAGATGGAATGATGAAATTCCCACCGCCCATGCAGGCAGATCGAGCGTCTCGACCTTCTCTGGGTTGACCGCATTCAGCGTGAATTCGCCGGCGTTTTCGCCCATGGCCAGTTCAAACATCTGCGCGCGCTCGTTCAGTGCGTAATTTTCCTTGAGCCTTTTGAACAGGTAGGGATTGGGCTCGAGCAAGGCGCACGATGGATCAAAGTTCGCAAGGATAGGCCGAAGCGGATCGACCAGGATCCCGTCTGCCGCGCCCACTTGCCATATTTTCGATGCGGGAGTTGTGGTCAGCAACTGCCAGCAGGCCTCCAGAAAGGTTGGAAAGGCGAGCGTTTCCGGGTCAGTCCCGGTCAATTCCCAGCCACCGATGGTCCGATTGTACCCAACCAGATGAAATACCGGGGCACGAAGCGCCCGGGCCAGCTGCGCGCGCGCCAGACGGGTTTCTTCAATGGCGCGCAAAAGGTCACTGGCGAAGGGAAGGCGATCGGCCAGAGCCAGGGCATGGGTCCGTGACGACACAGTGTCACCGTTTCCGAATTGGCGTAGTGCGTTGTAGGCCAAACCTCCCGGATCGAGCCAGGACATGCCCCAGACATGAATCCCGATCGTTTCGCTCAGATCACGATCAAACACTACACTAAGCGGCTCGACCGCCGAGTACGGATAGAAGGATTGCCTCGGAAGCCGCAATTCGTCCTGTATGACCGAGCGAAAGAAAACCGGGCCGGTTTCGACATTGGTATAAGTTGCACCGAGTGGTGCCGTCTTAAGTTTCTCAACGGCTGAAACCAGGCTGGCATCGCCCGCTGGCGCTGCAATAAAGCCGATGGAGCGAATATCATCTTCATCATTCTCGTTGCACGTGACCAGACGGTCCGCGCCCGAAAAATCCATCTGACGCAAGGGAAGGATATCGCAGTCGAGATAGGTGCCGCCTTCGCTCGCAAGAAGCTCGTAACGGGCAATGTCCGAAAGCTGTACAGCCGACTTCACATCGTCCCGGCGCGATCGCGTCACGGGCAGATCATCAAGGCGCGCCTCATCCCAGGTCACGAATTCCGTGTCTGGCATCATGCGGCGCCACGCATTCCAGTATCGCTCATACGCTTCAGGAACAGGCGAACCGCCAAACCATATCCGATGAACTAGTTTGTTGGACATTGCTCTGCTGTCCCCTCGATTTTATTGAGCCGGTACATCGGAATAGTTGTCTGCCACGACCAGCCGATCAGTCCGCCCGGGAATGATGAAAACTGTGATAGTTGGCGTCTGCCATGCTTGGCATCTCTCCTCGCGGCAGATCCTGACATTGTACACATGGGCCAGCGCCACTGAAACGCGCTCCGGAGGACAGCTCGCCTTTGCCCCTTTCGCGCTACACGCGCACGCCCCTGAGGTCCAGTCGCTGCTTCAGGTCGCTGTAGAGCGCCGCATAACCGTCGCACCGCTTGACCGGGTGCGTGTAGTTGTAGAGGTCATGTTTCAGGCAATCCGTCACCCAGACCAGGACATCGTAGCCAGACACACCCGCATCAATGATGCGCCCGGCATTCACGATCGGCGCCCGCCTGCGGATTCGCGGGATCTTCATTTCAAGACTGGCAATCTTGTATTCGGAGGTCGATCCGCTGAACGGTGCAAGATCCACAATCATCCGGGGCGTGTAATTCAGGACCGGCTCACCGGACTGGGACTGATGCACGAGCTTTAGCCGCAATCCGTGGCGGGCCGAAGCGTCGTCCTCAAGGCGTTTGAACAGTTTGCCCGCCTCTGTGGCGATGATCACCGTATCGAGGCTGCGAGATTCAACGATTTCGTTGAGGATGCATTGCACCAGCTCGAAATCGGATTCCGACTCGGCAAAGATCAGCGCAGCGTTCTTTCCAACAAAAACGCCCTGCCCGAACTTGTCCGGCGAGGACGTGTCCGAATAGTTACGGCATGGCAGCCAGGTGGTATCGCCCATCACCGGACCCTTAATACCTTTTTGCTGGGAATGGATGCCGTAAACAGCATTGAACGTTGTTCCAGGCTCGAAGGGCGGGAACGATGCCTGTTGGCTCGAAAGCGGCGAATACACCGAATTGTCCAGGATCAGGCCTTCCCAGTCCGGCATGACTTTTTCCAGCCCCGTGAAGTCGGGGTCGTAATTGACGAAAACGGCCGTATCGGTCTTCTTTAGCGTCCTGCTCAGGTCGTCCTCGTCGAAACGATCCCACTGGACCGTCACGCAATAGCGGCGAAGATTGTCGAGCGCCTGCTTTGCTTCGACTGTTTCCTGCTTGCGTTTGCCCTTGTAGTTCACGATCACCCTGATGTTCAGGATCGAGGACAGGAACTGCGTGATCTGCAAGACGTGATCGCGGAACAGCGGGCTGGCGATGAAACGCTTGCCGTCGATAAGCACAACCCCTCTTTGTCCGCCGTGGCCGATGAACCTCATCAGCTTGTCGGTGTTGCGCTCGACCATACGCTCCTGAGCGAGCGCGCTTTTCCGTGACGCCTCGGCCAGCGCGGGCAGCTTGGACTGCTGGAACGACAGCTTCACACAGCTTTCGATCACCTCCGTCAGGGACTTGCACCGGTGATAGTCATGCGTGGGTTCATAGCCCTCGAAGGCATGTCCGGTTGCGATGACCGGTACGCCAAATCCGATGGCTTCACCGACCTTGATCTTCTGGCCCGTACTATTGCGCATGGGGACGACAGCCGCATCAATCTGCTCGTAAAACTGCGCAACGTCCCCGACAGGTCCAAGCAGCTTCACATTTGAATGATTGCTATAGGACTGGAGGTCCGCACACATCGTCCCGGCAAGCACGACCTCGATCGGGCAGAGCATTTCCCGAAAGCGCGGCAGCGCCGCGTCCAGGAAGGTCTCCACGCTTCGCTTGTTGATATTGTTCCGGCCGCCGATCAGGCCAATGCGAAGATAGCCGTCCCGCTCGCCCGGCGAGGCCTTGCCAATGTCCTTTATGCCTTCGGAGAAGGGGACCGAGATGACCCGGCGCGCATTCAGGCGCCGGAAGTATTCTTCCTCTTCAGGCTTGATGGCGAGGACCATGTCGGCGCGGTGAATGCCTCTGGCTTCCTCCGCTTCGGACAGATGGAAAAATTCAGGCTCCAGCCCGAGACTGACAAGCTGCTCGCGCCGGCCGGCGAACTTGTCGTGCGTGTCGAGAATCCTCACCGTGCCCTTCGGCGCCAGCGTCAGCGCCTTGCTGAGATAGATGTAATTGACAATCAGCGCGTCGAAGCGATTGGCCTGCAGATACCACCAAAGAAAGCTCTCAAGCGCAGGATCCCACCAGTCGTCGAGGCCATGGTCGTCATGTACGGCCCGCTGGTGATAGGGGATTGTCGGAATGACGACATGAAAATCGTCCCAGCTCTCCTTCATCTCGCGATAGGCTTCCTGCGGAAGCGAATACCGCCAGTCCATCTCGAGCGGATACAGGATGAAGGACACCGAACAGCCCCGGTCCTTCAGGTCCTGCGCCATCCGGTGAATTCGCTTGCGATTCCCGAAGTCGATCGGATGCGTCGGCGTCGGAGAAACAATGGCAACTCTATACAATGTGCTAGCTCCCCTCGTGGTCGAAATCCGGGAAGTAGCCGCCCATGAGCAGGAGGGCCGTCATGCAGTAGTTTGCATTGACCTGCTGCATGAACAGTTCGGGGTCGTCGACATCGACGGACAGGCCGACCAGCGTTCGGTGCTCTGGCTTCATATGGGAATAGTACTCCGAAACTACGCCCCAGAGCCCCTTGCGGTCCTCCAGGAACATGCTCGGCATCTTGATGAAGTCGGAAACGGCCTGCCATGACATACGGCGGCGAACCCAGCTTTGCTCAGTGCGCTTCGACTCGACCAGATGATCGACCCTGGCTTCAGGCGCATAGACAAGCTGATAGCCCAGTTCCTGAATCTTGTCCGACACGGCTGTCTCTTCATTCGACAACAGCACAGCCCCGCCGCCGGTTCGGCCCAGCGAGACATCGAAACCGCCGACCGCCTCAAGCGCCGATTTCCGGAACGAAACGTTTGCGCCGGCAAACCACTCGTCCTTCTTGGCGATCCGGCACTCACCGCCCCAGTTCACAACCGAGAAATGGCCGAGCAATTTGTCCGACACCCAGGAGGGCCGGCCGGTTTCCCAGATCGGATCGATCCGGCCGCCGACCACGCCGACCTTGTCTCCAAATCTCTCGAAAGCGGTCAGGACGCCTTCAAGCCACCCGTGCGAGGCAATCGCATCATCGTCCAGGAAAGCCACATAGGGCGAGTCCGCCTCGCGCGTGGCAACATTCCTCGCATTCGACAAGCCAGGAATGGATTCCACGATGTATCGAACGACGGGGTGATCCTCATAGCGCTCGCGATACACCTCCATGTCTGGAGATGGCGGCGAGTTGTCGACAATGATGACCTCGTAATCGTCTTCATTGAGACTTTGATCGAGACAACTGTCGATCGCTTTTTCCATCAATGGGTACCGGTTGTAGGTACAGATGACGGCAGAGATCTTCTTGCCCGGCTTGCCTTTTTTTCTTGGCATTGCGATCGCCCCCCCTGCTAGCGCACTGTCAGCTTCGAAAACGCAACGCCGATGAACCGGTCATCAGTGTTATTTTCGTACGTCTCGGACGGCCTCAACATGATTTTGGAGCGGAAAGCCAGCCGCGTCGGCCGCTGCTTCTTCAGGGGCTCCAGAGTGACATTGTAGGTGGTGAACATCTCGTCCGCGACGACTTCATCCCACGCTTGGCTTTCGCCATCCATGAGCGAAAGAAGTTCGTTTTCACTTCCCAGCGAGAAGGTCAGAATGCGGACTGTTACGGTCCGCGGCTTGCTTCGGTCGATGAAAGCGGTGATCGAAGACGTCTTGTCGGGACCCAGCCACCGGAAGGGCTCACCTTCAGAGGTGTACTCCAGCCCGTGAAACGCAGCATCATCTTCAAACGCCATCTCTGCGACAATGGACATTTCATCAACGTACGCATCGTCGGAAACGGAATGAACGGCCGTTTCAATCCGGTGGGCCTGCTCCAGCAGCTTCATCTTCTTGGTGAGGCTGGTGAGCGATGCGTCGAGATCGGCGTTTGCTTCTTCCAGCTTCTCGATGCTGGCCAGGGCCGGGGCAATTGTTGCAATCAGCCCATCGACCCCCCTGTCCCTGTAAAGCTCCGCTATTTCCCGTTTCAGCTCTTCAACTCGGTCTGCTCGCACAATGCCTCCAAATGGATCGCTCATCTACCGCTTGCCCCCAAACGCTTGAATTTCCCAAAGCCAATCCTGGCTGCCCAAGCCTTGGTAGCGAGGCGGCCTGTCGGTGACAAGAACGGATGTGGCCTGCATCAGTATCGGGAAATCAGTGCGTTCGTTCCGGGCACTGACTGCCTTGTCGGACGGCTGGACAGACCGTCAGCCAAACGCCCGAAACCCCGCTAAAACATCAGTTGTGGCATGCCCCCCTTTCGGCCCCCTGGCGCCTCACGCTCTTCATGACCTGGAGTATTGCCAAGCCGAAGGTTGACGCCCGGACTGACCATCAACGGACACAAGACGCGCTGAATTCAGGCACTTCATCCATGGTCATGCGATCAAATGGGACGCACCATGGATTTTGATTTTGTCTTGCCTTAGGACTGGATGCGTCCGGGGAACGACGTCAGGCGAATTCAAATCAAGCTTAACCGAGAATAGATTTTTCTGCTTCTTGCGGAGCAATCAGAGGGGTCAATCATGAGCGCACAGAACGCCGAAGCCATCGCTGAAGCATGGTTCGCCGATGATGGTCTCGAAGACGGTTCAATTGCCGCTTATTCCACCCCAGCTGGCGAGACAGAAAAGACCGACGAGCGCTCCGAGTGGAAAAGTCCGCTGGCGCAGGATCAGGACGCGGACGTGGTGAGGCAGGCAGGCTTTCGCGCAGAAGCCGCCCCCGGCACAGGAAGCGCCGATATCGTCGAAAGCTGTCACTGGGTCGTTTATGGCTGCCCACCTGAACCGAGCGCGGCCGAGTACTGGCGAAGCGTTTGGGACAGCAACCCAAACTCGCGTGAGCTGATCGAAACCATGGCGTCCAGCCGCGGGGTCGCGTCGGTTCCGATCGAACAGCTTCTCCCAGGCGCAATGCGGACAAAACCCGGCATTGCTGCCAGCCCCAGCTTTTCACCAAACGGGCCGCTGGTGGCCATTTTCAATATCTACCGCGATGTCTATGGCCGCGCGCCCAAGATGAACGAGATCGAAACGCTCATGGGCGCGGTCGTGAAGTCAAATGCCGGTCCGGTGGACCTGCGCTATGCGGTGGGCCTGGAAGCGCGCCTTGCACCACGCCGCCGCGGACTGTCCTGGCCACAATACGTGATCAAGGGTCTGAGCGCGCTGCTTCGCAAACACGCCTTCGGCCCGCGCTTCAATCTCCGGCCATTCAGCCGGCACGCGATCCACATGGATATGCTGGTCATGAATATGGTCTCGACCAACAGTCTGGTCCTCGAAGATGTGCGCGCTGTGCAGCAGCGCGTCCTAGAGCTTGTGACCCGGAGCTAAGCCCAGATGGATGATGAAATGGCGAGCCCCAGAAAGGGTGCCGGCACGGCGACGAGTGAAACGAAGACTGCCGGGAAATCGGCAGCGGGCAAGTCCGGCAAGGGGAAGCCCCGCAGCGCGGCCGGAAAGGCTGCTTCCCCTACCAGCAAGCAGCCCGCCCGCAAGCGCGCCGCCAAGCCGGCCGCCCGGACAACGAAATCTCCCGAGTCAAAGGCACCCGCGGAAGGTCGCCGGAAGATCCTCGCCCTGAGCTTTTTCCCGGCCTATGCGCCCGCGACCAGCGGCGGCGAGCTGCGGCTACTGAACATCTACAAGGAGCTGAGCGCCCAGTTCGACATCGAGCTTCTGTCCTCCTGCGCTGTCGATGGCGAGGTCGAGGTCTTCCAGCACACGCCCGGCTTTCGCGAATGGCGTATTCCAAAAGGCTCGAACTTCCACGCTGTCTATAATGAACTCAACGCCTTCTCGGATATCAATGACGTGTCCGGTGCGTCCATCGCGGTCAACGCACCATCGAACCACGAATTCTTCGACCACTATTTCCGGCAGTATGCCGATGCTGACATCGTCATCCACGACAGCCCCTTCACGCTGCCTTATGACATCTTCTTCGGGCTGGACGAAAAGCCCCGCGTCTACTCCTCCTACAATGCCGAATACAAGCTGGCGGACGATCTCTTTCCCGGCGAGAAGGGCGCGCCGCTGCGCGCGCTTATCCACCGCCTCGAAAAGCGTATCACGCAATCCAGCGACAAGCTCATCTACTGCGCCAGCGAGGACCTGGCCGACCTTGAAAAGCTCACCGGCCAGACGCACCCCGACAGCATTCTTGTTCCCAACGGACTGACCTTGCGCGCGGTCGACCGCAAGGCCGTCTTGAAAGGTGATGTCAGCGCCCTGTTTATCGGCAGCGCGCATGCGCCAAACGTTGCCGCCGCGGAATTCATCGTCGAGAAACTGGCGCCAAAGCTGCCTGATATCCACTTCGATATTGCCGGCAGTTGCCTGGCACCGGACACCCGAACCCCGGACAATGTCACCGTCCATGGACGCGTGTCGAACGCCGCCAAGAATGAGCTGCTGGAAAAAAGTTCGGTCGCCCTCAACCCGATGTCGAGTGGCAGCGGCTCCAATCTCAAGGTGCTCGAATACATGTCCTGGGGCCTGCCAATTGTCTCGACGCCCTTTGGCGTGCGCGGCATTGATGTGGAACCGGGCAAGCATGTCTTCTCTGCGCCGCTCAACCAGTTCAAGACGACGCTCGAAAAGGCCGTCCGCGATCTGAAGGCGGCGAATGAAATCGGCCTGCGCGCCCAGGCAGAAGTGGCGAGCCGCTACGACTGGAGCGAAGTGGTCAAACCGCTGGCAAGCGCACTGCAGGAAGCAGGCCCTAAGCCCAGGAGCTTCCTGGGCAAGCCGTGGATGCTGACGCTGAACGACTATGATTTCGTGTCGACGGCTGGCGGAGGCGCGACCCGTATCAAGGGGCTCTATTCAGGCTATGGCGGCGCCATGCCGGTCATTGGCATCTGCCTGACCGACGACCACAAGCTTACGCGGGTCAAGGTCAACGAGAACTTCATCCTTTTCCGGGTGCCGAAAACCGACCGCCACCGCGCCGAGGAGGCGGCCATCAATGCGCGCCACCATATTTCGGCCGCCGATATCATCGCCACGCGGCATGCCGTCCAGAATTCTACCCTGCTCGGCCTGTACAATCTGCTGAAGACCAATGCGGCTCATATCGCGGTCGAGCATCCCTACCTCGTCTCCGTGCCGAGGCTCTATCGCGACCCCTTCATCTATTCGTCGCAGAACCACGAATTCCTGCTCAAGCAGAAGCTGCTCGAGCACCATCCCGACAGGGACATGCTGCTTGGCATGCTTCGGAACGTCGAAACCTACGCCATCCGGGAATCGGAGCTGGTGATTACCTGTTCCGAAGTGGATCTTCAGTCGATGTCGCGCGGTATCGACCGCTCGCCCCCGTCCATACTGATCCGCAATGGGGTGCCGAAACCCGACGCGCCTGACGGCACCAGGCCGGCCAAGCCCGTCGGCAAGCGCTCAGCGGTCTTTCTCGGGTCTCCGCATATGCCGAACATCGAGTCGGCTCGCTTCATCGTGGACGATCTCGCCCCGCACCACCCCGATGTCGAATTCCATTTTGTCGGGAGCATTTGCGACATCTTCGACTCGTCCCTGCCCGACAATATCATCCTTCACGGGCGCGTCACGGAAAGCGAGAAGTCCGCCATCCTCAGGGCCAGCCGCGTTGCCCTGAACCCGATGTTCTCAGGCGGCGGATCGAATGTGAAGATGACCGACTTCCTGGCGCACGGCCTCAACGTCATCAGTACGCCGTTTGGCGCACGCGGCTTCCCGCCCGGTGTCGAAGACCATGTCCTGATCGTCGACGCCGACGCTTTCTCCGAAACGCTGGAAAAGGTTATCGGCAAGGCCGAAAGCGCCAAGGCAAAGAAGGCGCGGATCAGCTTCTTCGAAACACACCTGTCGATGGAGAGCCTGTCAGAAGCCGCGCGCGACGCTATTGTCGGCCTCGACAAGCCTCGCAAGCGTGCCCTGTTCGTGACCTACCGGTTCACCGATCCCCCGATGGGCGGCGCCGAGGCGCACATGCTGGATTTCCTGGATTCGCTCGACCGCAGCGATGACTGGACCGTGGATATTGTATCGACGGAGGTTTCGGACATTGAGGCCGCCTACCGGTTTGGCGGCAAGTACCGGTTCGACCCAACGCTCTCTGCACCCTCCGGACGGAAGAATTTCCGCTGGCAACGCTTCCCACTGGACCAGGCAACACCTCCCCGACAGGAAAAGGCACTCGAGACCATCTGGCGAGCCGAGACCGGATTTGAGCGGGCGCTGGCAGACCAGATCGGCGAGACCGCGGGCCACGGCCTTCTGTGGGGCTTCTTCGATGCCGAGGACTGGGGCCGCAAGATCGTGCGTCGCGCCGGGATCGATTGCGCCATCGCGGCGCCGGAAGGCGCCAGCATTCGTATTTCGGGCCAGGTCGAAAAGCCGACGCATATCTCTCTCTGGAGCCGCAGCGGCAAATTGATAGGCGAAGAAGATGTCGAGGGCGATTTCAAGATCGAAACCGCCAGCCCGGATGGGCTGGTCAATCTCAAGACATCGATCCAGGCAGACCCAGCAAGCGGCCCGCGGATGCTCGGCTTCGTACTCACCGGGCTCACCATCGACGGCAAGGCGCAGGATCTCCAGACAGGCCTTCGAGAACGGGCGCAACGGATCGACCGCAAGGAACTCGTTGACGCCATGAACAAGGCGGCCCGGGCATCGCGCTATGCGATGGAGGCGGAACTCACCACTGCCAGAGGGCCCTACTCCTCAGCCATGGAAAAATGGCTTGAGGACAATCTGGACGCCTACGACCTGGTCATCACGCACAATTACGTCTTCCGTCCGGCATTGAAGGCGCTGGAAATCGCGAATGCGGCGGGCGTTCCCAGCATCCTGATCCCGCACGCCCATATCGACGATGATTTCTACCACTTCCCTGATGTCGAAAAAGCAGTCGAACTCTCGACCGTGACAGCAGCCTGTCCGAACTTTGTTGCCGACCACTACCGAAGCATGGGCCATGACAATGTCCGGTATCTCGGCGTGCCCGTGGACACCCGGACCCCGTATACAAGCGATGATGTCGAGGCGTTCCGGGCGCTATATGATGACACATCGCCTTTCATTCTCGTCCTCGGCCGGAAGGCGGGCGCGAAAGGATACCGGCAGGTCATCCGCGCGGTCGAAAGACTGCGCAAGCGCAAGGACCTGAAGGTCGTCATGATCGGCCCGGATGACGACAAGGATGTGATTTCCGAGGACTTCGTGACCTATCTTGGTCCACAGCCACGCAGTGTTGTCCGCGGTGCGCTGAAGGAGTGTGCCGCGCTGGTCAATATGAGCGTCAGCGAAAGCTTCGGCATGGTTGTCGTGGAAGCGTGGGCTGCGGAAAAACCTGTCATTGTGAACCGCAATTCGATCGCATTTGCCGACTTCGTTACGCATGACAAGGACGGATGGCTCGCCTCTCCGGACACGCTGGAACAGGATATAGAGACGGTCGTTTTCACATCGGGGCTGGCCGAACGGCTGGGCCGTGCCGGCAAGGCGAAAGCCCCCCAATTCGATGCGGAGACCGTGCTCGAGGAGTTTGTTTCGATGTGCAACGAGCTCGTCAGCCAGCCGGCGAAACCAGGCGCCCGCAGCAAGCCGTCGCGGGCAAAAGCAAAGACATCAACGCTCAAGGAAAAGCAGTAAATGGAATATGATGAAGCGGCCGATGTCGCTCGCCACCGCGATGAGGTGACGGGGCTCGCTGGGCTCGTCAAACACTTTGAGTGGAAGAGCGAGGGCTACGAACTCGGAATCGATATTGGCGGCGGGGAAGGCCTGCACGCACCATGGATCCTCGACTTCGTCGACCGGCTGATCATCTCCGATATCGTGAAGTTTCGCAAAGCCAAGGAAGGCCTGCACGCTCACGAAATTCGCAACAAGCTTGAGCGCTATGACGTCGATCTCGACCTGTCGCGGGTCGAATTCCACTACGCTGATGCGATGGACCTGCCCTACAAGTCGAACCTTTTCGACTTCGCCATTTCCATCAATGCGTTCGAACATATTCCCGATCCGGGCAAGGCGCTGGCGGAAATCCTGCGTGTCACGAAGAGCGGCGCCCTGATCATCATCCAGTTCGACCCACTCTGGAACTCACCTTTCGGCCACCATCTGCCGCACCTTGTCACGGAGCCCTGGGCGCATGTGATCAATTCCGAAGAGGATTTTGAGAACATCATCCTCGAGAACGGGGGCAGCGAGACGGACATCCAGATCTTCCGCAATGACATGAATGGCCGCCCCTTCGAATACTACAACGAGCTGTTCGCGAAGAACTTCAAGCATTTCACCCGTTACAACTTCAATTACTGGGCGAAGAACGAAGAAGAGGAGCCGAATATGAGCCATCCGAACTTCCAGCAGGCACGGGACATGGGCTATTCGGAAGAAAACCTCATCGTGCGAGGCGTGCAGTTCGTCGGCCTGAGGAAGTAAGGACCTGATATCGGCCGACTTGGCCCTCATTTTTGCCGCACTGGCTCAGTAATTCCGGGAATTGTAGCAAGGTGGCATCGTCAAACAGTTCAGTGGTCGCCATCCGAAGGAGATGCTCATGAAAATTCGCAATACGATCATTTGTGCCAGCCTGTCCGTGCTCGCGCTAACCGCTTGTGACGGAATGTCGATCCCGGGTAGCGGCTCGAGCAGCCCGTCCACCTCCGCAGAGACCACAGCTGTCGCCGAACCCGAGGCACCAGCCCCGGAGCCACGGGCTGCCGAGACAATCAGCCTGGATTTCAGCACACCAACTGAGCTGACATTCGAACCCGAGCAGAGCTATGAGGACGCAGTGGTCGAGGGCGAGCTGCTTCTCCTCCCGATGCATGCTGTGAAATCTGTCCAGACCATGGCGGTACGGGCTGGGGATGCGGTCAAATGGTCTACGACAGTCCATGCCGTCCAGGATCCAACGAATGGCCTGCCGAACAACTTCTTCATCGGCCCGATCGGCCTGAATGCTGCCGGAGAAGTCGTCCAGTGGTGGCCCGCGCATGACCCGATCACCGTACAAGATGGCGAAGTCACGCTTCAGGGCGAGTGGATCGCCGGCGAGTCTGTCGAAACGGTCCAGATCGGCCTGCACGGCAACTGGGCAGAAAACCAGCCACCTGCTGGCGACGGCGTGATTGCCGTCTCAGACGTGGAAATCACGCGCCCGGCCGACGAATAAGCCGGCACGCGATCGCGTATCTGCCGTCCTCGATCCTCAGGTATCGAGGGCGGCAATGAGCGATTGAATATCCACCAGCATATCGCGTGATCGGCGGATTTCCGGGTCCACCGTTCCGTTCTCGTCGGTAAAGTCCGCTTCGAAATCATGGTTGATCACGTCCCGGCACATGACGACTTCCGCGTCGTGGCCGGCCTGGATCAGCATGTCCATCATGAAGGTGTGGTTCCACTCATTCTCGAGCACAATCGCCCGCGCACCCGGCGGCGTAAACTGCATGTTCGCAAACGCCGCGCCGTGCGGACCGATCACGAAATCCGCATTGGAAAACAGGTCAATCTGTTCCTGTGCGCTGCGGCCTTCCAGCAGAAGCGGCTCAAATCCGTAGGGCTTCAGCGCCTCAATCACCTCGACCTCGTTCTGGACCTTGCGCCGCGGCGTCTTGCTGTCACGCGCATCCGAGCGCGACAGGAAATATCGCCGCCCGCCCCTTTGCGGCCCGATACCAAGCTTAGACCGGTACCAGGTCGAAATGGATGGGTTCAACTCATTGGACGAGAAGAAGCTGGGCACGATGACATTATCGATCCGCCATACGCCGCGCTCCGGCAGGCGCGTGACCTCGTACGGACGGTCGAGCAGCAGGTCGAAGAAGTCGAAGTAGCGCGCCGGAAGGCGGTCCGAAACGATGAAGTTCGGTTTTTCAAGACGGCCCACCAGACGGTCGATCAGTCCGAAGGTACGCAGCCGGGGCAGCCAGTTCATGATCCAGTGATAATAGGCCGGGTCGCCGCCAAACAGGACAGCGTTTTCAGGCACGTCGAGCATTTCGATCAGTGCCGCGTCCTCAACCGCGGTCCAACGGCCACCGAACTCAGGGAAGCTGGTAATCCCGAACAATCCGTCGCTGGAGCGGCCGCTGTAGCCGACGTCCTCAATGTAGTAACGCTTGTCGACCACGACCTTCCAGGCCCCCTTCGGCACCACGTCGATGGCGCCGAACCTTGCCGCCGCCATCATCGCCGGCGCCTCCGTGGCCTGACGAGTGTTAATATCGAACGCCTGTTCGTTCAGCGGCTCAGACGCGTAGCCGAGTCCGGAAACCTTCGCAGCCGTCTCCAGCGACACGACTTCCACACGAGGTGTGAAGGGCGCGGGCTTGATAACTTTCATCTGGCGCCGCCCGCGCACTTCAACCCGGAACTTCTCATACGCAAACTGGATAAGGTTTTTCATTTCATCTGACTGTTTGGGAAATGCCTGCTCGGACGGAACCGCCGCAGCGAACCAGGAAAGAGTTGTGCCGAAATCATCAGGGAAGCTCAATGTGTAGCCGGAAGGGTCGACGAGATCGTATCCCAATCCTTTCAGGTGGGCCGTTGCAGCCGAAAACTCATCGAGCGTCCAGGACTGTTCACCGGTCGACAGGATGAAAAGCGGTGCATGGGAGAGCGCGTCGGCGTCGAGGGACAGCAATGCCTCCCCGACGAGCCCCCCTTCGTCGAGCACGACGACGTCCGGCCGGTAGCTGACCATGAGTTCCGCTAGCTTCACAGGTCCAACGGCGTCGCTGACGACAAGGTCCTCCCCGGCGCTGGCCGCCTCGGCGCCATCAATCCAGCGCCGACGATGGAGTTCACCGATGCGTTTGGACAAGTGCCGGGGAGCGTTTCCAGACGTCAGCGCCAGCGTCTCTACGCGGAAGTTGACCACATCATTGTCACGCAGATTCTGCTCCACGGCAGCTGCAGCGGCGGTATCAGACTCGATGTGGATCACCTGTACGCCATCCGGCCAGATTGAATGACCGGGCTCGACATGAGTCCGCGTCGATGCGCCCTGGTGCAGCGCGGTGCGGATGCCAGGCCCAAGCGCGGCAAGCACATCTCGTCGCCACTGGTTGATGCTGGCATCAAGGCGGCGCCAGACATCGTCGCCCGGATTGAAGGCTGGCGCCAGCCGGTAGAATTCCGAAAGCATGCTGCGTAGTTCCAACGTAACGTTTTCCCTCGCCTGACAGAGCGGGAACGAACCTCCAGTGCGCCCGCGCTCCGGCTTGCCCGTTTTCAGATTTCTTCGTTCACGATCTTCAAAAAGTAGTCGATCGTCGGCTTCAAGCCTTCACGCAGCTGCATCGTCGGCTCCCAGCCAAGTTTCTCGCGCGCGAGCGAAATGTCGGGCTGTCGCTGCTTTGGATCGTCCGGCGGCAACGGCATTTCGATGATATCCGATTTCGAACCCGTCAGCTCGATGATGATTTCCGCAAGCTCCCGGATTGTGAACTCATTGGGATTGCCAATATTCACCGGGCCGAGGAAGTCATCCTCGGTATCCATGATTTTCATGAAAGCGCGGACGAGGTCGTCGACAAAGCAGAATGAGCGGGACTGCTGGCCCTGCCCGAAGACCGTAATCGGCTCGCCGCGAAGGGCCTGCATGATGAAATTGGACACGACGCGCCCGTCATTCGGGTGCATGCGAGGGCCATACGTATTGAAGATCCGGGCAATCTTCACCCGCACACCATGCTGGCGGTGATAGTCCATGAACAGGGTTTCGGCGGCGCGCTTGCCCTCGTCGTAGCAGGAGCGGTAGCCGATCGGGTTCACATTTCCCCAATAACTTTCCGGCTGTGGGTGGACGGTGGGGTCGCCATAGACTTCCGACGTTGAAGCCTGGAAGATCCTGGCCTTAACACGCTTGGCAAGTCCGAGGACATTGATTGCACCGTGGACGGATGTCTTCAGCGTCTGGACCGGGTCAAACTGGTAGTGGACGGGGCTTGCCGGGCAAGCAAGATTGTAGATCTCGTCCACTTCGACATAAAGCGGGTGGGTAATGTCGTGGCGGATCGCCTCGAAGTTCGGATTCTTGAGCAGGCCCTGAATATTGTAGCGGCGCCCGGTATAGTAATTGTCGATGCACAGGACTTCATCGCCGCGCTCGAGCAGGCGCTCGCACAAATGAGAGCCCAGAAAGCCAGCGCCGCCTGTGACCATGATGCGCTTACTGCTGAATGACAAAGGGAAACTCGCGATCTGGTTGGACGAGCCTGTGGGACAGGCTGAGTATCAGGATGACGGCCTGATTTGGCACAAGCTTGCAGGATGGGCAACCGCGCATCATACAGAGCTGTCATAGCCTGCAAGCTGCGCCCGGCCAGCCGCACCAGCAAGCGTCGCCGGGCCGGTTGAGTGATCTTGAAGATAAGCGAGCCAAGGCCCTCCACGGCGACCCAGCTCCTCCCATATCCTGTTGTTTTTCAGGATTCTTTCGCGCCCCTTCTGCCCCATCTGGCGGGTGAAATCCGGATCCTCGGCAAAGCGGCGAAGCTTTGCCGCCGCATCATCCATATCGGGCTCTGCCCACAGATTGCCGTCCGGAAGGCGATAGACCCCTTCTGAGTCGCGCACAGGCTTGAGCGTATAGTCGATCAGCATCGGATCGAGCCCATGCATGAACTGCATGTTGCCGGACCAGCCGGTCGCTAGAACAGGTTTGCCGAGCATCATCGTCTCGGCAATCACCATCCCGAACCCCTCCGAGCGATGCGGTGACAGGAAAAGGTCCCAGCACGCGCGGAAATCTTTCATCTCCGACTCTGAAAGCAGGTTCTGGACAAGCCGGATCGAAGGGTTTCGCGCAGCACGGTCACGAATGGCGGCCAGGATCTCCGGAGAGTGCTTTGCGCCGGAAATCTTTATGACCAACCTGGCCGGCCCGGAGTCCGGAAACGCCTTCTCGAAAATGTCGATAGCGCCCATCACGTTCTTGCGAACCAGGCTGGAGCGCAGGTCGCCGCTTGCCGCCACGATAAATGCATCTTGCGGCAGGCCCAGCTGCTCGCGCATCCGCTCACCGTCGCCGGCTTCGGACGGCTGGATGAAATGCGGCATCACCCGCACAGGGACACGCACGCCTTTCAGGCTATCAGCCACAAATTGGGACGGCACCCAGATCTCGTTGAAAAGCTGGCTCGTCCGGATCCAGTCCGGCGGCGCTGTCGGAAGTTCATAGGCCCAGAAGCCGATCCGGTAGGTGCGCTCAAAGGAGGCGGGCCGCAAACGGCTGATCGCAACGCGGGCCTCATCGGGGTTGCAGTGCAGGATCCAGACGCCGCCATCGACCAGGTCGTCGATCGTCTCGGCATTGAACTTCCCGGTCTCCAGAAGCGGCCGCAAATGGTGCGTCCTGGGCTGCAAGCATCCATGCTCGAGCCCCTTGACGGTCATCATGCCGGCGCGCCCGATCCCAAAGGGTTCGGCCAGGAAGCCGGAGACGACGAGCGGCCCCTTCCCCTCAACGCGGCGCCCCTTCAGCGTGTTGAAAACTGCCCGGTTGATATACCAGTTCGCCGGGCCCTGAAGCCTTCTGCGGATTGGAGCCGGCACGACCGTTCGCCAGATGCGTCCCATCATGCCGACAAGCCTGTCACTCATATGCCGTCGGATCCTTTGCCGTATCCGGTTGCCAAACACGGCAACTAAAACACCCCCCAAGCGCGAAAGTTACTCTGCACATTCGTGCGAGCAACTCAACCACAGGCCCCACAATGGGAGACATGTCCAGCTACTGGCTGAGCAGTCCGGCCTCGGTCAGACGCTGGATCACGACTTCCGCAGCTTCGTCAGGGGAGAGCTTGTCCGTTTCCAGATGGATTTCCGGCTCAAGCGGCGGCTCATAGGGGCTGTCGATCCCGGTGAAATTCTTGATCTCGCCAGCCCTCGCCTTCTTGTAGAGGCCCTTCACGTCGCGGCTTTCAGCAACGTCCAGAGGTGCATCGACGAAGACTTCCCAGAACTCGCCCTCTTCCACCATCTGGCGCACGATCCGGCGTTCGGCCCGGAAGGGCGAGATGAAGGAAACGAGCACGATTAGCCCGGCATCGATCATCAGCTTCGAGACCTCGCCCACGCGGCGGATATTTTCCACACGGTCGGCATCGGTGAAACCGAGGTCATTGTTGAGCCCATGGCGGACATTGTCCCCGTCGAGCGTATAGGTGTGCTTGCCCATCGCAGCGAGGCGCTTCTCGACAATGTTGGCCACCGTCGACTTGCCGGCGCCGGAAAGGCCTGTGAACCAGAGGATCACTGGCTTCTGAGCCTTCATCGACGCGCGCAGCTCTTTCGACACATCGAGGGACTGACGATGAATGTTGGACGCGCGGCGCAGGGCGAAATTGATGAGGCCAAGACCGACGGTTTCATTCGTCATCCGGTCGATGACGATGAAACCGCCCATGCGGCGGTTATCGTTATAAGGATCGAAAGCGACCTCGCGGTCGAGCGCAATGTTCACCACGCCGATCTCATTGAGGCCAAGCGTCTTGGCGGCTTCATGGGCGCGGGTATTCACATCGATGCGGTACCTTTCCTCGGTGACCTGCATCTGGCACTCGCGGGCGCCCATCTTCATCACATAGGAACGGCCCGGCAGCATGGCGCTGTCTGACATCCAGAGCATCGTCGCCTGGAACTGATCAGAGACTTCCGCAGGGTCCTGGTCCGCGCAAAGGACGTCGCCGCGGGAAATGTCGATCTCGTCGGCGAGCGTCAGCGTCACTGACTGGCCTTCCACGGCGACATCGAGGTCGCCATCCATTGTCACGATACGCGACACCGTGCTGGCCTTGCCGGATGGGAGAGCCCGCACCCGTTCGCCGGGCCGGATGCTGCCCGATACGACCTGGCCGGCAAAGCCGCGAAAATCGAGGTTTGGCCGATTGACCCATTGCACCGGCATCCGGAAAGCCTTGTCACGGATATCGGAACGGATTTCGACCGTATCGAGATACTCCATCAGCGGCGGGCCATCGTACCAGGGCGTGCGCTCACTGTTGGTGACGACATTATCGCCAGCGAGCGCCGATACTGGAATGGCCTGGATACTGTCGAAGCCGAAATCTGAAGCGAACGTGCGATATTCGGCGAGGATCTTGTCATAGGTCGCCTGGTCGTAATCGACGAGGTCCATCTTGTTGATACACAGGACGACGTGACGGATGCCGAGCAGCGACACGATGAAGCTGTGGCGGCGGGTCTGGGTCAGCACGCCCTTGCGCGCATCGATCATCACGATGGCGAGATCGGCCGTCGATGCCCCGGTGGCCATGTTGCGGGTGTACTGCTCGTGGCCGGGCGTATCAGCGACGATGAACTTGCGCCGGTCTGTCGAAAAGAAGCGATAGGCGACATCGATGGTGATGCCCTGCTCGCGCTCGGCGGCCAGGCCATCGACCAACAAGGCGAAATCGATCTCCTCGCCCTGCGTGCCGAACTTCTTCGATTCATTCTTCAGGGACGCCAGCTGGTCGTCGAAGATCATCTTCGACTCGTAGAGAAGCCGGCCGATCAGCGTCGACTTGCCATCATCCACCGAGCCGCAGGTGATGAAGCGCAAAAGCGACTTCTTCAGCTGGCTGTCGAGATAGGTCTCGATATCGGCGAATTGGGGGGCTGCGTATCCGTCCATCAGAAATACCCCTCCTGCTTTTTCATCTCCATCGAGGCGGGCGCGTCCTTGTCGATGGCGCGGCCTTCGCGCTCTGAGGTTGTCGTGCGCAGCATTTCCTCGATGATTTCGGTGACCGTCGACGCCTCTGACTCGACGGCACCGGTCAGCGGATAACAGCCAAGTGTGCGGAACCGGACTTTTCTCATCTCGGGTTTTTCGCCTGGCTCAAGCGGAAGGCGGTCGTCGTCCACCATGACCATGATGCCATCACGTTCGACGACCGGGCGCTCGGCCGCGAAATAGAGCGGCACGATCTCGATATCTTCCTGGTAGATATACTGCCAGATATCGAGTTCGGTCCAGTTCGACAGCGGGAAGACACGAACGCTCTCGCCCGGCTTGATACGGGTATTGTAGAGCGACCAGAGCTCCGGGCGCTGGTTCTTCGGATCCCAGCGATGCTGCGCCGAGCGGAAGGAGAATATCCGCTCCTTGGCGCGCGATTTCTCTTCATCGCGTCGCGCCCCGCCAATCGCCGCGTCAAACTGGTGCTGGTCGAGGGCCTGCTTCAGAGCCTGTGTCTTCATGACATCGGTGTGCAGTGCAGAGCCATGGGTAAACGGACCAATCCCCTGCTCGACACCTTCCTGGTTGATATGGACCAGAAGGTCGGTCTTGGGATCTTCCTTGAGGCGATCGCGAAACTCGATCATCTCGCGAAACTTCCAGGTCGTATCGACGTGCAGCAGCGGGAACGGAATGGGGCCTGGATAGAAGGCCTTGCGGGCCAGGTGCAGCATAACCGAGCTGTCCTTGCCGATGGAATACATCATGACCGGGTTGCGGGTCGACGCAGCCACTTCCCGCAGGATGTGAATGCTCTCGGCCTCAAGCCGGTCAAGGTGGGTAAGCTCTGTCATGATACGTCCGGTTTATCGCGAATGCCGGGGTAGGTAACAAGCGCGATACCCACCGACAATGCAGGGACGATCAACACAGACGTAGTGTTTTTCTAAACCGAGCGAGTGCTGCGAAGCCGCAATGCCCAGCCGGCCGAAGGTTACTCAACCGCCTCGCGCCGTTCGGACGACCTGTCGATCGGGCTATGATTCATCACTCCCGAAGCGACATCTTCTATGGCGTGCCTGCGAAGGAAAACGGCAAGAATAGAGATCATGAGTCCCAGCAAAATAACGACATTCGACCCATAAAAGGCCAGTTGCCGCACTTCCGGAGCGATCTGGGTGTCGATGACAACGACACCGAAAAACACAGCTCCAAGAACCGCGCCGAAGCCGACAAGTGCCAAGATTATGAAACGAAACTCGACCATCACCACAAGTCCAATCGTCACGGTATGCTTCAATGGATGGACGCAAAAACCCTGGATGACTCCACCGGCAAGCGTTCACGTCCACGCGCTGAGACAACTATTCCGGCGCGCCATTCTCTACCTTTAATTCGTTCTGATGACACTTTTTCCACGCCCTGAACAAGTTCTGGTCAGAACAGCCATGTTGGATTGCAGGTACGCAGAAACATCGCACCCAATTTCCCTTGACGGTTCGCCGGTGCACGCGCAGACCCGGACCTCCAGAAGGAGAATAAAGAGCCTTGAAAACGCTCATCGTCATCCCCGCCCGGATCGGGTCGACCCGGTTTCCGGCAAAGCCGCTTCACGTGATTGCAGGTCATTCCCTGGTGTCGCGGGTGGCCGATATCGCGGCGCGTGTGTCAGCGATGCGAGCAGATACAGACTATGTCATCGCAACCGATGACCAGGCGATTATGGACCACGCTGCGGCGATTGGGGCGCCGGCGCTGCTGACCGATCCGGCCCTGCCGTCAGGAACCGATCGCGCCCTGGCGGCAGCCCGCGCGCACGGCTCTGGTCCCGACTTCATTCTCAACCTGCAGGGCGACGCACCTTTCACGCCGCCCGGCTATCTGAGCGCCCTGATTGATGCGGCCGAAACCGGAACCGCCGACGTGGTGACGCCGGTTGTGCAGCTGGACTGGGAGGCGCTCGACACGATCCGCGAGCAGAAGAAGCGCGAACCCTTCAGCGGCACCAGCTGCATTCGCCGGGCAGACGGCATGGCCCTCTGGTTTTCCAAACAGATCATCCCGGCCATCCGCAAGGAAGACGCGCTGCGCAAGCAGGGACCCCTGTCGCCCGTCTGGCGGCATATCGGGCTCTACGGTTTCCGGATGGATGCGCTTGAACGTTTCGCCAGCCTTCCTGTCGGTCACTATGAAGCGCTGGAAGGGCTGGAACAGCTGCGGTTCCTTGAGAATGGCATGACCATCCAGGCCGTGGCTGTGGAGCCGGGTACCAATGCCATGTGGGGCGTCGATACGCCGGAAGATGCCACGTTCGCCGAGAAACTGATTGCCGAGCACGGCGATCCGATGGACGCCCCTCGCTGATGCCGCGTGATATCTACATCGTCCGCCACGGCAACACGTTCGACAAGGGTGACACCGTTACCCGGGTCGGCGCACGAACCGATCTAGACCTGTCTGTCTCCGGACAGGCGCAGGCCGACGCGCTTGGCGCCTATTTCCGCGACAAGGGCATCGTCTTTTCCCGCACGATTGCCGGGCCGCTGAAGCGCACGCGCCAGACCGCCGATACCATACGCGCTGCCCAGGCCAATCCCCCGGCGCTGGAGATTGCCGATTTCCTGCGCGAGATCGATTATGGGCCGGACGAGAACCAGCCTGAGGACAAAGTGGTCGCCCGCATCGGCCAGGACGCCCTCGACCGCTGGGAGCATGAAGCCATCGCCCCGCCCGGCTGGGTCGTTGATCCAGACGCCCTTGCCCAGAACTGGAAGTACCTGTTCATCCTGCTAGGACAGGCCGAGAATGATGGCCCGGTCCTTGTCGTGACCAGCAACGGGATTGCCCGCTTTGCCCGACAAGTGGTCGAGACCGCTCCGGACTTGCCGGAATCCACTGACCTCAAGCTCAAGACCGGCGCCTTTGCCCAGGTCCGGCTGGAAGGCGGCGTGGCGACTCTTGCGGCCTGGAATGTGCGGCCTTGAGGCCAACCGGGCGAACATGCCGAGCGACCGCAGACGGGAGTTGCCGCCCCCGGTCATTGGCGCTAGGCGGATGGCCAGAGTAGAGAGTCCCCAGGTCACCAATGTCATCGCTGCGGTTCGCCATTCTTGGAAAAAGCCAGCTTGCTGCCCAGCGTTGCCAGGCCATCGCGCGCCATGCGGGCGCGCAGATTGTCAGCACCTGGGCGCCTGACGATGTCGCAAACTTCACCGAAGACAACTGGCGAGAAGCCTTTGACCCGGCCCGCATCGATGCCGTGATCCTCGCCCTGCCCCCGCACCTTGCAGCCACCGCATCGCTGTGGGCGCTCGGCGCGGGAATTCACGTCCTCAGCGAGCTGCCAGGCGGACTGAGTGTCGAGGACATCATCAATCTGCGCCGCGCCGAACGCGACAGCGACGCCATCCTGAAATTCGGATGCTCGCTGCGGTATCATGAGAGCGTCCGCGCCGCTGTCGATCTCGTTCGCGCCGAACCCTATGGCAAGCTGCTGACCGCCCGCGCCGTCTATGGCCACGCCGGCTTTCCGAGTGCCGACGCCGAACAGCAGGGAATCCTGATCGGCCACGGCATTCACATGCTCGACCTGCTGCACCTGTTCTGCGGGCCGTTCGAAAGCGTCAAGGCGATGGCGCCGGACGAGCCGGGCAGCGGCTCAAACCTGTTCGCCATCATGAAAGCTGGTTCGGGTGCACTCGCGCAGCTTCATGCCTCGGCCACATCCTGGCGCCAGACCTTCCGCCTCGAACTGGGCTATGAGGAAGGCTATGTCTGGCTCGACGGCCACCTGCCGGGGCTTGAAGCCTACGGACCGGAAATGCTGATCCACGCACCGCTGAGCCGTGACCGGGATGGAACGCCGCGCCCCAACCCTGCCGAGTCCGTGTCCGAATTTACCCGGATCGATTTTGCCGACCAGGAACTGGCGGAATTCATCGATGCGCTGGCTGGCCGGGGCAGCATCTGCCACGGAACCAGCCACCATGCCTTCGATGCGATGAATATCGCCCAGCGGATTTGCGCCGCCACCGAAACGTGGGCATAAGCCCGCCTGCCTGACCAGAACCGACCCGAGGGAATCCGAATGACAATCACTGGAGACCAGCTGGCGCGCATTGCGCTCGATGCCGGCAAGACCGTCATGGAAGTCTATGCGACCGACTTCAATGTCGACCGCAAGGATGACGCCTCTCCGGTCACGCAGGCAGACGAGAAGGCTGAAGCGCTGATCCTGAAAGGGCTGGCCGAGGCAGAGCCGGGCCTAGACGTCATCGCCGAGGAGTCCGTTTCCGCCGGCTATATCCCAGAGCATGGCGTCCGCTTCGCCCTGGTCGACCCGCTGGACGGAACCAAGGAGTTCATCAACCGGAACGGTCAGTTCACCGTCAATATTGGCATCATCGAGCACGGCAAACCGGTGATGGGCGTCGTTTACGCTCCCGCCATCAATCGCCTCTTCGTCGCCGAAGGCCCTGACAAGGCCTGGCAGGCGGACGTGAAACCCGGCGAGCCGGTGCCGGCCAGCGATGCCCGCATGCCACTGCACATTCGCCGCTGCCCGGACGAAGGCCTGACGGCGATAGCTTCCAAGTCCCACCGCTCGCCGCAGACCGACGCCTTTCTCAAGAAATTCAAGGTCAGCGAGATTATCTCGGCGGGCTCATCGCTGAAGTTCTGCCTGCTCGCCGCAGGTGAAGCCGACCTCTACCCCCGGATGGGCCGCACCATGGAATGGGACACCGCCGCTGGACAGGCGGTCGCCGAAGCCGCTGGCGGGCGCGTGCTCACCGAGGATGGCGAGCCGCTGCGTTATGGAAAGCGCGAGCGCGGCTACGACAATCCCCACTTCATCGTCTATGGCGACGTCACACCGACCTGACCTGGCTCAGTAGCCGTCAGCGCTGCCATCCTTGCGCATTTCGGTCGCCGCGATCCAGGCGCCGCTGTTGAAGTCGCGAGCGATGGCCTGGTAGCCGCCGCCATTAGCGTCGCAGCATTCGACCGTATAGCCCCGGCGCTCCAGCTCGGCGCGGGTGGATTCCGGAATACCGCTTTCGAGGTGGACAACACCCATGTCGCTTTCGCAGGCATCGCCGGTGTAATCATCCGTCGGCTCGCAGCCGCCCCTATGTTCCCAACGGGCCGCATCACCGGCTTCCTGCAGACCCATGTCGAAATCGACGAGGTTGAGGATGATCTGGACATGGCCCTGCGGCTGCATGCCCCCGCCCATCAGGCCGAAGCTCATCCACGGCTCGTAGGGGCAGGCCAGCTCCGGCGCGACGGCGCGGACCTGGCAGCCGGGCATGTCTTTCTTGAAGGCGAAGGCCGGAATGATCGTATGGAAGGGGCGCTTGCCGGGCTCGAAAACGTTCGGGTGGTCCGGATCCAGGCTGAAAAGCTGGCCGCGATCCTGGAACATGAACCCCAGCCCGTCTGCCACAAGGCCGGAACCCATCCCGCGGTAATTTGACTGGATCAGCGACACCATCATGCCGTCGCTGTCGGTGACGGTCAGATAGGTCGTGTCACCGTCTTCAAGCTTGGCATCCGCGGCAAAGTCCATCCCGGCGTCAACGCTGGCCATCGGCTTTTTGATATCGATCAGGCCGGCACGTTCAGCGTTGTAGCCTTCACGAATGAAGACACTCGGATCGATCCCCGCGAATTCCGGGTCGGCATAACCCTTGGCCCGGTCAGCGAAGGCAAGGCGCTTGGCCTCGATCTGCGCGACCAGGCTGTCGGCCGAGCCGAAGCCCATGCTGCGTAGGTCAAACCGCTCAAGCATCTGCAGCATCTGGAGCGCGGCAACGCCCTGCGTGTTCGGCGGCAGCTCGCAGAGTTTCACCTCGTCTCTATAAGTGACGCAAAGCGGCTCGACCCATTCGCCTTCATGGTTCGCGAAGTCTTCATAGGTGAGGTAGCCGCCGATCCGCTCGAAATAGTCGGCCATGATGTGGGCCGTCTCGCCGGTGTAGAATTCGTCGCGTCCCTTATAGGCGATGCGCTCCAGCGTGTCGGCGAGGTCTGGATTGCGGAAAAGCGAGCCCTCGACCGGGGTCGGCGAGAAATAGGTCTCTTTCGCATTATCATACTCTTCCAGCATGCCGCTTTCATATGCCGGCGCATACCGTTTCGGACCATAGCTCCAATAGAAGGCGATGACTTCCGGGATCGGCGCACCTTCGCGGGCATAGCGGATCGCCGGTTCGAGGTTCTCGTTCATTAGGCGCTTACCGAAGCGCTCATGCAGGGCGTACCAGCCATCGACCGTGCCCGGTACGGTGACGGAGGCCGCGCCGTATGGCGGGATTTCCTCGCCGTCCATGAATTCGTCAGCCTTGGCCTGCATGTCTTCCAGGGTCGCGCCCATGGCTGAGCGGCCGGAGCCATTATAGCCGTAGAGCTGCTGGGTTTTCGGATCCCAGACGATGGCGAACAGATCACCGCCAATGCCGTTTCCTGTCGGCTCGACAAGGCCCAGCATGGCGTTTGCGGCGATGGCCGCATCAACCGCATTGCCGCCCGCCTTCATCGTGTCGAGCGCTGTCTGAGTGGCCAGCGGATGGGCGGTCGCGGCAGCCGCATTCGGTGCAACGACAGCTGAACGGACGCCGAGATCCCGCCCGGAAGGCATCCGGTCTCCTGGCCCCGTCGCCGTGTCGAGCGCTGGAGCCTCGGCAATAATGGGCGGCGCGGCCTGGACGCGCTCTTCATCGGCGCGGTCGCTGGATGATGCCTGCACATAAACACACCCCGACAGGGCGAGCGCTGCACATGCCACCGCGATTACGGTCAGTTTGCTGGTGAATTTCATGACTGGTCACTCCCTATCGACGCCGGACGCATATTCCCGTATGCCACGCGAGACTTGCGGCGGAGACCGCAAAAAGCAAGCAGGACACAAGACGGAACCCATCATGGCATATGAAACACTTCTGACCGAAGTCGACGAAGCCATCGCGATCGTCACCCTCAATCGGCCAGACGCGCTCAACGCTTTCAACAATCAGCTGATGGATGAACTGACCGAGGCACTTGATCGCTTCGACGCCGATGCCTCGATCGGATGCATTGTGATAACCGGGTCCAAGAAAGCGTTCGCGGCAGGCGCAGACATCAAGGAAATGCGCGAGCAGTCCTATCTCGACGCATACTATAAAGACTTCATCACGCGGAACTGGGAGCGCGCCTCACGCATGCGCAAGCCGGTCATCGCGGCTGTGTCCGGCTATGCGCTGGGCGGCGGCTGCGAACTGGCCATGATGTGCGACTTCATCCTGGCCGCCGAGAATGCCAAGTTCGGCCAGCCGGAAATCACGATCGGCGTTTCACCCGGCGCAGGCGGCACCCAGCGCCTTACTCGCTTTGCCGGCAAGTCCAAGGCGATGGAAATGTGCCTCACCGGCCGGATGATGGACGCCGCTGAAGCCGAGCGCTGCGGCCTTGTCTCCCGCGTCGTCCCGACAGACGACCTGCTGGAGGAAGCCCGCACCGTTGCACGCAAGATTGCGTCGATGCCGCGCGCTGCTGCGATGATGACCAAGGAAATGGTGAATACCGCTTATGAAACCACGCTCAGCCAGGGTGTGATGTTCGAACGGCGTCTCTTCCATTCCCTGTTCGCGACCGAAGACCAGAAGGAAGGCATGGAAGCCTTCGTGGAGAAGCGCGAGCCGCACTTCAACAACCGCTAGGCGCCTCATCGCGCTTTATGCAGACATGGCCGCTTGTTCCGGTTGACTGCACTGAGGCCTTTGGGTATGTCCGCCGCTTGCGTCCGACCGGACACTCAGGAGTTATTGATGGCGAATACCCGCTCAGCCAAGAAGATGGTGCGCAAGATCGCGCGCCGTACCGAAGTGAACACTGCGCGCCGCTCGCGCATGCGTACCTATATCCGCAAGGTCGAGGAAGCGATCGCTTCCGGTGACCAGAAGGCCGCAGCCGAAGCGCTGAAGGAAGCCCAGCCGGAAATCATGCGCGCTGCCGGCAAGGGTGTCATTCACAAGAACACTTCGGCCCGCAAGATTTCCCGCCTTTCCGCACGTGTGAAAGCGATGGGCTGAACACGCTTCAGGCGTGTTCACAAAACTGCAAAAATGCAAGACCTGCATGGCTCGCCATGCAGGTTTTTTGCTGCCTGAAACAAACGTGACAAGGATGCAAACCTGATAACAAAAAGGCTGATTTTCACAGGCTTTTAGAGGCCAAAAAGTTGACAGAACATAATGCGTACAAATAATGGGTACGATGCGTTTGCATTAAAATGAGCAGCCTTGTGTATTTTTTTCTTCTTTGAATCTTTTGCGGTTTTCGGCCGTCACAAGAGTTTCAAGATGGTTTCTCACCTAAATTGGAAAAAAGTCAGCTGGACAGGCTCTGAAGCCGTGTGGTTTAGTTAACCCGCGACGGAAAAAAGTCCCTGTACCGAGTATTTTGGTGACGGATCCCGAAGGATCCGAACAGGGTTCGCGTGTTCTGATCGGCAACAGGAGATGGAACAGAAAAACACAGGAAAGGGGAAGTTCCTATGGGGCGCCATGAAGAATCTGGCAGATGGGGCAAGAACGGACACGAAGATGGACAGACCGGCAAAGACGGCAAGGATGTTCATCGCGGCAAGGAGATCTGGGATACGGTTTTGAACGATACCCGCGTTCGGATTCCTGCCGAGGACTTCGACAAGTGGATCGCGGATCTGCGCTTTGTTGCGGAAGTCGATGACGTTGTCCTGATTGCTGCACGAGACCAGCTCGCTTTTGACCGTATCAACAGCAATCATCGTCCGCTGCTCAAACGCATCTGGCGCAAGTCGGATCCGAAGGGCCGGGCGCTGCAGATCGCTTGCTGGAAGGATATTCCGGCCAGCACACGCGATCTCGTCGACAATCCCTGGTCGGTCGAAAAGCGGCAGACAGTCAATGCGGAAGAGACCGCCGGTACGGAGCGTTCTGAGGGCGTGCCGGGCATGACATTCGCCAACCTCGTTACCGGTGACACCAACAAGCGGGCCGTCGGCCTCGCCATGGAGATTGTCGGCGGAAAGCGCGGCGCGGATGTGTCTCTGATCTATGGCCGGCAGGGCACGGGCAAGACCCATATCCTGCGCGCCATCGAGAACGCCGTCCTGCATCTCGATGATGGACGCCGCGTGACCTACATGACCGCGGAAGAATTCGTCACCGCCTATGTCGATGGCGCCATGGCCCGCGACACGCGCGACCTGAAGAAGTGGGTCCGTAACAATGACCTGCTGCTGATCGACGACCTTCAGTGGATCGCCGGCAAGGCCAAGACGGACGATGCCTTCTTCGCGACCATCCGGTCTGTCACCAAGGAGGGCGGACGCGTCGTCCTGACAGCTGATGAGGCACCAGGTGACCTGAAAGGTTTTTCCCAGCGCATGCGCGGCGAGATCATGGGCGCAGCTTCCAGCGAGGTCGGCCTCCCGGACCAGGAAATGCGCCGCGAGATCGTGCGTCTTCACGCTGCGATGATCCGCGAGGACCAGCCGAACTTCGAGCTGACCGAGGAAATGATCGACCGCATCGTGTCGACCGTTCGCGGCCCCGGCCGGGAGCTGTGCGGTGTCCTTTGGACGCTGCAGACGGAAACCGGCTATGGCGAGGTTGAGCCGGACATGGACATGCTGGTCACGGTGCTCCGCCGCCAGCAGGGCGAGTATCAGGCCCCGTCGCTCGACAATATCAAGCGGGCAGCGATGCGTGTTTTCGGGCTCAGCAAGACCGAGATCGAAAGCGCCAACAAGTCCCGCTCGATCTGCTATCCACGCCAGATCGCCATGTATCTCTGCCGGGAAATGACCGACAAGTCGTATCCCCAGATCGCCCGGGCCTTCAACAAGAAGGACCACACGACCGTGCTGCATGCATGGCGCAAGGTGAAGGAAGAGATGCAGGACGATCCGGACATGATCCGCGATGTCGAGCGCGTCCGGGAGATGGTCTTCGAGATACAGGCTGAAGGCAACTGCTGATTTCCCCAGAATCCGGCCCTGAACCGGCTGACGGGGGCTTGCAATTTGGCCAATTTTGACAAGGGTATCCGGCCCGCTTCTTTCGAGGAGCGGGCCGATTCGCATTCGGCGGAACGGTTACAGGCAACGAGGACAAGGCGGCGACCGGAAGACCGCCTCGGCATATGGGCTGATTGATGAAGTTGACGATCGAGAGAAGCGACCTCCTGAACGCACTGTCTCACGTGCAGAACGTGGTGGAGCGGCGCAACACGATTCCGATCCTGTCCAACGTGCTGATCGAGGCGAAAGGGCCGGAAGTCACCTTCGTGGCGACCGACCTCGACATAGAGGCGGTAGACAGCGCCGATGCCCAGGTGTCCAGCGAGGGCGCAATCACCGCACCGGCCGGAACGCTCTTCGATGTGGTTCGCAAGCTGCCAGCTGGCGCCGATGTCGAGCTGGAGCTGAACCCGGAGAACCGCCGTCTTTCCATCCGGTCAGGCCGCTCGCAATTCGCTCTGCCGACCCTGCCGGCAACCGATTTTCAGACCATGACCGGCGATGACAGCGCCATCAAGTTCGACCTCGATGCGGGCGACCTGCGCCGTCTGATCGACAAGACGCGCTTTGCCATCTCGACCGAAGAAACCCGCTACTATCTGAACGGCGTCTATTTCCACGCCGCCGATGGCGACGGGAAAAAGGTCCTGCGCACGGTCGCGACTGACGGCCACCGCCTGGCGCTCGCCGATGCCCCGGCCCCGAAAGGCGCCGAGGGCCTTGAAGGCGTCATCGTCCCGCGCAAGGCGATCGGAGAGGTGCGCCGCCTGATCGACCAGGTCGACGGCGACGTCTCGATCGCTGTTTCGGAAACCAAGATCGTCTTCCGCGCCGGCCGGGCCGTCCTGACCTCCAAGCTCATCGACGGCTCCTTCCCGGACTATGCGCGCGTCATTCCTAAGGGCAATGACAAGCGCCTTGTCATCGACAACAAGTCCTTCGAAGCCGCCGTCGACCGCGTCTCGACCGTTTCGGCCGAACGCTCGCGCTCGGTGAAGCTGTCGATCGAACCGGGCAAGGTCATCCTCGCGGTGAACTCCGCCGAGACCGGACAGGGCCACGAGGAGATCGAGTGCGACTATGGCGAAGAGCCAATGGAGATTGGTTTCAACGCGAAATACCTGCTCGACGTGACCGCCCAGATCGAAGCCGAGGACGCAGAATTCCTGCTCAATGATCCAGCCTCCCCGGCGCTGATCCTCGATCCGGGCGATGCGGCCTGCCGTTATGTGCTCATGCCGCTTCGGGTGTAAGCGGGGGCGATGACCGCCCTTACCCGCCTGCGCCTCAAGGATTTCCGCAATTACGAGACGCTGTCGCTCGATCTCGATGGTCGGCATGTCTGCCTGTTCGGCCCGAATGGCGCGGGCAAGACGAACCTGCTCGAAGCGGTCTCCCAGCTCGGCCCCGGACGCGGGCTCCGAAGCGCGACCCTCGCCGATCTTGCCCGCCACGATGCCGGCGGCGCCTGGACCATCTCGGCAACTGTCGATGACCGCCGGATCGGCGTCGGCTTGGAAACCGACGGCACCAGCTCCAAGCGCGTCGTGCGGATCGATGGCGCACCGAGCCAGGCCTCCGACCTTGCCGAACTGATCCGCATCGTCTGGCTGACGCCCGCCATGGACGGGGTGTTCCGGGGCGGAGCGTCCGACCGGCGGCGCTTTTTCGACCGGCAGGTCATGGCGCATATCCCTTCGCACGGCACGGCGGCAGCGCGATACGAACGCGCGATGCGCGAGCGGAATGCGCTGCTCGAGCGCGGCCATGTCGACCCGGCCTGGGCCGATGCGATCGAGACGCGGATGGCCGAGGCCGGCGCCGAGATCGCGGTGAACCGCGCCCATGTCCTGGAAGCGCTGCAAGCTGCCGTCGATGCCCGGCCCGAGGGCTTCTTTCCGAAGGGCGACCTTTCCCTCGATGGCGAAGCCGAGCAGGCCGCCATGGCGGGCGAGGACTTCAAGACCATCTTCGAAACCCTGACCGAGGCCCTGCGCACCGGGCGCCGCCGCGACATGGCCGCCGGGCGGACGCTTTCCGGGCCGCACCGTACCGACCTTGCCGTCATCCACCGCCCGACGGGTATGCCTGCGGGCGACGCCTCGACCGGCCAGCAGAAGGCGCTGCTCATCGGGCTCATCCTCGCCTCAGCCGCCGCGCTGGCGAAGGACGGCGAGGGCCCCTCCCCCATCCTGCTGCTGGACGAGGCCGCTGCCCACCTCGATGCCGACCGCCGCGCGGCCCTGTTCGACGAGCTTTGCGCGCTGGGTGGCCAGGCCTGGCTGACGGGCACGGAAGCCTTCCTCTTCGAAGCCTTCGGGGACCGCGCGCAGCGGTTTGAAGTCAGGGACGGTGAGGCAAAGGAGGCCTGAATCCCGGGGCTGATCCTTGTTCCACGTTGTTCCGCGATGGATCGGCAGCCCTGAGCGCGATCCATGTGAGGCGCGCCAGCGCCGATACGGGATCAAATCAGCAAACAGGCTGCACTTGCGTCCGCAAACCCGGCGGGCTGCGGCGTGCTGGTTTTGATCCCCGCTTCGCGATGGATCGCGCTCAGGGCTGTCTTTTCTTTTGATCCCCGCTTCGCGATGGATCGCGCTCAGGGCTGTCTTTTCTTTTGATCCCCGCTTCGCGATGGATCGCGCTCAGGGCTGTTTGAAACATCAGTCTGCATGGTGAGCGAAGTCGAACCACGCGGACGGAAGGTCAGCTCGAATCCAGAAA
>NZ_QWFX01000004.1:0-353 GCF_003576285.1 Henriciella mobilis | reverse complement strand
GAGTGGTGGAAAGAAGCGACACCGCAGCAACAGGCGGAGTTTTTCGCCCGCTCTGAGCAATGGCTGGAGAAGAAATACGGGAAGGATCGTGTTGTGGCGGCGGTGGTTCACCGGGACGAGGCCACCCCCCACTTGTCAGCGTTCGTGGTGCCATTGACGCAGGATGGACGGCTGTCCGCGAAAGAGTTTATTGGCGGGCGGTCAAAGATGCGTGAAGATCAGAGCACCTACGCTGAATCAGTAAAAAAACTGGGTCTTGAGCGCGGAATCGAGGGAAGCCGTGCCACGCATCAGACAGTTCAGCACTACTACGAATCGATAAACCGTGGCACCCGTAGCCAGGTATCGATCTC
>NZ_QWFX01000003.1:0-967 GCF_003576285.1 Henriciella mobilis | reverse complement strand
CGTGGCCGGCCTTGATGCTGCAGGTGCGGTAATTATGCGCCGACGAATGACGCGTGAAGGGTTGATCAAGTTTGTCTCGAAGCTGCCGCAATGCGTGGTAGCGATGGAAGCGTGCTGCGGCGCACATTTTCTGGCCCGGACATTCCAGTCGCATGGTCATTCGGTGCGGTTAATGTCGCCGGAATATGTTCAGCCCTACGTCAAAGCGCAGAAGACCGATGATCGAGATGCGGAGGCCATCGCGGAAGCCGCGACCCGGCCAACCATGCGCCTGGTGACGCCAAAAAGCGAAGCTCAGCTCGATTTGCAGATCCTGCACAGGGCGCGTGCAAGGCTGGTTGCGGAGCGGACGCGGTTGACCAACCAACTGCGCGCCGTCCTGTTAGAACGCGGCATAATCCTGCCTCAGCGGCGCGGTCCTCTTATCCGGCGGCTTGATGATCTTATGGGGGGCGATTTGCCAATCAGCGCCAGAATGCTGCGCCTGCTTCGGGACCTGCGCGATGAATGGGCAGAGCTTGACCGCAGGATAGGAGCCTATGACGACGAACTGATGGCCATGACGCGTGAAGATGATCTGGCTCAGCGTCTGGTCACGGTTCCTGGCATTGGGGCGATCAATGCCACGGCACTGGTCGCCGCAGTGGGTGATGCCAGCGCCTTTGCCAAGGGGCGTGATCTGGCCGCATGGCTCGGTTTGACACCACGACAACACTCAACTGGCGGCAAGACCAAAATGCTGGGCATCAGCAAGCGGGGCAACCGCTATCTACGAACCCAACTTATCCACGGCGCACGAGCAGCGATGCGGCACTTCGTCGAAAAGCAAACCGCCATGGGAGTATGGCTACGCAACCTACTTGCCCGTGCGCATCCAAATGTCGTGGTGGTGGCGCTCGCTGCGAAGCTTGCCCGAGTCGCTTGGGCGATCCTTCGGCGCGGTGATGTGTATCAATCGCAGGAAGCA
>NZ_QWFX01000002.1:0-1345 GCF_003576285.1 Henriciella mobilis | reverse complement strand
TCCTGGATGCGACAACACGCAACAAGGTGTTGCACAGATGTGTCATGATGGCTTAGATTTGAACCAACGTTAGTGCATGGGATTTTTAGAGGGAAAAAATCATGTTTATTGATTCAGAAAAACGACTGAAACAACTTTCAGATGAGGCAAAGAAAAACACCGAGGATCTCGAAGAAGCAAAGAAGAATTCAAGGTTTACACAGGTATCCCCAAAAGGTTGGGAACGCGTTCGAGAGCTGCTGAAGGATAGCCAAGGCATATCAGCACTGAAGCTGTACTCATTTTTAGCGGAGCATATCGATCCTACGTGTGGCGCTGTCGTTGCGGATCAGCAATTCCTAGCTGAAAAACTTGGAGTTAGCAGAAGCACAATTATTCGTTGGCTCAATTACTTAGAATCAAAAAATGCATTAGTTAGAATCCCCGTTGCTGGTAAGGTTTGTGCGTATGCCCTCGATCCACATGAAGTCTGGAAGGGATACAACACTACGAAAAACCATGCAGCATTTGTCACTAAAACACTGGTCAACAAAGACGGTGATATTCAGCGCCGAATCATGGCCATGTTTTCAAATTGAGCCAGCGGCAGGCGGACAATCAGGGGCTACGTGTTAACGTTCTGACCATGATTGTCTATCCTGCATTGCTCTTTTGCCGCCTCAAAATCCCTTGCGTGTTTTTGCTCCCCGATCTCCAGAACGACCGAGCCGCCACGGTTCCGGCAGCGCCTTGAGCGCAACCGGAAACCGTCTGGGGAGAACCCCAGACCCCCATCGCTGTAACACCGACGGTCTACGACCACCTACCAACCGAGTGACTGCCTGTACCGTGCAAATGGGCTTTGCAGGGGGCTGGCGCGGTTCCTGGCGACCTGAAAGCCCCTGGCTAGGGGTATCGGCGCGCCTGACCTCCTGAAACGCTCTGTAAGCGTTTTTCGCGCCTTCCATGCCCTGACGGGCATTTAAACCCCGCCTCGTGCGTCTGAGAGCTTCTGAGCGCGTTTGAAGGGCTATCTGACGACTCATCCCCGAAAGAACAACAGCGGAATCACCGACAACATGCGAGAGGTGGCACCGCTCGCCGCAGCCCCAGCGACCGAACGTTAGTGAGCGAGTGGGCGAGGAAGCGGAAGAGAACCGGAAACCACATTGAGCACGTACGCACTGATACGGGGTGTCGGGGCGAAGCCCTGACCAGATGGCAAACGGAATATCGTCGCGGGTGACGGTATTACATTTGCACATCCTGTCCCGATTTCTGCGGGGGTTAACGGTGAACGGACGGCAAAAAACGTGCAGGAGCTGTTGAACGTGAAAACCACGAAATCTGGCAAAAATCACGGCTG
>NZ_QWFX01000001.1:0-260 GCF_003576285.1 Henriciella mobilis | reverse complement strand
ACGGAGGACGGTGTTGATGCACAGTCTGCTTCTCGAGTTCGACGGAATGCTTCACAATGCTTCGCCGCCGCCCTTTCCCTCGCGGGCGGCGATACGCTCCGCTTCCGCGAGCGCAACCTCGATAGCGGAGCGCACCTCTCCAGTTTGGCAAACGAGGATCAGCCGGTGGCGGTCAACGAGCCGATCACGTCGGTCCAGCGCCTCCGGCACAATGTCGAGCTGCCCACTCCGACGGCTCGCCGTTGTGATGCCTTGCGCTC
>NZ_QWFX01000016.1:5002-674042 GCF_003576285.1 Henriciella mobilis | reverse complement strand
TGCTCTGCCCCACAGGGGTGGTCCACCGGTAATGTTAGTCCGGCGGTTTCCACGTAGCGGCGTTCATGCCGCTACCTCGTCACAGTAAGGCGGTATGAACGCCGCGGGCAAGATGGTTTGTGGAGCGGGTGGCCGGTAGCCCAGAGAAGAGTGTGGGCGCGCGGTGTTGTAGTGCCGCCGCCAGGTTTCGATCAGGACTTTGGCCTCCCTGAGATCATAGAAGATCTCCCTCGCCAGCAACTCGTCCCTGAGCTTGGAGTTGAAGCTTTCGCAGTATCCGTTTTCCCATGGGCTTCCCGGTTCGATATAGAGCGTCTTCACGCCGATACGTGCCAGCCAGTCCCGTAGAGCTGTGGCGATGAACTCGGGGCCATTATCGGAGCGGATATGCTCCGGCGGGCCATGATGCACGAACAGCTCGCCCAGCGTGTCGAGCACATCACGCGAGTTGAGCTTGCGTTCGACGCGGATGGCGAGACATTCGCGGGTGAACTCATCTATGACGCACAGCATGCGGAACACCTTGCCGTCATGGGTGCGGTCCTGCACGAAGTCATATGACCAGACATGGCCCTTGTGCGCTGGCCGAAGTCTTACGCACGAACCGTCATTCAGCCAGAGGCGTCCACGTTTCGGTTGTTTCATTGGCACTTTCAGCCCCTCACGCCGCCAGATGCGATAGACGCGCTTCTCGTTCACATGCCAGCCATCCCGTCTCAGCAGGGCCGTGATCCGGCGGTAGCCATACCGGCCGAACCGTTCCGCCAGGGCGATGATGGCTGCTGTCAGCACATCCTCGTCCTGACGCGGCACGCGCGGCTTGCGCTGAGTGGAACGGTGCTGGCCGATCACACGGCAGGCCCGGCGCTCGGTTGCGCCGAGTGTCTCAACCACATGATCGACCGCTTCGCGTTTGCGTGAAGGGCTTAGAACTTTCCCTTGATGACTTCCTGAAGGATCTGGTTGTCGAGGGTCAGATCGGAGATCGCCCGGCGAAGCCGCGCATTCTCCTTCTCGATCTCCTTCATCCGCTTGGCCTGGCCAACCTGCAGCCCGCCATACTCCTTGCGCCACCGGTAGTAGGTCTGCTCCGTCACGCCGATCGAACGCACGGCCTGACCCGTCGTCTCACCGCGAGCAAGGCGCACCTCCACCTCCCGCAGCTTCGCAATAATCTCTTCAGGCGTAGATCTCTTGCCCATGTCTCAGCTCCATATCTGAAGCCGGAACTAACTCAAATAATGGACCACTTTTCAGGGAGCAGACCACCTATTCCGCCGGTGTTTCGACGGGGCTCGCCTTGATCTCTTCATGCGTGGCCGGCCGTGACAGGAACCAGCCGATCACGAACGGTATGGCCATACCCGGCAGGCCTTCATAGATGCCGCCATGCCAGCCGAGGCCGTAGCGCCAGAACAGGGCGATGGCGATGCCGAGGACCATCAGGAAGATGGCCGCCGGTTCGCTGGTCTTGCGGTCCAGCGCATAGAGCACGAGCAGGGGCGCAAAGGCCGCCGCCAGGGTCGACCAGGCCAGGATGACGAGGCTGAAGACGCTCTGGCTGCCCGACAGGGCAAGGATGAGCGCGACCAGCGTTGTCCCGGCCGTCGCCGCTTTCAGCAGCAGCGGATGCTCCATGCGTGAGGGTGTCAAATCGTGCGTGATCGCAGCCGAACAGGACAGCACGACGGAGTCGGCGGTCGACATGGTGGCCGCGAAGATCCCGGCGAGGATCAGGCCGACAAAGATGTCCGGCAGCAGCTGCAGCGCCATGCGCGGCAGGGCAAGTTCGGTATCGCCAGATGCCAGCTCAGGCAGGTAGAGCCGCGACAGCAGGCCAAGCCCGGCCGCCAGGATGTAGAAGAGGATGAAGAAGCCATAGTACCAGGCGCGGGTGCGCTGCATGTTCTTCTCATCGTCCAGCGCCATGAAGCGGACCATGATGTGCGGCTGGCCGACGACGGAAAAGCCGGCGGCGAGCCACCCCAGGATGAAGAAGCCAATCGCCATGGCGCCTGTCCCGACCAGCTCGCCGCTTTCCGGCCAGAGGTTCATGTAGCGCCCGTCATCTAGCGGCATCATCGAGGCAAAAGCCGGGCCGAGGCCGCCTTCATGGTAGAAGGCCACGACGCAAAGGATGCTGAGCGCGACCAGCATGGACAGGGACTGGACAGCGTCGGTCCAGATCGAGGCGCGGATGCCGCCGGCAATGGAATAGGCGACGATCATGCCCGCTACCGCCACCGCGCCGATGCGCGGATCGAGGTTCAGCACGCCTTCCAGCGCCTTGCCGCCAGCCGAAATCTGCGCGGCGGCATAGGCGCCAAGGAATACCACCATCACAATGGCGGCAATCCGGCGCCAATAGGCGAACTCCTCGCCATGCCAGCGCGACATGACGGATGCAAATGAGGCTTCCCCGGTCTCACCCGTGGCGTGACGAAGTTTCCGGTGAACAAAGAGCGAGCCGAGATAGTCACCAATGATCCAGCCAAACATCAGCCAGACAGCCGACAGGCCCGTCGCATAGGTGTAGCCGATCACACCGATGAACAGGTAACCGGAATTGTTCGTGGCGACGGCGGAAAGCCCGGTGAGCCATGGCGAAACGGTCTGGCCGGCAATGTAGTAGTCCTTGCGTTCGCCGGTCGCGACCCGCGCCGAGGCGAGGCCGACAACCAGGAAGATGGCGAGGATTACCAGGAAGCTTGCAATGATCATTCGTCAGTCTCTGTTGAGGCCATCCAGGCGAGGAAAAGGTCGAACTGCTCGTTCGTCTCATGCTCGCCCCGGGGGTCGAGCTCCGACAGCGCAAGGCTGGTCGTCTGGGTGGCGTTGAACGGCGCCTTCTCCTCGTCGGGAACGGGCGCCTTGTTGACGGTACGGGTAAACATGGTCGCGGCCAGTAGCGCAAGGCTGGCGCTTGCAAAGGCGAACAGGCCGGGTGCGCCGAGCGGTGTCGACATGACGAAGCCTGCAATGAGCGGTCCGGCAACCGAACCGATGCCCCAGATCACGAGGATGCCCGCCATCATGGAGGTCGCCTGGTCGGGCCTTGCCCGGTCGGCCGCATGCGCGACCGCGACGGCATAATAGGACAGGGCGCCGATGCCGAAGACGAAGGCGAGGACCAGGATCAGCGCCGGTGAGGCGACCGTGCTGAACAGCGCAAGCCCGAGGCCGGCCGCAGATGCGATGACGCCGGTCCCGGCAATCACCGTGCGCCGGTCGAGCCGGTCGGAGATCATGCCCGCTGGCCACAGGCCGATCATGGCGCCGGCCAGCAGCGCGGCATTGAAGTTCGCGGCAAACCCGGCCGCGCCGTCCGGCATGATGGACTGGGCATAGACCGGGTAGAGCTGGGCCACGGCATTGTTGACGGCCCCGGCACAGAGCGCCGCAAACGCAGCAGCCGGTGCGTATTTCAGGATCTTGCTCGGCCCGAAGGGCGTCCCCGTCGAGATTTCGGGCTGCGCTTTCCGCGTCGCTGTGATCGGCATGATGGTCAGCGCGAACAGGGCGGCCACCATCATGAAGCCGGCCAGGCCATTGGCCCCGGCGACGATGGCGAACGGTCCGGCAATCGCGCCGAGCTTTGCCACCACATGGTAGAAGCCGAGAATGGCGCCGCGCCGGTTGGACGGGGCACTGTCGGTGATCCAGCTGTCGCCCGCCGTCAGCAGGGCCGCCGTGCTTGCGCCGATGACCGTCTGGACCAGCGCCCAGCCAATAATGCTGACGCCCAGTGTGAAACTGAGCGTCGCAATGATCGCCAGTGCGGCGAAGAAGGAAAAGGAACGGATGTGCCCTATCCGTGTGATCTGCTTGGGTGAGGCGATGGCTCCCGTCAGGAAGCCGCCGGCGTAACAAGCCGCCACCAGACCAAGGGCAGCGTTTGAGGCACCGGCTGCCTGCAAGCTCAGCGCGATCATCACGGATAGGGCTGCCGTTGCGCCCTGAAGCACGGTCAGGGCGCAGACAATGGCGAGTACGTTGCGGTATAGCCCGAGCGTTACCCGCCAGTCCGAAGTCGTTTCATGTGCTGGCGCCGAATAGGGCATCAGGCGGCAGCAGCGATATCCGCATCGGATTTGGCACCGGCGACGTCGCCAGTCTCGACGAGCGCCTTGTGCAGCACCTTGACCGTCTGGTCATAGTCTTCCTCCGCGACAATGGTCTGGAGGTCGGTGTTGCGGGTCAGCTGGTGCAGGCCGAGCAGCTTGATGCCGCCTTCATGGATGGCCGTCGCGGCGCGGGCGGTCAGCCCGTCGACATCCAGATTGGCGCCGATCACGGAGACGATGGCCACCTTGCGCAGCGTGACCTCGGCATTCTCGAAGCAGGCTTCGAGATCAGCCGCAGCCTTGTTGATCGCCTTGCGCGGTCCGCTGACATAGTGGGTGATCGTGTTGGCATTCGAGCATTTGGTCACGATCCACAGCTTGTGCCGCGTCAGCGCCTTCAGTGCCTCGGCGTCATAGCCTTTCACGCCGACCATGTCCTGTTCGAACAGTTCGAAGGCATAGAGGCTCTGGATACCCGTCACGATTTCCGCGCGCGGCGTTTCCGGCATGAAATCATCGGTGATGATCGTGCCAGCATCGGCCGGGTCGAACGTGTTCTTGACGCGAAGCGGGATACCCGCCTGGCGCAGGCCCTTGGCCGCTTTCGGGTGGACCGCTTCCATGCCCATATTCGAGAGCTGGTCGGCCACGTCGTAATTGGTCTGGCCGATCTTGCGCACCTTGTCGTCGCCAACCAGTTTCGGGTCGGCGCTGGAAAGGTGGAATTCCTTGTGAATGATGGCTTCCTTCGCCTTGGTGAGGGCACCAATGCGCGAGAACGTCACCTCCGTGTAGCCACGGTCATACAGCTTCACCATGCCTTCCAGGCAGGATGCATAGCCGGTCACGATTGGCAGTTCCTTGGAGAAATCGATGCCGCGGAAGGAACTTTCGATCCGCTCGTCCAGGGTCAGTTTCTCCTCGTCGCGCCAGCCGGTGAGGTCGACGAAGACCGAGTTGATGTCTTTCTGGCGCAGGAGCAGCGAAGTGTTGTGCGCCGAGTGCGCCTCACCGAGGGCCGCCAGCATCTCGCGGACCGTCATCAGGTGCTCGTCGAGGCGGAACTGGCCGTAGGAGCACAGGCGGTGCAGGTCGATCAGGCAGTTGCGCACGCCCTCGATCCGCTCGAGGACGAAATTGTCCGCCACCTTGCGGTCGGGATGGTCGCCGAAGATTTCCTGATTCTTCTCGCGCATCGCCTGCGACAGTTCGGTGAGCGCTTCGCTCCACTGCCACTTGTTCTCGGCGCTGGCGAAGAGCGCATAGACGCCCGGCTTGCCGGACTTCTTGTGCTCCAGCAGCATGTTGGTCATGCCGGCATAGGCCGACACGACGACGATGCGGTTGTACATGTCCTTCGGCTTGCGGTCGCCGATCAGGACATTGTCGAGGATAACAGGGGTGTTGGCGATCGATGTGCCGCCGATCTTCTCAACAGTATGGGTCATGGGGTGAACCCTTCCTTGTGGTCTGGTTTGGACGGACGGGCGCCTGCCGGATTGTGCAAGTCCGGCAGGGCCATCCATTCTGGCCGGAGCTGTCTAGCTGGTGGCTTCGGCATCCTCAGGTGCGGCGTAGGAGCCGTCGGCCTGGTGGACTTCGGTACCGGTCACCGGCGGATTGAAGCAGCAGGCCATGTGCAGCTCTTCCTCGGCACGCAGGATATGCTTGTCGTGCAGGTTCAGCGCGTACATCACGCCCGGCCGGATTTCATGCGTCTCGCCGGTGCCGAGGTCGGTGATCGACCCCTTGCCCTTCATGCAATAGACGCTCTCGAAATGGTTCTTGTAATGAAAGGTGTGCTCTGAGCCCGCTTCCAGCACCGTGATGTGGAAGCTGAAGCCCATCTTGTCGCCAGCCAGCAGCATCCGGTAGGACGTCCACTGCGCATCGGAGACGGCACGATCCGTGCCTTTCATGTCATTCAGGTCGCGAACAATCATTATCGTTTACTCCGCTGCCATCTGGTTGCTGGACACCGCCTCGCGGGCGCTGTCGAGCAGGATGTCGAGGCCCTTCTGGAACATCTCGACGGGCGTGGTGAGCGGGGCGAGGACCTTGACGACTTCATCGTCGGCGCCAGAGGTCTCGATGATCAGGCCCTTCTCGAAAGCGCGGGCACAGATGTCGCTGGCGAGATCGCCCGTGCCGACGTCAACGCCCTGCATCATGCCGCGGCCCTTGAGTTTCGCGCCGGGAATGATGTCAGCGATCTTCTGCAGGCCTTCGGTCAGGATGACGGCCTTTTCGCGGACTTGCTTCTGGAACGTATCGTCCTTCCAGAACTTCTCCAGCGTGACCTTTGCGGTCACAAAGGCGTGGTTGTTACCGCGGAAGGTGCCGTTGTGCTCGGCCGGCTTCCAGATGTCGTGCTCCTTCTTGAGCAGCACACAGGCAAAGGGAAGGCCCATACCCGAAAGCGACTTCGCCTGGGTAATGATGTCCGGCTCGATACCGGCTTCCTCGAAGGCGAAATACTTGCCCGAGCGGCCGCAGCCCGACTGGATGTCGTCGACGATCAACAGCGCACCAAGCTTCTTGGCGAGGCGGGCAATGCCCTGCATCCATTCTTTCGAGGCAGCGTTGAGGCCGCCTTCGCCCTGAATGGGCTCGAAGATGAAGGCTGCGGGGGCATCGACACCTGAAGACGGATTGTCGAGCATCATCTCGATCTGTTCCAGCGTGTCGACATCGTCGCCGAAGGCGCCGTCATAGGGCAGGTGGGTCGTGCCGGTCAGGCCGACGCTGCCGGTCCCGGCGCCGCGGCGCTTGCCGGCATTACCGGTGAGCGACAGGGCGCCCATCGTCATGCCGTGGAAACCGTTGGTGAAGGCGACGACATTCGTGCGGCCGGTCACCTTGCGGGCCAGCTTCACGGCGGCTTCGACGGCATTCGTGCCGGTCGGGCCGGTCATCATGATCTTGTAGTCGTCCATGCCACGCGGCTCGAGAATGTATTGCTCGAACGCCTTCAGCCATTCGGCCTTGGCGTCAGTATACATGTCGAGACCGTGGGCAACGCCGTCGCGCTCGATATGCTCGATCAGCGCGGCTTTCATGTCCGGATCGTTATGGCCGTAGTTCAGCGTCGAACAGCCGGCGAGAAAATCGATATAGGTCTTGCCATCGGCGTCGGTCATTTCCGAACCCGTGGCCCTTACGAAAAGCGTATCGAAGTTGCGGCAATAGCTGCGCACTTTCGACTCGCGCCTTTCAAAAATGTCTTCCTTGATGTCTGTGAACGGCATGCGTTCTACTCCTTGATGGTCTGGTTTTGTCAGGGGTGAGGCGGCCAGGTGTGCTAGAGACTGGCCGGCAGCTCGAATGGCCCGATTGTCACGAGGATTTCGCTGTCGTGGCGCCCCTTGAAGTGGCGCTCCTTGTCGAAAAACTCGCTTTCATTGAGTGGCGCGCCGAGCCAACGCGCGATACTTCTGAAAAGACCCCAGGACGCTTCATTGTCTGGTGTGATCGTCGTCTTAAGATACTTCACATTCCGGCACGCTTCGCGCGAGAAGATGTCGGCGACGAGGCGTTTGGGAATCTTCTTGCCGCGAGCCTTTTCGCCAACGGCAACCTGCCAGAGGAAGAACACGTCCGGTTCCCTCGGCGGGATATGTCCCGAAACCCAGCCAATGACGTCGCCATCCTCGCGCGCGAGCGCGCACGTGTCGGCAAAGTGCGTCGTCTGGATCAGGTTCATGTAAAGAGAATTGGTGTCCAGAGGCGGACAGGCCGCAATCAGGTCATGCACCGCTGCGCCATCCTCGCTGAGGGGCGGGCTGATGCGAAGACTGGAAGGGTCCTCTGCCTCCTTTTGAGGCATTTCCCGGCTTTTTTCAGCCGCTTGGGTCGATGCCATATTCTTTTCTCTCTCAATCAATATTTTGTTTGACGATCTATTTAATTAGAATCGCGAATGGTTCAAGCCATTCCCTGTGGATAGCGCACACGCGCGTATCCGATCTATTGAAGAAACGCGTTGTCTCCCTAATTGTTCCGATAATGCTTAGATGAAAAAATATTTTATTGCGCAAAGGAAATAGCCTAAAAATGGCCCAACTATCAGAGGGTTTCGAGGCCGTCCGCCTGTCCTCAGTGAACGCCGACATGTGGAGTGAGCATATGCAGGATCAAACCGAAACGGCGCTGGTTGCGTTGCGCCGGATCCTGAAGGCCACGGCCAGCAACGTCCGCACAGTCGCCCACAAGACCGGGCTGACCGCATCGCAGCTGCTCGTCCTGCAGGTGCTGAAGACGCGCGGCGAAACGCTGACCGGGAACCTTGCCAAGGCTGTCGACCTGAAACAGGCGACCATTTCCATCCTGCTCGACAAGCTGCAGGAGCGCGGCCTGGTTGACCGCAAGCGCGGCGAGACCGACCGGCGCCGCGTCTGGGTGCGGATCACCGATGCCGGCGTCAAGATGCTGGAAGACGCGCCGGACCTGCTGCAGGAAACCTTCCGGGCCCGCTTCCGCGATCTTGCCGAGTGGGAACAGGCCAGCCTCGTGGCGGCCCTGCTTCGGGTTGTCTCTCTTCTGGATGCCGAGCAGATCGAGGCCTCGCCGCTGCTCGATGTCGGCCCGATCAACGACCTGCCCTCAAGTACCGGCCCTCGCTGACCGGAATAGTTTGCCGGTCCATCGGGCGCGCTCTACCCTGTCTCCACACATGACGACGAGGAGCACGAGCCGGCCATGACCATCCAAACCGTGCACCGGTTTTTTGCGGGCGCCTTTCTGGCCGCAGCCCTTGCGCCTTCTGCCATGGCCGAGCCGGGCGGCGAGGTCATGCTGGCCCCGGTTGCCACCGAAGAGTTCATCGATGACGCCGAGACCGCGCAGGTCTGGAATGACGCGTCCTATGACGCCCTCATCGGTGCCCTCCAAGGCCTGGCCGATCACGGCCTCGAGCCGTCCCATTATCACCTCGCCGCGCTTGAGGCGTCGCGCACCGACCTCGCCGAACGCGACCGTCTCGCCACCGATGCGTGGATGTCGGCGGCGGCCCACATGCTCTATGGCAAGCTCGATCCTGTCTCGGTCGAGCCCGACTGGACCGCCGCGCGCCGCGAGGGCGATCTCGCCGCCGTGCTGGCCTATGCGCTGGAAAGCGGAACCGTCCCGACCAGCCTCGACCAGCTGGCCCCCATCCAGCCCGGCTATCGCCTCCTGAAGGCCGAGCTGGCCGCGCTGCGCCTGCAGGAGCGCGGGACGATCACGCGCGTCAGCGAAGGTCCGGCCCTGAAGCCCGGCATGAGCGGGCCGCGCATTGGCGAGCTGCAGGCCCGCCTGATCGAGCTCGGCCTGCTGGAAGCCGGTGCCGCCATGGCCCAGCAGATGGACGCCCCCACGGTCGAGGCACTTGAAACCTTCCAGGCCGCCCATGGCCTCGATCCGGACGGCGTGGCCGGCGCGTCGACGCTGCGCGCCCTCAATCACGGTGTTGCCGAGCGCATCGAACAGGTGCGCGTCAATATGGAACGCTGGCGCTGGCTGCCGGGCGATCTCGGCCAGAAGCATTTGCGCGCCAATGTCGCCGCCTTCGAAGTCACGGCCTATGACCATGGCGAGCCCCAGCGCACGCACCTGACCATTGTCGGCAAGACCTACCGGCGCACACCCGTCTTCTCCGACCGGATCGAATACATCGTGTTCAATCCATGGTGGGAGACCCCGGCCAGTCTCGCCCGCGCTGACAAGCTGCCGCTGTTCCAGAAGGATCCGGGCGCCGTCGCGCGCCTCGGCTTCCAGGTGCTGGACCGTTCGGGCCACATTGTCGATCCGGCGACCATCGACTGGAAAACGGTCTCGGCCGCGAACTTCCCCTACAGGCTGCGCCAGGCCCCGGGGCCCCAGAATGCGCTCGGCCAGGTCAAGATCATGTTCCCCAATCCGCACAATGTGTACCTGCACGACACGCCGACGCGGGGCCTCTTTGCCGAGCGCCAGCGGGCGTTCTCGTCGGGCTGCCTGCGGACCCAATACCCGATCGACCTGTCGGAATGGCTGCTCACGGACACGCCGGGCTGGGACCGTGCGGCCATCGACAAGGCGGTCGCCTCAGGCAAGGAAACGCGGGCGGACCTCGTTCAGCCGATACCCGTGCATATCCTTTACTTCACCGCTGTGAACGACGGCGCGGGCGGTATCCGTTACCTCGATGACTTCTACCAGCGCGACGATGCCGTGCTGAGCGGGCTCGACAAGCTGCCGCAATAGGGCAGTCCTGGCCGCCCTGCGCCAGCGCAACAGAAAGTCTGCCGGAATAAGGGGATTCGGTTTGCCCGCTGCCAAGGACGCCACTAGGTTCCACCATGTTAACAGAGATTCTTTCAGGAGACTGGATATGACGATCAAACGCGGACATGCGGCTGCTGTCGCCTTCGGGCTTGTCCTGGCGACGGCGTGTGGCGGGGCCAGCGACGAGCCGGCGGAAGCCGCGCCGACGCCGCCTGCTGAGAGCGAGACACCGGCAGCGGACACCTCCGGTGCGGACGAGGCCGATACGACCGAGGCAGCGGCCCCGGATGAGACGGCAGACGCCGCGCCCGAGCCGGCATCGCAATTTGCCGGTTTCCCTGAACCCTATGCGTCAGCCGATTATGATCGCGGCCGCCGGGTCTTCCTGCAGTGCCAGTCCTGTCACACGCTGGAAGAAGGCGGCGCGGCCGTGCTCGGCCCGAACCTGTACGGCCTGTTCTCCCGCAAGGTGGGTGAGGGCGAAGGCTTCTCCTATTCCAGCGCGCTGCAGGAAGCCGATTTTGAGTGGACGCCGGAACAGCTTGAGCAATGGCTGGAAAATCCGCGCAGCTTCCTGCCGGGCAACAATATGAGCTTTGCCGGTGTTCGCCGCGAGGACGACCGCCACGCAGTCATCGCCTATGTGATGTCGCAGACCGGTTACGAGCCGTCCTGATCGGTCCATCGCGGCGCGCGTATCAGAATACAGTCCACGACCTGCCCGGTCTCCATTCCAGGAGCGCCGGGCAGTCTTCTTATGAGGCCGGCCGAACGGATGAAGGGCGTGATCAGCGAGCTGTCCTGATTGGCCGCGGCATGGGCCATGACAACGCCGCCATCGGTCAGGCTGATGGCCGCGCGCATATATTGCTCACGCGGACCGTTCGCCGGCAGGGGGGCGGCCAGCCGGGCCTTCACGAGGGGGAGCGGCGCGCCCGTCAGAAGTGGCTGCAGGAAGAGGTGGGCACAGACGAGCGCCGAGGCCGGATTACCGGGCAGCCCCAGCACACGCTTGCTGGCTGTCCTTGAAAACCAGGTCGGTTTTCCTGGGCGCACGGCCACTTTCTCGAAAACCGGCTCAAAGCCTTCTGCGGCAAAGGCCGGACGCATCAGGTCATGATCGCCGACCGACGCCCCGCCAACCGGCAGGAAGATGTCAATGTCCGGCGCGCCGGCAATGGCCGACCGGATCGCATCGATCGTGTCGGCGGCAATCCCGAGATCGACCGGCTCACCGCCCCAGTCGCGGATGAGGGCCGCAAGGCCAGCCGGATTGGAATTGACGATCTCGCCCGGGGCAAGATCGCTGCCCGGCGGTTTCAGCTCGTTGCCATTGGCAAGTATGCCGACACGCAGCTTCCTTTGGACGGGCAGCGTGGCGTGATTGGCCGCTGCCGCGAGGGCGAGTTCACCCGCGCAGAGCCGGGTTCCGGGGGTGAGCAGCGTGTCGCCTGCGGCAAAGTCCAGCCCGGCGGGCCGCACGAATTCCGAATGGTCATAGGCGTCCCGGCAGATGACCGTATCGCCGTCGCGGTCTGTGTCTTCCTGGATGACGATATGATTGGTCCCGGCCGGCATTTCGCCGCCGGTGAAGATGCGCACGGCCTGGCCTGTCCCGACAGGCCGCTCGAACGGCGCACCGGCGGGCGCCTCGCCAATCACGGCCAATCGGGCGCCAGCCTCCCGGACATCGTCAAGGCGCACGGCATAGCCGTCCATCGCAGAGACGGCAGCGGGCGGGCGCGACACGCGCGCCGTGATCGCCTCGGCGAGCACGCGCCCTTGTGCGTCCGCGACGCTGATGGTTTCGGTCTGCGGCAACAGGGCATGCTCGCCCAGCCGCCTGTGGGCTTCATCGACAGATATCAGATCGCTCATGAGTTTTTCCGGTAGTCGCCGGACTTTCCGCCGGTCTTCTCGATTAGTTCGATGCCGCCGATCACCATCGCCTTGTCGACCGCTTTCAGCATGTCGTACAGCGTCAGGCAGGCGGTGGAGACGGCCGTCAGCGCTTCCATCTCGACGCCGGTCTGGCCGGCCGTCTTGACCCGCGCGGTCACGGTCAGCGCTGTTTCGGTCTCGTGCGGGGCAATCTCCACCTTCACGCCGGTCAGTGGCAGCGGATGGCAAAGCGGGATGAGGTCGGCGGTCTTCTTCGCGCCCATGATGCCGGCAAGTTCAGCCACGCCCAGCGGGTCGCCCTTTTTGGTATCGCGCGACAGGGCGAGTTTCAGCGTCTCCGGCGCCATGCGGACGGTGCCTTGCGCGACGGCTTCGCGCGCCGTGGTGGCCTTGGCCGAAACATCGACCATGCGCGCGCGGCCGTCCGGGCCGATATGCGTCAGCTCACCGCTCAATGATCGTGCTCCATATGCTCCATCAGGCGGGGCATGATCTCGACCAGGTTGCAGGGCTTGTGGCGGCTGTCGAGCTGCAACGATATGACCTTGTCCCAACCATCTTTCACCGCCCCGTTCGAGCCGGGCAGGCAGAAGATGAACGTGCCGCTCGCCACGCCGGCAATCGCGCGCGACTGCAGCGTGGACAGCCCGACACTCTGATAGCTGACCTGGTGGAAGATCACTGAGAAGCCGTCAATCACCTTGTCGAAAAGCGGGGTGATCGCTTCTGGCGTCACATCGAAACCGGTCAGGCCCGTGCCGCCGGACGTGATCACGACATCGACCTCCGGATTGGCGATCCAGGCCGAGACCTGCGCTCGGATGGCGGCCTTGTCGTCGCGCACCAGCTTGCGGTCGGCGAGGATATGGCCCGCCGCCTCGATACGGTCGGCCAGCACCTTGCCGGAGGTGTCGGTCTCCAGCGTGCGCGTGTCGCTCATCACCAGGACCGCGATACGGACCGGGTGAAAGGGAAGGCTTTCATTGATGCCATGCATGTGGGGTGTGTCTCCTCAAACCTTGGCCCAGCGGGCGCGGTCTTGATAATCCTGCGAGCGGGGCTCGATCCAGTGTTCGCCGGTCGCCGTGGCTTCCTTTTTCCAGAAGACGGCTTCGGTCTTGAGATAGTCCATCAGGAAATCGGCGGCCTCGAACGCGGCGCGCCGGTGTATGGAGGCGGCCGCCACGAAGACAATCGCCTCGCCGGGGGCCATCTCGCCGGTCCGGTGGATGACCTTGAGGGCCATGAGCGGCCAGCGTTCGCGCGCCTCGGCCATGGCTGTCTCGATGCCGCGTTCGGTCATCGGGGAATAGGCCTGCAGGGTGAGCGCGCGCACCGCGCCGCTGGAGGCGTGATCGCGCACAAGGCCGGTGAAGCTGACAATGCCGCCGGCGCCTGTCGCCTCGGCCTCAAAGGCGGACAGCTCGCGCCCGGCGTCAAACGGCTCGTTGCTGATCCGCAGCATGATCAGCCGCCTCCCACCGGGGGCATGAAGGCGATCTCGTCGCCATCGCTGACGGGGTGCGGGTCGGCCACGATCTCGCTGTTCACCGCGAGGCGGATGGTCTTTTCCAGCAAGGCGCCATCGAGGCCGCGATCCCTGTCGAGCCATTCGCGCAGGGCCGAGGTGTCCCGAACGGAGGCCGGCAGGGTGAGCGTTTCTTCCGGCCGGCCGAGCGTATCCATCAGACGCCCGAAATAGAGCAGCTGGGCCATGGTCTCAGCCTCCCGTCGTCGACATGTGGCGCGGCAGGGCCGGAGCTTCGCCGCGCTTGCGGATGGCGAATTCGTGGCGCTCGGGCTTGCGCAGCAACGCCTTGTCGAGCGCTTCATCCAGCGCAAATTCCGGCACCATGCTGTCGCGCAGGGCGGCGCGCAGGTCGACATGGTCGTCCTGGCCGAGGCACATATAGATACGGCCCGTACAGGTCACGCGGACCCGGTTGCAGCCGGCGCAGAAATTATTGGTCAGCGGCGTGATGAAGCCGAGGCGCCCGCCCGTCTCTGCGATCCGGACATAGCGCGACGGCCCGGCCTGCGCATCGTTGGCGGCCTCATCCGTCAGCGTCCAGCGCTGCTCCAGCTGGTCGCGGATCTCGAAGAGCGGGACATACTGGTCGACGCGATCCTCGCCGGTCAGGCCCAGCGGCATCACCTCGATCAGCGTCATGTCGAAGCCCTGCCCGTGCGCCCATTCGACCATGGACGGGATTTCCCCGGCATTCTGGTGCTTCAGCGCGACCGTGTTGATCTTAACCTTGAGGCCGGCCTGCTTTGCCGCCTCGATGCCATCGAGCGACTTCTGCAGGTCACCCAGCCGCGTGATCTCGCGGAACATGGCCGGATCCAGGGTGTCGAGCGAGACGTTCACTCGGCGCACGCCAGCCTTGTAAAGCCGCTCGGCATGGGCGGCCAGCAGCGTCGCATTCGTGGTCAGCGTCAGCTCGTCCAGCCCGGCACCCATATAGCGGCCGAGCCGGTCGAACAGCTCACCGATATCCTTGCGCACAAGCGGTTCGCCGCCCGTGATGCGGATCTTGCGCACGCCCCGCCGGATGAAGGCGGCGGCCACTGTCTCCAGCTCTTCGAGGCTCAACAGGTCCTTCTTCGGCAGGAAGGTCATGTGCTCGGCCATGCAATAGGTGCAGCGCAGGTCGCAGCGGTCCGTCACCGACAGGCGAAGATAGGAGACTGTCCGCCCGAACGCGTCGGTGAGCGGGGGCGGGGCGAGTGGGCTCTGGCCATCAGCCATGAAGGGCCTCCTCGGCAGACTTGAGATCATGGGTGGTGTCGATATCGAAGGCGAGGGCCGGATCGAGCGGCACGCTGGCTGTGTTCTCCAGCGTCTCGAAAACGCCTTTGGCGCCGCGGTCGCCCTCGACCGCCATCAGCCGGTCGAAGGTCTCGCGCCGGAACAGGGCCGGCGGCATCAGCTTGCCGCCGCTTTCGGTCATCACGGCGCTTGCGCCAGCGTCCAGCACCGCCTGCAGCCGGCGCAAATGGGCGGCGGGAATATCCGGCATGTCGGCGAGCAGGATCAGCGCCTGCTCGGCCTTGTCTTCAGCCTTCAGCGCGGCGAGCCCGGCGACAAGCGAACTGGCCTGGCCGGTGTCGGCATCCGGGTTGGCGATGATCGTCCAGCCTGCGCCGAGCAGCGAGGCACGCCGGGCATCGTCGCTGCGGATGACGGCGATGCGCGCGGCCGCTTTCTCATCGCTGAGCAGCCCGGCGGCATGGGCAATGACTGGCTGGCCCTTATAGGCCGCGAGCAGCTTGTCCCCGTCTTCAAATCGCGTCGACCCGCCAGCGGCCAGCAGGACAAGGCCGGTGCGGGCAAACGGTGCCTTGGCCGTCTGGTGATAGGCCGCGACGATCTCGCCCAGCGTCGAGACCGCCAGCATGGAGGCATCGCGCATCGACGGGATCAGCCCGACGGGGCCGTGTATGCGGGCAATCTCGGATTCGGCGACGCCAGCCTCCCGCAGGGCTTCGCAGCGGCGCGCATGGGTGCGCCGGGAGCCGACAGCGCCGACATAGAAGGCTGTGCCATCCAGCGCCTGGCGCAGCAGCGGACCTTCCCAGTCACCGTCATGGAACATTAGGATAAAGGCCGTCCACGGGTCGTCGCTCATGGCGGGCAGGTCGCCCGGCGTGTCCAGCGCGCTAACCTTTGTGAAGCCCTCGGCCATTGCAGCCTCGACATCCTCGCCATCGCGCAGCTGCAGGACGGTTTCGAGCCCGCTGGCTCGGGCAAGGCGGGCAAGCGCCAGCGGATCGGCGCCGCGCCCGGCAATCCGGACGCGGAGTTTCGGGACATAGCGGGTCTTGATGCCGGTACCTTGTATGGCAAGCCGGGCGGGCTGGCGCGCGGCCAGCCGGTCATGGGCGGTCTTCAGCGCGGCCGGGTCGGCGTCCGGAATGATGGCGACCTCGATGGCCCCGCCGCATGGCAGCGGCAGGTCGACAAAGGGCGAGCCCGCGCCATAGCGCAGCTGCTTTGTCTCGCCGGATTTCAGCGCGGCCTGGGCCTGCAGGATGACATCGGCATCGATACAGCCGCCGGAAATATAGCCGGCCGCCTGTCCATCCCGGGCGACCGCCATCAGCGCGCCGGTCTCGCGGACGGCCCCGCCTTCGGTCGCCGTGATCACGACAAGGGCCGCGCCACCTGCGGCCTTCCAGTCCAGCCATTGGGCCAGGACGTCCTGGGGATGCTCAAGATAGGTCTGCACCGGGCTCATCGCCTTCCGTTGTAAACGGTGATTTAGAACGAGGCTAGGGCGAATCCAGATCCTGGTAGGAAGTTATCTCATGCAGCGTGTCCGAGGCGGCTGCTTCAGCCTCCCGGCAAGCCCTGTCATAGGCCGCGAGCACGGCTTCGCCCGTCGCCGAGAGGACAGAGCCGCCCCGGTCCGAACCGCCAACGCTCGATGCGACCAGCGGCTCGCGGAAATCGGCATTCATCTCCTCGATCAGTTTCAGGGCCCTTGGATAGGACATGGCGAGGGTGTTCGCCGCTGCCCGGATCGATCCGCCAGACGCAATGGCGCGCAAGAGCGCGGCCTTGCCCGGCCCGAACCGCCCGCCATTGGCGAGGTTGATCCGGATGCTGAGACTGGCGGCTTCGCGCTCGGTCATCGCCGCACCCCCGGTGTTTCGATGGGCAGGCCCTCGGCCCGCTTGGCGAGGTAGAGTTCGACGGCCTTATAGGTCTCAGAGCCAAGCGGCATCGGCTCGGCGCGCACGCCTTCATCGCAATCATTGAGGCGCCGGTGCAGGGAGCCGAGCGTCTGCCATTCCAGCCGGTAGGCGGGGAAGGCATTGCCATGGCCCTGGCTGATCGTGTCGCCGCGCAGCTTCTCGCCCCAATGCTCATTGTGGCACTGGCTGCAGGCGAGGTTCAGCTGGCCGCGCCGGGTGAAGAAATATTCGCGGCCCATCTCGTAATATTGGGCGGCAGGGCCGGTCACGTCGACGGAAACCGGTTCGCCGCGCGAGAGGTGCGCGACATAGGCGGTCAGCGCCAGCAGGTTGTCACTCTCATACTCCAGCGGCGGGAGGGACTGGTGCTGCTCGCGGCACTGGTTGATCCGGCCCTCGATATTGAGCAACTCGCCTGAAGCCGCGTCGACCAGCGGATAGTGAGCGGCCGCACCAGCGAGGTCCGCGCCATCCTCGCCATGGCAGGCGGCGCAGGCTTTTGACCCATCGACGCCTGCCCGGAACAGCGCTTCGCCCCGGTCGATCCAGAGGAATCCGGGATTGGCGAAATCGTCGGCCTGCAGGGCGCGCGTGTCGGGCTGGAGGAAAGCGGTGCCGGAGCGCTTTATGTCGTCCGGCAGCGGCTCACGCACCGGTGCCCCGTTCTCCTCCGGCGGGGCCGAGCAGGCGGCAAACACCAGGCAGGCAATGAGGCCGGCCCGGATCATTCCACGGTCAGTTCATGCGTCTCAGACCAGCTCTGCCCGTCCTGGTCGGTCCAGGTGAAGTCCAGCGTACCGGACTCGGTGGCGCGGGTATGGAAGCTCAGAAAGGGATTGGCGGCGACGCCTGGATGGAAATCCGAGGCGAAGACCAGCTCGCCATTATAGCGGCATTCGAAACGGGTGATGATGTCGCGCGCGACCACATCGCCGCGGGAATCACGCCGGTAGCCGGTCTCCATCTTGTGCTGGATCATGGCCTTGAGTTCGATCACCTCGCCCTTGCTAGCGGTGTCGGGGGCAGAAATTCGGATGGTCATGTCAGCGTCTCCTATCCGATCACGCAGGCGGCGAGGGTGACGACTGTGCTGGCCGAGCCGACCCAGAGGCTGCCATCGCTCATCTCGGCGACGGCGCGGATGCGCTGCGTCCCGGCCATGCGGATGCGGGTGGAAACCTCTGCCTTGCCGGCGCGCGGGCCGAGTTCGAAGACGGCAATCTCCGCAATCGGGTTGCGCGGCGAGATGATGGCCATGCGGCGGACATGGTTGTCCTCGGTCATCGGGCTGTCGACAGAGACGGTAATCGCGACCGAATTGCCGTTCTCGGCAATCGGCGGCAGCTTCACCGTCACCTTGCCCTCCTTCAGCGCGCCATCGCCGAAGATGTCGCGAATGGCCGCATCGGCGTCTTCCGGCTCGCCGAGCGCTGCGAAGGGCAGGGCGCTCGACAGCATGCCGGCGCCGAGGCCCGTGAGCACCAGCCGGCGGCTGAGTGTGAATTCATCTGTCCGGTCGTTCTTCATTCTTCACCGTCCTGCGTCTTCAGCGTCGATAGCCAGGCGACAAGGTCCTCGATCTGGCGGGCGCTCAGGGCTGGCTCGCCGCGATAGGCCTCGCCCACCTGGTTGAGGCCGCCTGTCCGGTAATATGAGGGCATTACCGTCTGCGGCCAAATCCTTTGCGCGTCGGCAATGCGCAGCCGGATCTGGCCAGGTGAAAGCCGGTCGCCGAGCCCTGTCAGCGGCGGGCCGACATTGCCCTGGAATTCGGCCTCAAGTCCTGCCACGGCATGGCAGAGGACGCAGTGGCCCTGCTCACGGTCCGTGAAGACGGCCTTGCCGCGCGATGCGTCTCCGGTCTCGCCGCCGAGCGGGGTCAGGATGGCGTCGCCTTCGATGGTGACCGGTTCGGCCAGGCGCTGGCTGCCCTCATTGCCGCAGGCGGCGGCGAGCAGCAGTCCGGCGGCCATCGCCCATGAGACGGCTCTCATCCAAACGCCTCGGCGGTAATCGTGCGGAACCAGGCAGCCGCCTGCGCGGCCTCGGCTTCGCGCACGGCAGGTCCGCCATCCATCGGGCTGAGGCCGCCGGCGCCGTCGACGCTGGTCAGCGCGCCGCCATCATTGGTGTAGACACCGGTGATCGAGACGGCCGCATCGTCGGCAATGTAGGAGTAGCAGGTATTGGCCAGCACCGAGGCCTGCGGCTCGCGCCCGGCCATGAGGCGCGCAATCTGCGCCGCGCAGACCTTGGCCTGCAGGTTTGCCGAGAAGGCCGACTTCGGCATCGGCGCGGCAATCGTCGCATCGCCGAGGACGTGGATGCCGTGCACCAGCGTCGACTCGAAGGCAAGCCCGTCAATCGGGCACCAGCCGGTCTGGTCGGCGACGCCTGCCGCGTCTGCGATGGCGCCAGCCTTCTGCGGCGGGATGATGTTGGCCACATTCGCCTGGATCTCATCGAACTCGGTGAACACCGTCATCGCCTCAGGATCGACGCGGACCACCCGGCCGAAATCGCTCGCGCCGCGCCATTCGAGGTGGTCCGGATAGCGCTCGGCCCAGGCCTGTTCGAACAGCGGCTGCTTGGAGAAGCTGTCCTTGGCATCGAGCACCAGCAGTTTCGAGTTCGGCTTGTGTGTCTTGAGGTAATTCGCGATCAGGCTGGCGCGCTCATAGGGGCCGGGCGGGCAGCGGAAGGGGGCGGCCGGCGCCGACATCACGACAAGGCCGCCATCCTCCATCGCTTCCAGCTGACGGCGCAGCAGCGTGGTCTGCGCCCCGGCCTTCCAGGCATGCGGCATGGCCTCGGTGGCCGCTTCGTCATAGCCATCCAGCGCGCCCCAGCGCATATCGATGCCGGGCGACATCACCAGCCGGTCCCAGGGCAGCGTACTGTCATCCGACAGGGTCACGGTCCGCGCCGCGCCGTCGACAGTCTCGGCCCTCGCCCGGATGATATCGACGCCATAGGCCTTCAGCCCATCCAGCGTGAAGGCCTGCGCCGACATCGCCCGCCCGCCGCCGATGACGAGGTTGCTGAACGGGCAGGCATAATAGGTCTCGTTCGGCTCGATCAGCGTGACCGAGGATGACGGCAGGAACAGTTTCAGGAACTTCGCCGCCGTCGCCCCGCCAAAGCCGCCGCCGATGACGACAAGGTTTGCCTTGGTCTGGCCGAGCGCGGCAGGCGACAGCCCAGTCATGGCCGCGGCGGCGCCAAGCCCCGTCAGCACGGTGCGGCGGTCGAGCGCAATCCCGGTCATCGCGGCCCTTCCTCAGCAAGGTAAGCGCTGATCGCCTCAATATCCTCGGCGCTGTAGCCGCGCATCAGCCGGTTCATCACCGTCGTGCCATCCTCATCGGATTTGTAGAGCGTGAGCGCCGTCGACAGCTCGGCTTTCGAATAGCCATCCAGCGCGACGATGGCCCCGCCGGACGGGCCGTGACAGCCCGAACAGGCAAGCGCGAGCTGCGCCGTGCGCCCGGGCACGGCCAGCGCGTCGGCGCTGGTCTCCCCTGATGGCGCAGCGGCATCAGGCGCGCAGGCGGACAGGCCCGCCACAGCAGACAGGAGCGCTGCGGCAAGCCATCGTCCGGCCTGTCTGGTCAAGCGTCCCTCAGCGGCTGGTCCTTCAGCGGCAGCTGGCGGATACGCTTGCCCGTCGCCGCATAGATCGCGTTGAGGACCGCCGGGGCGGCCACGGCGATGGTCGGCTCGCCAACCCCGCCCCAGAAGCCGCCGGACGGCATCACGATCGTCTCGACTTCCGGCATCGCCGCAAGTTTCATCGACGGATAGGTGTCGAAATTCTTCTGCACCGTCTCGCCATTCTCGAAGGTGATCTCGCCATAGAGCGCGGCCGACAGGCCATAGACGAAGGAGCCGGCCACCTGCGCATCGATCTGCTGCGGATTGACGGCATAGCCGGGGTCCGTGGCAGCCACGATACGGTGGATCCTGAGCTCGCCTTCATCGCTGACTGTCACCTCCGCGCAGGCGGCGGTGTAGGCCCCGAAGGAATAGAAGGCGCACAGGCCGCGCGAAAGCCCGTCATCATTGCCCCAGCCGGACTTGTCGGCGACCGCCTGCAGGACGGCTGCCAGTTCCGGGCTGTCCTGGGTATGGGCGAGGCGGAATTCCAGCGGGTCGCGCCCGGCGGCGTGCGCCAGTTCGTCCATGAAGCATTCAAGGTAGATGGCGTTCTGGTTGGCATTCACCCCCCGCCAGAAGCCCGGCCGCACGGGCGGGTTGCGCATCGCATGCTCGGCGAGGAAGGCCGGGAAGGTGTATTTCAGCGTCTGGTCTTCGACACGCGGATCGACACCCGAGGGCAGCAGGCCCTGGAAGGCGAGGAAGTCCATGCCGTCCTGGAGCGCCTGCGGCATCAGGCCGGCGAAGATGGACTGGCCGGAAAGGCGGATTTTCAACCCGGTGAGGTTGCCATCGGCATCGAGGGCGCCCTGGCAACGGGCCTTGGTCGTCGGGTGGAAGAAGCCCTGCTCCATGTCCTCTTCGCGGGTCCAGAGCAGCTTGATCGGTGTGCCCGGCATTTCCTTGGCGATGGTCACCGCCTGGGTAACGAAGTCGCTCGCGCCGCGCCGGCCGAAACCGCCGCCAAGCAGCTGCTTGTAGACATCGCACTGCTCGATGGGCAGGCCAGACGCCTCGGCTGCTGCGGCCAGGGCCGCTTCGCCATTCTGCGTGCCACACCAGACTTCGCATTTCTCCTCGGTCCAGACGGCGGTGGCGTTCATCGGCTCCATGCAGGCATGGTTCTGGTGCGGGGCGTTATAGGTCGCCTCGATCACCTGCGCGGCGCCCGCAAAAGCGCCGTCGACATCGCCTGCCTGGTTGCCGACGAAAGCTTCATCGGCTGTCAGGCCGGCGTCGAGATCAGCTTCGAAGGCGGCGGAGGAAAAGTCGGACCCCTCGCCTGCCTGCCATTCGATCTGGACCGCATCGAGCGCTTTCTTGGCCTGCCACCATTTGTCGGCAACGACGGCGACCGCATTGTCACCGACCTGCAGGACCTTCTTCACGCCCGGCATGGATTCAGCAGCGCTGGCGTCAAAGGACGCAACCGTGCCGCCACGCTTTGGCGACGCCTTGATCGCTGCGTTCAGCATGCCGTCCAGCTTGATGTCGGCGCCATAGACCTGCTTGCCGGTGACCTTGTCTGCTGTGTCGAGGCGCTTCACCGGCTGGCCGATGATCTTCCACTCCGACGGGTCCTTCAACGTGATATCAGTCGGCACGTCGAGCTCCGCTGCCTCGGCGGCGAGCTCGCCATAGGTGTAGGAATTGCCCGACGGGCCATGCGTGATCACGCCCTTCTCGACGGCACACTCACTGACCGGCACGTCCCAGCGATTGGCGGCGGCCTGGATAAGCATCATGCGGGCTGCAGCGCCGCCTTCGCGGACATAGTCGTGGCTGCCGCGGATGCCGCGTGAGCCGCCGGTGGAGAAGTCGCGCCAGACGCGGTCGCGGGCGAGGTTCTCGCCGGGTGTCGGATATTCGGTCGTGACCTTGTCCCAGTCGCATTCGAGTTCCTCGGCGACGAGCTGGGCGAGGCCGGTCAGCGTGCCCTGGCCCATTTCAGACCGGGCGATGCGGATGACGACCGTATCGTCATTATTGATCAGCACCCAGGCATTCACTTCCGGATTGGGCTCTGCATTTGCGGCCGTCTCGCCGTCTTCGCCGGCGCCCGGCGAACAGGCCGCCAGGATGCCGATGGTCAGGCCGGTCGCGCCGGTGCCGATAATGAAGCCTCGGCGGGAAAGATTGATCGTGTCAGCCATGTTCCTGCCCCCCTAGGCTTTTTTCGTCTTGGCGAGATGGATGCCCTTGCGCACCCGCGCGAGCGTCCCGCAGCGGCAGATATTGGTGACCTGCTGGTCGATATCCTCGTCGGTCGGGTCCGGCGTGTTGTTGAGCAGGCCGGCGACCGCCATGATCATGCCCGGCTGGCAGTAGCCGCACTGGGGGATGTCCATTTCGACCCAGGCCTGCTGGACCGGGTGGGAGCCATCTTCCGAGAGGCCCTCAATCGTGGTGATCTCTTCCTCGCCGGACAGGGCACCGACCGGATAGGTGCAGGAGCGAACCGGCTGGCCGTCGATATGGACTGTGCACGTGCCGCACTGGGCGATGCCGCAGCCATATTTCGTCCCCGTCAGGCCGAGGTCTTCCCTCAACACCCAGAGGAGCGGCGTCGTTTCGTCCGCATCCACGGTGACTTTTTTTCCGTTTACCTTGAGTTCTGCCATGGCCGTACTCCTTCTCGGTCTGGCGGGCGCCAAGACGGATCGGAAGGAAGCGGTTTAAGTGCAACAAAGGTGTTGCCCTGACCTTCTCGGGACGGCTTGGCCTGGACTGTTGCCAATATCCTAGATCGCGGTTCCGGCAGAGACCAGCGTCATCGTAAAAAATATTTTCGCGCGTCCGGCGGCGCGGCCGGCCGGGGCGTCCCCGGCCGGCCCCCTACCTGGAGACTAGCCGAGCGCGGCCTTCACGGCGTCTGCCCGGATCGGGATGTGGCGCAGGCGCACGCCCACGGCATCATAGATCGCATTCGCGATGGCTGGCGCTACAACGGTGGTCGCCGGCTCGCCCAGCCCGACCGGCACTTCGGTGCTGTCGACGAAGCTGATATCCAGCTCCGGCGCCTGCCCGAAGCGCAGCGGCGAATAGGTGTTGAGGTTGACGTCCTTGACCCGGCCCTTCTCGAAGGCGGTGCCTTCATGCAGGGCCATGGACAGGCCCCAGAGCGAGGCGCCTTCCATCTGTGCCATGGCGCCATCCGGATCGACCACCGTTCCGGCGTCGGCGACCAGCGTCAGCTTTTCAGCCGTCACCTGACCGCTCTCCCGGTCGACCTTCACCCGTGCGACACAGGCAACCCAGGTCGGCATGTCGCGTTCCTGGCCGAAGCTGGTCGCGATGCCGAGGCCGGTATCGGCGGGCAGCTCGCTGCCCCAGCCGGCTTTCTCGGCGGCGCGGCGGACCACTTCATGCTGGCGTCTTGCGCCGCCGACAGAATTCGGCGCGCTGCCCGCATTGCGGCCCTCGCCGGTCAGCAGGGACAGGCGGAATTCGACCGGGTCCTTGCCGAGCGCGTGGGCGGCTTCGTCCATGAAGCTTTCCAGCGCCCAGTTGGTGAAGCCCGGTCCGACCGACCGCAGCCAGCCAGGCCGGAAGGTCTCGTTGGCGAGCGTGTTCTCGATGGCGCGCACCCTGTGCGGGCCGACCGCGTACCAGTGATTGGCGCCGTTGATCGCGAACGGGTCGAAGGGCGCGCCGTTCACGCCATTCGGCATGAAGAAGGGCGCCATCGCCTTGGTCGGCCAGCCGGCAGCGACATGCTGCTCCATGCCGGTGACCTTGCCCTCGCCATCGGCGGCGAGGCGCACGCGCTGGACGGCCGGTGAGCGGGGGCTGTCGAGCAGGGAGTCATCCTCGCGCGTCAGCACCATCTTCACCGGCTTGCCGAGCTGCTTGGCCGCGATGGCCGCCGGAACGGCATAGTCGCCGTTCAGCCGGCGTCCGAAGCCGCCGCCGAGACGGTAGGTCTTCAGCACGATCTTCTCTTCCGGCATGTCGAGCGCCTGCGACAGCCAGGGCAGGACGAGGCTTTGCCACTGATTGCCGGTATGGATCTCCATCGTGTCGCCATTCATCACGGCGAGCGCGTTGACCGGCTCCAGCTGCATGTGCAGCACCGTGTTGCAGGTATAGGTCTGGTCGACGGTCTGGGCGGCGGCCTCAAAGGCGGCGGCGGTTTCCACGTCGCCCGTGTCGAGGATCGAGCCGGCGCTGTCATCGCTGATCAGCGTGCGGGCGCGGTCGAGGATGTCCTCTTCCGACACATCGGCGCCGGGCCCCGGCGTCCAGTCGACCTTGATGGCGTCGGCGGCCTTGATCGCGGCAGGGTAGGTGTCGGCGATGGCCAGCACCCAGCCCGACGTCGTGCCCGACGGATCGTCGATCGCGATCGCCTGGCGGTAGCCCTTGATCTCGGTTGCCGCGCTGTCGTCGACGGAATTCACCTTCGAGCCGTGGCGCGTTGGCGGCATGACGGGGCGGGCATAGACCATCCCGTCCACCTTGGCGTCGATGCCGAACATCGCGGTGCCGTCGACCTTGCCGGCGATGTCGCGCGCCTGGACGGGTTCACCGATCAGGCGGCGTTCGCTGGCCGGCTTGATGGCGATCGAGCCGATCTCCTCTTCGGTGAAGGTCTTCTCGATGCCGCCCGCGACGAGGTCGCCATAGCTGACTTTCTGGTCGCCGCAGATGACCTCGCCGGCGCGGGCGGTACAGTCGCCCGGTGCAACGCCCATCTTCGCGGCGCCCGCTTCGATCAGCGCCTGGCGGCCAGCGGCCCCGGCCTGCGAGTAGAGCGGGAAGGTCTGCCAGACCGACCAGCTGCCGCCGGTGACCATCAGGCCCCATTTCGGGTCGGAGTCGACATGGTTGATGCGCACATCCGCCCAGTCGGCCTCCAGCTCATCGGCGAGGATGCGCGCGAGCGCGGTGCCGACGTGCTGGCCCATCTCGGCGCGGATAATGTTGATGGTGACGATGCCGGCGCTGTCGATGGTGAACCATTTGATCGGCTCATAGGTGACGTCCGGCGCGGAGGTCGCCTCACCATCACTTTCAGCCTCTCCGCTGCCGGGCGAGCAGGCGGCCAGGAAGCTGAATGCGACGGTCGTCCCGACGGTCGAGACGAGGAAGCCCCGGCGCGACATGGCTGGTGATTTCGGTGCTCTTGGATCCTTCAGACGGGTCATGATCAGGCCCCCTTCATTTCGTCGGCGGCTTTGCGCACGGCCTTGCGGATGCGATTGTAGGTCATGCAGCGGCAGAGATTGCCGGTCATGATCGCATCGATGTCGCCATCATTGACGTTCGGGTCCTGATTGAGCGCCGCCGCAGCGGTCATGATCTGGCCGGACTGGCAGTAACCGCATTGCGGCACCTGCAGCTCGCGCCAGGCTTTCTGGACCGGATGGTCGGCGGCCGGGTCGAGCCCTTCAATCGTGGTGATCTCGGCGCCGATGGCCGCTTCGAGCGGGGTGATACAGGATCGCCGCGCCTCGCCATTGATATGGACGGTACACGCCCCGCACTGGCCGATCCCGCACCCGAACTTGGTACCGGTGAGATTGGCCTCGTCCCGGATGACCCAGAGGAGCGGGGTATCATTGTCCGCATCCACCTGAACCGATTTTCCATTGATCTTGAGTTCCGCCATCTGCGTTGTCCTCTCTGGCTGGCTCGTGACACCGGACAAGGCTTTCTCGCGAGCCGTTCGGCGGTGTCTCTGCCGGGGATGATAGTCCTCGCAGGAGCATGAGACCAGCCGGGCGGCAAAATTTCCGCGCGGCGCAGCACGCACCATTCCTGCGCGCGCTCGCCTGTCCTACACTCGGCAGAAGACCGGACAGCCGGCTGACAGGAGGACACGCCATGACCCACCACGCCCCGATCGCGGAGCTGGAAACCCATACCGTCACCAACCAGCCGCAGCCGCTCGAGGATACCAATCTCTTCGGCGGAGACCGGGCCCTGCGCAGTGCGGTGTCGGCCTTTGGCGGCGATGTCCATGCCGGACGGCTCGGCGAATTCGGCAAGGCCTGCGGCAGCGCCGAGGCGATCCAGTGGGGCCGCCAGGCGAACGAGAACCCGCCAAGGCTCAAATCCTTCGACCGCTATGGCCACAGGCTGGATGAGGTCGAGTTCCACCCGGCCTATCACCAGCTGATGGCGCTTGGCCTCGATCACGGCATTTCCGGCGCGCCATGGCAGGTGGGCGAGGCCGGGCACGTCCTGCACGGGGCCATGATGATCATGATGATGCAGGCCGATGCGGGCGTGACCTGCCCGATGTCGATGACCTATGCCTGCGTCGCCGCACTCGGGGCCGATGAGCAGATTGCCAGCACCTGGTCGCCGCGCGTGACGGCGCAATCCTACGATCCGCGTTTCATCCCGGCTGACAAGAAAACCGGCGTCACCATCGGCATGGCGATGACGGAGAAGCAGGGCGGCTCGGATGTCCGCGCCAACACCACGCGGGCCGAACCGTCCGGCGATGGCGGCTACATCCTGACCGGGCACAAATGGTTCTGCTCGGCGCCGATGTCGGACGCCTTCCTGACGCTGGCCTATGCCGAGGGCGGGATGACCTGCTTCCTTGTTCCGCGCTGGCGCCCGGACGGGACACGCAATGCGATCCACATCATGCGCCTGAAGGACAAGATGGGCGACAAGTCCAACGCCTCCTCGGAGATCGAATATCATGGCGCCTGGGCCGAACGGCTGGGCGAAGAAGGCCGGGGCGTGCGCACCATCATCGATATGGTCCAGCATACCCGCTACGACTGCACCCTGGGCTCGGCGGGCGGGATGCGGGCTGCGCTCGCCCAGGCGCTCTGGCACACCTCGCAGCGCCGGGCCTTCCAGAAAGCCCTGATCGACCAGCCGGCCATGCGCGCGGTGCTGGCGGACCTCGCCCTTGAGAGCGAGGCGGCCACGGCGGTTGCGCTGCGGATCGGGGCGAGCCTCGACCGGGCAAGGACCGATCCGGACGAGGCCGCCTTCATGCGGCTTGCCACGCCGATTGCGAAATACTGGGTCTGCAAGCGCCAGCCGGGTTTCGTGTATGAGGCGCTGGAATGTCATGGCGGGGCAGGCTTCGTCGAAGAAGGGCCGATGCCGCGCCTCTTCCGCCAGTCACCCCTGAACGCGATCTGGGAAGGCTCCGGCAATGTCATCGCGCTCGATATCCTGCGCGCCCTCTCGCGTGAGCCGGAAAGCCTGAAGGCGGTCGAGGCCGAGCTGGAAACCGCGCTGGGTGTTAATGATATTTATGACCGTCATTGCGCCAGCCTGGCTGATTTCACCGAGTCGGGCGCCCTGCACGAGGGCTCGGCGCGCGCCTTTGCGCAGGCCATGGCGCTCGCCCTGCAGGCCGCTGCGCTGAAGCAGACCGCGCCGGATTTCGTCTTCCATGGGTTCTGTGCCCAGCGCCTTTCCAGCGGGCGGCGCGGCTTCCTCTATGGTGACGTTGACAGCAGCGTCGATCAGGATGCGATTATCGAGCGGGCCATGCCGGGTTGAGGTCGCGTGGTTTAAATTGACACAATGTGTGCCAATAGCTAATCTGCCAGCCTATAGAGGGGGCTTTTCGCTGCATGTCACTGAAGACGTTCATTGCATCGAGGGTCACCCGCCGCCTGACCAGTCCGGAGCGCCTGACAGCACGGCGACAGAAGGCTGATCGCAGGCGGCAGAAACGCGGGGAGGCGTGTATGGTCGACTATTTTCACGATGCATCCGACCCGTATTCACACTTGGTCGCGCAAGTCCTGCCGCAGCTCGTGGCCCGCTACGACATCGAGCTTGTGCCGCATCTCGTTTCCCCGCCGCCAGACTGGGCCGCGCCGGACCGTCAGAAGCTGGTCAGCTATTCCAGGCTCGACGCCGAAAGGCTGGCGGCCAGGGCAGGGCTGGGCTTCAAGGATCCGGGCGAGCAGCCCCCATCCGGACGGACGCAGATTGCCGAGGCGGCGCTGGCAAAAGCCATCAGTGCGGGGACTTTTTTCCAGGACGCTGCCGGCATCGGGGTATGGCTCTGGACCGGCGAAGGCCAGATCCCGGAAGCCGGCGGCGATGCGGGCGCGGTCAAGCAGGAAGGCGATGCGAAACGCGACGAACTCGGCCACTATCTGGCCGGCACCTTCCATCTCGACGGCGAATGGTTCTGGGGCATCGACCGGCTGCACTATCTCGAAGCCCGGCTTGCGGCGGCCGGGCTGCGAAAGCCGGGGGCGCCGGATACGCCCATCTTCGCGCCGCCACCACTGCTGGCCAATCCGCCCGCCGCGCCGGGACAGGCGCCGGAGCTTCACTATTATCTCTCCTTCCGCAGTCCCTACACCTGCATCGCCGCCAGCCGGGTCAAGGCGCTCGCGGACGCCTATGGCGCCGAGCTGAAGCTGCGCTACGTCCTGCCCATGGTGATGCGCGGCATGCAGGTGCCCCGCACCAAGGGCATCTACATCCTCAAGGATACCGCCCGCGAGGCGCAGCGGCTCGGCATTCCGTTCGGCAAGGTTGCCGACCCGGTCGGCGAGCCGGTCGAGCGCGGCTATTCCCTGCTCCCCTGGGCGATGGAAGAGGGCAAGGGGTTCGCCTATGCCGAGAGCTTCCTGAACGGGGTCTGGGCCGAAGGCATCGACGCCGGGTCCGATAGCGGGCTGAAGACGATCGTCGAACGCGCGGGCCTCGACTGGAAGACGGCGAAACCGCTCATCGGGAACGAGGACTGGAAACCGATTGCCGAGGCCAACCGCGCGGAAATGATGGGCCTTGGAATCTGGGGTGTGCCAAGCTTCCGGGTGGGGGATGTTTCGGCCTGGGGGCAGGACCGGCTCTGGCTGATCGAGGAGGCTCTGCAGAGCGAACGGGGCCTGGCCTGAAATCAGACTGGAATTGTACCGGAATTGTACTGGAATCATACGGAAATCAGACTCTCGCAAGACCCGGCCGCAGCGCGGAAAAAAGGATAACGGAATGCAAGTCGTCAATGAACTGCTGCCAACCGACCCCAAACAGGTCGAAGCATTGATGCAGGCGGGTCCGGATGGGCCGATCTACATGCTCAATCTATTGAAATTCAAGGAAAAAGCAGAGTATGAGGATGGCCGCGAAACGTCCATGACGGGGCGCGAGGCCTATGAAATCTATGGCCGCGCCGTCGCCGGGGTGCTCGAACAGTTCGGCGGGCGGGCCATCCTCGCCATGGACGTGAATTTCCTCGCCATCGGCAAGGTGGAATCCCTCTGGGACGAGGTCGCGATTGCGCAATATCCAGACCGCAAGGCGATGATTGCGATGTCGATGTCTGAGGCCTGGCAGGCGATATCCATCCACCGGACCGCCGGACTGGAGGGCCAGCTCAACATTGAGTGTACAATCCCCCCGGACATGAGGGATAGTGCGTGGGCAAAACGCCTCCTGGAAGGAACCGGATAATGCGCAAGTGGCTTTGGGGGGGCGGCATTGTCGCTGTTGTGATTATTGCAGGTTGGGGCGCACTTCGGCTGCTCCAGGCCGATATTGGCATGACGCTTTTTGAGCGCCAGGCGAAGGAAATTGTCGGGACGGATGCGAGCGCGGCGCTGGAAAACGGCCTGCATGTCTACCTCTGCGGAACCGGCTCGCCCCTGCCCGACCCGTCGCGGGCCGGTCCGTGCCTGGGGATTCTTGCGGGACAGTCTGCCTTTATCTTCGATACCGGCTCAGGAAGCATGCGGAAACTGGCGCGGATGGGTTTCCCCATGGGCCAGACCAAGGCGGCCTTCCTGACCCATCTCCACTCAGATCACATCGACGGCCTCGGCGAGATGATGCTGCAAGCCTGGATCGTCGGCAGCAGGTCTACCCCACTCCCGATTTATGGCCCGGTGGGCACGCAGCAGGTCAGCGGGAGTTTTGTTTCCGCCTATCAGATCGACAGCCAGTATCGGGTCGCCCACCACGGAGAAAAAGTCGCGAATCCTCAAGGCTTTGGCCTGGCTGCGGAAGAGATTGAGTTCGAAGAGGGCCGCCGCCAGAAAGTGGTCTATGAGGCAGGCGGCGTCACCATAACCGCGTTCCTGGTCAACCATGAGCCGGTCGAGCCGGCGCTCGGATACAGGGTGGATTATGCAGGCCGGTCAGTGACGATCAGCGGCGATACGATCAAGGACGATACCGTAATCCTGATGGCGCGCGACACTGACCTTCTGGTGCATGAGGCGCTGAACCGGGACATGGTCCTGCTCATGGCGGATGCGGCAAAAAACAATGGAAACAGTAGTTTATCCAAGATCTTCTCGGACATCCTGGACTATCACGCTTCACCGGCTGAAGCCGCTGAGGTCGCCGAAAGTGCCGGGGCCGGCATGCTGGTATTGACCCATATCGTCCCGCCCTTGCCAAGCCGGTTCCTCTACCCCGCCTTCCTGGGCGAGGCGCCAGACCGTTTTTCGGGCGACGTGGTCGTTGGTGAAGACGGCATGATGGTCAGCCTGCCAGCCAACAAGCAAACGCAGTCGCTACGGCAGCTGCTCAATTGACCGCAGAGAGGCAGGGCGCAAACTGACGGTATGAGCGAAAAGCCACCCCTCCGCGTCGTTCCTGCCGAATCTCCGGAGTCGGATGGACGTCGCGCCCGCAGCGAACGCAGCAAGCTGCAGATCGTGGACGCCTTGTTCCGCCTGATCCTGGACGGAAACCTGGATCCGAGCGCCGCCAGCGTTGCCGAGGAAGCTGCCGTCGGTCTTCGAACGGTCTTCCGACATTTCGAGGACATGGATTCGCTCTATCGTGAGCTGACAGCCCGACTTGAGGCCGAAATACTCCCCATCGTCATGAAGCCTTGGTCATCGGCGGACTGGCGTGCGCGCCTGCACGAACTCGTCTCTCGCCGGGCCGGGATCTACGAGCGCATCATGCCTTTCAAGGTCGCGGCAAACCTCCGCCGCTACCAGTCCGACTGGCTGATGCATGATTATCAGCGCTTCCTGAGAATGGAACGCAGCGGCCTTCACGGCATCCTGCCGGATGAGGTCCTGGCCGACAAAGGCCTGTCAGCGGCACTTGAAATGGTAACAGGATTTCAGACCTGGCGGCGGATTCGTCAGGATCAGGGCCTCGATCCGCAGGAGGCTGAAGCGATGCTTCTGCGGACGGTCGATGCGCTGCTCGCGGATATTGAGCGGGGCTGATCAGTTCGGCCAGTAGATGACTTCGTCTCCGGGTTCGATCGTATCGGCCAATGTCTTGTCCACGGCGACCGGCCCTTCAACAGTGTATGGATAAAGCGGTTCGCGCGCGCCCTTCTGATGCTGCTCCAGCATGGCCGACATCAGGACCACAAGCTCGGGCTCTTCCTCGGCAAGATTGACCTGTTCCGTCGGATCGTCCGCGAGATTGTACAGCCAGACCTTGTCCGGCCGCTGGCTGACCTGCAGCTTCCAGTCTCCCTTGCGAACCACTTGATTGTAGGCGCTCTGCCAGAAGATGGTATCGTCGCCCAGCGCGCTTGCCTCACCGGTTGCGAGCGGCAGCAGGTTCCGCCCGTCGATTTCAACTCCGTCCGGCTGGGCTGCTCCGCAGGCCGACGCGAGCGTCGGCAAAAGATCGATGTGCCCGGCCGGGGAGGCTACTTCCTGGCCGGCGGGAATCCTGGCTGGCCAGCGGATGAACAGCGGCACGCGGATGCCGCCTTCAAACAGGGTCAGCTTCCAGCCACGGTAAGGGTCATTAATTTCAGGCAGGCCGATATAGCCCGGCCCACCATTGTCGCTGGAGAAAATAACGATCGTATTCTCCGCAAGACCCTCTTCTTCCAGCGTGTCGAGGATGTCACCGACGCTGCGGTCGAGTGCGCGGATCATGGCCGCGTAAACGCGAAGGCGGTGCGGTTCGAGATCGCCGACGGCGTCATAATCCTCCCGGGTTGCCTGCAGCGGCGTGTGAACACCCCAATGGGCGAGGTAGAGGAAGAATGGCTGGTTGCGATTGGCGCGAATGACCTTTTGCGCCTCGTCTGTCCAGTAATCCGTCAGATAGCCGCCCGGCTCGAACCAGTCTCCACCATTGAAACTCGCCGCGTATTGCATTCGCGCCCAAAGGAACTTGTCGACTGGATCGAAGTCGATCTTGGCGTTGACGACGTCCGGATCGTTTTCCGGCAGGTAAAGCCCGCTCGCCATCAGCAGGCTTTCGTCGAAGCCCTGCGCATTGGGGCCGAATTCGTTGCCACGCCCAAGATGCCACTTGCCGATATGCGCCGTGTGGTAGCCGGCGTCCTTCAGCACCTCGGCCATGGTGACCTCGGAACCCGGCAGGCCCTGCTCTGAAAACGGCGGCGAGGCCTCAGCCGCGTCCTGGTTCCATTCGACAGGCGGCAGACCGCTCGGGTGGTCCTGTGAAATCAGTGAGAGAATACGGCCCATATTGTCCGGCGTGGGCGTGAACTCGAAGCCGGTCCGCGTGGGATAGCGACCGGTCATAAGCATGGCGCGCGAGGGGGCACAGCTCGCAGTCCCGGAATAGGCGTTGGTGAAGATCGCCCCCTGACGAGCCAGCCGGTCGATGTTCGGTGTTTTCACAGCGCCGCCCGCAACGCCGCCGCCGAAGGTCGAAATGTCATTGTAGCCAAGGTCATCGGCGAGGATAAAGACGATGTTGGGCGGGCGCTTGAAGGCCGGCATGTCTGCGGTTTTCGGGCCTTGTTGCCAGTTGATCACACGATTGGACGCCACCTCGACTTTGCCCGTATTCGAGGCGATGAACAGGATCAGCGACTTTCGGTTGAGCCAGGCGAGCGCCGCACCGGCAATAGCGACGACGAGGATTCCCAGAACGAGCTTTTTCAGCATAGGGTCAGGCTTTCATGCTGGTCGTGAACAATGCTTCGCAGCCAGTCCCGGACAAGGTTTCATCGACGGTCTTTCGTGCGGCATCGTCAAGACTGGCATGCGCCGTGCGCAGATTCTCGAGGCACTTGGCCTGATAAGGGAAGACCGGTTGTGTCCACGGACGGCCATCGACTTCGCCCGAAACCTCGCTGGACCCGGCCATGGCGGCCCTGGCATTGGCGATGAGAAAGGGGACATAGACCCGGCCAATCTCGTCCAGGAGTGGCTTCAGCCGCGCCCCAGCTTTATCAGCGGCGATCCAGTCGCCATCCTGGGGGTCGAGGCCGGACAGGTCTTCCATCCTGTCGATCCATGCCCTTACGCGCTGCGAAGTCTCGCTGGTAACACCGGCTGATGTCGGCTCGATCACGGCAAGCTGGGTCAGCTGGCCGTAGATGGCGAAGTCCGATGCGCCGGGCCGGGCGCCCATGACATAGCCTTGCTGCGCGATAAGGCTGTCGAGAATGGACAGGAGGCGTTTGTAGCTCGCCTCGATGGTTTCTGCGGTCGTCTCATTCGATCCAACGACATAGAGCCGGTCGACCTGGCGTTTCGTGAACTGGTCGGCGGCCTGCTTCGCCTGGTCGGCATCGATGGTGGGCATCGACCAGTAGACCAGAAGCGGGCCCGCATTGCGGCAGTCGACTTCGCGCGCCCAGCGATAATGAAACATCGCCTTGGTCAGCCACTCATCAGCATAGTCCTCGATCAGGGCATCAATGAAGGCGAGGGCAGGGTCTGCAGGAATGACAGAGCGTCCCGAATAGTCCGCCTCCAGCCGGCGGATAATGGGTGTTGAGTCGACGACGGCTTCGAGCGCGCCGCCGTCAGTCGGGAAGTAGAATGTCGGCAGCAGCTTCACCTTGGGCTGCGGCAGGCCAGCGGGCGGATTCTGGTGACCGCCCCAGATCATCTCATAGGGAATATGCCGGTAGCGCAGCAACGCCAGCATCTTGCGCGTATAGGGCGAGCCCGGCGCTCCGAGCAGTTTCAGCCTGTCCAATTCAGTGTCCTCCCGATTTCAACAAGGTGCTGCCAAGGCGCCAGACGCCCCAGACAGCAACAAGGATGAGGCCTAGCCCGATCACGCCAATCCACCAGTAGGATTTCAGCTGGCGCATCTGCGTGTTGCGGGTCAGCACCTTTTGGCTGTCATACCCATCAGGGACGGGCAGGACGCCCATATCGGCGGCATATGTGTCGTAGGCGGTGAGCAGGGCCTGCATGATGTCCGGGGCCGCGGCGGCAAGATCGGTGGTTTCGCCCGGGTCGGTCTTGATGTTGTAGAGCCGCCAGCGCGCATCGCCCCATGGCTTCTGGTTTCGGGTAATCTTGTAGTCGCCGAGGATAAGGGCGGAGTTGCCGGAGACTTCCATGGCGATCGGCTCGTCGGGCCCGTAGATGGCATCAGCGGCGCCTGACAGCAGCGGGACGAGGCTTCGTCCTGTGATCGGTACGCCGGCAGTCTGACCGCTGGCTCCTGCCATTTCGAGCAGGGTCGGCGCGATGTCGGTGACCTGCGCGACAGCGTCCTCGCGAATGCCCCGCTCGATGCCTGGGCCCGCCATGATCATCGGAACATGGATACCGCCTTCGGAGCTGTGAAACTTGAACAGGTCGCCTGGAGAGGACGCCGCCATGGCCCATTCCGGGCCGATGAAGCCCCAGCTGCCCTTCTCGCCAATCCCGTCGAGGCCGAGATGGTAGCCATTGAATCGCATCCAGAGCTTCAGACGCCAGTCATTGTCACCGCGCGACGGCTCGGGCCCGTTGTCCGACGTGATAACGAACACCGTATTCTCGTAGAGCCCCTGTTCCTTCAGGTGGTCGACAAGGCGGCCGATATGAAGGTCCATCGCTTCGAGCATGGCGGCGTTGACGGCCATGCGGGCAGCATAGAGGGCCCGCTCGTCTTCGCTGAGCGACTCCCAGGCCCGCATCCCGGGTCGAAGGGGTTCCAGCGGGGCATTGGCGGGGATGAGGCCGATCTCCTTGGCCCGCTGCCAGCGGCGTTCGCGCAAAGCCTGCCAGCCGTCGGTGTAGGTCTCGCGATACTTCGCCGTGATCTCCGCAGGCGCCTGAACCGGGATATGGATGGCCTGGAAACCGAGATAGGCCAGGAACGGCTGCGCGCTGTCTGTTTCGCCAAGATAGTCGATCATCTGATCGACGATGAAGCGCGAGGAATAGAAATCATCCGGCAGGCTGGCCGGTTCGCCATCCTCATACCAGGGCGCTTCCCGGTAGTACGGCATGTACGACTTGTCTTCCCAGTTGTCTGCGCCGGACGCATCGAGCGCGAAGGACCTGTCGAAGCCATGCGCCGAGGGCAGGGCGCCTTCATCGCTGCCAAGATGCCACTTGCCGGTCAGAAGCGTGCGGTAGCCCAGCGGTTTCAGGCGGGTCGCGATCGTCTCGACGCCTGGTTCCAGGCGCATGGTATAGCCGGGCTTGCCGACATGCTCCTTCGGGAGGACTTCGGGGATGGTCGCAACGCCGGTGCGGTGATTATCGATCCCTGTCAGCAGCATCGCCCGCGAGGGCGCGCAGAGAGGTGAGGTGTAGTAGCGGGTGAACATCACGCCCTGCCGGGCAAGCGCATCGATATTGGGCGTAGCTGCCTCTCCGCCATAGACGCCGAGGTCCATGAAGGCCGCGTCGTCGATCAGCAGGATGACGAAGTTCGGCTTGTCGGTCGACACCTGCGCCGTCGCTTCTGGCGCGATCAGGGCCATGGCGCCGAGCATGCCGGCCCAAAGGCGGCGAAGTCCTCTCATGCGTGTCCTCCCGGGACTTTTTGGCATTATTGGTGCCATAAGTGAGCGGACTTAGAAAGAAGAGATTTCTAGCGGGCGCTGTCCAGCCTGCTGAAAAGCTGGACGCAATCTTCGGATAGCGCTGTTGCCGGGGCCCCGAGATTGGTTCTGGCTTTTTCCAGAAACCCGGAGAAGGCAGTTGCGTCGTCCGCCTCGCAGATATCATCGAGCGTCTTCAAAGCGTCGATCAGCTTTTGCCGGGCGGCGCTCGCAAACGGGTTGGACGCTTGTATCTTCCAGTAGACATGGGCCTCGCCGGATAGGATGCGTGCTGACAGCATACGCATGACCCGGTTGGGCGGCGTATCAAACAAGGCCCCGTCCGCACTGACTGAAGCGATAAACGCCATCAGGGCCGCATGAAGTTGCGCCTGCGCCTCGGCAGCGAGGCGGTCATGCTGTTCGCTATCAAGCCTGATGATGTTCAGGCCAAAGCGTTCGAGAAATCCTGTCAGGTCCTCCGGATAGGCGGGGCGACGCAGCTCGGTGACGACAATGGACCGGCCGGTCCAGTCGAGGCCCGGGCCGAAGAGCGGATTGATTGAAACCAGGCCGCATCTTCCGGCATTGCCCAGGGCCGCGACATATGGCGCCTTCACGGATGTGCAGTCCACCAGTGTGGCATCTTCGGACATGGCGCCTGCGACTTGCGCGGCGGCCTTGCAGGCAATGGCATCAGGAACGGCAAGTATCACCAGGTCGGCGGCCTTGAGCGCGATCCGCATGTCTCGCGAGAGCGCAGTCAGGTCCGCGCTGACAAGACCGGCGCCGGGTGTGATATCCACCGCGAGCGTCTCGAAGCCGGCAGCATCAAGCCGGTCACGAAACATCCGGCCCATGCCGCCGGCGGCGCCGAAAACGATTGCGCGGTTGCAGAACGGCATGCCGGTCTCCCGTCCGTCAGGCCCTGTCCCGGCACACAGTCGCTGGCGCTCCAATGTCCGACGCTCCCAGCGATGTCCTGAACAGTCGTTCGACATAGCGCACGACCAGATGGACTGGTGATCCAAGGTGAACGGTGGCGATCCGGATGCCGGCATCGGTTTCCTGTATGTCGGAGACCTTGTTACCCCGCCGCTTCAGCTCATAGGTGGTCGCGTCCAGCGAATGCACCTCAATGGCCAGGTAAGCTGGCGACCCTGCCTCGCCTGCCGGTTCGTTTCTTTCCTTGGCGACCACTGTGACATTGCCGCCCCTGAGAACAGCGGTCCGGCCTTCGGATGGGCTTCCGCCGGCGACGTCGACCTTTTTGAAGGAGAGCCGCGAGCAGATCATGCCGCAGGCGGTATCCAGGTCGTCGACCTCAATGAGTCCGTGGTCGAACCCGATACCCTGGAAAGCCAGCTCGCCGCCCGGTGTCTTGGCCACATCGTTTTCGACCTGACAGGCATGGGAAATGATTGTGGTCCAGAGCCGCTCGACGAGCTTGGGGTCAAGGCCTGCCTGGACGGCCCGCTGCCTGCGCGTGGTAAACACCTCACCGATGCGCGTCGGCTGCATCACCGCAATGCCGGTGTCGCGCTTGTATTCGGCGACGTCGCGAATTGTGTCGAACCGCTGGCCGAGCAGGCTGATCAGCTCGCTGTCGATCAGGTCCAGGCGGCTGCGAAGCATTTCAAGATGATCGATGGCCATGACGCTGGTCATTCTGCCGGCGCCTGCTGTTCGTTGTGGGTGACGACTTCGACATCGGCCGGGTCGAGCGTCAGCAAGGCGTTGCGGAGCAGTTCGCCTTTCAACATGGTTTCGTCAAACTCGGCGACCGGATCGGACAGCGCGACGATGGCACCGCCCGCGCCGATGGACGCGCGGGTCCCGTTCAGCACGACGGTGCGGATCACGATGTTGAGGTCGACCGCGCCATCGAGGGAGAAGTAGCCGATGGCGCCGGAATAGATACCGCGCGGCCCGGCTTCCAGATCGTCGATGATCTCCATCGTGCGGATCTTCGGGGCGCCAGTCATCGAGCCACCCGGAAAAAGCGACTGTACACAGGACACGGACGTCTCGCTCTTGCGCAGCTCGCCAACCACAGTGCTGACCATCTGGTGAACCGTTGCAAAGCTCTCGATTGCGCACAGTTTCGGAACGGTGACCGTCCCGGTGCGGCACACGCGGTTGAGATCGTTGCGGATCAGGTCGACGATCATCAGGTTCTCGGCCCGGTCCTTCTCGCTGGTATAAAGCTGCTGCTTGAGGGCCTCATCCTGCGGCCGCGTCCTGCCGCGGGCGATCGTTCCCTTGATCGGCTTGCAGTTGACATGGCCGTCTTTTGAAATCTTCACCATGCGTTCGGGCGAACAGCTGAGCACGCTCAACTCGTCAAATCGCAGGAAGGCCGAATAGGGCGCCGGATTCATGGCGCGCAGATGCTGGTAGGTGCCGAGCGGACTCTTCTCGTAAGTTTTCGTCCACTCGTTGCAGAGGCAGATCTCATAGGATTCGCCATCGCGGATCTTGTCGAGCGAAGCATTGATGCGCTCGATATAGGCATCGCGGGAATGCCGTTTGATCCACGGGTCTTCCGGTTCGGTCTCGCGAAGGACGGCATCAAACGCCGGCTTCGATATCAGGCAGCTGTTCTGCAGGCTGGTCTCAACCGTCGTGAACCAGTCCTTCGCTTCGCCTTCCTTACCGGGTTCGACAAGGCAGACCATCCAGGCCTGCTTGAATTTGTGATCGAAGGCGATGAAGCGATCGGCGAAGATCATTTTTGCGTCGGCTTGCGGGCTCTTATGGGCATTCTTGCCGCCGCTGAGCGCTTTTAATTCATAGCCGAGATAGCCGACATAACCGCCCTTGAAGGGTACAGGCATGTCCATGTCGTCGACGAACACAGTGGCCTGCATGCGACGGGAAATGTAGTCGAAGACACTCTCTTCGAACACCTCGGTTCCGGCCGACGTCGTGACGTCCACGCGGTTACTGCTCACGTCATAGCTGAGCGTTTCTGCGCGAGGGCCGGCACCATCGCCCATGAAGGAAAAGCGCCCCTGTTGCTTGGCGTGGGCACTGGAGTCCAGCCAGAAGGCATCGGTAGACTTGCCGTACAGGATCTCGAAACATGCATCCGATGAGAGATCTGTCGTGAGCTCGCGCAGCACCGGTTTCAGGCGGTTCGTCTGGCTAGCCGGCTGGTCGGAAGCGACATCGACCTCCTCGCCGGGATATTCCGCGCGCAGGAATGTATCCGCCAGCTCAAGAAAGTTCGCGATGACCTTGTCGCCGTATTCTGTGGCAATTGATTCCGGATGAAACTGGACGCCCCAGAGCGGCAGTGCCTTGTGATGCAGGCCCATGACCAGCCCGTCCTCGGTCTTCGCATCAACCTCGAGACAATCGGGCAATTCGCTGACAACCAGCGAGTGATATCGAACGGCGTTGAAGGGCGAGAGAATGCCCTTGAACAGCTGCTGGCCATTATGGTGGATCTTGCTGAGGCGTCCATGCATCGGCTCGGGGGCATGCGTCACAAGCCCGCCGGCGAAATGCGCAATCCCCTGGTGGCCGAGACAGACGCCCAGGACAGGCTTGCGAAAATCTCTCAGTATGGTTTCGCAAAGGCCGAAATCGCGTTGCCGGTCAGGCCGGCCCGGTCCGGGCGAGAGGATTACGGCATCGAAATCCATTGAACGGAGTTCGGATTCAGAGATGGCGTCATTGTAAAGGACGATCGGGTCGCTGCCGGATGCGGCGGCAACGAGCTGAGCCAGATTATAGGTGAAGCTGTCATAGTTATCGATTATGAGCACTTTCATTGCCAACAGCCCCCCTTCCTGGCGTCGATGCATCCACAAGTCAGAGCAATGATCATGCCGCTTTCGCGAGCCTGACCAGTGACGGCGGAGCGTTGGCAAATGGATCCCGGACGCAGGTCCGTAGCAACCGTGTTCATTCCCTTTGACATATCTGTGCCGATTGGCTCCCGGCAAGGGTACACGCAGTATTTGTCAGCGGCGTGGTCTGGTACGGTTCATGCGAGAAATGCCTCATCCGGAAAGCCTCCGGACGATGTGGAGACAAGGGTCATGCGGCTCGCAGGCATGAGCGCCGAACGCGGCGAGTACTTTGTACAGGCGTTTGATTACGAAACGCGCGGTGGAAAGCGGCATTCAATCTTCGTCGCACTTCCCGACTGGGTCAGCGACCCCGTCAGTGCTGACCAGGCCTTTGTGCTCGGCGCGTCGATCGCGTTCGTGCTTGGCGAAGATTATACGCAGGACATCCCCGTGACGGAGACAACGGCGCGCAATGTCGATGACGTGCTGAGCATCTGGCATGACTGGCACCCGTACAAGCGAAAGATCGCGATCCGTGCGCCCGTTTCCCCTGATCTCGGTTCCGGCGGACGACCCGCCGCGAAGGAGGCCTGTTTCTTTACGGCGGGCATCGACTCCCTGTTCACCGCGCACAAGCTTGGCCCGGCCATCGAGGCACTCGTCACCGTTGTGCATGTGGAGCGCTTCGATCCGGCCAAAGTGCGCAGCGAGATCGATGAAGTGTCCGAATACGAAAAGTTCGCCAGAGCGACCGGGCGTGTCTTCATACCAGCCGCGTCGAACGTCATGACGGCGGTTCCGGAATATTTCGATGCCTGGTCGTATCTCAGTCACGGCGCGGCGTTTTCATCGATTGCGCATGCGCTTTCGGGCGAGTTGCGGCGTATCCACATCTCCTCATCGGCGCCTTATTTCCAGCTGATGCCCTGGGGCTCGCACCCAGAGATCGACAAGCGCCTCTCCTCGGCCAGCCTTGACGTAAACCATTTCGGGGCGGACTGGGAGCGCTGGGACAAGACGGTCGACCTGGTGCGCGATCCACTGTCGCTGTCGGTGCTGAATGTCTGCGCAAGCGGAAAACTGCCGCCGCCCTATCCAAACTGCTCGAAATGCCAGAAGTGCACGCGCTCGATGATGATGATGGACCTGGCTGGCGTAGACAGGTCGCAGGCGACGACCTTCGACTGGAGCCTGTATGATCTGGACCGTATTTCGGCGCTTCACCTGCGCTCGAAGAACGAGTTCAACTCCATGCATGACGTGCGTAACAAGGCGATCGAACTCGGACGCGGTGATATCGTCCGCACGATCGACCGCATGCTGAGCGGCTCGGAGAAGTTCCTTTTCCTGACGCGCTGGGAATTCTACCTTCGCCAGCGGTTCCGCTCGATCATCTGGATGAAGCCGGCGCTGAAGGCCTTTCGCCGCGGCGTCTATCAGGCGTTGGGGCTCAGGCGCAGCCTTTGATGGCGGGCGGCTGAGTAGCCCGCCTCAGGACCTGACCAGTTCCGGCTGCTCGGCGCCAAGGCGCGAAGCAAGGAAGCCTGCAAAGCTCTCTGACAGGCGCCGGACGTCGTTGCGCAGATTGCCATACTTGCCGCGCATGGTGTGGTAGCTGTCGATATCGGCGCGGTCCATGGCCGCCAGGGCCTGGACGGATTCCGGGATCGTCGGGCCAAACTGCCGGTTCTTCAGGTAAATGTTGCGCAGTTCATGCTCGGCTTCGCGCGCGTAGCGGGTATTCTTGAAGCGCGTGATCACGACGAAATTCCGCTGGGCGATGTCGGCTGCGATATTGGCTGTCATCCAGTCGGAGAACTGTTTCGTGCCCCAGATCGAGACAGGGTCCGCCAGCGTTGGCGTCACAAACGTCTCCGCGAGCATAAGGCCGGCGCGCGCGAGCGGGGAGAGGTAGGGCGGGGTATCGATGATCACGACGTCATAGATCGAATGTACCGGTTCGAGCGCCTCTGAGAAATGCTTGTGAAGCTTGCGCGCGAGTTCGCTTGGACGGGTTCCTTGCCCATAAAGCCGCTCCTCGACCTCCATCTCCGCGAAGCGAAGGCTCGGATGCGATGGCAGGATCGAAATCCAGCCGCGCCGCTGATCGCGCTGTTCGGCCTGATGCAGCTCTTCAAGGGTGACCGCATTTGGCAGGATGAGATCGGCCAGGTTCGGTGTTGCACCCGAAGCAAACTGGTTCAGCAGGCTGATAACGCTCTTGCCCTGCTCATACGCCATTTGCAGGCCACGTTCTGTCAGCATCATCTGACTACTGTTCGCCTGCGGGTCGAAATCCACGACCAGAACATTGGCCCCGAAATAATACGCCAAGCCGTCTGCGAGCATCAGGGTCGTGGTCGATTTACCGACACCGCCCTTCAGGTTCGCCACAGCCACAAATGAAGCTGACAATGAATACTGCTCCCGTCCCTGCCTGCGATTCTGCAGACCTTAGCCGTCAACGCGACTTACTGCCCCCAAGTCTCGTCTTTTCAGGCATGCCACAGGCAAGTCCAAGAATAAAGGCGTACGTCCACATGATGCTCGGGATCTCGAGCGGGAAGTCGACCATGTTATGCAGGAAGAGGAAGATGGAAGCGGCAAGCGCCATGCGGCAGAGATAGGATCGCGTGCGGTAAGAACCCTGGCTGGCGCCGCGCACGATCCTGGAGTGGAAGATGGCCTGCACGGTTGCAATGGCGAGCAGGCCGACAATGCCGCCCTGCAGGAGCCATTGAAGGATCACGTTATGCGCGGCACCCAGCAAGACCAGCATGGCGGCATTGTCCATCGTCGTCATGGATTCGTTAATCCGGTTGAAGCTGCCGAGGCCGTGGCCAAATATCGGTTTTGTCTGCCACTCTTGCCAGTATTCCGAGAGCAGGGCCCAGCGCCCGGCCCCGTCGATATGAAGGTCTCCAGCGCGCTCGCTGATATCGCCGACCGTCAGCGCGAAGGCCAGTGTTAGCGCGAAGGCCAGAGCAATGAGGCCGATGACCGTATAGCGGTGTCTGGCGAGATTAAACGTCTCGGAATTGCGGCGAACGAAGACTTCGATGGCCGCAGTTGCGGCGAGGAATGCAAGGGTCAGGAAAATGGCCGCTCGAGACAGCGACAGCAGCAGACACCCTGCGCAAAGGACCAGCGCCACAATAGAGACATAGCCCTCTCGTGGAATGTAGCTGAACTTCGCAAGGATCGGGATGCCCGTCGCCACGCGTGAGCGCATGATATAGGCAAGGTGCATCGACGATACGATCACGCCGAGGCCCATGAGAGAGCCGAGCGTGTTGGGCGAATGGAAGCTAAAACTGAGCCGGAAGTACCGGTCGGCGCCCGTTCCGGTTGCCAGCTCTGCCGACATCATCGGATAGCTGAGCAGGGCAAGTCCGGCGATGAAAGCAAAACTGCCTGACAAGACTGTCCAGCTGGTCATCAGCATTTGGCGTGACCGGCCAATCATGGCCCCTGAGGTCCAGAACACGATGGCGATCGCCAGCTGCATCACTTCGGTACGGGCCTGATGCCAGTTTCCGGTCCATCCGAGGGCAACGAAAAGCGCGAGCAACCCAAAAAGAAACAGGGTCAGCGGAGGAGAATCTGTGTGTGGACGCATCATAATGATGCATCCAAGCCCACAACACGCCAGCACGCCGACCCAGGCTGAGGCCGCCATTGTGTCGGCACCGTGGGAGAAATGCGCAATCAGCAGTGTTGCCGGGACAAGGAAGCAGGCGGCCACCCGCAGCTTTGTATCATGTCGGACAAACTGTCCCGCATTGGTAATAGACATCGCTTCCCCCTTCTCGATGCTGAGCCCAAATCCGGTTTTTTGTCCAGAAGCTCGGCATTTTGCATGAAGCTTGAGCGAGAAATGTGCCAAACTGGCGCGTTCTTCGGCAGCTGCCCGATTGTGCGGGGGCCGGTTCGCGCCTCAGGGGAATATGCTTGAAAGTCCGGGCTGGCTCGCGCATTGCATTGATTAACATTGTGTAAACAAATTGTTTCGCGCAAAGTGAAGTTGGCGAAGGGACGTCGCCAGCAGGGAAAATCAATAGCCGGGTCGAATAGGGACCAAGATTCGAAACGGCTTCGGTAGTGTATTTGGGGGAATCGGTGCCTTTCAACGATTATTCGAACGTCGCGTTTGAAGACGCGAACAAGACGGCCAGGCAACAAACTCGGCAGGGGCCCGCTGAAAAATTTTCCAAGGCGGGAAGCAGCGTCCTGAAACGCGGGATGGACATTGTATTGTCCGCCGCGGCTCTGGTATTCATTTCGCCGCTGCTTCTTTGCATTGCGGTACTGATGAAGATCAAGGACCCCGGTCCGATCTTCTTCGCGCAGAACCGGATTGGCCGCGATGGCAAGGAATTCCGCTGCCTGAAGTTCCGTACAATGGTGGTGGATGCGCAAGAGCGTCTTGAGGCGCTTCTGGCGACAAATCCGGTTGCCGCTCAGGAATGGCGCGCGACCCAGAAACTGACGGACGACCCGCGGATCACGCCGCTCGGCGACTTCCTTCGCCGCTCGTCACTCGATGAGCTTCCGCAACTGTTCAACATTCTCAAGGGTGAGATGTCGATCGTTGGCCCGCGCCCGATCGTCCGGAACGAAGCGGCCCGTTATGGCGACAAGTATGACTTCTATCTGAGCACGCGGCCGGGACTGACGGGCCTGTGGCAGATCAGTGGTCGCAGCGATACCTCCTATGACGAACGCGTCGAACTTGATGTGACCTATGTCCGCGACTGGACCGTAACGGGCGACATCAAGATCATGGCGATGACAGTGCCTGCGGTGCTGTTCTCCAAGGGCGCCCGCTAGGACACCTTACTCCAGCCAAATTCCCAGCCCGGGCAGAGCGTAAACCCGCTCCGTCCGGGCTGGCGCAATATCTGCTTTATTCAGGGCAGATTGCGAGGAATATGTCTGATGCGTGTTGCCCTGATACACTACTGGCTTAACGGAATGAGAGGCGGAGAGCGTGTGCTCGAAGCCTTTTGTGATCTTTTTCCCGATGCCGACATCTTTACGCATGTCTGTGACCGCAAGAGGCTTTCCTCAAAGCTGAACCAGCACGACATCAAGACGACCTTCATTTCGAAGATGCCGTTCGCGCGGTCGCAGTACCAGAAGTACCTGCCCTTCATGCCGCGAGCGCTGGAGGAACTGAACCTTTCCGAATACGACCTTGTCATCTCTTCGGAGTCAGGTCCGGCCAAGGGTGTGATTCCGCGTCCGGACGCCTTTCACATGTGCTACACGCACTCGCCGATGCGCTATATCTGGGACCTCTATCCGCAGTACCAGGCATCTGCCGGCAGGCTGGCAAAGATCGCCTTTCCGGGTATCGCTCATCGGCTGCGGACCTGGGACGTCACAAGCGCCGCGCGCGTCGACCAGTTCCTGGCCAATTCCAGTTTCGTCGCAAAGCGGATCGAGAAATATTATCGCCGGTCGTCGGAGGTCGTCTTCCCGCCCGTGGCGACGGAGGACTTCAAGATTGCCGACGAGTCGGAACGCGGTGACTATTTCCTCGCGGCTGGCGAGTTCGTTCGCTACAAGCGGTTCGATCTGGCGATCGACGCCTTCAACGAGCTCGGCCTGAAGCTCAAGGTCATCGGCGACGGCGAGGAGCGAAAGGCGCTTGAGCGGAAGGCCGGCGACAATATCGAGTTTCTCGGTCGTGTACCGTTCAGCGAGCTGAAACATCATTTTGCCCGCTGCAAGGCCCTGGTCTTTCCCGGCGAAGAAGACTTCGGCATGATTCCGGTTGAAGTCATGGCGTCAGGCCGCCCGGTCATCGCCTATGCGCGAGGTGGCGCGCTCGACACCGTGGTTGATGGTTTGAGTGGCCTGTTCGTGAAGGAGCAGACTGTCGAGGCGTTCGTCGAGGCGATCGGCAGTTTCAAGGATGAGGACTTCGACCCTCAGCGGATCCGGGCCCACGCCGAGACGTTCGGCCGTGAACCCTTCAAGCAGAAGGTCCGTCAGATCCTGGCCCAGAACGGGATCAGCTAGTTCGCTGGCAGGATTTCATGCGGGCGAATATCTGACACCACTTTGCGCTGATAGTCGCGAAAATCGATGCCGAGCGCCGTTGCCCGTTCCCTGGCTTCTGCCAGGAATGCGCCGTCCATGTGCCACCAGCGTAGGAACTCGGCCCCCCGAAATACATCGAGGCGTACCTCTTCTGGCATGTCCTCCCAGTGATCCAGTGCAAAGCCCAGACGCCAGCGCAACAGGTCCTGGTCGCAGTAGCCGCATTGATCAATCGATGTCTGGAACGCGCTTAGCGCAGTTCTGTCGACGTGGCCCTTGAGCCGACTCTGATAGTAGGCCAGTTCGGCCCATGCATAGGGCTGTTGAGGCTGTTGGGACAGGCTGGCATGCGTCAGCGAAATCGCAAGCCGGGCAGCTTCCGGCGAGGTCAGTTCCAGTGCTTCGGCCGCGGACAGCATGACTTGCGGCCCGGCGCCGGAAGTCAGCAGGGTTTCAGCCTGACTGAGCGATATCCGGGATTGCGTCAGTTTTCTGGACTCGTGATTCAAGATGAGGCCCTGAATACACAGGGCCGCCGTGACCGCTGTGGCAATGATCAGGCCGATTTGCTTCAGGCGCCCGACGGGTAATTCCAGAGGCTGCACCCGGACAGCTTGCACATCATGCCATAGTTTTGACATCAGCCCTTGCCTCCATGTGCACAAGCACAATTCAGAGAACTAAGCGAGTTGTTGAGTATTTGTTCAGGAAATTCAATCCTTGGTGAACTAAACACGTTGTTCCGCGTTCGGGACAAGGTCAAACGATAGCCAAAGTACATGCCAACACCAACTTCCACTTCGACGCCTTCTTCTGCAACTGTGCATGCGCCTGCGCGCAAGCGCGAACGTCGTCGCGCCGAGAAATGGCCACTCTGGAAGACCTATCTTTTCATTCTCGTTTTCTGCACGCTCGCCTGGGGCGCCATCTTTCTGGTCATTTTTACTGCAATTTAGAGGCCGAAGGCCCTGAACTAATTGCAGAAACAGTGACTCGCGCACACTTCTTGCTATAGAATATATGTAAAGTTGGAACTTCGAGCGACGTCGAGGGGGACAGATTGGCTCGTCAGTCAGCAAAAGAGACCGCGGCTAGCTTGCTGCGGCGCCTATGGCACAGGCCGGTCGCCCTCGCGCGATCCGGTCTGGCATCCATGGCCGGCTGGCTCAAGGAACGTTTCCCGGTTCTGGAACGCAGCAGGGTGATATCGCGCCGTGCTGCAATTACAGATCAGCCTGGCCTCGCCTCAATGCCTGTCGCAGCCGCAGCCATTGCCGATGCGGCGCCGCAAGCCGCGCCGGCAGAGCTTCCCGACGGGATTCTTGTCTACGCAGTAGGCGATGTGCACGGCCGCGCCGACCTGTTGCAGGCCCTCTTCAAGCGCATCGAGGAAGACGCACGCGAGAGTGAAGCAACGCCTCACCTCATTATGCTGGGCGATTATGTCGACCGCGGGTTCCAGTCACGCCAGGTGATTGACTTCCTGATGAGCGACCAGGTGTCCCGGTTTGAGACGTTCTTCCTGAAGGGCAATCATGAAGAGGCGCTGCTGCGCTTTCTGGAACAACCCGAGCATGGTCCTGAATGGGCAAATTATGGTGGTCGCGAGACGCTTGTCTCTTACGGCGTGCGACCGCCTCGGAGCCTGACGATGAACGACGAATGGCTTTCGGCTCATCAGCAGTTCCAGGAGAAATTTCCCGAGTCGCATTTGCACTTCATGCGCGCGCTGGACGTGTCCGTCCGACTGGGTGACTACGGATTCGTTCACGCCGGGACACGGCCTGGCCGGGCCTTTGACGAACAAGAGGAACATGACTTGCTTTGGATCCGGGACGAGTTTCTGAAAGCAGGTGAGCGAGATGATGTCGTCGTGGTTCATGGACATACGCCAGCAGATGATGCCTATAGTGACTTCCGGCGCATCAATGTCGACACAGGGGCCTATTTCAGCGGGCGCCTCACGGCTGTTCGCCTCGAAAAGGACCAGATCAGTTTTCTCAAGACACGATAAGGCTACGCGCAAACCCATGATGATTTCCTGTTTTCGCGCGCTTTGCGCAGTCTTCCTGGCCTCGGTGTTCCTGGCAGCTTGCGAGACGGCCCCCGTACAGGCGGACAGAAATGGCACACCGGACGCAGATGTCATGACAGACCGGGTCGTGACGGAGTACCGTCTCAGCAATGCAGATCGTCTGCGCGTGACCGTTTTCGGTGAGCCCGAACTGTCTGGCGAGTTCGTCGTGGACGGACAGGGTTTTCTATCGTTGCCGTTGATTGGTGACGTGAATGTCGAAGGGATGACCGTCCGCGAGTTCCAGCGTCTGGCTGAAGAACGTTTTGGTGACGGCTACCTGCGCGAACCGCGCGTGAGCGCGGAGGTCGTCAATTACCGCCCATTCTATATCCTGGGCGAAGTCGCCCGGCCGGGCGAGTATCCATACACAAATGGCCTGACCGTCATGAACGCCATCGCGACGGCCGAGGGGTTCACCTACCGAGCCAACAAGCGCTTCGTCTTGATCAAGGGCGCTGAAGTGGATGAAGAAATCCGCGTCGAGTTGAAGCCGACGCTGAAGGTGCAGCCCGGTGACACGATCCGCGTGGTCGAGCGCTTTTTCTAGGGCTCACCTTGCACCGCAAAAAAGGGTGTATTTCTTGCACCGTTGCGATATCGTAACGACTGGCTTCAGGGACGAAGCCAGAAGGGGACAAAAATGAAACACATGGCCATCGCAATGGGCCTCGCAGCGGCCATTGCAGCGGCAGGCGCAGTGTTCATGCACGGCGATACCGCGTTCTTCACTGCACAAGACGATAACGACAAGGTCGTGGATGCCCTTGTTGCAAACGTTCAGAATGAGGCTGGCGAAGTGCCAGCTATTGCTGCGCCGGCCAATGATGGCGAAATGATCCGTCCGACCAGGATTGCCAGCATGAACAAGCTGTCATTCGCAACCCGGCCGGGTGATGACGTGCCGGTTGGCGTGGCCCAGCCCGTCGACCTGAATGGCCTTACCCTGGAAGCATTGAATGCTTGCGCAGGCCAAGCTGACATCGTTGAGATTGCAGGCGAACTGCCTGGCGGTTCACTGCATGATCTGTCGGCCTACGCCGCTTGTGGTGAAACGGTTGGCCAGAAGCTGGACAGTGCACCATCGATTCCGGCCTCTTTTGCCGAGGCACAATCGCCTGAAACGCTCTCGCCGCAATGGAACAATCCTTCGGGCGTTCATTTGCGGCCTCGGTTCGGCCATGCACTCGGTCCGGCGCAGGAAGCCTTTGACTTGCTGAAGCCAGGATCAGCGCCGCCGGCAAGCTCCGGCGTCCAGTCCACCTCGGACTACCGGCCGACCTAATGGCTGCTTAATTTTCCGGCCCGGGACACACGGCTGTTCCGGGCCGGATTGCTTTCAGGGGATAGAAAGCTTCGAAAGGTACACGAACTGGTATCGTCATTGCTTAGGTGACCCGTAGCGTGACGTTTGGGGACACTAGACATGATCAAGACAGCACACTTTGTAACCGCGGCTTCGGTCGCTGCCATTTCGGCTTCTGCGTTTACGGCGCAGGCTCAGGACAGCTTCTTTGATCGAAATAGATACGTCTCGGTCACAGAGCGCCCGCAGCCGGAATTCGATCCGGTGCCGGTTCGCCTAGGCGCCTTCGAGGCTCAGCCCCGCCTTCGCGTGGGTGCGGGCTATCGCAGCAACCTGTTCGCTTCGACCACTGACGAAACCGGAGACTCCTTTGGCGTCATCGCACCGTCTGTTGACCTGGTGTCGACCTGGTCTCGCCATGAGTTTGGAGCGTCGCTGGCAGCAGAGCATACCGAGTATGTCGATACCGGTTCAGAATCGGCCACAGACCTGTTTGCCCGGGCATTCGGCGGTCTTGATGTAACCAGCAGCTTCGGTCTCGTCGGCGCGGTGCTGGCCGAACATACGAATGAACCGCGGGCCTCCGTAGCGAGCGATCCGGCAGCTGCAGAGCCGGTCGAAGTTGATCGTGTTGGCGGCGAAGCCGGGATCAACTACGAACAGGGCCGCGTGCGCCTGCGTGGCCGCCTGTCCGCCGATACCTACAATTTCAGCGATGTCAGCCTGAATGGTGGCGGCACATTGGACCAGGACTTCCGTGACCGTGACGAGATGACAGGGTCCGTCCGGGTTTCGTATGCCCCGCAACGGGACTGGTCGGTTTTCGCCGAAGGCAGTGTCACGTCCCGGGACTATGACGCGCCAACGAGCCCCGGCCAGCGCACCCGCGACTCCGAGGGTACGATTGTCCGCGTCGGCACGAATTTCGAACTTCCGATCCTGCTTCGCGGCGACATCGCCGTTGGATATCACCAGTTCGAATATGACGATCCTACCGCTGAGGATGTTTCCGGCCTTTCGGTCGAGGGCAATGCGAACTGGTTTGTCACACAGCTCACCACGGTATCGGCCAGTGCGTCCCGGCGCGTTATCGACCCAGGCATCCAGTCCACGGCCGCCGCGACGCAGACCGCGCTCGGAGTAAATGTGGACCATGAGCTTCGCCGCAACTGGCTGGTCAATGCTGGTATCGATTTCACGAATTTCGATTTCGAGAACGTCGATCGTAGCGATGACCGCATCGAATTCGAGGTCGGCTCACTGTGGAAGTTCAATCGCAATGCATCGGCACGGCTGAGCTACCGGTTTGCAGACCAGGATTCCAATGTCCGGTCTTTCACTGACAATCGCGTGATGGCGACGCTGATCCTGACGCCCTAACCGGTCGATCGCCTGCCCCTCACCTTGAATGAAACGCATAACCAGACGGAAACAGACCAGTGAACAGCCAGATTCCAATCGATACGCGTTATGCCAATCGTCCCTACTACGCGCCCGAAGGGAACGCGTCGGACGAGAAGATCACTGATCCGAAACAGGCCCTGCGTGCGCTTCGCCGCCGGCTGGCCCTGTTCCTCCTGGTCGTGATTTCGGTATTCGTGACCGTGGCCCTGTTCACCTTTCAGGCGACGCCTGTCTATTCGACCAGCGCCTCAGTCATCATCGACTCGCGTGACAAGACGGTGGTCGACATCGGGTCGGTCCTGTCAGGCCTTCCGCCTGAATCCACCGTAGTCGATACTGAAGTGGAGATCATCCGCTCGCGGTCTCTGGCCGAAAAAGTGGTCCGCCAGCTCGACCTGACCAGCTATCCGGAATTCAATCCGCTGCTGCGCGAGGCGAGCATGTCCGATCAGGTCAAATCCCAAATCAAGAGCTGGCTGGGCGGCGGTTCGAGCAATGTCGCCGAGGAATCCGAAGCGGCATCCCAGAAGAAAGAGATGGAACTGGTCGTCAACTCGCTGCTCTCGCAGACATCTGCGCGCCGCATCGGAACGACCTATGGCATCGAAATCTTCGCCGATAGCCACGACCCGGAACTGGCTGCTGCCATCGCAAACCAGATCGTCGATCAGTACTTTGTCGAGCAGCTGGACGCCAAGTTCGATGCGACCCGCCGGGCAAACTCCTGGCTCGAGGAGCGCCTCGCCGAACTGCGTGAGGAAGTGAACCAGGCCGAGAATGCGGTGGAATCCTACCGTGCCAGCTCGGGCCTGATCAGCGCCGGTGCGACGACGCTCAACGAGCAGCAAATGGCGGACCTCAATGCCCAGCTCATCGTCCAGCGTGCCGAGCTGGCGACCGCCGAGGCGCGTCTTGTCACGGTTCGCGAAATGGCGCAGCGCGGTATCTCTGCTGAAGTCAGCGGCGAGGCCCTGAATTCGCCGGTCATTTCCGAACTTCGCCGCCAGCAGGCTGAAATCCTGCGCCGCCGCGCCGACCTGCAGAACCGTTACGGGCCAAAACACCCGGACATTCAGGGCATCAATAACGAAGAAGCCAATATCCGCGACCAGATCCAGGTTGAGCTGCGCCGCATTGTATCAAACATCGAAGGTGACGTGGCCATCGCCCGCAAGCGCGTGCAGAGCCTCGAGACCAATCTCAACTCGATGCGCAACACGCTGGCCCAGAACAATCAGGCCGCCGTGCGCCTGCGTGAACTGGAGCGTAATGCCGAAGCCTCTCGCTCAATCTATGAAGCCTTCCTGGCGCGCTTCAAGCAGACCAACGAATCCGAAGGTCTTGCAGAACCCGATGCACGCCTCCTTTCGTCCGCGCCGGTTCCGCGTACGCCGTCTTTCCCGAAGACGTCGCTGAACCTTGCTGTCGGCCTCGTCTTTGGCCTGATGCTGGGCGTCGGCGCCGTGGTAGCTGCCGAAGCACTGAACAGCCAGATCAGCAGCGGCGAGGAGATCGAGGAGCACTTCCGCGTGCCATTCCTCGGCAACTTCCCGCGCCTGACCGGTTCGGCCAAGCGCGATGCGCGGACCTATCTGCTGGAAAACCCGACATCAGCCTATGCCGAGAGTTTCCGGAACCTCAGGGCGTCGATCATGTTTGCCGACCTGGACTCGCCGGTGAAGACGGTCGCGATCACGTCCTCGCAGCCGGACGAAGGCAAGACGACCATGACCCACGGCCTCGGCCTGATGTCTGCCATGTCCGGAACGCGGACGCTGATCATCGATGGTGACTTCCGCCGCAAGCGGCTTTCCGACGTGGTCATGAGCGAACCGCCTGAGCGCGGCTTCCTGGAATGCCTGTTCGGAGAGTGCACGATTGAAGAAGCTGTGCAGATCGATGAGGCGAGCAATCTCCACATCCTGCCGCTGACGCCGTCGCGTCACACGCCCCGCGATGTGTTTGGTTCGAAGGCCTTCGACCAGCTCATGGAACAGCTGCAGGACATCTATGAGTTCATCATCATCGATACAGGCCCGCTGCTCCTGCTCGCAGAGACCCGCGTCCTGACGAGCAAGGTGGACCAGGTTGTGATCGTATCGCGCTGGCTCAAGACAAACCGGGCTGCCCTCAAGCAGACCCTGTCCATCCTGCGTGACTTCCGCGCCCGCGTGGCTGGCGTCGTGATCAACCGGGTGGATACCAGCAAGTATCACCGCCAGGGCTACGGCCACTCCGGCTACAAGTCGTACGCGAAGTACTACACCAGCGGGTAAGACTAAGACGATTGAGACCGGCGTTCCGGCGTGCCTGATCCGAGAGGGTCAGACGTCGGAGCGCCGGGACTCTATGCGCAGGGTGGCGCGCCGCTGGATCAGTTCGATCACCGCTTCCTTCGACTTGCCAGCGACATCGCTCGGAGACGCCAGTTTCGAATCCTTGGCCATCTTCTTGAGATCGGCGGCAGACAGTCCGCCAAGTTGCTCTGCAACTTTTTCAGGCGTTTCCCGGGCGACCAGTTCGATGGGATTGATGAGCTTGGCGGCGAGCTTGGGATCGAAAACGACATTCGCGCCGAGCGCACGCACAACGCGATGCGCGAATTCGGGGTTGGCGGCGAATTCGCGGCGAAGCTCCTCGAGAACCCGATCCAGCGCTTCGAGAACATCCTTGGAATCCGAGCTGTCCTGACCACTCATAGCCTGTCTCCCCTTTGATGCCGGCTCAATGGCCGCGCAAGCGCGCACCATGACGCGCAACGTGCTTTGCTTACAAGGGTTTCGGGGGGCATGGAAAGTGCTGCGCGTCGGGCTGTGCCGAAATATCAGGCCCGTCCGGCGGTCTTCTGTTCGAAAAGGCCAAGGAACCGTTCTGTCCATTCCGCTGTCGTTGAGCAGATATTCTCGGCCTTTGAGAAGGCGTTCCTGCTCAGTTTACTGATCAGTGCATCGTCCGCTGCGGCCTCCCTAAGCACTGCGGCCAGGATGTCAGGAGAATTTGCCGGGAAGGTGCGCCCCATATCGAGATGGGCGATCTCAGCAGACAAGGTACTCGGCTCGGAACTCAGTATAGGCAAGCCACTGCGGGCGCACTCGGCAATAACCAAGCCGAACGGTTCACGCCAGCGGCCGGGGACGACTAGCGCGCGCGAGCGGCCGACCAGCTGCGCAATTTCCTCGCGCGTGCAGAAGCCTGGAAATTCGATTTCGGGATAGCCCGCCACAAGACGATCCATCATCTCGCCTTCGCCGACCATGATCATCGGAACGCTTGCAAGCCTCGACGCTCGAGCGGCGATGTCCGCGCCTTTTTCCGCATTCAGGCGGCCGACGAACAGGAAGGCTTCATTCTGCTCGGCTTCGACCCGGTCGGTGGTGTAACCATTTGCCGGATTCGGAATGTTCACAAGATTCGGCGCCCGGAACCCTGCCGCGCGCATCACCTGTTCCATACCGGCATTGAGACAGACAAAGGTCATCTGCGATTGCGCGAAGCCAGCCAACGAATTCAGCCGCAACTGCCGGGCCATGCGCCAGTATTTGTGGGCAGAGTTGCGCCGGTCGCACTGGCTTACCCAGCAGGCGGCCGACATGGGCTTTAGCTTGCAGATCTCACCTGTCTGGAAGTTGAGCAGGCCGCCATTCGGGCAGACATTGAAAAAGTCATGGCAGGAGACGACCGTTCTTGCCTCGACGGGCTTCAGCGCCGCGAACACGCCGGGTGACAGGATCTGCGCCCAGTTGTGCAGGTGGTAAACGGTGGATGGCGTATCGTTCTGTGCGATCCAGTCTGCAACGAGGCATTTTGCTTCAGCGTTGTGAAAGCCTTTGGTCATGGCGGCGAACGTGCCCGCTTTCTTCAGCTTTGACTGGCCAAGGCCGTGCACGTCGATGCCCGCCTCAGCGAGTTCGTCGTCGCCAGATTCGCCGGTCAGATAACTCACCCTGAAGCCGCGCTTTCGGTATTCGAGCGCAGACAGCCGCGCGAGTCCTGTCGCGCCGCCGCGCGCTTCAACGCTGTCATGGATGATCACGATATGGTTCATGGACGACACGCCAAGAAACTCCCCGGGCCCGGCTGCTCCTAACCTGCAATGATTGCACCATACATCATGAATGGCTGGCAAAAGAATTGCATCGACGCGAGGCGAAGCGGACTGTAATTTATCGGCAAGGGACAAAATTCATGACGCCATCGAAATCCCGACTGGCGGTTGCCATTGCGACCTTGGGACGGCCTGAGACGGTCAGGGAAAATCTTGACGCGCTCAGCCGGCAGACACGGCCGGCCGATATCATCCTGCTGTCGGTGACTGGACCTGAAGATGTGCCGGATGACCTTGAAGACCACGTGATTGTCATTGAGGGAACGAAGGGGCTTTGCGCCCAGCGCAACCGCGCGCTCAACGCGCTGGAAGGCAAGGCTGATTACATTGTCTTCTTCGACGACGACTACGTCCCGTCGAAATTCGCGCTCGAAGGCATGGTCAACTTCTTCGATGCCAATCCCGATATCGTCGGCATGACCGGCCATGTTCTGCATGACGACATCAAGGGGCCGGGCATGACCTATGAGAATGCCACGAAGATTGTTGAAGCATTCGACAAGAATCCGCGCCCCAAGCCGCGCGTCCTGAAGGAGGTCGACGATCTCTATGGCTGCAACATGGCCTATCGCGCGAACGCCATCGGGGACAACCGCTTTGATGAGGCGCTGCCATACTATGGCTGGCTCGAAGATGTCGACTTTTCGAACCGGCTGAAAAAGCATGGCCGGCTGGTCCACACAAACGCCTTCTCGGGCGTGCATTGCGGCGTGAAGTCGGCCCGCTCTCCGGGCGTGCGGCTTGGCTACTCGCAGATCGCGAACCCGCTCTACCTGGTACGCAAGGGATCGATGCGCCGCAGCAAGGCGTACACGCTGATGAGCCGCAACCTGCTGGCCAATCACGTCCTGACGTTCCGTCCCGAACCATGGGTCGACCGTTGGGGTCGGGTCAAAGGCAACTGGCTGGCCTTCGGTCACCTGGTGTCGGGAAAGCTTTCACCGGAATACATCACCCGGCTCTGAGCCGAGGCGGTCGACACCACTAGCCAGCTCCAGACTCAAGGGCCGCATGCCTTGAAACTTGTCCTGCTGAATCTGAAATTCTCGCCCAACCTGGGTGATGGCATCATCGCGGAATGCATGGAAGGCGTTCTGCAGGCGAGCCATCCGGGAATTTCCATTGTCACGTGCGACATTGCTGGCCGGACGGATTACGGGCAGGGCATCAACCGTTCGCGCGCCTTCCTGCTGGCCTTGCTTGAGCGCTTGCCAGCTGGTCTTCGCCGCACAATCGTCGCCTCCTGTCTCAAACCCGTCGTCCAGCTCAGGCTGCAGCGCCATTACAGGCGCAGCATGAACGGCGCCGATGTCGCTTTGCTTGGCGGTGGTCAGATCATTGCTGACTCGGATCTCAATTTCCCGCTCAAGATTGCTGCTGTCGCCGGAGTGGCCAGCGACCTCGATATACCCCTGGGCATATTTGCGGCCGGTGTGGGAACGCAATGCAGCCCCGCCGGAATGAAGCTCTTCCAGGGCGCACTGTCTTCGAAGGTTTTTGCGGCCTGGCTTCGCGATAAACGGTCCCTGCAGCGCTGGAATGACGTGTTCGCACCGCCAAGCGGGACGGTCGTCAACGATCCCGGCCTGCTTGCGAGTGTCATTTGGCCGAGTGGCGGCCTGGTGCAAAACGGGCGCGCCACGATTGGTGTCGGTGTTACGAACCCCAGCACGCTCAATCTGCACGCAGATCGGCCCGGTCTTGATCATGCGCGTTGGCGCCAGCTTCTTGCGTCCCTGTCTGAGGAACTCGTGCAGCGTGGTTACAAGGTTCAGCTATTCACCAATGGCGCCCGCGACGACCTGAGTTTCGCTGAGACAGTGTATGGATCAGTCTGCGCGAAGCTGCGGGCTGCCGACGAGGTTCTGGCAGCCCCCGTACTGCACCGGCCATCCGAACTGGCGCACCTGATCGCCAGTCTCGATGGTCTTATTGCGCACAGGCTACACGCCTGCATTGCAGCCTATTCCTATGGCGTGCCGCATGTCGGTCTTGGCTGGGATCACAAGCTGGAAAGTTTTTTCGGGTCGGTTGGCCGACAGGCTTACATGCTTGCCGATACCGAGCCGAAAATCGGCGATATGGTTGACCTGCTCGAGCGAGGTCTTGCCGAAGGCATCAGCCGCGCGGAGCGCCTGAAAACAATTGATGCCACAAGACTGCAGATCGAGGATCTGGGTTCACGCCTGACCGCATTTGTACGATCAGACCTGGCGGCTAATCCTGCGCAGCCCGGATATCATCGTTCAGGCTCGCCAGCTTGACACTCACCACATAGGCCTTGCTGGTATCCATACTGGCGAGAATTCCGCCGGCCTGATCACTTGGCATCAGGCGCAGGAAACCGGCGGCAAAACCGGGGTCCATCTGGTCAAAGATTGGCGCGGCCTGATCGGCCTTCATGGCGGCGTACATCTGCGCCAGGTGTTCGACATCCTGGTCGGCTTCGGCGGACATCTGACGCCAGCGGTCCTCCAGAGTTGCCTGCAGGGCCTGCAACTCCTGGGCTTTGCGATCGAGGTCAATCTGCCGGGCCTGGAGCTCAAGTTCCTGTTCCTGAATGGCCTCTGCGCGCCGGTCTATCGCTTCCTGGTCTTTTTCGAGGGCTGCAGCGGCTTCGCCTGTAAAGCAGACCCGGCCAGGCGTATCGTCCTCAAGGCTGTCGAGATCATATCCGGCCGAAATGATCTCGCCCTTTTCGGGGGCTCCCTCACCATGCTCGGCCGGAGCAGTGTTTTCTGCCGCTGCAAAGGCATGCGGCAGAATGCGTGACGCGCCGCCGATCGTGAACAGGACGCCAAGGGTGATGAGAACGTGGGTGCGGGTGTTGCCGGTGGCCATGCCTTACAGGGTCCTCTCCACCAGGTCCGCGTCTTCATCGTCGAAGAGAAAATCCGAATCACGGATCGTTGTCGCCGCGACGCCGGTGAGTGTCCGCATCTGGCGAAGCAACCGGCGCATCTCCGTCATGCTGTCTTGCGACTGGTCCAGCAGGTCGCCGAGCGCCATCTTGAGCTCGCCCTGCGCGGCCGTAGCGCTTTCGCTTGCTGTCTTGTGAGTTTTCTCGAGTTCGTCGGTGAGGGCTGACAGCCGATGACACATCTGGTCGGCATCCTTCATCAGCGAAGACAGGCGGGTTGCCAGTTCACCGGCCTGCGAACGGGTCTCGCTGGTGGCGGACGATACGGCGGAGACCGACTTCGTCAGCGCCATGATGGTCGCGCCCAGGCCGTCGCGCGTGTCTTGCAGCGCCTTCAGGCGCCGGCTTAGGATGAAGCAGTAGATGCAGGCCGCGAAGGATACGAGGAAAAGGGCCAGGTCGGTCGGTTGAACAATCATCTGATCCATACGCGTCACCTCAACAGGAATTCGGTCACAAGGACGCCGCGCGAAACATCACCGCCGAGGACGACCTCTGCCCGCCTCGAAAGTTGCTCACGCAGCCGCGGATAGAATGCGGCTGATTCGAAGTCGGACAGTTCTATGGATCGCAGATAACTGATGAAGGCGTCGGTCAGCATCGGCTGCGCCTTCTTGACGGCCGCCGCATCATCCTTGTCTGTGACAATGGCCGTCTTGATCTTCACATAGCGGCTGGCTGGCTCGTTGCCCACGGTGATCAGGATGTCGTCGAGTTCGACATAGGCGTGGTCCTCGCGTGCAAGCGGATCGGGGGTGAAGCTCACCGTTTGTCCATCCGGCGTGCAGATGGCCGCGACTTCCGAGCTGCCCGAAGGTGCCAGGAAGAATACCGCTCCAAACGAAGCGGCCGCAGACACAAGCGCAATGACGACAAATGCCATCATGCCGCCGCCTGACGAATCGCCTGACCCGGCCGGTTCCTTTTCCGAGTTGTCAGCCATGCAGCCCCTTCACCGTAACGGTCTGTCTCTCGTCTGCTGTAATCAACGCTGGGTAAAGGAAGCGTTAAGGAATTCGCGGGAGATGTTAACCATTACGTGTGGGATAGTTTCTGGAGCGGGGCACCTCATCCATGCAGTTTGTAGAGACTCTCAAGAACCTGTCCTTGGGAAGGCAACTATCATTGGCCGGGGCGGTGCTGGGTGTCATTCTGGCCATGACATTCATGGTTCGCGGCGCCGTGCAGGAGCCGATGGCGCTGCTTTATTCCGGTCTTGAGCCAGTCAATGCCGGCGAGGTCATTGAGGAGCTGGACAAGCGCGGTGTCGACTATGAAATCCGCGGGGAGGCGATCTTCATTCCGCAAAGCCAGCGCGACAGCGTGCGATACTCGCTCGCGCGTGAGGGCTTGCCGCAGCAATCCGTGCGCGGCTACGAGCTGCTTGACGATGTGAACGGTTTCTCGACGACGTCGGAAATGTACAACGCCAACTACTGGCGCGCCAAGGAGGGCGAGCTGACCCGCACGATCCTGTCGATCCCGGGTGTGCAGTCGGCCCGTGTGCATATCGGCGCCAGCCTGCGGTCTGGTTTTGCCCGTTCGGGCCCGCCGCAGACCGCCTCAGTGACCTTGCAGTCTGCCCAAGGCGTCACGCCGCGGCAGGCCGAAGCGATCCAGTACATGGTCGCGCTTGCTGTGTCGGGACTCAAGCCTGCCGACGTTGCTGTGATCGACCCGCAAAAGGGTATGATTGCGGGCCCGAATGTTGCGAAGTCGGAGCAGCCCTCCATCCTTGCCGATACCCAGTCCAACACCCTGGAACAGAAGATTCTCCGCCTTCTTGAGGCGCGCGTCGGGTCCGGCAATGCGAGGGTTTCGGTCAGCGTTGACGTGAACCGTGAGCGCCAGCGCGTCTCGGAAGTCACCTATGATCCTCAGTCCCGCGTCATCCGAAACCGCACCAGCAATGATGTTAGCGAGACGAATGGGTCGAATGCCGGTGGCGGCGTGACAGTTGCCAGCAACCTGCCGCAGGCCAACAATGGCGGCGGCCGGTCCAGCTCTGTTCGTAACAGTACCGAAAGCGTCGTCTACGAGATGAATGAACGGCGCATCGAAACAGAGATGCTGCCGGGCGACGTCCAGCGAATTTCGGTGGCTGTTCTGCTGAACCAGCAGGCGCTGAACATCGACCCGACGGCCGCAAATTCCACCGCGCTTTCACAGCAGGTCGTCGACGATTTCGAAAACCTTATCCTGGCCGCAGCCGGCCTCGATACCCAGCGCGGCGATTCTCTTACAGTGGAGCTGATGCCGTTTCAGGAAATCGAGGTTCCTGAAATGCTTGAGGCGCCGAGCATGGTCGAGACCATGATCGAACGCTATTCTTGGCCAGCGGCTCAAGCGGGGCTTCTTGGCCTGATCGTTCTGGCGCTGGCCTTTGGTGTCATACGGCCGCTGTTCAAGCAGCCTCCAGCCGGGCAACGCGGTGGCGAGCTGAACTCACCGCAGCTCATCGGTAGTGACGGCAGCGCATCGGCCGCTGCGCCGACCGATCCGTTCGAGTTCCTGAAGGACTATACCAAGGAGCGGCAGGACGAGACGGCTGCCTTGCTTCAGGCCTGGCTGGAAGACGATCAAAAGGTCGCCGTGAATGAGTGAGTCCTTCCTGGCTAACCTGCCGCGCTTCGACCGCGGGGATCACGACTGCACTGTTTCCCTGAGCGAGTCGGGCAATGTGATGGATGCCGAAGAAATGTCGGCGCCCGCCGAGGCCAACAGCGCCCTGCAGGAACAGATGCAGGCAGTCGAACAGACGCTTGCTTCACTGGCCAGTATTACGGAGCAGTTGCAGCAGGAGATGCGACAGCGCGCGGAGTCCCAGATGACGGCGCTTGCGGAAAAGCTTTTTCCAAAACTGGGCGAATCCTTCCTCGCTGAAGAGATCGCCCGGCACTTGCCAGATCTGCTGCCAGCGTCCGTCGCCGATGTTGAGATTCGCGCGGAGCCGGAACTCGCCGCGGCGCTGACGGCACTGATCGATGGCTCCAGCCAGCTGGCCGGGTGCTGCTCTGTGATCGAGGACGAGGCGCCCGGTGCGAATCGTGCCACGATTTCATGGCGTGATGGCGGTGTGGACTTTGACTTTGAGGGTTTGCTTGAGGCCTGTCTCGGACGGCTGAAAGCGGCCTGAGCCTATACGAAGAAGGGGTAGTTTCATGGCCAATCCGGAGCAGATTCAAACGGATCCCGGCGAGATTGACCGGCGCGATTCGTCGGCGGCCAACAAGTTTCGCCGGTCCATATTCAACGTTCCCGTCACCGTGACGGTATCGATCGGGCAGAAGCGGATGAGCGTGTCCGAAATCCTTGAGCTTGGACCGGATTCGGTTGTTGCGCTGTCTTCGCGCATCGAAGACCCCGTCAGCCTGTCGGTCGACAACAAGTTGATCGCGCGCGGTGAGCTAATCGAGATTGAAGAGGGCGGGCTCGGCGTGAAGATCACCGAGATCGTCGAGGAAGGCGAAGAGGGGAATGAATAGTCCGGTAGCCGGATATCGCGCTGCCTTCCTTCTCCTTTTGCTCACGGGCTTTGTCGCGCTTGGAGCATCGGCGCAGGAAGCCGCAAACAATCCGTCCCTGCAAGGATTGCTGAATACGGGCGGTGAGGGCGGTCTCAGCGGGACCGTCATCATCCTGTTCGTGATGGTGACGTTGCTGAGCCTCGTTCCGGGGCTGGCGATGATGGTCACGTGTCTGCCTTTTCTGGTCATTGTCTTCTCGTTCATCCGTCAGGCCCTGGGTGTGCAACAGGCACCACCCAACATGATGCTCATGGCACTCGCCATTTTCCTGACCTTCTTCATCATGGAGCCGACATTTGCCGAGGCATGGGCGAACGGCATCCAGCCTTACACACAGGGGCAGATTGCCGAGGAGCAGGCCTGGACGGCCGCGACGGAACCGTTCCGGATGTTCATGACCGCACGGACCGATCCGGAAGCGATCCCGGTGCTTAGCGAAGCGCTGAACCGGCCTGTGCCAGACGGACAGGCGCCATCATTCTCGCTGCTTTCAACGGCTTTCATGCTGTCTGAAATAAAGCATGCCTTCCAGATCGGCTTCGTAATCTTTTTACCGTTCCTCGTGATTGATCTTGTTGTCGCCTCGGTCCTGATGGCCGTGGGCATGATGATGGTTCCGCCGACCGTGGTGTCGCTGCCATTCAAGGTCGGTTTCTTCGTCCTTGCCGATGGGTGGCTGAAAATCACCGAGGCACTTCTGCGAGGGTACACGGGATGAATACGCCGATGAAGCCGTCTGCCGGCGCCGGCCGGGGCAATCTGACACCCGTCCAGGGGGCGGGTTCTGCGTCGCGTATCGGTTCCATCAGCCGCGCGCAGCGGGCTGCCGTGGTGATCGCCATGCTGGGCAAGTCGGCTGCGAAACCGATTGTCGACAAACTGGACGACCGTGCACTGGAGCAGGTTTCGCAGGAGATCCAGAACATCCGCTACCTGGGCCGAGAGGAGCTGGTGGAGATCGTGGTCGACTTTCTGCAACATCTTCACGGTCAGAATGGCGCCTTCCGGGGCGGGCCAGAGCGGGCGCGGGAAATTGTCGAGGGCGCAATAGGCGAAGCGCGCTTCGAAAACATCTTCGGCGAACCCTTCCAGGAGCTCGATTTCTCGCCGGGCTTTGACGACACTTGGATACGCCTCGAGCAGGAAGATCCCGGGCGGATCGCCGAGTACCTCAATGGTCTGACGCCCAACCTGGTTGCAATCATTCTTCGAAAGCTGGACGTCGCCGTCGCTTCGGAAATCGTGACCTATCTCGAGGATGACAAGCTCGACCCGACCATCGGGTCCATGGTCGAAACCGATCATGTCGATGAAGATATCGATGCGGTCGTCGCCAAGATGGTCAAGATGGAGTTCCTCGACAATTTTGGCGATGGAGGGTTTGGCGGCGATTTCGGTGGTGATGAAAGCCATCTCGCCGCGATCGGCGAAATGCTAAGCCTCGTTCCCAGCGACAAACGCGACCGGATGCTTGCTTTCCTCAAGAGCCAGTATGAGGGCAAGTTCTCGAGCATCGAACGGCAAATGTTCACCATTGAAAGCCTGCCCGACATTCTGCCGCGCAATGCCGTTCCGGTCGTTTTCCGGGAGCTGGACGAGATGACGATTGTGCGCCTGCTGGCGACGCTGACGGGCGACAGTGCGCCGGTCCAGGAATACCTGCTTGGCAACATTTCCTCGCGTCTGGCAGACCAGTACCGCGATCAGCTCGGTGATGTCTTCATCGGATCGCCCGAGCAGGCAGAAGCCATCCAGCGGGAGTTCTTCACGGCTCTTATGGCAATGAAGCGGCAAGGCACCATCAGCATGTAATCCGGGCTGCGTGGCCGCAGCGCCATTGCATGACGGCTCGCGGCCACATTTATGGCGCCATCCTGCCTAGCGGATGATCAGGTCCGCGTGGATTGCGCCTGCAGCCTTCATGGTCCGGATGATATCCGCCATCTCGCCTGGCGACACGCCGAGGGTATTCAGCCCGTCGATCAGCTGGGACAAGGTCACATTCGGATTCAGCAGGGCGATGCTGTCGGTACCGGTCTGCTGGATATCGATTTCGGAACGTGGCAGCACAATCGACTCGCCTTTCGAGAAGGGGTTCGGCTGCGAGACCACGGGTGTTTCGGTCACCTTGATCGAAATATTCCCCTGCGCGATCGCAACCTTGGAAATCGTCACGTCCTCGCCGAGCACGATGGTTCCCGACTGTTCGTCAATGACGATGCGGGCAGGCACCGCGACCTTGATCGGCAGGTTCTCGATATTGGCCAGGAGGCGCGACGGTGAGCCGCTCATCGAGCGAAGGTCAAGGTCGACCGTACCCGGATCGCGCATGTAGGCGATGGGGGTACCGATCGCCGTATTGATCGTTTCCTCGACCCGGGCGGCAGTCGTGAAATCCGGATCGCGCAGCGCCAGCACGATTGAATCGCGCTGGTTGAATTCGAATCCGGTCTCGCGCTCCACGCGCGCGCCATTGGGAATTGCGCCGGCCGTCGTCACGCCCTGGCGCTGCCGTGCGCCCTCAGCCTGCACATCCAGGCCCGAGACCACGATGCTGCCCTGCGCGACAGCGTAGACTTCGCCATCGGCGCCCTTGAGCGGGGTCAGGATCAGCGTGCCGCCTTCGAGGCTTTTTGCGTCGCCGATGGAGGAGACCGACACATCGACCGTCGAGCCGTTTCGCGCAAAGGCGGGCAAAGCCGCCGTAACCAGAACGGCGGCGACATTGTCCGGCTTGATGTCCTCGCCCTGCACATTCACGCCGAGGCGCTCGAGCATGTAAGTCAGGGAATCCTCGGTGAACGGCGAATTGCGGGCTGTGTCGCCTGTCCCGTTCAGGCCGACCACGATGCCGTAGCCAATCAGATCGTTCTGCCGGACACCCTCGACATCGACGATATCCCGGATCCGGGTCTGGGCATCGGCGGTGCCGACAGGCGCTGAGACCTGGAGCAGGACGGTTGCGGCGAGAAGCAGGAGGAGGCGCATCATCGGATCACTTCAGATAGTTGAGCAGGGAAAGACCAGAGAGGCGGGCGGTCAGCATGTAGGAGGCTTCGAGATTGTTCTCGAGTTCCTTCAGGATGGTGGCCGCTTCATACTGATCTCTCATCGTCATGTTGGTGAAAGCTTCGGTCAGTATCAGTTCTTCTGAGTTCAGCGCGTCCAGGCCCTCGGTCAGCCGTTCCTGGATGACGCCGAGCTTCGAGCGCAGCTGGATCATGTTGATCTGGCCGGAAGCGACCGTATCGGCGGCGATCCTGAGCGAGGCATTGTCCTGCGTCAGCAGGGCGGGCGGAGCGTCGTCTCCGGCCACGGCCATGACGGCCAGCCCTCTGACGAGCTCGGTTATGGCGGGATCGATCCCGTTCACCGCGTCAGGGTCGGTAATGCTCGCGGAGCCCTGATAGATATTGGCCTGCCAGCCGCCCGTGGGCGTATTGAAATAGGTGTCGAGCTGGGTCTGGAGGTCTGCCGCATCTGTCGCGGTGACAGCCATCTGCCGCACATCGCTGATAAGCTGGCTGGGATCTTCGAATGGCTGCGTCGATGTTGCATCGCCCGCGAATAGAAAACGTTGGCCATGGCGGTTGTTCAGCGAAGAGAACAGCTTTTCGAGGGCGCTGACCGCATCGCGGCCAATGATCTTGATGTCCGACTTGTTGTCGACACCCAGTGCCGCGAGCATCCGGGCAGGCAGGCCTTCAGCGCCTTCCTGCGCGCTCTGCAGGCTGCGCTGTGCAATGTCGATCCGTGCATCGCGCAGTTGCAAGGCGCCGCGATCCACCTGGATATCCTCAAGCGCCTTCTGGCTCAGCATCGCTTCGCCGATGCGGCCGGACAGAAACTTCGAGAGATCCGCCCGCTTGCCTGTCACAGCTTCAGATGAGACGTCGTTTATCTGCTCACGCAGCTGCGCCACATTCTTTGAAAGCTTGGCGTTGATGAGCGAATAGGAGATGGACATTTTTTCCATGTCAGAGGTCCATTAGCCGTTGAATCATCTGGCTTGCGACCTGAATGACACGGGCATTCGCCGCATAAGCCTGTTCGATGAGAAGCAGTTCCTGCATCTGCGCGTCGACGTCGACGGCCGTCAGCGACTGCTCTGCCTCGAACGCGATTGTGTGCTGCGCCGTTGTCGATGCCAGGACCGAGTCATGCGCGATGCGCGTCTGGCCGACCATGGATGACAGGCGTGCCGACAGCTGCGTCGCTGTGAAGCTTCCCTGGATACCGTTCTCGTTGATCGAGCGGATTTCGGTCAGCGCATCGACCATGGCCGACAGGATCGAGTTGTTTCCGGGCGGACCTTCAGCCGTTGCCGCCAAACCGTCTCTCAGACGCCACAGCTGGCCGCCCGCGGCCGGATCAACAGCGGCATTGATCTCGATCCGTGAGGCCAGACCATCGCCTGCGCCCGGATTGTTGTCGATAAACAGGCCTGGCGCGCCGCTGGCTGTGGTCGGATCGATCCCATCGGCCGACAGGCGCGCAATGAGATCGCCAGCGACCGAGTCGAGCTGTCGGCTGAGTTCCGGAAGGTCATTGTCACGAAGCGTGAAGAGGGCGCCGAACAGGCCGCTGGAAACGGCGGACCAGGCCGATGCGCCAGGCGTCAGGTCCGTTCCATTTACGCTTAGCCCGGAGAGCTGGCCGTTTTCGACGGTCTGCGATGCGACGAAGGAGTTAGAAGGCGAGAACTCGATTGTCTGCGCCTTGCCTGCAATCAGGAAGACGCCTTCTTTTGTCACCACGTCCACGGAGCCGCGATCGCGCTGGACGGTTTCAATCGGAATATACTCGGAGATCGTATCCAGCAGGCGCTGGCGTTCATCCTTCAATGCGGCCACCTGGACGGAGGCCTCTTCATTGCTGGAAATCTCTACGTTCAGCTGTTCGATTTCCTTCAGCGCCTTGTTGACGATCGTCACGCCGTCCGCAATTTCGCGATCAGCCTCGGCGCGCTGGGTTTCGACCATCCGCGACAGGCCGTGAAGCTGATTGACGAGTGAGCGGGCCGCATTCAGCACGGAATTTGCGGTCGCTTCGGATTCGGGAGTTGCCGCGGCTGCTTTCAGCGCGGACTCGAAACTGTTCAGGGAATTGAATAGGCCCGGGCCATCGGTCGAATTGCCGATGCGGGCGGCAATTGTTTGCCAGGTGCTGGACCGCAGGCTCGCCTGCGACAGGTCACTGGTCAGCAGCATCCGCTGGCCGGTCAGGCCATCGTCGCGCGCCCGGTCGATGCCGGCCACCCGCACGCCGTGCGTAGTTGAGCCCAGCGTGGTTTCGGCCAGCAATGCAGAACGCCGGACATAGCCCGGCGTTGTAGCGTTTGCGACGTTCGTCGCGACGATGTCGGCCCTCAGTCCACTGACTTGAAGGCCGGATCGCGCGGCGTTTATGGCGTGTGAGACGCTCAAGGTTCAGCTACCTTTCAGCCGCCGACTAACGTTTCAGGTTAGTCGTTTCCTGAAGCATCTCGTCCACGGTCTGAACGATCTTGGCGTTGGACGTATAAGCCCGCTGCGTCTCGATGAGGTCGGTCAGCTCGGCAGCGATGTCCGTCGTCGATTCCATCAGAGAGTAGCCTGCAACAGAACCAACAGGGCCAGCGGACGCATCCCAAAGGTAAAGGTTACCGCTTTCAGCGGAGACCTGGTAAGCCTGAGAGTCCAGAGCCTTGAGGCCGTTCATGTTCGGAACGTCGCCCACTGGGATCTGATACAGGGTGCGGCGGAAGCCGGTATTGTAGATCGCCTGCAGATAGCCGTTTTCGTCAACTTCCACCGACTGAAGGTCACCAATCGGCGCACCGTCCTTCGTAACGGCTGTTGGCGAGAAAGGAGCAGACAGCTGCGTGATACCAACGCTGTCGTTCGGGCGGCCGATAAACACGTTGACCGGGCCGTGCGGCAGGCTGAGTGCGATCTCACCTGTTGAGGAATCGTAGCTGATCCCGCCATTTGCCGTAGCACTCAGAATCCGGCCGCCATTGGTTGGCGTATCGGCAAAGGTGATATCCATTCCACCGATCGAGGTGTTGGGATCGCCAGCGCTATCGAAGACTTCAACAGTCCAGCTGTTGGAGTGACCGGACGCCGGGATCACCGGGGTGAATTCCAGCGTCAGCGTCTGGGCACGACCAAGATTGTCGAAATATTCGATCGGAAGCGGGAAGGAGTTCCCGGTTCCAATAGACTCGGTGGCATCGGCTGGCAGGTTGATGCCAAGTTCGATGCTCGTTGTCGGCGATGCGGTATATTGCGACGCGGCGATGTTCACCGGGGCAAGGTCGATACCGCTGTTGCGGCTGACATTGCCAATTTCGCCATCCGTGTTGGCAGGCCATCCGAGGAGAAAAAGACCGCTCTGCGTGCGCAGGTTGCCGTTCTGGTCGGCATAGAAGGAGCCGGTCGGCGTCATCATCATGTTCCGTTCCGACGCAATGGCGCTTACGCCGACCTGGTCGGTCACGGGCAGTAGGCCGCGGCCAGCGACGGCGAGGTCGGTCGCGTTACCTGTCGAGATCAGGGAGCCGGTGGCTGCAATGTCCTTGAAGGTGTCGACACGCACACCGCCTGCGGAATAGGCCGAAGAGCGCTGCTGCAGCACCATGCTCGAAAAGTCGACTTGGCTACGCTTGTAGCCGTAGGTCGACGAGTTGGCGATGTTGTCGGAAATCGTGGAAAGGCGGCTGGCATTGGAATTCAAGCCCATAACGCCAGCGTTGAGGGAAGACGAGATACTCATAAGACGGACTCCTACCGAATGTTGCGGTTAAAGAGTCGCGGTCTTTGGTTAACATCGGGATAATCAGCTTTTGGGCGAGCCCACGCTATCTGTAAGGATGGTGATAGATATACGCCGGTTCGGGGCTGCGCTCGGATCTTCCGGCAGCAGCGGGTCTGTATCGGCGCGGCCAGACACTTCCCTGAGGCGGTCGGGGTCGAGACCGGCTTCGATCAGCATCTGGCGGGCCGTGTTGGCCCGGTCGGCCGAGAGGTTCCAGTTATCGTAGCGCGCGCCGCCGCGATAAGGGCGGCTGTCTGTATGGCCAACGATCTTGATGTCGTTCTGGAAGGATCCAAGCGAGTTGTTCACCACGACCAGGAGTTCCTCTAGCAGCCCGGTTGGTGCGCTCTGGCCGATTTCGAACAGAGGCGCGCTGTCGGACTCGACGATTTCCAGAACAATGCCTTCAGGGGACATCTTTACCAGAAGGTGTTCTGAAAGCTGGGTGGATTTCTCACTCAGTTCTGACTGCATCGACTTCAGGTTTTCGCTGACTTCGCTCTGCGAGGCCTGCTGCGGCGTCTTTTCTTTCTCACGCTTCGGCTTGGGATATTCGACTGTATTGTTCCGCGTCGCGCCCGTGCCCATCCGGGCGTAGGTCTGCTCCGTAAACATCGAGGAGCCATTAAGGCCGTCCGAACCGCCACCGGAAATCCGGCTGACAGGAATGGTCGGATTGAAATAGTCGGCAATACCCTTGCGCTGTTCTTCGGTGGTCGCGTTGAGCAGCCACATAAGAAGGAAGAACGCCATCATGGCCGTCACAAAGTCGGCATAGGCCACTTTCCAGGCGCCGCCATGGTGCCCGTCGCCTTTAACAACCTTTTTTCGCTTGATGATAATTGGTTGTGAAGAATGAGATGGCTGTTCTGCCATGACGCCCCGCTTTCGAATTGCAGTCATGGTAAATAACAGCGATAGCTCAAAAGAGCTTCTACGCGGGGCAAGGGTTTGCAACGGTCCTGCTAACCATTCGTCAACCAAATAAATTCACTGGTTGGTAACAGGATTAGCTATTGTTGCCACGAGTGTGCCGTGTCCATCGTACTGAGGAAGAAAATCAGTGCTGCGGGGGGACTTCCCCAAAAGCTCATGCAATGCGACCCGCTCTGGGCCGCACTGATGGCGGCTGCCCAAAACTGGTCCAAACAGGTCTACAAGTCCGACTTGGCCGGGCGCATGACCAATAGCCGGATCATTGGCGGCGCGACCGCCCAGCGCGAACTCGGGCATCGTTTTGCGTTCATGCCGCAAATCATGTCGGGCGGCCCGCTGCTTGCGGTCGCGATCGACCGGGCCGGCGCGGCACGTTACGCGGCAACGCGCCTGCGCCAGCCAACAGAAAATCTGCTCCAGGCCGCAGACCTTTTCTTGAAGCTGATGTGCGAACAGCCCGCCAACGAGCTTTGGCAGCAGGTCGAAAGCGCGCTGCAGCCTGACGCTTTTCCCGGTATGCCCGCAGAGCTCACCGACGCGTCGGCTGTGCCGGACGGTATCGATTCTGATGTGCGTGTTGCCCAGATTACCATCGCAATGGCGGCAGAGGGCGGCGAAGATGGCTGGCTGCTTGAGGGCGGCGAAGACCCGCCGGAAATCGACCTCTTCTTTGACCTCAGCAAGCTTGAAGCCGTCGCAGCTGAATTCCGTGAACGGTCCAGGCCAAAGTCGCTCGGCGGTGGACACGATCGCGAAATGCTTCGCTCGCGCATGCGCAGCTCTTCAGTCCGTCTTGATGTGGTCCTTGGCAGTATTGTCCTGTCGGTCGGCGAATGCTCGCGCCTTAAGGTTGGCGACGTTCTGGACTTGCCGGACGTCGAAAACGGCAAGCTGACGCTATGCGCTGAAACCATGACAGGGCAGGGCGCGATCGCGACCGGCGAAATGGGAAATTGGAAAGGTCACCGGGCATTGAAGCTCGATGGGCCAGTTGTTGAGAGCTTCCTGCGCGAACTCGCGGAGAACTGAAGCTCGACAGGGGTTTGCGTCCGGATGGGCGCGGAGGAGGTTGAACGTGAATGCGATTCTGGGACTGGTGGTTACCATCGGTATGGTGTTCGGCGGCTATCTGCTCGCTGGCGGACACATGGAAATCATCATGCATGCCCTTCCATTTGAAGGGATGATGATTGGTGGTGCGGCGATCGGCGCATTCCTCGCGTCCAACGATTTCAACACGATCAAGCATACCGGCGGCGACCTGATGGCCGCGATCACCGGGCCGAAGTGGAAGAAGACGGACTATCAGGACCTTCTCTGCCTGATGACCGAACTGCTGAATGTTCTCAAGCAGAACCCTGTCGATATCGAAGCGCATATCGAAGAGCCGCAATCGTCGGATATCTTCCAGAAGTATCCAAAGATCCTGAAAGATCACGATGCGATCGAGATGATCTGCGACACCATCCGGTCGATGCTGATGAACTTCGACAACGTGCACCAGGTCGAGGAGCTCCTGGAGAAGCATCTCGAAAGCTTGCTGGAAGAGAAGCAGCATGGGTCGCACGCACTTCAGAACATGGCTGACGCGCTTCCGGCGCTGGGCATCGTTGCGGCCGTTCTCGGCGTTATCAAGACAATGGCCTCGATCGACAAGCCGCCGGAAATTCTCGGCGGGATGATTGGCGGCGCGCTGGTGGGGACATTCCTGGGCGTTTTCCTGGCCTATGGCGTGGTCGGTCCGTTCGCATCGCGCATCCGCTCGATCCGGGCCGAGGAGCATTTCTTCTACTCGATGATCGGCGAGGTGCTCGTGTCGAACCTGCACAAGAACCCGGTCAATATCTGCGTCGAGGTCGCGCGGCGACATGCGCCAGCCCGCGTTCGTCCATCCTTCAATGAAATCGAACAGGCTGTCAGGGGGCTCAAGCAGGCGGCGTGAAACGTCGAGGCATCATCTGTTCTGTCGCCCTCGCCCTTGCTGGGGGAGGGTTGGCCTGTGCCCAGGACTCCGATGGCAGGACAAAAATCGTGGAGCCTGACAGCGAGCTACCCAGCTCGCTTGACCGCTTCGTGAAGAATGCCATCGACGAAGGATTGCTGACGCCATCTGAGCCATCATCGTCGCAGCCTTCATCAACGACAGCGAATACCGCGCAGAACCCGCACGCTCCGATCATCGAAAGGCAGGGGAGCAACCGGGCGCAGGCGGGCGTGTCGCTTCGCCCCAAACAGTCCACCGCCACAAATGTGTGCGCTGAGGAGGACCCGTTCGATTTCACCGAATATCACGAGCTTCGTACATATGATGATCTGCTGGCCTGGCGCAGCACCGCTGAAGCGGCTGAGCCCGAGCAGTTCAAGAACGAGCTCGCACGGGCGTATATCGCCCTCGGCCTCAACGAAGAAGCCCGGCTGCAGCTGAACGGAATCGTTGGCCCGGAAGCATCTGCCCTGCGGCGCCTGGCGGTGCTCATGGAAGATCGTGCCGCGCCTGATCTTGAGTTTTTCCGCCAGCAGGCCGATTGCCCCGACGTGTCAGGCATCTGGTACTCCCTCGCCCTTCTCAAGAAGGACAGGAAAGCCGCAGCCCGGCGCTTCGATGAGCGGATAAACGAGTTCCGCCGGCTTCCTTTCCAGCTACGGGTCGAGATTGCTGCGCGCGCCGTGCCGGCTCTGGATGCTGCTGGCGAGCGTCTGATCGTCGACAAGCTGATGGCCAATTTCAATGAGGAAGATATCGCAGCCTCGTCGCGCCTGAAATTCAACAGAGCGCTCATTAATATGCGAAACGGCGGCGACGCTGCGCGCGATGTGATGCGCAATTACCTGAACAATCCCGAGTTCAGGGAAGAGGCGGCGGCGAGCCTTCTGCGCCATGGTCAGACACTAGAGAAGACAGTCCAGAAGGACGTTGCAGACCGCATGATCGAGAAGATCAGCAGTATTGATTCCACAGGGCCTGTCGCGAGCAGTCTCGATGTGATGCTCAATGACCTGCACGAGGTCGCCGGATACGGGCTGACGCTGCAACTGGCCAGCATGCCGGCAACGCAGCGGCCCGAGGCTCATGACCGCATCGTTTCGCACTTCGTCTCGCTGGCTGAGGACGGCTTGTCCAGTGCCGACACGCTCGAGAATCTTGAAGCGATGGACGCCCTGCTCGCTGCGGCCGATCTGCTCTCGGAACACGACGAACTGGACAATTTGTACACAAATGCCAGCCAGCTGGCGTTGAAGCTGGGGTTCCAGAATCTTGCTGCGACGTTTGCTTCGCGTTCATCCGATCCGGAAGAACTGGTCGAGGCGCGCGCATCCCTGGCCTTCCGCATGGCGGACCATGACGCCCTGAAGTCCTTCACCGACCTTTATCCTGAGAATGCAGAAATCACCCTCCTGGCCGCCCTGAGCGCAGTGAGATCTGGCGACGAAGCCTTGCTGGCCGCTGTGGAGCCGAGGCTGCGGCGCGATGCGAGGACGGTGGTTTCCCTGATCGAGATGGATGCCGCCAGCGGTCGCTGGATTGTGCCCGAATACATTTACGGGACGGCCCGAGCTCTCGGCGACGAAGAACATAAGGCGCGCGTGGAGCGGGTCGAACTGCTGCGTAGCCAGCTTGGCGCCCCGCAACCGTCACCGGAGTACGGCGTCGCCGATATTGGATCGGCCCTGAAGCGAATCCGCACCTCACTCGAACCAGACGAAATGGAGGTTCACTGATGTCGAATGCCGTTTATGCTGCCATCACGCGCCAGACTGGCCTTACGAATGAATTGCAGGTCGTGGCGAACAATCTCGCAAACGCCAGCACGACTGGGTACAAGGCCGACCGCGCCGTGTTCGCTGAGTTCCTCGCAGGCAATGGTGAGGATATCGAACATATTTCGATGGGTGGCCTGGCCGGTCACCAGTTCGACCTGGAGCAGGGCGGCCTCAAATTCACCGGCGGCCAGTTCGATCTTGCGATCCAGGGTGATGGATTTTTCGTCCTCGACACGCCGGATGGTCCGCGACTCACAAGGGCGGGTCATTTCCAGCTTTCCGCGGAGGGCCGGCTCGTTGATGCGCAAGGCAGCCCGGTCCTGAACCCGGCCGGCGGCGCGCTTCTCATTCCCCAGGGCGTGGGCGATGTTTCGATTGCAGGGGACGGCACGATTTCCGCCAATGGCCGCATTCTGGGACAGGTTGGCATCGTGCAGCCGGAAGGCCAGCTTACCCGCGCCGGCAATACGAGTTTCGAAGCCCCGGAAGGTTTTGACCCGGTTGAAGGAGCCCGTGTGGTTCAAGGCGCGCTCGAACAATCGAATGTTTCCCCCGTGCTTGAAGTGGCGCGCATGATCGAAGTGCAGCGCGCCTATGAGGCCGGACAATCAATGATGGACACAGAGGACCAGCGGGTAAGCCGCTTCATCGAAACACTGCGACAACTCTAGGGCTGGACGCCCGCTCGAAGGAGGAACCTATGAAGTCACTACAGATTGCAGCCACCGGGATGGCCGCGCAGCAAATGCGCGTGGATGTCATCTCGAACAATATCGCCAACATGAGTACCGCGGCCTACCGTCCCAGGACGGCTGAGTTTTCCGACCTCATGTACCAGCAATATCTCACGCCCGGGACGATAACCTCGCAGGTGGGGACAGTCGTCCCAGCCGGTATCCAGCTCGGGACTGGCGTGAAGCCCTCCTCCGTTTCCATGGAGATCACACAGGGCTCACTGCGCGAAACCGGCGCTGAACTGGATCTCGCGATCGACGGTACTGGCTTCCTGGAAGTGCGCCTGCCATCGGGCGAGTCAGCCTTCACGCGCGATGGCAACCTGAACCGGAGCGCCGACGGCGAGCTGGTGACCAAGGACGGCTACGCGCTGGCCGACGGGATCATCATTCCAGCCGATGCCCGGCGGATCTCGATCAGCCCTGATGGCGAAGTCGTTGCCTATTTCGAGAACGAGGTTCAGGGCCAGCCAATCGGCAACATCTCGCTGACACGGTTCGTCAACGAGAAAGGCCTGGAGGCCATCGGCGACAACATGTTCCGCGAAACCGAAGCCTCCGGCGCCGCGAACCGGCTAGTGCCCTCTTCAGAAGGGGTCGGCATATTGCGACAGGGCTACATCGAGGATTCCGGTGTTGATGTGGTGAAGGAGATCTCGGACCTCATCGAGGCGCAACGCGGCTATGAGCTGAATTCCAAAGTGATCACCGCGGCTGACGAAATGCTCGCCGCAACGACACGGGTGCGCTAAGCCATGAGTGCCTTCATCAGTCTCGCGGCCAGTGTCGCCGCCATCCTGAACACCTCCGCATCTTTCGTCGCAACAGACGTGATCCGCGCAGGCGAGCAGGTTTCGCCAACCAACATCACCACCGAAGCTGGCGAGGCCGCGCCGGCCGATCATCCAGTCATCGGCCGGGAAGTCCGCCGCACGGTCTATGCGGGCCAGACCGTGTCGATGGACAACACCCAGCCCGCGCGCCTCGTAAGCCGCAACCAGCTGGTCACGATCAAGTACATTCGCGGTGGCCTCGAAATCACCATGACCGGGCGCGCCATGGGCGAAGCCGCGGCCAATCAGGACGTCTCGGTGCTGAACCTCCAGTCGCGTCAGATGGTGCACGGCGTAGTTCAAAAAGACGGATGGGTGCTGGCACAATGAAACACATTTCCACGATCGGCCTTGCCGCAATCGCCCTGGCTGGATGCGCGTCCGGTGGCAGCCAGCAGGCTGCCGTGATGCCGCCGCCGCCAGCAGCCATGCCGGTGATCACACAGCCGCAGCAACCGGAGTCCTATCGCGACAAGAACTCGCTCTGGACCACCTCGCCCACCGCCCTGCTCGGCATGCGCCGGGCCAAAGCGATCGGTGACCTGCTGACCGTTGTTGTTGAAATGGACGACCAGGCCAGCCTGCAGAGCTCCCTGTCGCGCTCGCGCGATGCCAATAATGAGGCAAGTATCGACGCCCTGTTCGGCCTGCCGAACCTTGCCGGCGCCGCGCTACCGAATGGCGCAACCTTGTCGCCGGGTATCGACTATGGCCGCAGCTCATCGCTCAACGGGGCCGGGACGATCAACCGCGCCGAGAAGGTTGCCTTCACGCTGGCGGCCCGGGTTGTTGGGGTCGAGCCGAATGGAAACCTTGTCATCCAGGGCTACCAGCAGACCCGGGTGTCGAACGAAGTTCGTGTCCTGACAGTGTCCGGCGTTATCCGTTCGCAGGATATTACTCGTACAAATACAGTGTCTTATGAGAAGATCGCGGATGCGCAGCTGGCTTATGTCAGCAGCGGGGAAGCGACAGCACCCGTCGAACGGCGTGCGGGCACCAAAGTGCTCGACGCCATTATCCCATTCTGAGGTAGATCCACCATGATGAAGCTCATCGCCCCGGCCCTGATAGCCGGCATTTTCGGCGCCGCAGGCGGGGCGGCGGCCGTCTACCTGAAGTCCGGGTCATCCGACGCCGCGCACACGGTGCCAGCGGACAAGAGCGGTGGGGACCATGGCGGGAGCGATGATGGTCACGGCGCCAAAGGCGGCGACCATGGAGAGACCGCCAAGAAGGACAAGAAGGATAGCCACGGTGCCAGTTCCGGCGGGGGCGGGCATGGGGGAGGCGATACCTCCGGCGCCCCTACCTATTACAAGTTCAGCCGGGAATTTGTCGTTCCGATCATCGAGGATGACCGGGTGAAAAGCCTTGTCATCCTGAACCTCAACCTGCAGATCGACACGGCCTCCTCGCAGAGCCTGTTCTCGCAGGAGCCAGCGCTGCGCGACAACATCATGACGACGCTGATCACGCTGAGTGCGGATGACGAGATCTTCAATTCGCTCAACAGTATCGAGCATTATGAAACGATCCGTTCCATGATCCTGAACAATTTGCAGAATTCATTTTCGACCGGGATCGAGAACGTCCTGATCCTCGACATGGCGCGGCAGGACCTCTGAGGAGACAGAAGGTCTGGCGACAGTCTGATTTCCGTCTATTTTCAGTACAATTCCAGTCTGATTCCAGTATAATTCCGGTCTGGAAGCGGCCCGGGCCTATTCGGCCTTGCGAACTGCCGACATATCGGCGGACACGCGCGAGGTTGTACCGACCCGCATTGTTCCATTCTCGCTGGCGACGTCGGTCACTTCCGTGAAAATGCGCGGCGCAACCGTTCCGAGATACTGGCCGTCCTGGTAAAGCGAGATGCCGAATTCGAACAGCGTGTCGGTGGCCGGTTTCTGGCCGGTCAGGGTCTCCCCGTTCCAGCTGTGAGCAGCCTTCGACATGTCGAGATCCTGGCTCCACACCGCTTCGCCATCGGTATCCACAACGGCGAGGACGGCCTTGTCGACGCCATCGGGGAGGTCGAACTCGAAATCGACCGCATCGCCGGAATAGGGCACCCAGGATGTTTCGACCGACACGCGCTGGCCCAGCCATTCGCTGGCGAGCATGGAGTGGAGATCGCCGATCATGGTCGCAATGCTCTCAAGGCTCTTATTGCCGACGACCTGCTGCTCGAGATTGGAGAAAGTCGCGAGCTGCTCGACGAACTGGGTCGAATCCATTGGCGAGAGCGGATCCTGGTTGCGGACCTGGGCGGTCAGCAGCTGGATGAAGCTCATGAATTCCTCGCCGAAGCGCTCGGGCGAGACGACGGGCTCCTTGGCGACGCCCGACTGCTGCTGGCTGGTCGCCTGCGTATTGCTGGCTGCTGATACGGTGCTCATGGGGCCGACTTTCTAAAGCTTGATGTCCAGGCCCGCAGCGATTGTCCGGGCGCGGTTGGGAAGGTTTGCAGCGGTCAGGGTCTGGGCCACCAGCTCATCCTCGGCAAAGGAAAGGGGCCCGCCTGCGAGGCGGCCGGAAGGCTGCTGGTCCTGCTGCGAGGAATTCTGGCGGAAGGTCATGTCCTGCGATGACAGGCCGTGCTGTTCCAGCGCCTGCGCCAGCTGGAAGTGCAGCTGGCGGAGCTGGCGCATGGCTTCGGGCGTATCGCCCGTCACGGTGATGTGCTGCAGGCCCTGTTGTGCGTCGAATTTGAAATCGATCGAGACGCGGCCGAGTTCCGGCGGGTCGAGCTGCACGGTAATCCGGTCGCTGCCATCCGTCCCGGCGAGCTTGGCCCGGACGATATCGACCACTTCAGGCGGCGTGGCGATCATCGCCGCGTTTGTCTGCATGCCCTGAAGGACGATGCCATTGGCGACATTGATCGCAGGTCCTGGTGCGCCGGCTGCAGGCTGGGCAACGGAGAAGAGCGATTCAGGCTTGCCCGTCGTATCGGACAGGGCGTGCTGGCCGAGCATCTCTTCCGGCGGTGTCATGGCCGCCGGTGACATGATACCTGTCAGGGTGTCGGCATGGCGCTCGCCAGCGGGATGGACGAGCTTATCCTTGCCCTGTTCGACGCCGCGCACGGGTTGCGGTGCGGCGTGCTGAACCGCGGCTGCTTGCGCACTGGCTTGCGGCGGTGTGCCTCGGCTGGCGTCTTTCTGGATGGCTGCGGCGGCGACCGGCGATGCGGCCGCGGCGGCCGTTTCATTGGTCAAGGGGCCACTGGAGGGGCGATCGGCGTAAGGAAGAGTGGCGGCCCGGTCCGGCTGTTGGCCGCGGTCAGCGGCGGCTTGCTGCTCGCCCTTGCTGGAGGCTCCGGCGGACACGTCGTTAGCCGGCGCTTCGGCATCAGCGACGGGGGATGCGACAGGGGCTGGCTTGGCATCTGTTCCGGACGCAGCTGACGCGGCCGGCGACGCGACCTGACTGTCAGCTGGCGCGCGGGCGCCTTCCTGAACGTGGTCGGCTGGTGCCATCGTCTGCGCGGGCTCAATCGCCTGCGCGGCTTCAGATGGCTTGTCCGGGGACACAAGCGGGGTGCCGGACTGTGGCGTGTGATTCGCCTTTGTCTCTTTTGATCCGTCGCCCTCGTCAGCGGACCCTTCAGCCTGCGCGGCCGTTGCCGGGGCTGACACAGCTGCAACAGCCGTTTCGGCCTGCGCACCGGCTTCATCGCGATCGCCCGTCTCGGACGGTGTGTCCTCCAGGTCGGCGGAAGCGGCCGCAGCCGCATCCTCAGCTTCAGCTTTCACGGTTTCTTCGGGAGACGCAGCGCCGTCTGATTTGCCTGTCTGTGCAGCGTCCTCAATGGCGCCAGCATCGCCTTCAACCCAGTTGAGATCGCTCGATGCCGCCTTGCCGGAGCTGGCCTGCTCGCCTGCCGGCGCCATCCCGGTCGTAGCTTTTTCGGGGGCCGGCCCATCCGGATCCATCATGGATTTGCGGAACGCGTCGCCTTGCTGGGCGGGGGCATTTGGGGGGCGGCTCGGCCTTGAGATGAGGTCGATCAGACCTTGCATCTTGGTGTGTACGCTATTCGCCATTTCTCATCCTGAGTTAGGGCTCTCTTAACCGAAGCTGCCGCACGTCGAGTAAAATATGCCTTAACGCGGCGCTCTTTTCTGGCGGCCTCCGGCGGGCACAGCAGACTCTGGTTGGATACATGGCTGACTTTATAAATTCAGTGGCAGTGCAATCAGGCGCCGGGCCGGCGGCCGGCGAAAGGCCGAAACCGGTCCCTGCCGACGAGCGCTCGGAACTCGGCATCCGGTTCGAGAAGATGCTTTGGGCCGAGATGCTGCGCCATACCGGCCTTGAAAAGGCGATGACGCAATCAGGCGGCCAGTCTGCGGCGGCCTTCACACAGTTCATGATCGAATCAATTGCCGAGGACATCGCCCGGCGCAGCCCGCTCGGGCTCGACCCGGTCGGGTCCAGGGCAGGGCAGACTTATGCAGCATTGAATACGGAGGCAGCAGTCGATGCAGGCGAACGTGATTGAGGATGCCATCGGAACGCTTGAAACCGTTCTTGTGCATGAGCGCGAGCTGCTGATGCGCGGCCAGGCGCGTGAGACTGCCGCTCTGGTCGGCGAGAAGATGTCGGCCCTGCAAGTCTTCGATGATGTTGTGCTTAACCGCGCCGCGACGGGTCTTCAGGACGGCCATCGCCGGCGTGTCGAGGCGATCATCGCGCTTGCCAAGGAGAATGCCGAACACTTCAAGGCTGTGCGCAATGGCGTTCGCAATGCCATCGACCGGATCGGCGCACGTACAGAAAACGCATATGTCGGCGCTTACAATGCGACGGGCGGCCAGACGCCTTTCCGAAACGCAACCGGCGGTTATCTGAAGAAAGTTTAGTTGGTTAACTCCTTGTACACTTGCCTCAACTATTCAGCGATGAACCAAGAAGGGTTCCCGGGGCTGTCCCGCTGTCAGGATGACATGAGTTTAAACAATTCAGCCGGCAACGTGTCCGGGCTGGCAATAAGGAAAAACTGATGTCCAGTATTATCACCAACAATAGCGCAATGGTTGCACTCGAGACCCTGCGCGGCATTAACCGCAATCTCGAGGCTGTCCAATCCGAAATCTCGACCGGCAAGAAAGTCGCGTCGGCAAAAGACAACGCAGCCATCTGGGCCATCTCGACGGTCATGTCGACCGACGTGGAAAGCTTCAAGCAGATTTCCGACTCGCTGAACCTCGGCTCGTCCACCGTTGGCGTTGCCCGTAAGGCTGCCGAGTCCGTCACGAGCCTCGTCCAGGACGTCAAGTCGCTGATCGTGTCCGCTCAGGAACAGAACGTCGACCGTTCGAAAATCCAGACCGACATCGACGCCAAGGTTGCCCAGATCCAGTCCGTGGTCGGCGCTGCCCAGTTCTCGGGCCTGAACCTCGTTGACGGTTCCAGCACGGCTGACGTCTCGATCCTGGCTTCGCTCGACCGTTCGTCTTCCGGCACGGTTTCGGCGTCCTATATCGACATCGCCCGTCAGGATCTCTCGATCTCGAACACGGCAACCGGTGCCACCTTCGGCTCTACCGGCGTTACCGACACCTCGATCATCAACAATGGCGGCACGGCTGCCGGTACGTCCGACACGGTCGCCGACACGGCGTCCCAGGACATCACGATCGCCAGCGTCGCTGACGGCAATTCCTACCGCGTCATCCTTGACGACTCCGGTACGACCAACAGCGTTGGCCAGCGCACCTTCGAATACGTTGCCGGTACCACCGACAGCGCGAACTCGGTTGCTGCCAACCTCGCCAACCAGATGCAGACCTTCCTGGATGCAACCGGCGACAGCAACTACACGGTGTCCTACGCTGACGATGTCATCACGGTCCAGAACGACTCTGGCGGCGTGCTGACCATCACGGCTGAATCTGCAACGGGCGGTACGGCCGGCACCAGCGCAGGCGGCCTCGGCAACCTGTCCAGCATCGACGTCACGACCGACGCCGGCGCAACGTCCGCTCTGACCTCGATCGAAAGCCTGCTCGACACCGCCATCGACGCGGCCGCTGCTTTCGGTTCGGCCCAGAGCCGTATCGCTGACCAATCGGAATTCGTTTCGACCCTGATCGACTCCCTGACCTCGGGTGTCGGCGGCCTGACGGACTCCGACATTGAAGCGGCCTCTGCAAAGCTGCAGGCCCTTCAGGTCCAACAACAGCTCGGCGTGCAGGCGCTGTCGATTGCCAACTCGGCACCGCAGTCGCTCCTGTCGCTCTTCCGGTAGTATGACAATGGGCCCGGGCGCTTCTGGCGCCCGGGTCTCTTTTTGAGTCGAAGTGAGTGGAAATGCAGCAACTGGCACACAAGGCGTACGGCGAAGTTACAAACCGCACGGCAAGCGACAAGCAAGTCGAATACGCCCTGTTCAGCGAGATCACTCAGGCGCTCCAGAAAATTTCACAGACTGACGATCCGGCCCCCTCCGAGTGGGCCGATGCCATTGACCGGAACCTCCAGCTCTGGACGGTTCTCTCGACCGACCTGGCAAGCCCGGAAAACCAGCTCAACGAAGACCTCAAGCGCGGCCTGATCGTGCTTGCAGAGTCCGTTCGCCGCATCAGTTATCGCGTGCTGGCTGGATCCGATGAGCTCGCCGATCTGGTCGATATCAATCAGACAATCATGCTGGGCCTGGAGGCCCAAGCAAATGCAACCCAGGAGGAGAATGCAGCCTGATGTCCGGTCTCGTGCTTAAACTTGCAGCGGGTGAACGCGTTGTGATCAACGGCGCCACGCTCGAAAATGGTGACAAACCCTGCAGCCTGCGGATCACCGATGGTGATGCGCGCGTGCTTCGCTGCCGCGACGCCCTAAGGCCCGAAGAGGTCGATACGCCCGTCAAGCAGGTCTACTACGCCATCCAGCTCCTCATCACGGGCGACCTGAAGGAAGACAACGTCCTTCCGGCCCTGCAGAAGGAGTGCGACGCGCTGGCAGACGCCTTCTCGACGATTGATGCCCGCCTCATCCCGTCGCTCTGCGACATGATCGGCCGCGGCAACTACTATTCCGCGCTGTGCCACCTGAAGCAGGTCATCGCCCTTGAGGCGGAACTCCTGCACCACAGCGAACTGATGATGCACCGCAAGGTCGCCTGAGGCCGATGTACCAGCCGGCCATACCCCTGACCGGTTACGGCGGCTGGAAGCTGCTGCAGGCAACCTATGACCGCCAGTTCGAAGGCTTCACGAAAAGCTCGACGGTCGCCAATGACCGCTCCTACTTCCTCGAGAAGTTCTCCAAGCCTGTTGAACTGGAGGACTTCCTGTCCGACAAGCGCCTGCTGCGTATCTCGCTGACGGCGTTCGATCTTGGCGGCGAGGAGTGGAAGGGCGGCTTCATCCGCAAGGTCATGGAAGAGGCGGCCGACCCGGCCAGCACCTTCCTGCAGCGGCTGAACAATCCCGACTACACGAACTTCTCCAAGGCCTTCAAACTGTTCGGCACCAAGCTCGCGCTGACCAGCGATGAATCCGAAGCGCTTGCCGACCAGTTCGAGAGCGCGGCCTTCCGCGAAGCGGTCGGCGAGGTCAATCAGAGCATGCGCCTCAGCCTGAACTATGAAAACAGGATCGAGAGCATCGCCGGGACCTCCTCCAGCGAGCAATCGAAGCTCTACCGCCTGCTCGGCAATGTGCCGATGCGCACGGTGATGGAAACCGCGCTCGGCCTGCCCAAGGATTTCACCAAGCTAGATATCGACCGGCAGGCGGAGATCCTGAAGGAACAGCTGCAGTCGAAGATCGGCATCACCGATGTCTCGCAGCTGGCCGAGCCGGAAAAGATCGACAAGGTCATCCAGCGCTTCCACGCCATGGAATCCATCAATAACGGTCCGTCAGCGACGACGCCGGGCTATGCGGCCCTTACCCTCCTGGGCGGGTCAGGATTTGGCGCCCAGGCGAGTGAGAACCTGTTTCTGAGCCTGATCCGCTAGGCGCAGGCTCCGGCTTTCCGGCGTTCAGCAGGCTCTTCATCAGGTCGAAGGCGAGCGGGATGTCGCCGTCATTCTTCAGCGAAACGAAGCCGTCGAGATGCGGAAAGAGATCGATGGCGCGGTCGCCCTGCGCATCGTGGCCGCGTTCATAGAGATTGGCCCGCAGCATCGGCGCGATCTCCTCATAGAGCGACAGGTAGCGCCTGTAGTCGCGCAGCAGGGCATTCTCATCGTCCGTCGCCGCGCCCGGCAGGGAGCGCGACACGCTGCGCAATATGTCGATGGCCGGGTAGCGGCCGCGGTCGGCGATGCGCCGGTCCATGATGATGTGCCCGTCGAGGATGCCGCGCACCATGTCCGCGACCGGCTCTTCCATGTCGGAGCCCGCCACCAGCACCGAAAAGATCGCCGTGATGTCGCCCTGCGCATCCGTGCCGGGGCCGGCCCGTTCGGCCAGCTCGGCGATGGTGCGCACCGTCGATGGCGGGAAGGCGTTGAGTGCAGGCGTTTCGCCGGCCGTCAGCGCGGTCTCGCGATGGGCTTCGGCAAAGCGCGTGATCGAGTCGAACAGCAGCAGGACCTGGTGGCCTTCGTCGCGGAAATGTTCGGCCGCCGCCATGGCGCAATAGGCGGCGCGTTTCTTTGCGCCGGGCGGCTCGCTCGCCGTCGCCGCGACAATCACGGTGCGCTCGCGCGCCTCGGGGGTGAGCGTGCGGTTGAAGAACTCGCCGACCTCGCGTGAGCGCTCGCCGATCAGGCCGACGACGACCCGGTCAGCCTGCAGCCCGCAAGCGAGCCCGCCCAGGAAGGTCGACTTGCCGATGCCGGAGCCGGCAAACAGGCCGAGCCGCTGGCCGCGGCAGATCGGAAGCACGGTATCGGTGATCATCCAGCCCGTATTCAGGCGCTCGCCAAGGCCCTTTCGCGCATGGGCGGACGGTGCGGCGGCATGCAGGCGCCGGCTCTTCAGGCCGGGCGGGGGCAGGGGCTGGTCGTCGCCGACCACTTCGCCGCGATAATTGACGATCCGTCCAAGCCAGTGATCGCCCGGCGTGACCCGCGCATCGCGCTCGATATTGACCCGGTCACCGATGCGGATCGCATCTGAATCGCGAAAAAGCAGGGCGGTTGCCCGATTGTCGCTTACATTCAGGATTTCGCCATGCACCGGCCCGTCCGGCGTCATCAGCGACACTTCATTGCCGATGCCCGCCGACTGGCTGATGCCCGCAATGCGGATGATGCCCGGCGACACGTCCGTTACTGTCCCCCAAAGCTGGAACAGGCTGTCTCTGGTCTGTGACGTCAAATGCAACACGTAAACAAATCCCGCAGATTCATTAACTTTTTGTTCAAATTAGACAGGCAGTTTTTCCAAACAGTTAACCAGGATGATTCCGGCCGTGATTTCGAATCTCGACATCTTCAAAGTCTACAGCGCAATGGCCCGGCACTCCGCCGAAAGCCAGAAAGTGGCGGCGACGAACATCGCGCATGCCGACGAGCCCGGCTACAAGGCGAGCGAGATTGAATCCTTCCAGGATTATCTCACGCGCACCAGCTCGACCGAGGCTGCGGGCGGCGAGGCGACCCGGTTCAAGACGTTCGACGTCGAGACCGGCGCATCGCCCAACGGCAACACCGTGAATATCGAGCAGGAAGTGTTCAAGGCTGTCGACGCCGTCGGCCAGCACGAGCTTGCGCTGACCGTTTACACCAAGTCACTCGACCTGCTGCGCGCCGCGCTCGGCCGGAAGATCTAGAGAGGGCTGAACCATGAATCCACTCAGGGCTACAATGATGCAGGCGCTCGCCGGCATGGACCTGCAGACCAAGCGTCTCGATGTGACCTCGCAGAACATCTCGAACGTGGATACGCCCGGCTACAAGCGGAAATTCCTCGTCCTCGACGAGCTTTCGACCGGCGCCGACGCCTTCCGGGCCGCGCGTGTCGAACTTGACCAGTCCGAGGGCGAAACCCGCCTCGACCCGACCCACCCGATGGCCGACGAGAATGGATATATCGAGATGTCCAACGTCCAGGTCGTCACCGAAATGGCCGACATGCGCGAAGCCAACCGCAGCTATGAGGCCAACCTCAACTCATTCCAGCAGGCCCGGTCGATGTACCGCTCCCTGCTCGACATTCTCAGACGCTAGGAGGGCTAGATGGCTGATGTCAGTTTCAGTGCTTACGCCGCACTGAATTCCGTCAAATCGGCGCAGACCAAAGCGGCCGCGCCGCAGCAGGACGCCGGAAAGAACGAGGTCGCCGAGACCTTCGCCAACTTCAAGGACGCCGTGCAGGGCGCCGAGAAGGCGGCCATCGATACGGCCGTCTCCGGCGCCGATCCGCACGCCATGGTGGAAGCCCTGGCGAATGCCGAACTTGTCCTCGATGCCGCGGTGACGATCCGCGACAAGGTGGTCGAGGCCTATCAGGAACTCCTGCGGATGCCGGTCTGACGGGGCGGCATGACTGAACTTGCCATCTTCGAGGTTCTCAGGAGTGCGCTCTGGGCGGCGGTGCTGATGAGCCTGCCGATCCTGTCGGTCACGCTGGTGCTCGGTTTCGTGGTCGGCCTGTTGCAGGCGCTGACCTCGATCCAGGAAATGACGCTGACCTTCGTGCCGAAGATCTTCGCGGTGGTCGTCGTCCTGTTCCTGACGCTCGGCTACATGACGCGCATCGCGCTCGACCTGTTCAACAATTCCATCCTGCCGCTGGTCGGCAGCTAGGGCCAAGGGCGCACCATGCCGAAGAGCAAACTCTTTGATCTGTCAAAGCCGACCGCGTTTCTCGCCATCGGCCTGATGCTGATCATCCTGGTGATGGTGCTGCCCGTTCCGGCCTGGGTCATGGATATCGGCCTGACCATATCCTTCGCCTTCGCCATCCTGATCTTCACGACCTCGATCTTCATCGAGAAGCCGCTCGACTTCTCATCCTTTCCCAGCGTGCTGCTGGCCTCGCTGATCCTGAGGCTGGCGCTCAACGTGTCATCGACCAAGCTGATCATCAGCGAAGGCCATACCGGCACCGATGCGGCCGGCGGGGTCATCGAGGGCTTCGCCATGTTCATCATGGGCGGCAATCTGTTTGTCGGCCTCGTCGTGTTCGGCGTGCTGGTGATCGTGAACTTCATGGTCATTACCAAGGGTGCAGGCCGGATGGCGGAAGTCGGGGCGCGCTTTGCCCTCGACGCGATGCCCGGCAAACAGCTCGCCATCGACAGTGACCTTGCCGTCGGCGCGATCAGCCACGAAGAAGCCAAGCAGCGCCGCCAGAAGGAACAGGAAGAAGCCGCCTTCCTCGGCTCGCTGGACGGTGCGTCGAAATTCGTGAAGGGTGACGCGATTGCGGGTCTGCTGATCACCGCGCTGAACCTTGTGGCCGGGATCGGCTTCGGCATGTTCAGCCACCAGCTCTCCTTCACCGAGGCGCTGAACAACTATTCCATCCTGACCGTCGGTGACGGCCTGGTCTCGCAGATCCCGTCGGTGATCGTTTCGGTGTCGGCCGCGATGCTGCTGTCCAAGGGCCGCGACGATGGCGCGATCGACGAGGCGCTCGGCAAGCAGCTCGCCGGTAATGCGACGGCGCTGATGATCGTTGCGGGCATCCTGGCGGCCTTCGCCCTGCTGCCTGGCCTGCCCTTTGTGCCTTTCATGCTCGCCGCCGGCGGGTTTGGTGCGGCGTCCTGGATGATCCGCCAGCATGCCGACGCCAAGGCCAATGAAGCCGAAGAGCCGGAAGAGGCCGAAACACCCAAGGCTGCCCAGATCGGCGATGCCATCTATGCCGATGAAATCCACCTGGAAGTCGCCCCGGACCTGGTCAGCATGGCCCTGCAGGGGGCCGGCGGCTTCGAGAGCCGGATCGAGAAGATCCGCCGCTATATCGCCGAGGAATATGGCTTCGTCCTGCCCTCGATCCGCATGACAGACAATCCGACGCTGAAGAAGAACGACTACCGGATCCGCATCCAGGGGGTGAAGGTCGATGGCGGTACGCTGCGCCCCGGCTCGGTGCTGGCGCTGATGGAAGACAGCCAGCTGCCGCATCTCTCCGGCGAGAAGGTGAAGGAGCCGGTCTACAAGGCCGATGCCCGCTGGCTGCCCAACAGCAAGAAGCAGGAACTGGCCGCCGCCGGTGTGCCCGCCATCGAGGCGACCGAAGTGCTCGCCACGCACATGCTGGAAGTCATCCAGAACAATTTCTCGCTGGTCTTCACCCGTATGGTGATGCTCGACACGCTCGACGCGCTGACCCGGATCAGCGACAGCGAGCGCGCCGCCGCCAACCAGCGCTTCCTCGACGAATACATCCCGGGCAAGGTCTCGCCGGAACTCCTGCTCAGCGTGCTGCGCCTTCTGCTCGAGGAGCGCGTCGCCATCCGCAACCTGTTCCTGATCATCGAGACCGTGGCCGAGGTAAAATCGCAGTCGAACAATCCCCAGCGCATCGTGGAGATGGTCCGCCAGCGCCTTGGCTTCCAGATCGTCGACCGCCTGCAGGACACGCAGGGGCGCCTGCCGCTGCTGCAGCTCGGCGCCAACTGGGAGCAGCGCTTTGCCGAGCATGAGATCAACCGCGATGACGGCCATTCCGACATCGCCCTGCCGCCGGAACTGTTCGGTGAGCTGACCAATTCGGTGCAGTCCAAGCTCAACGAAGCCGCGCAGAAGGGCGTCGTCGCTGCGGTCGCGACCTCCTCGCGCCGGCGCCGCTTCCTGCAGACCGTGCTGGCCAGCAAGGGCATCCGCAATTCGGTGCTCGCCTATGAAGAGATCGGGTCGAAGAGCAAGCCGTACATTGTCGGCGTGGTCTGATGCCAGATAGCGGCTATCTCACCGCTGAATTCACCGCCTGGATCGCGCTTTTCATGACGATCGTCGCGCGGCTGGGCTTTGTTGTCTTCCTGATGCCGGGCATTGGCGAGCAGGTCGTGCCGATGCGGGCGCGCGTGGCTGTGCTGCTGGCCATATCGACCGCCTTTGCCGCTGCCGGTGTTATCCCGCGCCCGCAGCTGGACGGCTTTTCGGACTATTTCAGCCTGCTGTTCAGCGAAGCCATTATCGGCCTCTTCCTCGGGGTCGCGCTGCGCCTGTCGATCTGGATGCTGTCAATTGCCGGGACCATCATCGCGCAGGTCATCGGCCTGTCGCAGATGCTGGGCATCGCGCTGGAGACCGAGGCGCAGACGCTGACCGCCAACATGCTGTCCATGGCCGGGACGGCGCTGCTGCTGTCGGCCGACTACCATCTCAGCGTGTTTGCGAGGCTGGCCGAGATGTATGCCGAGATACCGGCCGGGGCGCTGTCCGGGATCGACGTGACATTCCTCATCAACAGCAGCTTCAACGCGTTCAATTTCGCGATCCTGCTCGCCTGGCCATTCGTTGCGATCAACCTGCTATACAACATCTGCCTGGGCTTCATAAACAAGGCGCTGCCTTCGCTGATGGTCGCCTTTGTCGGCGCGCCCTTCATGATCGGGGCGGGTCTCATCCTGCTCACAATCTCGCTTGTCACCATGCTCACGGTCTGGATGGAACGTGTGCCCGGACTTGTCGGCTGGCTGTAGGGGGAGGCGATGGCCGAAGACAACGAACAGAGCGGTGAAAAGGAGTTTGAGGCCACCGAGCAGCGCCTGCGCGAGGCGCGCCGGGAAGGGGATGTGCCGCAGTCCAAGGAGGCCAATGCCTTCGCGCTGCTCGCCGGGATCATCCTGGCAGCCTTCGCCTACAGCGCGACCTTCGCCAATGATGCCTTCTCCAAGATGTCATCGCTGTTCTATCATGCCGACAGCTACTCCAATGACATTTTCGCTGGCGGCGGACAGGCTGCGCAGGGCTGGCTCATCGGCGTGCTGATGAGCTTCGCGCCGCTTTTCATCCTGGTCTTCGCCTTCATTCTTGCCGCGCTTGTCGTACAGCGGGCGATTGCCTTCTCGGCCAAGAAGATCAAGCCGGATATGAAGAAGCTGATGCCCGCCGAGAACCTGAAGAAGAAATACGGCCCCAAGGGCCTGCTCGACTTCCTCAAGGACACCGCGAAGATGCTGTTCGCGGGACTGATCGCGGCCATCTTCCTCTGGCATTTCGTGCAGAGCTATTACGGCTCAAGCGCCGTGCAGAAGGGCCAGATGTTCGAGTTCACCTTCGCGCAGGTGATGCTGCTCTTCACCCTGTTTGCCGCGTTCTATTTCGTGCTCGCCGCTATCGACCTGCCGCTCCAGAAGCAGCTCCATGCCAACCGGCTGAAAATGACCCGCGAAGAAATCAAGAAGGAGGTCAAGCAGTCCGAAGGCGACCCGCAGCTCAAGCAGCAGCGCCGCGAGAAGGCGACCAAGATCTCCCGCAGCGAGATGCTCGGCAATGTGAAGGATGCCACGGTCGTCATGGTCAACCCGGAACACTATGCCGTTGCTCTGAAATGGGACCCGGACGACAGCCGCGCGCCGATCTGTGTCGCCAAGGGCGTCGACCATCTCGCCGCCAAGATCCGCGAGATCGCGCTGGACAACAACATCCCGATCCACCGCGATCCGCCCGCGACACGCTCGATCTACCGCCTTGTCGAGATTGACGAGGAAATCCATCCTGAACACTTCGCCGCCGTCGCCGCCGCGATCAGCTTCGCCGAACGCCTCAAGGAGCATTTGTGAGCATGGCCGGGCCCCAGGCTGACAGGACGCTGAAGAAGCTGGTGTCGCTGAAACGCCAGCGGGCCGAGCAGGTTCATGCACTCGCCATCGCCGAACTGCGCGCCGAGGAGCGCCGGCTGGCGGCACTTGAAGCCGAGATGTCCGCGCTGGATCCTGGACAGGGCGATTATGCCGATTTCGTGCTGGCCATGAAATTTGGCCGCGCGGCCTTCCTGAAGAAGCAGGCCGATGCGGTGCGTGAGGTGATCGGGCGCAAGAAACAGGCGCTGCAGGAGGCGCGCGAGGCGCTGAAGAAGGCAATCCATTCCGAAGGCCAGCTCGCCTCCGGTTAAGCCCCCGGCCTAGGCCGCAGCCTGTGTGAGGCCGTCAGCCTGGACCTGGTTCCGGCCAAGGTCCTTGGCGAGATAGAGCTTGCGGTCAGCCTGCTCGACAAAGGTCTTGGCATCGACACCCGGACGGTAGCTCGCAATGCCGAAGGAACAGGTGATCTGGCCGAGCCCCTGGCGGGACTGTTTGAAGATCAGGTTCGTCTTGGCGAATTGCTGGCGGATCTTGTCGATCAGGTTGAAGGCGCTGCGTACATCGGTGCGCGGCAGGATGATGGCGAATTCCTCACCGCCATAGCGCGCAACCATGTCCTGGCCCTTGATGTTTTCGCTGACGATCGTGGCGAAGACTTTCAGCACTTCATCGCCCACCCTGTGGCCGTAAGTATCGTTCACTTTCTTGAAGTGGTCGATGTCGGCCAGCGCCAGGCAAAGCTGGCTGTTATCCTCCGAACTTGAATTCAGTTCCGCGGCGAGGCGGGCATCGAAGGCCCTGCGATTGGCGATACCGGTCAGCGGGTCGCGCATGCTTTGGCTGCGGACTTCCTCAAGCTCCCGGTTGAGCTGTTCGATCTGGCGCTGCGACTGGCGAAGGCCGTCATTCAGCGCCTGGCTCTGTTCGGCCATCCGGCGGTTTTCCACCATCAGGCTTTGAAGGATGGTGTCGATATGGTCGGCCGTGACCGATTGCGGCAGGTCTTCCTCGATCTTGTCGAGGACTTCGGCGAAGCTCTCATTGTCGCTGACGCTCTTCTGGATCATGGTGAGCACGGCGGAGAGCTGCGTCTCGAATTGCCGGCCGATATTCTGCTGCGCAGCCTGTGCGTCGGAGTCCGACAGGTGAGTCTTGCAGACCTCGTCGATTTCGTAGGCGCTGAGAGCGCCGCCGCGCTCCAGCATCTCCTCGACGGTCGAGACCAGTTTCTCGTTCGAGCGCGAGACATAAGCGTACCAGAGGGCGTAGGTGCTGGGATAGGGCGGTGTTTCGTACCGGTCTATCATCTGGAAGGCCTGACCGGCCAGATCGTATACGTCCTTGTGAGACTTGCGTACGCCCGTCTCCTCTCCGGCCCCCACAGCCTTTTTGCTTTTCGCGTCCATGACCAAGTCTCCGCCCCGAAAAATCAATAGCTTGAGCTTATGAGTGAAGACCTTCGATATTTGGTTAACAAAAGACACTTGCCGTGCCGGAAAGTCACGCGATTGCGGGACAGAATGTCTCAGGCGCCGAGACGGCCTACGATGGAGACCCGCTCCAGCTTTCTCGCCAGCTTTGCCGACAGCGGGCCAAGCCGCTGCCGGCGGGCTTCGCGACGGCTGCTCCAGGCGTGAAAGCCGGCGACCAGTTTCTGCGGTGCGCCGACAGCAACCGCCCCGGCACGCACTGGGGCTGCGTAGCTGGCCATCTGCCGTTTGTACTGCACATTGCCGAGGCCGAGATGAAACTCGCGAATGCCCTGGCTTGCGGCCCACTCGGCGAGGCTGAACAGCATGGCATGGCCCGGCTTGCTCTCCGAGAAGGCTTTTTCATAACCGGGGAACCAGTAGTGGAGCACCGATTGCGATCGCATGCAGAAGCAGGCCGCAGCGAAGTCTCCGCCGATTTTCATGATCGAGAAGACGCCGCTCACATCGCCGGTGGACGATCCGGCGAGCCGGCGCAGCAGCGCTTCGGGCCAGCCGAGCGAGAACACGTCGAAATGTCCGGCGCTGGCATAGCCGTCCTGCTTCAGCTCGATCAGCCGGCGGAAGGCGGTTTCGTCGAACGTGTCATGGGTGATCTGAACCTCACCGCTGTCGAGCAGTTTCTCGATCTTGCGGTGGGTGCGGCGGAATGAGCTGCTGGCCTCGTAGCGTTCGGCAAGATAGCCTGCATACCCGCCGGTGAGGTCCATGACCTGATTGCCTTCGCCTGCGGCGCCGGCGAGCCCATGGCGGGCCTGCTGGTAGGGAACCGCAGAGAAGGCATAGCCGCCGAGCCCGCACTGGCGCAGCGTGGCCGGCAGGTCGATGCTTGTGTTCGGCGCTGCGATCACTCCGTGCAGATCCCCGAGCAGGCCATCGGGCGCACGGCCCGTGCCGATCATGTCGCGCCGGAAGGGCAGGAAGGCGAGGGGCGCACCCGCCTCGGTGACCCTGATCACCTCGACCCCCGGATAGACGCTGTCCAGCGCCGTGAGGTAATCGAGCGAGAAGTAGGGGCTCGCCAGGGCGTCGTCCTGCGCGCGCATGGATGTCCAGGCGGCCCTGTCATCGGTGGACAGCGCGGCGATCGGCAGACATGTCGCGGTTTTTCTCATGACTGGCGAAGAACTTGCATGGCCCGGGGCAACTCCATGTCCCCAGGAGGCAATATGACTGCTCTCGGTTACTATTTACAAAAGCCGGTCCAGAAAATTCGCGAAGCTGCGCCGCGTTTGTCGCGACTGACAAGCGGCTGCTGCCGCGTGGACGCCATGTCTCGATCTGTTTCGACGACTTCCCGAAGTCCGCGGTGACCGAGGCTCTGCCGGCGCTGACCCGCCGCGGCTGGAAGGCGACCTGGTATGCCGCTGGCGGCATGATGGGCACAGACCATCACATTCACGGACGCATGTTCGACGCGGGCGACCTGCAGCGCCTCAAGCGCGAGAAGCACGATATTGGCTGCCATACGTTCAGCCATATGGACTGCGCGCCAGCGAGCGACGAGGCAGTGCTGCGCGACCTTGGCCGCAACCACGCCTTCTTCCGCAAGCACCACCTGCCGCGCGCGAAGAGCTTTGCCTTTCCCTATGGCCGTCTGGATGTCTCGGCCAAGCGTCTCCTGATGCGGCGGATGCCGGCCCTGCGCGGTGTGCGCCCCGGCGTTCACAATGACGCCGCCGATCTCGGCCTGCTCAAGGCGACCGGCATCGAAGACCATAATGGCGGCACGGCGCTCGCGCTGGACCAGCTTGCCAGCATGAAGGGCGATCGCGACTGGCTGATCATCTTCACCCACGATATCGCCGACAATCCAAGCCGCTGGGGCTGCACGCCGCGGGCTTTCGAGCAGCTGCTGGATGCCATCGAGGCGTCGGGCGCAGACGTCGTGCCCGTTTCCGGCATGCTCGAGCGGATGAAGCGCGCACGCTGACGCCGGCTGGGGCACTCATGGGCTTCAAGACAGTGAATTGCGGCTTTTCGCTCGAAATCCGGCAAATCGTGAATAAGTTCTAGCAAGACCCTCAAAGATCGCCTGGAGCGAAACCTTTCATGACGAATGACAGCCAGTCATTCCGGGCCGCCATGGCCCAACTCGGCTCAGCTGTGTGCATCCTGTCGACCGGCGGCCCCGCCGGGCGCTACGGCATCACGGCCTCGGCTGTGACCGCGGTGTCGGACGATCCGCCCTCGCTGATCGTGTGCGTGAACCGCAATTCCGGCGCGAACGCCGCGATCAAGACCAATGGCCGGTTGTGCGTGAACGTCCTGTCCTGCGACCAGGAAACCGTCAGTGCGGCGTTCTCAAATCCGTCCGTTGTCCCGGCCAGGCGCTTCGATACGGGCGAGTGGCAGGACAGCCCCATTGGCAATCCCGTGCTTGCGGAAACGGCGGCCTATTTCGATTGCGAGGTCGACAAGGCGGTCGAATACGGCACCCACACGGTCTTCTTCTGCAAGGCGCTCGACATTTCGGTCAGCCAGGCGACCACCTGCCTGATCTATCAGGGGCGCGCCTACCACAAGATCGAAGGGTTCGGCTGAGGCCAGGACCTAGCCGCCGAAGGCACGATACACCGTGACCCGCCGGCGCAGCGCCTCATGCCGGGCCTGCACTTCGGCATCGCTCGCCGACAGGGTCTGGCGCTGGGCATCGATCAGGCTGAGCAGGCTGTCGGCGCCTTCCTGGTAGCGAAGCTCGACAAGGTCGAGCGCCCGCTCGGCCGATCCCAGCGCCTTGACCCGCAGCGCGGCCTCCTCGACCGCGAAATTATAGGCTTCCAGTGCCGCATCCGTTTCCGTGAGGGCCTGGATGACGGCGCCTTCGAAACTGGCTTCGGCGGCCCTGGCTTCGGCTTCGGCCTGCTCGATCTGGGCGCGTGTCAGCGGCAGGTTGAAGATGCCCCAGCTGAGACGCGGGCCGAAACTGTAACCGAGCGCTTCGTCGGAAAAGAGGTTGCCGGGTTCATTGGCGGTGAATGCGGCCTGTCCGGACAGGGTCAGGCGGGGGTAGAGGTCGGCCATTTCCGCGCCCACGACATAGTTCGCTGCGGCAAGCTGGCGCTCGGCCGCGCGGATATCGGGCCGGCGGCGCAACAGGTCGACAGGGGCAGCGATGGCAATCGGCTGGAATGCCTCGACCGGCGGCAGCCTGTCGGTCTGATAGGATTCGAGGTCCGGATAGGTGGTGAGGAAATCCGGTACGGTCTTGCCCGTCAGCCGCGCCAGCCCGGCCAGCGTTTCGGACCGCGCGGACTTCAGCGCGACGATGCCTGCGCGGGTCGATTCCACCAGATTGCTCTGGCGTTCGACATCCATGTCGGCGATCTCGCCGGCATCCCTGAGCTGGCGTGTCAGGTCGAGTACCTCCTCCTGGCGCGCGAGGCTTTCAGTGTTCACGCTGATCCGGGCATCGAGTTCGCGAAGGGTGAGATAAGTCGTCGCAGTCTGCGCGGTAACGGCCCGCGCGACGTCGGCTGCAACCGCCTCGCGCCCGCCAAGCGCCGCCTCGGCCTGGCCGATACTGTTGGCGATGCGGCCGAACAGGTCCGCTTCCCAGCTCGCATCGGCACCAGCCGAATACTGGGTCTGGGCTGTGAACTCGAAAGGCAGGTCCGCGCCAAAGGTACCGCTGGATTGCTTCTGCCGGGTAACGCTGCCGGACAGCTGTCCCATCGGGAACCGGCTCGCGCGTGCTGCATTTACAGCAGCACGGGCCGCTTCGATATTGGCATTCGCCTCCATGAGATCGAGATTGCTGCTGGCCGCATCCTCGACCAGGCGCGTCATGTGGGCGTCGTTGAAGGCCTGCCACCAGTCGGCTTCTGCAACCGCACCGGGTGCCAGCACATCGCTCTCTCCGGCGATCCATGCGTCCTGATAGGTGTCGAGAGCGGGTGGCTCATAGTCCGGCCCGACGGACAGGCAGCCTGTCATCGTTAAAGCGCATAAAGCAAAGATTGATACTTTTGTGGGATGGAAGGTCATCAAAACGGGTCTGCTGGCAAAACGGGTCGGTGGCACCATGTACAATCATAGAGGGTGAGGTCCAGTCGGATATTTGCCCCAGGGTGTGTTGGGAACTGTTATGACGTCCGAAACGGGCTCGCAGAAGAGCCGTGCAGAAAAACCGAGCCGCGTGTGGATTCTGGCCGGGCTGCTTGTCGCGGCTGTCGGCTTCGCGATCATGACGGTTGCGGGCGCCCGGTCCGGGGTCAACGAAACCGCCACGGCCCGTGAAGACAGTATTCCCTATGTCGAGACGGCCAGCGTCGAGTCCGCCGGGCGGACATATGACGTGTCGGCGCCCGGACGTCTTCAGGCGCGCGACTCCCTCAGCCTTGTCGGCGAGGTTTCCGGCAAGGTGACGGCGCTCAACCCGGCCCTGGAAGTCGGCGGCCGTATCGCCAAGGGCGAAACCATCCTCAAGATCGATGATGGCGACTTCCGCGCCGACCTGGCCCGCGCCAGGGCGCAGCTCTCCACGGCGAAGGCCCGCCTGCAGCAGGCAGAGGCCGAGAAGAACCGCCAGCAGAGGCTGTCGGAGATTGGGGCATCCCCCGAAAAGGCAGCAGAGCAGGCGCTGGCGGCTTATGAAGATGCGCAGGCCGCCGTCCAGCAGGCCGAAGCGCAACTCGTCGTGGCACAGCGCACGCTGAACAAGGCCGTCATCACTGCGCCCTTCGATGCCATCGTGACCAGCGAGTCTGTCGCGCCGGGCACATTCGTCGCGCCCGGCCAGCCTCTCGCCACACTGATCAGCGCCGGTGCCGGTGAAATCCAGGCCGGCTTGCCGGCTGAGGATATTGCGGCGGTCCGGGCGGCCATGCGCGCGGCGGAGGATGGGCGCCTGCCGGTTCGCGCCGTGCCGAATGGCAGTTCGCTCGGCAGCAAGACGCTGGATGGCTACCTCGCTGAATTCTCGCCCGTCATCGACCAGGGCTCGCGCACGGCCACCGTGATCGCGGTTTTTCCGGACGCGTTCATCCCCGAGAATGAAGGCGAAGTCTTCACCGACGATTTCATGGACATTGTTGTCCAGGGCGTCTCCGAGACCCCTGTCTGGAGCCTGCCGAAGGGCGCGGTTCGCCAGGATTCCTATATCTGGGTGATCGATGAGGACGAACAGGCCCGCCGCGTCAGTGTCGACCCGATCGACCAGTCCGATGATGCCATTCTCGTGCATGCCCCGGACCTCACAGGCGATGAGCGCGTCATGACGACCGTGCTGTCGGAAGAAATCGAAGGCATGCGGGTCCACGTCATGGAGTCCGGCTCGTGAACCGCTGGATCGAAGGCGTTCTCGCAAACCGGGTTGCTGCCAATCTCCTCATGGTCTTCCTGGTGATTGCCGGCGTGGCGTCGCTGTCGGCGCTGAATGTGCGCGTCTTCCCGCCCATCGAGACCAACCAGATCTCTATCACCGTGCCCTATCCGGGCGCAACGCCGGAAGATGTCGAAACCTCCATCGTCCGGCCGATCGAAGAGCGGCTTGAAGGCCTGGAAGGCGTCGACAAGGTCACTGGCCTTGCTGCGTCGGGCGTCGGCAATGTCATCGTCGATATTCCCGAGAGCGAGAGCATGGCCGACATGCTCGACGAGGTGAAGAACGAGCTCGGCCGGATTACCGTGTTCCCGCAGAATTCCGAGTCACCGCAGGTCACAGAGGTGGAGCCGGATGAGCTGGTCGCCCAGATCATCCTTTATGGTGATGCCGACCGGCGGCTGCTGAAGCAGGCGGCCGACCGCGTGCGCCGGGATCTCGCCGCCAAGGACGGGCTGTCGCTCGTCGAGATCGGCGGCGTGCCCGATTACCTGATCCGGATTGCCATACCCGAGCAGGAGCTTCGCGCCCGCAATATCAGCCTTACCGCGATTGCGCAGGCGATCGGCCAGCAAAGCATCGACCTGTCGGCCGGCGAGATCGAGGACGACCGCCAGCTGCTTCGCGTGCGGGCCGTCGGCGAACGACGGAGCGGCGCCGAGTTTGCCAACATTGTCGTCGGTGCGGGAAGCAATGGCCGGCCGATCTATCTGGGCGATATCGCGACGATCACCGATGACCTCTCCGACGATCCGATCGAAGCGGTGTTCAAGGGACAGCCCGCCTCGATCGTTTCGGTCTTCAGGGTCGGCAGCGAGAAGACGCTGGATAATGCCGATATTGTCCGGGATTACCTCGATACGGAGATCTGGGATGCCTTGCCGGCTGGCATTTCACACGAGCTCTGGCGCGATGAATCCGTCAATTTGCGCTCGCGGATCGACCTGCTGGTGCGCAATGCCATTCTCGGCCTCGTCCTTGTGACGTTGCTGCTCCTGCTTTTCCTCGACCTGCGCATCGCCTTCTGGGTGGCGCTGGGGGTTGGGGTCAGCTTCGTTGCGGCCTTCTTCCCGATGTTCCTCTTCGGGGTGACGATCAACCAGCTCTCCCTGTTCGGCTTTATCCTGGCCATCGGTATCATCGTGGATGACGCCATCGTCGTGGGTGAGAACATCCACGCCAACTGGCGGCGCGGGCATGCGCCAATGGAAGCCGCGCGCCTCGGCGTGTTGCGGGTTGCCCGGCCGGTCCTGTTTTCCGTCTCGACCACGATTACCGCCTTCGTGCCCATCCTCCTGGTGCCCGGCCTGTTCGGCCAGTTCCTCGGACAGGTCTCTGCGGTGGTCATCATCCTGCTGGTGATCTCGCTGGTGGAGAGTTTCTTCATCCTGCCGCGCCACCTCTCGCATCTTGAAGAGAAGAAGCCGGGCCGCTGGTCACCCCGGCGGATTGCCGATCCGGTGCGCGACCGGGTCGCCGCGCGCCTGCGCAGTTTTACAGACGGCCCACTTCGCCGCGTGATGGAGTTTGTCGTCCTGCGCCCGGCCATGATCGTGCTGATTGGCGTCGGTATCTTCTTCGCAGCCCAGTCGCTGACATCGAGCGGCTATCTCAAATTCATCTTCTTCCCGGCCGTTGAGGGCGACTATGTCACCGCTGAGCTGGAGCTGTCGGAAGGCACGTCCGAGGTTCAGACCCAGCGCTTTGCCGGAACGATTTCCGAGGCGGCCAGTGTCGCAGCGAAAAATGTCTCGTCCGACGAGGGCGCGCTTGAAGGCGTGCTGTACCAGATCGGCTCGCCAATCGGCGGCGGGGGCGGCAATCCCCTTGAAGGCGGCGGCGGACCCGGATCGTCCGGCAACCGCGCCTATGTTGTCGCCAAGCTCAAGGAGTCCGCCAGCCGGGATTTCGGCGCCGGCAGTTTCGAGCGCGAATGGCGCCAGGCTGTCGGCAATATCCCCGGCGCGGAGAAGCTGACCTTCACCTCGGACCTCGTCAGCCCCGGTGCGCCGATCCAGCTGCAGATCTCGGCCAGGACCGACGAGCAGACCCGCGATGCCGTTCTCGACCTTCGCCGCGAGCTGGAATCCCGTCCCGGCGTCTATGACGTGCGCGATGACCGCTTCCGCACGACCGAGGAAGTGCAGATCCGCCTGAAGCCTCTGGCGCGTAATTACGGCATCACCCAGAACGACCTTGCCCGCGAAGTGCGCGCGGCCTTCTTCGGGGCCGAGGCGGTGCGCATCCAGCGCGACCGCGAGGAAATCCCCGTCCGGGTCCTTCTGCCCGAAAATGAGCGCGACTCGCTGGAGACCCTGAAGCGCCTGCGCGTGAAAGTCGGTGATGGTTTCGTGCCGATGCACAATCTGGCGGAGCTTTCCATCGCGCCGGCACCGGCCTCCATTAACCGCGTGAATGGCCGCCGTATCTACTCATTGAGCGCCTTCGTGGACGAGGATGTCACGACAGCCGATATCGTGTCCGACCATATGTTCGATGTCGTCCTGCCGCGCCTGCAGCAGCAATATGACGGGCTGACCATGCGCGTGTCCGGCGACCAGGAAGACCAGGCCGAGGCCGAACCGGTCCTCGTCCGCAACTTCCTGCTGGCCATGATCGGGATCTACTTCCTGCTGGCGCTGAACTTCCGCTCCTATAGCCAGCCCATCGTCATCATGGCGGCCATCCCGTTCGGCTTTGTCGGTGCCCTGCTGGGCCACGGCATCATGGGCGCCGACCTGACCCTCCTGTCCTTCTTCGGGATCATCGGCCTGTCAGGCGTGATCATCAACACATCCCTGATGGTGACGGACTTCCTGAATGAGCGTCTCGATCAGGGTGAGGACCCGCACGACGCCGTTATTGCGGCCATGCTGGACCGCTTCCGGGCGATCATGCTGACCACGCTGACGACCTTTCTGGGCGTGACACCGATCATCATGGAAACCAGCCTTCAGGCCCAGTTCCTGATCCCGACGGCCATTTCGCTTGGCTTCGGCATCCTGTTCGGAACCGCGATGCTGATCTTCATCCTGCCGGCGTTGCTGATGCTGCATCTTCGCATCTTCGGAACGACGGGGCAGAAGGCAGCGCGTGAGCAGGCCAGTGCGGGCAGCGCCTGATCAGCACCGCCCGCATGGTTTGTAGATCACTCCTCTGACGGCGTGCCGGCTTCCACCGGGTCGCCGAAGATGTCGAGCAGGGTGACGTCGCCGCCGGCGAAGGATTTCACCGGTTCCAGCTGGGTCTCGCCATCGCCAATGATGATCCAGGTCATGTCCGGCTCGGCGAGGTATTCGGCGATCACGCGCTTGTATTCCTCCAGCGGCATGGACAGGAGTTCCTGCTGTTCGTCTTCGACGAAAGTCAGGCTCTTGCCGTACTTGGAGATCTCCCGGAGCGTTCCGAGCTTCTCGCTGAGGCTTTCAAAGGCGCGGGTGTCTTCCTTGACCAGCTTCTGACGCGTCAGCTCGACGGCTGCCTCGTCAAAGTCAGGCCCGTACTGCACCAGCATGTCCCTGATCACCTCCAGCGACGGCTCGGTCGCATTGGCACGCACGCTCGTGCCGATGCGGAAGGGCTGGGGCACCAGGCCGCCCGTCACATAGGAATAGGCGCCATAGGTGTAGCCCTTCTCAATGCGCAGCACCTGAGCAAGGTCGCCGCTGATCCCGCCGCCGAGCTTCTCATTGGCGAAGACGATCTTGTTGTAGTCTGGATGCGGGGTGGCGACGGTCAGCTTGCCGATGGCCAGCACACTCTGTTTCGAGCCCGGCACATCGATGAAGTAGACCTTGCCCTCATCATCCTGTTCGGGGATCGCGGATTCGGGCAGGGCGACCTTTTCCTCGTCCAGCAGGCCGGCAATCTCACCGAAGACCGCTTCGGCCCGTTCCTGAGAGACGGCCCCGGCGATGTGCATGCGCACATTGGTCGCGAGCATCTCGTCGAAATAGGCCTTCAGGTCATCCAGCTCGATGGCGCTTACGCTCTCCTCGGTACCGATGCTGAACCGGCCTTTCGGATGGTCGGCGCCATAGAGCAGTTTGGCGAAAGCATTGGCCGCGATGTAAGGCGGGCTGGCTTCGCGGTCCTTGATGGTCGTCAGGGCCGCTGATTTCTCGCGGGCGAAGTAATCCTCATCCCAGCGCGGCTCGGTCAGCATTTCCACGATCAGGGCAGCAACCTCCTCGAAATTGCGCGCAAGCGTCGTGGCGCTGATCGTGACGCTGTCGGAATCGGCGCTGACGCTGATGCCGGCGCCGAGCAGGCCGATGGCCTGTTCCAGCTCGGCGGCGGTTTTCGTGGCCGTGCCCTCATTCAGCATGTCGGCGACGAGGCTGGCCGTGCCGACCTTGCCGTCCGGGTCCATCCAGGAGCCGGCATCGAAGACGATGTCGAAGGTCACCAGCGGCAGCTCATTGTTCTCGATGCCGAAGAGGCTGGCTCCGTTTGCGAGCTCGGCCGTCCAGACCTCGGGCATTTCGATCAGCGGCAGGTCGCCAAAAGGCGGCTCGGAGCGGTCATACTGGCTCGGCGTCTTCTCGTAGTCGGCTTCCTCGCCCTGGCTGACCTCTTCCGCGGCGACGTCGGCTTTGACTTCCTCGATCCAGACCTCGGCCTTCTCGGCCCCTTCCAGGGCCAGGTCGGCCTCGCCCTGCGGGACGAAGCTCGTGACCACGGCCGGCTTGTCCTTGATATAGGTCTCGTAGACGCGCATCACGTCCTCGGCCGTGACCGCGCGCAGCAGTTCGGCTTCGGTGATCGCATAGGACGGATCGCCCGCGAACTCATTGTCGCTCGACATCTGGTTGGCCTTGCCGAGCACCGTCGAGAGATTGTTGTAGAGAATGGTTTCCTGCTCGGCCTTGATGCGCTGCAGGTCTGTTTCGTTGACGCCTTCTTCCTCGAACGTGGCAAAGGCGTCCTCGATGGCGGCCTGAACAGTGTCGAGGTCGACACCCTCCTTGGCGCGGACGCGGAAGACGAACTCGCCGGCCAGTTCCATTGAGTTGTTGTAGGCCGACACATCCGGGGCCAGCGCCTCGGTCTCGACAATCCCGCGGTAGAGCGGGGAGGTCTTTGTCCCGGCGATCAGGCGGGCCAGCACGTCGAGGGCCTGCTCGTCCTCATGATAGGCCTCGACGGTCGGAAAGGTCATGCGCAGCTCGGGCAGCTTGGCAAAATTGTCCTCGAACCAGAGCGATTTCGTCTCTTCCAGCTTGACCGGCATGGGGGCGAGCGCTTCGACATCCGGGCCCTTGCGGATCTCGCCGAACCAGCGCTGGACCTTCTCCTTGGTTTCCTCGATGTCGATATCGCCGACGATGGAGAGCGTCGCATTCCCGGCGCCGTAATACTGCTCGTAGAACTCTTTCAGATCGTCCAGCGTTGCTGCCTGAAGGTCAGGCAGCTGGCCGATCACCGTCCAGCTATACGGGTGGCCTTCGGGATAGAGCGCGGTTCGGATGACTTCCTGCGTATAGCCATAGGGCTGGTTGTCGACCCGCTCGCGCTTCTCATTCTTCACCACCTGCTTCTCGCGCTCCAGCGCGGCCTCGGTGACGGTGTTGATCATGTAGCCGAGCCGGTCGCTGTCGATCCAGAGGATCTTGTCGAAGGCGTCCTTGGGCACGACCTCGTAGTAGATCGTGCCGTCCGACCAGGTGCCGCCATTGCGCTCGCCGCCCCAGTCCGGGATGGCCTTGCGGTTCCAGCCACGCGGGACGTTTTCGGAATCATTGAACGCCATATGCTCGAAAAAGTGGGCAAAGCCGGTGCGGCCGGGTTTCTCGCGGTTCGAGCCGACATGGACAACGGTCGAGAAGGCGACGATCGGGTCCGATCGGTCGACGTGGAGGATCACTTCGAGGCCGTTCTCGAGGGTGAACTTCTCGTATTCGAGGTCGAAGTCAGCGGCCTGTTCCGGTGCGCTGGCGGCGTCTGCACCGGCGGAGGCGTCCGCAGTTTCTACAGGTTGGTCCGGCGCACTGGCCTCGGTGGTCGCGGCGCACGCGCCAAGAAGGAGCACCGCGGCGATCGCGGTGGATGCTGTCAGTTTCATGATAAACCCTGCCGGTTTGGACGAAAACCGGACGCCCCTCGCAGACGCCCATCTGCGATGGGTGTAGCATATTGTTTTTCGATGTCACGTCCCGGAGTGGTTTACCCTGCCAGCGTCCCGGCGAAGTCAGCGATGGCGCCGGTGAGCCGGCTCAGCTGCCGACTCTCGATGACATAGGAAGGCGTCAGGTAGACAACCCGGCCGAGCGGGCGGATGAAGGTGCCCTGCTCGATGAACCAGCGCCGCGCCGCCTCGACATCGAAATCCTCACGGAACTCCACAGCGGCGACAGCGCCGCAGACGCGTACATCGGCGACCTGGGGAAGGCTGGCCAGCGGATCGAGTTCGTCGAGCAGCTGCTTTTCCACCGCGCGCACCTGTGCCAGCCGCGGCTCGCGCTCGAACAGGTCCAGCCCGGCATTCGCGACCGCGCAGGCGATCGCATGGCCGGTGAAGGTCGGCCCATGCATCAGCGCGTGTTCGGCGGAGTCGGTGTGGAAGGCGGCGTAGACCTCATCGCTGGCGATGGTGGCGGCGAGCGGCGTCACCCCGCCCGTCAATGCCTTGCCGAGACAGAGGATGTCCGGCGTCACCCCGGCACGGTCTGCGGCGAACAGCTCGCCCGTCCGCCCGAAGCCGGTGAAGATCTCGTCAAAGATCAGCAGTACGCCATGCCGGTCGCAGGCCGCGCGCAGCGTCTGCAGGACAGCCGGGCTATGCATCCGCATCCCGCCCGCGCCCTGGATCAGCGGCTCGACGATGACCGCGGCGATGTCGTCATGCTGGGCAAGCAGCCTGTCCAGCGCAGCAGCGCGATCATCACTGTCCGGCAGGTCGACGACATATTGTTCCGGCACGACACCGGCGAACAGGCTGTGCATGCCTTCCTCAGGGTCGCAGACGGACATGGTCGCGAAGGTGTCGCCATGATAGCCGCCCTTGAAGGACACAAAGCGCGTGCGCCGGGCACCGGTCCGGTTCATGGCGTATTGCACCGCGATCTTCATCGCCACTTCCACCGCGACCGATCCGGACTCGGTGAAAAAGACCCGCGACAGCGTTCCCGGCGTCACCTGCGCCAGGCGGGCGGCGAGACGGTAGGCCTGTTCATGCGCGAGCCCGCCCAGCATCACATGCGGCATCGCGTCGAGCTGGTCATGGGCGGCTTTCAGGAGGGCCGGGTGGTTGTAGCCATGCACGCTCGTCCACCAGCTGCCGACACCGTCGATGAGCGTGCGTCCGTCCTCCATGAGCAGCAGTGAACCCTCCGTTGAGCGGATGGGTGCCGGGTCCGGCAGCGTCTTCATCTGGGCATAGGGCAGCCAGATATGGTCCAGCCCCTTCCTGAACCAGTCATTACGGTTCGGCATGTTCGGTCCCTTCATTGAAAGACAAGGCTTGCGGCAATTGCGCATCTCACTAGGACAGGCCCGAAGCAATTTCGAGGAAGCCTGTCTGCATGAGGTCTTTAGGGAGTCTGACACGTTATGCCGAGGGCCGGCTTGAGCGGCTTCGGGACGCAGGCCAGCACCGCACGCTGAAGCCGACCCGACGCATGGCCGAAGGCCGTGCCGAGCGCGCCGGACGCGGCCTCATTTCCTTTTGCGACAATGACTATCTTTCGCTGTCCTGCGATCCGCGCCTCATCGCGGCGGCCTCGCAGGCGGCAGAGCAATTCGGCGTCGGCGCCGGCGCCTCGCGGCTTATCACCGGCGACGGCCCGCTCAACGAACAGCTGGAGACACGGCTGGCGGCGAAGAAAGGGCTGGAGGCCTGCCGCGTCTTCGGCTCGGGCTACCTTGCCAATATCGGCACGATCCCGGCGCTCGTGGGCAAGGGCGACACGATCGTCATGGACGCGCTCTCGCATGCCTGCATGCATGCCGGTGCGCGCCTCTCCGGAGCCGAGATCCGCATCTTCCGGCACAACGACCTCGCCCATGCCGAAGCGCTGATGGGTGATGCGCCGGGGCAGCTTCTGGTGCTGACCGAGACGGTCTTCTCCATGGATGGCGACCTCGCGCCACTGGCGGACCTGGGGGCCCTTTGCGAGCGCCACGACGCCTGGCTGATGACCGACGACGCCCACGGCTTCGGCGTGCTCGAACAGGACAATCCGGCCCCGCTGCAAATGGGGACACTCTCCAAGGCGGCCGGGGCTTATGGCGGCTATGTCTGCGGCCCGGCGCCGGTGATCGACATGCTGACCAGCCGGGCGCGCAGCCTGGTCTACACGACGGGCTTGCCGGCGCCGGTCCTGGCCAGTGCCCTCAGCGCCCTGGACGTCATGGATGCCGAGCCAGAGCGCGCCGGGCGGGCAAAAGCGCATGCGGCGCATTTCTGCAAGCGCCTCGGCCTGCCCGCGCCTGAAAGCGTCATCGTGCCGCTCATCATCGGCGAGGAAGCCCGCGCCATGGCAATCTCGGCCGAGCTTGAGGAAGCCGGTTATCTCGTCACCGCGATCCGCCCGCCCACCGTGCCGCAGGGCACCTCGCGGCTGCGGATCACCTTCTGCGCCGGTCATTCGCAAGCCGATGTCGACGGCCTGGCCGACGCCCTGCAAAAGGCGCTCCGGTCATGAGCGCTGTCTTCGTCACCGCGATCGGAACCGAGATCGGCAAGACCTATGTCAGCGCGCGCCTGCTGAAAGGCTGGCGCAAGGCAGGCCACCGGGTCCATGCCGTCAAACCTGTGATGAGCGGCTTCGGCGAGGATGCCCTCCTCATGTCCGATGCCGGCCAGTTGCTGCAGGCCTGCGGCGAGACGGTCAGCCCGCAGAGTGTCTCCGGCATCTGCCTGCACCGCTTCGAGGCACCGCTCGCCCCGAATGTCGCGATGCGCCGCGCCGGCGTCGAGCAGGACTATGGTGCCATTCTCGATTTCACGCGCCGCCAGATCGAGGAAGCCGGTGCCCACAGGATGATTGTTGAAGGGGCCGGGGGCGTGATGTCACCGCTGACCGATGATCGGCTGCAGATCGACTTCATGGCAGACCTTGCCCTGCCGGTCATCCTCGTGGCGGCGCCTTATCTCGGCGCTGTCTCCCATACGCTGACCGCTATCGACGCCTTGAAGGCGCGCGGGCTTGAAATCGAGACGCTCATCATATCGCAGCCAGACCCGGCCAGCCCCGACCCGGACACGCTGGCCGAGGAAGTGTTGCGCTTCCGCCAGGTGCCGGTGTCGCTTGCCGGGCACGGCGCGGGCTTCCTTGCTGGGCACGCATCTGATTAGGTGCGGGGGATCAATCTGTCGGCTGGCCGTGGCTGGCGCGTACGCTGGGAGCAAGGCAACATGACCGGGCGCATCATCTGTTTCGGCGAACTGCTTCTCCGCTTCACCACGCCCGGCCATGAGCGCCTGATGCAGTCTCCGAAATTCGACGTCCACTTCGGCGGCGCGGAAGCCAATGTCGGCGTATCGCTCGCCCGGTTCGGACATGATGTCCGTATGGTGAGCGCCCTGCCGGACAATCCGTTCGGTGAGGCCACGATCGAGGCGCTCCGGGCACAGCAGGTCGATGCGAAGGGTGTGGCGCGCGGCGACGGCCGGATGGGGATCTATTTCCTAGAGACGGGCGCCGTCCGCCGTCCGTCCCGGATCGTGTATGACCGCGCAAATTCGGTCTTCGCCAATACACCGGCCACGGCCTATGACTGGCCGAAGCTCCTGGAAGGCGCGGACTGGCTGCACCTGTCAGGCATCACGCCAGCTATTGGTCCTGAACCCTCGAAAGCCGCGCGCGATGCGGTCCGCACCGCCCGGGAGATGGGGATCAGCGTGGCGTTCGACGGCAATTATCGAGAGGCGCTCTGGTCGGCCTGGGGCGGCAACGGTCCGGACGTGCTGCGCGACATTCTCGGCCATGCCGATGCAGCCTTCATCAATGAGCGCGACATCGCCCTTATCCTGGGTGAGACGCCAGCCAGCCGCGCAGATGCCATGACGCGCGCCTTCGAGGTATTCCCCAGCCTCTCCGCCATCGCCTGCACGTCGAGGGCCCAGACCTCGGTCACCGACCAGACCCTGACCGGCGAGCTATACACCCGCGAGGGACACTGGACCTCGAAGCCTCACACGATGAGCGGCGTCGTCGACCGGATCGGGGGCGGCGATGCCTTTGCGGCCGGCATCCTGCACGGCTCCATCGAGGCCTATGGCGCACAGCGCTCGGTCGAATTCGCGACGGCTGCCAGCGTGATCAAGCATTCCATTCCGGGCGACTGGAACCTCACCACGGTCCGGGAAGTCGAGGATGCGATGAGCGAAAACGGGCTCGACGTCAGGCGCTGAAGACAGGGCGGCACCTGCTTCCCGGATCAGGCGTCGCGGTAGACGGGTTTGCGCTTCTCGATGAAGGCCTGCATGCCTTCCTTTACGTCTTCGGTCGTGGAGCACAGCACCTGGTTGCGGTTCTCGATCGCCATGGCGGCTTCGAGGCTGGCGGCATCGACGGCCATGTTGAGGCCTTCCTTGGTGAGCCGCAGCCCCATGGGCGATGTTGCCAGCATCTCCTCGACGAACACCTCGCCGGCCGCATCAAGCTCTGCATCGGGAACGATCTGGTTGACGAGGCCAACCGCCAGCGCGCGGTCTGCATGGATGAAACGGCCGGTCATCATCAGCTCCGAGGCGATGGTCACGCCGACCAGCCGCGGCAGGAAATAGCTGACACCCATATCGCAGGCTGACAGGCCGAGCTTGATGAAAGCGGCATTCATTTTCATGCTCTCGCCGCCGATGCGGATGTCTGAGGCGAGCGCAAAGGCAAAGCCCCCACCGCAGGCCGCCCCCTGGATCAGTGAGATGATTGGCTGCGGACAGCGCCGCATCTTGATGTAGACGTCCGCGAGGAAGCCCTGAAAGCCAAAGCCGCCTCCAAAGGGCGGCTCATTGCCTTCGCCACGGGCCTTGATATCGAGGCCGGCGCAGAAAGCGCGCCCGGCGCCCTTCATCACAACGATGCGGCAGGCTCGATTGTGAAACAGCCCGCCGAAATAGTCCGACAGCTCGCCGACCATTTCGGTGTTGATCGCATTCAGCATGTCAGGCCGGTTGAGCGTCAGATAATGAACGCTGCCGCGAACCTCGACGCTGATCGTTTTGTAGTCGTACATCTCTTTTCTCCCCTGGAGCCGGCGGCCGCTAGCGTGAGCCCTGCCCGTCATCGACGCGCACGCAGGTGCCCGTCACCGCGTCCGAAGATGGGCCGACGAGGAAGAGGAGGGCGGAGTCGAGCTGGGCGGGATTACCGATCCGCTTGCGCGGGAAGTGCTGGGCAATGTCGCCCATCCGCTCGAGCATGCCGTCCATCATCTCGGACTCGAAGGCTCCCGGCGCGATGGCGTTGACGTTGATGTGGTTGCGGCTCCACTCCACCGACAGCGTCTCGGTGATGCGAACGACGGCGGCCTTGGAGACCGAGTAGAGCGCTGCGCCGTTGCCGGCATAATGGAAGGCTGCAGCAGAGGCGATATTCACGATACGGCCCGGCTTGTCGGCGGCCATCAGCCGGCGGGCAACCTCGCAGCTCAGGATGAAGGGCGCACGGACATTGATGTCGAGCACGCGGTCGATGAGCTCGACGCTCATCTTGTGAGCGCGCTGCGCGTCGGGAATACCGGCATTGTTGACGAGGATGGTCACCGTGCCGAGAGCCTCCTCGGCCTTGGCCACGGCTCCGATCATCTGGTCGGCATCAGTGGCATCCATCTCGACAGCAACGGCTTCACCGCCAGCATCGCGGATTTCCTTTGCGAGGGCTTCGAGGCGGTCGACGCGGCGCGCGGCGAGGGCCACCTTGGCGCCCTGGCTGGCGAGCACCTTGGCAAAGCGAACGCCGAGGCCCGACGAGGCACCGGTGACAAGCGCCACCTGGCCGGAAAGGTCGGTGGATGCGTTGGGAAGGGGATAGGTCATTGGTGTCTTTCCTTAAGGGGCTAGACTGCGGCAGCGGCGTAGGCCGCCTGATTGATGGCGCGCTTGGCGTCGAGTTCGGCGGCCTCATAGGCCCCGCCGATGAGCGACACGTTCGCGCCCGTTTCCATCAGCGCGTCGTAGAGATCGCGCAGCGGTTCCTGGCCGGCACAGAGAATGATCGTGTCGACCTGGAGCAGCGTCGGCTCGCCACTGATGGTGCAATAGATGCCCTCATCGGTGATGCGGTCATAGTTGACGCCGGGCACCATCTGGATACCGCGGCGGCTGAGCGTGAGGCGGTGGGTCCAGCCGGTGGTCTTGCCAAGGCCCCGGCCGACGCGGGAGGTCTTGCGCTGGAGCAGCCAGATCTTGCGCGGGGAAGGGGCAACCTCCGGCTCGACACCGGTGACACCGCCGCGCGGATGGTTCTTGAAGTCGACACCCCATTCCTTCGCGAACAGGTCGATGTCGAGCGCCGAGGATTTGCCGGAATGCGAAATGAGTTCGGCGACGTCGAACCCGATGCCGCCCGCGCCGATGATCGCAACGCGCTCGCCGACCGGCTTGCGGCCGAGTATGGCGTCGATATAGCCGATCACCTTGGGGTTATCGATGCCGTCGATGGCAGGCGTGCGCGGATTGATACCGGTCGCGATGATGATCTCGTCATAGCCGCCATGGCTGAGCTGGTCTGCATCGACACGGGTGCCAAGCCGCAGTGTCACGCCGGTCACGTCAAGCTGGCGCCGGAAATAGCGAAGCGTTTCGTGGAACTCTTCCTTGCCGGGGATGCGTTTGGCGAGATTGAACTGTCCGCCAATCTCGTCGGCCTGCTCGAACAGTTCGACATCGTGGCCGCGTTCGGCGGCGATGGTGGCATAGGCCAGGCCCGCCGGACCAGCGCCGACAACGGCGATCTTCTTGCGCTTTGCGGTCGGCTCGTAGGAGAGCTGGGTTTCATGGCAGGCGCGCGGATTGACGAGGCAGCTGACCTCCTGGCGCCCGCCAAATGTGTGGTCGAGGCAGGCCTGGTTGCAGGCAATGCAGGTGTTGATCTCGTCCTCGCGGCCCTCGGCGGCCTTCACCATGAACTGCGAGTCGGCGAGCATCGGCCGGGCCATGGAAACAAGGTCGGCATCGCCGCGCGCAAGGACCCCCTCGGCCACATCCGGCATGTTGATCCGGTTGCTGGTGATCATCGGCACGCTGACTTCCTTGCGCAGCCGCCCGGTCACGCTGGTAAAGGCCGCACGCGGGACCATGGTCGCGATCGTCGGAACGGCGGATTCATGCCAGGTGAAGTGGGTCGAGATGATCGACACGCCTTCCTTTTCCAGCGCCTTGGCGAGCTGCACGATCTCTTCCCACGACATCCCGTCCTGCAGCATGTCCATGGCCGCGATGCGGAAGATGACGATGAAGTCCTCGCTGACCGCCGCCCGCACGCGCCTGACGACTTCCAGCGGGAAACGCATGCGGTTCTCATAGGAGCCGCCCCACTTGTCGGTCCGGAGATTGGTCTTGCGGACGAGAAAGGTCGACAGCAAGTAGCCGGCCGAGCCGATGATCTCGACGCCGTCATAGCCGGCCTCTTCGGCGCAGCGCGCGCAATTGGCAAAGTCCGACAGCTGTTTCTCGATACCGGCCTCGTCGAGTTCTCTCGGCGTGTATCCGCCAATCGGTGAGGCCACCGCCGAAGGCGCGACGCAGGCTTCGCTGCGAACCAGCGGACCGGCGTGGAGGATCTGCATGCAGATCTTCACCTCCGGATCGGCCTCATGCACGGCATCAGTGATCACCCGGTGGCGGGCGACTTCCTCGGCATTGGCCAGCTTCGCGCCGCCGCCGCCTTCCTCGTTCGGCGAGATGCCGCCTGTGATGATCAGGCCAACGCCGCCCCGTGCGCGCTCGGCGAAGTATTCGGCCTGGCGAAGATGACCGTCAGCCTGTTCTTCGAGCCCGGTATGCATCGACCCCATGATCGCCCGGTTCTTGATCGTGACATTGCCGACCTTGAGCGGGGAGAAAAGCAGCGGGTATTTCGGATGTGCGTCGCCCACAGGCGCCTCCTGTGACTGTCGTGGCAGCGAACCGCTATTTCTTCTGCTTGCCGCTGGTCGGGATGTCCTTGAAGGCAACGTCCTTGTCGACGCGGATGTCGCCCGGCAGGCCCAGCACCCGTTCACCGATGATGTTGCGCAGGATTTCGTCCGAGCCACCTTCGATACGGGTCGCCGGCGAGCGCATCAGCATGGCCTGGAAGCGGCCATTCTGCGGGCTGTCCTCATCCCAGACGACACCCGACTCGCCCTGCAGGTCGAGCGCGAACATGGCGAGTTCCTGCATGGTGGCGCCGGCGACGAGCTTGCCGATCGAGTTTTCCGGGCCCGGCGTTTCCCCCTTGGAGAGGGCCGAGATGGCGCGCATGCCGGTATATTTGAGCCCCGACTGCTTGATCGCGAACTGCGCCAGCTTCGAGCGGACATTGGAATCGGCCACGGCCGGCTCGCCGTCGACTTCGGCTTCCATGCAGAATCTGAACAGCTCCGGAAATCCGGTCGACATGCCGGAGCCGATGGAGAGCCGTTCATTCATCAGCGTGGTGAGCGAGACCTTCCAGCCTTCGCCGACCGCGCCGAGGCGCTGGCTGTCAGGGATGCGGACATCGGTGAAGTAGACTTCGTTGAAGCCGGAGGCGCCATTGGCCTGCTTGATCGGCACGACCTTCACCCCGGGCGAATCCATGCGCAGGAAGAACATGGTCAGGCCCTTGTGCTTGGGCACGTCCGGATCGGTCCGCGTGATGAGCAGGCCCCAGTCGGAGTTCCGTGCACCGCTGGTCCAGATCTTCTGGCCATTGATGATCCAGTCGCCCGAGCCGTCATCGGCCTTCACCGCGCGGGTGCGAAGGCCCGCAAGGTCGGAGCCGCTGGCCGGTTCGGAGAAGAGCTGGCACCAGATTTCCTCGCCGCTTGCGAGCGGCGGCAGGAGCTTTTCCTTCCACGCTTCATTGGCCCAGGCCATCACCGTCGGCCCGCACATGCCGTGACCGATGGTGAACGGGCCGGAGAGGACCGAGTAGACGCCTTCTTCCTGGCCCCAGATGACGCGTTCGATCGGCGTGCGGGCGCCGCCGCCATACTCCTTCGGCCAGTGCAGGCAGGCCCAGCCGGCGTCGGCTTTCTTTTTCTGCCAGGCCTTGCCGGCCTTGATCGGGTCTTCGCTGGTCAGGCCGCTTGAGCCGAAGCTCGCGCGCTTGAGTTCAGCTTCCAGGTGCTTCGGCGCATTCGCGTCGAGCCAGCTGCGGACCTCCTTGCGGAATTCGGCTTCCTGAGGGGTGTCGTTGAAATCCATCTGGTCGTTCCTTCCGTTCAGGCTGCTGCTTCGACATTGCCGGCGCTCATGCGCTCGATCAGCAGGCTCTCCCAGGTCGAGAGCGAGCCGAGCGCAAGGGCGAGGGCGTTGGAGCGGCGGTAATAGAGGTGGCAGTCATATTCCCAGGTGAAGCCCATGCCGCCATGGGTCTGGATATTGTTCTTGGCGCAGTGCTGGAAGGCCGTGGTCGCCGAGACGCGCACGGTCGCGGCTGCGACCGGCAGTTCGGCCGCGCTGGTGGCGAGGGCCCATGCCCCGTAATAGCAATTGGACCGGGCCAGGGTCGCGGACACATACATGTCCGCCAGCATGTGCTTGATCGCCTGGAAGGAGCCGATCTGACGACCAAAGGCCATCCGCTCCAGTGCATAGTCGCGCGCCATTTCCAGCGAACGATCTGCCCCGCCGAGCTGTTCGAAGCCCATCAGGATCGCCGCGCGGTCCATGACCTGCGTTGCGATGTGCCAGCCATCGCCTGTGCCGCCGATGCGGGTCGCTGGTGCGTCCTCGAAGCGGAGCCGGGTCTGCACCCGCGTAGGGTCCACGGAGTTGAGGTTCTCGCGGCTGACGCCGCCCGCTGAGAGATCGACCAGGACAAGCGAGACGCCATCGCCTTCGCGCGCTGCGACGATGGCGATGTCGGCGATGGCGCCGTCTGCGACCGGCGATTTCGTGCCGGTCAGCTTGCCATTCTCGAAGCGTGCAGAAATCTTCGACGGCTGCATCCGGCCTGAACCTTCATTGATTGCCCAGCATCCGATCGTCTCGCCTGAAGCCAGTTTCGGCAGCCAGGCCGATTTCTGTTCCTCGCTGCCGGCCTGCATCAGGCATTCGGCAACCAGATAGATGGATGAGGCGACAGGCACCGGCGCGAGCACGCGGCCAAGTTCTTCTGCGAGCACACAGAGCTCCAGATGGCCAAGGCCGACACCGCCATATTCCTCCGGGATCGCCGCGCCGAGTACGCCGAGCTCGGCGAGCCCTCCATAGAGCGCCGCGTCATGATTGGCGTCGCCTTCGAGCACGGCCCGGACCGCTTTTGGCGGACAGCGCTCTTCCAGGAAGCGGCGAACCTGATCGCGCAGCTGGTTCTGTTCGTCCGAAAAATCGAGATTCATGTGTCCCTTGCTCCCTTGGCCGGACGTCAGGCCTGACCGGCCAGCGTCCTGTCTTTTTCTCGTCCGCCGCGCGGCAGACCTGTTTGTGACAGATTGCCACCGGGGGCGGCGTTTCGACAAGGATTGCCCGAACGTCACATGCCGCAAGGGCAAAGGGGGAGAGGCTTGTCGGGGCGTAGCTGCCCCGGAGCATCAGCGATCGATCAGCGCCGCGCCTCGCGCCGCAATCATGATGGTCGGCGTGTTCGTGTTGCCAGAGACGATGCGCGGCATGACCGACGCATCGATCACGCGAAGACCGCCCACACCGCGGACGCGCAACATCGGATCGACGACCGCCATGGGGTCATTGTTGGGACCCATTTTAGCTGTTCCGACGGGATGGAAAATCGTCGTGCCGATGTCGCCCGCCAGTTCTGCCAGGTCCTTTCCGGCGGCGGCCGGTCCGGGGACATGTTCTTCCGGCTGGAAGCGGGCAAGCGCGGGCTGGTCCATCAGGCGCCGCGTGACGCGAATGGCATCGGCCGCGACGCGCCGATCGTGATCGGTGTCCAGATAGTTCGGATCGATGACCGGCGCTGCGTCCGGGTCGGGGCTCTGAATGCAGACATGCCCGCGGGAGGTCGGGCGCAGGTTGCAGGCCGCCACGGTAATCGCCGGAAACCGGTGAAGCGGCTCGCCAAACTTGTCGAGGGACAATGGCTGGACATGGAACTGGATATTGGCGCGGCTTTGCGCCGGATCGGAGCGCGTGAAGATGCCGAGCTGGGATGGCGCCATCGTCAGGGGGCCTCGCCGGCGCAGCGCATAGTCCAGCCCCATGCCGGCTTTTCCGAACAGCGAATAGTAGGTCTGGTTGAGCGTCCGCGTGCCCGACACCTTGTAGATGGCCCGCTGCTGGAGATGGTCCTGCAGATTGGTCCCGACGCCGGGACGGTCGACGAGGGTATCGACACCGGCTGCGGCCAGGACGGCGCCGGGCCCGATGCCGGACCGCTGCAGGATTTGCGGACTGCCGATTGAGCCGGCGCAAAGGATGATTTCGGCGCGGGCCGTCGCGCTGAAGCGCTGGCCGTTCTGCCTGAAGATGACACCCGTCGCCTTGCCGTTTTCCAGCACCAGCCGCTCGGTCAGCGCGCCGGTCTCAAGCCGGAGGTTCGCGCGCCTCAGAGCAGGCTTCAGAAAGCCGCGCGCGGCCGACCAGCGCCGGCCGGTCTTCTGGTTGACGTGGAAATAGCCCGAGCCCTCATTGTCGCCGGTATTGAAATCGGCGGTTTTGGGAATACCCATCTCCTCGGCGGCATCGCGGACGGCATCGAGGATCGGCCAGCTGACACGCGGCGGCTCGACCCGCCACTCCCCGCCCGCTCCATGTGCCTCGCTTGCGCCGAGGAAGTGGTCCTCGATGTCACGGAAGACGGGCAGCACGTCGTCCCATCCCCATCCGGGATTGCCCTCATCGCGCCAGGCATCGTAATCGGAGGCCTGTCCGCGCATGGTGATCATGGCATTGATCGCCGAGGAACCGCCAATCACCTTGCCGCGCGGATAGTCGAGCGAGCGGCCATTCAGACCGGGCTGCGGGCTGGTCCTGAACATCCAGTCGGCGCGTGGATTGCCGATCGCGAACAGGTAGCCGACCGGGATGTGGAACCAGATCCAGCTGTCCTTCCCGCCCGCTTCCAGCAGGAGGACGCGCTTGCCCGGATCGGCCGACAGGCGGTTGGCCACCACGCATCCCGCCGATCCGGCGCCGATGACGATATAGTCGTAGTCACCGGAAAGGGGCTGCGCGGGGGCGTCCATCAGCCTGGCTGAACCTCGATGAACCTGCCTCCGTCGCGGGCGAGCCGCTTGAGCGTTTCGGCCGGCGCAAAGCGATCGTCTTCCGCGCCAAGGCGCTGCATTGTTTCGAGCACGGTTTGCGCGCCAACCATGTCGCCATACAGCATCGGCCCGCCCTTGTCGGCCGGCCAGCCATAGCCATTCAGCCAGACGATATCGATGTCGGATGCCCGCTGGGCCTTGCCTTCCTCCAGGATCTTCAGGCCCTCATTGATCATCGGATGAATGCAGGTCGCGATGATTTCGTCCTGTCCCGGCGCATTGCCGGCCTCCACGCCCGTAATCTCGGCGATGATCTTCGCGGTCACATCCGACGGGATCGGGCGGCGGTTCTCATCATAGTCGTAATAGCCCGCACCGGTCTTCTGGCCGCGCCGGTCCAGCTCGCAGAGCGCGTCGCGGATCGGGTTGGCCGTCTTCGCCCCTTTCTTCCAGCCAATGTCGAGGCCGGCGAGGTCGGACATCTGATAGGGGCCCATGCGGAAGCCGAAGGCGTTGAGGGCGGCATCGACGTCCCAGGGCATGGCGCCCTTGTAGACGAGCTTCTGGGCCTGGGCCTGGCGCGCGAACAGGATGCGGTTGCCGACAAAACCCGGGCAGACCCCGACCAGGACCGCAACCTTGTTGATCGTTTTCGCCAGGTCCATGCAGGTCATGATCACGTCATCGGCCGTGTGATCGGCCCTGACGATCTCAAGCAGCTTCATCACATTGGCCGGCGAGAAGAAGTGCAGGCCGATGACGTCCTGCGGGCGGTTCGTCGCGCTGGCAATCTCATCAATGTCCAGGGCCGACGTGTTCGTTGCCAGGATGGCGCCCGGCTTCATGATGCGGTCGAGGTCCGAGAAGATCTTCTTCTTCAGGTCCATGTCCTCGAACACCGCTTCGATCACCAGGTCGCAATCGGCGAAATCTTCCATGTTGAGCGTGCCCGAAAGCCGCGCCATGCGCGCCTCGACCTCGTCCTGCGGGAAGCGTCCCTTGTCGGCACTGCGCTGGTAGTGACCGCGCACGACGCCCAGGCCGCGGTCCAGGGCTTCCTGCTTCTGTTCGAGGATCACAACCGGGAAGCCGGCTGTGGCGACGTTCATCGAGATGCCGCCGCCCATCGTGCCGGCGCCGATGATTCCGACTTTCTTGATTTCGCGTCTCGGCGTGCCGGCCGGAATGTCCGGCACCTTCCACGCGTCCCTGCCCGCCTGGGCAATGTAGTCGGAAACGGCTTCGGGGGTCATGGTTGTATCTGACATGGTGCAAGGTCCTCCACATGGTCGCTACGGCGTTGCGGCGTGATCGCCGTCAATATCTCCCGATGTCATACATCGCGAACACGATCGCGCGAACCTCCGACATCGCATAATCCATTGGAGGGATGATCGATCCGTCCGTGAGACAACCACCAGCGGTCGTTGCGAGTCGTCACGTGCCGGCTTGATCGTTCCCGCATGCGGCGGCGGCGGGCGGACTAGATCGTGCCATTGCGGCGAAGGGCATCCAACGCTTCCCGGTCAAGCTTGAGAAGGCTGGAATACATCTCCTCATTGTGCTCGCCGAGCGTCTCCGGCCCCGGCCAGCGCACGCTGCCGGGCGACGAGGAGAGCTTCGGCGTTACATTGGGCATGGCGATCTTGCCCCAGCGCGCGCTGGCGAGCTCGACCAGGGCCTCGCGGGCAGCATAGTGCGGGTCGTCCAACATCTCGCCGGCGCGGTACACCTTCCCGACGGTTACGGCATGCTCGATCATGTGGGATTCGATCTCGTCGATGCCACGCTCGCGGGTCCACTCATTGGTGATCGGTCGAGTGCCTGCCGGTCCGCGCCGCGCGCCGAATGGGTCGCGTCGATACGCCTGTTTTAGAAGGGTTTATGGAGCTATTCGGACTGTCTCGGAAAAAGCAATGGTGCCCAGGAGAGGACTCGAACCTCCACGTCGTGAGACACACGGACCTGAACCGTGCGCGTCTACCAATTCCGCCACCTGGGCAATCCGGCTGCGAAGGCGGGGTGATAGGGCTGGCAGGCCAGAACGTCAACGGGGAAATCCAGCAATGTAATCACGCAATTGATGACTTCAGAATACCGTGGCCCGGTCGGAGCTACGAATTTACTTTAAGCAAAACCACAGCTTGCATTTCTCGAGAAAAAATGAAACCTATGCATTAATGAACTTGGAGAAACACAAATGCCAGCAACCCGTCTTCCGTTTTGGCGGTGAGGCGCGACATGTGCAAACGCGTCTCTGCCGTCTGATCACAGAGGGCTTTCTAACGCGATACGATACCGGATCACTTTTTAAAGTGGCGCGAAAGTCAACAAGCCGCCCGAATTTAAGCTAGGGGCGTCGCTTGGCCTTCTCATTGAGCTCGTGAAAGCCGCCGGCCATGAAAGAAGCCATGCGCTCCTTGGCGGCTTCAAAGTCATCAGACTTGCAGAGACCGTCAGACAGCCGGTCGATCCGGCCGGTTCGGCCAAGCGTCAGCATTAGGGCGCCTGTGACAAAGTGATAGCCCCAGAAAAGGTCCTCGCGCGACAGGTCGGGAAGGGCCTTCTGGAGGAGGTCGATGAGGCGCAGGACAACCTGGTCGAAATGGAAATCGAAAAGTTCGGCGCCGTAGGTCGTGTTGGAAGACTGCGCGCCGAGCACGCCGTAATTCTTCCAGCCTTCGCCGCCCTGGCTGTAAAGATCGAGGTCCGTATCGAGGAAAGCCCGCAGCGCGCCTTCGACCGTCGGCTTGCCCCCGCTCGCCTTGTCATACTCGTCTAGGGCCTTCATGCGCAGTGAACTTGTTACGCCGGCGCGGCGGGCGATCACGGCATCGAACACGCTCTTCTTGTCGTCGAAATAGTAGTTGAGCAGCGTGTGGTGCACCCCGACGCGCTTTGCGATGTCCTTTAGCGTGACGCCGTTAAAGCCGCTCTGGGCGAACAGATATTCGGCCTCGTCCAGGATCTGCTCCGTGGTTTCGGCGCGCTGTTCAGCCTTGGTCATGCGGCGGCGCTTGGGTGCGGTTTTCGTCATTCGGTCAGTCAGCCATTCTTTTTGATCAGTTCTGGTGAATGGCCAATCGTCCGCCATGTCAACGCTCGGCAAGGTCGCAGGCAGGGTATCAGCCGAGCACTGGCGCTAAGGTTCGCTGTGGTCACGACTGCCCTGTTTATTGTCATTCACCTCATCCGGTTTCCACTCTGACCTATCCAGCCCTGCGCCAAAAGACACAAGCGCAATAATGTTCATTATCGCAAGAGTGAATTTTATTGACACGGCTTTTTTTCTGGTTTCTATCGTCGGCACAAGCGGGAAATCCGCGGGACCAAGGGAGGAAGATATGACGATGAAATTCATGGCATCCGTTTCGGTAATTTCGCTGATCGCGCTTGGAGCGCCAGCCTTTGCCCAGGACGCCGATGCACCCGACACAAGCGAAGCGACACCGGAAAACGAAGCGCGCCAGGAACGCGTCCTGGTGACGGCAACCCGCCGCGAGGAAAGCCTGCAGGATGTGCCGCTCGCCGTGACGGCCTGGCAGCAGGACGCGCTCAGCGAGAAGGGGATCGTCAGCTATGACGGCCTTGCTCGTGAAACGCCGGGCATCGTGCTCAACCAGCCGACGGCCAACTTCAACACCATAACGACGCGCGGTATCGCCACGAATGGCTATGGCGCGAACCTCCAGGCCGCGACCGCCATCTACATCAATGAATTGCCGATCTCCTCGAACGGCAACTCCACCATCCTCGACCCGACCCTGTACGATGTTGAACGGGTCGAAGTCCTGCGCGGCCCGCAAGGCACACTGTTTGGCGCAAACTCTCTTTCCGGGGCCGTGCGCATCCTGACCAAGGCGCCGAACCCGAACGAATTCGAAGCCTCGGCGCTTGTCGATTACGGTCTTGTCGACGGCGATGCCTTCCGCCAGCGCTATAATGGCATGGTCAACATCCCGCTGCTCGAGGACCAGCTCGCGCTTCGTCTTGTCGGCTTCTACCGCGACGAAGATGGCTGGGTCGACAATCTCGGTACCGGCATTGAGGGGTCGAACTCGCTCGAAGCCGTCGGTGGCCGCGCACACCTCCTCTGGGAGCCGACCAGCAATTTTGATCTCGGCCTTCTGATCATCCACGAAGACAATGACCCAGCCGATTCCGGCCTGACCAATCCGGACCGGGGCGAATTCCTTCGTTTCACCGAGCGGCCGGACCTCTTCCAGTCAGATTTCACCAGCTACAATCTGACGGCGAACTATGAAATGGACTGGGCGACGCTGACCAGCTCCTCGACCTATTCCAATGTGGACGGCCTGTTCATTGTCGACCTCGCCGGAACGTTTAATCAGGCGATCCCCTTTGCGCTCGACGCAGTTGGCTCTGACGAGAATTTCGTTCAGGAGGTTCGCCTCGTTTCTGCCGACGGCGGTGACTGGGACTGGGTCGTCGGGGGCTTTCATTTCAACAAGCGCCGCGACATCGATTATGACTACCGCTCTTCGATCGAATTCCTCTAGGCCCGCAATCTGACGGGCCTTCCAGACGAATATTATCAGAGCTTCGCGGGTTATTTCGACGCCATCGAAACAGCCGCCTTTGGTGAGCTCACCTACCGTTTCTCAGACCAGTTCTGGGTCACGGGTGGCCTGCGCTATACTGAAACCGCCGTGCAGTCCTTCACTCTGCCAGGTGGCTACAACTCCAACTATCTGGCGGTTGCGCTTGGCGGCTTCACCGATGTCGAGCTGACCGTCTTCCCGGTTGTCGGTGTCGAGGGCCTCAAGGTCGAAGCTGACAACCTGTCATACAAGGCCAGCGCGTCGTACAAGCCGATGGAAAACCTGACGACGTACGCGTCGATCGCCACCGGTTTCCGCTCTCCGGTCGCGAATGCGCGGGCAGGTGCTGTAAGTATTGTTGACCCGAATGACCTCGTCATTCCGAATGGCGCGGACTCCGACGAGCTGATCAACTATGAAGTCGGCGCGAAAGGCACCTTCTTCAACGGGAAGCTCACCTCCAACCTCGCCGCCTATTACATCATCTGGTCGGACATCCAGGTTCAGGCCAACCGGCTTTCGGACCAGGTCCAGTTCGCCACCAATATCGGTGAAGCCGTCAGCCAGGGCATCGAATTCGAGGTCGGTTTCTATCCGGGCAATGGCTTCAGCCTGTTCGTCAACGGTTCAATCAACGACACCGAGATCACCGAGCTCACCCCAGAGGAAGCCGCAATTTCGGGTGCTGAGCCTGGCCTGCAACTCGCCATGCCGAACTTCCAGGGAGCGGCAACGGCGCGCTATGACTTCAATGTCGGAGAGATGGACGCGTTCTTCTCGGGCACGGCTGCCTATGTCGGCGACTTCCCGGCCATGCTGCCGAACGTTCCAGGCCGTCCGACGGTGCCGGCGCCGACCTTTGACTACACCGACGCCTACACTGTGGTGAATCTGCAGGCCGGCCTGTCCAAGGACAACTGGCAGCTGACAGGTTATGTCGAGAACCTCTTTGACGATAATTCGATCACCTACGTTCACCCCGAATCCTTCATCGACGCCCGCTATGCGCGCCAGCGCCCGCAGACCTTCGGTGTCCGCGTCAGCGTCGATTACTGATCGGGGGCAGGACTGTGCTGAATATCGGCAGAAGGCTGGACGGTGGCAGAACGCCCCGCCGCTTCGGCAAGCTTGTTGCGTCATCACTGCTCGCCTCGGCGCTGCTCTGGCAGGCCGGCTGCGCGGCGAATGATGGACTGGACGCTGGCGCAACTGAGACGCCGTCAGTAAATGTGACGACTGCGCCCGCCGGCGCGCTCCAGGGCGTGGCTGAGGATGGCGTCACCGTCTATCGCGGCATCCCCTTCGCGCTTGCCCCTGTCGGCGAGCGCCGCTGGGCTCCGCCACAAGCCTTTCCGGATTGGGACGGGGTTCGCGACGCGACCGAATTCGGCCCGGCCTGTCCGCAGCCCGGCGCCCGCCCGGGCAGCATCTATTACGAAAAACTCGGCGAGGTGAACGAAGACTGTCTCAGTCTCAATGTCTGGGTGCCGGACGGCGCGGAAGACGCGCCCGTCTTCGTCTGGATTCACGGCGGCTCGCTGGTCACTGGCGCCGGGAGCCAGGCGATGTATGACGGCGCGAAGCTTGCCCGCGAGACGGGGCTCATCGTCGTTACGATCAACTACCGCCTCGGCGTCCTCGGCTATCTCGCCCATCCGGGCCTCAGCGCGGAATCCCCGCAGAACATTTCTGGCAATTACGGCCTCAAGGACCAGGTCGCGGCGTTGAAATGGGTCGAGCGCAATATCGGGGCGTTTGGCGGCAATCCGGACAATGTCACCATTGCCGGGGAGTCGGCCGGCGCACTCAGCGTCGTGCTGCTGATGGTGTCGCCTGAAGCGCGTGGCCTGTTCAACAAAGCGGTCGCGCAAAGCGCCTACATGGTGTCCATGGCCCCGCTCCGGGGAACAAGAAATGGGCATCCTTCCGCTGAAGAGGCAGGGGTTGCCTTCCAGGAAAAGACCGGCGCGGCCTCCCTTGGCGAGCTTCGCGAGATGGACGCGGATAAACTCGTCTCAATCGCTGGACGGGCCTTCGTCCCCTTTGGCGTGATTGACGATGTCTGGATCACCGACCAGATGCCGGCGGCCTTCGACAAGGGCGAACAGGCAAAGGTCCCGGTTCTTGCCGGCTTCAATGAGGGTGAGATTCGCTCGCTGCGTTTCCTCCTGCCGCCCGTCCCGGAGAGCGATGCCTATGAAGCGGCAATCCGCGCGAGCCATGGCGACCTCGCAGACCGCTTCCTCGATACGTATCCGGCCGACAAGCCGGAAGCCAGCATGCTCGCAACCACGCGCGACGCCATGTATGGCTGGACGGCCGAGCGCCTCGCCGCCTCACAGACGGCAGCCGGCCAGCCCTCATACTTTTACTTCTTCGACCACACCTATCCGGCGGCCGACAAGCTCGGCCTTCGCGCCTTCCACGCGATGGAAATCCCATATGTTTTCGGCACTCTGTTCGACATTCCCGAGCCCTGGCCGCAGGCCCCACGCAAACAGTCCGAACGCGATCTGATGAAAGCGATGATGCATTATTGGGCAAGCTTCGCGCGCACAGGCACGCCCTCTGCCGAAGGTGCGCCGGACTGGCCCGCTTACGGAAATGATGCGACCGGCATGGTCTTCGCCGCGACGCCGAAAGCCTGGCCGGGTCTCGCCCGCGCCCGCTTTGAGCTGCATGAGACTGTCGTCTGCCGCAGGCGGGCCGATGGCACGCTGCAATGGAACTGGAATGTCGGCATCATCTCGCCGCCCCTGCCGCCGGAGGTGCCCGAATGCAACTGACCGACGGCACCATGCAGGACTTTGCACTAACGCTCGACCGCATGATCGACCACGCGTCGAAATGGCATCCCGACAAGGACGTGGTGACCCGCCGCTTCGACGGTAGTCTCGCCCGGATCGGCTATGCCGACCTTCGCGTCCGCGCGCTCAAGGTTTCCGCCGTGTTGCAGTCCCTCGGCATGAAGCCCGGCGACCGGGTCGCGACGCTCGCCTGGAACAGCCAGGCGCATATGGAATGCTGGTATGGCATTATGGGCCTCGGCGCGGTCTGCCACACGCTCAATCCGCGCCTGACGCCTGAGCAGCTCGCCTGGATGATCGGCCAGTCCGAAGCGCGTATCCTGATCGTCAGCGGCGACCTCCAGCCGCTCGCTGCAGAGATCGCCGCGGAGGCTGGCACGCTCGACCATGTGCTCGTCATCGACCCTGTCGGCCCCGATTGCTGCGCTGACGTGGACCTTCCGCAGGTCCGCGACCTTGAAGCGCTGATCTCGAAAGCCAGCCCCGACGGCATTGTCTGGGGCGATTTTCCTGAAACGACGCCCTGTGGCCTCTGCTTCACGTCTGGCACGACAGGCCGGCCCAAGGGCGTCACCTACACCCATCGCGGCAGCTATCTTCACACGCTCCGCCAACTCCAGGCCGATGTCAGCGGGCTGAATTCACACGATGTCGTCATGCCCGTCGTCCCGATGTTCCACGCCAATGCCTGGGGGCTGCCTTATTCAGCACCCGCCACCGGCGCCCGGCTCGTCTTCAGTGGTCGTCAGTCCGACGGTGCGACACTTGTGGACCTTATCCGCCGGGAAGGCGTCACAATAGCCGTCGGCGTGCCGACGCTCTGGCTCGACGTGTTCGACCATCTCGATGCGAACGGTCTCGACGTGCCGACCCTCAAACGGATCATGGTTGGCGGCGCGCCGATGAATGCGGCCCTGATGCGCCGGATCGAGGCCCGCGGTATCGCCGTCCAGACGACCTGGGGCATGACGGAACTTTCCCCACTCGGCACAGCCGCCCCACCCGGAGACGCCCGCTCGCCAGACACGGCCGGCCGCCCCGCGCTCGGCATGGATTTGATGCTCGCCGACCATGAAGGCACACCGCTGACACAGCAGCGCGGCCGCGAAGGCCATCTCTGGGTGCGCGGCCCATCCGTCGTCGAGCGCTATTTCGGTCAGGCCGAGCCCGCCACCAGGAATGGCTGGTTCCCGACAGGCGACCTCGCCCAGATCACCGAAGACGGCCAGCTCTTCATCACCGGCCGCGCCAAGGACCTCATCAAGTCCGGCGGGGAGTGGATCAACCCGGCCGAGATCGAAGCCCTGGTCTCCGGCTTGCCGGAAGTTGCCTTCGCGGCCGTCGTCGGCCGCGAGCATGAGAAATGGGGAGAGCGGCCCGTGCTGCTTGTCCAGTTCCGCGATGGAGCGAGCCTCGAGGATGAACGCCTGCTGGAGTCGCTGCGGGACCGAGTGCCGTCCTGGTGGCTGCCGGACGAGGTCATCCGCGTGCCGGCGATGCCGCTTGCTGGCACTGGCAAGATCGACAAGATACGTTTGAGGAGCCTTTATGGGTCGGCCTGAAGCGGGAGGAGCTGACAGATGAAACGATCGATCCCGACCCTGATTTTCGCCGGGCTTGCCGCGCTCGCGCTGAGCGCCTGCTCCAATGGCGACACGACTTCCTCCCCAGCGGCGCCGGCGCAGGAGACCGCTTCGGCAGGCCCTGTCGTCAGCGTCGCGCAGGGCGATGTGCGAGGCGTGAGCGAAGGCGACGTCAATGTCTTTCGCGGCATCCCCTATGCCACCCCGCCCCTCGGCGACCTGCGCTGGGCCCCGCCTGCGGCGCCTGCCGCCTAGGAGGAGGTTCGCGATGCTGACGCATTCGGGCCGAGCTGCATCCAGCCGCCCGTGCCACCGACGAGCGTTTACAATGATCCGCCGGAAGAGTCCTCGGAGGACTGTCTGTCCCTGAATATCTGGGCCCCCGCAGACGCGGAAAATGCACCCGTGATCGTGTGGATTCATGGCGGTTCGCTGCGCATCGGCGGGGCCGCGCAGCCCGTCTATGACGGTACGGCCTACGCCGATCGCGGTGTTGTGTTCGTCTCGATCAACTACCGCCTTGGCGTTCTTGGCTGGCTCGCGCATCCAGCGCTGATGGCCGAAAGCCCGCAGGGCCTGTCCGGCAATTACGGCCTGATGGACCAGATCGCCGCGCTCGAATGGGTGCAGGACAACATCGGCGAATTTGGCGGTGATCCCTCGAACGTGACCGTAATGGGCGAGTCGGCCGGGGCGCTCAGTGTGACCTATCTCCTCGCCAGCCCGCCCGCCGAAGGCCTGTTCGACAAGGCGATCATCCAGTCGACCAATACCCGAAATTTCGCAGAGCTTGGACAGGCGAGCTACGACCTGCCCGCCGCAGAGGCTGTCGGTGCGGCGCTTCTGGACAAGCTCGATTTCGATACCCTTGAAGAGGCGCGTGCAGCCAACGCGCAAAGCCTCGTCAATCGCACAACGCTGGCAGGCTACGCCCCATCTGGAACGATCGATGGTGTCTACCTGCCGCGGCAGATCAATGAAGCATTCGATGACGGCGCGTTTGCGAAAGTGCCCGTGCTGGCCGGTTTCAATAGCGGCGAGGCGCGCACCTACCGCATGCTTCTACCGAAGAAGCCGGAAACGCCCGAAGCCTATGAGGCTGCGATCCGGGCGCGTTATGGTGAAAAGGCAGATGACTTCCTGGCACTCTATCCGGCGAGTGAGATGGAAGAATCCATGCTTGCGGCGAACCGCGACAATGTTTTTGGCTGGGCGACAGAACGCGTTGTGCGCCGAGCCAGCGAGGCGGGCGAACCGGCCTATCTCTATGTCTTCGACCACTGCTATCCCGCCATGGCCGAGCGCGATCTCTGCGCCTTTCATGCGAGCGAGGTGCCCTTCGTCTTCGGCACGGTCGGGGACGTCGACTCCTATCCCGCGCAATGGCCAAAACCCGAACCAGAAGCCGCAGAAGCGCTGTCGTCGGTCCTTGTCGACTACTGGGCGTCCTTCGCGAAAACCGGCAAGCCTGAGAGCGACGACGGCCCGGCCTGGGCGCCCTATAGCGACGGCGAGGCCTACCTGCATATCGGCGACGCGCCAGAGCTGCGCCGCGACGCCTATCCCGGCATGTTCGAGTTCCATGAGCGGCTTTATCAGGAGCGCCGCGCGGCAGGCGAAGGCTGGTTCCTTCGGGTTGGTCTCGCCGCCGAGCCGCTCGAATAAGACGGCCCTATTCGCCAGCCTTGTTTGGCGCGATCAAGGTCATGTCGGTCTCATAGTTTTCGGCCCAGTTTTCCGGCGGCAGGGGCAGGGCGCGGCTCTCCGTCTCGCGGGCTGGCGCGAAAGCGGACCGCGGCCCTGACGAGCGCACCTGCTCCAGCCAGATTACGCCATCATATTCGCCGCTGTTCCCGCGCGTCGTGACGAGGTCGAGATCCCCATCGCCGTCCATGTCGGTGGCGATGAAGGCATCGTACATGCCGCGAACCCGCCGTGAGATATCGTGGCGTGTCCAGGTGGCGGCCGGGTCTCCACTGTTCTCGAACCAAGCGATGCGCCCGGCGCTCGATGACGGCGTCACGCCCGGTTCGTCGAAGTCGCGCGATGCGCCGGAATAGCCGCCTTTCAGGATGTTGAGCCCGGAATAGCCGCCTGTGACCGCGTCGAGGTCTCCGTCGCCATCAATGTCAGCCAGTTCGATGCCGATGACGACGTCCGGCAGGATGTCGCCGATGCGATGATAGACCCACGGCTCATCGAGGCTTCCGGGCTGTTTCAGCCAGCCAAGCCCGGCCATGAGCGGCGTGCCCTCGATCGCAGACGGCGTCTCATGCACCGCAACAGCAAGATCAAGCCGCCCGTCGCCATCAATGTCTGCAAAGTCTGTCTGGAAACCGCTGGATGTGCCTTTCCAGTTTGCGGGCACCTTAAAACCGGGAGCGATCTTGATTGGGTGAGGTGCAACCTCAATGCCGCCGCCCTCGCGCGGCCACGTATTCTCCAACATCGTCATGGTCTGGCGCAGGCGCGCGGCAGCGAGCACATCGAGGTCGCCATCACCGTCGACATCCACCGGCATGGCGGTGTTCGGCACGGTTTCGCGCGAGAGCACCTGCTCGCGCCAGCTTGAAGGCTCAAGCGGGTCGCCCTCGATCAGGAAAAGCGAGGTCGGCCGCGCCGCAGACGGCAGCGACGGATCGATGATGTCGGACGCGCCCTTGTTCGCCCCGAGCACATCCATGCGTCCGTCGCCATCAACATCCGCGATGAAGGTCCGCAGCCAGGAGCCACGATCCTGCGTGACCGGCGGAATGAGTTTTTGCCAGGGCGCGGACCGCGCGGCCGCGCCGGGGTTCTCGAAATAGATGAGATGCGCTTCCTCGCACGCTGCGACGAGATCCGGCCAACCATCGCCATTGAGATCGCCCACCGCGGCATCCTCGATCGCCGCGACCTCCGCGCCTTCGCCAATCGTGACATTGACCCAGACATCTGGATCATCCGTCGCAAAGGCAATGCGCAGATGGTTTGAGTCCTCGTGTACCGAGACGATGTCCGCCCGGCCATCCCCATCCATATCCGCCATCTGCAGCCCATCGCCGCCGCGGATGGGAACGCCGCCGTTCATGCCTTCGTCGTCAATGCGGTGCTCGACCCAGGAGATGAACTGCCCGTTTGGGGCCTGCGCTCGCGTCGGCGTGTCCGCAACGCTCAGCTCGGTCGGCGGCGTATGCGCACACGCCGCCATCGCCAGCACCAGTGTGGAGACGCCTGCCCGCCGCATCAGGCCTGCCGCCGCGCAATATCCCCGGTGACCTTGTTCGCAGCCAGGACGTAGTGAATGACTGACCATATCGCGGCAATCGTACCACAGATCACCATCGCCGTGCCGAGCGGCGCGGCCATGCCGGCGGTTGCAAAGGTGTCGCTCAGGAAGCCGACAATCACCGGCCCAAGTCCAAGACCGATGAGGTTCAGGACGAAGAACAGAACCGCCGATGTGAGCGCCCGCATCCGCCCGCTGACAAGATTGTGCGAGACCGCCAGCACCGCGCCGAGATAAGCCGCCGACAGGAAGTGGAAGGGCGCCGTCATGATCAGCGCGAAATAGACCTGTCCGGAGAGCAGGATGGCGAGCTGCACCGGGACCAGGAGCGAGGTCAGGATTGCCGGCACCCAGAGATACCAGCGCACATCCTTCGCGCCGAACTTGTCAGCCAGCCAGCCTCCGAAAAAGGAGCCGAGCCCCCCGCCAAAACCTGTGGTGAGCGCCATCCAGGCCCCGATGGTTCCCAGGTCGAGCTCATACGTGCGCAGGAAATAGGAGGGCAGCCAGTTGCCGATTCCGTAGATGATGAAGGCCTGAAGGCTGGCGGCGAGCGCAATGTGGCGGAAGGATATCCGCGTCCACAGAAGCCTTGCAACATCCCCGATCGGCGGAGCAGGTTCGGCGGCTTTACGGTCGCCTTCTGACCAACCCCGGATCGGTTCGCGAACCGTCAGAAGTAGGAGCAGGGCGAGGGCGACACCCGGTATGCCGACAACGAAGAAGGCGAGCCGCCAGCTGAATGCCTCCGCCAGGAAGCCGCCCGCGGCGAAGCCGATAAGGATGCCGATGTAAATGCCGATGGAATAGACCGACAGCGCCAGCGCCCGGTTCTTCGGCTTGAAGATGTCCGAGATCATGGAGTGGGCAGGGGGGCTGCCGCCAGCCTCGCCGACGCCGACACCGACACGCGCGAGCAGAAGATGGACATAGTTCGCCGCAAGCCCGCACATGGCGGTCATCACGCTCCATATCGTCAGCGCAATGGCAATGATGGTTCGTCGGTTGCCCTTGTCAGCCCAGCGCGCGATCGGGATGCCGCAGATCACATAAAACAGCGCGAACGCGAACCCGGTCAGCAGACCGAGCTGCGTATCTGACAGGTTCAGCTCCGCCTTGATCGGCTCCTGGAGGATGACGAGCAGCTGGCGGTCGACGAAATTGAAGACATAGACGACCGTCAGGACAGCCAGCACATAATAGCGGTAGAGCGGCCTTGAATAAGCGGTCTTCGCGGGGTCATCAGCCTGAGTAGTCTGAGAGTCGACAGCGCTCCCGGCGCTGGGCACGTCATTACTCATTTATCCTCCCGCGAGGCTTCAAAGCCCCGTCACCTTCCCTTGCCCAGAGCACGCTCCAGACCAGAATTTCGATCGCGCAAAGATATTCGCTCAAACGTGAGTGAAGTCAACATCTGTATGGGTGAAAGCCGAAATTGAACACGCCGATCTGTTTCTCAGAAACGGCATTATGCGAACGCTCGCCAAAGGGCATCGGGGCCCAAGAGATCTGGCGAAAGTGGTGCTCAGAGCCTTTCGGCGAATATTGCGGGAAGAGCAGGGAACATTGGGCGAGCAGAGACCGCAGCCCATAACAAAGCCCGCCAGTGGCGGGCGATTTGGGGTATTCCCGGATTTGGGCTTCAAGTCAGGGGCCCAAGTGGCGGTGTCGTCAGACAAACGCAAACTCGTCTCTGCTAGCTGCGGGTGAGCCGCTGTCAGGCGGCCAGAAGTTGGCGCCATTCTTGGAGCGCGATGTCACGTAGTGATTTGAATATTGAGCGGCGGTTGAGGTGGCGGTCGAGATTGAAATGGTTGTAGAAGGAGGCGTGGGTTGAAGCGAATTTCTGCAGGTTCGACATTCGTCTGAATCTCGACATGGCCCTCTCTCGTCGCCGGAAGGGCAGGTGACTGTTTTCGGCCCGATTATTGAGATGCCGGCCGACCTCCTGGCAGTCGATATTCCCGATATCTTTCATCGCAGCTCTGTACGATCTGAGGCGATCCGTCACGACAGTTCGTGGCGCGCCGTACCGCTTCATTGCTTTGCGCAGGAACCTCAATGCCGCTGATTTATCTCGTGTTTTCGTAACGTAGCTTTCGAGCACCTCGCCCTCATGGTCGACGGCGCGCCACAAGTAGTGGATTACGCCATTGATCTTTACGTACACCTCATCGAGATGCCATCGTCATTGAGTGATTTGACGAAGTTGCTGGGACCGGCGCTTCCTTATCTCGCCGGCGAACATCGGGCCAAACCGGTTCCACCAGTAGCGGACCGTCTCGTGGCTGACCTCGATCCCACGTTCGTGCAGAAGGTCTTCGGCGTTCCGAAGTGATAGTGGAAAGCGGACATACATCATAACGGCGAGGCGAATGATCTCAGGCGACGTTTTGAAGTAGCGGAAGGGTGACCTGGCTATGCCGATGAAGGTACGGCACTTAGATATCGCTCCTCAAGCCTAGTTTTTCTGACAATGCCCTTACAATCCCTTGTGACAGTACCACTTACCGGCACGTGGATCGTCCACCATCACAGGGAAAACAGGTGCCGGTGATGAATGACGACGCCTGCGATGCCAAGAAGAGAGTCAGCCCGGCAATGTCGTCGGGCTGACCCAGCCGGCCGAGAGGGGTGCTCCTGATCACATCTTGTTCGATTGTCTCGAGTGATTTTTCAGTCATCTTGCTGAGGAAGAAGCCGGGCGCAACGGCATTTACTTGAATCTGTTCGCGGGCCAATTTCTTGGCTAGGTGCTGGGTCAGCATGATCAGGCCCGCCTTGGACGCAGAATAAGCGAATGTGTCGAAGTCTGGCGGGTGCAGGCCATCAATGGACGCAATGTTGATGATGCGCGCAGACGAGGTTTGGGCGGCTTTGAGTCGAAGTTGCGGCAGAAGTTTCTGGCAGAGGAAGAATGGGGATTTCAGGTTGAGGTTAACTGTTTTGTCCCATCCGAACTCCGGATAATCATCGATACTTGCTCCCCAGGCGACGCCGGCATTGTTGATCAGGACATCCAGTCCATCGATTTTGTTGTCCAAGCTCGATGCCAAGCCCTCAATTCCCACGATTGAGGACAAATCGGCCGGGATGGCGGAAATGACGCCCGCTTCGCTCAGGGCGGCACACACAGTCTGGCAATCCTCCGCACTGCGGGCAGTGATAATCACCTTTGCACCAGCGCGCACGAATGCGCTTGCGATCATTTCGCCTATGCCACGGCTGCCACCAGTGACCAGAACGGTTTTGCCCTGCACGCTGAACAGGTCTGTGATCTCAGTGCTCATTTGGCGAAATCCTGTGTCTGAGTTCGGCGGGTTAATTTCAAAATCCTGAACTTGGCGGGACTTTCGAATGGTGCACGTATCATCGTCATTGTCATTAGCATTCTAACATGTTAGCCGTGCATAGATACAGTTCTTGTCGCTTTTTGGCATCTTCAGGATTGAAATAGAGCGCGAATTATAATCACGTTTTAGGAGTAATATTGATGTAAAGGTGTATCTATATTAAATATTCGTTTATCCTTAATATTGTTGCGGTGTCAATTGAATTTGTTATTATCTAGACAGGATGTTGATTTTCAGCTTTTTGACTGGCTATCAGTCGAAGATCTTCTTGGTCGCGACCTGTATGCTGAGCATGATCTGCCGACCTTGAGGAGCGTTCTGAACTTGGCAGAGGACATGGCGTCCGGCCTGTTCTTTTCCCATGCAAGACAGGCCGACATCGAGGAGCCGACGCTGTCTGCCGAGGGAAAAGTCGATCTGCCCGAAGAGGTCCGGACCGCCTTGAAAGGGCTCGCGAACGCCGGGTTCATCGCGACTTCCATGCCCGTAAGTGCTGGGGGCATGCAGCTGCCCTTCGTTCTCGATAAGGCTGCATTTGCCTGGTTTCAGGCTGCCAATGCGGCGACTTCGGGATATGCCCTGTTGAGCATGGCTGCGGCTAACCTCCTTCTTGAGCATGGCTCGGAAGAGCAGCGCGCAAGATATGTTCCGCGTCTTGCGGATGGTACGGACTTCGCGACCATGTGCCTCTCCGAGCCTCAGGCGGGATCATCGCTTTCGGATATCAGGACAACAGCAAAACCAGCGGGAGGTGGGCAGTACCGAATCTTCGGCAATAAGATGTGGATATCCGGCGGCGATCACGAACTCTCGGATTCGATAACGCACCTGGTGCTCGCCCGAACCGAGGGCGCGCCGCCCGGCGTGAAGGGGTTGTCGCTCTTCCTGGTGCCCAAAATTCTGACGTCTGAAGATGGCGGGCGTATTCGCAATGACGTGACCGTCGCCGGCCTGAACCACAAGATGGGGCAGAGAGGAACTGTGAATGCCGCGCTCAACTTTGGGGAAGGACGGCATAAGCCCTTTGGCGAGGCTGGCGCCGTCGGCTACAGGGTTGGCGCCGAAGGTGCGGGCCTGACATGCATGTTCACGATGATGAACGAGGCCCGCATTGCCGTGGGTGCGAGCGCGGCAGCTATCGGATATTCCGGCTACCTGCATGCACTGGACTATGCCCGTAGCCGGCCACAGGGCCGATTGCCCGGTTCAAAGGACCCGGAATCCCCTCAGGTCCCCATCATCCAGCATACAGATGTCAAACAGATGTTGCTGTATCAGAAGGCAGTCGTGGAGGGCGCGCTCGCACTCAACCTCTATTGTGCTCGTCTCATTGACGACATCCGGTCCATGCCAGCAGAACATACTGAAGATGTCAGGCTGCTTCTCGAACTGCTGACACCTGTCGCAAAGAGCTGGCCCTCGAAATACTGCCTTAGAGCCAATGATCTCGCGATCCAGGTGCATGGCGGCTACGGCTACACGCGCGATTACAATGTGGAACGGCTGTACCGCGACAATCGGTTGAACCCGATCCATGAAGGCACGCACGGTATACAGGGGCTCGACCTGCTTGGCCGCAAAGTCGTCATGCAGGACGGACGAGCGCTGAATGTCTTCCGCGAAAAGGTCATGCAGGCCTGCGACCAGGCGGGTCCTGGCTCCAGAATGCTGGCCGAGATGTCCCGAAAACTCGCCGAGTATCTCGACGATATGATTGAGGCCACGCATGTTCTGCATGCGGCGGATGACAAGGCTGAAACCCTGGCCAATTCATCGATATATCTCGATGCCTTCGGGCATCTTACCATTTCATGGATATGGTTAAGCAAGCTGTTGGCGATTGGTGAACGGTCGACCCCTTATTTCGAGGGGAAGAAGGCGGCCGCAAAGTTCTTTTTCGCCCAGGAACTGCCGAAAGTCGGGACTGCGATCCAGTTGCTGAAGTCAAAGGACCGGACGGCGCTGGATATGGAGCCGGAGTATTTCTGACCGTGAAAATAGATAAAATCTTGGAGGATTGAATGGACTTGGGAATATCGGGACGGACAGCAATCGTCTGCGCTTCCAGCAAAGGGCTGGGCCGGGCCTGTGCAGAGGCACTCGCCGAAGCCGGGGTTAACTTGGTCATAAATGCGCGCTCTCCTGAGGCACTGGAGTCTGCTGCGGACGAGATCCGGAACGCTTACAAGGTGACGGTCGAAACGGTCGCGGCGGACGTTACAACCGTGGAGGGATGCGAGGCCCTGCAAGAGCGCTGTTCGGCGCCGGACATACTCGTCAACAATGCAGGTGGCCCGCCTGCGGGCGATTGGCGCAAGTTTGAGCGGGAAGACTGGCACAAGGCGGTCGACAGCAACATGATCGGGGCGATCTTCCTGATGAGGGCCTATCTGGACGGAATGGCCGAGCGCGGCTTCGGCCGAGTCGTCAACATCACATCGGGAATGGTCAAGGCGCCCAGGGATGTCTTGAGCCTGTCTGTGGCCGCGCGCCTGGGGCTGACAGGTTTCGTTCGCGGGATTGTGCCGGCTTATGCCGCAAAGGGCGTGACAATCAACAACCTCCTGCCCGAGCTGTTCGATACGGACCGGCTCAGGAACAACATCGGCGTCCTTGCCAAGCGGGACAGCCTCTCGTTGCAAGAAGCGATTGATGTCCAGCTGGCAGATTGTCCGGCAGCCAGAATGGGCAGGCCCGATGAATTTGGTGGGACCTGCGCCTTTCTGTGCAGCGTCCAGGCAGGCTATATGACGGGGCAGAGCATCCTGCTTGATGGCGGCCGCTATCCGGGGGTCTTTTGAGCATGGGACGGCCTGTTCAGCTCAAGGATGCGACGCTTGAGGACAAGTACACCCAGGCGTCGGGGCGGGTATACCTTACCGGTATGCAGGCCCTGGTGCGCCTTCCGCTGCTTCAGGCGGCGCTTGACCGACGCGCAGGCCTGAATACGGCGGGCTTTATCACGGGGTATCGAGGCTCTCCGCTTGGCGGGTATGACGCAGCGCTCAAAAAGGCTGCGGGGCATCTTTCGGCGAACAATGTGCACTTTCAGCCCGGAATCAATGAAGACCTTGCCGCGACGACGATCTGGGGGACGCAGCAGGTTTCGATCCTTTCCGAGAAGCAGGTCGATGGTGTTTTTGGCATCTGGTATGGCAAGGGTCCCGGTGTCGACCGTTCGGTCGATGTCCTGAAGCATGCCAATGCAGCTGGCACATCCAAGTTTGGTGGGGTTGTTGCGATCATGGGTGATGACCATGGGTGCCAGTCCTCGACGCTGCCGCATCAAAGCGAGCAGGTGATGATGGCGGCGATGATTCCGGTGTTGAATCCGTCCGACCTGCAGGAGCATATCGACTACGGCCTGCTTGGTTTTGCATTGTCGCGCTATTCCGGGTGCTGGGTTGGCCTCAAGGCGACGACGGAAATCATCGAGACGAGCGCGACTGTGGATGTCAGCCCGGACAGGCTTATCATCCAGGAGCCGGCCGATTTGAAACTTCCCGAGGGCGGCGTTTCCATCCGCTGGCCTGATCCGCCCCTCGATCAGGAGCGGCGGCTGCATGGTCCAAAAATGGATGCGGTCCTCGCATTCGCCCGGGCTAATGCGATCGATAGGCGGGTTCTCGGCGATGCAACGGCAAAACTGGGGATTGTCGCAAGCGGGAAGGCTTATGGGGATGTTGTCGAAGCCCTGCATGCGCTCGGCATCGGAGACACAGAGGCAAAGCAGCTCGGGATTTCGGTCTACAAGGTCGGCATGTCCTGGCCGCTTGAATCGGAGGGCATTGCAGGCTTCGCCAGCCAGCTTGACGAGCTGCTCGTCGTTGAAGAAAAACGGGGCTTCCTGGAAGACCAGATAGCCCGAATTCTCTATAATCTTGTGGACCGGCCAGTGCTTTCAAGCAAGCTGACATCCGGCGATGCCATTGCTTTACCATCGTTTGGAGAGATTACGCCGGGCCTCGTCGCGGATGTGATCGTCAAGCGACTGAAGCCCCATTCCGGTCCGGTGCCTGAGCTGGAAAGCCGTGCCCGGCAGATGAATACGATGGCCGAGGCCGTACGTCTCGAGGGACAGAGCGCGCGGGCGCCATTCTTCTGTTCGGGCTGCCCCCACAATACGTCGACAAATGTCCCCGAAGGCAGCCGGGCAATGGCCGGCATAGGCTGTCACGGCATGGCCTATTCCATACCCGAACGGCGGACATCCCTGATCACGCAGATGGGTGGAGAAGGGGCGACATGGATTGGGCAGGCACCATTTACGAGCGAAGGCCATGTGTTCCAGAATATGGGTGACGGCACCTATATGCATTCCGGTCTGCTGGCCATTCGTGCCGCCGCGGCTGCAGGCGTCAATATTACGTACAAAATCCTGTTCAACGACGCAGTCGCAATGACGGGTGGGCAGGAGCATGATGGCGAGCTTACGGTTCCGCTCATCACACGGCAGGTCGCTGCCGAAGGCGCGAAGAAAATCTATGTCGTGTCGGATGAGCCCGAGAAGTATGAAAGCCGCGCCGGTCTCGCGAGTGGGGTAAAGGTCCATCACCGGGATGATTTGACAGCGATCCAGAAGGAATTGCGCGATACGCCGGGTGTCACGGTTCTGGTCTATGATCAAACCTGCGCCGCGGAGAAGCGCCGGCGGCGCAAGCGCGGCACATTCGCTGACCCTGACAGGCGCGTCTTCATCAATCACCGTGTATGTGAAGGCTGCGGCGATTGTTCGGTGAAGTCCAACTGCATTTCTGTTCGGCCAAAAGAAACCGAATATGGCCGTAAACGGAAAATCGATCAGTCGAGCTGCAACAAGGATTTCAGTTGCCTGAATGGCTTCTGTCCGAGCTTTGTTACCGTGAAGGGCGCCCGGCTAAAAAAACGGGCCAGGACGAAAACATCCGCGTGGCAAAATGAGCTGCCATACCCGCAGGTTCCGGCGCCGAACCATGCATACAACATCCTGATTACTGGTATTGGTGGAACGGGAGTTGTAACGATTGGCGCCCTGCTCGGCATGGCCGCACACCTTGAGAACAAGGGCGTCACGGTCCTTGATGAAACCGGGCTCGCCCAGAAAAATGGCGGTGTGACAAGCCATGTACGTATCGCGCCGACACAGGACGAACTGAGAGCGGCGCGAATTGGGGCCGGAAGCGCCGACCTCCTTCTTGCCTGCGATCTCGTGGTGGCAGCAAGTCCCGCCTGCAACTCAAGGCTGGATGCGGAAAGGACGTGGGCCCTGATCAATGAAACGGTTACGCCAACCGCCGCATTCGTGCGCGATGGGGCCATCAACCTTTCAGCGGCGGCGGACCGCAAGGCCCTGTCCCAACGCCTGGGGCAATCTGCAGAATTCGTCAGGGCGAGTGAACTCGCGGTCGCCCTCATGGGCGATTCAATCGCGACCAATCTCTTCATGCTAGGTTATGCCTGGCAGAAGGGGGTCGTGCCCCTGTCCTTCGATGCCATCGATCGTGCAATCGAGTTGAATGCAGTCGCGATTGAAGCCAACCGTCAGGCTTTTCAGTGGGGCCGATCGGCAGCTCATGACCTGCATGCCGTGAATGAACTGGCATTGGGCAAGACTGCGGATTCTGTCGAAGCGCCGTTCAATGTCGATGTTTTCATCAAGCGCCGCTGTGAGGACCTGACAGCGTATCAGGATGAGGCCTACGCGAAGCGCTATGCAGACATGCTGAAGAAGGTAAAAGCGGCGGAGACGCGCTTGATACCCGGTCAGGCAAGGCTGACCGAGGCCGTGGCACGCAACTACTACAAGCTCATGGCCTACAAAGATGAGTATGAAGTTGCCCGTCTCTATACGGACGGCGATTTCCTGAACGACCTGAAGGCCCAGTTCGACGGTGACCTTCGGGTGACCTACCACCTCGCACCGCCCGTTTTCTCGCGTCGCGACCGGGAGACCGGAGAGCTGAAAAAAAGCAGTTTTGGCCCCTGGGTCAGGTTTGCTTTCCGGCTCCTGACACGTCTCAAGGGATTACGCGGCGGCCCCTTCGACATCTTTGGATGGACAGCTGAGCGGCGCATGGAGCGGCAGCTAATTGCTCAGTATGAAGCCATGCTGGCCGAGCTCCTCGACAATCTGACCACCGCCAATATGGACATCGCCATCGATGTTGCAGCGGCGCCGAGCTTGGTGAAGGGCTATGGACATGTCAAGGAAAGGAATGCCGCGGTCTATCGGGAAGAGGTTGCCCGTCTGCTTGAGGTCTTTCGCAATCCGGAAACCAGAAAGCGGCTTGCAATATGATCGAGACGACGGCCAAACCTGCATTTTTGACGCCTCTGCAGCAGGATGGGCAGTGCATCATAGGGCCGCTGCGGTCGCCCAGACAAATGCTGAGATCGCAAATCAATGATGGGCATGCGTCCATTCATGATGATCAGACGGCGCAGGCATTGGGCTTCAAGGGGGGGGCGATCGAAGAGCCGACACATTTCACTCAGTTCGATCCGATCTGCTTTACATTGTGGGGAAAGCGATGGTTTGAGGAGGGCTGCATCTCGGTTGAATGCCGCTCCCCAAGCTATGAGGGCGAAGCGGTAAGGGCGGAGGTCGAGCGTGATTCCGCGAGCGAAGACTTTGCGCGCATCCGGACTTTGCGCGAGGATGGCGAGATAATTCTTCAGGGCACCGTATCCGTCGGACAGACGGCACCGCCCAGCTGTATCGAGGCAAAGTTCGGCGCCCTGAGACAGGCCGACCCTTATGCGATCTTGCGCGATGCTCTGCCGGGGATGACGCGGCAGCGTATCAAGCTCAATGTTCATCCGGATCAAGAGATGGAAGAGCTCTATCCTTTCTCCTTGAATAACAAGATTGCCAACATCACCGAACCCTCGCCCTGGTACACGGCTGACGCTTCGGCAACACCATGGGGCCGTGTGGTCATTCCCTTTGAAATGGTCAGTGTTGTCCTCAACCATGTCTCGGACAGTGATCTCTGGACCATTCACGGGCCGACTGTCGACTTTTTCACGGCCCAGGAAGTGAAGATGTATGATGGACCTCTGTTCTCGAACACGGATTATGAGATCGAGCGTAGCGTGCGCGCGCGTTCCGGCAGCCAGCGTACCGAATCTTTGTGGACGCAGACCGACGTTTTTGAATGTGGAAGCGACGTCTTAATTGCCCGAATGCTTCTCAGCACGGCGAGCCTGAATGACTCCTATGCTGATTATGAGCGGGACCTGCGCCAGCTGACCTCATCAGGGTCATGATGGAATCCAGGCCTGTTCCGGTTCCGGGCCATCGCCTGGCATTGTCGGTTACTTCGAATTCAATCCAGTATTATGGACCGTGCCCTCGACGGCACGGCCGAACAGAAAATGTGCCGGGAGGACAAGGCCATGAGCGAACAAGCGCATCTTGTATCCAATGATACGATCCGTGCACGAATTGACGAAAGCGCAATCAGCATGCGGCAAATGCTTATCGTCTTCATCTGCTTTGCCATAAACTTCACGGATGGGTTCGATGTCATTGCGATGTCCGTGGCCGCCCCTGTCGTCTCCGAAGACCTGGCAGTCCGGCAGACCGAACTTGGTGTCGTCTTTTCAGCAGCGCTATTCGGAATGGCGATCGGTTCCCTGTTCCTTGCACCGCTCAGCGACAAATGGGGGCGTCGGAAAGTCATATTGCTGTCTGTTTTTGCAATATCGACGTCGATGCTGCTTACGGCTTTTGTGGGCAACCTTGTCCAACTGGTCGCACTCAGGTTCCTGACCGGGATAGGCATTGGAGCAGTGCTTGCCAGTGCCACATCCATAACAAGCGAATTTATGCCAGGGCGCCGCAGAAGCCTGGCGATCATAATCGTGGCAACAGGATTTACAGTCGGGACGGTAGTCGTCGGGCCGCTTGCCGGTTTCCTGATCGATCGGGCAGGCTGGCATTCGGTGTTCGTGGCAGGTTCAGTGCTTGGATACACGACGCTCTTGTGTGCCTTCTTCCTGCTTCCGGAATCCATCGAGTTCATGTCCTCCCGCAAGACCAGTCATGATGTCCGGCTGGACAAGGTCAATGATGCGCTTGCGAAGATCGGGCTTGCCCCAGTCTCTCAATTGCCCGTTGCGGAAACGCCGGGTACGGGCGCGAAGACGGGAATCCTCAAGCTTATAGATGGCGAATATATCCGAAACACCTTGCTGCTCTGGATCTTGTTCTTCGTGGTCTATTTTGCGGTCTATTTTCTGCTCAACTGGATTCCCCAGCTTTTTACACTCAATGGTTTCGAGCTTGAGCAAAGTATTTTCGCGCTTACAATCCTGACATTGGGGGGGCTTATCGGTGCCTGGTTCCTGGCGGTTGCCAGTACGTGGATCAACATCAACCGGCTCGTATCGGCAGTGCTGTTCATTGCAGCGGCCCTGCTGGCTGCTTTCTGCCTTACAAAGCCTGCCAGTCCCTACCTCAGTTACGGGGCGATGTTCCTCGTCGGCTTCAGTCTGAATGGAGGACTCACGGCTCTTTACGCCGTTGTGTCGCGAATTTATCCTGTCGAGATACAGGCCACGGGGATTGGGTGGAGCATCGGAGTCGGCCGGTTTGGTGCCATCCTGTCACCGCTTATCGCAGGCTATGTTCTGGATCTGGGCTGGGCGGTTTTTGATGCGGTGCTTTTGCTGGGTGTGCCTGCTGCAATCGTGGGGGCCATCATCGTGCTACGGATCAGCCGGGATTGAGCAGCTGACGAGCTGACATGACACGGGATCATCTGCTCGCCTTGCCAGGGGGATATACTGCGGCGGTTCGGCGGGAGACCGCTGTTTGTGTTGCTTTTTACGCACAGTACGAAAATTCCTGAGAACGGACGAATTATTTCGTGACACCAAGCTCTTGGAACGCTAGCATGCTAGAATATCTATGGTGTTCGGGCGCGTCATCTGTATGGGCGGCCACGCATCGGGCACAAGTGAAAGGTCAAAATATCAACATCTAGTGCATCCCCAGGACGACATAACGAAGCCGTGCATGACGCGGCCCGGTGCTGCACATTCAAGGGAGGAAAAAATGACGAAAATACAATTGAATTCAACAAGGGTGCGGACGTGCCTGGCGAGCGGCACCCTGCTGTGTGCGCTCCTTGCGCCGCCCGTATATGCGCAGTCTACGGAAGATGGGGCTGATCAGGCAAGTAAGGCGCCAAGATCTTCTGCTGAAAAGCTGATGGGGACAGTGACTGTTACGGCGACCAAGAAGGTCGAGAACCAACAGGATGTCCCGGTTGCCGTGACGGGGATTGATGAGCAGCAGCTCGAAGCAATCCACTTTCGAGACCTGTCATCGCTCAGCTTCACGATTCCCAATGTTTCGTTTGACGATAACGGCCAGGTGAAGGGCTTTGCGAATTTTTCCATTCGCGGTCAGGGCCTGAACAGCTCGATTCCCTCGCTGGACCCAACAGTCGGCCTCTTCGTTGACGGTATCTATCAGGGGGTTTCAGGCGGCCAGGTCCAGGACAATTTCGACATTGAAGCCATTGAAGTCCTGCGCGGGCCGCAAGGAATCTACTTCGGCCGCAATGTTACCGGCGGTGCTGTACTGATCCGCACAAAGAAGCCCACGGACGAGCTCAGGGTTCATGGCCGGCTTGCAGCCGAAACAGGCCTCAGAACCATCGCCGACGCGTCGGTTTCAGGTCCGATCATCAAAGATAGGCTGAATGCCAAGCTCGCGGCCTATTACTCTCATGATGATGGCTGGCACACGAACGATTTCGACAATAGTGAATTCGGAGAAGACGAGCAGTACATTATCCGGCCGGCCCTGGCTTTCATGCCGACGGACAATGTCGAATTCCTGTTGCGCATGGAGGTCGGGCATGCCGAAGGCGATGGCCCGGCAACCCAGAACCATGGCCTTTTCGATCGCGATTCGTTCAATTTTTCGATTGATGAGCCCGGATTTTACGAGAATGAGTGGGCCTCTGCGACGCTGGAAACAAACATAGATGTTTCTTTCGGCAATGGTCGCATTACAAACATCCTCGGCTGGCGGACGCTCGAAAGTGATGCATTTCTCGACGTCGACAGCACACCGAATACTGTATTTGATTCAGGCACTTATCTCGATCAAGAGCAAATCAGCAACGAACTTCGCTATGTTGGAACATTCGGTCCCGTCGATGTGACAACCGGGCTCTACTATTTTTCCCAGGACATGTTCTTCCTTGAGAGGCGCATTTTTGGGGGTGGAGCAAACATACTGGATGGTGGCGGGGACGGCACGTTCTCTACACTTGCAGCATTCGTCGCCCTTGACTGGCACCTGAACGATACATGGACGATCAATATAGGCGGCCGGTACAGTCAGGAAGATAAAGAAGCGCGCGTTTCAACGCTTCGTCCCGGTGGCGGGGATTATGAAAGCCGGTCTGGCCTCAATCCCGATTTCGAGGATGAAGATACCTGGGAGAGCTTCTCGCCGCGCCTCGGTGTTCAATGGGAACCGGACAGCGACACACAAGTGTATGCCTATGTGGCAAAAGGCTTTCGCAGCGGTGGCTATAACTTCCGCAATACGGTGCCGGGGGCGACTCCTGGTCCATATGACCAGGAAGAGAATACTACTTATGAAATCGGCCTGAAGAAGGACTTCAACGAAGGTAAGGGCAGGGTCAACCTGGCTGCCTTCCAGAACACGATTCAGGATATCCAGAGGGAAGTACAGGTCCCCCTTGGCGACCTTGGCTTTGTGCAGCAAATCCAGAATGTCGGGGAAGCCCAGGTCATCGGTTTTGAAGGTGAAGTTCAGTATGCTGTAACGAGCAATCTCGTGCTCGCTGCGAATTTTGGCTACCTCGACAGCGAGTACAATTCCCTGAACATCGACATTACTAGGGACGGTGTCATCGACGAAGATGACTATGGACTTCTGTTGCCGCGCCTTGCGCCCTGGATCTACGGCGTCAATGCAACACTGGACATTCCGGTCGGGGCGGGGCTGATTACGGGCCGTCTGGCCTATAGCCACCGTGACAAGTCGTATCACACCGATGACAATGTCGGCTTCTATGCGCCCGTAGACCTGCTCAATGGCAGCATCGCCTTTGAGCCCAATTCGGGCAGTTTCCGGCTGACGCTGTACGGAAAGAACCTGACAAACGAGACGACTTACGGGAACAATGTCGTATTGCCTGACAGTCCGGCCTTTGGTGGTGACGGTATTCCGGGCAATGCGTTTCCGACTTTTGCCCCGCTCGGGCGGGGGACGGTTCTTGGGGTTGAGTTGACGGTAGATTACTAGCGGCTCGGCCCTGACGGCCACAAAGGGCTCCTCGATGGCATTTTGCCATCGAGGAGCCGCAGGCGTCCGCCCGGAAGTGATGGCGGATAGGCTGAATATAGAACCCCTGTACTTCAGAAGGTGACTGATGGCTGCAAACGTCGAAACTGCCGCGGGTATGCTTTTCGATGCCCAGAAGCATGGCCGGTCCTGCGAGCCTGTACGAAGCTTGCTGGAAGGCCATATAGATGCGGCCTATCAGGTTCAAACCAGAAATTTCCATCGCAGACTTGATGAAGGGCACAAACTGGTCGGCAGGAAGATCGGTCTGACCACCCTTACTGCCCAAAAGGCATTCAATGCCGACGCTCCCGATCAGGGCTTCCTTCTGTCAGACATGATGTACGCATCGGGTGCGTGCATTCCGTGGCAAGGCTTCATAGAGCCACTAGCGGAAGTGGAGCTAGCTTTTCGCATGGCGGCTACGGTTGAAAGCCTGCCTAGCTTTGAAGAGTTTCCGAGTTTGCTGGCCGAAATCTCGCTGGCGGTTGAGATTGTTGATTCCCGGATAGCAGGCTGGAAGATCGATCTGACGGATATGATTGCCGACAATGGAGCGGCAGGAGCCTTCGTGATCGGCGATTTCATGCTTACGGAAGCGGTCCGGTCTTCAGGTTTGAATGGGAGTGTTTTTTGCCAGATTGGGCAAAACCGGTCTGAACAGGTCTTGACAGAGAAGGCGATCGATGAGGGCGCCGAAGCAGCTTACTGGCTAGCGGGCAAGGCTATAGAGCTTGGGGTCCCCTTGCAAAAGGGAGAGATCATCCTGTCCGGCAGTCTGATGCCTCCTGTGAAGATTCGACGCGGCGCTAGTGTGCGAACGGGCATTGAGAGGCTCGGTTCTCTCGATTTTACTCTCGGTCGCTAGCACACATTCCAATTAAGATGAGCACAGGCGACCCAGTCTTCATATGTTGAAAACCGGGCCTGAATCCACATAACAAAGCGCATTCCGAAGAGGCATTATTAGAGTTCTACATCGTGCATGCCGGATGCCTCGATACCATGCCCGAAGACATCCTTGATGTGATATTGCTGCTGCTGGAAGGACGGTTCGCCGGCCCAGCCCAATTCAAGCAGCCATCCTGATGGCGTGGCAAAATAGAATGTCAGAGCGGCATCATTGGCATGTTTGCCAAGCTGCAAGGCAACATCGATCCCGCGTTCGCGGACAATGTCATGAGCTTTCCCAAGGTCATTGAGATGCTCATATTCGAGCATCATGTGGTTTAGTCGTTTTTCGTCTCCGACGCCGAAGGCCAGAGAGTGCTGGCGGCGGTTGCAATACATGAAGGTCGGCTTGACGACGCCATTTGGCGTGTTGAGGTGGTACTGTACATTTCCTTTCAGACCGAGCGCCGAATAGAAATTGTAGGTTTCAGCTTGATCATATGCCCGCACCAAGACATGTCCCATGCCTTGGGCGCCGGTAACCCACTTGCCATGCATGCGCCGGCCTGGGTGGAAGGGCAGGTGGGAATCGACGAGCGGGCCGTGAAACACCTCGACCGGATTGCCAGACGGGTCATCGAGCTTCAGCAGTCCAAGCACGCGACGCTCGGCAGCTTCCTCGGGTGAAGCGATCCGGCTCTGATAACCGGCGGCTTGCAACTGGTCCTTGATTTCATTCAGGGCTTCTGCGTCAGGCACGCGCCAACCCATATATGCCATGTCATCTTCATCGGACCGGTGAACGACAAGCCGATGATGCCAATAGTCCATGCGGAGGTAGAAGCGATCTTTTTCCCCCTCATCCATGACTTCCAGGCCAGCGACGCTGGAAGCAAAGTCCTTCCACGCCTCTATATCGGTAACGTTCAGGCCGACATAACCAAGCTCGGTGACTGCTGCCATTTGAATTCCTTCCCTGATATTTTCTGTCCATGTTTCTTCGGTCAGCGTTTCGGGCAGATGACGGACCCAAGGCTCGCATGAGCCGTTCGTATTGCATTTCAGGTGGGCTTCATCCGTACATGTAGGCAAACGCTAGTACGTCCCACTGAAATGTTAGCATTTTAGATTTTCGTTGGCAATTCCCGCGCGAACTTTACCTAGCTTCAGCCGGCAGATTTTGCTGGGCGGGTGTCCCGGTACGCTTTTCGGCTGAATGAGGGGCCCCGGCTCGCTTTGAGTTTCGATTCCCAATAAGGGAGCTTGATCATCATGCCTCCTTCAGCGCGAAGGCATTCACCGTTGATCATGCGCGATGCATCCGATGCGAGGAAGACAACGACATTGGCAATGTCCTGCGCTTCAGCCAGATAAGGGAGCGGGGTCTGGGCGGCGAACAATTTGATCTGTTCTGCAGGAAGTGTTGCCCGTCCCCGCTCTGTCAGAACCAAGCCGGGTACGACAGCATTGCAACGGACATTATCCCTCCCATAAGTTGCCGCCACTTCTCGTGTGAGCTGATGCAGGCCAGCCTTTGCGGAACTGTAGGCAGGCAAGTCGACCGTGGCGTCTGCGGCAGCAGAAGAGGAGGTGTTGACGATGACGCCACCGCCATTGGTGATCATGTGCGGCAGGGCATACTTGCAGCCAAGCATCGCACTGGTGAGGTGGGCATCAATCGTCCTGTGCCACCACTCGACAGTCATGTCGGTAATCTCGCAGTCGGGTGCGCGACTTCTCGGGACTCCTGCATTATTGTGCAGGATATCGATACGACCAAAGCTCGATAATGCGTGGCTGATCATATTGGCTATCTGTTCTTCGTGCAGAATATCGGTTGAGCAGAAGACAACTTTCCCAGGCAGGTCAGCGCATTCGTCAATCAGCGTACCTGCATTCTTCTCATCAATATCAGCGATGACGACATTTGCCTCGAGGCTGGCAAGCGTCTTGACAGTTGCTCTGCCAATTCCCGATGCGCCGCCTGTCACAACAGCTACTTTGTTGGTGAAATTGAGCAAGGCTTCTCTCTCGGTCTTTTATGGTGGTGTATGGTCAGTGCGATCCGGGTCGCTCGCTGCCGATCTTTCTAGGAGCCCGCTCATTTGGGGCTTCTTGGCAATATGTTCAGCCATCAGCAATTCTGCCGCTTTCGCATCGCGCTCTGCGATTGCCTCGGCGATCTGGCGCCTCTGCCCGATGAAATACTTGGCCGATCTGGGGGCCATTTTCGGCAGGCCTTGCCAGAGATAGAAAATCGACAGCTGCCGGAAACTGGCCGTACGTGCTTCAACCAGCGGCGACCGGCCCATCCGGCGAATCTGGTCATGAAAATCGTTGAGCTTATTAATGTAGTCCTGTCTGCTGGCGAGGCTTTCAAGAGCGTCAGGACCTGGCCCTTCGGCAATTTTGATCAGATCCTTGGCTTCATCGCCACGATGCCTTGAGGCTGCAAATGCTGCAAAGACCCCTTCGATTTTCCCGAAAGCAAGGAAGAAATCTTCTATGGCTTCGGGGCCTGGGCTCACCACGCGGCAACCGACTTGGGGGATGATGTCGACGAAGCCCAATGTTCTCAGGTGCGAGAGAGCGGCACTGACGGGCTGCCTGCTTGCGCTCATTTCGTTGGCGAGATCGGTTATGGAGATCGACTCACCAAATTTGTAAATACCGAGTACGAGCCGGCGTTTCATCTCCTCGGCGACTTCACCCGCCTTGCCGGCCAGGGTGGAGCGACGTTCTGAAAGCTGCATGTTCATTTGTCCTGAGCCTGAATTCCATATTGCCTTGCGTTTCATCGGGCGGACTGCACCGGCGTCCCGCGAATAAAAAGTGATACTACTGCAAGGATTTGAAACAAGCCAACGACAGGGGCGCATAGGGCGGAGACAAGAGTTTGTCCATGATGGCCGTGTTGTTGTAGCTGTTATCATAACTGACCAATCAACGGAAAAGTAGCTGGCTCGGCGCCGCCGGGAAACGGCTAACGATGCCTTGGAGAGTTGAACTCGTCGCATAAAACATGCTAGAATGTCAATGATACTGATGAGCCGCTCGACACGGAAAAATAAGGAAGGCGAAGTTAATGAGCACACTCACTCCCGAACAACTGGAGCAACTCGTGGATGAGCGTCCGAAAGACGGCGTCTTCCGTGTGCATCGGAGCATGTTTCTTGATGAGGATATATTCGAGTTGGAGATGCGCCACATCTTCGAGGGAAACTGGGTTTTTATCGCTCATGAAAGCCAAATTCCCAATCGTAACGATTTCCTCACAACCTATATAGGGCGACAGCCCATCATTTTGACGCGGACCGCGAGTGGAGAGTTGTCGGCCGTCTTGAATGCATGTGCGCACCGCGGGGCATCCCTTGAGCGTTCAAAATGCGGTAACAAAAAACTGTTTGTTTGCCCATTTCACGCTTGGAGCTTCCGAAATGATGGAAAGGTACTCAGTTGCGGGGAGAGCGAAACGGCGGGTTACGCACCTGGGTTTGCCAAGGAAAACCATAATCTCAAGCGTGTTCCCAGACTGGAAAGCTATCGTGGCTTTATCTTCGGAAGTCTCAATGCTGATGTGCCGGACCTGTTGAGCCATCTCGGCGCCGCCAGGACATTCATCGACTTTATCGTAGACCAGGACCCAAAGGGCGAAATCGAAGTCTTGCCTGGCGTGCACTCCTATACCTATGATGGGAACTGGAAGCTTCAGGCCGAGAATGGTGTCGATGGCTATCATGTCGGTCCAATTCACGGCAATTATGTCGAGACGACCGCTAATCGCAAAAGAATTGCCGAAGGGCGTCAGGTGCAGGATGTCATGGATGTCAGTGCCTTCAGCCGCTTTGCTGGCGGCTACTACGCTTTTGAAAACGGCCATGTTCTTCTCTGGAATGAATCTCCTAACCCGGAAGTGCGCCCGGCATATAGACACCGCGATCAATTTGGAGAGAAGTATGGGGCTGCCCGGGCGCACTGGATGTCCAGTTGCTGGCGGAACCTTCTTCTGTATCCGAACGTCTTTTTGATGGATCAGATGAGTTCGCAGATTCGGTTTTTCAGGCCTCTGGCCGTTGATAAGACCGTAGTCACTAGTCTCTGTTTCGCCCCGAAAAATGAGTCGGCCAGCGACCGTGTCGCGCGGTTGCGTCAGTATGAAGATTTCTTCAACGCCTCAGGCATGGCGACACCGGACGACCTTGCTGCATTCAATGCAACACAGTCTGGCCTGTCAGCGCTTGATGCTGAATGGAGCGATATCTCGCGGGGGGCACTGAACAGGTTTGAAGGGCCCGATGAAAGGGCTGAAGAATCAGGTTTTGAACCCCAGTTTGGTGGAAGCCAGCTTCAGGACGAAGGCATCTACCTCAACCAGCACCACAAATGGCTGGACCTCCTCAAGGCAGGTCTCGCTGCAGAATTAGAGGCAGAATCAGACACTGAAGTGAGGGCAGCAGAATGAGTGTGATGACAGAGCGGCCTCAAGAAGAGAGCCTGTATCAAAAGGCTCAGCGGATACTATCGCTCGAAGGGTACCTCCTGGACGTTAAGCGTTGGGACGACTGGCTGGATCTTTATGCAAAGGATGCAGAATATTGGGTGCCGGCGTGGAAAGACGACCTATCCGTTACTGAAGATCCTGCGCGGGAGCTTTCGTTGATCTATTATCCCAACAGGACTGGGCTCGAGGACAGAGTATTTCGCATCAAGTCCGGAAAGTCTCTTGCATCTACCCCGCTTCCGCGGACATGCCATATGATGAATATTGCACGGGTTGCCCGACGGGACGATGGCCTCGTAGAAGCCGATTGTAGCTGGTCTGTTTACTCTTATCGGTTTGAGAAGGCGGCTCATTTGTTCGGCCTGTCAAATTATCTCCTCAAGGAGACGGAGACCGGGTTTCAGATCAAGAAGCGCCGAACACTCGTGCATAGTGACACAATTCCGAACGTGCTTGACATTTACTCAATATAATCCGGGTTTGCTGGGCATCTTCAGGGATGGGTGTACCGCGTTTCAGTCTTTCGAGCCGCGTTTTAGCTTGGCGTGCAGTCGGACTGGAAAACGATTCTGCCATTAATAAACGTGGCAGCGACATGGTGCCTTGATAGATCGCTCAAGGCTTCCACCAGCGGCAGCTTGAGAAGGCAGAGGTCAGCTGCGGTACCAACCCGCACCTGCCTCGCGCGGGCCGCTTGATGCGGGGGAGTGCCAAGATACATGTCCAAAGCGCGCGCTGCCGGTATACGCTCCTTTAGGCAGATTGGGTGGCCCGTTTCTGTCAGGCGATCCGTGGCGGTTCGCATGGCCAGCCAAGGGTCGATCGGTCCATACGGAGCATCTGAGCTGAAAGCGACGGGGATCTCTTGTTCAACAAGACTGGCACAACGGTACAGATCCTCCTGTTCGCACGGATCCACCCGAGCCAGATAGCGCTCACCGCGAGCATGCAGGAAGCCTGGTTGTGTGACAACGGCTAGGCCAAGCTTATTTATGGGGGGAATCGCCTCCTTCGGAATGATTGAGCCATGCTCGATCCGATCTCCGGGATATGCCCCATATGTCTCAAAGGCCGCAAGGCAATAGGACAACTCCACGGCCGTTACGCAGTGCACCGCGACGCGTCTGCCTTGTTCCCTGGATCGCCTGATTGTGAGCCCGAACTCATCGAAGTCGACAAGGCTGCGTTCATCCAGCAAGACTTTTGTTTCTCCGACTTCAAAGCTGCCGACTTCACAAGGCGTCAGCTTTCCGCCGCTCATCAGGCGAAGGCGCTGAGGGAGCGTGCCGGATTTATGTGCCCTGCCAAGGACACCTGCCATTTCCTGGGTTGTTGAAACGCTTGCGTCAGTGACGCTTGTAACGCCTAGTGAGGACAATTCTGCCCCGAGACGTTCGAGATCCGGCGGGGGAGACTTGAGACAATCTTTCAACCATTCGGATTCTCTCCAGATCCTGCCTGTGAGTTGGCCGGCTTTGTTTCGTTCGACGCCCTCCGGGAGGTGGTCGCCACGGTTTGAGTCAATGAAGGAAAGCCCGCAACTGTTAAGGATCCATAGCGCTCCGGTTCGGTCCTGTATTCGTATCGGTTGGGTGGATTCAATCCTGTCTAGCTCATCCTTATCAGGAATTCCTACAGTAAATGTGTCCAGTTCCGTCACTCTCAGCCACTCCCCGGGAGAAAGACCGCATGCTGCATTTCTTATGAGGGTGGCGAGCTCCTCAAAAGAGGTGACATGTTCTGCTGACAGCGAGGCGCGCTTGGCGGCGGTTGCCAGTAGGTGAATGTGATGGTCGGTTAATCCGGGGAGCAATGCGCCACCTTTTGCGTCTATTCGTAGATGGGGACGCGGTTCCGGCGACAAATTGCCCCCAATGGCGCGAATATGACCGGACTCAATAAGGAGCTGCAATCCCGGGATTCCGTTGATCTCCGCATTATGGATCAGCAATGTATCGGGGTGTGCCGTCTTCATTCAGAAATTTGTCCACCAGTCGTTGCCGTCGTTTGGCAGCTCGAGCGGGCCGCGCCAGCAGCAACACGCGAAAGAGATGCATCTATGAAGGCACCTGTGTCTTTCGTCACCAGTTCGATTGCTGCAATCGCTGCTGATAATCCGGTCAATGGGTCCGCAATCGCATCTCCCATAAACACGGGGCTGCCGTCATCGGCTAGATCAACCAACCCGCCGGCGACGGCCGCATCGTCACCGAAAGCGATCCTGTGTGACTGGGGCCCGTAAAATCCGTATCCCGTAATCGCGATCCAGACCAAGCCAGGTTTGCCCTTCATGAGATCTGAAGGAATTATTCCCATCTGCTCGAAGGCGCGCCGGCGTCCATTTGTAATAACGATGTCGGCGTTGGACAGAAGGTGCCGTAGCTTTTCAAGGTCCCGTTCGCTCCGGAAATCGAGCTGCAGATGTCGCTTCTTGCTGTTGAGGCGGTGGTGATGGGGAGAGCGGGCCGCTGCTCCGATTGTCATGCGGTGAATGCTTTCCACCTTCAGCACATCTGCTCCCATTTCTGCAAATATGGATCCGCAGAGCGGCCCTGCCCAAAGGCTCGAAAGATCAATAACCTGAGGCATTCTGTGCCCTCGCGCGGAGGCTCCGACAGGTTTAGTCCGAGAAACAAATGGAAACTCGTCGCAGGTATTAACTTCGCCGGGAATCGAAACCGCCAGGCCGAGTCTCGCCGCCGATTGAAAAACTTCGCGTTTCGGTCTTCGTTGTATCCGCTCCGTAACGTCCCGCCAGTCGGCATGATCTATATTGGCTTCGACCAGTGCGGGGATCAATTCCAGGTCCGTTTCGCGTGGAAGGTTGAGCGCAAGCCACCCATCGTTCGCCAGCAGCAGCCTGCAAGAGCCATTAGCAGAGACCTTGCCAGCCGGGCCGAGATCGACAGAATCAGATCTGTCAAAGATCCTGTCAGGAGGCAGCCGGACCGCATCGCCTAGCAAGCCCGTCAAGCGCTCGATTTCGTTCGTGAGCCGATGGAAAAGGGGTGTTAACGGCATCGGGAAGGTTCGCCGATGGAATTGAAAAGCCCCCATCCTGACAGGCGCTCTGCCCGGAACCGCTTACCGCTAAGGGCGAGATAGGCGGTGCGGTGCCTGCCGATCGCTCTTGCCAGGGAAGCAGTGCCGCCAGCGCCCGGGATCAGCCCCATGCTGACCTCGGGGAGTTGGATGAATGCGCCTGATGCAGCATGCCTGTATTTTGCGGCCGCTGCGATTTCAATGCCCGACCCTATGCATGCGCCATGAACCCTGACGGATGCCCTGTCCCCGAGTGAGGCCAGGAGACGTGTGCAAGACCGAAGTGATCGAATGCTGTGCGCCAGTGCGAGGTCGTCTGACAGCCCGAACTCACCGAGTTCACCGCCGACTGAGAAGCATTTCCCGTTTGCATTAAGGACAATGTCGGGCTCGGTTGGGTCGTCAACTACTGATGACAGCGCCTCAAACAGGGCGTCCCGCATGGCTGCTGACATGGCATTGCGCTCGCCAGCATTATTTAATGTAATATAAACGCAGTCATCCACACGATCAACGAGTACGGGCGGTGGTTTCGGGCCACCCTTGATCGGCGTCCTGTCAGACCGGCTCGCCAGCCATTTTTGGAATTCTCCACCTCCGAGAAGGGTTGAATAACCCAGTGATTCCACGAGCAATGCCTGATTATAGGGGAGGTTGCTTCCTGCGCGCAAAACCTGGCAGAGGATCGATGCTGCTGCGGGATTAGCCCTGATCTGCCGGTCAAGAACGCCAAGAGCCACGTCTAGCTCACTGCGCGTTACTTCAACAAAAGGCCTTCCCCTTCCAGGGTTGGTGGTCAGGAGCACGTCAAAATCTTCGGCGCTGAAGGCGACTGGCTTTTCAGATGTGTCCACACCGATAATGACAGCGTGGTCGAGAGCGTTGCAGCGCGCAGGGCTGCTGGATACATCGACCTCTTCGACGTTTAAGACAACGCAGGGCGCATCTCCGATTGGCGAATACAGGTGCTGATCAGTCTGGCTGATGGCCTGCAGGTCTTGCGCATTCCGGCTATGTGGCGGGGAAGCCTCAGATGGGAGCCTGGCGACCATGTGCATTAAGCCCGTTCAGTTTTGCGGTTGGGTAGACCAACCCGTAAACCCTGTTTATCCATTTACCTTAAAGAGAATAGAGCCTATCAAAATATGAAAAGCTGACAACAATTGCGGGGCTGGGTCGGCAGGCCGGTCTCTTTGATTGGAGGGCTTGGAATCATCTGACCAAATTGGGGCCGTCGGCCCGCCGGGTCGAAGCTGTCAAAAAAGAGCCGACTGCACAATGCAGCCGGCAGTTAACTAGCCCGAAATCAGGCGAGGAGGAAGCGCTAGAATTTCAGGTCAAGTTCTACGCCGTAGGAGGCGGGTTTGTTGTAAGAGGCCAGGTCGCCCATTGTGCCCGTTCGGCGAAAGATCTCGACTTTCTCGTCCGAGACGTTCTGTCCATAGGCGGTTACTGTGAAGCGATCATTTGGCGACCAGGAAAGGCGGGCATTTATTTGGGTGTACCCATCCTGCTGGGACGTATTTGATGGATCCCAGTACCATCCGTCATTGTACGATACGGTCAGGGCGCCCTGAATTTCGCCTGTCTGAGAAATGGGGCGTGTATAAAGCAGCGTTCCGAAGGCAGTGTATTCCGGAGTTTTCATGATCCGATTGCCGCTCACATCGCGGTTGACCTGAACGTAACCTATGCCGTTCGGCTCTGGAATGTAGACGATGGCTCCCGGAAAATCATTGTATTCGCCATGAATATAGGAGGCACCTGTACGGGCGCTCAGTTCGTTTGTAATCGGGAACGAGAGATCAAAGTCTGCACCGTAAATCTCTGCGTTACCCGCGTTTGTTACGGTAACAAAGCCGCCCCGGCTCTGGTCGATCGCATTTACCTGAATGCCGGTGTAATCGTAGAAGTAAGCGGCTCCAGTGAACAGTAAGGTCGACCCGCTGTATTTGTAGCCGACCTCATAGGACTTGATTTCTTCCGGATCCACAGGTGCCGGGTCAAGGCTTGTGGCATTGTACAAGCCGCTCTTGAAGCCTTCACTATAGGTCAGGTACAGGCTCGACTGATCGCTGAGTTCGTAACGGATTGATGCGCGGGGTGTAAACGAATCCCACTTTTCATCGTCGTTTGCGACGATCGGGCCGTTGCGGCCGCCAACTCTGCCAACAAATGTTTTTGTCTCGGTATTGTATCGGCCCCCAAGCAGCAAATGCAGGCGCTCTGTGGGGCTGTAGCTCACTTCAGCGAATGCGGCAGCTGCCTCGGTTTTTACATTCGGGACCAGAACGATCACGGGCGTGTTGTTTACATAAACCGTCCCATACGATTCGGATTCGTCATCATAATACATGCCGCCGAATATCCACGAAACATTCCCGTCAGAGTTAGATGCGAAGGTGAGTTCCTGGACAAAAGTATCCTGATCTTGAGGGCTGTGAACTTCCTGAATTGGAAGCTCTGTACCATCAGTGTCGGTATAGAATGGCTGTTGTTGCTGAGTGTAGCCCGTTGTCGACGTGATTGTGGCCCAATCGGCATCATAGACAGCGTTTATGGACAGGGAACCGCCTTCCAGCTGGGAGTAGGGGTTGAAGTCCATCGACGCTTCATCTCGGGAGCCGGCGACGCCGAGTGAATAGGCGTCACTGGTCACGTAGCGAAAGTTTTCAGGAACAGGAATGTATGAGAATGCGGCATTGTTCTCATGCTTTACGTAAGAGCCGGTAAATGTGAGGCTCAGGTCTTCAGTGGCTTCAACGAGAATTTTACCGCGGGCGAGATATGCGTTCGTCTTTGCAAGGTCGCTCCCGGTCGCGACGTTTGTTACGTACCCATCATCTTCATGGTAGAGAACGGCCAGATTGGCAGCAATCTTGTCAGTAATCGGCCCGGTTATATAGCCGCTCAGTTTCCGGTCGTTGAAATTGCCATAGCTCCCCGTTACGCGGCCGGAGAAATCAAATTCTGGTGCAGCTGTCGTTACAACGATGGCGCCGCCGGTCGCATTCCGCCCGAACAGGGAGCCCTGGGGGCCTTTCAGGACTTCAATGCTATCGATTGCATTGAGTTCGAACAGGGCTGCAGCCTGCGTGGCCTGGTAAACGCCGTCAATATAAAGGGCGACATTTCCATCCGCGCCGGGCCCTACGACAGACGTCCCCACGCCGCGAATCGTGGGCTGTACGAAGCTGCCCTGCTGGGTCAAATTAAGCGCAGGCGTAACAAGTTTTAGATCCGCTGAGTTGGTGATCCCGGCCTGCTTCAACTGCTCGCCGGAAGCGACGCTAACGGAAATTGGAACGTCGACCAGTCGTTCATCCCTGCGCTGCGATTTGACGACAACCGAGTCCATGACGCGAGTCTGAGCCGCTTCGGTACTGGAGGTGTCAACCGGTTGAGCGGTTTCCTGAGCTGTGGCGGCCCCCAGTGTGATCATGCTTACGCTCGCAGCGAGCGTGTACTTCGATATATGATATCTCACCCTAATTCCTCCCTTGTGAGTGATGGCGCAGGATTCATTGCCCCGTGCCTAAATTCTTGTTCGCCAGTTATGCGCACCGCACCCCTAACGGGCTAGAATGTTAGCAAACCGCGGACGGGGGTCAACAAAAATAACACGCGATCTAGAAATTGGCGGCCTGATGGAGTGCTTTTTCGCGTCGCGAGCGTTAGATGAGCCGAGCCGGGTAGAAGCTCACGGCCGCTTATGGAGCCTCTTTCTGGCCCTTCGTTAGGAGTTGGTGGGTTGACATCGTGTTATAAAAGTAAAATCCGTATCATAATTGATGGCCTGAGCATGGAGTCCTGAGGGGCTTGGGCTTTTCGTTTTTTGGGAGGCATTATGCTCAACAATACTGGACCGCGTATTGATCACGACACAAGGGTTTATTGGGCTGGGCTTGGTGAGGGGCGCCTTCTTATTGCGCGCTGTCAGGCGTGCCGGACATGGATACATCCACCCAAGGGGTGTTGCCCTTCATGTTGGTCGAACGAGATTGATCATGAGGAGCCTTCAGGCGCCGCAACGCTTTTCAGCTATCTTGCGCCCAGAAACCGGGGCAGGGGCATTCCTGCCATCATCGGTTGGGTAGAGCTTGTCGAACAAGACCGGCTCTTGATCGTCGCGCCCGTCGTTCTGGATTCAGAAACGCCCCCTCGTCTAGGCGAGCCTCTTGAGCTTTTCTGGTCAAAAAAAGATGGGGCAAAAGGGCCAATGTTCAAAGGCAGGTGCGAAACATGAGTCTGGATGCGGTTCGTGGCAACATAGCGATTGTTGGTATAGGTGCCTCGCAATTGTCGAGGGATGCCGGCCGGTCGATTGGTGCGCTAGCTTGTGATGCGGTTCGCGCGGCAATTCTGGATTCCGGCGTGCCAAAAGAAAAAATAAATGGTGTGTCTGGCATCTACAGCACAGATCTACCGACGGTCTGGCCGGGATATGTCGCAGAAAGCCTCGGGCTCGATAACATCGTCTGGTCCAACTGCTCGACGCCGCCATCGGCGAATACAGTCGCGGAGGGGATATGGGCGGTCGCTGCCGGCGCGTGCGAGTATGCGGTTTGCTATCACTCGAAATTCCGCTGGGACATAGCGTCGGCGTCAGCGCGGAATGATCCATTGCGCAAATCGCCGCCGACCAGTTTTGATGCCAGCATGTCTCTTCCTTTGGTTGAGCATCTGGGTGCGCCGAACGGAATGTTTGCATCGTTTCAGCGTCATATGCATCAGTTCGGTACACGGCGTGACCATCTAGGGCGTATCGTAGTGAACAACCGACAATGGGCGCTGCAGAATGATCGCGCAATTCTCAAGGACCAGCCCCTCAGCCTTGACGGCTATATGGGGGCCGAGCAAATTATTCCCCCTCTTTGCATGTTGGACATGGATATGCCGATCGACGGGGCAATGGCTGTCGTGATTACAACTGCTGAGAGGGCCAAGGACCTGGCTCAGCCGGTTGTTCTGGTTGAGGCGGTGTCCAATGGAATTGCTGGGAGGTCTGACTTTTTCTTTCAGGCCTTCGATAGCTACCGGTCATACCGGGTCTTGATTGATAGGCTCTGGGAGAAGTCGGGCTGCAGGGCGACCGACATGGACCTGATTAATGTTTATGACGGTTTCTCCACCTTGGCGCTTGAATGGATAGAGGCGATCTTTGGTGTCAGGGGTGAGGTTGGTGGCTTCCTCGAAGATGCCTGGTCAGAGGATCAGGAAAAGCTGTTCTTTCATGGCCGCATACCGATGAGCACCCATGGAGGAAATCTCGGTGAGGGGCGTGTACAGGGATTTGGACATGTTCTGGAAGCGGTGACACAATTGCGCGGTCATGCATTGGGCAGGCAGGTGGAAAACGCAAGGCTTGCTTTGGTCACAAATGGAAATAATCCTGTAAATGCCGGAATGATACTAAGGACCTTATAGTTTGTGTATGCTGTCCGGTGAGGTTGCCGGGTGTTATTGGAATAGGAGGCGCTCCCATCGAGTTTTCTATGGATATTGACGATCCGGTTCTGAATGAGAATCTGACTTATGGTAGCCCAAAAATCTTTGAGCGGCGGCGGCGTATCCTGGAGACTGCTCGTCTTCTGATCGCCGAGAGGGGATATGACGGGTTTGGAATTCGTGAGCTCTGCGAGCGGGCATCCGTCGCGCCGCAGACAGTCTACAAGGCCTTCGAGAGTAAAGAGCGAATTATCGCCCTGGCCATCCGGCATCATTTCCAGCTCTTTACCAAGCAGCAAGCGTATCACTTTGACAAAGCGTCACTGGAGGGCGTGATCGAGCGGTTGATCAGGAGCGACCGTAATATGACTAATATGCGGGAGTTTGTCGGTGCGATTGTTGCCATCCATTTTTCAAATACTTCGGATGAGGATCTCAAGCTTGCCACTCGGGCAAACATTACATCGACGCTGCGGCCCTGGGTCGTTGCCCTGAGAGAGGGCGGCTATTTGCGGTCCGGTGTGAATCCAGTCGACTTCACCAATTCCATCGTTGCCTTGCTGTTTTATGTTTCGCTGGAGTGGTGTCGTGGCGCCATTTCCGATGAGGATTTCATTTTCAGGAAGCTGGAAGCTCTGCTTGTCTATTCAGCGGGTGCCTGCCGGGGCGCCGGACTGAAGCAGGTCAACATGTACCTGAATGACCTTATGGGGCGGAGAGTGAAGTTTGATGAAATTCGTCAGGCTATCGGCAGCACAAGCTGAAGCTGGACCCGCGAGAATAGTGTCTTGTGGCGCTGTAACGTGATGGCTGCCGGTAGAAGGCGCGCCGTCGCCTCGGCTAGCGTCCCTGAAGTGCCAAAACCTCATCAAAAAATGCAATCGCACGAAGATGATAAGATCGCGCGATATGGTGAAAGCTGATATTGTGGCCGCTTGCCAGTTGGCGCCTGGTCTCAACTCTTGGTGACGCAGAGAAGTTGTTTCGGATGGCCTCCAGCGTGGTGTCATCGGACGGTGTTGTGCGATCGTGATCTGCCAGGGTGTACTGGACGGGGACTGTGACCCTTCGGGTGATCGCCGAGAATTGCTTTGGCCAGACGCTTGAATCCTCGAGTTCGCTCGGGGGGACTGGCGCTGTTACCTGATTGTCGGCCTTGAAGATTGACGGATCAAACGATCCCTCCGGACCATAAAACAGGGACCTCGCTGAGCGGCTAGCGTTGGTGGGGGTGGCTTCTGCCATTGCGGTCAGCAGGACGTCGGAAAATTGATAAGGGACACCTGAAACATCAATGCCTTGCAGGTCGGCAAGCTCTCCAGAAGCTGCCAGTTTAATGGAGAGAATTCCCCCCATGGAGTGTCCGACAAGAAATAATTGGTCTGCCTCGCTCGCGTGGCAGACTCTTGTGATCGCTTCGGCAAAGAGCTCAATTTGCTGGTCGTGCGAAAATCCTGAGCCTTTGGCGTCGGTCGATGTGCCGTAGCCGGGGCGATCGAATGCCACCACCCTGTATCCGAGGAGGGCGCCAAGGTGAAGTAGTGAGGCATCTTGCTTGCGTGGATGATGCCAGTAGCGACAGGTGTGCCCCCCACCGGGAAGGGCAATAATATTGGCGCGAGCGGGTGCGCGGTCCGGCTTTGCGGAGATCGCTGAAAGCCAAATCCTTCCTGCTTTGACTACTTCTTCGCTTACCATTGTCGCGTCAGCCACGCCCCTCATAATTAGCACACGTTATGTTATTTGATCTAATGCCGTCAAGCCGGAAGCCCGCCTTTCAGTTCTTTGATGAGCGGGTGAGGTTGCGCTCGTTGATTTTACTATATGGCTATCCAGTTTGGGTGCGTTTCAGTCTGGGGTAAAATTTTCAGGCACTTGAAAACGGAAACGTATTGTGAAATTCACGTATCTGTGAGATGGTAATTTGCACAACGGCACTCATCAGCCTCCGGCTGGAGCACAAGGCCAATAGGCCGCGCCGATGAATGGGAGGAATTTTATGAGCTTGCTTTCTGGCATAAAGGTCGTCGAGGTCGCCATATACGCTTTCGTCCCTTCAACAGGGGCTGCGCTGGCCGACTGGGGGGCTGACGTCCTGAAGATCGAGCATCCGGAAACGGGCGATCCCATGAGGGGGCTGGCTTCATACGGAATTTCACCCGGCATGGGTGGTGTGACGGCCCTATGGGAAGTGTTCAACCGTGGAAAGAAAAGTGTCGGCATCAATATTGCCTCTGAGCAAGGGCTGGAACTTCTTCTGAAGCTTGTTGATGAGGCCGACGTCTTTCTCACGAACTTCATGGCGCCTGCGCGCAAGAAGCTCGGTATCGATGTCGATGATATCATGACCCGCAATCCACGGATCATATACGGTCGGGGCACGGGGCAGGGGCCACTTGGGCCGGATGCGGACAAGGGTGGCTTTGACGGCCTGTCTTATTGGGGGCGTCCGGGTGTAAGCACGGCTGCCATGCCCCCGGATTACGACTTCCCTGTCATGCTGCCGGGGCCGGCCTTCGGTGATGTGCAAAGTGGAATGAACCTGGCTGGCGGGATCGCCGCTGCGCTCTATCAACGGGAAAAGACCGGAAAGGGCTCCGTTGTAGACGTCTCGCTGCTCGGATCCGGGCTTTGGGCGATGCAGGCGACGATTGCTGGCGCATATGCTCGTGGCAGCGACAATATCGTGCAATTGGATCGCCACAGGCCGCCCAACCCGCTAGCCAATATCTATCGTTCTGGGGACGGCCGGTTCTTTTTACTGGGGATGCTGGAGTCGGACCGGTACTGGGCGGGCTTGTGCGAGGCTTTTGATGTCGGCAATCTAGCCGAGGATGAGCGGTTCGCCTCAATGAGTGCGCGTGCGGAGAATTCCGAGAAGCTCGTCGGTATACTAGACGAAGTTTTCGCCAAGATGGATATGGACGAAATTGCCCGACGGCTGAATGGCCAGGAGGGGCAGTGGAGCACGGTCCAGCTGCCGCGTGAAACGGTTGATGATCAGCAGTCACTGGAAAATGGCTACATAAAAGTCCTCGACTATGCGGGCGGTGGTAAATTGCCCCTGGTTTCCGTGCCAGCCATCGTTGATGGCGCCACGCCAGCGGCGAGCAGGGCGCCCGAGCATTGTGAGCATACGGATGAGGTGCTCGCATCGCTGGGGTATTCGGAAGGCCAACTGATCGAATTCAAGATTTCAGGCGCAATATCCTAGCAGCGCGCCAGGGCGAGAAATTTAGGGAGACAGGAGACGATATGAAACCGGGAGCCCGTTACAAGAGTGCCGTTTGCAGCACTGAGCTCGTCATAATTCGTGTCCCCCCATTGCCGGCCGGTGAGTTGAGCTGTGGGGGCGTCAGTATGGTGCCGCTTGGTGAGGATGTTTCTGGGGGCGAGTCATTGAGCGTTCCGCAACCGGGGCATGCAGCTGTCGGTAAACGTTACGTCGATCCGGATTCGGGGCTGGAAGTTCTTTGCTCGAAGGCGGGGTTTGGCGCCCTGGCTTATGAGGGACGGGCGCTTTCCCTGAAATCCGCTAAACCCCTGCCAGCTTCGGATTGACGTTATGCAGTTGCACACACTTCTTGAAATGGTTGCAGATGCTGAGCCTGATCGGGTCATTTTGACGGGCAAGGCCGAGGCAGTGACTCTGTCCGAGCTGGTGCGTAGGTCTCGGGCTGTCGCGGGCGAAATAGAGAATGCGGGCGTGCCCCGCGTTACGTTTGCTGGCTTGAACAGCGAGCATTTTCCCGCGCTTCTCTTTGGTGCCTCCATGGCGGGGGTCACGTTCACGCCGATCAATTACCGTTTAGCGGATTCGGATTTCATGCGCTTGCATCAGCGGTGCGCGCCTGCCGTCTCATTTGCAGATACCGACATGATCGCCAGGATAGGCGAGAGCGCGGAGCTTAGGCTATTCGATACATCGTCCGTAGGTCAGCTCTACACTCAATCGCCTGAAGATGTGGCGGGCAGCGAGAATGAAATTGCTGTTATCCTTTTTACGAGTGGAACAACAAGTGAGCCGAAGGAAGCGCTCCTTCGCCATCAAAATTTGACGTCTTATGTCCTCTCCACCGTTGAATTCCTCGGTGCCGATGCATCCGAGGCGGCACTTGTCAGCGTGCCTCCCTATCATATCGCAGGAATCTCGGCGGTACTGACGTCCGTATTTTGTGGCAGACGCATTGTTTATCTGCCAAGCTTCGAGCCTGAAGCCTGGGTTGATGCTGTTAGCGAGCAGAAGATTACCCATGCTATGGTCGTTCCAACCATGCTCGGGCGTGTCCTTGATGTTGCCCAGCAAAAAAATGTGTCACTCAGCAGTTTGCGTGTCCTGTCTTATGGCGGAGGGAGAATGCCGCTTGCCGTTATTGAGCGCGCCATGGATCTCTTGCCTCATGTGGATTTTGTGAATGCATACGGCCTGACCGAGACAAGTTCGACGATTGCAGTACTGGACCCTGAAACCCACAGGAGCTCAAAGGCCTCCAGCGATCCTGTAATCCGTCGCCGCCTCGGCTCCGTCGGCAAGCCGTTGCCTGATCTTGAGCTTGAAATTCGTGATGAAGCTGGCGCGCGCGTGCCACCCGGAGTTTCGGGCGAGATTTTTGTGCGGGGCGACCAGGTTTCAGGTGAATATGCCGGGCGAAAGATGATCGCTGCCGATGGCTGGTTCGCGACCAAGGATGCAGGATGGGTCGACAAGGACGGCTTCCTGTTTGTCGAGGGGCGCCTGGATGATGTGATAGTCCGCGGTGGAGAAAACATATCCCCTGGTGAGATCGAAGATGTGATCCGGACGCATCCAGATGTTGAGGATGTCGCTGTTCTGGGGCTGCCAGATGAGCAGTGGGGCGAGCGCGTTGTCGCTGCAGTCGTTGCGAGAAAACCCGTCTCATCAAGCGAGATCAAGGCGTTGGTTCGGGGACGCCTGCGCTCAACGCGTGCGCCCGAAACGGTCTTTTTCAGGAACAGCCTGCCTTACAATGAAACAGGAAAACTGATGCGCCGCTTCCTGAAGGCTGACCTCGCGGAAATGCAAAGCACGACCGTGACCGAGTAGATTTCGCGCAAGACGAATTAACCGCACCAATAAGAAAGGGAGTATGAAATGGCTGACGATGGAAAATTTGGATTTGGTGAAAAGCTGGATCTTGAAGACACTGAGGTAGCGGGATGGCTGGTGGGTGCGTTCCAGCCGGGCGGAACGATAAAGCCTGCCGTAGATCTCAAGGGAACTTCAGAACTCACCAAGGATATCAAGATCGTCGATGTGGACACACATCTGTCAGAGCCCGGAGACCTCTGGACGGCCAGGCTGCCGCAGAGCTTGAAGGCCAAGGCGCCCTATATCAAACGAGTAGGTGCCATGGATTACTGGCATATCGGTGATGAGGTTATTTCGCCCGGCGGCGCGTCCGTAATCGACAAGAAGCGAAACAAGACGCTCGGACGGCTGAGCTTACCAACCGTTGAGCAGATACACCCCGGTGCGTACGAGGTTGATGCACGCGTTAAATTCATGGATGACATGGGTATCTGGGCTCAGATTGCTTATCCGAATTCATTCGCGGGTTCATCCGTGAGTTTGCTTCAGTGGGTCGACAAGGAATTCGCCGAGACGCTCATCAAGATCTATAATGACGACCGGGCAGACTTTCAGAAGCGGTCGAACAACCGAATCTTCCCGATGGCCCTGCTGCCAGTCTGGGATTCAAAAGCAATGGAAAAGGAAGCTCGACGTTGTCTGGAAGATTTGGACATGAAGGGTTTCAACCTTCCTGATCGGCCGGAGCAATTCGGTATTCCAAGTTTTACCGAGGATCACTGGGCACCGTTGTTCGAAATTTGCGATGCCAAAGAGATTCCAATAAATTTCCACATTGCGACCGGCGGCATTGATGGGTTTAGCATCACCTGGAAGGACTTCGAGTTCCAGACCAAGCTCGCGATTGGCGCGATGTTGTTCTACATCGGCAATGCCGCCACACTCGGCAATTTCATTGTCAGTGGTTTGATGGATAAGTACCAGAAGATGAAGATCGTCTCGGTGGAAAGCGGTATTGGTTGGGTGCCATTCCTTCTCGAGGCGCTTGAGTACCAGATGGATGAAATGATGCCAGACAAGAAGCTTCAGCGTCGTCCCGCGGAGTATTTCAGAGATCAGATGTTTGCATCCTTCTGGTTCGAGAAGGTGGCACCGCAAAAGATGCTCGACATCATTGGGCCTGACAATGTGATGTTCGAGACGGATTTTCCGCACCCTACATCCCTTTATCCCGATCCTCAGGCTCACATCACGGAAGCGCTTGGCGGGGTCGATAAGCCAACCCTTCGAAAGGTCCTACAGGGCAATGCTGAACGTTGCTATAATCTAAAGTTCTAGAATGTGACGTGGGGCAACATGCAACGCCCGAGCGTTTCGCGTTGCCCCAGCTGTCCGCTCCCCTTTCGATGGGTTTTTGATACCGCTACAGGAATACTCTGATGGCCGAGACGGATTCGAAGAGCGTACCGTTCTTGCCCTTGAATGCGAATGAACCGCTCGTTGAGGCGGTCCGAAGGTATGGTGAGTCAGATTGGTTATTGTATGATCCAAGACCGCTAGGCGCCCCCAAGAATTCGATCGTAGATTATCTAATATATTGGGCCGAGCACGCGCCAGAGCGGCCGATGCTCTGTGCGCGCAATAAAAATGGTAGTTGGAATCACGTAACGTATTCGAAGATGCATTCTTCGGCCTCGAGTTTCGCGCAGTTTCTGATTGATCATGAAATTGGGCCTGGCCAGAGAGTAGTTATTCTATCCGGTAACTCAATTGAGCATGCCATTGTAGCGCTCGGGGCGATGATGGCGGGGGTCACATATGCGCCAATATCTCCAGCTTACGCCCTCATGCCAGGTGGCAAACCTAAGTTAAAGTCAGTCTTCGATGCAGTGCGCCCGTCATTGATATTTGCTCAAAATGGACGCCTATTTGAGGGGGCAATAGAGGAAAATCGAACAGAGAAGGCGAATATTGTATGCGCAGAGGAGCTGCCAGACGGACGACGATACCAACGGCTTGATCAAATATTAGAGACGAAAGCAACTGCAGACGTCGAGCGTGCCCACAAAGCAGTGGGGCCTGATACAGTTGCAAAGATCTTGTTCAGCTCGGGGTCAACCGGATGGCCGAAAGGCGTCATCAACACGCAAAAAATGCTGTGTACGAACATGGCGATGTGCGATGCGATGTGGTCGGATGAAGAAAACTATTTTCCATACGAAACTATAAGCTGGATGCCATGGAACCATACCATGGCGGGAAATGGCCTATTCAACCGCTCCCTGCGTCAGGGCGGCACATATTATATTGATGATGGGCGCCCGCTCCCGGGCGAATTCTCGAAAACCATTGCAAATTTACGCGAGATTTCTCCGCACAGCTATTCAGACGTCCCGGCAGGTTACGCAATGCTGACGGACGCGATGGAGCAAGACCAGGATCTTCGAGACAGCTTCTTCAAAAATTTGCGATTTGTGCAATATGCCGGTGCAAGCCTGCCATTGGACGTCTGGCGGCGGTTCCAGAAACTGAGTGTCAAGTCTCTCGGAATGCGAATGCCGTTTCTCACAGGATATGGATGTACTGAAACAGGTCCACTAATCACTCAGCTCTATTGGCCAGTTGAGGGTAGCGGATTCATCGGCATCCCCGTCCCAGGAATCGAATTGAAGCTGCTGAAAGTTGATGAAAACAGGTTTGAGGCGCGGGCACGGGGCCCCAATGTCACCCCCGGCTATCTTGGTGAGACCGAACTGACAGAAAATGCCTTTGATGAGGACGGCTTCTACCGAACCGGCGACGCCGTTTCTTTTGTAGATCCGCGGAAGATGGTGAAAGGATTGCGCTTCGATAGCCGAATTGTCGAGGATTTCAAACTTCTCTCCGGAACATTTGTTGCTGTCGGGACGGTGCGGGCCAATGTTGTAAGTGCGTTGTCGCCGTATGTCAGCGACATCGTCGTGGCGGGAGAGAACCGGCCCCATATTGGCGCCCTGATTTGGCTGAACGAGGCGGCCTGCAAACGCTTGGTTCCGGAGAATGAGCAAGGCGTAAGCGCAGAAGAACTCGTCAACATACCAGTCGTCCGCAAGGTCATCACCGAGAAGCTTCTCTCCTACAATGAGGACAATCCAGCATCATCAACACGGATCGAGCGTGCGATCATTCTCACGGAGCCTCCGTCATCAGAGCATAATGAGATTACCGACAAGGGATACATCAATCAGCGGGCGGTCCTGAACAGGCGTGCCGATGATGTAAAGCAGCTATACGCCGAGGGGGCCGCCGGATCAGTGATTTCGCTTTCCTCTGCAGTTGAGGGGATAGGCCAATGACAAGTAATCCAGCCCATATCGTCGGCATATACGAGCATCCAACGCGCAAGGCGGTCGGCGTGTCACTGGCTCAGCTTCACGCCGATGTAGCCAAAGGTGCACTTGAAGATGCCGGGCTCGCCCTGTCAGATATCGACGGCTACTTTTGTGCAGCCGATGCGCCCGGAATCGGGGGTATGACGATTGCGCAGCATCTCGGCCTCGATCTGCGTTATTCGGAAAGTACTGAGACAGGTGGGTCATCATATATCGGACATGTGCGCCACGCTGCGATGGCGATACAGTCTGGTAAATGCAGTGTCGCCTTAATTACCTGCGCAGACAATCAGGTCGCCTCGCGGGAATTTATCGGCCTTGGAGGTGTTTCCTGGCGCGGCGTGCCGGAAGTGCCATTTGAAGACCTTTACCATACGGGGCCGGCGGCGCTCTATGGCCTTGTTGCGCAAAGGCACATGTATGAGTTCGGTACGACCAGTGAGCAGCTGGCATGGGTAAAAGTCGCGGCTTCACATCATGCCCAGCACAATCCGAACGCCTTGCTGCAAAACGTCGTGACTGTCGAAGAGGTTGTAAATTCGCCGATTGTGGCGTCCCCGCTTCACAGATTGGACTGCTGCGTGATGAGCGACGGCGGCGGGGCGATCATTTTGACCAACGCCGAAATCGCGCGGACTCTTAACCGCCCACTCATTACGCTGAAAGGCGCCGGTGAAGCGGTAAAGCACAACAATGGCGGCAAAGTAGACCTGAGCTATTCGGCCGGACAAAAATCGGCGGCCATGGCCTTTGCTGAAGCCGGCGTGACGCCAGCTGATATCAAATATGCGTCTCTCTATGACAGCTTTACCATCACGGTGATCATGCAGCTTGAAGACGTCGGATTCTGCAAGAAGGGCGAGGGTGGAAAGTTCGCAGCCGATGGCAACCTGATATCGGGCGTCGGCAAGTTGCCCTTCAACACCGATGGCGGAGGCCTCTGTAATAATCATCCTGGCAACAGGGGAGGCATAACAAAGCTTCTGGAGGCTGTGCGCCAGTTGCGTGGTGAGGCCCATCCCGCTGTTCAGGTTAAAGATTGTGACTTGGCCGTTGCGCATGGCACGGGAGGGTCGTTGGCAGGGTATCACGGCTCTGCGACAGCTATTTTGGAGAGGAATTGAAGATGGCTGATGAAATTTCGATCTCAAAGGCGCCACTCGTTTATCCGGAGACCGAGGCATTCTGGGCTGGAACTGAGGAGGGCAAGCTTCTCCTCAAGGTATGCAGGGATTGCGACGAGGTACACTTCTATCCGCGCCCGCTGTGCCCGCACTGTTTCAGCGAAAAGACAGAGTGGATTGAGAGTGCGGGCCGCGGATTGATCTACACGTTCACGCAGACAGATCGGGCCCCGGTATTCCGTTTTCCGGCCATGGTGGCTTTGGATGAGGGACCGATCCTCATGACAGCGATTGTCGATTGTGAGCCTACTGAGATCGAAATTGGAAAGAGAGTCACGCTCGCTTTCGCGCCGACCGAGGGCAAGCAGCAACTGGCAGTCTTCCGAATTGCGTAACCGGCTCTGCAGCTTTGGTGCGCATGAGGCAAAACGGTTCATACCGTTCTGCCGAGTAGCGCCTTCCCGCATGGTAGTGCCTTGCAGAAAGGCGCGCGAGCTTTGACTCGATCTCTGGCCCCCTCACTGCTCGTTGAGCAAATGGAACTGACGCCGGGGCTTTCACGGCTCCGGAGGCTCGGCGGCAGCTTTGGTGAGGCCGACCGGGACACCTTCAAGGCCGTTCTGGGGGGGATAATGCAATTCGGCGCTGAATGCCTTGACCCCATAAATGCCAGGGGCGACGCACAAGGATGCCATCTTGTCGATGGCCGCGTCCAGCTGCCTGCGGGCTATACTGAAGCGTGGGCGTCTTACACTGCTCAAGGGTGGTCCACCCTTGAAATGCCGGTAGAAATGAACGGCCAAGGTTTGCCGCTAATACTGGCCGCTCAGGTTCAGGAGATAATCGACGGCCGATGCGCCGCGTTTGGAATGCTTCCAGTTCTTGTGCGCTCGGCTGCCAAACTCGTAGCCGCCCACGCTGAGCCTGCCATTCGGGAGGTTTGGCTGCCGCGTCTATGTTCCGGGGAGTGGGCCGCAACAATCTGCATTTCCGAGGCGGATGCCGGTTCGGACGTACCGCGCCTGCGCACGAAAGCTGTCCGCGATGTAGATGGTGCCTGGTCCATTACGGGTGAAAAGATGTGGATCAGCTTTGGCGACCATACCTTGACGCCCCGGATCGGACATTGCCTGCTTGCGCGGACCGAAGCGGGGATAAGTCTCTTCCTTGTGCCTAATGTGATTGATGATGATGCCGGGGAAACCAGGCCAAATACGATCAGTGTGCGCCGTATCGAAGAGAAGATGGGCTTGCATGGATCGCCGACATGCGCCTTGGGGTTTGACGGAGCAAAGGGCTGGCTGCTGGGTGAAGATGGTCAGGGGTTGCAGAACCTCTTCGTGATGATCACGAATATGCGCCTGAGTGCAGGGGTCCAAGGCGTAGGCATTGCCTCAGCTGCCTTCGACGTTGCGCTTGATTACGCGCATGAACGCAGGCAAGGCGGCGCAATCAGCGCACCGGCTGTGCACATAGCCGAGCATGCCGACGTTCAAAGAATGTTGCTTGAGTCCGCTTCTCGTGTTCACACGCTGAGAAGTGTCGGGCACCTGGTTGCCGTCCAGGCTGATCTAGCTGCGCACGAGGTTGATCCCACCGAGCGCTCCCGGGCGCAGACTTTGCTGCAGTGGCTGCTCCCCATCTTCAAGACAGAAGGTGGGAGGTGCGGATTCGACGTTTCTAGCACCGCTTTGCAGGTGCTGGGCGGCGCAGGCTACACTCGCGAATGGCCAGTTGAGCAATACCTGCGTGATGCACGTATCGCGACAATCTATGAGGGCACGTCGGGCATCCAGGCGCTTGATCTGCTCAGACGTCAGATATGGCGGGGGAAGAGTGCTGGGCTCGCAATTTTTTTGGAGCAAGCGCGAATGGATCTCGACCTTGTGGCGGGCGACCTGCGGGCGGGGGCGTGTGCGTGCTATGAACTGCTGCAGGATGCTGCAACACGTCTTAATGAGATGCGAGACGCACCGCGGGAGGCTGAGGCGGGAGCAGGCAGCTTTCTTGAGCTTGCGGGCTTGGCTGCCACGGGATGGATGGCAACACGCCTTGCTGGCATGACCAGCGATACGCCTGAAGGAAGAAGGCTTTCGGCCTCCGGCCGCTATCACCTTCTTGCCCTGAAGGACGATGCGGTCGCAGTGCATGCCGCGGCCGTCAGCGGCGCGCGGCGGATCGACCTGTTTGACTCTCTGAAAGCTTAGAGGACGCCCTGATGCGACAGACAGAAACTCGGACACTGACTCCTGGGACAGGACATGCAGTGCCGCCAGTTCGCACTATCGCCCTGAAGCGGGTCGCCGGGATCAAGGACGCATGAGCACTTACTGAGCGACGAATACTAAAGGGAGGGCGAGACTTATGCCTGTCGATACGAGTCGCGGTTTAACCGCTTCTGCCAGGATCCGCCGAAGGCTGGAAGACGCAGGTCAGCGGTACTTCGCAAATGACAATATCTCCAGTTTTCTTGAGGAGGGCGACCTTGAAGCTCTTCAAGGCGAGATTGAATGCGCTGTCGATCGGTTGCTTGACTGTATGGTGATCGACACATCTCGCGATCACAATACCCGTGACACAGCCCAACGGGTTGCCCGAATGTACCTGAACGAGGTATTTTCAGGTCGCTATGTCGATGCGCCTGAGGCGACCGAATTTCCGAACGCAGAATCACTGAACGAACTGATGATTGTGGGCCCGATCACTGTCCGAAGCGCCTGTAGTCACCATCTGTGTCCGATAATGGGCCGGATCTGGATCGGTATACTGCCGAACGCCAGCTCAAATCTTATCGGTCTGTCCAAGTATGCGCGGCTTACCAATTGGATCATGTGCCGCCCCCAGATCCAGGAAGAGGCAGTTGTGCAGCTGGCTGACAAACTTGAGAACATGATCACGCCCGATGGCATAGCCATTGTCATGGAAGCTGACCATTTCTGCATGCATTGGCGAGGGATCAAAGATGAAAACAGCCAAATGATCAGCAGCATCATGAGGGGGCAGTTTTTGGAGGACGCATCCCTAAGGCGAGAGTTCCTCGCACTGATCCGTCTGCGCCAAGCGTGAAATAATCGCAGCTCTCTTCGAGAGATCGCTTCACTCTGTAATCCGACGGGGAGGGTATGACCAACGATCAGCTTCTTCGAAGAGTCGAACTCCCAGAATGATCGGTCATACAGCTTTGTAACCATGACTTCAGCATCGACGTTCCCTGATGTTTGCGAGCGCAGTCTAATTCGCTGAGCGAACATCGACCCGAACCTCAGTCTGATTGTTTCCCCTTTCTGCTCAACAACATGACTTTTAGCGTCCCCGTTAATAACCACCCACGGGGTGGTCGATATCTGCTCGCTTTGCTCTGCGGTCGGTTTGGCACGAACAAGCTCTGGAATATCTGCAGCTACAAGGAGTATCGCAGCAGCTGCGACGACTAGAAGTTCCGGATGATAGGGTTCTATCCGGTTTGCAAACATAGCCTGCGCGACTAGCCCTATCGCTGCACTAGACACAGCTAAGACAATTCTCGATGCCAGATGCATTCACCTAACCATATTCAATTAAATGTGAGTCGCGATTATGCAGAGACTCCGGAAGTCTTGCGAATCTTACGTCTGCTTCCGAGATCTAGCAGTCTCTCACCGTCTGGACTGATACGCCAATTGTAGCATTCGTCGGGTCATGGCTTACGACGACCTTCCACAGAAGCTCATGGCGGATGTCACTATGGCACTGGAAGACGCCCATGATGCGGCCGTCCAGGCGCAATCCGAGGAACTCTGCGCGCTGAGGTTCGACCAACTGGCCGCGCTTTCAATCACCAATGCCCACAAGGCGATCGAACTTGCCGAGAGCGCCCTGGAAGCGCATCGCAAAAACCAGCCGGACAGCTGATTTTCGACTGGACTTCCGGGCGCAACGGAGCGTCAGTATGTAGACCCTGGGATAGAAAGACCGGCCAGCCCGTACCTATGACAAGGTCGGGCCTTCAGTCAGTGGGAGCGGATGATCGCTTCCGTAACCAGACTGAAGGAGAACCCCATGGCCAAAGTAACCAAGACCCAATCGAAGAAGAAGCCATTCACCAAGCGTGAGCAGTTGATCCAGCTGCTCGGCAGGGAGAAGGGTGTCACCGTCAACGAGGTGTCGGAAGCCCTCGACTGGCTGCCGCATACGGTGCGGGCGGCCCTCACTCGGGTGCGGGCGGGTGAGCGGAAGCTCGAGAAGCTGCCGCCCGCAGACGGCGAGCGCTGTGCACGCTACCGCCTGGAGAAAGCCTGAGAATGGAGGCGGAGCAACCCTCCGATCTGGAGTCCCTGCGAGAGATGTCCCGCAGGGACCTCCTCGAGATCTGGGAGCAGGCAGGGCTGGGCGTTCTGCCCTACCGGACCAGCACGCCGTTCCTGGCGCGACTTCTCGCCTACGAGCTTCAGGTTCGAAAGCATGGCGGTCTTCGCAAACGGGCCCGGTCAACCCTCACCGCAATTGTATCGAACAAGATGCCAGGGCCCCAAGTTAAAACGGCGACACCTGGCACCCGGCTGGTCCGTGAGTGGAACGGCGTCCGGCATGTCGTCGACGTCACCAAGGCGGGCGCGATCTATCGTGGAAAGGCCTATGGCTCGCTCAGTGCCGTCGCTCGCGAGATTACCGGGACCCGTTGGTCTGGGCCGCGTTTCTTTGGTCTCCAGAGAAGGGCGCGCTGATGGCAAGAACAACGATCCGCTGCGCCATCTACACCCGCAAGTCGAGCGAGGAGGGGCTGGAGCAGAATTTCAACTCGCTCGATGCCCAGTGGGAGGCCTGCAAGGCCTATATAGAAAGCCAGAAGCACGAGGGCTGGAAGCTGATCGAGACCCGCTACGAGGATGGCGGGATCTCCGGCGGGCATCTCGAACGCCCCGGCGTGCGGTCTCTACTTGACGATATCGATGCTGGCCGTATCGACATGGTCGTGGTCTACAAGATTGATCGCCTGACCCGCTCGCTTGCAGATTTCGCACGCCTCGTGGAGCGCTTCGATAAGGCAAACTGCTCTTTCGTGTCCGTTACCCAGGCCTTCAACACCTCGACCAGCATGGGAAGGCTGACGCTCAATGTCCTGCTCTCCTTTGCCCAGTTCGAACGGGAGGTCACCGCCGAGCGCATTCGGGACAAGCTCGCCGCCTCGGCAAGGCGTGGCCTCTGGATGGGTGGTTTGGCGCCCTTGGGCTATGATCCCCATCCGGATCCGAACACCCGGGAGCTTGTCCTCAACCAAAACGAAGCCGAACAGGTCCAGCGGCTCTTCCATCTGTATGACCAGCATCGCTGTCTGGGCCAAGTTGCCCGACAGGCTGAGCTTGAAGGCATCCGGTCGAAGCGGCGAACTTTCAGGAGCGGCAAATCACTCGGCGGATGCGTGATGTCACGCGGTGCGGTTCATTCCATCCTGACCAACCCGGTCTATCGCGGGATGGTCCGGCACAAGGACAATACCTATCCCGGCAGCCATTCCGCGATCATTGGTGAGGCGCTCTGGGACCGTGTCCAGGAGACGTTGATCAAAAGGAGTGGCCGCCGGCGCGGGCAGGGCGGTCCAGACGAGCAGGCAGGATCGCCGCTCACCAGGCGAGTCTTCGATGAAGCTGGCGATCGTTTGACGCCGACATATGCGACGACGAGGGGAAAGCGCTGGCGGTATTATGTTTCCAGGAGCTTGGTATCGGGCAGCGAAACGTCCTCAGCCGGATGGCGACTGCCGGCTGCAAAGCTCGAGGCGGCCGTCGCGCAAGCGATCAGGAACTGGTTGGGTATAGCATCTGAACGGCTGCTTGCGGAACCGAGTGTGGAGACTTTTGCCAGGGTTCAAGCAGGGTTCGCTCGGATCGGTGAGGAGCTGGCATCAAGCCGGTCATCTATCATTGCCCAACTTGTCGAGCGCATCGATCTGAAACCCGGCGAGATGCGGTTGGCGATGAATCCAGAGTCCATCGCTGAGGCGACTGGACGACCCCTAGAAGAGTTTGCCGCCGGCGCGCTGGTTCATGTTGAAGCTTTCACGGAACGAAAGCGCGGTGTCGAGACGGTTCTCGTTCTCCGGGCCGAGACACCGAACCGGGATGAAACGCTGATCAATGCTGTGGCTCGTGCCCATGCCTGGATGGCTGAATGGCGGGCTGGCGTGTCTCTTCCAACCCTCGCCAAGAAGCTCGGCTGGACCACATCGCCCCTGCGTCAGAGACTGAAGCTTGCCTTTCTCTCGCCGTCAATTGTCCAGGCCATCCTGGATGGCCGCCAGCCCGCCGATCTGAGCCTCGAAAAACTCTTGCGAACAGACCTCCCGCTGGACTGGGATCGCCAGGCTGAAGTGCTTGGATTTGCGTTTCCCTGATCGGTTTTGGAAAATCCCTGTTCCTGAAATCCAATTCCCTGTTCTTCAAAATAATTTCCCTGTTCCGACCTTTAGGGAAATCACCCTGTAACACCCTGTAATTACTGTGATTATGGGGCGCGTGTTTCAGGCTGATCCCTGCTAATTGTGCGAAATTCCCTGTAAATCGGGCAAGATCAGGCAAAATGGGCCTAAGAGATCTGGTGAAAGTGGTCGCTAGAGACGCTTGGCTAAATTGCGGGGAAGAGCAGGGAAAATCCGGCGGGTAGAGACCGCAGCCCAAGAAAAAGCCCACCAGTGGAGGGCATTTTGCGGGAATCCCAGATCTGGGCTCTGAATTCTGGTCTGCGTGGCGGAGAGAGAGGGATTCGAACCCTCGGAACGCTTGCGCGCTCAACGGTTTTCGAGACCGTCCTATTCAACCACTCTAGCACCTCTCCGTGGGGCGGGGAGATAGCGTGCGTAGGGAATGCGTGCAAGCCCCGGATTTCATGCATGTCAGGGTTTGACATGAGAAGGCTGATAGTGTTTATCCGCGCCTTCATGTCCGGCGCCATGCGCGTGCGGACCCAAGGTTTATGAATTTACCCTGCCGGAAGGACGAGGCCATGTTCGCGGTCATCAAGACTGGTGGCAAACAGTATAAGGTTGCCGAAGGCGACCAGATTGTTGTCGAGAAACTCGCGGCCGACGCCGGCGCGGACGTCACCTTTGACGTGCTGATGCTGGGCGACGGGAAGAATGTTAAGGTCGGCGCACCGCTCGTCGATGGTGCAAGTGTTGTTGGTGAGATTGCTGCCCAGCGTAAGGGCGACAAGGTCACCATCATGAAGAAGCGCCCGCGCAACACCTATCGCCGCAAGGCCGGCCACCGCCAGCTGGAAAGCGTCGTCACGATCACCTCGATCCTGACCGACGGCAAGAAAGCCCCGGCGAAGAAGGCTGCTGCGCCGAAGAAGGAAGAGGCGCCCAAGCCGGAAGCCAAGGCCGAGCCGAAGAAGGCTGAAGCTGCGCCGAAGAAAGAGGCCGCTCCGAAGAAGGAAGCTGCCCCGGCCGCCAAGAAGGAAGCTGCGCCCAAGAAGGCTGAGGCCAAGGCAGACGCCAAGCCGCAGACCGATGAGCGCGGCCGCCTCGAAAAGGCTGTCGGCAAGAAGGATGATCTCAAGCAGATTTCCGGTGTCGGCCCGGCCATGGAAAAGAAACTTAATGCTGCCGGTGTATTCCACTTCTGGCAGATCGCTGACCTGAAGAAGGCCCAGATTGCCGAACTCGACGAGGAAGCCGGTCTCGGCGGTCGCATCGAGCGCGACGAGTGGGTCAAGCAGGCCAAGCAACTGGCAAAGGACGCCTGAAGTCTGGTACAGGCTTCAAGACGATTTGAAGGAGCGCCACGATGGCACACAAGAAATCAGGCGGTTCATCCCGTAACGGCCGCGACTCAAACCCGAAATACCTCGGCGTGAAGAAGTTCGGCGGCCAGCATGTTGTTCCTGGCAACATCATCATCCGCCAGCGCGGCACCAAGACCTATCCGGGCAAGGGTGTCGGCATGGGCAAGGATCACACGCTCTACGCGCTCGAAGAGGGCCGCGTCGAGTTCAAGCGGTCGCGTGGCAATCGGCAATATGTGTCGGTGTCTCCGGTTGCGGATGCTGCGGAGTAGGCCCAGGCAGGCTTGCACGCTGGACGTTTCGAAGGGGAGACAGGAAACTGTCTCCCCTTTTCGTTTGAGCGGTATTGGGGAATAGCATGGTCACAGGGGAGATCAGGACGCAGTGCTTTCTCTTGCGCCCGCCTGCACTGGCGGATGCGGAGCGGATTACGGAGCTTGTGCGCGACCCTCGCATTTATGAGAAGGTCGCCCGTATCCCGCCCGGACAGAGCGTTGAACAAACCGGCAAATGGATCCTGAACGGCCAGCGGGGAAATGAGCTGGGCACCGACCACGTCTTTCTCATAGTCGAGACAGGCGAAGTGATTGGCACGGTCGGAGCGCACCGGCCAGCCACAAGCGAGCCGTTCGAGATCGGCTACTGGATCGCACCACACGCCTGGGGACGTGGCGTCGCGACAGAGGCTGCCCGCGCCCTGATCGGCTGGCTCGATGCGCGCGGTCAGGCGGGCACGCTTGTATCTGGCCACTTCGCCGACAATCCCGCATCCGGCCGCGTGCTCGAGAAGCTTGGTTTCGAGGTCACCGAAACCGGGCCTGTTTACTGCCTCGGGCGTGGCCGCGAGATTGATCACGTCTTCATGAAACGGACCGGCCAGGCGCTGGTATAGGTCTTGCTTCCCTCGTCTTCCCAAAAGGAACCGTTGGCTGTGCCCAGCTGGACGCCTTGCCGTTCAGCCAGGTGCAGCCGAACCTCAAAGGGGACGAAAGCGGGTGAAGAAACAACATCTCTACGGACTGGACCTTGTCCGGTTCGGCTCGGCCTTCATTGTTCTGCTGTTTCACCTCAGCACGTTCAGCTCAATCGCGCCTTCGCATGTCACAACGCCGGATGAGCGGCCATTTGACTGGCTTGGCTGGGTGGGCACGAGCGGCTGGGTTGGTGTCGAGGTGTTTTTCGTCATTTCCGGCTTCGTCATCGCGGCAAGTGCGCGCAATGCGACCGCGCTGACCTTCCTTATCAAGCGGGCCATTCGTGTTTTCCCGGCGCTGTGGGTCTGTTCCATTATCGCACTCGGCGTAACACTGGCTTGGGGCATGGCGCCGGCCGAGGCGCTGGGCGCCTTCCTGCGCAGCATCATCCTCTCGCCTCAGGGCCCTTATATTGATGGCGTCGTCTGGACGCTGGTCCTGGAGGCGGTGTTCTACGTCTACATTGCGGGGCTGATCCTGATCGGTGCCCGGCTTGGCCGGAACCTGCTCGATCTTGGCGGCCTGCTGCTCGGCTCGGTCAGCGTACTGTTCATCACGGCCTACATCGCCGCGGACGCCATGGGGCTTGGCATCACGGAAACGCTGTTGCGCTTCCCGTTCAAGGTCGCCCTGCTGTGGCACGGGGTCTTCTTCGCGCTCGGCATGCTGATCTACAAGGCGGCGCGGGACCGGCTGTCCGGCATGGAATACGGCTTTGCTGCGGTCTTCACTGTCTTCTGCCTGTTTGAGATTGCCAACAATGTGCTGGCCGGCGCCGGCGGATTTGCCAGCGAAACCTATCGCATCACCATGGCGATCGGCATCTGGCTGGCAGCGATGGCGGTCATGCTCTTCAGCGTTTTCCGCAGCGAGGTCGTCGCCAAGGCCATCGGTGCCGAGTGGGTGAAGAAAGCGGGTCTGATGACCTATCCGCTCTACCTCAACCACTTCACCTTCGGCATGTGCCTGACGCCGTGGCTTGCGGGCTACATCCAGAACGAGGTGCTGCTACTTGTTGCTGTGATGTCGATCATCCTGGCATCCGCCTGGGCGATCATGACCGGCCCCGAAATCTGGCTACAGAAGCTGTCGCGCAAATGGTTCCTCAACCAGGAACAGTCGGTTGCGATTCCGATGCCGGGAAAGAAAACCGCCGAACGCACCGCCTGACGTAACCCGCCATAGCGCGCAGCCGAAGAACGCGTTAAAGACGCGGGCATGAAATTCCTCGATCAGTGCAAGATCTATATCAAGGCCGGCGACGGCGGACGGGGCTCATCCTCCTTCCGCCGCGAAGCCTATGTCGAGTTCGGTGGCCCGGACGGCGGCGATGGCGGGCGTGGCGGCCACGTCTACGCTGAAGCGGTCGAGGGGCTCAATACGCTCATCGACTACCGCTACCAGCAGCACCACAAGGCTGGCCGCGGTGGGCATGGCATGGGCAAGCAGCGCCACGGCAAGGGCGGCGAGGACAAGATCATCAAGCTGCCGGTCGGCACGCAGATCTTCGAGGAAGACCAGGAAACCCTCATTGCGGACCTTACAGAGGTCGGACAGCGTGTTTTGCTGGCGCGCGGCGGCAATGGCGGCTGGGGAAACCTGCACTTCAAATCCTCGACCAATCGGGCACCGCGCCGCGCCAATCCGGGCGAGGAGGGCGAGGAGCGTACGGTCTGGCTGCGCCTGAAACTCATCGCCGATGCCGGTCTTCTCGGCCTGCCGAATGCCGGCAAGTCGACCTTCATCAGGGCGGCGACAGCCGCAAAGCCGAAAGTGGCGGACTATCCTTTCACCACGCTCCATCCGGGGCTTGGCGTGGTCGATCTGGGACCCGGCACACGCTTCGTTCTGGCCGATATTCCCGGCCTGATCGAAGGCGCAGCGGAAGGCGCCGGTCTCGGACACCGCTTTCTCGGCCATGTCGAGCGCTGCAAGGTCCTGCTGCATCTGGTCGATTGCACACAAGACGACGTCGCCGGCGCCTGGCAGACCATCCGCCATGAGCTGGAAGAGTACGATCCGGCCATGGCCGACAAGCCCGAAATCGTCGCGCTGACCAAGGTCGATGCGCTGACCGAGGATATGGTGGATGAGCAGGCTGCTGCGCTGAAAGCCGTTTGCGGGCAGGAGCCGCTGCGGATTTCGTCCGTCGCGGGGACCGGCGTTCGCAAGGCGCTTGGCCTGATCGCCAGGGAACTCGGCCACCTTGATGAGCTGGAGCATGAGGATGACGGCCCCGATGAGGGCTGGCGGCCCTGATGCCTTCGCCGCTCGATACTGCCCGCCGGATCGTCATCAAGACCGGTTCATCGCTGATCGCCGCAAAAGGCGCGCCGCGCCGTGAATGGCTGGCAGGGCTGGCTGGCGATATCGCGGCGCTGAAGGCCGAGGGCCGTGAAGTCGTCTGGGTCTCATCGGGGGCTGTCGCGCTTGGCCGTCCACATCTTGGGAAGGGCGCCCACAAGAAGCTCGAAGAGAAGCAGGCCGCCGCCGCCCTCGGCCAGCCGTTGCTCATGTCGGCGATTGCCGAGGCGTTCGCGCCGCACGGCGTCAAGGCCGCCCAAGCCCTGCTGACCCTTGAAGATACCGAACGTCGCCGGCGCTGGCTGAACGCTCGTGCGACGCTCGATACCCTGCTTGCGGCTGGCGCCGTCCCGATCATCAATGAGAACGATACGGTGGCGACCGAGGAAATCCGGTATGGCGACAATGATCGCCTCGCAGCCCGCGTCGCGCAGATGCTGAGCGCAGACGCTCTGGTCCTGCTATCCGATATCGATGGTCTTTACACCGCCGATCCACGCAAGGAGCCTTCGGCAAGCCATATCCCCGAGCTGCGTGAGCTCACCGATGAGCATGAAGCCATGGCCGGCGCGGCCAATGCCGAGGCCGGCGTTGGATCGGGCGGCATGGCGACCAAGCTGTCGGCAGCGCGCATTGCCTTTGGGGCAGGGTGTGCCACGGCAATCACGCTCGGTGAGCGCGCCAGCCCGATCGGCGCTTTGCAGGCTGGCGAGCGGGCCACCTGGATCATCCCGCCGGTTTCACCGGCAACCGCGAGACAAACCTGGCTGAAAGGTCATCTCACGCCAGAAGGGGCTGTCCTGATCGATGCAGGGGCGGTTAAAGCGCTAATCAATGGTTCCAGCCTGCTGGCGGTCGGCGTCACTGGTGTCGAAGGCCGGTTCGAGAAGGGCGCTGCAGTGGCTATCAAGGCGCCGACGGGCGAAGTTGTCGCCAAAGGGGTCACCGCGTACGAGGCTGCCGACATCCAGCGGCTGGCAGGTGCTCACAGCGACGATATCGAAGCCCGCCTCGGCTATAGGGGCCGCCCGGCCGTCATTCACAGGGATGACCTCGTTCTGGAACGCTGAAACGCTTTGAATTTGCTTGACCTTGCAGCCGCTGGCTGGCCCATTGCGCGGCGATGGGAGACAGCAAGATAACAGCAAAATCAGTTGGCCGCGTTCTTGGCCCGGCCGTGGCGCTCACCATGCTTCTGGCTGGGACACCCGAAGGCTTGAGTTTCGCGGCATGGGGCACCGCCTGCCTGCTTGTCTGGATGGCGATCTGGTGGGCAACCGAGGCGATACCCATTCCGGCGACTTCGCTGCTGCCACTGGTTGTCCTGCCGCTGATCGATGCCGGCAGCCCCAAGACGGTGGGCGCCGATTACATGAACCATATCGTCGTCCTGCTGCTTGGCGGCTTTGTCGTTGCTATGGGGATTGAGCGCTGGGACCTGCACAAGCGGATTGCGCTCAATGTCGTCGCCCGGGTCGGAACGGCCCCGAAAGCCCTCATTCTCGGTTTCATGATCGCGACAGCGCTGTTGTCGATGTGGATCTCCAACACGGCGACGACGCTGATGATGATGCCTATCGCCCTATCGGCAGCGGCGGCTCTCGGTGGGGATTCGCACAAGCTGACGGCCGCCTTGCTGCTGGGCATCTGCTATGCAGCCTCCATCGGCGGGGTGGCGACGCCCATCGGTACGCCAACCAATCTCATCGCCATCAACTGGCTGCAGGCCGAAGCCGGCGCCACGATCGGATTTCCGCAATGGATGGCGTTCGGCATCCCGGCGGCCGTCCTGCTCATCCCCGTGGCCTGGTGGAGCGTTACGCGCGGTCTGCCGAAACTGGCGGGTGGTGAGGCCATGCGCGGCGATATCTATCGCCAGCTCGATGCGCTTGGCCGGACGACAACGCCAGAGATGCGCGCCGCGGCTGTTTTCGGCGTGGTGGCGACGCTCTGGGTCCTGCGGCTCCTGATTGTCGGCTGGCTCGACGCGGCGGGCTGGTCTCTGCTGTCGACCTATAGCGGCGCCCAGGTCGACATGATGATTGCGATATTTGGCGCGGTCCTGATGTTCCTTGTTCCGGCAGGCGCCGGAGAGAAGCGCGCTCTTCTCAACTGGCAGGAGGCGGAGCGGCTGCCATGGGGTGTGCTGATCCTGTTCGGGGGCGGTATCGCACTTGGCAATGCGGTCTCGCGCACGGGCCTTTCGACGTGGATCGGTGAACAGCTCGGCGTGCTGCATAGCTTGCCGCCCCTTTTCTTCATCGCAGCGGTGGTGACCCTCGTCATCTTCCTGACGGAGCTGACATCCAATGTCGCGACGATGACAACGCTCGCGCCGATCCTCGGTGCACTGGCGGTTGGCGTCGGTGTCGCGCCTGAAAGCCTGCTCGGCCCGGCGGCAGTGGCGGCATCATGTGCGTTCATGCTGCCGGTCGCGACAGCGCCCAATGCCATTGTCTATGCCAGCGGCGAAGTCAGCATGGCGCAGATGATGAAACGCGGCCTCCGGATCAACCTTGCAGGCATCGTCATCATTGCGGCCATCGGCTACTGGATCGCGCCGCTGGTCCTGTAGTCCTGTGCGGGAGTTCAGTCGTCTTCGTCGCGTTCGCCAAAGCCGTCGGCAATCAGGTCGACGACCGCCTCGACGGACGGCCCGGCATCCTTGCCGCTCGCCTTGACGGTGACTTCGCTGCCCTGGTGGGCGGCCAGCATCAGTAAGTCCATGATCGAATGAGCGTTGGCGACTTCGCCTTCGCGCATGACGAAGACCTGCGCCGGCAGCGTGACCGCCAGTTTGGCGAGCTTGGCCGACGCGCGCGCATGCAAGCCTTTCCGGTTCACGATCCGGACGGTCTGTTCGATTTCGGTATCCGCCTGGTTCACGCTGTCCGGTCCATGACTTCCGAGGCAACGCGAATGTATTTCTGGCCGGCATCGCGCCCCACGCGGACGGCCTCTTCGAACTTCACCTGGTCACGAACCTCGATCAGCTTGATCAGCATCGGCAGGTTGACCCCTGCGATGACATCAATCCGGGCGTCCGGCATGACGGAAATGGCCAGGTTGGATGGCGTGCCGCCAAACATGTCGGTGACGATGATGACGCCTTTGCCGGTATTGCAGGCCGCTACGGTTTCACGGATCTGTTCGCGCCTCGCATCGATATCGTCTTCCGCCTCGATCGATATCGACCGGAAGTATTCCTGCTCGCCGACAACATGCTCGGTCGCCCGGACCAATTCGCGTGCCAGCTTGCCATGGCTGACGACTACAATACCAATCATTCACTCTTACCAACCGGCCCCAAACCCATGATGCTGACACGGGTTTTTCACAGGTCAAGCGGAATCGGCTGTGACCGGATTATATCGCGGGCAGCTCGACAACGAAGCGGGCACCGCCTTCAGAGCGGTTCTCGGCCCATACCCGCCCCATATGTGTCGTGGCAATCTGCTGGACGATCGACAGGCCCAGCCCCGAATTCTTGCCAAAAGCAGAGCCTTTTGGCCGGTCAGTGTAGAACCGGTCAAAGATCTTCTCCAGCTTGTCTTCCGGAATGCCCGGTCCTTCATCTTCAACGGAAATGAGGGCCGTCGTCTGCGGGCCGACACGTCCCTGTTCGAGCCTGACAGTGACGGTTCCCGTTTCCGGCGAGAAGGACAGGGCATTGTCGATCAGGTTGCGGATGACCTGACCGAGCGGGCCTTCACGGCCGCGCACGCGAAGGCCAGCGCCCATCGTTTCATCGCGGAAGGCTACAGTCGCCCGACCGCCGTCCAGGGCGAGGTGTTCATAGGTCGAGACGATATCTTCGACAAAACGGGAGATGTTCAGCGTCTCGGTCGGGACACGGGTGATCTCCGCTTCAAGGCGCGATGCGTTGGAAATGTCGGTAATCAGCCTGTCGAGCCGGCCGACATCCTGGGCGATCACCTTGTGGAGCTTCTGCATCGCCTCGGGATTGTCCTTGACGCGCTCGGCTGTTTCGACAGCGGAGCGGATCGAAGTCAGAGGGTTCTTCAGCTCATGGGCAACGTCTGCCGCGAAGCGTTCATTTGAGGTAATTCGTTCGAACAGCGCCTCGGTCATCTGCTGCATGGAATTGGCGAGGGCACCGATCTCGTCGCGCCGGCGCGTGACCTTTGGCAGGTCGAGGGTCTGGGTGGTGCCCGATCCGACATCGTCAGCCGCGCGCGCCAGGCGGCGCAGCGGGCTGGCAATGCCGACGGTCAACAGCCCCGAGGTGATCATCGCGACAAGGACCGCCACCCCGATGAACGGGATCAGCGCGGCGCGTTCGGCCCGTATGATGTCGTCGATATCGTTCGATTCCAGTGTCAGCACGCCAACCACGGCCGAGACGTGCTGGACCGGAACCGAGACGGAAATAATCCGCTGGCCGCGATCATTGAAACGCTGGCTCGCCGCCTCGCCGCCACCGAGAGCGACGGTAAATTCCTGCTGGAAGGTCTGCGTTCGCACCGCATCGCCGCCGCGATTGGGGATCAGGGCCCCGAAGGTCGAGACCGCCCATTCAGACAGTGACCGGCCGATTTTTGAAAGCTGGCTCGGCTCCTGGATGGGCGGCAGCGCCGAGACAATGACCCGGTCAGACAGGAAATAGCTGTCACCGATCAGCTCGCCGTCGGCGGAATAGACCTTGCCGCGTACCGAGACCGGCAGGGACAGATCGGCCAGCGTAGCGCGGGCGAGGTCTTCGTCCATGACGGGCTGTGGCTGGCCGAAGGTCGCCCCTTCGGCCAGCAGGTTCGAGAAGACCTGTGCCTGGCCGACCAGGTCCTGTTTCTTGGCAACGACGAAGCTCGCCCGCATCTCGTTCAGCACCATGGCACCGACGATCAGGATGGCGAGCCCGGCCAGGTTGGACGCGAAGATCAGCCGGGCAATGCGTGATCCGAAGACCTGCTTGCCGCGTTCCTGGATGCCCCGCTTGTCTGACTTGTCCTGCCTGGCCATGCGTTATGCCTGTCCCCTCGAGAGCCGCCTCAGGCGTCCGCGGCGACTTTCATGGACACGATGGAATCGGGATCGCGCACGGGCTCGCCGCGTTTCAGCTTGTCGACATTTTCCATGCCTTCGACGACCTTGCCCCATACGGTGTACTGCTTGTCCAGGAAGCGGGCATCGTCGAACACGATGAAGAATTGCGAATTGGCCGAGTGCGGCTGATTGGTGCGGGCCATGGAGCAGATACCGCGCACGTGCGGCTCGGCATTGAACTCGGCCTTCAGGTCCGGCTTGTCGGATCCGCCCGTGCCGGTGCCGTTCGGGCAGCCGACCTGCGCCATGAAACCATCAATCACGCGGTGGAAAACGATGCCGTCATAGAAGCCCTCGCGCGCCAGCTCCTTGATGCGGGCGACATGGTTGGGGGCAAGGTCGGGACGAAGTTCGATTTTCACCGGGCCTTGGGTGGTTTCCATGAGGATCGTGTTTTCGGGGTCTGCCATGGGTTGCTTCTCCATTGAATTGTCTCGTTCCGGCATAAGCCGGGCAGAGCCATGAGCAAAGCCCCCATCGCATTCGCTTGCTTCGGCGTGGGAGGGGAGTTAGCTGCATCGGAAAAGCAGGAAACCGGAGGAGCCACCCATGAGCCTGTCACTCTATGACATCGTTGTCCCGCCATTCCGCCAGGTTGTCGGAAGCGTTCAGGGCATCCTGAAAAAGGGGGCCGATCACTACAGGGCTGACGGACGCAGCCCGGACGACCTGCTCCGCCTGCGCATCCACGAAGACATGCTGCCCCTGACCTTCCAGCTGCATTCGGTGGCCCACCACAGCATCGGTGCGATCAATGGCGTGAAAACTGGAACGTTTGCACCACCGTCCGGTCTGGCAGAACTGGACTTCGCCGGCTTCGAGGCAACGCTGGAGAAAGCCAGTCAGGATCTTGCGTCTGTCGATGCGGACGCCCTGAATGCCTGTCAGGGCAAGGATGTGATTTTCAAGATCGGTCCACGCGAAATGCCATTCACAGCGGAAGGATTCCTCTTGTCCTTTTCCAAGCCGAATGCCTATTTCCACGCGACGACAGCTTACAACATCCTGCGCATGCAGGGCGTGCCGCTCGGTAAGCGGGACTATATGGGCCAGATGCAGTTGAAGGCCTGACGCCCGGCAAGGGCTGAACCTTCAGCGGCCTTCTTGCCTGCTGGAAAACCGGATGCTTATCTCCCCCCAGCAAATCAAGGGGGCACAATGGTGCGAGTTCTGGCGGGCCTGGTCGCGGGTCTTGGTGCAACGCTGTTGCAGGCAGCGTCGGCGCAATCGGTCGGGTATTACCAGTCCCCGGCATTCAACGACAATGTCATGGTCTTCCAGAGCGAAGGGGACCTTTTCTGGGTGGCGCCGGATGGCGGCACCGCGCAGCGCCTTACAACGCATCCGGAAGTCGAAAGCGCACCCAAACTGTCGCCCGATGGCCGCTGGATTGCGTTTGAAGCCAGCTATGACGGCCCGACCGAGATCTACCTCATGCCGGTCACGGGGGGTGAGCCACGCCGCCTGACCGCTGAAGGCGGGCGCGTCTCCGTGCGCGGCTGGCTGGATGACAATACGGTCCTCTACAATACCGGCAATATTCCGGGCACCGTCCCCTACCTGCTGCGGACCATCAACATTACGAGCGGCACGGAGGCGGACATCCCGCTCGCGGATGCGGATGAGGCGGCCCTGTCGGATGACGGTGAAACCCTGTTCTTCACACGCTTTGGCCTGTCCATGTTCAACGACCATGCCGTCCAGTATCGCGGCGGCCGGATGGCGCAGCTCTGGCGCTATACGATGGGCAGCGACGCTGAGGCGGTCCGTCTGGCGGCGGATTTCGGTGCGCCCATCCGCCATCCCATGTGGTGGAATGGCCGGGTCTATTTCATCTCCGACAAGTCCGGTGCGGACAATATCTGGTCGATGGATCCGCAAGGCGGTGACCTTCGCCAGCACACCCGGTCCGAGCGCTGGCTGATGGACGACTCCTACCTCGACAATGGCAAGATTGCCTATCAGAGCGGCGCCGACGTCTATGTCTACAATATTGTGGCGAATACGACCTCGAAACTGGATATCTGGCTCGCCAGCGATGCAGACTATCAGCGTGACCGGTGGATCGAGCACCCGCTCGATTATGTCGAAAGCGCCCGGTTTTCTCCGGATGGCGAGAGCGTCACGCTCACGGCGCGCGGCGCATTTGTGACAGCGTTCCAGGGGCCGCGCCGGCGTGTTGAATATGCCTTGCCGGACACAACGCGCGCGCGATCCGCCGCCATCGGTCATGCGGGCGAAAAGGTCTACGCGATCCTTGACGGTGGAGAGCGCGGCGAGATCTGGCAGATGCCAGCTGACGGGAGTGGCGCCGGCAAGGCGCTGACCACAGGCTCCAAGGTCTATGTCTGGGCGATCTGGCCATCGCCACATGATGAGACGCTGCTCTATTCAGACAAGCGCGGGCGGCTCTTCCATCTCGATCCGGACACCGGCCGCAGCACGCTGATCGACGAAACCGCCGGCAGCTCCGACTTCGCCTTCGGTGACTTCAACTGGTCTTCGGATGGCCGCTACATTGCCTACAGTTTCTATGATGGCCGCGATATCGCGCAGGTCGCTGTCTACGACACCAAGGACAAGAAGAAGCATGTCCTGACATCCGGCAAGTACGAGTCGTTCGCACCCGTCTTCGCGCGCGATGGCAAATGGCTTTACTTCATCTCAAACCGCCAGTTCGATGCGACCCCAAGCTCGCCCTGGGGCGACCGGAACATGGGGCCGGCCTTCCAGGCGCGCGGCAAGATCTACGCCCTGCAGCTCGACCCCGAGGCCAGTTTCCCCTTCCAGCCCGACGATGAGCTCGACGCCAAACGCAAGGCTGAAGAAAAGAAGGAAAAGGACGAGAAGAAGGACAGCGAGAAAAAGAAGTCGGATGATGAGGATGAAGAGTCCAAAACCGTTACGATCGATTTTGACGGTGTGTCCTCCCGACTCTGGGAAGTGCCACTCGGCAGCGGCGCCTTTGCCCAGCTCGCTGCGAGCGAGGGACATCTCTTCGTACTGGAAGGCGGCGGCAGCGATCTCGTCTATTCGGGCCGTCAGGACACCGTCCTGAAACGGGCCGAGATCAAGGATGAAGGTGCAAAACTGGAGACCTATGCCTCCGACGTGCGCCGCTTTGCCCTGTCGGCGGATGCCAGCAAGCTGTTCGTCCAGACCGGCGACGGCCGCAATGCGAACTATGTCATTGCCGATGCCAAGAAGGACTTCCCGTCCAATCCGTCCGAAGAGGCTGTCCGTCTTGGCGACTGGTCGCTTCGCATCGATCCGGATGCTGAGTGGCAGCAGATGGCTGAGGATGCCTGGCGGCTGCACCGAGACTTCGCCTTCGACCCCAATCTGCGCGGGGTCGACTGGCAGGCCGTTGGCGATCATTACCTGCCCATGGCCGAGCGTCTCGGTCACCGCACCGAGCTGAATGACCTTCTGGCGCAGATGTCGTCGGAGCTTGGCATCCTGCACAGCCAGATCCGGCAGGGCGAGGTGCCCCGTGATGGTGAGTCCGGCGACCCGGCCTTCCTTGGTGCCGATTTCATGCCGGTCCGCAATGGCCTGCGCATCGAGACGATCTGGCAAGGCGAGCGTGACCGGCCGGATACGCTGGGCCCGCTACTGAAGCCGGGCATCGATGTGCGCGCTGGCGATGTCGTCCAAAGGGTCGATGGCCAGCCTGTCCGTACCATGGCCGATCTTGCCCGCGCGCTCGACAAGCGTGCTGGCCAACAGGTCCTGCTGGGACTGGACCGCGACGGCGAGACCTTCGAGGAGATCGTTGTGCCGGGTGGCGGCTGGAATGAGGCGATGCTGCGCTACCAGCACTGGGTGGAGATGAACCGCCGGACGGTTGCAGAGGCATCCGGAAACGCGATTGGCTACCTGCACCTGCGGGCCATGGGGGCGAGCGATATCGAGAGTTTTGCCCGTGATTTCTACGAGCATTTCGACAAGGACGGTCTGATCATCGATGTGCGCGGCAATCGCGGCGGCAATATTGACAGCTGGATCATGGCAACGCTGCTGCGCCGGGCCTGGGCCTTCTGGCAGGGCTTGGAGGGCGGGCCCGCCTACACCAACATGCAGCAGGCCTTCCGGGGCCACCTCGTTGTCCTGATCGACGAGGGGACCTATTCCGACGGCGAGACTTTCTCTGCCGGGGTCAAGGCGCTTGGCCTTGCGCCGCTGATCGGAACGCGCACGGCTGGGGCCGGCATCTGGCTGTCGGACCGCAACCGGCTACAGGATGGTGGGCAGGCGCGTGTCGCCGAGTATGCGCAGTACGGCATGGACGGACGCTGGCTGCTCGAAGGGCGCGGTGTCTCGCCCGATATCGAGGCGACCAATCCGCCCCTCGCCACCTATCGCGGCGCGGACAATCAGCTCAGCACGGCGCTTTCCTATCTGAAAGACAAGATCGCTGCCGAGCCCATCCCCGAATTGCGCGCACAGCCTATCCCGCCTGTCGGGACCACAGGCAGGGATGTCGATTAATCCGGTGAAGGCGCTGCTGTGGATCGCGCTCTTCAGCCTGGTGGCTTGCGCATCCATCGAGGAACGGGAGAGCGAAACGGTGAGGCCGGACGGATTTGTGAGGGTGGCCGAGCATGTGCCCGGCCTCATTGAGGACGTGCGCTATCACACCGCCGACAATTTCGTCGGTGCGCCGATTGACGGCTATGAAGCGCCGGTCTGCCTGCTGACACGTGAGGCTGCCGATGCGCTGGGCGAGGTGCAGGCCGAGCTTGCGGGTTTTGGCCTGGGGCTAAAGGTCTTCGACTGCTATCGCCCGGCGCGGGCTGTCGCGCATTTTGCCCGCTGGGCCCGCGATCTCGATGACCAGTCAACCAAGCCCGTCTACTACCCCAATGTGGAGAAGTCGCAGCTGTTCGAGTTGGGCTACATCGCCGAAAAGTCCGGCCATTCGCGCGGCAGCACCATGGACCTTACAATCGTGGATCTGGCGAGCCTTGAAGCGATCGACATGGGCTCGCCCTTTGATCTGTTCGATCCTCTGTCATGGCCGTCGGATCCGCGCCCCAGCAAGCAGCAGCGGGCAAACCGCGCCTTTCTCAACGCCATCATGACCGCGCATGGTTTCAAGGGATTGCGGGAGGAATGGTGGCATTTCACCCTGGTGGATGAGCCCTATCCCGACACCTATTTCGACTTCGTGATCCGCTAAACTCTGCGCAGGCCCCGCTCAGCTCTCATTATAGCGGTATCCAACGCCGTAGAGCGTCTCGATCGCGTCGAACTCGTCATCGACTTCGCGGAACTTCTTGCGCAGCCGCTTGATGTGGCTGTCGATGGTGCGGTCGTCGACATAGATCTGGTCATCATAGGCCGCGTCCATCAGCTGGTCGCGCGACTTCACATAGCCGGGCCGCTGGGCAAGCGACTGCAGGATCAGGAATTCGGTGACCGTCAGGCGCACCGGCTCGCCATCCCAGGAGCAGGCATGACGGTTGGGATCGAGGGTCAGGCGGCCGCGCACGATCGGCTTCTGGTCGTTTTCTTCCGAACCCGGTTCGCCGGCACGCGAGCGGCGCAGCACGGCTTTCACCCGTTCCGACAGGAGGCGGTTGGAGCATGGTTTGCGGACGAAATCGTCGGCGCCGATATTGAAACCGATCACCTCGTCGATCTCTTCATCCTTCGAGGTCAGGAAGATGACTGGAAGCTCGGAGGTCTGGCGCAGCCGGCGCAAGAGCTCCATACCGTCCATTTTCGGCATCTTCACATCGAGGATGGCGAGATCCGGCGGGGTCTCAGTCAGGCCCGACAGGGCGGCAAGCCCGTCATAATAGGTCTTTACCGTGTAGCCTTCCGCCTCGAAGAACATTTTCAGCGATGCGACAATGTTCTCGTCATCATCGACCAGAGCCAGCGTTGCCATTGTGCCTCCTTCAAACCCGTCTTCCGCGCCGGGGCGGATAATCGGTAGCGTTTCAAACATGGTTTGGCCCGCACCGGAAGCCCCTGGCATCTTATTACTGAACCGTCATCCTGTGGCAGGGCTTGGCTTAAACCAAGACATTTCAAGGGCGAACTGTCCCGTCTTGTCACATTCGGGGACACCAGACCCCTGAAAAGTGTGCACGTTTCTTGCGTCTCGCCTCTCAGGATAGTTTCCCGAGGAGCTGGGGCATGGCGGAGAACCGCGTCAACTGGGTCGATTACGGCAAAGGCATCTGCATCATCCTTGTCGTGATGATGCACTCCACGCTGAACTATGGCGAGATGGTGCACGGCACCGGCTGGATGCATGACGTGGTGGCCTTCGCAAAGCCGTTCCGCATGCCGGACTTCTTCCTCATCGCGGGCCTCTTCCTGTCGCGTTCCATCCATGGCGCGCTGCCGGAATACATCGACCGCAAGGTCGTCCACTTCGCCTATTTCTACATCCTCTGGCTTGGCCTGCAGACGCTCGCCTTCGAGGCTGACCTGCTGCTCAGCGATCCGGCCGCCGTGGCCGCGATCTTCGCCAAGCAACTGATCTTCCCGGCCTCCAGCCTGTGGTTTATCCACCAGCTTCTGGTCTTCTACGTGGTCACCCGGCTGCTCAAGGACGTGCCTGTCATTGGCGTGTTCATGGGCGCCTGCCTGCTGCACATCGCCTTTTATGCGGGCGCTGTGGATACCGGCTGGTCGGTCACCAACCGTTTTGCCAACTGGTACGTCTTCTTCTTCGCCGGCTACGCCTTCGCGCCTTTCGTCTTCGCACTGGCCAGTCGTGTCGCAAAAAGCTGGGAAGTGGCCGTGGCCGCACTGATTGCCTGGGGTTTCTGGAACTTCGAATTCGTCAGCCTCGGCTGGAGCGAGATGCCGGGCGTCAGCCTTGTGATGGCCTTTGCCGGTGCGATGGCCATCGTGACGGTTGCCGCGCTGCTTGCGCGCTTCAAGGTTGGCGGGATGCTTCGATATGCGGGCAAGCATTCCATCGTCATCTACCTGACCTTCTTCATCCCGATGAAAGTCGCGCAGAAGGCCTTGGCTTCGACCGGCCTGATTCCGGATATCGGTACGGCCAGCCTCGCTGTCCTGGTCTTTGCGGTCGCTGCACCGCTGATTTTCCACCGTTTCATAAAGGGTACGCCGCTGATTGCGCTATACGAACGCCCGGCCGTTTTCCGTCTTGGAAACCGCCGCGCCAAGAGCGCTGTCGGCAGCATCGCGGAGGCCTGACGGCCTCCCGGGGGAGCGAGAGGGCGCCGGCCAATCCAGGCCAGGCGCCCCTCGTCCGCATTTGGGGGATGGATTTCCCGATAAACTTTCCACACGGCCTGAAAAGCGCTTAAACTCCTGCCGTCACGAGGTGGGAGAGAGACGATGCGCACCTGGCTTCTTACAATCTGTTTTGGCGTCTTCGCCGTGGCAGCCGCCGCCATGCCGGCAGCGATGCCTGCGCCTGGCCATGAGCCGCGGGTCGCGCTGGTCATCGGCAATTCGGCCTATGAGACACCGGGATGGTCACTGGAAAATCCCGCGCGCGACGCACAGATCATGAAGGCCGCGCTGGAGGGGCTCGGCTTCGATGTCGACATCGTCCTCAACGCCGATGAAGACCAGATGGAACAGGCCTTCTCGGACTTCGGCGCACGCCTGCGTGAGGCGGGGCCGGAGGCGACGGGTTTCTTTTTCTTTGCCGGTCATGGCGTGCAGTCGGAGGGGCTGAACTACCTCATCCCGACGGACCTTGTTGCCTATAATGAGGCGGATATCTGGGCCAATGCCCCGCGCCTGGAGCTGCTGTTCCGCTATCTCGAAAACGCTGGCAATGCGGCCAATTTCATCGTGCTGGATGCCTGCCGCAACAACCCGCTGCCCGCGGCGGTGCGCAGCACGGCAGGCGGACTGGCCGCGACGGGCCGGGTGCGCGGCACGCTGATCGCCTATTCGACCGCGCCGGGCGCTGTCGCCGAGGATGGCACGCAGGGAAACAGCGAGTTCACGCTTGCCCTGTCGGAGCTCATCTCGACGCCGGGTATCGCGGCCGAGACCCTGTTCCGCCGGGTCGCCACCCGCGTCGAGCAGCGCACCGGTTACCGCCAGCAGCCATGGGTCGAAAGCGGCCTGCGCGGCAACGCGGACTTCTGCTTTGCCGGCTGCGAGTCCAGCGAAGAGGAACGCTCCGAGGCCGCCGCGCTCACCGCGTCGCTGTCGTCGAACAGTGTGGGTGTGCTGGAGAGCTTCCTGGCGGCCTTCCCGGACTCGCGCAATCGCAGCCTCGTCGAGGCCCGGATCGAACAGCTGGAGGCGCCTCAGGTGACGGAGGTCTCGATGCGCGATACGAGCGTTTCGGATACGCCGGCCGAGCCCGATCTCAGCGTTTTCGAAGGCGTCGCCAAGGGTCAGGAGCCAGAGCAATACTCGGTGCCGCAAGGCCCGCCGCCACAACAGATGGCGATGAAGGAGCCCGAGCAGAAACAACTCAGCGAGGGCCAGGTGAAGGCTGCGCTTGGCGTCGACACGCTGCTCACCGACCTCATCAAGCCGTGGCGCAAGGATGTGATGCAGACCGCCGGGCGCGCCGCGTTCATGGCGCGGACGGTTGATGGTGCACCGGAATACGACCGTCTCGACGAGGCGCTTTTTGTCTTCTTCGAGCCGGACTCCGCCAGCCTGGACGCGGGCGCCTTGAGCAACCTCAAAGCCTTTGCGACCTATGTCGCGCGCCCGCATGTGATGGATGAGCGCGCAGGCCATCTGCGCGTCGTCTCAGGCTGCACGCCGCAGGAGGGGCTGGCAGTGGCCTGCCGCCAGCGCGCCGCCGAGGTCGAGAAGGCGCTGGTTGCGCTGGGCGTACCGCAGGCTGCGTTCGAGGCGCAGATGAATTACGGCAAGCACCGCCAGCTCAAGGATCCGGGCTTTGGCATCGATGAGGCGGCGCTCAACCGCTATGCCATGGTGCAGCTGCTCGACTGAAAATATCCGTAGGAAATTCCGAAGACGCGGCGTTTGGCGGCCTGGAAAAATTCCTCGCTCCCGGGGAGTCTGGAAGCGGTACAATTTCCGTATGATTCCAGTCTGATTCCGGTACGAAAACCGTCTGATTTGAGGGTGGCCGGGGGCTCGCTGCGCCGCGTCCCCGGGCCTCTCCCGCCCCTCCGGCCCGTCAGGACAGGGCTCCTGCGAAATCGCTCCCGAAACGCTCCCACACCCTTGCCGCCAGAGGCATGATCGGCCCTGTTCGAGACCGGCGCGAGATGGACCTGGCGCGGGGATTGGACACCTAGCCGTCTATCCCGCGGGCGTAGAAGGCGACGGCATAGTCGGGTGCGAAGCGGGCTTCGCCGATGCGTACAAAGCCGAGGCGGGCATGGAAACGGTGCGAGCCGGGATTGTCGGGATCGGTGTTGACCTCGCAGGTCAGCCACTGGCGCCCCTTCGACCGGGTCAGCGCGAAGGCGGCCTCGTAGAGCTGCTGGCCGATGCGCTGTCCGCGCGCGGCCTCGGCAACCGCGATGCGGTCGACATAGTGGATGGTGGTGTCATGCTCGGCCATCCAGCGTTCGAGCCAGCGCAGATTGTCGCTCGTATAGGCCATGGTGCCCGGCTCGACGAGGTTGATGAAGCCGAGCGGGGTATCGGCGTCATCCGTGGCGACAAGGCAGGTGCCCATGTCGAAGAGGGCGCCGAGTCCGGCGGCATCATCCTCATGCCCGACACCCGGCGTGGACGCCTGGTTGATGGCATAGAGCGCGGCAAGGTCTTCGGGCTGGAAAGGACGGATTGGCATGGACAGGGCAGGTGGCCGAGAAAGGCCAATCCGTCAACCGGGCTGCGACGCCGTGCTAGATCTCGCCGGGGCCCTTGCCGGCCTTGCGCCAGATCCAGATGATCAGGATGAACATGATGACCAGCAGCGAACCGAAGCCGACCAGCGCGCCGACGGCGAGCGGGTCGATGGTGAGATTCCCGATTTGCATTCCCCTGCCTCCTCTTGAAGCCTTGGGGCGGAGGCTCGGCTCATCCAATGGCGGGGGCAATCCGTAGGATTGCGTATTGGACGGCCGCCGGGGAATCGAACCCCATTGCCCTGCCACTCCACCTTGGGAAGGGACCGCGTTTGCAGCGCGGCATGGAGGCGGCGGCCGTTATGGTTCCTGGTGATCGCTCCTTCCCCCCTCTCCCTCGGGAGAGGGGCCGGGGGAGAGGGGGAACAGGGCCTCGGCCCTGCGCTGCGTTTGCGGAGATGAAAACGCCATCACGGCGCGCTCCGCACATGGCGGCACTGGCACGCCCCCGCACCCCTAATCCCTCTCCCCAAGGAGAGGGGAAGGGTGGTCGCGCCCGGATCAGGCGTCAGCGATCAGATTGTAAGGGTTGAAGACAATATGGCTCAGGTCGCGTCCCCGATGGGGCGCGTCAGACTGCTAGCAGCAACAATAATAGAGCGTCATAAGTGTCATGGAGCGGGGAGATAGCGGGGCAGGGTTGGGGTGTCAAGATTGAAGAAAGCCCGGCTTGACTACGGCGTTTCAAGCGCAAGTCTGTCAGTACGATTTTGAGGTGATCGTTTGCCAAGATACGATTTCATCGCGGTCTATCTGTTGGCCAACCGGAAGAACGGTACGCTATATGTTGGTTCGACCTCGGATCTGATTGCCCGCATGGCGCAGCACAAGAGCGGCCAGGGTTCTCGCTTCACAAGCAAGTACGCCGTGACACGACTGGTCTGGTTCGAGCGCTTTCCGGAGATGGCGCCGGCGTTGGCAGCGGAACGACGGATGAAGGAGTGGAAACGGCGCTGGAAGATCGAACTGATCGAGAAGAGTAATCCGCATTGGGATGACCTGACGATGTCACTGACCCCATATTGAGTGGGCTGTTTGCGGTTTGCCGCACGCTCCCCAGATGCGCCTCCCCGCGACTTGATCGCGGGGTCCATCTCCTACGGGGACGATATGGGCGGAAGGTCCGTTCTGGAGCGTTAGGAGGTCGCCATCCAGACTTGAAGTTAGGGAGCGTTCAGACGCAAGGACGGGCGATGGACCCCGTGGTCAAGCCACGGGGAGGCGCCAGGTTTAGAGTTTGGAATTGTGCTGTGCGGATCCCTAATTCCGCCCCGCTTCCTTATCCCGCCCGGCGAGCAGCCTTAGCCGCAGCGCGTTGAGCTTGATGAAGCCTTCGGCGTCTTTCTGGTCATAGGCGCCGCGGTCGTCTTCGAAGGTGACGATCTTTTCCGAATAGAGCGAGTAGGGCGATGAGCGGCCGACCAGGATCGTGTTGCCCTTGTAGAGCTTCAGGCGGACCTCGCCGGTGACATAGCGCTGGCTCGCATCGATGGCGGCCTGCAGCATTTCGCGCTCCGGGCTCCACCAGAAGCCGTTGTAAATGAGCTCGGCATATTTCGGCATCAGCTCGTCCTTGAGGTGGGCCGCGCCCTTGTCGAGGGCGGCCTGCTCGATGCCGCGATGCGCCGTCAGCAGGATGGTGCCGCCCGGCGTCTCATACATGCCGCGCGACTTCATGCCGACGAAGCGGTTCTCCAGCAGGTCCAGCCGGCCGATGCCGTGCTTGCCGCCATACTCGTTGAGCTTTGTGAGCAGGGTGGCCGGCGACATGGCTTCGTTGTTGATGGCGACCGGGTCGCCCTTCTCGAACTGGATGGTGATGTATTCCGGCGTATCCGGGGCCTCTTCCGGAGAGACGGTGCGCTGGTAGACAAAGTCCGGCGTCTCGACGGCCGGGTCCTCCAGCGCCTTGCCCTCGGACGAGGTGTGCAGCAGGTTCGCATCGACCGAGAAGGGCGCCTCGCCGCGCTTGTCGGCCGGAACGGGAATGCCATGCTCCTCGGCGAACTTGATGAGGTCGGAGCGGCCCTTGAAGTCCCAGTCGCGCCACGGGGCGATGACGCGGATGTCCGGCTGCAGGGCGTAATAGCCAAGCTCGAAGCGGACCTGGTCATTGCCCTTGCCGGTTGCGCCATGGCAGACCGCATCGGCGCCGACGGCCTGCGCGATCTCGATCTGGCGCTTGGCGATGAGCGGGCGGGCAATCGAGGTGCCGAGCAGGTAGACGCCTTCATAGACGGCATTGGCGCGGAACATCGGGAAGACATAGTCGCGCACGAAATCTTCGCGCAGGTCCTCGATGAAGATGTTCTCTTCCTTGATGCCCATCTTCAGCGCCTTTGCGCGCGCCGGCTCCAGCTCCTCGCCCTGGCCGAGATCGGCGGTGAAGGTGACGACCTCGCAGCCGAACTCGGTCTGCAGCCATTTCAGGATGATCGAGGTGTCGAGGCCCCCGGAATAGGCAAGGACGACTTTCTTCGGCGGGGTGGTGGGCGTGGCCATGGTTTGCGCGGGCTCCGGGCAGGGGTGGTGTGTTCGGCGCGCACCATATTCAGAAGTGTGTGTGGGGCAAGTGGCGTTCTCTACGCGCTGGGAAAATGAAAAAGCCCCGGCGGTAGGGCCGGGGCTTGTCGTGTCAGGTGGTGCTGGCGTCAGGCCCGTTTCACGAGGCTGATCAGGAAGAGCAGGATGCAGGCGCCGAGGAAGGCGCCGATCAGGCTGCCGATGATCCCGGCAAAGCTGATGCCGATCGCGCCGAAAACGAAGCCGCCGAGCACGGCGCCGACAATCCCGACAATGATATTGCCGACGATGCCGAAGCCTGCGCCGCGCATGACCTTGCCTGCGAGCCAGCCGGCAACGCCGCCAATGACGAGCCAGAGAAGAATTCCTACCGGATCCATGAGACCCTCCCTTTGCATGTGTTTCAGACGAACCGGCGAGCGGGTCATTGGTTCCGGCGGATGGGCTTTTGCGGGAGGGCAGGCCAGACCGGCCGTGCCCAGAGATTACCGACCTTTCACCTAAAACCTGCCCCCTCGCCGCCGCATTCGGGGCGCAGCGTCTCCTTCATGGAAGCTCCTTGGCAAGGGTGGGGCTTCGAGGGAGACGAGAGGAGACACCCAATGTTCAAGAAAACCATACTCACCACCATCGCTGCCGCCGCAAGCTTCGGGGCCTGCGCGGCCAATCCGGCCCCGGCGCCGGACGAGACACAACCAGCTACACTGACGGGGGGCAATGAAGTGCACTCATACATTCTTCTCGACCGCACCGGGTCGATGTCGTCCATCTGGGACGAGGCGCTCGGCTCTGTAAATGCCTATGCCTCCGAAGTCGGCAAGGCCGAGGAAGGCGAGACCGACGACCTGGAAACGTCCGTGACGCTCGCCGTCTTCGACTACCAGGAAAGCCTGCAATACGACGTGCTGCGCAAGGACGTGGAGCCTGGCCAGTGGCAGACGGTCACCAATGACGAGGTCAGCCCGCGCGGCATGACCCCGCTCTTCGACGCGATCGGCCGCATCGTCGCGACGGCGGAAGCCGACAATCCGGAAAAGGCCGTCATCGTCATCATGACCGACGGGCTGGAAAACTCCTCCAAGGAGATCACCAAGGAAGGCGCGAAAGCCGCGCTCGACCGCGTCGAGGCGAAGGGCTGGGAAGTGGTTTTCCTCGGCGCCGAATTCGCCAAGTTCGATGATGCCGAAGGCGTTGGCGTCTCGGCCAGCAAGACCATGGCGATGGGCGCCGGCACGATGCAGGAGTCGATGTCGCGCCTGGCCAAGAAGTCCCGCGACTATGGCAAGGGCGAGGAGGCGGAGATCGAATTCGACGAGGAAGATCGCGCCGTCGCCCAGGAAGAGGATGTGAAACAGCGAAAAGGTGACTGACCCGGCTCCTCGTTTGTCACCTTGAGCTGGCCCCCGCTCGCCCCCTGAAGCGAGCGGGGGCTTTTTATTGCCGGCGCGCCAGCTCTTCCTCGATCACTGCGAGTGCGCGTTGTGCCGCCTTGTTCTGCTCTGCCAGATCGGTGGGCGTAGCGCTGTTGAGGCCCGCCCATTCGGTGAGCAGGAGCCCGATATCGGGCGTATCGGCGATCCGTGTGATGGCTTGTGCGGCGGCCTCGTCGCTGATGCCCTTCGGGCAGTCGAGGACATAGGTTTCCGCGCCATCGTTCAGCACATAACAATGTTCCCAATAGAAGTCCTGAGCGTCGAACGGGATGAGCTGGCGCACGCGTGAGCGATAACCGGGCAAGACGTTTGTGACCGACAAGGTCGCGTTCTGGGCAAGGTATCCTTCGACGGCATCGACGACGTCCCGCGAGCGTGGAAAGCCCTGCCGGCGCATCTCGTCATAAGTTGACCGGTTGACCTCGATCGATTGCCATTGGGAAGCGTGGAAGAAATCAACCAGGACAGGCCAGCATTCGTCTGCGCAGTCTTCGCCCGCTTCAAGGAAGTCGAGCGAGCGTTTGCCGGCTGCGACCACCTGTCGGACGGCGTCGGCTTTCTGCTCGGTGAGGCGAATGGAGAATTCGATTTCCTGATGAAGCGCCTGGAGCAGTTCGGTTTCCCGCGCCCTGTCCGCCCGCGCCTCGTTCCAGTTGCCGAGCTGGAGACCGAGGAAGACACCGAGGACGACGATCAGCGTTTCGATGAGGACGGTGAACCAGTCCTGCTTGCGAATGGAGGTGGCGAGACGCTGGAGGATCATTGTTTCGCCTCCAGCGCTTTTTCCATGAACAGCATCATCGGCTGCATGCGCTCAGGATAGTCGACATATGGCGCACAATCGATGAACCCGCAGGACCGATAGAGACCGATGGCCTCAGTCATGTCGCGGCTCGTATCGAGCACCATTCGGCCGAAGCCGTTCGCTGCGGCGAGTTCGAGCAGCGCCTCGCACAAGAGCCGACCGGTCCCTCTGCCCGCCTCGTTTGTGCGCACATACATTCGCTTCATCTCGCACGTATCGGGCCCGATCACGCGGTAGGCGACGCCGCCGATGACGCGGTTTGCGTCCAGCGCGATGAGTGTTCGACCGTTTGGCGGTCCGTAGGACACGCGCAATTGCTCCAATTCCCTGTCCAGCGACTGGTAACTGAATGCCATGTCGACCAGCCAGGGATCAGCCGCGTAGCGCTCCCGGCACCAGACCACATACTCGCTGATCAGGTCTCCGAAACCGGCATAGTCTGCGTCTGAAACCGCTTCGCGAAGGGTCGGTTTGTTGATCATGGCGCGGCATCGCTCTCGCGGCGCGAGCCGGACGTGCCCAGTTCCTTCGTCAGTTCAGCATCCAGCACGGTCAGGACCGCAATGCGGTGTTCGTACCGGTCGAGGAATGACTCCAGGCGCGCGATGTTGTCGCTGTACTCGCTGAGGAGGCCTTTGTTCCCGCGTATCTGGTCGATGTCACAATTATATCGCCACACCAGGCCTTTGTCGTCACGGCCCGCACTTGGAGAAACGTAGCCTGCATCTTCCGCACCCCCCACTTCAAGCCAGATGGCGTCCGGATATCGGACGTGAAGCCGGAAAAGTTCGTTGACCGCTTCTGCCCGCGCAGCCCGGGACCGTTCCTGCACAACAGCATAGTCGCGCAGGGCCGACTTCACGGAAGGGTTGGAAATCAGGTCAAACCGGCCGGATGAAATGAGCTCATCAAGGCTCGACAATGCTTCGGTGGGCGAGGGAATCCAGTGTGAAACGAGCACAGCCCAGCACTCATCATTGGTCAGTGGCCGTGACGGGGTGAGCGAGAACATGACGGCATTCGCGTCTGTGGCCAGCTCAATGCGAGGGCCATGTACGGCCAGCTCTTCTTTCTGTGTGTCCAGAAGTGAGCGGGTCTCCTCCTGCAGGCGCAAGAGCAGGACCTGCTCGCTGTTTCGCTCGACCCGCGCCTGATTCAGATTGCCGAGCTGGATACCGAGGAAGACACCCAGCACGACGATCAGCGTCTCGATCAGGACGGTGAACCAGTCCTGCTTGCGGATAGAGGTGGCGAGGCGCTGGAGGATCATGGGGCGACTCCTGCAATTTTCGCAGACAGCATACGCGCCTCTTCCAGATCAGTTGGTGCTCCGTTCAGCACGATAAGCCGGATCGACTGGGTGTAGCGCACCGCGTCGGCGAGCCCGTCGGTCTGCTTCAGTATCTGAAGCGTCCGCGCGATCTGGTCCGGATCGTCAAACGCAGGGCAATCTGTTATCGAGCCGTAGCCGAGCCTGTAATTGGCATTGGTGAAACAGGTCTGCCACATATAGGCCTGCGTCTCGGGCGAGTACTTGCCACGAATAATCTCTCGCAAGGGCGGCTGGAACGCGTAGAAGATCGAGAAATCTTCCAGACCGGCATAATAGTCGCCAATTTCCCGGCGAAGCGCAGCATCGGGCAACAGTTTGAACTGACCGGCACTGACCAATTCATCATAAGTCACGCTGTTCGGCGTGAAGGGTGTCCAGCCGGCTCGAAAGTAGATCAGCTGGAACATTGCCCAGTCGCTGAGACCGACATCTTCCCCTTCCAGATAGCGCACAATGATCTCTGCATGCTCGGCTTCCCGGCTGAGGCCATCAATATGCGCTTCAAGTTGCACCGCGTCGCTGGCGATGTCCTCTCCGATGCTTGAGAGATAATAGAGCCCGGCCGCCCTATCTTGCCGGGCGCCGTTCCAGTTGTTGACCTGAAGACCGATAAACACACCAAACACAACGATCAGCGTCTCGATCAGGACGGTGAACCAGTCCTGCTTGCGGATGGACGTGGCGAGGCGCTGGAGGATCATGGGGTGGCCTCGTTGATGCCCGTTTCGTTTTCCAGAACGGTTCTGGATGCGTCATCGCCCTCGCTCTCGATGAAGGGCGCGCGGATGAAGGCATAGTGTTCAACCAGAAAGTTGGGGTCGATGGCCTTGATGATTGGGTCTGCGACCTCGAACATCGGGGTGCCGGTCCATCCGATCTCCTCGCGCTCCCACCAGCGCTTGGCGAAACGGCTGCCGAAGAAAAACGGCGCGGTGTTCCGGATATGCATCTTGACCCGCGCACGATCGACCAGCCCTTCCTGCTCCATGCTGATCAGCGTGTCCCATTGCTGCATGATCGCCACCAGCTGGGTTTCGGCCATCCGCAACTCGCTGTCGGTAAGGTCTTCCGGCGTATGGATCGCCTTCATCCACGCGGCGGATGCGGCCGGTGTCGCAAGGCTCAATTCGATCTGCGCGAACATGGCCGCTTTCCCAGTCTCCTGAGATAGCCGCGTCAACGCCGCGTTCTGCCGGACCTCAACGATCAGCACGATGAGACCAAGCAGGACGCCGATATTCGCGGCCAGGGTCAGCCAGCGATTGGTGCGGTCCCAGGTCCAGCGCGGCAGCGCGGCCGGTGTTTCGGCCGGTGTCTCTGTTTCTTGCAAACTCATCGGATACCGCCCCCCGGCCTGCCCCTGCCGTGTGACTATTCTCCGGAATGGGGCGCGGCACAAGCAATTGCGTCGCGCCGCGAGCGGCTTTATCGGACATGCCATGACGCGCCCCATCACCACGATCGGTTTCGATGCCGACGATACGCTCTGGCATAATGAGAGCGTCTTCCGGCTCACCCAGGAACAGATCTTCGACATGCTGTCCGAGCATGCCGATCCGGACACGATCGGGCAGAAGCTGCTGGAGGCCGAGCGGCGCAATCTCGGGCTCTACGGCTTCGGGGTGAAGGGGTTCACCCTGTCGATGATCGAGACGGCCATCGAGGTGACGAGCGGCAAGGTGCCGGCCTCGACCATCAAGGAAATCCTCGAGGCGGGCCGCGCGATGCTGTCCCATCCGGTCGAGACGCTGCCCGGCGTGCATGACACGCTGGAGGAGGTCGCGCCGCACTATTCGCTGATCCTGATCACCAAGGGCGACCTGTTCGACCAGGAACGCAAGCTTGCCCAGTCCGGCCTCGGTGACTGGTTCGACGGGGTCGAGATCGTCTCCGACAAGACACCCGCCGTCTATGAGCGCATCTTCGGGGCGACCGAGGGCGGCCCCGCGAAAGCCATGATGGTCGGCAATTCGCTGAAGTCGGACGTCATCCCGGCCATTGAGGCCGGCAGCTGGGGCGTGCATGTCCCGCACGGGCTGACCTGGGAGCTGGAACGGGCCGAGCCGCCGGAAGGCGCCGAGCGCTTCCGCAAGATCAGCAGTATCGAACGCCTGCCCGCCCTGCTGGAGTCGCTCTAGGGCCGGTCGGCCGCGTTGGTCGAGAGCCAGTCGAGAAAGGCGGCCTCCAGCGCTTCCACCGTTCCCGGCAGGCCCGCTGCGGCGCCGTCTGCGGCAAGCCAGCTTTCCATCGTCTCGCCACTGGCAAGCCCTTCGGCAATCGCGCCGAAAATGGCCGGGTTGCCGCTCGTCTCCATCATGTAGCGGGCTAGGCCGAGGCCCTGGCGGTAGAAGAGTTCCGGATCGGGGATATCGGCGGCCCTGAGCAGGCGGTCTGCTTCCTCGCCGGTGATCACGATCGCGCCGGTCTGGCTGCCGGTTGCGCCGTCCTTGCCGCGATAGGCCTGCACGGCGGCAAGCAGCGGATGCTGCATGCTGAAAAGCTGGTCCAGCGGGATGAAGCCGTCCGGCTCGGCATAGGTGTCCAGCAGCCGGTCCCAACGGCCTTGCTGCATGCTGTCATCCTCCATTAGGAGGGCGGCGGTTTCATCGAACCAGTCCGGCGCGGGCCCGCCATAATGCTTGCCGCCGCTGCTCTCGCGGTCCGGCCAGTAGGCTTCCATGAAGAGGACATGCCCGATCTCGTGGTTTAGGGCGCTCGCTTCGCTGGCTTTCGCGGCGGCGATCTCGTCTTCACTCTCACCTGAGACCTTGCTGATCTTCGACAGGGCCTGCTGCACGGCGCCATTGATGACCGCGTCGGGCGTGCCCGGTGGCAGCTGGTCCACGACCTGCTTGCGGATGGCTGCGGTCTTGAGGTCCTCCTTCTGGGCCCGGGTGATCCAGGGCAGGGCAGCCGGGTAGCCATCTGTTTCCAGCTGGCCGCGCTGCGCGTCCAGGCGGCCGGTACCTTCCACGACGGCGACCTGCGGGGCCGGGCGCCCGAAATGGGTCTCGAACCGCGCCCGCGTCCCGGTGATTGCATCGGCGACCGTGTCGATCTGGCCTGGCGAAGCGGCCGCAAGGCCGCCCTCGACCGTCCGGCATTCGAGGTCGTCCCAGTAGCATTGTGCACTGGTCTGGGCACTGGCGGCGCCAGCCCCCGCTACGAGCGTGGCGAGCAGGCACAACGCTGCCGATACGGGTCTTTGCATAGATAAGGCTCTCGTCGAATATCGATAATTCAACCTTCTATGCGTTACATCTGTCATGATGCAAGTGTGAAACTGCGCCATGTGCAGGAAATGTTGCGGCCAGCGCCGTCCTAGACGACGTAGTCGGCCCCTTCATTCCTGTCCGATGCGTGGCGCCAGACCCACCAGGAATAGGCCGCGCCGAACAGGGTCACGCTCATCACGGCGCCGACAAAGGTGAAGACCATCCAGATGCCGTTCAGGGTGAAGGCGATCACGATACCGGCGAGGCCGGCAAGGATGTAAAGCGGGCCGACGAGGCGGTGGGTCTTCTCCCACGTATAGTCGCTGGTCAGCGTCCACGGCGTGCGGATTCCGAGGAAGAAGGTCTTGCGCGTCTTCGGCAGGTAGTTGCCGATGACGATGAAGAGCAGGCCGCAGCCCGCCATCACGAAGCGGACGAATTCATTCGAGGAGGAGGCTTCGCCGCCGCGCGCCATCATCACCGCAATGCCGCCGGTGAGGGCCGCAAGCAGAACCATCGTGGATGCCCAGATTGCGACATAAGCCTTGCGCGAGCGGCGCAAATTCTCCCGGAACGGATCGATGAAGGGCGCGAGCGCGAGCACGCCCGTCACGAAGAGGGCAGCGCCCGGCAGGATCATGAGGACAAGCAGCGCGCCATCCTTGTCGGCGAAGCGGTCAGCCGTCCCGTCAGGCCCCCAGTGAACCGGTATCTGTTCGCCGGCCGGCAAGGCGCCGAACGCCCAGTAGAGTGTGCCCAGCATGACGGCGATGGCCCCTGCGGACCAGATAAGTCCTGTACGGATCATTTGGCGACCTCCTTCATCTCACTCTGCTTGTCTTCGTTCTTCTTTGCCCGGCCGGCACGCGGACCGGCGTGTTGGCGCCATCGCCCTGGCTAGACGATCAGTTCAGGGTCGAGGTCATGATCGTTCGCCTTGCGCCAGACGAAGTAAGAATACACCGCGCCGAACAGTATGACGGGCAGGATCAAGGCCGGCAGCATCAGGGCGAGGGCCAGCCCGTTCAGCACGAAGGCCAGGACGATGCCGACCAGGCCAGCGCCGCTGAGCAGCAGGCCCGTCAGGCGGTGCGTCTTTTCCCATGTGTCGTCGCTCGACATGGTCCACGGCGTGCGGATGCCGACAAACCAGTTGCGCCGCGATTTCGGCAGGTAATTGCCGATCACGACAAACAGGGCCGCCGATCCGGCAATGATGGCGCGAATGATCGGGAAGACGTCATTCATATAGTTCTCGACGCTGCGCACGAAGGCGACGCCGAACCCGAAACAGATCCCCGTCAGCAGCACCATCACGCCGATCCATGTGCCGAGAAGCAGTTTCCGGCTGCTGAACAGGTTCACCCGCCACGGCTCCAGCGCGGGCAGCAGGCTGAACAGGCCGGACAGGAGCAGGGCCGCAAGGGGGAACACGCTCATCACGATCAGGGCCTGCTCACGTGTGTCGGCGCCCTTGATGAAGAACTCGCCGTTCCAGTGGATCGGCACATAGGTGCCCGGCGCGATCATGTTCGCGACCCAGGCCACGGCACCCGCCATTGCGGCAACGGCCAGCGCGGTTGCGATGAGACCTGTGCGGATCATTCGGCTGCCTCCTTCATGTCGTCATCCCTGTCATCGCCATCGTCCCGGCCGACCAGGGCCAGGATCGCGGCGGCTGCGTCTTCCAGCACGCTCGTATTGGCGCGGTAGACAATGCTCGTCCCCTTGCGCTCGGCGGTGATCAGGTCGGCCTCTTTCAGGACGTTGAGGTGCCGGCTGACCGTCGGCCAGCTGGCATCGAACATCCCGGCGAGGTCGCCGGATGTCTTCGGGCCCTTCCGCAACACCATCATGACCTTGCGGCGCAGCGGATGGCCCAGCGCATTGAAGACACTAGTTGCCATTCCTGCTAATTAGCAAGAATAGTAATTAGCGGTCAAGCTAATTATGAAATGCGCACAAAAAAGAGCGCCTCCTTTTCTGGGAGACGCTCCAACCGGTCGTTCGAGGAGGGGATGAGGCTAAGCGACGACCGATTGTTTCTGGGCCTGGTGTTTGCCCTCGCAGAGTTCTTCCACGATCTTGTCGTTAAACGCGGGAAGGTCGTCCGGGTTGCGTGAGGTCACCAGACCGGAGTCCACGACCACCGGCTCATCGGAGACGACGGCCCCGGCATTCTTGAGGTCCTGCTGGATTGCCTTGAAGCCGGTCATCTTGCGGCCATTCACAAGTCCGGCGGAAATCAGCACCTGCGGGCCATGGCAGATGGAGAAGACGGGCTTCTTCTGCGCGAAGAAGGCGGAGGCGAAATCCAGCGCCTTCTGGTTGACGCGAAGCGCATCGGGATTGAACAGGCCGCCAGGGATGAGCAGGGCGTCGAAATCCTCGGCCTTGGCCTCATCCAGCTTCTGGTCGACAGGCACCTTGATGCCGTGTTCGCGGTGGCGGTTGGCTTTTACCTCGCCGTCTTCCGGCGAAACGACCAGCGCGACACCGCCGGCATTCTCGATGGCTTCCTTGGGCGATGTCAGCTCGACTTCCTCAAAGCCGTCAGCGGCGAGGATGGCTACGGTTCGTCCTTCAGCTCTCTGGGTCATTTGAATCTCCTTCTGAGTTTCTTGCGGATCATGGCGGCGATCAGTCGATGCGCCATCTGCCTGAACAACGAAGGCGGGCGGGGTCGCGTTCCAGAGGTAGACTGTTTTGCGGGGGAAGGGTCCTGGGGCGCCGTCATGACGATCTGTCTCCTGGGCAGGCGGGCGGGACGGCATCGCGCGCTGTCAGGCGGGCCCTGCCGGGATCAGGAGATTAACGAGGCATGGCGGCAAGCGTTCCCGGCAGGCGCGCTCGCCGGCAGCGCTAATGATGCTCGTGGCGCTCGATATCCTCGGCGAGGCGGTCGACCGAAGCCATTTCGTGATCCTCTGCCGCCTTGTTGGCCGCCTTCAGGAAGGCGCCGGGTTTCGCCATTGGTGGAAACTGGATTTCGCCCTCGCCGCGCCCTTCGATCAGCAGCGTGCCAAAGCCGAACAGCCGGCCGATGATCCCCTGGTCGAGGTCGGCCCCTTCGATGGAGGAGAGCGAGAGCTGGTCGACATGCGCCGACAGGATGCCCTTCTTCATCACGATGCGCCTGTTGGTGACGGCGAACTCCGTCGTATTGAGGCGCAGCATCTCATAGATGAACCAGATGATGCCGATGATCAGGATGCCGAAGACGATCAGCACCAGCCAGGCCCGCGCATACCACAGCCAGTGGAACTTGCCCCAATGCAGGACCTGCTCATTCTCCGACAGGCTCTTTTCGATATAGCGCATATGACCTTCGACTCCTCGCTGGCAGCACCGGATTGAACGGCCCGTACCTTAACCCCGTTCCCATGACATGCGAGACAAGCCTCGCCAATAAGGGCAGTTCCGTGTACATGGCCCGCCATACAAAGCCCTTCCGAAAGCACTCCCTCCCATGACTGAGCCCACCGCGCTTCGCAACATTGCGATCATCGCCCACGTTGACCATGGCAAGACGACACTGGTCGATTGCCTGCTGAAGCAGTCCGGCACGTTCCGCGAAAACGAGCAGACCGAAGACCGGATGATGGACTCCAATGACCTGGAGCGCGAGCGGGGCATCACCATCCTCGCCAAGACGACCTCTGTCGTCTGGGGCGATACGCGCGTCAACATTGTCGACACGCCCGGCCACGCCGACTTTGGCGGCGAGGTGGAGCGGATCCTCAACATGGTGGACGGCGCCATCGTGCTGGTCGACGCCGCCGAAGGCCCGATGCCGCAGACCAAGTTCGTGGTGTCCAAGGCGCTGAAAGTGGGTCTTCGCCCCATCGTGGCCGTCAACAAGATCGACAAGCCGGATAGCCGGCCCGACTATGTCATCAACGAAGTGTTCGACCTCTTCGCCGACCTCGGCGCCGATGACGAGCAGCTCGATTTCCCGATCCTATACGGTTCGGCCAAGAATGGCTGGATGAGCCTCGACCATGAAAAGCCGGAAACGGACATGGCCGCGCTGTTCGACCTGGTCATCAAGCACGTCCCCGAACCGAAGACCGAGGACGGCCCGTTCCGCATGCTGGCCACCACCATTTCGGCAGATAATTTCCTCGGCCGCATCCTCACCGGCCGCATCACGTCCGGCACGGTGAAGCCGAACCAAACGGTTAAGGTGCTCTCGCGCGATGGCGAGCTGGTCGAGCAGGGGCGTGTCTCCAAGGTGCTCGCCTTCCGGGGCCTTGGCCGCGAACCCATCGACGAAGGCGTCGCCGGCGACATCGTGTCCATTTCCGGCCTCACCAAGGCCAATGTGGCCGACACCTTCGTCGACCCGTCCGTCTCCGAGCCGATCGAGGCCCAGCCCATCGACCCGCCGACCCTGTCCATGACCTTCCGTGTCAATGACAGCCCGCTGGCCGGCACCGAGGGCACGAAGGTCACCTCGCGGATGATCTGGGACCGGCTGGTGAAAGAGGCCGAAGGCAATGTCGCGCTGAAGGTCGAGCGCTCGGCCGAGGCCGAAGCCTTCACCGTGTCCGGCCGGGGCGAACTTCAGCTCGCCGTGCTGATCGAGACGATGCGCCGCGAAGGCTTCGAGCTTGGCGTGATGCGCCCGAAGGTCGTGATGAAGGAAGACCCCGATTCGGGCGAAAAGCTGGAGCCGATCGAGGAAGTCGTCATCGATGTCGACGACGAGCATACCGGCATCATCGTGCAGAAGCTCAATGAGCGCAAAGCCGACATGATGGAGATGAAGCCGTCAGGGGCCGGCCGTACGCGGCTGGTCTTCCACGCGCCGACGCGCGGCCTGATCGGCTATCAGGGCGAGCTTCTCTCCGACACGCGCGGCACCGCGATCATGAACCGCGTCTTCCTCGAATACGCACCTTACAAGGGCCCGATCAAAGGCCGTCATACGGGCGTGCTGGTCTCCATGGAGCAGGGCGAGGCGGTGGCGTTCGCACTGTGGAACCTGGAAGACCGCGGGCCGATGATGATCCACCCCGGCGACAAGGTCTATCAGGGCATGATCATCGGCGAGCACAATCGCGACAACGACCTGGAAGTAAACGTGCTGAAGGGCAAGAAGCTCTCCAACGTGCGCGCTTCGGGCACCGATGAGGCCGTGCGCCTCACCCCGCCGCTGCAGATGACGCTGGAGCGCTCGCTCGCCTACATCGCCGACGATGAGCTGGTCGAGGTCACGCCGAAATCGATCCGCCTGCGCAAGATCCACCTCGACCCGCACGAGCGGAAGAAGGCGGCCAAGGCAGCTGCGAACGCCTGAGGCCGCCTCCCCGTCCGGCAAGCAGCTGCCTGTCCCCCGGCAGGCAGTGCGCCCGGCCTATTCGCGCCAGAGGCCGGCGCCGGTGCCCGCACCATCCTTGATATGCATGGAGAAGGAGCCTGTGCGGCCTTCGACATCGCCGCCCGTACCGATCAGGCCGCCGACGGTGAATGATAATTGCCTGATCGTTCTTCCCGGCCACCGGACCGGCCGGGACGGCGCAGTGCTGTTCATCGGTTGGTAATCAGAACGTCTGTCTTTCTGTCACGCTTGCCACAAAAAAATGGGCAAGGGGAACTGAGGGGAAACAGATGAACAATCGGATCAGTGCGGCGTCCATCGCCGCAGCAATCGGCGTATGCGTCGCCTATGCAGGGCCGGCGCAGGCCGAGGAGAAGGCCCACCAGTCGGTGGCAGACGATGATGGCGCGCTTTGCCTCACCTTCGGGCCGCAGTCGCCGCGGGATATTTCAAAGGTGGACGGCATCAATCCGGTTGTATTCGGTCTGGCGCCACCGCGTACTGAAATGGAACTTTGTAATATCCACACGCACACCAATGCCGAGCACAAGGGGCCGGGCTACAGCGTCTTCGTCAGTGATGGCGAGCATGGCGGCTATGCCTGCAACGAGACCGGGTCGCTGAGCGAGGCCGAGCTCGAGCCGCTCGAGGGCGAGTTTCATGGCGTTGCGCCGGGCGATACGATCGAGGTCCACTGGGTGCACACGACCTGCACGGCAGAGCCTGGCCCGGGGCTCGGGTCCTGCGTGCCGGAGGGTTGCGAGAACCCGGTCCTGCGCGTCGAGGCGCAGACCTTTCTTGTCGTGAATGACCGTGATGCGCTGGATTTCATGGACATGGTCAGCGTCAAGCATGGCGGCGGCTACTTCCAGCCGGGCGTCATCCCGTCCAATACGGGCACGCCGGTCGTCTATCTCGGCTCGACCACCGGCCCGAGCTACAACCAGTCGCAATGCTCGCCGGCCAAGGTGACCTGGAGCGTGCGTCCGCAATGCGCAAAAGTCGACATCGCGACGGTCCATGAATGGGCCGAAATGGGCAATGTCTTCGAGGAAGATCACTCCCACGGCGTGCGCCAGCTGGTGACCGCGCCGGAGCTTCTCTCGTCCATCGATTAGAGCCGACCATCACGGCTCCAGGCTGGCCGGTTTCAGTTCTTCACGCTGGGATCGGTCAGCCTTTCTATGGCTTCACGCTTGACGCCATCGACGGCCGGCGCGAGCTGGTCGAGGCCGCTGGCCAAAGAGCCATTGGCGACCTCGTCGAAGACGACCCGCGTGCCCGCGCCGTCCTCCAGCGGCTCCAGCGTGATCGTCCAGATGACCTGCACACCCATGCCCTGCAGCGGGCCGAAAGGCGCATCGAGACGCAGCATCCTGCCGTCCATGACCGCCAGGACCCGCCCGTGCTCAACTGAATTGCCCTCCCAGCTTTCCAGCCACACACCGCCTGCCTGCGGGTTCAGCCAGAGATGGTGGGCATTGCCGGAATAGGTATGATCCGGATGCCACCAGCTATCCGGCATCAGCAGCCGTTCCCAGAGCTTGTCCGGCGCGATGGGGGAGGTGGCCTCATGGCGCAGCGTGTAATGGTCCGGTGTGGCGGAGACAATTTCGCCACTGGCTGTTGCAGCCAGCCCGGCCAGGGATACGGTCACAATCGCTTGTCTGAGCATGGGTGCTGTCCTCCGTGACGGGAGTATTGACGCTGGACGCGGCGCTGGCAATTGCCTGTCGGGGCGGCGCGGAATTCGCCTGACGATTGAATCTGCAGCCGCCATATCGACCATCCTCCGTTTGCGTCATAAAGTTGCCATATGGACTTGATGTCGCATCGGGCCGCTGGCTGGTCGATCCGTTTGAGATTGAAATCGGACAATTCCCGAATTGAGAACCTGTTTCGTGATTGCCTGACCGCCTTCACCTGGCGCGGACAGGAGACCGAGGAAATCATCCGCCTTCGCCATGCGCTCAGCGTTTCAGACTGTCTGATTGCGCAGGAAAAGCAGGCTGGCCTCGTTGGCTTCCTCGTCCTGGAGCGCCCGAAAGCCTATGTTTCGCACCTCTTTGTCGATGCCGACTGGCGCCTTTGCGGGGTCGGGTCCGGCTTGCTGGCGGTGGCCCGCGACCTCGCCCGCGCGCCGCTCAGCCTTGATGTCGACGTGCAGAACGACTTTGCCATGCGCGCCTACAAGGCGATGGGCTGGGTCGAGAAAGTCGGCACCAACCCGACCCGGCCGGAGCAAAAACGCCTGACCGGGCCGTAGGCGCAGCCACCCTAGACCATTGAAGCTGCGACCTTGTCGATTTCGGCCAGGTGTCTTGCCTGCTCGGCTTCCGGCAGGAAGGCGCCGGTGAAACTGTTCTTCGCCAGCTGGATGATCTCCTCGCGCGTCAGGCCGACCGCCTTCGCCGTCTCGCGGAAATTCTGGTTCATATAGCCGCCGAAATAGGCCGGATCGTCGGAATTGATCGTCGCCTTCAGGCCGAGCGCGAGCATCTTCTTCATCGGATGATCCTTGAGGTCATCGACGACGCAGAGCGACAGGTTCGACAGCGGACAGACGGTCAGCGTCAGCCCGGCCTCGCGGATGCGGGCGGTGAGGGCATCGTCCTCGAGCGAGCGGTTGCCATGGTCGATCCGGTCGATCTTCAGGAGGTCCAGCGCCTCGTAGACGTAGTCCGGCGGGCCTTCCTCGCCGGCATGGGCGACAAGCTTCAGCCCCTTCTCGCGCGCCGCGGCGAAGACGCGCTCGAACTTTGAGGGCGGATGGCCGACCTCTGAAGAATCGAGCCCGACGCCGTGGATGCGGTCGAGCCAGGGTTCGGCCTGCGCCAATGTCTCGAAGGCATCCTCTTCCGGCAGGTGGCGCAGGAAGCACATGATCAGCCGGTAGGTGATGCCGTATTTTTCCTCCGCCGCGTCAAGAGCCTTCAGGATGCCGCCGATCGGCACGTCGAAGGGCAGGCCGCGTTCGGTATGGCCCTGCGGGTCGAAGAAGACCTCGACATGGCGGACATTGTCGGCCGCCACGCGTTTCAGATAGGCATCCGTCAGGTCGTGGAAGTCGGCCTCGGTCTGCAGCACCGACATGCCCTGATAGTAGATGTCGAGGAAGTCCTGCAGGTTCGAGAAATCATAGGCCGCGCGCACGTCTTCCAGCGTCTTGAAGGGGATGTCCACGCCATTGCGCTCGGCGAACATCATCAGCTGTTCCGGCTCAAGGCTGCCTTCCAGGTGCAGGTGCAGCTCGGCCTTGGGCAGGGCGGCGATGAGGGCGTCGAGATCGTCAGTGGTCGTCATATAGTGGCCTGTTTCCTTGTCCTGACTGGACGGGTCGTAACGTATGAACCCGCCCACTGGGCTGTCTGCAGGCTAACATGTGCTGCGCGCTGGCTTGAGGCAAGGCGTGCTGGTGGAACGACAGATCGCGCCGCGCGGGCCGGCCGCGCTCTGTCCTAACTAGCCTTGGCCAGTGCCTGGCTGGTGCCAGCGTCCCGGGTGGCGATTTCATTGAGGCGCGCCATGTCACGGATGGCGTTCAGCGTCTGCATGCTTTCGCGGGCAATATTGTTGAGCGCGGACTGCAGGGTTTCCTGGCAGGCTTCCAGGCGCTGTTCGAGCTCCAGGATAATGCCGCTATTCTGGTCATTGTTCGACATCTCGACCTTCGCCATCAACCGGATCACATCAAGGGCCGTGGCCTGGCGCTTCATGGCCTGGCAGGCGCCGGGCAGGTTCATGCAGCGCGCGCGGACCGTGTTGAGCGCCAGCTGGGCGCGTTCGTTGAACGTGCCGCTCAGCCGTTCCAGCTGGTCGGTCTCGGCCTCCTTGTCGACGCCGTCGGTCGCGCCTTCCTCGCTCTGGAAAAAGTCGATCATTTCGCGCTGCAACTGCACGATGAAGTTGAGGAGCAGGGCTTCGTCGAGCGAATTGGCAATGTCGGTCGCCGTATTGTCGAACTCGCTGAGCAGGGCCCGCAGCTCTTCCAGGAGCGTGACGTAATTGGCCGCGATAACGGCCAGGCCCTCGCCTTCATCGCCCATCTGGCTGGCAAAGATCCGCAGGTTGAACGGCGTGTTCTTGACCGAGTCCAGCGACGCGGAAATCGCCTTGATGTCGTCCAGCAGGACGTTTGCACTTTTGTGCAGGCGATCGAAGTTCGAACTCAGCGTGGAGGTGCTGCGCCCCAGCCCCCGGTCGCGTGCATCGAGTTCCTGCTTCAGGGCCTGGGACATGAAGGCTTCATAGGATTCAAAGCCCAGTTTGCCGAGCGCCTGATCGATTTCGTCGGCGCTTTGCGCCGGGTCGAGCCCTTCGGTGCGTTCGCGCCCGGCCTGCACGATGTAGAGGTCCCGGACCTTGTCGAAGAGGCTGCTGGTCGGCTTCAGCCTGATCGACAGGTAGCCGCCATCGACCGGGGCGACCACGGCATAGACCCAGTAATACTTGCCGCTTTTGGAGGAATTCTTGACATAGGCACCGATCGGCTGGCCCGCCTTGATGGTCGACCACAGCTTGTAAAACACCCCGCGCGGGGTGTCGGGATGACGGATCAGCTTGTGCGGCTTGTCCCACAGGTCCTGGGCTTCATACTCGCTGACGCGCTGGAAAATGCTGTTGCCCGCCTTGATGATCCCGCCTGGATCGGTGCGGGAAAAGAACAACTCGTTCAGCCGGAAATCGGCTTCCTTACCGCGGTTTTCTGCGTTGGCGGGAGCTTGCATGGTCGTGTCTCTTTCTGAGTGATCTCTTTGACGTTCTGCGAGATTGGTTAAACCAGAATTTATTTTGCTGCGGGTGGTGCATAAAGCCGGAAGGGGCCGCATCCGCCGGAGGTGTGCGCATCCCGTGTGCGCCTGTGGCGGCCGGGACTGTTGACTGCAGCTGGCGTGCAGTCCTGCCTCAGAATCGGCGGAAATTGCCAGCATCCCCAATGTCGTGTTTGGTAAATTCAGGCGCTGCGCTACAAGTTGTGGAAACGGCCTGCAGCGAGCCGGGAAGACAAGGGTGATTGTATGGGACTGATCTGGTGGATCCTGCCTGGACTGGCTGGTGTTATCGGCTTGATGCTGACCTTTGCCGGGCTTGGGCGTCTGATGAAGCTGCGCCTGGCGGCCGGCGGGATGCGTTTCCTGTTCGGCATCGGCTTTCTCGGCGCCGCCGGCATCGGCACATTCGCCGGCCTCAACCTGCAGACCTACAAGCGCCTGACCTATGAGCGCGCGGTCGCCCAGGTCAGCTTCGATGCGCTGGCGGGCGAGGAGAATGCCTATCGGGTGAAGGTGAACCTTGCCGAGGGCGGCACGGTGACCTGCTTTGTCAGCGATGGCAGCGAGGAAGACTGTATCCTGCGCGGCGACGAGTTCTCCATGGGCGCGCGCGTCATTACCTTCGAGCCGATGGCCAACATGCTCGGCTATGACAGCGTCTACCGGCTGGAATACATGGAAGGGCGCAACACCAAGCGCTACAATACCGCCACGGTCACCGAGGCGACGACCAATGGCCGGGCCCTGTCGAAGAATCCCGGTCTCGACGTCTATGCGCTGGCCAAGGAAGAGGGCTCACGCTTCGGCATGAGCGGGACGCAGTTCGGTTCGGCCGTCTATGCCCCGATGGGCGACGGGCTGAGCTATGATGTAATCATGACGCAGGATGCGCTGACGCTGCAGCCCGGCAACGCGCTGACCCAGCAGGCGATCAATCGGAGGGACTGAAATGGGGCTTTGGGAGAGATATGTCGTTCCGCCCCTGGTCTCATGCGCCTGTGCGTCCAAGCCGATCATGAAGCAGCGCGCCAAGGTGGTCCCGCGGGCCTATGGCAATGTGCTGGAGATCGGTTGCGGCTCAGGGACGAATTTCGACTTCTACGCTCATAATGAGATTGAACGCCTCTACGCGCTCGAACCGTCCAAAGGCATGATCAAGCGGGCCAAGAAGAAGGCGCTGACGCTTGGCTGGGGCAACCGGATCGATTTCCTGGAGACCGGCGCCGAATCCGTCGAACTGGACGACAATTCCATCGATACGGTCGTCATCACCTTCGTGCTCTGCACCATTCCCGACTGGGAGGGCGCCCTCAAGGAGGCGCGGCGCGTGCTGAAACCGGACGGACAGGTCCTGTTTTCCGAACATGGCCTTGCACCCGATGAAGGCGTCGCCAAGTGGCAGCGCCGCATCGAACCCATCTGGAAGCCGCTTGCGGGCGGCTGCCACCTGACGCGCGACACCGGCCTGATGCTCGCGCAGGCAGGCTTTGCGCTTGAAGGCATGGAGACGATGTACCTGCCGAACACGCCGAAGATCGCTGGCTTTGTCAGCTGGGGCGCTGCGCGGATTTCATGAGCCAGCCCAGATGAGTTCGCCGCCCCGACGCCCGCCTTACATGCCCTTCCTGACCGGCCCGCCGGACATCGCAGTCGGGCTGAAGCCGATCCCGGAGAGCAAGTGGCTGCTGCCGGACACCGAGGAAGAGGCCTGGCTGCCGGGCAAGCGGATCATCATGGCGACGCGCCCGCACGATACCGTGCTGGGCGACACTGACGGCGAGCATGCGCGCGAGCTTCTATCGCTGATCGGCGAGGCGCTTGGCGACTCCCCGCATCACAGCTGGGACAATGCCCTCGAAGCGGCTGCCTCGCTCGTCTCCGACGATCTCTGCCTGCTCGAACAGGATGATGAGGGCGACTGGATCCTGACCGCCGCTGTTGTCGCCGCGCCGACATACTGGTGGCCGGATGAGCAGATCGGCCGCTCGCTGTTCGGCCTGCACCATCCGGTGCCGGGCGGCGATCCGCATCTCGCGCGCCGGATCAACCGCGTCTTCGACAATCTCCAGCCCGGCAAGGTGCTGGAACGCTTCAACTGGACGGTCCAGGCCGAAGGCACCCGCCACACGCCCGAGCGTCCCGCGGCAGAAGGGATCACGCCCGAACAGCTCTTCCTGCGCGTCGAGCGTCAGACCATCCGCAAGCTGCCGGAGACCGAGGCGATCTGCTTCACGATCCGGGTCTGCATGGACCCGCTCCTGCCGATACTCGCCGATCCGGATGTGCGCGAGGCCTTCGAGGATGCCTGGATCGGCACGGCGCCGGAAATCCGCGCCTATAAGGGCTGGGACCAGCTGGAGCCGCTGGTGCGCCAGGCCTGCCGGCAATCGGCCGGCGCTTCATAGAAGACGCCTCCGGAGGGGCGGACCATGGCAAAAATCATAGCCGAACGGATGACCGTCGAGCTTGAAGGCGACTTCGTCGTCTTCCTGATCGGCATGCGGGTGAACAAGCTCTGGAAAGTCTGGAAGTGGTGGCCTGTCGCCATGGCGATGCCGCGCATGCTGGTCGAACTCGAAAAGAAGCCGCAGCTCGGCCTGCTTCACGCCTATAACAAGTTTGGCCTGCGCAACACGATGGTCGTCCAGTACTGGCGGAGCTTTGAACAGTTGCATGCCTATGCGACCAGTCCGGACAATGCGCACCTGCCGGCCTGGCGGGCCTTCAACCGTGCCGTCGCATCCAACGGTGATGTCGGTATCTGGCATGAAACCTATCTGGTCAGGGCGGGAGATTTCGAGGCGGTCTACAACAACATGCCGGTGGCCGGTCTTGGCCAGGCGGGACGTCTCATACCGGCAAAGGGCCGAAAGATGTCGGCGCGCGGCCGGCTCGGCAAAAGCGACGGCACCGACCTGCCGCCCGGCAGCTGACCCCTGTCGCAATCAGGGCGATCCACGCTATGTGAAACGCTTGGCTGACGATTCGACGGAGGTTTCATGGCATACTGGCTGTTCAAGTCCGAACCGTTCAAATGGGGCTGGGACGATCAGAAGAAGGCGGGCAAGAAGGGCACCCAGTGGACTGGCGTGCGCAACTACCAGGCGCGCAATTTCATGCGCGACATGAAAGTTGGCGACAAGGGCTTCTTCTACCACTCCAACAAGGGTCTCGAAGTTGTCGGGATCGTCGAGGTTTCTGCCGAGAGTGCGCAGGACAAGACGACTGATGATGAGCGCTGGGACTGTGTCGACCTGCGCGCCGTCTGCGACATGCCCAAACCGGTGACGCTGAAGGATGTGAAGGCAAACGAGAAGCTCGCCGACATGGCGCTGGTCACATCCTTCCGCCTCTCGGTCCAGCCGGTGAAGGAAGACGAATGGATGGAAGTCTGTCGCATGGGCGGGCTGGACGGGAAGATGCTGAAGCCGCTCTGAGAAGCGGCCGCTAGCCGCGCACCCCGTCTTCGAAGCTCGCCAGCGCCCATTCTGCAAACGTGGCGAGGTTCCCGCCGGTAAACAGGAAGGCGCCGACACCGGCCGCCTTGGCCGCCTCCATGTCGGTCTGCTTGTCACCGATCAGGAAGCTTGCCTCGCGATTGACCGGGAATTCCGCCATGGCGTGTAGCAGCATGCCGGGGCCGGGCTTGCGGTCGATGCTGGCGCGCCGGTACTGCGCAACTTCGCCTTCCTCATGCCAGGGGGCATGATAGATCCGGTCGATGGCGGTGCCGTGTGCCGCGAGTTCCTTTTCCATGAAGGCATGCAGTGTGCGCATATCGGCTTCGGTATAGAGGCCGCGGGCGATGCCGGACTGGTTGGTGACAACGAAAACGAACCAGCCGCGCGCCTTGAAATTCTTCACGCAATCGATGGCGCCGTCGATCCACTCGAAATCCTCGATCCGGCTGACATAGCCGCGGTCGACGTTCAGCACGCCGTCGCGGTCGAGGAAGAGGGCAGGGCGTCGATTGGTCATCGGTCAACGTCCATAAACGGTTCCGGCGGGCCCGGCCAGATGCCAAAGTTTCACTGGTGTCACCCGCCAATTTGGGGTTTTCTGCACACTCAGGGAGACCAGACCAGATAACCGGTCCCCTGCAAGGGAGGAGTCAAAATGGAACAATTCATACCCCTGATCCTGAGTGCGGTTGGCGGCGGGGCCCTCGGGCCGATCGTCGCAAAACTGCTCGGCGGAACCGGCACGGGCGGCCTGCTGGGCGGCGTGATCGGCGGGATCGGCGCGCATTACGGCGCCGATGCGGCCGGCATCGGAAACCTGCTCGGCAGCGGCATCATGAGCCATATCCAGGACCTGCTGGAAGGCGGTGTCGGCGGCGGCATCCTTGGCGTGGTCGCCGGCATGGTGATGAAGTCGAAATCCTGAAGCTGCGCCAGGGCGTCTACTCGGCCGGGGCGAGGTCTGCGACCTTGTCCCGGTTGGCGCGCACGCCCAGCATGAAGGGGACCAGCGCCACGGCCGTCAGGATCGACGCCAGCAGGAAGGCGGCGCCCGGGAAATAGACCGGCGCGCCGGGGGCCGAGAAGGCGTGCAGCGTCTGCGTCATCAGCAGCGGCGCGAGGATGATCGAGAACGCGTTGAGGCTGGCCGTGGCCCCCTGCAACTCGCCCTGCGCATTGCGCGGCGTGAGGCCGGACATGATCTGGTTCAACGACGGGCCGAACACGCCCCCGAGCGCGCTCAGCGGAAAGATGGCATAGATCATCCAGCCATTCACCGCGAAGGCGAAGAGGGCGAGCGCGAAAATCGTGATCAGTATGCCGCCGAGCGCGGTCCTCAGGGGGCCGAAAGTGTTGATCGCCGGGCCAATCAGCACGACCTGCGTCACCGCAGACCCGATCCCGACCGCGGCCAGCGACAGGCCGATCTGGGCTTCCGACCAGTCATAGCGGATGTCGGCATAGAAGTTCCAGGTCGACGGAAAGACGCTATGGGCGAACTGGAAGATGCCGAAGGTCACGATGAACCAGGCGACTTTCGGGATTTTCGAGAAGTGTTTCACCGCGCCGAAGGGGTTGGCGCGCGCGATCCGGAATGGCCGTCGATCCTCACGCGCAAGCGATTCCGGCAGGACGAAATAGCCGTACAGGAAGTTGATCAGCGACAGCGCAGCCGCCCCGAAGAAGGGCAGGCGCGTGTCGATCGAGCCGAGAAAGCCACCAAGCGCCGGGCCGACGATGAAGCCGATGCCAAACGCCGCCCCGATCATCCCGAATGCCTTGCCGCGCTCTTCCGGTTCGGTGACGTCGGCGATGTAGGCATTGGCGGTTGAGAAGGTGGCAGATGAAATACCCGTCAGGGCACGCCCGACAAAGAGCAGCCAGACACTGTCGGCCAGCCCCATGATGATGAAATCCATGCCCAGCGTCGCAATCGAGACAAGCAGGACAGGACGCCGCCCGAACCGGTCGGACAGGTTGCCGATGGTCGGCATGGCCGCAAAATTCAGGAGGCCATAAGTCGCCATCAGATACCCGCCGATGACGATGGTTTCCTCGGCCGGATTGCCCGTCAGCTCCTCGAGCAGGGAGGGCATGACGGGAATGATGATGCCGAACCCGATCATGTCCATCGCCACGCAGACGATGACGAACAGGAAAGCATTCTTCCCATGTTTTCGAATGGCGGGTGCCTCGGTCATGGGCAAGCGACATGGCCGGGATCGGTTGGCGCGTCAATCGGTGATTGGGCGCGAGGTGCTGGACTTAGTCCTTCACGGCATCGAGACGCGACAGGCAGACGAGCCCTCAGGCCGCTTTGCGGCGTGACAGGCTGGCGATGCCGACGCCGCCCAGGATGAGCGCGGTGGCGATGGCAAACCGGATCGTCAGCGGCTCGGCGAGGAAGACCATGCCTCCGGCGGCCGCAATGGCGGGAACCGAGAGCTGGGCAATGCCGGCAAGGCTCGCGGTCAGCTCGCGCAGGGCGGCGTACCAGATGGCATAGCCGAGACCGGATGTGATCGCACCGGAGGCAAGCGCATAGCCAATGCCGGCCCAGCTTGGCGTCGCCTCGCCGGCAAGCATGAAGGCAGGCAGGCTGAGCGCAAGCACGATGACACCGGCCCGCAGGAAGTTGCCGGCGGTCTGTGCGGTTGGCTGGCCCTGGCCGCGCCCGCGCAGGGAGTAGATGCCCCAGGCGACGCCGGCAGCGGCCATCAGAGCTGCGCCTTCGAGCGGCGGTGCTTCCAGGCCCGGCAGCAGCAGCCAGACAAGGCCGGTAATGGCCAGCATGAACCCGGCCCAGCGCGCTGCCGACAGCCGCTCGCCAGAGACAAGCGCCCAGCCGATCATAGTGATCTGGACCAGCGCGAACAGGATCAGCGCGCCCGTCCCTGTGGCGAGTGTCAGATAGGCGATCGAAAAGGCGGCGGCATAGACAAAGAGCGCCGCTCCCGACGCCCAGCTGCCAGACCGGATCGCGCGCACCGGCGATGCGATCAGGCCCAGCACCACGGCGCCGGACACAATGCGGATGAGCGTGAAGGTCCACGGTCCCGCCTCGCCGGTCGCCATGGCAAGCCGCGCCAGGACGGAATTCGCCGCGAACGCCGTCATGGCGAGCGCGGTGACAAGGAAGAGGCGAAGCGTGGTCGGCATCACCCGCTGCGATGCCCCAGATTGCGGCGGGTGGCCAGAGCGGGTGTGCGCTGCTCATGGCAAGTCAATTGCGGCCAGGCGGCAAGCTCGTGTCGATTCAACCCTTAACAGGCCCGCCGACTTGCCCGATAGTCGCGCCGTGGCGTCTGCAGGATAAGGGGAAAAGCCATGACGGGTGTTCTTATCATCGGCGTGATTGCCGTGGCCGCGCTGATCGGCCTGATCGTCGTTTACAACCTTCTGGTCGGAAAGCGGCAGATGGTGCGTAATGGCTGGGCTGATATCGACGTGCAGCTGAAGCGCCGCGCCAACCTCATTCCGAGCCTGGTCGAGACCGTCAAAGGCTATGCCAAGCATGAGCGCCAGCTCTTCGAGGAGATCACCGAGAAGCGCGCAAAGGCGCAGCAGGCCGGTGATGACACGCGCGAGCGCGGCGCCGCCGAAAGCGCGCTGTCGCAGCCTGTCAGCAAGCTGATGGCGGTCGCCGAAGCCTATCCCGACCTCAAGGCGAGCGATAATTTCCGCCAGCTGCAGGATGAGCTGTCAGAGACCGAAACCAAGATCGAGATGGCGCGGCGCTTCTATAATGGCGCAGTACGCGAGATGAACACGCTGATCGAGAGCTTCCCGTCCAATCTCGTGGCCGGGCCCTTCGGCTTCAGACAGGCCGACTTCTTCGAGATCGAAACCTCTGACCGGGCGCTGCCGGGCGTCGACTTCGGGGGCGAGGCCTGATGGCGCGGCTGCTCTTCGTCCTCCTCGCCAGCCTGTGTGTTGCTTTCCCGGTCCTGGCCGAGGAGGTCATCAACCGGTTCGATGTCGGGATCGAGGTCGAGACCGATGGCGACATCATCCTGACCGAGACGATCACCGTGACGGCCGAGGGCAACCAGATCCGCCGCGGCATCTTCCGCGATCTGCCGCGCTATTTCGAGAGTGACGGCGACCGGCTGCGCTATGATTACAAGGTCCTGTCCATTCAGCGCAACGGCCAGCGTGAGCCCTATGAAACCAGCACGGAGGGCAATGCCTGGCGCATCCGGATCGGTGATGAGGACCATTTCCTGAGCCGGGGCGAACATGTCTACGTCATCCGCTACCGGGTGAAGAACCAGATCCGCTATTTCGAGGACTTCGACGAGATCTACTGGAACGTCACCGGCACGTACTGGAACTTCCCGATCCTTGTCGCGAGCGCGCGGGTCATCTTGCCCGAGGGCGCCCGGATGATCGAGCAGAATGGTTATACGGGCGGGCAGGGCGACACGGGCAGCGCCTACCGGTTCAGCCGTGACGGGCGCGCCTATATGTTCGAGACGACCGAGCCGCTGCGGGTCCGGGAGGGGCTGACCATCTCCCTGACGATGGACAAGGGCGTGATCGACCCGCCGAGCGCGGCCGACAAGACCGCCCTCTGGTGGCAACGCTATGGCGCGGTCGTCATCCTGCTGACCTCGCTGTGCGGGGTGTTCTACTTCCTCTACCGCTCCTGGCAGACGGTTGGTGTCGACCCGCCCAAGGGGCCGGTCTTTGCCCGCTACGAGCCGCCGATGGGCTATTCCCCGGCCGCCGTGCACCACATCTATCATCGCGGCTTTCACCAGCATGACGCGCTGATCGCGACGCTGGTCAATCTCGGCATCAAGGGCTTTGTCGAGATCGATGCCGAAGACAAGAAGAAGACGGTGCTGACGCCGAAGACTGCCGACGGCGAAACCTTGCCCATCGAGGAGCGGCTGCTCGACCGCAAGCTGCTCTCGCACGGGACGATGACGCTTGGCGACAAGTACAACAAGACGTTCACCACCGCCTATATGGCGTTCCGCAAGCGTGTTTCGGACCGATTCGGCTCGGCCTATTTCAAATGGAATGTCGGCTACACGATCTTCGCCGTGTTGCTGTCGGGCGCGGCGATTGCCTGGGCGATCATCCAGGCGCCGGGCTGGACGCTGGCGATGACGCTGCTGGTTGGGGCGCTGGTCATCCTGAACGGTGTTTTCATGTACCTGATGCCGGCGCCGACCCCGAAGGGCCAGGATGTCCGCACGGAGATTGAGGGCTTCAAGCTCTACCTGGAAAAGGCCGAGAAACTGCAGCTCAACGCCTTCGAGGTCGGCTCAGGCCAGGAGCCGCCAATGACGGTGGAGCGCTACGAGAAGTTCCTGCCCTATGCGATCGCGCTCGGCGTCGAAGAGCCATGGACGAAGCATTTCGAAAAGCTCCTGCCGGAAGAGGCAGCGGCCTATAATCCGGGCTGGAGCCATATGGGCCGGCACGGTTCCTTTGCCAGCATGAACAAGTCGATGGTCTCGACGATGAGTTCGGCGGTCACCAGCTCCATGCCGCAAAGCTCCAGCTCGTCCGGCTCGGGCGGTGGCGGCTTCTCCGGCGGCGGCGGTGGCGGCGGCGGCGGGGGCGGCTGGTAAAAACGCGCCTCTGCGGCAGGGCAGCCGAATGGTTCTCCTTGAGACGTTCGCGCATACGCCCGCGTGGTTCGACTTCGCTCACCATGCGGGCTCTGGAACGGCGAGGCTTGCGCCCCCTCCCCTCAGGGGAGGGTCGGGGTGGGGCCGCTCAGAATTCCCCGTGCCGACCCTTGCCGGATGAGAAGGCCGTTGCGCCCTTGGCCGTCTCGCCGGAGCGGATGACGTCCATGCCGCCGGAAATCTCGGCCATCAGGGCGGTCTTCTCGTCGAGGCTCCACTGGTCGAGCGCCGAACGACGGTCGGCCCGCATGCAGAGCTGCGGGAAGCCGGCGATCTGGCTTGCCAGTGCCTTTGCGGCCTTGAGCGCACCGCCCGCCTCGGCCCGCCGGTTGGCGAGGCCCATCGCCATCGCCTCGTCGGGGGCGACCTCCCGGCCGGTCAGGATCATGTCCATCGCATGCGAGTGGCCGATGAGGCGCGGCAGGCGGACGGTTCCGCCATCGATCAGCGGTACACCGAAGCGCCGGCAGAAGACGCCGAAACGCGCCGTCTCGGAGATGACCCGCAGGTCGCACCAGAGCGCCAGCTCCAGTCCGCCTGCCACGGCGTAGCCCTCAACCGCCGCAATGACAGGCTTGCCGAGGCTTAACCGCGTCGGCCCCATCGGCCCCATATCGCCGCGCGCGGTGGTGACGTTGCCATTGCCCTCGGAGACGGCTTTCAGGTCCGCCCCGGCGCAGAAATTTCCCGCCGCGCCGGTCAGGATGGCGACCGAAAGCACCCCGTCGTCATTGAAAGCGTTGAAGGCGTCATAGAGCGCCTGCGCCGTGTCGCGGTCGACCGCATTGCGGGCCGCCGGCCGGTTTATGGTAACGGTGAAGATGTCGCCATCGCGCGCAGTCAGGACGGTATCGGCCATCTCAGTTCACATCCGCGCGGGCCTCTTCCGGCACATGCTTGCCGAGGAAGGGGACGATCCGGTTGAGCAGGACAGGCACCATCTTCTCCGGCAGGTCATGGCCCCATTTCTCGATGATCTCGATCTCGGCGCCGGGGATGCGCTCGGCAATGTCCTGGCCGGCGGCGGGACGAATCAGGGGGTCTTGCGCGCCGTGCAGGACGAGGGTGGGGTGCGAGACGCCGGCCAGCCGTTCGTGCCAGCGCGGCTGGGCGAGGATGGCGGCATATTGCCGGGCAACGCCCATCGGCCGGTCGGAGCGCTCGAACGCCCGGATGGCCATGGCTTTCACGGCCTCATCGGAATTGCGGACGGTTTCATGCGAGCCGATGACCCGGCGCGACTGAGCGGCAAGATCGCCGATGGCGTCGGCGTTGCGCACCTCCGGAACGGCTGTCAGCGCCTGCTGTGCTTCGGGCGTGGCTGGCGGAAGGGCCGGATCGCCTGACGTCGTCATGACGGGGATGAGGGTGCGCACGCGCTCTGGATGGTTGAGCGCCATCAGCTGGACAATCATGCCGCCCATGGAAAAGCCCATGACATCTGCCTTGTTGGCGCCGAGCGCCTGGACCAGTCCGGCCGCGTCGGCGGCCATGTCGTTGAGGATGTAGGGCACCTTCTCATGCATTGGCTCGCCGGCCATGACGCCCTTGACGATGTCGCGCGGGGCTGGCGGCACCTCATTGGTGAACTCGGTCGACAGGCCGATGTCGCGATTGTCGAAGATCACCACGCGGCGCCCGGCCTCCGCAAGGCCTTGCTTGAAGGCGTCCGGCCAGGTGATCATCTGCCCGGAAAAGCCGGAAACCAGCAGCAGCATCGGGTCGTCCGGCTTGCCGTATTCCTCGTATTCGATCTCGATTCCGTTGGCTTCGATGCGCGGCATATGTCTCTCCCTGTTTGTGCAACAGACTAGGCGTGTCAGCACAAAGCTCAAGCGCTCCAAGTGTGAGGCTATGTTCGGACGGAGACCTTGTTAGTCGTATTTCTGGATTAGGCGGATCCACACTCGCTCACTTGCCGAGCGATGTATGTGATCAGTTCGCGGAATTGGATTACGTTTTTTGCGCTCTCTGTAGCATTTCCTGAAACTTCTGCGCCTGCCGCTTTGGTTGCTCTTGAGCGCCCAATTCGACGGCGTCCCAGAATTTATCGAATTTCCGTAGATATTGGCTCTCCAACTCATCCACGACCAACGTGGAATGTTGCAGCACCAAATACAATGCAGCGATTACTTTGCCGGCTGCGGTCAAAGCATCTTCAACATCTGAGACCTTCGGTACGTCTGCTTTCGATTTGAGGGAATGAGCGAGCACCTTGTTTCGGTGACTTCTGATCGTTTTCAGGCTACGTGATGCGATAAATTCATCAATAAGTGTCAAAGTATAGATAAATTGGCCACAATATCGCAGCAACTCGACTTGACACGAGCGACCATGAATCAAATTGCCTGGATCAGCGAAGAATGCCTCGGCATTCTCCAGAAAAAGGTTGCGATGCTTTTCCATGTCCCGGCGCAACAGGCAAATGTTCAGCCGGTCGTCAGATACACTGTCTGTCAATCTACATATAGAAAGAATGCAATCACTAATTGACAGATTTTGAATAGCGTTGAACGAGAAACCAAGGTTCGCTTTGTTCACGATTTCATGGAGTGATCTTTTGGGGCTATCGAAAGGCCCATTGCTTGAAATGAACAGTGACCAGCTTTGGCGTGCTCTATAAAAATCACTGGCGCTTTGTTTCAGCGCTTTTTCTGTGCGCGTTTCCAGAGCTTGCTTTTGGGTCATCTACCTATTACCGGCTCAGCTCTTTCATCGCCTCTTCGAGGCCCTTGATGGTCAGCTCGAACATGCGTCCCGGTCCGATCAGCTCGTTGATGAGCTTGATCGAGCCGGTGTACTCCCAGGCGCCGGACTTGACCGGGTTCAGCCAGACAAGGTTCGGGAATTGCTGCACGATGCGCTGGATCCAGACACCGCCGGCTTCCTCGTTCCAGTGCTCGACCGAGCCGCCCGCATAGGTGATCTCATACGGGCTCATCGTGGCGTCGCCGACAATGATGACCTTGTAGTCCGAGGGGTATTTGTGCAGCACGTCCCAGGTCGGGATGCGCTCGTTCATGCGGCGGCGATTGTCCTTCCAGAGGCCTTCATACGGGCAGTTGTGGAAGTAGAAATATTCGAGGTTCTTGATCTCCGAACGCGCGGCCGAGAACAGCTCTTCCATGACCTTGACGTGCGGGTCCATCGAGCCGCCGACATCCATCAGCAGCAGCACCGAGACCGTGTTGCGCTTTTCCGGGCGCATCTCGATGTCGAGATAGCCCTGCTTGGCGGTGTTGCGGATGGTGGCATCGAGGTCGAGTTCCTCGTCGGCGCCCTCGCGCGCCCATTTGCGCAGCCGCTTCATCGCGACCTTGATGTTGCGCGTGCCCAGCTCGACGCTGTCATCGTAATTCTTGAATTCGCGCTTGTCCCAGACTTTTACGGCCCGGCGGTGGCGGGACTTTTCCTGCCCGATGCGCACGCCTTCGGGATTGTAGCCATTCGCGCCGAAGGGCGAGGTGCCGCCCGTACCGATCCATTTGTTGCCGCCCTCATGGCGCTTCTTCTGCTCTTCGAGGCGCTCTTTCAGCGTCTCCATCAGCTTCTCGAAGCCGCCCATCGCCTCGATCTCGTCCATCTCCTCCTTGGTGAGGAATTTCTCCGACATCTTGCGCAGCCACTCTTCCGGCAGGTCCTGCACGTCGACGGCGTCCTGCATGGTGTCGAGGCCCTTGAAGACGTGGGAGAAGACGCGGTCGAACTTGTCGAGGTTGCGCTCATCCTTCACCAGCGCGGCGCGGGAGAGATAGTAGAAGTCCTCGACGTCCATGCCGATGACATCCTTGTCCATCGCCTCGAGCAGTGTGAGGTATTCCTTGAGCGTGACGGGCACTTTCTGCTGACGCAGCTCGTTGAAGAATTTCATGAACATGGGCGGCGGCTCTCCATTCTCTGTGTCAGACAGTAGCGCGCGTCAGCCCTATGTCCAAGGGCTGACGCGGCGCAAGAGGGCGCGTGCTCTCGACTAATCAGCTGCCCTATTCACCAAATCTTGGGCCAATTCCAGTCTTTCGTCGAAAAGCGCCCACCTAGTGTCTTCCAATACCACTATTTTCTGATCCAATTTCTCAATTTCATCGCTGGGAAAAGGATCCGGCATTGTTTCGTAAAGTGTTAGTTGGCGTCGATATTTGTCGGCGATATCCTGTTCAGTTGACCAAGCCTGCGAAAATGAATCGTTCAGTTGCAAAACCAGATCAATCAGCTCTCGTTCTTGAGCCGTAGCACCAAGGCTCAGGTGGCTGTATTCGGATTTCATTTCTTCGTTTGCGGCCAAGCCAGCGGCTTTAGTATTCTGAAAGTTGTCCAGTTCAGCCTTAGATCGATCAATCAGCTGAAAGTAGCGGTCTACATCATCGTCGGAGCCGTAGTAAAATATGTGATCGAGTTCAAACAAGTTTGCGAACACGTTACTCTGGTGCTCCCAAGAACGAAGAATAAAAACATTCGGATGTTCTTCACCCAACATCGCAATATCCCCTCGCAGGGATAGGTTTGAGAGTTGGGTCACAATCCTAATCTTGTCGACCATGATCTCCGAATAGTACGCCTCAGTTTCAGCATCGAGAGACGGAGCACTTATGAAGAAATCATTGGTCGTATCGAACAGCGCCTCCAGCTGGCGAAACATGCCATCGAGTTCAGTTTCATACTGTTCAATTCTTGTTGCCCAACTAGATTCGCCATATTCTCGATTGACGATTTCACGTACTTGGCTTTTTGCGAAGCGCAGATTGCTCTTAAGTTTATCGCGCTTTCTAGTTACTTCGCTGAGGTAGGTGGACTTGGTAATCTCTCCTTGGTCAAGCGACACAAGAAGCGGAAGCAGCTCCTCCAACTCGTTAACAGTTGGAATTAGTTCATTCCAAACATCATTTATTTCAACAAATGCGCCAATTATTTTTTGTTGTTCGTTCGGATCAGATGGAAAACTCTGTCCCGAAGCCGGTGAACAAATTAGCAATGCTGAGGATATAACCAAAGCTGAGGCTCTTCGCACAAAACGAACCATTGAGAACTCCTGACCTTTCGATCAGCCTACACTCTTAGGTTGCAACATCAACTGGTGGATACGAAACCTAGTAGCGGTTCTTGATCAGCATCACCGCGCGGATTGCCTTCACCATTTCCGGCTCGAGGTGCATGTATTCCTCGATCTGCTTGAGGAAGGTTTCCTCGCCCTCGCGCAGCTGGCGGTCGGCCAGGACGATGTCGACGCAGTGGGCATAGACCGACAGGCGCATGTCGGCCGGCAGGGTGAGACAGGCTTCTCGCAGGCCTTCGTTCCGCTCGCCCATGCGCTCGTTCACCGTCTGGTTCACCGCGGCCATCTGCTGTGGGCTCAGCCGCTTCATCGTGCGTGAGCGTTTGACCAGCGCAGCGATCTCCTCGCGTTCCTCCGGGGCGATGCTGCCGTCGGAGAAGGCCGCTTCCAGCAGCAGGCACAAGAACGCCTCGGGGATCGTCCAGTCGGACTCGCCGCTCTCGTTGAACTCCTGCTCGAGCTTTTCGATATCGGGAAAGGCATTGCTGCCGGACTCGATCTCTTCGGCTTTGTCGAAGAGCATTTTGACATCACTCATGGCTCTGTTTCCTCAGCAATTTTCCGGGTCCGAACAAGGCGGTGGCGGATTGCGGGCTGGCCAGGAGGCGACCCATTCCACCCGGTCTTCAAGGACCTTGAGATAGGCTTCGAGTTCGTCTTCCACGCGGGACACCCAGTCGGTATCGTTTTCCGGCTCCGGGATTTCGCGGGCGCTCGCCGGCATGCGCTGGCGTTCCGGCTGGGCGATCAGGCGTTCTATCTCGGCCTTCTGCTCGGCAATCTGCTGTTCCAGTTCGGCCAGTCTACCATAAGACCCGAAATTCGCGACCTGGGCTTCGAGCGCGGCGATCTTTTCCTCATAGCTGGCGATCTGCTCCTGCTCCTGGTTCTCTTCGAACTCCTTGATCATGCCGGCCAGCCGGGCATTTTCTTCCTGCAGCGCGGCGATCTGCGAATTCGTCGTGCCCCCGCCGCCACCGCCGCTCGACGAGGATGCGAACCAGACGATGCCGCCGGCCACCGCGGCGGCGATGAAGGCGACGATGATCACACCGATCGCGGAAATCCCTCCGCCGGATGGCCCGCCATTATTGTGATGACCGGGCGGTTCCTGAACGGGTGTTGGAAACAGTGTGCGGTCTTCGTAAAGCGCCGGCGTGTGTCCGGGCGGCTGATTAGACATGGTCCCCTCCTGCTGAGCCTGAAGCTGTGACTCTCTGCATTCTGATCGTCGCGTAAATGGGTTTCAACCGGCGCCTCAGGTGCATAGTCGTGACCTGTAGAAATCGAGGAAGTCACGCGCGGCCGAATAGTCGGTGGACGTGATGCCATTGGCTTCGGGCAGGTAGAATGTGTAGTTGCCGCCGCAGGCTAGCGTCGCCTCCTTCAGGTAAAGGAGGATGGCGCGGGTCTTCACCGGCGGCAGGCTGTCCTCAAGCGGCCAGTCATAATCGGTGATGTGATCAGGACCGGTCACGTCGAGCGCGCGGTTGATATGGTCGCGCGCCGTGCGGCGGATCTGGGCGGCCGTGCTCGCGCCGGCATACTGCGCGCGGCGCATGTCGAACATGGCCTGCAGGAGAAGGCTGCCCGTGCTGGCCCCGAGGTCGCAGGTGCGGGCGTTGCGGCTGGCCGTCACGCTGGACCCGCCGCGATAGATCCGGGCAATGCAAAGCTCGCGCGGATAGTCCGGATTGGCCTTGTCGAGGTCGGCGGCCCGTTCGATATAGCCGATCGCCTGTTCGAGGTTCCCGCCGGGACGCGACGCACCGAGACGCGCCAGGGCGCCATAGGCTTCGGCTTTCAGCAGGTCGCTGCCTGTGGTCGAGGGTTGCACGACGCGCTTGAAGCCGGTCTCGGCGCCGTTCCAGTTCTCGTGCGCCATGTCGTGACGCGCCAGCTCCATATTGGCTTCGCCAGAAGCAGGCGCGGCATTCACGGCCTGCTGCAGCAGCGCCCGGACATCGCCCGGCCCGTAAATCGACATGCGCTCGCGGACATCGGCCTGTTCGAGCAGGGCCGCAGACAGCGCCTCGCCGGAGGCATTCTCCGATTGCAGGCGGGAGATACCGCGCGCGAAATTCTCGTCGGCACATTGCCAGTCGCGGCTCGCCTTGCACGAGCGGGCGAGCACAAGGAACGTCTCGGCGGAATCGGCGAGCTGGGCGGCCGCCTGATAGTCGGCAATCGCAGCCTGGGCGGATGTGCCGTTGAGGCTGGCGATGCGGCTGCGCGCGGCACCGCGGCCCATATAGGCCGCTGCTTTCTGGCTGGCCTGCGTGCTGAGCGCGAGGGCGTCGGAAAAGGCATTTTCGGCCCGGCCGAGCTGTGCGAGGTCGTTCGCCGCCGTGCCGCCGTCGAGATAGATCTGGCCAAGCCCGAGGGGGGCCTCGGCATTCGTCGGATCGGCATCGCGCGCGAGGTTGAAGTAGCGGATCGCCTGCACGACATCCGCCGCGCCGCCACGCTCAAGCGCGTCATGGGCAAGCCGTGTCGTCAGGCCTGCCAGGTTGGCGCGCGCCGTGGCCGGGGCCGGCCCGGCGAGCGGGCTGCTGGCGACCGTCTGATAGGCTCGGATCGCCGCTTCGCTGTCGCCCGGCCGGTTGCGCGCTTCATAGAGGTCTCCCAGCGCCAGGTGATAGCGGTCATAAAGCGGCTCGCGGCTGACACTCGCTAGCCGGGCGGCAATCGCCTCACCATCGGCCAGGTGGCCGATCGCCTTCGACAGGCAGTCGAGCCGGCTCGCGCAACGGTTCGAGAAGGATGATGTCGGTGACTGGGTGTAGGCCTCCGCCAGGCCCCGATAGGCATCTGCAGCCAGCATCAGCCGCTCCAGCTGGAACTGCCGGCGCTGGGCCAGCCAGTCGCGCTGGTCTTCCTCGGACAGGCCGTTCGGCGGCGTGGTCAGCCAGCGGTCGGACGTTGCCAGTTCGTTGAAGGAACGCTCGACCATGTCGGCAGCCGCGGCGCTGTCGCCGAGCACGTCATAGGCGTTGGCGGCGTGATAATAGGACAGCCCGGCTTCCCGGCCCAAAATGTCTGAATCGTCGGCGCGGTCACGGCACCGCCGCGCAACGTCTTCCGCCGTCCCTGACGGTGCCACCCATTCCGTGCATCCTGCTGATGCAGTCTGCGTCTGTGCCTGGACCGGCGCGCTCTCGCATGCCGAAAGTGCAATCGCAGACCCCGCCATAACCAGTCCCAGGAACCCGGACCTTGTTGGAAATCGAACCCTGATCAAAAGCGTCACCCCTGACTATTAACCATAATGGTTGTAACGGGCGGATCGTCCGCAGGTAAAGACGTTACCAAGCCGCAATGATCGCATTTTGTCGCGTGAGGGCTCGGAAGGGTTGCTTCTCTGTAGCCTGAAACTGCTGTGATTACAGCAGTTAAGCGGTCTAATTCGATCAGGGAAAGCCCCTTGAGAATTGTCGAATATTCCGGCCAGTCCGATTGGAAATCCGGGCCCCGCGCACAGAATTCAAGCACAGGCGCGACTGCGCTGGCGGAGCGCGGCGTTAATCATTGACGCTGCGGTGGATTGTCATGGAAGCGAAATGGCACACCCGAGAGGATTCGAACCTCTGACCCCCAGATTCGTAGTCTGGTGCTCTATCCAGCTGAGCTACGGGTGCTCCGTTTCGAGGGCGGACACATAGCGGCGCGCCGCGCCCGATGCAAGCGCTTATGCTGCACTCTTCTGATCTGCCTCATATACCCCGCGCGCAATGGCCCGGGCAAGGGTCGAGGCGGCAAGTTCACCGATCCGCGTGAGCTGTATCGGTGTTGGTTCCTCCAGCGCGACGCGGCCGGTGGAGAGCACGAACAGGGCGTCGCCATCGAAGGGAGCGAAGACGGGGCGGATGGCGCGCGCAAAGCCGGCCAGCGCGATCTGCGAGACCCGCTGCGCCTGCGCCGGCGTCAGGGCGACATCGGTTGCAATACAGGCAATGGTGGTGTTCTGGCCGGGCTGCGGGTTCATCTTGGCGTCGCCCCATTCCTCCGGATCGCACTCATAGTCGGCGCCCGGACGGTGCCCGCCAAATTCGCCATTGAGTTCGTAGGGCCAGGCCCAGAAGCTGGTCGTGCCGGGCATGAAGACAGAACCGAAGCAGTTGACCCCCGCAATCGCCCCGACGGTAAAGCCGTCATTCGTGCGCAGCGAGGCCGAGCCGAGCCCGCCGGCATGCGCGCCGGCATTGGCGCCGAGGCCGCAGCCGACATTGCCGAGCGGGAAACTCGCCGCGCGATTCTCGAAGGCTTCCTCGCCGAGCGCGCGATAGGGCGGGGCCTCGCCCCAGGCCTTGTTGCCGCCATTGGCGAGGTCATAGAGGATCGCAGACGGCACGATCGGCGTCTTGGGCACGCCCGGCAGGTCCTTCAGGCCATAGCCGCGCCCCATCGCGCCAAGCTTTGCCGTGACCCCGTCAGCGGCGGCGAGGCCGTAGGCGCTGCCGCCCGACAGGACGATCGCGTCGACCTGCTCGACCATGGTGTCGGCGCGCAGGAGGTCTGTCTCTCGGGTGCCGGGCCCGCCGCCAGCCACCGAACAGGCCGCCGTGGAGGGCTCATCCGCCACGATGACCGTTGTTCCGGTGAGGACGTCCCTGTCCTCGGCATTGCCCACGGTCAGGCCGGGGACATCGGTAATCAGGTTTCGCGGTCCGGGTCGTGACATGTGCAGTAAACCACCTTTACTTTGAGGATTGAATCCGGTCGGTAGCCTTGAACCACAGAACAGGAACGGCGCCCAAGCATGAAACAGCCTTTTTTCCTCTCCGCAGTGATTTCTCTTGCAGCGGCCGCCGCGTGCCAGCCCGCGCCTGAGGCACCGCCACCGGCCGAGAACACGGTTGCCGATGCCCCGGTCGAACCGGCAGAGGAGACGCGCAGCTGGACCAGGGGCGCGATGGTGGCGGCAGCCGATCCGCGCGCGGTGGAAGCTGGCCTCGAGATCCTGCAGGCGGGCGGCAACGCGATCGATGCGGCCATCGCCGTTCATACTGTCCTCGGCCTTGTCGAGCCGCAGAGCTCGGGCCTCGGCGGGGGCGGTTTCCTTGTCTATTACGATTTCCAGGATGACCGGCTGAGCGTCTATGACGGGCGCGAGACGGCGCCGGCGGCCGCCGATGAAAACCTGTTTGTCATTGACGGAGAGGTGCTGGATTTCGTCCCGGCCTGGCAATCGGGCCGCTCGCCGGGCGTGCCGGGCATCGTCTCCCTCTACAAGACCGCGCATGACGCCGAAGGGCAGGCCGACTGGGCAAGCGTGTTCCAGCCGGCCATCGACCTGGCGACGCAGGGCTTCGAAGTCTCGCCCCGGCTGGCGGGCTTCCTGGCCAATCCGCAGATCCGCGCGGCGACGCGCCTTGATGATCATGAGGCGAGCGCCGCCTATTTCTATCCGGATGGCGAGCCGCTTGCGACGGGCGCGGTGCGCACCAACCAGCCCTATGCCGACATATTGACGGCGGTGGCGAAAGAGGGCCCGGACGCCTTCTACAAGGGCGCCAACGCAGAAGCGATTGTCGCGACCGTGGCCGAGGAGCCGCTGCCCGGCGAAATGACGGTGGAGGATATTGCCAGCTATGAAGCCAAGGTCCGCCCGGCCTTGTGCGGCGACCATGACCGGATCCGCATCTGTTCGGCGCCGCCGCCGGCCTCGGGCGGTGTTACCCAGAACATGATCTACGGGCTCTACAACCGGGCCCTGCCGAACAATATGGACCTCGCTGAAGAGGACGTCCTGCTCGCCTGGGTCGAGGCCCAGCGGCTCGCCTATGCCGACCGCGACCATTACGTCGCCGATGCCGACTTCGTGAAAGTGCCGGCCGAGGACCTGATCAATCCGGACTATCTCGATGCTCGCGTGGGCCAGATGGCCCCGATGGATGCCACCCAGCAGCCCGGCGATCCCGGCGAAGTGCTGGGCCGCGGCCCGATGATCGGGATGTGGGGCCGCGACATGACCGAGGAGAAGGGCGGCACGACGCACATCTCCATCGTCGACCAGTATGGCAACGCCGTCTCTTTCACCGCCACCGTCGAGGCGCCCTTCGGCAATTCGCGCATGGTGAACGGCTACCTGCTCAACAATGAGCTGACGGACTTCTCCCGCCAGCCGCGCATCAATGGTAAGCTCGTCGCCAATGCGCCGGACGCTGGCAAGCGCCCGCGCTCATCGCTCTCGCCGAGCATTGTCTTCGACGAGAATGGCGACCTCCTGCTCGTTACCGGTTCGCCGGGCGGCAATTCCATCGTCGCCTATGTGTCGAAGACCATCATCGGCATCCTCGAATGGAACCTCTCCGTCCAGGAGGCGATCGACCTGCCGAACGTGATCGCGCGCGGCAAGGAGGTGCGGGTCGAGACCGGCGTGCCGAAGGGCCAGGAATGGGCCGATACGCTGTCGGCGATGGGCTATGAGGTGCAGGAGCGCGAAGGCGAGAATTCCGGGCTCAACACCATCCTTGTGCGCGATGACGGCCTCGAAGGCGGCTCCGACCGGCGCCGCGAGGGCGTTGCAAGAGGCTTCAGGCCCTAGGGCAGGACCAGCCGGAAACAGGTGCCTTCCGGGCCGGTCTCGATCAGTTCGAGATCGCCGCCCATGGACCGAGCGAGATCGCGCGAGAGTGCAAGGCCGAGGCCTGAGCCGTCGCGGCGGGACGAGGCGGCGAAAGGCTTGAACAGGTTTTCCAGCGTCTTGGCCGGCAGGCCAGGCCCCCTGTCGCAGATTTCGAGGCCCTTCTCGCATTGGCGGACCATGACCTCCCCATGACCGTCCTGGGCTTCGGCGGCATTGCGGATCAGGTTGGCGAGGATGCGGTGAAGATGGTCCGGATCGGCAGTCGCGTCGGTATGGTCCGGCACAGTATTTTCGAACCGTGTATCGGGCTGCTGGCTGAGCGCTTCCTGCGCCGCTTCTGTCGTGGCCTGATGCAGGTTCACCGTCTGCAGCCGCGGCTCCGGCGTATTGGACCGGCCATATTTCAGCGTCTCGCTGGCGAGCTTGATCGCCCGCTCCAGCGCCCGCTCGAGCCGGGGAACCGAGCGCTGTACGCGCGGGTCGTCCGAGGTTGAGAGCGCATCGGAGGCCAGCTGCGCGGTCGCTAGCGTGTTGCGCAGGTCGTGGTTGATCTTTGCTACCGCCTCGCCGAGCAGGGCGAGGCGTTCGCGCTGGCGCAGCGTGTCGGAGACGGCGCTCTCCATGTCGGCAAGGGCGTTCTGTGCCAGGCCGATCTCGTCGCGCCGCGGGGTGGGCGAGAGGCGTTTGGTCCAGGAGGCCGGGTCCTTCTGGAACTGGATGACAGACGCGGTGACCCGCTGCATCGGCCGCACGACCAGGAAGAAGAGCAGGAGGTAGATGATCCCGCCGGCGGTCAGCGAGATGAGTAGCGACAGGCCGAGGATGCGCCAGCCGAAGGCGATGAGGCCATGCTTCAGCGGGGATTCCGGGACGACGATTTCCAGCACACGCCCCGGCGCCGACCCCATGGCGCGGATGATCAGCATCCGGTCATCCGGCGCGCCCCATGTCGCAATCGTCTCGCCGATCGCGCCCAGCATGCCTTCTTCCATCAGGTCGATCTGCTTGGTCGGCCCATCGAGCGGCATGGTCGGCGGCAGGATCTGCTCGCGCATATCGTCGCTGAGCTCGGCAACGGCCAGCACTTCGGCGCGCTCCAGCAGCTCGTTGGACAGCTCTTCCGATACCATCCGGCTGGGGGCCGCTTCCAGTGAGAGGGCGGCGATGCGGGCGGCCTGGATGCGCTCGTTCAGCCAGTTCTGACGGTAGCTCGCCGCGCTTGGCAGGAAGACGACGAATTCGACGACGAGGATGGCGAAGATGGTGACAACGAACAGCCGTGCCGACAGGCTTTCAAACCAGCTGGATCGGCCGTTTCGCACGGAAGATGACGGGGCGTCAGACACGCCAGCCGGAATAGGTCAGAGAATGCGCTGAAGCAAGCTTACCAGCAGGCGGGCCGGTTTGCCGAACACAGCATCGGAGAAATGCGCGCTGGCCGCCCGCTTCACCACCTCGGTCCGGGTCGGATAGGGCGAGATGAAATTGGTCAGCGAAGTGAGCTTCATCTTGTTCGACATCGCATAGCCGACAAGCTGGATGATATCGCCTGCGCCCTCGCCAACGATGGACGCGCCGACCAGCTTGCCTTTCTTCAGGATGAGCTTGCATTCGCCCTCGGTCTTGCCCTCTGCGATGGCGCGGTCATTCTCGTCGAACGCAAAGCGCGTGACCTGGACCTTGTCGCCGAACCGCTCGCGCGCTTCGTGTTCGGTGAGGCCGACCTGGGCGACTTCCGGAGCCGTGTAGGTGACCGCCGGGAGCGGCAGCGAGGATGACGTCGAGCCCTGTTTGAAGAAGGCGCGGCGGACGAGCACCGAAGCGTGCCAGCCGGCAAGGTGGGTGAACTGGCCTTTGCCGGCCACATCGCCCACGGCCCAGACATGCTTGTTGGAAATCGATCGCAGCTTGTCCGACACCCTGATGCCATGCTGGTCGAAATCGACGTCGCCAGCCTCCAGGGCAAGACCGTCGGTCACCGGCTTGCGGCCGGTCGCGACGAGCAGGTGAGTGCCGCTGATGGTTTTCGTGCCGTCTTCGCCCTCGGCATCGACACTGACCTTGCCGGCGTCCTTCCAGACTTTCACGGCACGGTGCCTGTCGAGGATGGAGACGCCTTCCTTGCGCAGGGCCTCGGACGCGATCTCTGCATGCGCCTGGTCGGCGCGGGCGAGCACGCGGTCCATCTCTATGACCGTGACCTCCGAGCCCAGCCGGCGGAAGGCCTGCGCCATTTCCATGCCGATCGGGCCGCCGCCGAGGATGATCAAATGTGAGGGCAGGGACGGGACGGTGAAGATGGTCTCGTTCGTGAGGTAGTTCACATCGGCAAGGCCGGGCACGGGCGGGATGGCCGCGCGCGAGCCGGTCGCGATCACGATCCGTTTGGCCGAGACGGCGACGCTGGCCGAGGCAACCGTGTTCGGATTGGTGAAATGGGCGTGCTCGCGGATCACGGTCACACCGAGGCCTTCGAACCGCTCCCGGCTGTCGACGGGGGCAATCGTGTCGATCGTCTTGCGGATATGCGCCTTGACCGCCTCCCAGTCGGTGACCGGTTCGCCGGACATGACGCCGTAGGCGCTGCTTTCGCGGGCGGCCGCGGCGTACTTGGCCGCCGACAGGAGCGCCTTGGACGGCACGCATCCGCTGTTCAGGCAATCCCCGCCCATCTCGCCCTTTTCAAAGAGCACCACATCGAGGCCCAGCATCGCAGCACCGGCTGCCGCCGAAAGACCGCCGGACCCGGCGCCGATGACGACCAGGTCTGCCTTGCGCTTCTCCGGTGGTTGCCCGGCGCTGCCCGGTACAGCTGGGATTCCTGCGATGTCCTCTTTCATTGTGCTGCTTCCTCAAGCCGGGCCGCCTTGCGGCCAGCTATTTTCTTGTAGGCGACCGGCAAAAGGGCCACGACGCCAAGGGCGAGAAGCGCGGGGAAGAAATTCTTCACCACATCGAACAGGTTCTCTGTCTCGCCGGCATCGAAGGTCGCACCGAGGCTCGCCCCGATCCATGTATAGGCCACAACGCCCGGAATGATCCCAAGTGCCGTGGTGACTGCATAATCCCTGTAGCGCGCGCCGAGCAGGGCCGGGGCGATGTTCGCCACGGGGAAGGGGACGACCGGCATCAGGCGCAGGGCGAACATGTAGGAGATGGCATTCTCCCGGAAGCCAGCTTCCATCCGCTTCACGAACCGGCCGGCGCGTTCGCGGAAGGCGGCACCGATTGAGGTTCGCGCAGCGAAGAACAGCGTGCTCGCGCCGAGAGTCGCACCTGCGACGGTGACCGCCGAGCCGCCAATGAGGCCGAACAGCAGCCCGCCCGAAATGGTGATCCAGAGCGCGCCGGGCAGCATGAACACGGTCGCGGCGGCATAGATGAGGATATAGGCCAGCACGGCAATGATCAGGTTGTCGGCGACGAAGGCCTGTAGCGTCTCGTTCTGTTCGCGCAGCGTGTCGATCGACAGGTAGCTGAACAGGCCGAACTGCCAGGCTGCGACGAGGCCGAGCGCGATGACATAGACCGGCCAGAGGCGGATCCAGATCGAGGTCGAGGGTTTCTTGTCCGCCTGCGTGGTGACGTCTGCCGATTCGGAGTTGTTTGTTTCTGAGGGCATTTGGGCCCGTTCCTTCCTGTCGCCAGTGGCCGTGTTGCTTGCGGCCGTCTTATTTCGAGGTGTCGTTGAGCGACCAGTCATAGTCATGGTCGCGGATGTCTGGGTTTGCCCGGATCTTTTCCGCCAGTGCCGGGCCTGCATAGCTCAGCAGATGCGCGATCACGGCCTCTTCGCTGCCGCCGAAATCGGCTTCGAACCAGTCATAGATGGACGAAACGCGCAGGCCATTCTTGAGGACGCTCACGCCGCGCGGATGGTTGATGTAGTCGCGGGCGGCCTCATCGAGGTCTGCGTTCAGCGTTTCGGCCTGCCACGGTTCAACGCGCAAATTCGGGCAGCCATAGGAGGCGCAATTGATCGCATAGTGCAGGCGCGGATCGTCGGCCCATTGCTGGCGCAGGACGCCATGTTCGATCCCGTCGAGGGAGATCTCCTCGCCATCCGCGATCACCTTGATCTTCTTCCATGGCCCGCGCGAGTACCAGGGCTTGATCGTGGAGAGGGGATATTCCTCGACGATGTAGCGAACCGTGACCGCATTGTAGAGATTGGCCCAGGCGGCGAACTGTTCGTCGCGCGTCAGGGCATCGAAATCGAGATCGGCATATTGCGCGATATAGGTGTCGAGGGCGTCACGGTCGGCCTGGTTGGCCTTTAGGGCGGCGTAATCCACCCGGTTCACGCCGTCGGCGCCAGGCTCGACATAGGTCTCCAGCAGCGCGCCCCATGGCGCGTGGGAGATGCTGGTCGATTTGGCCATGGCCAAGGGTGCGCCTGCCAGGAGGACGATGGCGGACAGGATTGTGCGGACAAGGCTTGATGCGCGGGGGAGGACTGTGTTCATGGCCGCGATATAGCCCTAAGCGGGCAGTCTTACACGTCACGACCCGCGAAAGCGCCATCACAGTCGCGTGAGCCGCATCTCACGCACATCGCAGCCTTGACCATGCCGCCCTGTGGCTGTATCAGCCGCGGTTTCCGATTTCGGTCAATCACAAGATCAAGGCGCAAGCCCATGAAACGTACATTTCAGCCCAGCCGCCTGAAGCGCGCCCGCCGCCACGGCTTCCGCTCCCGCATGGCCACCAAGAATGGCCGCAAGGTGCTGGCTCGCCGCCGCGCCAAGGGCCGCAAGACGCTTTCTGCCTGAGCGCTCCGGCGCGCCTGATGGGGGTATCCCCATGGCACGGACAGATGAACAGGTCACTGAGGTCGTACGGCTTGCCGTGCGGCCTCAGTTTCTTTTTGTGCGCGGCGGATTGTCCGAGCGCCGCAAGAGCCTGGTGATCCAGGCCCGGATGCGCGGCGATCCGAGCAGCCATATCGGGGAAGGGTTCACTGCCACCAAGAAGACCGGAAACGCCGTTATCCGCAACAGGGCACGGCGCCGTCTCAAGGCCGCCGCACGCGAGTTGCTGCCCCGGCTGGGCGTGCCCGGAGCCGATTACGTCTTCATCGCCCGGATGGACACCGCTGGCATTGGCTGGCAGCGCTTGCTTGACGATATGGAAAGCGCGCTGATAAGCCTCGCCGCAACCTTGAAACAGGGGTCGGGCACGGCCTGACCCCCTTTTATTATGTAAAGACCGCGGAACTCGACATGAATCAGGGGATGGACCCGCAGGACCAGCGCAACTTCATCATCGCCATGGTGCTGATGATTGCCTTCGTGTTTGGCTATCAGGCGCTGGTCGTCCAGCCCCAGCAGGAAAAGCGCCAGGCCGCCCAGGAGCTGGCCGAACAGCAACAGGAAAGCGCCGGGGTCGATACGAGTGCAAGCGTTGAAAGCGGGCAGCCGTCCATCGAGATCGCGCCATCCGTCGAGGAAGCCCTGCAGGCCAACCAACGCCTGACCATCGATGGCGAGCGGGTCGATGGATCGATCCGCCTGACGGGCGGCATTCTTGATGATCTGCGGCTGAAGGACCACTACACCACGGTGGAGAAGGTCAATGAGCTGCGTCTCCTGCGCCCGACAAATGCCGAGTATGGCTATTATGCCGGCTGGTACTGGTTCGACGGCAGCCAGCCTGTCGCCGGCCCGTCTGCGCGGTGGCAGGTCGAGGGCAATGACACCCTCACCACCGGCTCGCCGGTGACCATGACCTACACCTCGGACGGCATTGCCATCGAGCGTACGATCAGCGTCGATGAGAACTACATGTTCACCTTCGCCGACCGCATCACCAATACAGGAAGCGAAGCGCGGACCCTCTCGCCGCTTGGCTCGATCCGGCGCCATGGCGAATGGAAAGGCTTCCTGGAAGCCACCGATCCCGGCTCCTCGCGCACATCCGGCATGGCGCTTCAGGGCCTGCTCGGCGTGTTCGACAGCGAGCTGACCTGGCGCAACTACAAGAACCTCGACAAGGGCAAGGGGCTGAAGAAGGCTGACGATCAGGGTATCCGCCGCGCCTCTGAAGGCGGCTGGCTCGGCTTTACCGACAAATACTGGCTCACCAGCCTTATTCCCGAACAGCAATATGAATTTGCCGGCCGCTACGAACGCCTGTCGCGCGCAAACGGGCCGATCCTGCAGATTACGGCAACCAGTGCAGGACGCGTCATTCAGCCGGGCGAGACCATCACCTCCAAGAACCGCATTTTCTCTGGCGCCAAGGAATATGCCGTCCTGCGCGACTATGAGGATGCCGGCATCCCGCGTTTCGAGGATGCGATCGACTGGGGCAACATTCTCTACTACGTCACCAAGCCGCTCTTCTCGCTACTTTACTGGCTTGAGCACAATCTCGGCACCTTTGGCTGGGCCATCCTGGCGCTGACGGTCCTCGTGCGCCTGCCGCTCGTGCCGCTCTACAACCAGTCCTACAAGTCGATGGCGAAGATGAAGAAGCTCGCCGAGCCGATGAAGGAAATCCAGGAGCGCTTTGCCGCCGATCCGCAGCGCCGCCAGCAGGAGATCATGAAGCTCTACCAGCGGGAAAAGGCCAACCCGATTGCCGGCTGTATCCCGATCCTGCTGACCATCCCGGTCTTCTTCGCGCTCTACAAGGTGCTCTACGTCACCATCGAGATGCGCCACTCGTCCTTTGCCTTCATCAGCGACCTCTCGGCGCCGGATCCGACGGCCATTGGCAATCTGTTCGGCCTCTTGCCCTGGGCGGCGGCTGACGTGAAGTCGATCCCGATCATCGGCCTGGTGATCGGCATTGGTATCCTGCCGATCCTCTACGGCGTGACGATGTCGGCCATCCAGGCGCTGTCGCCGCCGCCGACCGATGCGACGCAGAAGATGATCATGCGCTTCCTGCCGCTGATCTTCATGTTCGTCTTCGCCGGCTTCGCCGCGGGCCTCGTCATGTACTGGGTCTGGTCGAACACGCTGTCGCTGATCCAGCAATACTTCATCATGCGGCGTAATGGCGTTGAGACCGAGCTCGACAAGCTGATTGCCCGCCTGCTGGGCCGGCAGAAGGAAGAGGCGTGAGCGAGACGCCCGAGTTTGATGAAGACACACTGGAAGCGGCGCGTATCCTGTGCGCCGGGCCGTGTGATTTTGTCCTCGGCGCCGCGTCCCTGACCCAGCTGCCGGCGGCCGACCGGCCGGAGATCGCCTTTGCCGGGCGCTCCAATGTCGGCAAGTCCAGCCTCATCAATGCGCTGCTCAACCGCAAGAATCTGGCGCGCGCTTCCTCAGAGCCGGGCCGCACGCGCGAGCTCAATTATTTCGACCTCGGTGAAGGGCGCCTGTGGCTGGTTGACCTGCCGGGCTTTGGCTATGCCAAGGTCTCGCGCAGCCAGGCGCAGGAGTGGCAGCGCCTGACCCTTCGCTACCTGCAGGGCCGGGTGAACCTTCGCCGTGTCTTCCTGCTGGTCGACAGCCGGCGTGGGCTGATGGACACAGACCTTGAGGTCATGGACATGCTCGATACGGCCGCGGTGACCTATCAGGTCGTCATGACCAAGGCCGACAAGATCAAGAAGACCGAAGCCGAGGCGACCCGCGCCAAGATCGAGAAGGCGCTGGCCAAACGCGCCGCCGCCCATCCGGTCATCCGGCTGACCTCAGCCGAGAAGGGATGGGGCCTGCCGGAATTGCGGGCCGAAATCCTCGGCCTTTCCGCCTAGCGGTCCTCGCGGTCGCCGAGCAGCTCCTGGCGTGATCCCCTATAGGCCGGGCGGTCGTCCCGAGAGCGGTTCTGCCGGGCGGCCGATTGTGAGCGGTCGCGCGGCGGGCGCGCCTGCGGCGGGGCCTTGGGCGCTGGATTCTCGGCCCGCGGGCCATGGCCCCGGTCGCCCCTCTGGCCGCGATCACCCCTGTGTCCGCGATCGCCCCGGTCCCTGTCGCCACGGTGCCCGCGATCACCCCTGTCGCCATGATGGTCGCGCTGGTCGCGATTGCCATGATGGCCTTGATGACCTCCGCGCTGGTCCCGGTTGTGGTGGCCGTCCTTGCCGTCATGGCCGCCGCGATAATGTCCGTGATGACCGCTGTTTCGCGGATAGGACGGGTAGTAGTAATAGGTCTCGCCGTAATAATAGCCGGGGGTGTAATAGTACCCGTCGCCATAATAGCCATCATCGTAATAGCCGTCGCCATAATACGGGTCGTAATAGTCATAGGCGACGCAGCCCGTCGCCAGCAGCCCCATGGACATTACGCCCAGGGCAAGCGCCGGACGGGTCCATCTGCGTGTGTGTCGTTCGCTCATCATGGGCCTTTCGGATCTGTCCTGTTTGTCCGAAGGTTAAGACAAGCCACCTGACTGGCGCATGAATGCGCGTTCAGCCGGGCATCGGGCCCGCTGGCCTCGCTGACGACTGCGGACGCTCGGAACACCGAGGCCGCTGAGGACGCTCCTTATGTCAGATACAAGGAGCAAGACCATGACGAAAACTGACAACACACCCATCCGGGCCGTGCTCAAGCTGGATTGCCCGTTCTCCCTGAAATTCAGGATTTTCGTGACCGAAGCCGGGATCGCAGACCAGTTTGTCTTCGACGTCTTCGAAGAGGGCACACGGGCCTATGACGAAGCCAAAGCCACCCTGGAGAAGTGCGCGCCGGAGGCGACCTTCCCGGCCGTCGAGACCTCGCCCGGCACCTATATGGCCGACAGTGACACCCTGATCGACCACTATGCCAAAGCCTTCAGCGTGGACCGCAAGGCTCTTCCGCTGCTGGCGTATTATGAAGCGGGTGTCTTCAAGGCGATGACGCAGATGTTTCAGGAAAATCGCGAGATGAAGCAGAAGCTGGAGGCGGCCTAGAGCGCCTCGACATCCAGTCCGGCCAGTTCGGCGACCTTGTAGATGGTGCGCATGTTGCGACCGGTCATCGGGACGCCGAGCAGCCGGTCCAGCTTCTCGACCAGTTTCGAGCGCCCAATGCCATCAGGGGCAAGGAGGTAGAAGGCCTCATCGGTCAGCTCGAAGGCTTCGTTATGCGCCTTGATCTCCTGAAGGTCATCAAGGCGTGCTTCTTCCGCCGGCTCGGCCAGCAGGAAGAAATGAACCGACTTCGGTTCTTCCAGGCCTTCATCCTTATACGGATTAAGTGTGATGATGCGCACAAGGTCCTGTGGGGCATAGACCTGGCTGCGCGGGGTGATGTCGAAGTTTTCGCGCAGCAGGTCGGTCAGGTCTGCAGAGACATCCCAGTAATTGTCGTGCTCGGAATCAAAGACGATGTTCCCGCTCTGGATATAGGTCGCGACATTAGTGTAGCCGGCTTCTTCGAGAGCGGCGGCAAGCGCCTTCATCGGAAGCCGCTTGCCGGAGCCGACATTCACACCGCGAAGGAAGGTGATCCAGCGGTTCAAACGCAGCGCTCTGGGTAGGAGGTCCGGATCAACCTAGTCGCCATCATAGATGATGATCTCATCGGGCTGTCGCGGGCCATCATAGGCACGATTGCGTTCCCAGCAGCCACAGTCGCTGCCCCAGGTGAAGGCCTCGCCCCGCCCGTTCACGCGCAGCGAGGATGAGGCATAGGAGCCATCATCGGTATTGCCGTACATGTCGGCATAACCGTCGCCATTACTGTCGCAGGTGTAGAAGCTTCCGGTATTGCGGCACTGGTTGTAACCAACCCAGTCGCCATAGGAATAGTTCGCCGGCCAGCCGCCATAGCTACCGAACGTATTGGGGGACCAGTAGCGCCCGCCATAGGCCGGCTGCGCGCCATAGCCATACTGGCTGGAGGTGTAGGCGGCGTCCGCCATGCCTGCGCTCAGCCCGGCCGATATCGCCTCAAGTTCAGCTGTCGTACAGCCGCCAAGGGCGCCCAGCGCCACTGCGCCAACTGCCCATCCAACATGTTTCCGCATGATCTGCATTCCCCGACTTTTGCCCGTTTTCCTCATAATCGCAAGAGACTAGCGGGCCGGCGATGAGCGCATCATGAACAGAATGCTCGATTTGCGGTGCACGCGCTGTGCCCGGCAGGACACACAGCCAGACCGTCACAGCACTGTCGTCCATCCGTCGTCTGATTGTCGCACGATCCGCCTATGAGCGCCGCAAACAAGATAGCGGAGCCTCCCAATGAAACCTGTTCTCCTTGCATCCACCTCCCTGATATTGATCGGTGCACTGACAATGCCCGCCGCCGCCCAGGACGGCAGCACCGATGGCGAGTTACGCCAGACCACGGTTACGGTCACCGTGCAGAAACGCGCCGAGAATCTGCGCGATGTGCCGGTGGCCGTGTCGGCGATCGACGAGACGCTGATGGACGATCTCGGCCTCGATGAGTTCAGCGAACTCGCCCGCTATGTTCCGGGCTTCGAAGTGCAGGAGCAGAGCCCGAACAATCCAGGCTTCGTGATCCGTGGCATCACCTCCGACAGCGGCGAGGCGAATATCGAGCCGCGCATCGCGATCTTCCAGGACGGTGTGTCCCTGTCGCGGTCACGCGGGTCGATCGTCGAACTGTTCGATCTTGAGCGCGTCGAGGTGGCCAAGGGCCCGCAGCCAACCCTGTTCGGCCGCGGCGCGCTGATCGGCGGGGTGAACGTCATCCAGGCCAAACCGGAATTCGAGTTCTCTGGCCAGGCAACGGCCGGGGTCGGCAATTATGACGAGCGCTATCTCGACGGCCACGTCACGGGCCCTCTGCTGGGCGACAAGGTCGCCTTCCGCCTCGCCGGCCGCCTGCGTGAGCGCGACGGCTATGTCGAGAGCCTCAACCCGGCCGAGGAAGACTTCAACAGCCAGGACATGAAGGCGGTGCGCGCATCGCTCGCCTTTGAGCCGTCGGCTGATCTGCGCTTCGACCTCATCGCCAACTACCAGGAAGACACCCCGTCAGGCACGAGCTTCAAGTCGAAGGCCTTCGATCCGCTGCCGGGCCGGTCCTCCGACCCATGGGAGCCGGCCAATCTGAATACGTTCGGTGACTTTCTTGGCGGCAAGAAGCTCGGCCTGGATCGGGAAGTGAGAAGCGTCACCCTGCTCGGCAACTGGCAGATCTCGGACGCCCTGTCGCTGTCCTCGATCACCGACTGGCGCGACTTTGACAGCCTGGAAGTGTTCGACCCGGACGGATTCGGCCTCGACCTCCTGATCTTCGCGGAAGATGCCAAGGGCGAACAGCTGAGCCAGGAACTGCGCCTAAACTATGACAATGGCGGGCGCGTGCGCGGCTTTGTCGGCGCGAGCTATTTCGACGAGGAAGGCGAGCAGGGCGTGCCGCTGACCTTTGATGAGCGGTCTGTCCAGGCCCTGCTCGGCGGCCTGATCCCGGCTCCCGACGCGCCGCCGGCCAGCGCTTTCCCGGCCATCAACCTGACGGCCTTCCTGACCGACGGCACCATCATCCCGCTGAAGCCGATCCACAATGAGAAGTTCACCAATTACGGTGACACCCAGGCGGCGGAAGTCTTTGCCGACGGTACGGTCGATGTCACCGATCGCCTGCAGCTGACCGCCGGTCTTCGTTACACGACAGAAGACAAGACCAGCGGCCTCAATGTCCAGCTGCTGAACGGCCCGAGCGCGGTGACCGGCGCCGGCCTGTTCGTGCAGCCGACCAATGGCACCATCTCCCGCAGCGAGACCTTTGACGACCTGACCTGGCGGGCCGCGGCGAAGTATGAGCTGACCGATACCGTCAATCTCTTCGCCAACTATGCGCGCGGGCGCCGCCCGGAAGTCATCACCGCCTCGGCCTCGGCGCCAGCGGCTGGCTTCGCGGTGCTCGATGCCGAGATCGTCGATGCCTACGAGGCCGGCCTCAAGGGTGCCTTCCTCGGCGGGGACCTGAACCTGGATGCGTCTGTCTTCTACTATGACTACACCAACTTCCAGTCGACGCGGATCACCGATGAAGGCCTGATCGAGCCGATCAATGCCGGCGACGCGACGGCCGAAGGCTTCGAGGCGCAGGCCAACTGGTTCGTCAATGACATGCTGAACCTCGTCGCCTCCTACGGCTACAACAAGGCCCGCTTCGAGACCGGCTCGTTCGACGGCAACAAGCTGCGGCTGTCACCCGACCACAAGGCGGCGGTGTCGGCCCGGATCATCCTGGCGGACGGCGGCTTTGGCGAACTCGTCCTCGTGCCGAGCTATACCTGGCAGTCGGATGTCTATTTCGACAACACCGAGCGCGAAGCCATCAGCCAGGACGCCTATGGCCTGATGAACCTCAACGTCCAGCTCAACCTGGAAAACGGTTTCGGCATCGAAGCCTATGCGACGAACCTGCTGGGCGAGGATTACATCATCGATGCGGGCAATACTGGCGATGGCTTCGGCATCCCCACCTTCATTGCCGGCCAGCCGATCTTCTACGGCGCGCGCATCCGCAAGTCCTTTTAGGCCGGCGGCCCTTTGACCCGGAATGCCCCGGCCCGCAGAGGCCGGGGCGAATCCCGTCTTGACGCAGATTGCAGCTGTACGACACTTGTCTCATGAGCGTCGTCATTGACCTTGCAAACCTCGATGCGGAGGATTTCAGGAGCCTGATCCAGGCCCACAAGGCGCTCATGCTTGAGACAACGCCGCCGGAAAGTTCGCATGCCCTGCTGATCGACGGGCTCAAGGCGCCCGGTATCACCGTCTGGGATATGCGCGAGAATGGCATGCTGATCGGCTGCGGGGCGCTGAAGCGACTCTCGGATGGCCGCTCGGGCGAGATCAAGGCGATGCACACGGTCGCCCAGTTCCGAAAAGGGGGCCTTGGCCGGCGCATGCTGAACCACCTGCTCGCGGAGGCGCGCTCACGCTATTACGCCCGCGTCTACCTTGAGACCGGCAGCCAGGATGCCTTCTATCCTGCGCGCAAGCTTTATGAGTCGGCAGGCTTTGCCTATTGCGGGCCATTCGAAGGCTATCGCGACGATCCCAATTCAGTGTTCATGGTATACACTTTCGCCTAGGCAGGGCGGGGCGCAGAGCGCGAGACTCGCTAACCATAACTTTATTCAATAACTCATTCCCATGAAATCGATTTGTTCGATGGAAACCTCGGTGCTATCCCGGCATCAGTCCTAAATCCGACATGAAAGGGAGCGACCATGGCTGACGATATGAAGTGTCCGTTTACCGGCGGAGGTGACCGGCACTGGGTATTCCGGGGCACCCAGAACGAGGACTGGTGGCCGAGCCAGCTCAATCTGAAAATCCTCCATCAGAACCCGCCTGCAGCGGATCCGATGGACCCCGATTTCGATTATGCCGAGGCGTTCAAGAAGCTCGACCTCAAGGCGCTCAAGAAGGACCTGACGGACCTGATGACCGACAGCCAGGAGTGGTGGCCGGCTGACTATGGCCACTATGGCGGTCTCTTCATCCGCATGACCTGGCACGCGGCCGGTACCTACCGGATCGGCGATGGCCGCGGCGGTGCCGGTACCGGCATGCAGCGCTTCGCGCCGCTCAACTCCTGGCCGGACAATGGCAACCTCGACAAGGCCCGCCGCCTGCTCTGGCCGATCAAGCAGAAATACGGCAATTCGATTTCCTGGGCTGACCTGCTCGTGCTCGCCGGCAATGTCGCCATCGAGTCGATGGGCGGCAAGACGTTCGGCTTTGCCGGTGGCCGCGCCGACGTCTGGGAACCGGAAGAGGACACCTACTGGGGCTCCGAAAGCGAGTGGCTCGCCATCTCCGACAATCCGGAAAGCCGCTATGGCGGTCGCCGCGACCTCGACAAGGGCGGCGCCGACGCTGTCGCGCTGGAGAACCCGCTCGCCGCGGTCCAGATGGGCCTCATCTACGTCAACCCGGAAGGCCCGGACGGCAATCCCGATCCGAAAGCCTCTGGCCAGGACATCCGTGAGACCTTCGCCCGCATGGCGATGAACGACTATGAAACCGTCGCCCTGACCGCTGGTGGCCACACCTTCGGCAAGATGCACGGCGCTGGCGATGCTTCCCTGGTCGGCCCGGAGCCGGAAGGCGCACCGATCGAGGCGCAGGGCTTCGGCTGGATGTCGACATACAAGTCGGGCAAGGGCGCTGACACGATCACCTCCGGCCTCGAAGGTGCGTGGACGCCGAACCCGATCAAGTGGGACTATTCCTACTTCGACGTGCTGTTCAAGTATGAGTGGGAGCTGACCAAGAGCCCGGCCGGCGCAAATGTCTGGACGCCGAAGAACCTCAAGGAAGAGGACATGGCCCCGGATGCGGCGGACCCGAACAAGAAGGTCCCGATCTTCATGTCGACCGCCGACATGGCGATGCGCGAGGACCCGGAATACCGCAAGATCTCCAAGCACTTCCAGGAAAACCCGGAAGAGTTCCAGGAGGCTTTCGCCAAGGCCTGGTTCAAGCTGCTCCACCGCGACATGGGTCCGAAGACCCGCTATCTCGGCCCTGAAGTGCCGGAAGAAGACCTGATCTGGCAGGACCCGGTGCCGCCGGTCGACCACAAGCTGGTCGATGACAGCGACATCGCCGCCCTCAAGGACAAGGTGCTTGCCTCCGGCCTGTCCGTCTCTGACCTCGTCAAGACGGCCTGGGCCTCGGCCTCGACCTTCCGTGGTTCCGACAAGCGCGGCGGCGCCAATGGTGCCCGTATCCGCCTTGAGCCGATGAAGAACTGGACGGTCAACGAGCCGGGCGAGCTGTCGCGCGTCCTCTCGACGCTGGAAGGCATCCAGAAGGACTTCAACAGCTCCGCCTCGGGCGGCAAGAAGATCTCGCTGGCCGACCTGATCGTGCTCGCTGGTTCGGCGGGTGTCGAGAAGGCCGCCAAGGATGCCGGCCACGCAGTCACGGTGCCGTTCACGCCGGGTCGCACCGATGCGTCCGACGAGATGACCGATGCCGAGAGCTTCGGCCCGCTGGAGCCGCATGCTGACGCGTTCCGCAACTATATGCGCGACGGCATCAAGGTCCCGACGGAAGAGCTGATGGTCGACCGTGCCCAGCTGCTGACCCTGTCGGCACCGGAAATGACGGTGCTGGTCGGCGGCATGCGGGTGCTCGGTGCCAACTACAAGGGCAGCAAGCACGGCGTCTTCACCAACCGTGTCGGCCAGCTGACGAATGACTGGTTCGTCAACCTGCTCGACATGGGCACCGAGTGGAAGCCGATGGCCAATGCCGAGCAGCTCTATGAAGGCCATGACCGCAAGACCGGCGACCTGAAATGGACCGCCAGCCGGGTTGACCTTGTCTTCGGTTCCAACTCGCAGCTGCGGGCGCTGGCCGAGGTCTATGCCCAGTCCGACAATGGCGCGAAGTTCGTGAAGGACTTTGTGAAGGCCTGGACGAAGGTCATGGAAGCGGATCGCTTCGACCTTCACAAATAAGCGGGCAAGCCCGAAACCATGACAGGAAGCGGCGCTCTCCGGGGCGCCGCTTTTTTCTGTCCGCCAGCACAACCGCGCGCGGCGCCGGGTCAGGGGCGGCGCGGTCAGTAAGAGGGGTTGTCAGGCGAGGGGCGTTCAGGACGGGCGGAGGAGCCGGTCTTCGGAGTGTCGACACCTCCAGGCTTTTCCGGCGGATCACGGCGTAGGGATTACGGAAGGCGCGCTTGAATACCGCGCCTGCGGCCGTAAACTCGGGCGATGGGGGAGATCACGTCACTCTTTGCGCACAAGGTTGCCCGGCAGGTCAGTCCGGGCGTTGAGACGGGCGACGCGCTGAAATCCCTCGGCCTGCAGCCGGATGAACCGGTCGACTCCTCACAGATGGTCGCGTCGCATGCCTATTACGATTTCTTCGCAGACCTCGCGCGAAGGGACCCGGACGGCCTGACCCTGCCGCTTCGCGTCGGGGCGTCGATGCGGTGCGATGATTATGGCGCGTTCGGCTTTGCGTGGAAGACGGCGACGACGCTGGCCGGCTCCTATGAGCGGGCCGAGCAATTCGGACGCAGGCTCACCACTGTCTCCTCCTATACGGTGGAACATGTGCAGGACGGCGCCTTCCTTCACCTCCATCGCGCCGGTGACCGTCATCTCGGCCTCAGGCTGTCGAATGAGGCGACCATCGCCAGTGTCGCGGCCATCAGCCATGAAGTGTCGGAAACCCCGTTCGTGCCGCGTGCGGTGTATTTCAGGCATGACGCCCCCGGACGGACCGACGCTCACGAATCCCATTTCGGCTGCGCGGTTCATTTCGGCGCCGACCGCGACGCGCTGCTCGTTTCAGCCGAACGCCTCAAGGCGAAGAACCGGCTGAGCGACAAGGGCCTGTCGGCCTATTTCGACCGCCGCCTGAAGGAGGAGCTGGCCGGCAAGGCCCGCGAGGAGGCCCTCGATGAGCAGGTGCGTCAGGTCGTGGCGCAGCAGCTGAGTGACGGCGTGCCCACGCTGTCGGGCGTCGCCGAGGCCCTCGGCATGGGCGCGCGCACGCTGCAGCGGCGGCTGGCCGATGAAGGGCAGTCTTTCCAGTCCGCGGTCGATGCGGCACGCCGCGAACTCTCCCGCCAGCTGCTGCGCGAGACCGATTACAGCCTGGCCGAAATCGCCTTCCTGACGGGCTTTGCCGAACAGAGCGGCTTCACGCGCGCCTTCAAGCGCTGGTCCGGCCAGACGCCGAGATCCTACCGCCTCACCGCCCAATAGTCCGCCAGAGGCGTCATTTGTCGTGATCTGACAAAACTCCGTCGCGCTGTGGCAAGAACGCGGCGCTGTGCCTGCCCTATTCATTGGCTCGCTTATTCAAAGAAAGGAGCGACCCAATGAATTTCCTCAACAGAAAGAAACCCCTTACCCTCGTGCTGGGCGGGACGGGCAAGACCGGCCGCCGCGTCGCCGAGCGCCTGAAAGCCATGGGCCGCGACGTCCGTATCGGCTCACGCTCGCGTGTCCCGTCCTTTGACTGGGACAATGAGAAAAGCTGGGAGGCGAGCCTCAAGGGTGTCACGGCGGTCTACATCACCTACGCACCCGACCTTGCCATGCCGGGCGCGAAGGATGCGATCCAGGCCTTTGTCGACCTGGCGAAGCGGCGCGGCGTCAAGCGGCTGGTCCTCCTGTCCGGCCGCGGCGAAGAGGAAGCCCAGGCCTGCGAGCGAATCGTGATCGCGGCCGGCCTCGAATGGACGATCGTGCGGGCAAGCTGGTTCAACCAGAATTTCTCCGAAGGCGCCTTTGTCGACATGGTCCTCAGCGGCGTGATCACCCTGCCGGCTGGTGATCAGGCCGAGCCCTTTGTCGACGTTGACGACATCGCCGATGTCGCCGCCGCCGCGCTCACCGAAGACCACCACCATGGCCAGGTCTATGAAGTAACCGGGCCGCGCCTGATGACGCTCGCCGATGTGGCCGCCGACCTCTCGCGGGCCACAGGCCGCGAGATCACCTATGTGGACGTGCCACACGATGGATTCGTCGCCGAGGTCGCCGCCTCCGGCGCACCGAAGGATGTCGTCTGGATGCTGGATTATCTGTTTTCCACCGTGCTCGATGGGCGCAACGCCCACCTGACCGATGGCATCCAGCGCGCACTCGGCCGCCCGCCAAAGGACTTCGCCGACTATGCCCGCGATGTCGCGGCAACCGGCGTTTGGAGGACAGCAGCATGAGCCGCGTTCTGACGCGCCTAGCCCTGGCCGGGTCCGGGACGATCCTCGGCCTGATCGGCAGCGCGCTCCTGGCGTCGCCGCGGGCGTTCCTCGAGACGAGCGGCATATTGGTCGACCATGACCCCGGCCTGATGTCGGAACTGTCGGCGCCCGCCGGCATCTTGCTCGTCACCGGCGCACTGATGATCCTCGGCGCGGTCAGGCTGCGTTTCGCCAATGCAGGGCTTGCCGCTGGCGTGATCGCGTACGGCACATATGGCGCCGGCCGTCTTGTCAGCATGGCGCTGCACGGCGTGCCGTCGCAGTCCCTGATCGTGGCAATGCTGGTCGAACTCGGCATTGCAGCCGTGCTGGCCGTCCTGTGGATGAATACCGCATCCCGGCAGCAGCCGGCCGGAGGCCGCTACCACAACATCGCCGTCTAGCCCGCCACTGTCCGGGAGCGGGCTGCCCGCTCCCGGACCACGCTTCACCTTTCTCAAACCGAACCAAGGACCCAGGCTCATGACCTATGAATGGACGCTTTATCTCTGCCTATTCCTCGCCCTGTGGAGCGCTGTGATCGGCGGCGTGTTCTCTGCCTTTTCCGAATTCATCATGGCCGCGCTTCTCAGGGCCGAACCGGCCGGCGGCATCGAGTCGATGCAGCAGATCAACAAGACCGTGATCAGAACCCAGTTCGTCGCCGGCATCCTGTTGATCGCGCCGGCTTCCATACTGTTCGCGCTGTACAGCCTGACCGTCTTCGAAGGCGCCGCCCTCGCCGCGTTGATCGCTGCGCCGCTGGTCTATGTGCCGAGCGTGTTCCTGATGACGATCATTGGCAATGTGCCCATGAACAACCGGCTCGACCGGCTCGACCACACCTCGCCGGATGCGCAGGCCTACTGGGCACGCTATGGCCGCGACTGGACGCGGCTGAACCACGTCCGCACGCTCGGCAGTGTCGCGACGGCGGTGGTTTACATGGCTTCGGCTGTCTTGCTGCTCACGAGTGGTCAGGTGTGACGCTGATGAGCGGGATGGGTATTTGTCGCCTGCCTCGTCTCACCTCGCAAACTTTAGCGGCGAGGTTTCGTATCCCAGCTCTTGTGCCCGGTTCACGATCTTTTCGATTACCGCCTCGTCCGGCTGTTTTTCCCGCGCCAGTATCCAGAGGTACCTACCATCGGGTGAGCCGACGAGCGCGGCGGAGTAGTCGGCTTCGAGGTGGAGGATCCAGTAGTCTCCCCAGGCGAAGGGGACCCATTCGGGGGCGAATTTTACCTTCAGTTTTGAGTTGTTCGAGCCGTCTACGGCTTTCGCGACACCTTCGGCGACATCGCGCTTGCCGGTCTTTTCCTTGGTGCAGGCATTGGTTACCGAGATGCGGCCGTCATCGCGTAGGGCATAGTCGGCGGTGGTATCGGTGCAGCCTTCCTCGAAGCTGTTGGGGTAGCGGGCGATTTCGTGCCAGAGGCCGGCATAGCGCTCAAGGTCGACACTTTCGACGGTGGGCGGCGGGGCGCTTTCTTCGCGATAGTCAGGCTGGCTGAGACTGGCGCAGCCGGCGGCGAAGGGGATGAGCGAGGCGAGGGCGACGGCGCGGAGAGCGAGTTTCATGCGGGCGGCTCCTGTTTACTGGAAGGTGCGGGAGAGAAACGCACCAAAGGTAAATTGGTCGCGTGAGCCGCGCAGGTCGACCAGCGGGGCGTCGCCGGCATCACCTGCGAGCTGGTCATAGCCAGCAATCATGACGAGCGACCAGCGATTGTCCCGGTCGAGCGGGACGAAGGCGCTGGCGCTGAGCCCATAGGAGTAGAGCCCGCCATCGGCCTCATATTGCGGCAGGCCGGAGCGGGCCGACTGGAGCGGCGTCACGCCGAAATAGGCGGAGGTGTAGTCGCTGTCTGCAAGCCGGATATTCGGACCGGCGGACCAGAAGACGGGAGGGCCAAAGCCAGTAAGCCGTCCGCCATATGAGGCGCCGAGGTCTGCGACGAGGCCTTCATGGCCACCAATGCCCTGTCGGACTTCGCCAGAGAGGGTGATGTCGCCCACCGTCCATTCGGCAAAGCCGCCCGCCTCAATCGTGGTGTCGATATCGCCGAGGCCGCGCAGGTCATCGGTCTCGCCACCTGTGACGGAGAAGGTCTGGTCGCCATCCTCATCGCGCGAGAAGCGGATCTTCGCGATCGGGCCGGCGGAAAAAGTCTCCGAGTTGAACAACCGGTAACCGACGCCTTCCTGGACTGACGCGAAGAAGCGCTCGCCATAACGGAACTGGAGATTGGGGAGAACTTTCAGGTCATAGTCATCGTCGCCCTCATAGGTGGGCGAGGTGAGGACGCCCGCGCCGACGCTGACTTGCCAGCCTTTGAGTGGCTCTCGTTCCTGGGCCTGGGAAGGGAAGGCGAGGGCGACGCTGCCCAAAAGAAGGGCGGCGGTCGTCAGGGCATATTTCATGGGAGGGTCCGTCTGCTGCGAGATGTTGGACTGTCTACGGCAGGAGGGGCCTCGCGGATCAGGCTAGTCTGCCGTTGGCCAGCCGCCGGGCGGCGGCAGGGCGCTGGCGACCTCTCGGTAGGGGGTCCATTGTCCCTTGTGCTTCTTTAGGATCAGGAGATAGGTGTTCGGGATCTCGACCCGCTCGCTCGCGCCTTCGGGCAGGTATGACTGCACGGTGGTGCCGTATTCGTAGGCCCAGTCCTCATTGATGATGACGAGCTCCTTCGGCGTGATGTCGAGCTGGTAGCCAGGCGGGAAGGGCGCGTTGCCGGCTGCCGCGAGCATCTCCAGATGCGCCGGGCCACCGGGCACGGTCTGCTGGAAGTCCGGATGGCTGAGCGCGCCGAGGGCGGCAAAATCCTGCGCCGCCATCGCGGCCATAAAGTCGGCGCGCAGCTGGTCGATCTCCGCAGCTTCGGCTTCGCCGTCAAAGGCCGGGCCGGCGGGCGCCGTCGTGCAGGCGGCGGCAAGGCCGAGCCCTGAAGCAAGCATCGCCCCCCGAATGATGGTCCTGTTGGTCATGGCGCCCTCTCTCATCTCTCTCGCGCAGGCCGTCAGCATGCGGCGCGCCGCAGTGGCAGGCAAGAGCGGTCCGGGCCGATGACGCTGGCTTTGCCCGCAAATTGTTCACCCCGCGGTGTCCGCCGGTTTGACACTGCGGCGTCAATGCCTAGGTTCAGGGCATCCATGAACTGCATGACATACAGCGCTCCAACCGTCCGGCTGGGTGCATGACACAGGCGCGAGCTGGCCATTCCAGCGCCATGCAGCCCGACTATTCGCAAACCGATTATTTTAAAGACCCCTGGAGGTCAAATGACTGATTACAATCCCGACAAAGGCTATATCGCGCTCCTTGGCTGGAGCATCAACGCCATCGACGCGATGAAGAAATTCGACCGGCGCTACATCGTCGTCGCGCCGAGCTGGGCGAAGGAATATGCCGAGAAGAACGACATTCCCTTCATGTCCTGGAATTTCGAGCGCCTGAACGAGAACTCCTTCGAGATCGCGCAGATGCTGAAGGATGAGGGCGTCGATGTCGCCGTCCCGCTCTATGAGGAGACGGTGGAATGGGCCGGCGCGGTCAATGCCGTCCTGCTCGACAATCCGCGCCTGCTCGGCCAGTCCATGCTGTTTCGCGACAAGTCGCTGATGAAGCGCCGCGCGCAGCTTGGCGGCATCCGGGTCGGCATTTTCGAGGAAGCGCATGACCGCGACGACGTCGCCCGCTTCCTGCGCCGCGTAAACCAGACCCTTCTGAAGCAGGAAGGCGACGATAATGATCCGATCCACATCAAGGCGTTCGACCTGGCCGGCTGCATGGGTCACCGGGTCGTGCGCACGGTTGAGGATGTCGATGAAATCCCCGACAGCGACTTTCCCGTCCTCATGGAAAGCCACCTCGATGGCTGGGAGTTCGCCGCCGAGGCGTGGATCCACGATGGCAAGGTGCGCTTCCTCAACATCTCCGAATATGTGCGCCTCGGCTATTCGGTCTTCGTGCCGGCCAGCCCCGAGCTGGAAGCCATGCGCGACAAGGTGAAGGCCGAGATCGAGAAACTGATCAAGACGTTCGACATCAAGTTCGGCTTCATCCACCCGGAATATTTCATCGGGCCGGACGATGTCATGTATTTCGGCGAGGTCGCCTACCGCCCGCCGGGCTTCAAGGTGTTCGAGCTGCTTGAGCGCGTCTATGGTTTCAATGCCTATCAGGCGATGGTCATGATGTTCGATCCGAAGACTACCGAGGAGGAGATCGAGAATTTCCTGCCGACGCCGGTCGAGGATGCGAATGGCTATGCCGGCTGTTTCGGCGTCTATCCGCGCAACCGGGTCGTTTCGCGGCTGGAAATCCCGAAGGAGACCGAGGACCATGCCTATTTCGACTGGCACGAGCTGGGCGAGCCGATGGAGACCAAAGTGTCCAAGCGCTCCGCCTTCGGAACCCATTGGGGTCTCGTCTACTTCCATGGTGAGGACGCCACCGAGATGCGCGACCTGCTGAAACGCCAGGAAGAGGTCGACTTCTATGTGTAGGCGCTCACGGCCTGTAGTCAGGCCGATGTGCCTTCGCTAGCCTCCCTGCATGGATTCGAAGGGCCAGATACGGTGAGCCAGGCAGACGGAAACCAGCCCGCTCCGGGCACTGATGCGATGCACCTGAAGCGTCTGGACAGCGCCATCGCCCGGCTTGCGAATGCAAGCGACTTGCTGAAAGCGACCTACCAGCCGGGCGCGATCGACCAGGCCGGCAAGGTGCTGCGCTCGGCGGGCGGGCTTGGCGATTGCCTGGACCGTATCCAGGCGCTCGATCAAGCCGGTATCTTCGCGGGCACGGACTGGAATGATCCGGCCCACCTCAAGCCGGTCCTGGTGCGTCACACCTTCGAGGCAGGCGCGCCCGATGCTCTCACCCTTGAGACGCTGAGCGAGCTTCGTTTCCTTGCGGTCGCGCGTGGCGACTATGCGCTGGAAACGCTTTCGGCCGAGGAGGCGCACCATTTCCTGGCCCAGGTTCTCGGCCTCAATCTCGAGCGGCTGTTTGGCGGTGGCACGGAAGTCTCGCGGCAGATCGGGGATGACTGGGCGCAGGCGATCAACGGCCTGTTCAAGCTGATCGCGGAAGAGATCGGCTACAGCCGGATTTTCGATGCCGTCATCACCGAGATCTGGCGCATCCTCGCGCAGCGTCCGATCCAGACAGACCGGATCAAGGCCATGATCGCCCAGCTTGCGACCTGGTCCGGCGAGGCGTCCAGCGAACAGCCGCCTTCGGGCTGGGGCGCTGACCGGCTCGTCAGTGCGCTGTTCGGCCCGACCAATGAGTGCCGAGAGGATCCGGGCATCGAGCGCTATGCCGAGCGCCTTGCTGCCATCGATGACAAAGCGCTGTCGCAGGAAGCCACGGCGATGGCGCGGGCGATGCACGATACGGGGCTGGTATCGGCCTATCACGCCGTCTTGCTGCGCCACCTGCTCCAGCATCGCCGGGAGCTGATCCCCGACTGTCTCGGCCTGTCGGCAACGGGGCGTGAGAATTACGGCTCCTTTGCCCCGCTCATTCAGGCGCTGGCCGAGAAAGCCATCCATGTCGAGACCGCGCAGGCTATCTATGGCCTCTCGCTCATGCTTGAGCGCGGTATCCTGCACCTGCCGCCCACGGCCCCGGCCCTGTGGCGCCAGCTGAAGCTCAACCTTTCACCGGAGACGCGCCAGCGCATAGCCGCGAGTTTCGGACCGGCCCCGGATGCAGAGGCATGGCTACTCGCGGGCGTGATCAGCGTCCTCGGCCAGCCGCTTGGTGTGGGGCAGGGCAACAATCCGACCTGCCAGGCCGCGCGCGCGATTGCGATGTGGTCCTATGTCGATCCCGACTACCTGCTGCAGCTGGTCACCTGGGCGGCGCGCGACAATGAAATCCGCATGCCCTTCGAGGGCCAGCCGGTCTCCTCGCGCGACCTGACAACGGCCCTGGCGAAAGGACCGCTTGTGGAGGTTGATCCGGTCTCGGCCATCCTCGTGCCCCACCTTGACCGCATCTACATGGAGATGGGCCGGCTGTGTGCGGGCCGTGAAGGCGACCCGCATCGCTGGATCAATCCGGAGATGCACGGCTGGTGGGTGGCGCGCGATTTCGACATCGTCGTGGATGTGCCGACCGGCAAGCTCGTCGATGTGGATGGCTTTGTTCGCCGTTTCTACACCGCCTTCCATCCCCACTATAATGGCAATCAGCCCGTCATCCATCCAAGCCCGGCCGGTATTGCCGTGACGGACAGCGCCGCGCGTTTTGTTGGCTGGCATGCCATTGCGATTATCCGTGTGGCGCGCGATCCGTCCGGCGAGGTGCGTGTCTACTTCTTCAACCCCAATAATGACAGCGGTCAGGACTGGGGCGATGGCATTGTCGTCTCGACGGCCGGCAATGGTGAGAATTACGGGGAATCCTCGGTGTCGATCGCGGACTTCGCCTCGCGGCTCTACATCTTCCATTTCGATGCGCTGGAGCAGGCCGCCACCGCCGCCGTCCCGCAAGGCGAAATCGACGATATCCGGGCGAAGATACTGTCCAGCTGGGGCCGCGACAGGGTTTAAAGCCGTTCGCCTGCCCGCCTTGCGGGTTTCCCGGACAGGTGTGCGTGGCCGCTCACGGGGGCAATGGCTCCGATTGATCCTTCGGCGATAGTCTTTAAATCCCCGGCAAACGGATGATTGCCCATGTCATTGCTCAAGCCTGCGAAAAAGCCGCGTGCGCCCAAAGGGGTTCGCGCGAAATTCTACCGCGTGCACAAGTCCGTCGACCTGCATGACATGATCGCGGTGGTAAGCTTTCACGGCAAGATGCCTGACGGATCGAAAGGCAAGGATCACGGCCGGTACATCGCCGCGCAGACGGTTTACTGGATGACCTGTATCGATGCCCTGTGCGTCGTGATGGATTTCCGGGACCTGGAATACCGATGGGGCGACAGCATACTCGGGGCGCTTCAGACGATTGATATGCGCTGTCGGGACCAGTGGAGCGACCTCGGCATGTCTGTCCCGGTCAAGCTGCTGAGCTCGCAGAAATCGAGCGGCCTTCTTTCGCTTGTGACCGATCCGAGCTTTTTCTTTTCCGAAATGGACGATGCCATCCTGGCCTGCAGCCGGGATGTCCGCTTCTGGATGGACAATTGACGGGCGGGACGCAGACACGCCCTGCATTTCGGGGGAAGCCACTTAACGTGTCCCCCGAAACCCGCTACACGCCGCTTCCATGAACGACGAGACCAAGACCCCAGCCCATTATGCCGCCTCGACCCTGTCGGAGGCGCTGCCTTTCATCCAGCGCTATGACCGCCAGACCGTGGTCATCAAATATGGCGGGCATGCCATGGTGGACGAGGCGCTGTCGGAGGCGTTCGCACGCGATGTGGTGCTGCTGAAGCATCTCGGCGTGAACCCGGTCATCGTGCATGGCGGCGGCCCGCAGATCGCCAGCTTGCTGGAGCGCCTCGGCATCAAGTCGGAATTCCGCGACGGCCTGCGCGTCACCGATGATGCGACCATGGAAGTGGTCGAGATGGTCCTCTCCGGCCCGATCAACAAATCCATCGTGCGGGCGATCAACAAGGCGGGCGGCAAGGCGGTCGGCCTGTCGGGCTCGGACGCCGACCTGATGAAGGTCAGGCGCGCCTCGCGCACCAAGAAGGACCCGGACAGCCAGGTCGAGCAGCTGATCGATCTCGGCTTTGTCGGTGAGCCGGAACGGGTCGATGTCTCGGTGCTGAAGCTGCTCACCGACTATGATTACGACTTCATCCCCGTCATCGCGCCGGTCGGCTTCGATGGCGAGGGCAAGCGCTACAATGTCAATGCCGACACGGCTGCCGGGGCGATTGCCAGCGCGCTGGGCGCCTCGCGCCTGCTGCTGCTGACCGATGTCGCCGGCGTGCTCGACAAGGACAAGCAGCTGATCCGCGAAATCCGCGCCGATGACCTTGATGGGCTGATCGCGGACGGGACTGTTTCAGGTGGGATGATTCCCAAACTTGAAACCGCCACAAACGCCGTCAAGAATGGTGTCGGAGGCGCAGTCATACTCGATGGCCGCGCGAAACACGCCCTGCTCATGGAGCTGTTTACCGAACATGGTGCCGGCACGATTGTTCTCTAAGGTTTGCGCTGCTGCTGCGGCGCTGGGTGCGCTGTGGCTGACCGGCCTTGGCGCTGGCGCGGCGGATGCGCAGGCAGCCAAGGGCTGGCAGCTCTGCAACAAGACAAGCTATGTGATCGAGGCATCCGTCGGGCGCTATGAAGGCCAGGGTGTCGTCGTCGAGGGCTGGCGCCGGTTACGGCCGGGCTCCTGCGAGACGGCGCTGGAAGGCCCGCTGCGGCCCGGCATCCACTATCTCTTCGCGCGCTCGTCCAATGCCCATCGCGGCGGGCGGCGTATCTGGGGCGGAGACTTCCCGCTCTGCATCGATACGACAGGCAGCTTCTCGGTCGAAAGCCCGAAGGAATGCACCACGATGGGGCTTGAAAGCCGCGACTTCCGCCCGGTGCTGATCGAGAACCGCAATGGCTGGAAAACCTCGCTGACCGAGACCGAGGAATTCGACATGGAGAAGGCCGGCGCGGCCGGCGTACAGCGCCTGTTGGCCGATGCCGGCATCTACAATGGCAATATCGACGGCTATATCGGCCGCAAGACACGCGCGGCGATCGGCGAGTTCCTTAGCCAGAACAGCCTCGACGCCGACACTTCCGACGCGGACCTGATCGACGTGCTCGAGCAGATCGCGCAGGAGCGTGGGCGCAATATCGGCCTGACGCTCTGCAACCGCACGCGCAACCGCATCTGGTCGGCGATTGCCCGTCGCAAGGGCGAGGGCTGGGAGAGCCGCGGGTGGTGGCTGCTGGAAAGCGGCGGCTGTGCCCGCGTGATCGATGAGCCGCTGCTGACAGCGGAACATTTCGTCTTCGCCGAGATGGAGACCGAGAACGGCACGCGCACGCTGAAAAACGCGACTGACCCGTTCTGTGTCTCGCGCACCCAGTTTGCCATAATGGGGCGCAAGGACTGCACCGCGGCCGCCTATCGCGAGGCGCTGTTCGAGGCGACCCCGCCAGCCGAGAACCGCCGCCTGCTGTTCGAATTCTTCGACCGCGATTTCAAAGAGCCGGAGTCGTGAGCGCCAACGGAGCTGACCTCTCGCCACTGACAAGCCGTGATGTCTGGGTCTTCGATCTCGACAACACGCTTTACCCGGCCGAGTGCGACCTCTTCGCCCAGATCGACCAGCGCATGACCGATTTCGTCGCGCGTTTCCTGAGGCTGGAGCGGGCAGAGGCGCGGGCGCTGCAGAAGAAGTATTATGCCGAGCATGGCACGACGCTGAAGGGCCTGATGACGATGCACGGCATGTCGCCGGACGAGTTCCTCGCGCATGTCCACGAGATCGACCTCTCGCCGCTGCCCATCAAGCCGGACCTCTGCACCGCCATCGCCGCGCTGCCGGGCCGCAAGCTGGTCTACACAAATGGCTCGCGCCGCCATGCCGAGCGGGTGACCAAATACATGCAGGTCCACACCGCCTTTGACGGGATGTTCGGGATCGAGGATGCAGGCTTTCATCCGAAGCCCTCGCAGGATGCCTATGACGCCTTCTGCGCGGCCCATGATGTCGACCCGGCGCGCGCCATCCTGTTCGAGGACCTGGAGCGCAACCTCGCCCCGGCGCATGCGATGGGCTTTGCCACCGTGCTGGTCCATTCGAGCAAGGACTGGAGCCATGAGCCGGTCGAGGCCCGCCCCGCCGGCCCGGAAGACGCCGACCACCCGCATGTCGACTACCTCACCGCCGACCTGACAGGCTTCCTGCAGGACGTGCTGCAGGTGGTGACACCGGCGGCTGATGCGTCCGCCGGACCATGAATTGACCCAAATCAAGGCAGGCGAACGAGCGGTGCCTATCGGATCATCCAGTGACACGTCTGCTGGAGGAATGAGACATGAAGCGAGGTCGCTTGAGCCTTCTGGTCGCGGGCGCTTGCCTGGTTGTGCTGGGGGGCTGTGCCTGGGGGCATCATGGCTATGGCCCACCGGGGCCGGGGCCCGGGACGCATGTCGTCTACATCCAGAAAGCGCCGCCGCCGTCGCGCCGAGTCACCATTCCGCCGCGCCCGGTGAGCGGGGCGATCTGGATCAGCGGCTACTGGGAATGGAGCGGGGTCGAGTTCCGCTGGGTCGATGGCTACTGGGAACGTAACCCGCCGCGCGGAAAGCGCTGGACGGCCGGCCACTGGGTCGAGACCCGCAATGGCTGGTACTGGAGCCCAGGCCGCTGGCACTAGCTGTAAACACCACGTCCTTGCACCGGAGGCGGTCCCTCATCCATAAGGAGAGTGACGGTGTCCCGCTTCCGCGGGCGCGCGAAAAAGGACCGCACATCATGAAGCAGTTTCCGAAAATGCGCTCAGCCGGTCAGGGGCTGGTTTTGCTGGCCGGGCTGACACTGCTAGGCCTTGCCGCCTGCAGCCCGCCGCCTGAAACCGCGCCGGAAGAATCGGCGGAAAGCGCGCCTGTGGATGCTGTCTATGACGATCCCGCGATGATCGAGAACGGCCGCGAGATCGCGGAGATGCAATGCGCGTTCTGCCATGCCATTGGCGCCGAAGGCGAAAGCCCGCGCACCGATGCCCCGCCGCTGAGATCGGTGCTTGCCGATTATGATCCCGACGCCCTCGCCGACGATTTCCGTGAAGGGATCCATGTCGGCCACAAGGACATGCCGGACTTCGATTTCGGCCCGATCGGCACCGATTCCGTGCTCGCCTATCTCATCTCGATCCAGGACGAACCAGCGGGCGGCTAGTCCTCTCGCTTGATCAGGCATTGCAGGCGGCCGCCGCTCAGCCAGTGCCGCAGGGGAAAAGTGCGTGTGCTTGAATATACCCCTAGGGGGTATTATGTCTGCTGCTTGCGAACACCGGACATCCGGTCAGGAGGCCTATGCCATGGCGCAAGAGCACACACACCACCAACATGATCACGGCCATAGCTGCCACCATCATGCGCACGCCGCGCCGGACAAGCCGGATGATGCCTATGACAATATCCCAGAGGACTATTCCGGCACGGTCTGGACCTGTCCGATGCACCCGCAGGTGCGCGAGACGTCGAATACGGGCTGCCCGATCTGCGGCATGGCGCTGGAGCCGGAAACGGTCACCGCCGAGCAGGATACGAGCGAACTCGATGACATGACGCGCCGCTTCTGGGTGGGGCTGGCGCTGTCGGCACCGCTCCTCATCCTGACCATGGGCGAGATGATCCCCGGCAGCCCGCTGAAGGACTGGGTGGATCCGAGCTGGGGCGCGTGGCTGCAATTCGCGCTCGCAACGCCGGTCGTGCTCTGGGCAGGGCTGCCTTTCTTCCAGCGCGGCTGGCAATCGGTAAAACGGGGTAGCCTCAACATGTTCACGCTGATCGCGATGGGCGTGGGCGTGGCCTACATCTATTCGCTGGTGGCCACCGTTGCGCCCGGCATCTTCCCGGGGTCGTTCCGGGGGCATGGTGGCAGTGTGGCTGTCTATTACGAGGCTGCGGCCGTTATCGTGACGCTTGTCCTGCTCGGCCAGGTGCTTGAGCTGCGCGCCCGCAACGCGACCTCCGGAGCCATCCGCGCCTTGCTCGAACTCGCGCCGCCAATGGCGCGGCGGATTGCCGAAGATGGCAGCGAGGAAGAGGTCGACCTGGCCCATGTCCAGGCCGGCGACCGGCTGCGCGTGCGCCCGGGCGAGAAGGTCCCCGTCGACGGCGAGGTTCTTGAAGGCCATGGCAGCGTGGATGAATCCATGGTGACGGGCGAGCCCGTTCCAGTCGAGAAATCGGCCGGCGACCGGGTAACCGGCGGCACGGTGAACGGCACCGGATCTCTGGTGATGACGGCGACGCATGTCGGTGAGGACACGTTGCTCTCGCAGATCGTTCAGATGGTCGCCGCCGCCCAGCGCTCGCGTGCGCCGATCCAGCGGCTCGCCGATGTCGTCTCCTCGATCTTCGTGCCGACAGTGATCGGTGTGGCCATCCTCACCTTCATTCTCTGGGCTGCCTTCGGACCGGACCCGGCCATGGCCTTTGCTATCGTCAATGCGGTCGCGGTTCTGATCATCGCCTGTCCCTGTGCGCTCGGCCTTGCCACGCCGATGTCGATCATGGTGGGCACCGGCAAGGGCGCCTCGAACGGTATCCTGATCAAGAATGCCGAAGCGCTCGAAACCTTCGAGAAGGTGGACACGGTGGTGGTCGACAAGACCGGGACGCTGACGCTCGGCCGCCCGGAGCTAATCCATGTCGAACCCGCTGAAGGCTTTGACGAGGCTGGGCTGCTCAGTCTCGTTGCCGCCGTCGAACGCTCGAGCGAGCACCCGCTGGCCGAAGCCATTGTCCGCGGCGCAGACGCCAAAGGCGCGCCCCGCAAGGACGCAAGCGGCTTTGAATCGGTTACCGGCGAAGGCGCACAGGCCAGCGTCGACGGACAGACCGTCGCCATCGGCAATCGTAAAATGATGGAGCGCATCGGCGGCTGGTCGGACGCGCTTGGCTCCAGCGCTGACCAGTACCGCGCCGAAGGCCAGACCGTGATGTTCGTCGCTGTCGACGCAAAGCCCGCCGGCCTCGTCTCCGTGGCTGACCCGATCAAGGAGAAGACGCCGGAAGCCATCAAGCGGCTTCACGCCGAGGGGCTGAAGATCGTCATGCTGACCGGCGACAATGAGAAGACGGCCCGCGCTGTCGCAGACAAGGTCGGCATCGACGAGGTCCACGCCGATGTGTCGCCCGAAGACAAGCACCGCATCGTGTCGGAGTTGCAGACGGGCGGCGCGCGCGTCGCGATGTGCGGCGACGGGATCAATGATGCGCCAGCGCTCGCCCAGGCCGATGTCGGCATTGCCATGGGCACCGGCACCGACGTCGCCATGGAAAGTGCGGGCGTGACGCTGGTCAAGGGCGATCTGATCGGCGTTGCCAAGGCGCGCGAGCTCAGCCACGCGACCATGCGTAATATCCGCCAGAACCTGTTCTTCGCCTTCGTCTACAACGCACTTGGCGTTCCCATCGCGGCGGGTATTCTCTATCCGTTTTTCGGCCTGCTGCTCAGCCCGATGATTGCGGCCGGCGCGATGAGCCTCAGCTCGGTCTCCGTGATCGGCAATGCGCTGCGGCTGAGAACCCTGAAGCTTTGACCCTCGCGAGGATGCAAGATGAAACCTGATACCCAGCAATCGGCCGTCCGGCGCCTCGCCCGGATTGAGGGCCAGGTGCGCGGCATTTCGAAAATGGTGCAGGAGGACAAGTACTGCATCGACATTGTCCGCCAGGTGCAGGCCGTGAAGGCGGCCCTGTCCGGCCTCGAACAGGTCATCCTCGCCGACCATATCGACACCTGCGTCGATCATGCGCTGAGCGCCAGCGATCTCGAAGACCGCCAGGCCAAGGTCGACGAACTCGTCGCCGTGCTCGGCGGCCGGAAGAAATAGGGCAGCGCGCCTCAGGCCTTTGCGGGAGCCTCCTTTTTCTGCGTCGGTGTGAGCAGGTTGAGCGGGTAAAAGGCTTCCTCCGCCCAGTGGGGCTGTTCGCCGGGCACGCCGTAGCGCGAGGGCTTGCCATCCGGAACGAAAAGCGTGCCGAACATCCAGTCGAATACGGACAGGCAGAGGCCGTAATTGCGGTACATCTTGCCGTTCTTGCCAAAGCCGTGATGGGCGTGATGCATGCTCGGCGTGATGACAATGTGCATGATGGCGCGGAAGGCAGGATACTTCAAAAGGGCCTGATCAAAGCGCCAGTGGGTGTGGGTCAGCAGATTCCAGACATAGAGAACAACCATTGAGATCGCCACGCCTGAGACCATGCCAAAATAGGTGAAAAGCGCGACCATCCAGATATGCGGGCTGAACAGGGCCCAGAAGATGTTCTGGCGCTGGACAACGGTGACATTGATCTCTGTCGCCGAATGATGGGTGCGATGAATCTTCCATAGCCACTCCAGCCAGTGGCCCTTTTTCTGGCCTTCATGCGACCAGCGGTGAACCCAGTAGAAGACAAATTCCAGCGATACGAAGCTGATCAGAACGGCCTGCCAGAGCGGTACGGTGGCGCCTGCGCCTGCAAAGGCCGGGACGAGCCAGGCGGCCAAGACGCCCATGCCTAGCCCGACAAGGGGGCGGGTCACCACCGAATTGACCACGAAACACAACGCCGTCAGCCCAAAGTCGCGCCGGGTGCAGCCCTTCAGCTGCCCCGTGACCGCCTCGAGGACGAGGATGACCAGCGTGGCGATATAGATCCACCCCGCATCAGCAAGCGTGAACGTGTCTTCGGGCATGGCCGTGTCTCCCTTCTTTCGGCAATCCAACACAACCAAATTAATTCACCCGCATTAATTTGGCAAATGAAAAGAAACAATATAGGGTAAATTCATGACTTGATCGTCATCATTTAAGGTGATCGCGTTAATGCCGAATACAAAGACAGAACAGCGGGATAGCCGTCACACAATCCTCGTGGCGGCGGAAAAGATGTTTGCGGACTATGGCCTCCATGGTGCGTCGCTGCGCCAGATCAGCGAGGCGGCCGGCCAGAAGAATACCTCCGCCATTCAATATCATTTCGGCTCGCGCGACCGCCTGGTCGAGGCGGTGTTTGCGCTGCGCATGGCTGTCATCAATCCCCGCCGGCAGGCAGCGCTGGACGAGGTCCGCAAGGCAGGCCGAATCCATGATGTCCGTGCCCTGGTGGAGGTGATGGTCTGGCCAATGGCCGAGGAGCTGCGCCCGCGCCCGGAAGGTAATCATTATCTCCAGTTCCTGACTCGGGCAGCCCGCGAGCGTCTGCTGGCGATTGAGCTTGCGCCGCCAGACCTGATGACAGCCTGGATGGAAACGATCACCCACCTGTCGGAGACCATGCGTTATTTTCCTGAAGCGATTGCAGAGGCCCGCCTATTGCTGGCCAGCGAGCAGTGCGTCTCCGCGCTGGCCTCTTTCGAGGCACGCGATATTGGCGCGTCGGCGGATTTCGAATTCGAGGTCGAGACGCTGATCGACATGATTGCCGCCGGGATATCGGCACCTGTTTCGCCGCGGGCGCTGGCGGCGCTGGAACGAGACTAGCTCATACGGACCCTTCCTGATTGGCGTTTGTGGAATCGCCCGCTAACCTTCTCAAAAAGCAAGGGAGGGGGCATGTCTGAACCGTTTCAGCTGCCGGGGATCAACCGTGTCCCGATGAACGCGCCGATGACCTGGCTGGCGCGCGGATGGCAGGATTTGTGGCGCGCGCCGGGCGTGTGCCTCGCTTATGGCGTGGGGCTCGCCCTCATCAGCTTTGCCGTGACGGCGACGCTGTATCTCACGGGCCAGTTCACATGGTTCCTTGTCATGGCGGGCGGCTTTCTGATTGTGGCGCCGCTGCTCGGCATGGGCCTTTACAGGGCGGCGGCCATGCTGGGGGAGGGTGAGGCGCCAGGGCTGGGTGACATGGTTTTTCCGAAGGGCGTGCTGCGGGCCGACACGGTCCTGCTGGGTGTCGCGCTGTTCGTGCTGTTCGGGATCTGGGCGGAGGCGGCCTACATCATCTACGGGCTGTCGACCTATTCGGTGCACACATCCGTAGCCGACTTCCTGGCCTTCCTGCTGACCACGCCCGAAGGACTTCGCATGGGCCTGATCGGCAGCGCGGTGGGCGGGGTGATCGCCTTCTTCGCCTTTACGCTGGTCGTCGTCTCCGCGCCGATGCTGCTCGCGCGCGACAGCGACGTCTTCATTTCGGTGATCACCAGCGCGCGCAGCGTCCTTGCCAACCTGCCGGTGATGCTGTTCTGGGCGTTCCTCATTGCAGCGCTGACGGCGCTCGGCATGGCGCTGGCGCTGGTCGGCCTCGTCATCGTGTTTCCATGGATCGGCTTGGCCAGCTGGCATGCCTATCGCGATCTGGTCCAGCACCGCGAGGCGCGCGCGGGTTAGGCGGGTTCCGTGTTCAAGCCGGTTGCAGCAGGTCTTCCAGGAAGAAGGCCGAGAGTTGGCTTCGCCCGGTGAGGCCTGATTTGCGGTACAGGCTGCGGGCCTGTTCGCGCACGGTTCGTTCGCTCGTGCCCCGGACCTGCGCAATCTCCTGATGGCTCAGCCCCTTGAGCAGCAGGAAGCCGATCTCGGCTTCCGCTTCTGTCAGCTGCCAGGCTTCGAACTGGCGTGTGATCGCGGCGGCCAGTCCCTGCAGGATGGCCTGATGTTCCGCACGCCAGCGCTCGGCATCGATCCGGGCCGTGTCGAGATCCACACTCACCCGACCGAAACGGTGCAGCATGGCCAGCATGCCGATGAGCGCGGCAACCAGCACGCTGCCTTCGAGGATCACGTGCAGCCAGCCAACGCCGTCGCGGCTGTCCAGCAGCAGGTCCAACGCGATCAGGACGGCGATCACGCCAAACACGGTTGCCGAGATCAGACGGATGAAATGGCTGCCCCTGTCATCTGACATGGCTGTCCCTCCAATGCACCAGGGCCGGATGGCCTGTCGAATGACGTATGGCGCAACACGGCTGGCGGTCCCATCAGAGAATTCACCTAATGAGGAAAGGTGAATGCCATGGCAGCGACATCAGCAACCGGCACCGAGCCGGAAAGAAAAACCATCAGGGTCTGGGACCCCATCGTCCGGCTTGTCCACTGGGGCGTCGTGATCGCGTTTTTTACCGCCTATTTGACGGGTGACGAACTGCCGGGCCTTCACACCTGGGCGGGGTATACGGTCGCTGTGCTGGTGGTGGTCCGCCTTGCCTGGGGTGTTGTCGGGACAAGGCATGCCCGGTTCGCCTCTTTCGTGCGTGGGCCCGCGGCTGTCCTTGGCTATCTGCGCGGGCTTCTGTCGGGAAAGGCCGAGCGGCATCTCGGCCACAACCCGGCCGGCGCTGCGATGATTGTCGCTCTCCTGATTTCACTGGCCGGCACAGCCGGCACCGGCATGGCGCTGCTGGCCGTGGAAAAGGGGGAAGGTCCGCTCGCCGGCATCATCGCGGTCGATGCGCCCGGTGCTGCTACGGATTCTGAGGCAGGTCGAAGCGTGTATGAGGACGATGATCATGACGAACATGAAGAGCACGGCGAATATGGCGAGAGTGAAGCGGGCGAAGTGATCGAGGGCCTGCACTCCACCTTTGTCTATCTGACACTCGTCCTTGTTGGCCTGCATGTGATTGGTGTGATCGCCTCAAGCCTCGCGCATGGCGAGAACCTGGTGCGGGCCATGATTACCGGCCGGAAGTCGTCCTAAAAGCAGGAACGCCCCGGCGCTTGAGGCCGGGGCGTCCTGTCGTTTCCTCAGTCTAGAGGCCGCCGAAGCGGTAGCGGGCCCCGATGGAGAGGATGTGCTGGGTGTTCTCGATTTCGAGACTGCCCGGGAAGAGCTGGTTCTGCAGCTCGATATCCTCGGTCGCCCGGTAGGCATATTCGGCATAGACGCCCCAGTCGGGGTTGATCGCATAGGTTGCGCCGGCCTTGGCCTGGTAGGCGAACTTGCTTTCGCTGCCATTGATGACGCCGATGCCCGACGGGTTGTAGGTCACTTCGACGTCGGCATAGCCGAGACCGGCACCGAGATAGGGCTCGAACGCATTGCCGCGATTGAAGTCATAATAGACGTTCACGAAGAGGCCGGTATTGGTGATGTCGCCCCGGCCATCGGCTACGACATCGGCGATGCTGACACCCAGCGGTGTCGGCGAGCCGGCGATTGCGGCGGCGTCCAGCGTGCCGATCGGTGAGCCGCCCAGGGCGACATTCTTGTGGGTGTCCACATCGGCGTCGGTGCGGGTGATCTCGATGCCCGAGCGCCAGCCTGTATCATAGCGCAGCCCCGCTTCCAGCGAATAGGCCATGCCGCTGTCGAACTCCGTCGTCCAGCCATAGGATGTGCCGGAGGCGACATCGAGGGTCGTCCCGTCGCCGAGATTGCCCGTGGTGAAGGCGCCTGTGGAGCCTGAATTGTCGGAATCGGACTGATTGTTCAGGCCGATGGAGCCGCCAATATACCAGCCATCGGCATGGGCGGTTCCGGCAAGCATGAAGGCGGCAGATGCGAAAAGAAGGCTTCTTCCAAAGGTCATCGGTTTCTCCTGTTAACCGTTGTTTTGCTCTCCCTCGATCCAGCGAACTAGATTTCGCATCGCGGCGATCAAGCCGATCGCGGCGCCTTGTCATTACGGTTTCGTTAGAAGAGGGAAGGCGGTCTCGCCGAATGGGCCATTCGCGAGAGAAGGGGATGACGCCCCCGGCCAGATGGACTATGTCACCGGCGACCTTGTGGCATGGCCTCAATCGCGATTGAACACGCCAGCACCTGAAAAGACCAAGACGGAGAGCGCGCCATGACCGCGAAGCTTGAAAGCATTATCGAAAAAGCCTGGGACGAGCGGGCCAATGTCTCTACCGACACCAAAGGCGAGGTGCGCGACAGCGTCGAGGAAGCGCTGGCGATGCTGGATTCCGGCAAGGCGCGTGTGGCCGAGAAGGGCGCTGATGGCGACTGGGTTGTGAACCAGTGGCTCAAGAAGGCTGTGCTCCTCTCCTTCCGCCTCAACGCCAATGGCCCGATCAAGGGCGGGCCGGACGGTTCGACCTGGTGGGACAAGGTGCCGAGCAAGTTCGACGGCTGGAGCGCGGATGACTTCGCAGCCTCCGGCCTGCGCGCCGTGCCGAGCGCCGTTGCGCGCCGCGGCTCCTACATTGCCTCCGGCGTCGTGCTGATGCCGAGCTTCGTGAACATTGGCGCCTATGTCGATGAGGGCACCATGGTCGATACCTGGGCGACGGTCGGCTCGTGCGCGCAGATCGGCAAGGGCGTGCACCTGTCGGGCGGCGCGGGCATTGGCGGCGTGCTGGAGCCGCTGCAGGCCAATCCAACGATCATCGAGGACAATTGCTTCATCGGCGCGCGTGCCGAGGTCGCCGAGGGCGTCATCGTGCGTGAGGGCTCGGTGCTGGCGATGGGGACGTTCCTGTCGCAATCGACCAAGATCGTGCACCGCCAGACCGGTGAGGTTTTCATGGGCGAGGTTCCGCCTTATTCGGTGATCGTGCCGGGCACCATGCCGTCCGGCGACAATAAGGGCCCGAGCCTTTATTGCGCGGTGATCATCAAGACCGTGGATGAGCGCACGCGCAGCAAGACCGGCATCAACGAACTCCTTCGGCCTTGACGTTGTTCTGGCGTCTTGACGGGCAGATCGAAGCAGGAGACAAGAGGTTTGTTACAAGTGTAGCGAATCAGCGAGAGTGTCCATCCTGATCACGATTTTCGGATTTGTCCGTCGGGCCGCCGTGGCGCTGTCATTCGTAGCAGCAGGCGTTCAGGGGCAAGTCGTTGCGCAAACCAGAGAGAACCTTCTCGCGCCTTATCTGGTCGCACCGGGCGACGACTTCCTGATCAATGGCGTGATGATCCCCGGTTTTGAGGACGATACTGGCCGCGTCCCCCGGGACATTCTGTTCCTGAACGGTCGGATAGCCGGACTGGGCGCTGCCGGAACGCTCGCGGCACCCGACCACGTCTTGCGCATAGACGGGCGCGGCAAGTCGCTGCTGCCCGGCCTTGTCGGCATGCATAATCATCTGCATATGCCCGGCGCGCCATCCATGGGCGATGTTGCGGCCCGCCTCTACCTTGCCTCGGGCGTGACGACGATCCAGACGGCCGGCAGCGCTGATCCGATTGGGGAGTTGAGGCTTGCCCGGGAGATTGAGCGGGGAACTGTCCCCGGCCCCCGAATCCTGGCCTCAGCGCCGTACATCACCGGGCCAGGCGGCAATGCGCCGATGGACAAGCCCGCCGATGCGGAGGCCGCGCGCCGCTTCGTGGACGAATGGGCTGATCGCGGGGTCAGCACAATCAAGCTCTACCGGCATACCGACTCCGACATCGCAGCCATCATCATCGACCAGGCGCACAAGCGCGGTCTGCGTGTGACGGGCCATCTCTGTTCGATCACCTATGCAGAGGCTGCCGAAATGGGCATCGATGGCCTGGAGCACGGCTTGCACCCGGCGAGCGACATGGTGCCGGACAAACCCCGTGGCGTCTGTGTGCCCAGTCTCGACGCAAAGGCAGCGATGGACATTGACGATCCGCAGATCCGCTCCCTGATCGAGACGCTGGTCAGCAAGGGTGTCGAATTGACGTCGACACTGGCCATCCTGGAGTCGCGTTTTCCGCATCGTCCGCAGGCAGATGAGCGCGCACTAAAGCTGCTTGCGCCACAACTGGCCGACGCCGCCCGCGCGCGGACGAAGGCGATGAATGAGAGCGCAGCAACGCCATCGACTGACCCGGCCTATTGGAGCCTCCTGACGGCGTTCGAGCGCCGCTTTGTGGAGGCGGGCGGGCGGCTGCTGGCGGGGCCGGATACCGGGCGCCACGTCTTGCCGGGCCTTGGCGATCAGCGAAACTTCGAGCTCCTGCGGGAAGCAGGATTCTCGACCTCGCAGACGATTGCCATCATGTCGCTCAATGGTGCGCGGGCGCTGGGCCTCGATGATGAGATCGGGCGGATCGAGCCGGGCTATCGGGCTGACCTGGTCCTGGTCGTTGGAGACATTGAGGCGGACCCGGCGGCCATTCGCAACATCGAAATCGTGTTCAAGGCCGGACGCGCATACGATCCGAAGCGGCTGACAGACGGGCTCGAGGGCCGGGTCGGCCTGCCATAGGTCGCAGGAATGAACCGGGGCTGGAGCTCGGTGAGCGATCTGCCTATGGATGTCCTATGGCAGGCAACCCTGACACCCTCACCCGGCCATCGGCACTCGCCATGATCGGTGATCCTGCGCCGGAAGAGGCCGGTCGGTGGGAGGTGCACCTGGCATACCGGCTGGTCTCGTCGAACTCCGTCGTCGACCTCCGGGCCATCGCGGATTTCGTCCAGATCGACAGTGCTTTCAGCGGACAGACCACCGTGGATTTCCAGATCGGGGATGTCACAAAATACAGCGTCGAGGCCGATGTCGAGGGTGAGCTGACCGGCAATCTCGTCCTGCTCGACCTGCATATGCATGAGGGCACGCTCAGCGTTTCCCCCTTTTTCTGTACCGGCGAAGCGAAGACCGAGGGCGAGCGCTATGAGGGCAAATGGCATATGCCCTGCCTCAAGCCGGATACGTGCGGCTGTGAGGGTGACGACGGCTACTTCTCGCTGACCCGCGTCGGATAGCGCCCTTGCCCGCCTGCTGATTAGCGTGTGAATGGAGCCATCCGAATTTGAGTTGAGGGGATCGATCATGCGCAGATTTCTGGTGGCCTGCCTGGTGGCGACGTCGGCGGCGGGTCTTGCCTGGGCCGATGAGGCTGGAGCAGACAAGGCCGAAGCGGCGGCAGAGCCCATCCCCGAACCGGTGATGTTCGAGACGGCCCATCGCGGCACGTTCAACGGCACGCGGGTCAACTACACGGTCGAGGCCGGCGAAACCTATATCGACAATGAAGATGGCGAGCCGGCCGCAAGCCTCTTCACCATCTCCTATGTGAAAGAGGGTGCGGGCCCGCAGCGGCCTGTGGCCTTCGTGTTCAATGGCGGGCCGGGCTCGGCCTCGGTCTTGCTGCATCTTGGACTGCTCGGGCCAAAGCGCGCCGTCGTTGCGAGCAATGCCGACGCCGATGATGGCGCAGCGCCCTATCGCATGGTCGACAATCCAGAAAGCCTGCTCGATGTCTCCGACCTTGTCTTCATCGACCCGGTCGGCACCGGCTTCAGCCGGGCCATCGGTGAGGGTGAAGGCAAGGATTACTGGAACGAGGATGGCGACAAGGGCTCGATTGCCGAGTTCATCCGCCTCTGGCTGAACAAGCACAAGCGCTGGAATGCGCCGAAATACATCATTGGGGAAAGCTTCGGCACGACGCGCGCGGCCTATCTGGCCGAAGAATTGTCGACCGGGGATGTCGATATCGCCCTCAATGGCCTGCTGCTGATCTCGCAGGCGCTGGACTATCAGGGCTCGACCTCGGTCCACGACAATGTCTATTCCTACATCACCTACCTGCCGAGCATGGCGGCGGCCGCGCAGTATCACGGCAAGGCCGGGCAGGGCGTGCCTCAGGACCAGTTCCTGGCCGAAGCCCGCACGTTCGCGCGTGACGACTATGGCCCGGCCCTGCTGAAAGGTGCGCGGCTGACGGAGACCGAGCATGCGCGCATCCGCGACCGGCTTGCCTACTTCACCGGCCTTGATCCGGCCTATATCGAGACCTCCGACCTGCGCATCCTGATGCCGCGCTTCCAGAAAGAGCTGCTGCGCGATGAGGGCCTCGCCATCGGGCGCCTCGACGGTCGCTATGCAGGCGATGAAGCCGATGACGCCGCCGAAACCCCGTCCGGCGACGCGGCGAGCTATTTCGTGTCCTCGGCCTATTCGGCGCTGATGAACCAGTACCTTCTCGGTGATCTCAAGGTTGAGATGGACCGGCCCTATATCGCCTCCAGCGGTGAGGTCGGCAGCGGCTGGAAATACGGCCCGGAGGATGGCGCCTGGGAACCGCACTATGTGAATTCCGCCCGGCAGCTGACCACGGCCATGCGCCGTAACACGGCGATGCAGGTCTGGGTGGCGAATGGCTATTACGACATGATCACGCCCTTCTTCGATGCCGAGATGACCTTTGCGCGCTATGGTATTCCGCAGGACCGGGTGACGATGAGCTACTATCCGGCCGGCCACATGATGTACCTGCACGAGCCGTCTCTCGAAGCGATCAGCGAAGACATGCGCGCCTTCCTGCGCGGCGAGCTGGAGGATGCACGCCCCTGACAGGGGGCGCTTTCGATCAGCCCAGGCTGACCTGCACCGCCGCGAGACCGAAATAGGTGACCAGGATGGCCGCACCCTCGAAGCCAATGCCGCGGCGCTCGCGCATGATCAGGCCCATCAGGAGGATGGCGGTGATGATGATCGCACCCATCATCATCAGTCCGTCGGCCTGCGACATCGCATGATAGATCGAGCCATCGCGATAGGCCGCATCCGACAGGGACAGGAAGAGGACGTCGAAGGTGTTGCCGCCGATGATCCCGCCGACTGCCAGCTGCAGCGCACCGCGCCGCACGGCCGCCATCGTCGTGACGAGTTCGGGCAGGGAGGTGGCAACCGCGGTCATCAACGCGCCGACCACGGTCTGCGAAATGCCGAGTTCCACCGAGATCGTCTCGCCGGCCCGCGCAATGGCGAAGCCGCTGACGGCAAGGATCAGGCTGAGCCCGGCAAATGTCGCGGCCATCAGCCAGAGCGGGCGGGCATGGGCGGCGGCTTCATCAGGGGCATCGGCGCGGGTTTCGGGCGTGCTTTGCGGGCGCCACATCGGCGTGTTGTTCAATGACACGGCGGCACGCGCCCCGAACAGGTAGATCACGAAGAGCAGGATGGAGACCGGGTGGATCGCGAACAGCGTGACCGGCGGAGCATAGGCCGCGCCAAGCGGCAGCGCCACCATCAGGACGAGCATCGCCGCCATCAGGAGGTTGTTCGCGTCAGCGGCGGCATGCTCAAGATTGGCCCGCCGGTGCAGCATGTCAGCGAGGACGAGGAAGGTCGTCTGCGCGGTGATCCCGCCAACCGCATTGGAGAGGGCGAGCGACGCCTGTCCATCCAGCGCGGCGGTTACCGACGTCACGATGCCGGAGAGCGATGTGCTCCCCCCCAGCAGGACCCCGCCAAACACCGCTTCGCCAAGGCCTGTCCGGTCGGCCAGCCGGTCGGCTTCACCGGTGATCGCGACACCGGCCAGCGTCACCACACCGGCGGCGGCGATCAGGATTGCAATGGCGATTTCGAGCGAAATGGACGGACCTCTCCTGGCGAACCGGACACGCAAGGGCAATGTCTTCAGGGCACGAAGGTTCCGCCCGGACGAGAGCGCCAAGAGCGGCTGCCCGGCATGGCCCCTCGTTACAGGCCAGCCGGGCAGCCCAGCGGCCGCGGCCTATTTCGCGATGGGGTTGCGAACGGCGCGGCGCTGTTCCTGCAGCTCCAGAGTGGTTGCGTGTTGCTCAAGGACCCCACCGGCCAGGCGGTAGCATTGCACCGCGTCTACCGCTTCGCCGGTGTGAAGCCCGGGTTCGTCCGAGATGATGCTGGCCGCGCCGATGATCACGGGCGCAAGGATCGAGGCGGTGAGGACCGCGAGGACCAGTTCTCTTCCCAGCCCAGCCAAGCGGCTCGTGTTCACCTGGGTCATCTCTCGTCTCCTCTGCAGGTTCCGTCCTTGTCTGCATCGAAACTAGGGGGTTGAAGCCGGCGCCTGTATTGGCAATAATGCCAACAGTTGGTGGATTTTCGCCAAAGTGAGGCCCGACACGAGGAGGAAGCCATGGCTGACGGCGCCGCAAAGCCGCACCGCATCGTGACCCTCGTCTATGACCGGTTCTGGCCGTTCGAGTTCGGGATCGCGGTCGAGGTATTCGGCTGGTCGCGGCCGGAAATCCTCGGCATCCCCTGGTATGACTTCAAGGTCGCCGGTCCGGGCGGGCCTGTGCGAAGCCTCGGCGCTTTCTCGCTGACGCCGGATCATTGCTATGACATTGCGGCTGAGGCCGACACGCTCATCGTCCCGGCCTGGCGGGAGGTCGATGAAATCCCGCCGGACGACGTCCTCGAGGCGGTTCGCCGCGCGCACAAGGCGGGCGCACGGATCGTTTCCTACTGTACAGGTAGTTTCGTGCTCGGGCATGCCGGCCTGCTGAAAGGGCGACGGGCAACCACGCACTGGCGCTACATGCAGGGCTTCAAACAGGCCTTTCCCGACACCAAGGCGACCGAGGACGTGCTCTACGTCGATGATGGTGAGATCATTACGTCAGCAGGCAGCAGCGCGGCCCTCGATGCCAGCCTTCATATCATTCGCACTGACTTTGGCAGTGAGATCGCCAATCGCATTGCGCGCAGCCTTGTCACGCCGCCCCATCGCGAAGGCAGTCAGGCCCAATACATCGAAGCGCCTTACCAGGAGCGGGCTGGCCAGTCTGTCGCTGTTGTCCTCGACTGGGCCCGCGAGCGCCTCGATCAGGTCATCGAGATTGGCGAGATGGCGGCCTTCTCCGGCATGAGCGAGCGCACCTTCCTGCGCCGCTTCCGAGAGGGGACGGGTACAACGCCGCTAAAATGGCTACGCCGCGAGCGCGTCCTGCGGGCAATGAGCCTGCTGGAAAAGACGCAGCTTCCGCTGTCTGATGTTTCGCACCAGTGCGGGTTCGGTTCCTTCGAGACCTTCCGCGCCGCTTTCCGAGAAATTGCGGGCATCACCCCGCACGCCTATCGCAAGCGCTTCGAGTGCGGGATCAGCCGGGCCGGGGCGCCGGCCGACTAGTCCTCGACAGGCGCGTCCGGGTCGCGCACCCGGATGAGGCCATTGCCGATCATGCTCATGACCAGCTCGTCATCCTGGTTGAAGACACGTGTTTCGGATTTGGTAAGCCCCATATCGGGCCGGCTCTTCATCCGCCGTTTGGAAATCAGCTCCGACTCAGTGCGCAGCGTGTCGCCCGGATAGACCGGCTTGATCCATTTCAGCTCGTCAATGCCGGGTGAGCCAAGGCCGGCCTGCGGCTCGCCGGCCTGGAAGGTCTCGACCATCAGGCGCATCGTCATCGCCGCCGTATGCCAGCCCGATGCGGACAGCCGCCCGAAAAAGGTCTGCTTTGCAGCCTCGTCATCGAGGTGGAAGGGCTGGGGATCGTACTTGCCCGCAAATTCGATGACTTCCTCGCGCGTCACCTCATAGCTGCGCGGCGAGCGCGTGATGGTACCGATTTCCAGATCCTCGAAATACTTCATTCCCTGTCCTCGATGGTTTCCTGAAGGCCCTAAATGACGAAGCGCCCGCCTTCCGCCAAGCCTGACGGTACGGCAGTCCGGCTTGCCAAGGCGCGGGGCGGCTGCTTCAAGCGGTGGATGAATACACTTCTTCCCATCGCAGCCGAGATCGGCGAGCGGCTGAAAGCGCGTGGCGAGACCGTCGCCATATCCGAATCGTCGTCTGGCGGCCTGATTTCGGCGGCGCTGCTGGCACAGCCGGGCGCATCGGCGTTCTATCGCGGCGGCGGTGTCATCTATACGCCGCAGGCCTTTCGCGGACTGATGGGGCTTGGCCGGGCCGACATCGAGGGCATGCGCTCATCGACCGAGCCCTATGCCCGCGTCCTGGCGCGTACCATTCGCGGCAAGCTGGACGCCAGCTGGGGCCTTTGTGAGACCGGTGCATCCGGGCCGTCCGGCAATCCATATGGCGATGCCGCTGGTCATACCTGCGTCGCGCTGATCGGCGAAGACGAGACCGGCCCGCTCGAACTGTCCCGCACGCTGGAGACGGGCTTGTCCGATCGCGAAGAGAATATGCGCCGGTTTGCCTATGAGGCGCTGCAACTGCTGCACAACGCCTTGAGCTGAACAAGGAGAACGCCCATGGCCGCGACTGAAAGATGGACCTCCGGAGCGCCGGTTGTCGGCTATGCCTGGCCAGCAGACCAGCCGAAAGCCAACCTGTTGCTGCATCATGGCTATGGCGAATATGCCGAGCGGTTCGTTACGGGCCATGGCGGCCTTATTCCGGCGCTGAACGCGGCCGGGATCAGCGTCTATGCCTATGACGCCATCGGCCATGGCCGCACACCCGGTCCGCGCGGGATGATCGACCTGAAACGGGCCGTCTCGCACCATCTGGCCGCGCGCAAGACCCTGGCAGGCGATCGCCGCCCGCTCTTCCTGTTCGGCCACTCGCTCGGCGGCCTGGTGACGGCGGCCAGCGCTGCGCACGATCCTGACGGAACAGCCGGCGTCGTGCTGAGCGCGCCCGCCTTGGAGATCGACGTCAATCCAGTGCTCCGTGCGATTGCCGGGGCCGTCGCGGCCATCGCGCCGACAGCCCGTCTGACCCCGCCGCTGGACGCCGATGCCATCTCCCGCGACGCCGCTGTCGTCAACGCCTATCGCGACGATCCGATGGTCATAAAGCGCGCACCGGCTGCCCGGACGGGAGCGACGGCCTTCAAGGTACTCGATCGGGCCTGGCGCGAATTTGAGGGCTGGCAGCTGCCAGTGCTCGTCATCCACGGCGATGCGGACCGGCTCGTTCCGATCAGCGGCAGCCGCCGCTTTGTCGAGACGGTGCCGGCCAGCGACAAGACGCTTGAGGAATTCAAGGGCGGCTATCATGAGCTGCTCGACGACACCGACCGCAAGCGGGCGATGGAGACGGTGCTCGGCTGGCTGCGCGCGCGCCTGAATTGAACGCCGCCTTGACCCCGGCGCCGCGACGGACCTTACTGGCCGGCAGGCTGAGATGAGGGGGCAGGCGTGAAAATTATCCGGAATATTCGACGTGCCGGCCTGATCGCCGCCGCCGTGCTGGCCCTCGGCGCCGGGCCAGCGCTGGCCTGCTCCTGCGCACCGGCCGAAAGCGCCGAGGCCCAGGCGGCCGGGTATGACCTCGTCGCCGTGGTCACAGTCGGCGAAAGCTGGGCGCTGGAATCCGAGAGCGAGACGGCGGAGGCCGAGGCGTACAAGTCGTACCAGGACGAGAAGGCCGAGGCGCTACGGACCTATGCAGAGGCGCTGGCGGCGGGCGAGGATGTGCCGCCGCTGGCGGACTTCATGGACAATTTCTACAGCCAGTCCACCTACCGGCCGGCGCCTTATGTGATCGGGTCGCACCTTACCATGATGCATGTGCAGAGTGTGCTGAAGGGTGAGATGTCGCGTCACGTGGTCGTGAAATCGATGGACCCCGGCATGCCGGCCTGCGGCGTGCGCTATCGCCCGGGGGCGCAGGTGCTGTTGCTGGCGCAGGGCAGCAATGGCGTCTACCGCACCTCGATGTGCGACCGGGCGCAGTTCCCGCTCGAGGATTTTGAGGCAGCTCTCAACACCGAGTAGGAGGCAGGACGAATGGCCCAGACCGCCGGATATTCAGGAAAGCCTCTGGCACAGAAGCTGGGCCTGAAAGACGGTATGCAGGCCGCCGTGATTGCCGCGCCCGAACAGTATGACGCGCTGATCGACGCCTTTCCGGTCACCCATGTGCCGGCCTCCGACAGGCTGGAGGGGGACTGGGCGTTCCTTCATCTCTTCTGCCGCGAGACCGCCGACCTCGAAGCCGGACTGGCGCCGGTTTTCGCGCATCTGGCGGAAGGCGGAATGATCTGGGTGTCGTGGCCAAAGAAATCCTCGAAGCTGTGGCGCGACATGACCGAGGACGATGTGCGCCGTGTGGCGCTGCCTATGGGTCTGGTCGATGTGAAGGTCTGTGCGGTCGATGCCGACTGGTCGGGCCTCAAGCTGATGCGTCGCAAGAAGGGATGAGTGAGCCCCCTGCTTGCCTCCGCGTGACGAATAACAGGGAGGAAGACATGACAATTCAAAAGCGGTTTCTGGTGCTGGGGGCGGCGCTGTTCCTGCTCGGACTGGTCTCCGGCCTGCTTCCGGGGATCATGGCCAATCCCCGAATGGGCCTGTCGGCGCACATGCAGGGGCTCACCAATGGCATGTTCCTGATCGCACTGGGCGCAGCCTGGCCGCATGTTTCGCTGGGCGAAAAGCTCGAACCGCTCTGCTTCTGGCTCCTGGCTTTCGGGACGGTCGCCAACTGGCTGGCGACAAGTCTTGCGGCTTTCTGGGGCACGGGACAGCTGACGCCGATTATTTCGCCGGATCCCACGGCGCCGGGATGGCAGGAAGCGATTGTCTCGGTTATGCTGCTCTCGCTGACGCTGGCCATGCTGGCGGGGACAGCGCTGGTTCTTGCCGGATTTCTGAGAAAGACATGAAGATCCGCCCCTACCAGCCTGAGGATGCCGGCCGCATGGAAGACATCTTCCTGCGAGCGGTCCGCAAGATCGGCCGGGAATTCTATTCAGCCGAGCAGGTCGCGGCCTGGTCGGGCCCGCGCGTCAGTGCCGAACGCCTCGATGGGCTCTATTCCGACGGCCGGGTAACCTTCATCGCGACGGACCGCGAGGACCGGGCCATCGCCTTCAGCGACCATGCCGCCGACGGTCATATCGACATGCTCTATTGCGATCCGGCCTTTGCCCGGCAAGGCGTTGCGACGGCTTTGCTGGAAGCAGTGGAAAGCAATGCGCGCTCTGTCGGGATCGACCGGCTATTCACGGAGGCCAGCGAAGCGGCAAAGCCTGTCTTCCGGAAGGCGGGCTTTCTCATTCTTCGCCGCCGGGAGCTGAATGTCGACGGCGTCTCGATCCACAACTGGGCGATGGAGAAGCGGCTGGCCTGATCAGTAGGGCGTTCCGTCCTCATGGCGGTAGATGCCGTCCGGGCCGACCTTCATGTCGAGGCCGGGATAGGTGCAGCCATCCATCTCGTTCCGGTTGCTGACAACGAGAAAGACAAGGTCTTCGCTGCCTTCATTCCGAATATGATGGGCCTCGCCCCCGGCCGGGAAGGCCGCCATCTCCCCCGGTTTCAAAATGTCCTCGCCCTTGCTGGTGACGAGCCGGCCTTCGCCTGAAAGGATGATCACGAATTCATCCTCATGGCTGTGGTCATGCATCTGGCTCGACCATGTGCCCGGCGGGATGGTGCAATAGTTTACGCCGATCAGGCTGAGACCGCCCGCATCGCCGACGGGCTTCCAGCGCCGCGCCTTTACCTTCATGGCATGTGGATCGGGATAATTCGTACCGCTCTTTTCGGGCACAGCGGCAAGGTCGATCTTGGGCATGGCTCAGGTCTTTTTCGTGAGTGTCAGGCCGAGTGCTCGTAGCATGAAGTCCGCCCGTGTCGCCACGCTTGCTTTTGGCAGGTCAATGATGGCATAGCCGCGTTTCGGATAGGCATGGCGCAGCCACTGATATTCGAGCACGGCGATGTCGAAGGGTAGCGGGCGCTCGTCATCCTGTTCGTAGAGTGCTTCCCAGGGCGGAGCGAAGAAGACAGGGTTGGAATAAAGGCAGGCCTCTCCGATCGCCTTCAGCTCAGGCGGCGCGGAAATCGACAGCCGCTCGAAATGCGCCAGTGCGTCGACGGCGGACCGGTCGAAGAAAACGGGCGCGTCGAGGTTCGCAACAGCATGCAGGGTCTCGTGCGCATACTCGATCGCCTTGCGCACAAAGGCTTCGGGGTTGATCCATGGCAACGCGTCCCCGCCCGTCGCCAGCGCCTCGCGCACAATATTCCGGCCAGGCTCCTCGACGGTGTGATACCCGCGCGCTGACAGTTCGCCCAGCAGGGAGGACTTGCCGCCCGAAGAGCAGCCCGAGATCACGATCCGGCGCCGGTCTCTCACCTGGCCTCACTTTCCTGTCGCCTGACCCCAGGGATGGTCTTCATACATCACCCGCTCAAGATAGAGCCCGTCCGGCGGAGCGACCGGCCCGCAGGCTGAGCGCTCACATGCTTCCAGGATCTCCTTCATCCAGCCCGGATCTCGCACGCCCCGGCCGACCTCGACCAGGCTGCCGACAATGGAGCGGACCTGCCGGTGCAGGAAGCTGCGGGCCGTGGCTGTGATCTCCACCCGGCCCGCCATCCGGTGAACCTCGAGCGTGTCGAGCGTCTTGACGGGGCTGGCTGCCTGGCACTCGGCATCGCGGAAGGTTGAGAAGTCATGTTCGCCGATCAGGTGGCGGGCGGCGGCCTGCATGGCATCGGTGTCGAGCTGCTGGGGCACGCGCCAGACAAGGCCCTTGTCGACGGTGAGGTCCGCGCGCCGGTTGACGATGATATAGCGATAGGCCCGCCCCGTTGCGGAGAAACGGGCATGGAAATTCTGGTCGACTTCCTCGGCCTTCAGCACGGCGACCGGTTTGGGCCGCAGGTGGAAGTTCAGCGCGTCGGCGATCTTGCGGATCGGCCTCGGCTTTAGGAGGTCGATATGCGCGACCTGACCTGTGGCGTGGACGCCAGCATCGGTGCGCCCGGCGCCCTGCACCAGGACCGGCGCGCCGTCGAGCATGGCGCAGGCGTCTTCCAGCGCGCCCTGTACGGTCGGCTGGTCGTCCTGACGCTGCCAGCCATAGAAGGGCCGGCCGTCATATTCGATCAGGAGGCGGACACGCTGGCTCATGCGGGTGCCGTGAAGGCTTTCGGATAGGTGAGCTCACCTTCGCGCGGGGCGTCCTCGCGCAGTTCGATGCCCATGAAGGCCGGGCCCGACCATGGCGCCTGGTAGCGGGCGGCGACGGCGGGCGAGAAGCCGAATTTCGGATAATAGTCGGCATGGCCGAGCACGAAGACCAGCCCGCGGCCCTGGCCTTCCATCATCGTCATGCCAAGCTTGATGAGCCCGCGTCCGATCCCCGATGCCTGCCGGCCCGGCTTCACGCTCATCGGGCCGAGCCCGGCGGCGATGTCATTGCCATCGACGAGGATGCGGAAGAACTGGATGTGGCCGAGAATGTCGCGGTCGTCATGGGCAACCAGCGAGGCGAGGCTGTCGCCGTCTTCAGCGAGGCGGGCGACGATGTTGGCCTCGGCCGGTGAGCCGAAGGCCTCGGTATTGAGCGCGGCGATGGCGTCGGCGTCTTCCGGGCGGGCGAGGCGGGTCCAGATGTCTCTCATTCGAAGCGGGTGCCTTTCGCCACCTTGTTACCGCGCAGGAAGTCGTCTGCCTCCATGGCGCGCGAACCGGGTTTCTGCAAGGCGTGCAGGCGCACCGCGCCGCCATCGCCGCAGGCCACGTGCAGCGTGTCGTCCAGCACGGTGCCTGGCGGCTGGTCATGGGTTTCGTCTGTGAGGCGGCTGGACAGGGCCTTGATCCGCAGCGGTTCGGTCTCGCCCGCAGGCGTCCAGTGAAACCAGGCGCCGGGGAAGGGCGAAAGCCCCCGGATCTGACAGTCGACCGCGTGGGCCGGCTGCGACCAGTCGATGCGCTGGTCGGCGGCGGTGATCTTCGAAGCATAGGTGACGCCGTCCTCGGCCTGAGGAACCGGTTTCAGGCTGCCATCGGCCAGGCCTTCCAGCGCGCGCGGGGCGAGGTCGGCGGCGAGGTCGGCGAGCTTGTCGTGCAGGCTGCCGGCCGTGTCGAAGGGAAAGATGCGCGTCTCCTCGCTGGCGAGCACGGGGCCGGTATCGAGGCCGGCTTCCATCATCATTGCCTGCACGCCGGTCATCTCGTCCCCGGCCATGATGGCGCGCTGGATCGGCGCGGCGCCGCGCCATCGCGGCAGCAGCGAGGCGTGCATGTTCAGGCAGCCAAGGCGCGGCGCATCGAGCACCGCCTGTGGCAGGATCAGGCCATAGGCGACGACGACGGCGGCATCGAGGTCGAGGGCGGCAAAGCGGGCTTTCTCCTCGGCGGGTTTGAGGGATTTGGGCGTGCGCACCTCAAACCCATGGTCTTCTGCCCAGGCATGCACGGGGGTCGGGCGCAGCTTCTTGCCACGGCCTGCCGGGCGGGGCGGTTGGGAATAGACGCAGGCAATCTCGTGACCCGCCTCGACGAGGGCGGCGAGGACCGGCACGGAGAAATCAGGGCTGCCCATGAAGGCGATGCGCAGGGGTGTCGTCATGTGGCGGGGTCTAGCGAAGCGGCGGGGAAGTGCAAGCGGCTCGGTGAAAACCGACGCGGCCCTGCGGCTTGACCGTTCGGTCCATCCCCGGAGTTCTCAGGAAAATCGACCATTGGAGATGGGCACCACGGTCCAGCCGTGGTGAGGCGTCAAATGTCAATTGCCCAGCAATAATCTGTCCTAGGCCACCGTGGCCGGTGTGGAACGAGCACGCGACTTCGAGGCCTTGGCGTTCAGGCGGTTCGCCTTCTTCACCTTGTCGATGGCGCGCTGGCGTTTCAGCCGCGACAGGTGGTCGATGAAGAGCGTGCCTTCGAGGTGGTCCATCTCGTGCTGGATGCAGACCGCATACATGCCCTCGGCAATCTCCTCGACTTCCTTGCCATTGTAATCGAGGTACCTGACACGGCAGCGCGTCGGGCGCTCAACCTCGTCGAACACGTCCGGCACCGACAGGCAGCCTTCTTCATAAGGCGCCAGGTCTTCGGTCAGCGGCAGGATTTCCGGGTTCACGAAATAGCGCGGATTGGGCTCCTCGCCTTCGCCGGCAAGGTCCATCACGATGACGCGCTTGGGCACGCCGATCTGGATCGCCGCGAGGCCGATGCCGGGGGCGTCGTACATGGTCTCCAGCATGTCATCCATCAGCGCGCGGATTTCATCCGTGACGCCGCCTTCGACGGGCTTGGAGACTTCCTTCAGACGCGGGTCCGGGACGGTGATGATTTCACGAATGGCCATTCGAAGAAAATAGGTGGCGGGCGGCGGAAAATCAACGCTGGTGGCTGACTACGCCGCATCCTCCTCATCCTCATTGTCGGCGCTGGAGAAATCGAGCTCGCCGGTGCGGTCCGGCAGCATGGCGCGTTTCTCGATGGTCTCGATCTCCGGGACCGATTTTTCCGGCGGGGCGATCTGCAAATCCTCGAACTTGCGGGCCGCTGGCAGGACGCGAGAGGTCAGGCTGGAGCCGAGCTTGTTATAGGCGTCCACCGCGCCATTCAGCGACTTGCCGACCTTCTCGACATGGCCGCCCAGCGTGGTGAGACGGGCATAGAGATCGCGGCCAAGCTCCGCGGCCTGGCGGGCATTCTCGGTCGCCTGTTCCTGGCGCCAGCCATAGGCGACGGCCTTGGCGAGCGCGAGCAGGGTGGACGGCGTCACCACGATGACCTGGCGGGCGGCCGCGAAGTCGAACAGGTCCGGCTCGTGCTCGAGGGCGGCGACGTAGAAATTCTCGCCCGGGATGAAGAGGGCGACGAAGTCCACGCGCTTGGAAAAGGCGCTCTGATAGTCCTTCGAGCCAAGGCGCTTGATGTGTTCTCGAACCTTCTGGCCATGCGCCTTGAGATAGGCCGCGCGGCGAGCCTGGTCGGTCTCGTCGAGGGCTTTCAGATAGTCCTCAATGGAGACCTTTGAGTCGACCACGATCTCGCGTCCGCCGGGCAGCTTGATGATCACGTCCGGGCGGATCGACTTGTCGTCGACGCGGTCATGCACCTGTTCGGAGAAGTCGCAATGGGCCGAAAGGCCGGCATGCTCCATGACATTGCGCAGCGTCGTCTCGCCCCAGCGACCGCCACCTTTCGGGGCAGACAGCGCGGTGACGAGCTTGTTGGTCTCGGTCGTGTGCATCTTCAGGCTCTCGCCAATGGCCTTGACCTGTTCCTGAATGGCGGACTTGTCCTGAGCCCGGACCTTTTCGAGGTCAGCGACCTTTTTCGCAAAGTCCTCAAGGTTCTTGTTGATCGGGCTCATCAGCTCCTTGAGGTTGGACTGCGCGCCTTCCTTGTGGCGTTTGAAATGCTCATCAGCCTGAGTGAGGAAGCGCCGGCTCGACTGGTCGAGCACGCGCTGGGCGAGGTCGGCGAACTTCTTCTCGTCTTCCTCACTGCGCGCCTCGGCGCGGGCGAGAGCGATCTTTGCCTCTTCGGCAACCGCTGCCTGTGTCTTCAGCTGCTGACGCAAATCCTCGCGCTCGGCCTTGGCCGTTTCGAGCAACTCCTGTGTGTGGGCGAGGTCTCGCTCAACGTCGCCCGCGCGCGTCTGCAGCTCGCCGCGCATCCAGACCAGGACGCCGGCCAGCGCGGCCGCGGTGACGAAAAGGATGAGGTGGATAAGGTCGAGGCCGACCGAGCCGATGGTGATGAAAGCGTCCATGGCATTATTCCTAGTCCGATTCGGCTTGACTCTCTTGTCCGCAAGCGCTCAGAACATACAAGGAACAAATGGCGCCGTCCAGTGTGGAGCGGCAGGCAGGGTGGGGCATGATCGCGAGTATGGACCCGTCATTGAAAGCTGTGGCGCGCCGGCACGCCCGGTCGGCGGATGAGGCGGACGATCTTGTCCAGCAGGCGCTGCTGGCCGCGATCGAGGCCGGGCGAACGGATTTTACATCCGGACAGACACGGGCCTGGCTGAAAGGCGTGATCCGCAACAAGGCGCGCATGGCGGCTCGCGGAGCGGTGCGCCGGCGCACGCGCGAGACGGCTTGGCAGGACGGGGCAGCTCTGAACATTGAAGGCAGCACCGCTGGCCTGCCGGATGTGTCCGCGCTGCCGCGTTCGCTGCGGCTGGTCGCCTTGCTTGCCTTTGCCGGGGCGACGCGGCCGGAAATCGCCTGGCTGCTCGGCCTGTCGGACACCGCGCTGCGCCAGCGGATATCGCAGCTGAAACGCGCCCTGGACGGTTCGCCGGAAGGCGAGGGCGGCCCGGCGCTGCAGGGTGCGCTACCCTTTGGTGCGCTCCGGCGCAGCATGGTCGAGCGGCTGAAGGCGCGCGGCGGTTTCCTCGCCAGCCATGACCCGGACGGGCATTTATTTGTCATTGCCAGCTCACAAAAGCCGGCCACGCGGCAACAGCAGGGTGAGCCACCAGAAAAGGGGAGACATCCATGCTCGCAAAAATGAATATCGGCGCCATCGTTTTCTATGTCTCGGACATCGACCGGACGGAGGCGTTCTACAGGGAAACCCTCGGCCTGGACCTGAACCGCATGCCCGGCGAACCGGGCGAAAGCGGCGGGGCTGACTGGCTGATGGCCGGCATGGCCAATGGTGTCAGCCTCATCTTCTTCCAGATGCCGGGCAAGCAGGGCGACAGCCCGGTCCCCGTCTTCGAACTCGCGGAGGGCGGGATCGAGGCGATCGTTGAGGGGTTGGCGTCAAAGGGGGTGACGATTGTGCCCCCGGTCTCGCACGCCCCGGACGGCGGCCTGACGGCTGATTTCGCCGACCCCGACGGTCACACCCTGTCCATGTACCAGGCGCCGGACAAGCCGCGCTAGAAGACGCCCATGGCGAGCCCGGCGGCCATGGCTTCGCCGAGCTCGCGGCACTTTTGCAGGTCTTCCTCGCCGATGGTCTTGTCGGCGAGGATCTGCTCGGTTGTCTGGGCGTGGGTGCAGATGATGAACGGCTCCTGCGCTACTTTCAGCCGCCAGCCGGTCGCGATCCGCGCGGTCTGTTTCATCGCGTTTTCGCCATCGGAGCCGGCGCAGATCATCTGCGCATAGGGCCGTCCCTCGATTTTGCCCAGAACGGCATAATAGGACCGGTCGAAGAACTCCTTCATGCCGCCGGCAATGGCAGCGAGGTTCTCCGGTGCGCAGAAGATATAGCCGTCGGCGGCGAGCAGGTCGTCCGGCCCGGCGTCTTCAGCCCATTTCAGGATAGTCTCGGTGCCGTCTTCGGACTGCGCGGCCTCGAAGGCGGCTTTGGCCATCTGCTTGGCGCCGCCGGTGCGGGAGAAGTAGACGATGAGGAGTTTGGGCATGGCGTGGCAACCGCATTGTGTTTGGTTCTCGCTGTCTAGCGGGACTCCTGCAGATCACAAAAAGCCCGCCTGCACAGGGTCGGGCAGGCGGGCGGCGCGCCATTCGGCTCGAATGGCGTCTGGGTCATCGGACCGATTTACTCGTCATCGTAATATTTGACGCGGACCTGATCCCAGTCCTGAGTGTCGACGGCGTCGTCATCATTGAAGTCCCAGTCGTCGAACAGGTCGGCATCGTTCGTGGCATCGGCATATTCGACGAAGTCGATCATGCCATCACCATCGGAGTCGTATTCGGTGTAAGCCTCCTCATCGAGGTCCCAGTCGTCATGGAAGGTTTCGGTGAAGGAGACCCATTCGGTGTCTTCGAGATAGCCGTCATTGTCCCAGTCGGCCATGCCGAATGCATAGGCATAGTACTCGCCGTCTTCGACAAAACCGCTGCGGTCAACATCGACATCTTCGAAGGTGCGCCACTGATAGGTGTCGTCGGTCGCTTCGGATTCGGCTGATGCCGGTGCCGGCGCAATCGTGATGGCTGCGCCAAGGGCGGTTGAGGCGAGAAGGGCGGAAAAGAAATGTTTGCTGAGTGTCATGGTTGGCTCCTTTCTTTGATGCCCAACCAACGGAGGGCAACCGGAGCGTGTTCCAATGAACTTCAGATCAATCTGAGGGGGTGGGCCCAATCGCCTCAGACGTTGAATCGGAAGTGCATCACGTCGCCTTCCTGGACGACGTACTCCTTGCCTTCCGCGCGCATCTTGCCCGCTTCCTTGGCCGCCGTTTCACCGCCGCAGGCGATGAAATCGTCATAGGCGATGGTCTCGGCGCGGATGAAGCCTTTCTCGAAGTCGCCGTGGATGACGCCAGCGGCCTGCGGGGCCGTCCAGCCCTTGCGAATGGTCCAGGCGCGGGCCTCCTTCGGGCCGACCGTGAAATAGGTCTGCAGGCCGAGCAGCTTGTAGCCGGCGTGGATGAGACGGTTGAGGCCCGGCTCTTCGAGGCCCTGCATTTCCAGGAACTCGGCCCGCTCGGCTGGGTCCAGAATGGCCATCTCGGCCTCGATCTGGGCCGATATGACAACGGCCTCGGCGCCTTCCTTTGCAGCGCGTTCCATGACGGCCTCTGAATACCTGTTGCCTGTGGCCGCGCTCTCCTCATCGACATTGGCGACCAGCAGGACCGGCTTGGCGGTCAGCAGCTGCAGCATCCGCCACGCCTTGCGGTCTTCCTTCGGCACATCGGCCATGCGCGCCGGGCGGCCTTCATTGAGTTCGGCGAGCGCGAGGTCGAGCAGCGCCAGGGTTTCCTTCGCTTCCTTCTCGCCGGACTTGGCTTTCTTCTCGACGCCTGCGCGGCGCTTCTCCAGGCTCTCCATGTCGGCGATCATCAGCTCGGTCTCGACGATATCGAGGTCGGCGATGGGATCGACGCGGCCGGCGACATGCGTGATGTCGTCATCCTCGAAGCAGCGCAGGACGTAGATGATCGCGTCGGTTTCGCGGATATTGGCAAGGAACTGGTTGCCGAGGCCTTCGCCCTTGGAGGCACCTTCGACGAGGCCGGCAATATCGACGAAGTTCATCCGCGCCGGAATGATTTCCTTGGATCCGGCAATCTTGGCCAGCTCGGCAAGGCGCGGTTCAGGCACGGCGACCTCGCCAACATTCGGCTCGATCGTGCAGAACGGATAGTTCGCCGCCTGGGCGGCCGCTGTCTGGGTCAGCGCATTGAACAGGGTGGACTTGCCAACATTCGGCAGGCCGACGATGCCGCACTTGAATCCCATGGAACACTCCTCCGGCTGGTCTTGCGGCGAGCGGCATAGCGCATTTTGCGCAGCAGGACAGGGTGTTTTGTGTGTAGAAACTGGTATTCAGGGCTGAAGACAGGCGCAAAGCTTGCATCAGGTGTGGGTAAAACCCGGAGGACTATCGATGGCTTATGACGTGATGATCGCGTCTGCCATGGCGGACAAGGCGAAAGCTGAACTGGTCGCAAAGCGCTTGCGGTCGCTGAAATTCAGGGTCCGCTACGACGCCAAGCGTGAGCACACCACGCCGACCACGCGCGACCTGAACGATGCCAACAGGTCCGGCGCCGTGCTGGTGCTGTGGTCGAAGGCGGCGTGTGACACGAGCACAGGCGACAGCGACTGGGTGCATTCGATTGCGCACCTTGCGCGCTCGCGCAGGAACGCCCTGTTCCAGGCCGATCTCGACGCGACGACTCCAGACGAGCCATTCGACAAGGATGAGCGGTTCAAGCTGACAGGCATGGGCCCGAAGCGAATCCCGAACGGGCTGTTCGACCTGGCCGACGCGCTGGGCAAGAAGCAGCGCCGCAAGGACCTGTCGGACTTCCTGAAGATCGCCGCGGGCGACACCGAAGCCAAGGATGCCTGGAAGAAGGCGCATCCGCGCGACCCGATTTCGCTTGCAGGCAAGGCTGCTGCGGCGAAGAAGAAAGCGGCGACCAAGAAGCCGGCTGCGAAGAAGACCACGGCCAGCAAGACTGCGACCAAAGCGGCGGGTGCCAGCACACCGGCAGCGTCCGACGCGGCGCCAGCCAAGGATACGGCCGCGCCGGAAACGCCGAATACCGACAACCTCGTTCCGAAGATCAAGCTGAACCCGCCTGTCTCGCCGTCCGCGATGCCGTATCGGCGCCCGGCCGAACCGTCGCTGCGCGATGAAGACCGTCAGGAGATCGGCTGGGTCATGCTTGGCCCGATCATCGCCGGCATCGTCCTGATGATGCTGCTGGCCTACGCTTTCCGCTCGACAACGACGGCGAGTGCGCCGGCGGCCGGCATGCCGGCGATCGCCAATGCGCGGCCTGTCGTGATGGATGTCTGTCCGCCCGGCCAGGTGCCGCGCTCACTGATCGAGATTCCGCCGCTGCGCACTGGGCCGATCATCGACGATACCGAAGAGGCAGAACCGGCCGAATAGGCCGCGGCCGCTAGCTTTCGCGCGCGTCCTTGCGCGGATCGGACTTGGGCGCCGGCGCCAGTCTCAGGACTTCCGTCTGATAACGCTCGTCATTGCCCTCGACGAGATAGGGCAGTGCGCGGGAGCAGGCGTCCAGCAGGGCCTCGACCCATTCCTTCTCTGCCTTCGCGAAATCGGCGAGCACATAGGGCATCACCTTGGTCTTGTCGCCAGGATGGCCGACACCGAGCCGGATGCGGCGCACGTCCGGGCCAAGATGCGCCAGCATGGAACGGATACCATTATTGCCGGAATGGCCGCCGCCGCGCTTCACGCGCACACGGCCGGGCGCCAGATCGATCTCGTCATGGAAGACAGTGACGGCCTCTGCCGGCAGCTTGTAGAAACGCGCAGCTTCGCCAGCGGCGCGGCCGCTTTCATTGTAGAAGGTCTGCGGTTTCAGCAGGAGCAGCTTCACCGGACCGTTCGCGGTCTGGATGGTACCTTCAGCGGCCTCGCTCTGGAAACGCTGCTTCCACGGGCCGAAGCCATGGTCGGATGCGATACGGTCAAGGACCATGAAACCGAGATTGTGCCGGTTTCCGGCATACTTCGCGCCGGGATTTCCCTGGCCTGCAAGAATCTGCATGACAGGCTCCGCGCTCGCACCCGTGTCAGGCCCCGAGGGCCTGGACTGGCCAGTCAGCCAGCCCAGTATCCGGGTGACTATTCCTCGGATTCGCCGCTCTCTTCTTCGCCGCCTTCTTCTTCGTCCTGCTTGATGGCCTCGACTTCGTCGGCTTCCGGTGCCTCTTCATCCTCGGTTGCCGGCTGAGCCATGCGGCCAGCAATCGTTGCGATGGTGAAGTCACGATCGGTGATGGTCGGCTCGGCGCCTTCCGGCAGGGTGATGTCGGAAATCTTGACGTTGTCGCCGATATCCAGGCCGGTCAGGTCGGCATCGAGTTGTTCCGGAATGCTGTCGGCGCGCACATGCAGTTCGACCGCGTGGCGAACGATGTTGAGCGCACCGCCGCGCTTGAGGCCCGGCGACTTCTCTTCATTGTGGAAGTGGACGGGCACTTCAACGGAGATGACCTGGCTCGCCTTCACGCGATAGAGATCAACGTGCTGCGGCATGTCGGTGACCGGGTGCATCTGGATCGCTTGCGGGATGACCAGCTGCTTCTTGCCGTCATGGACCAGGTTGGCCGTCGAGGTCAGGAACTGGCCGGAGTTCACGGCGCGGATCACTTCGTTGAGTTTCAGATTGATCGCAACCGGGTCTTCGCCGCCGCCATAAAGGACGCCGGGGACGTAGCCATTGCGGCGGGCTTCGCGTGCGCCGCCCTTGCCGGTGCGCTCGCGCACGGTCACATTGAGACTGATCTTGCTGGACATGTTCTTTCCTTTCGCCCTGAAGTCCGCCTGCGGAACCTTCCGCCGGTGACAGCCTGACAGGAACGGCCTTGCGCCGCCCTTTCTGAAGCGTGGGCCATTACACGAAGCAGCCGGACCTGACAACCGGCCCACTGAATCGGGCTTGACGCAATACGTTACAGATGTCACACATAAATCAGTAAAGTGACAGCTGTAACGTGGAAGGGTCACCACACAATGTCCAAACCAAACTCATCAGAACTCGTCATCCTGAAATATCTGTGGTCGGCAGGACGGCGCACGGCACGTGAGATCCACGATGCCGTCGGGCCGGCGCGCGACTGGCAGCTCTCGACGACGCGTACCGTTATCAATCGCATGGAAACCAAAGGCTGGGTCAAGCGCGACGGCGAGTCGCCGGAAGCGGCTGCCTTTTATGTTGCCGTGCTGGACCGGGTCGAAACGCTGGGCGGTCTGGTCCGCCAGCTTGCCCGCCAGGTGCTGGATCTGAAAGGACCGGTGCCCGCTGCGCTGTTCGCCGATAGCCCGCACCTGTCGGAAGAGGAACTCGACGAACTCGACGCGATCATCAACGCCGCCGAAGACAAGGAAAACGCCAAAGGGGACGAGAAAAAATGAGCATCGCCTGGCTGGTTATCTTCATTATCCTCTGGACCGGCTTCCTAGCCGGTATCGCCAGCCTGGTGACATCCGGGCGCGTGCAGGCGCGGTTTGCCCAGCTGGTCTGGCGCGGCGCGGCCTTGCTGTCGGTTGCGCCGCTGGCTGTGATCGGATTGTCGAAGCTGATACCCGCCAGGCTGCCGGCAGCCTTGCCGGACATTCCCTATGTCGAGCCGGCCGCTGGTCTCATGACCAGCGCCACCACAAGCCTGAAGACCGCCGTGTCAGGCCCTGAATGGTCCTGGACCGTACCAGCCCTGATGATCGTGCTGGCGGCAGGCTGGGCGGTACGGTTCGGCGCAGCCCTCCTCGCGCAGGCCCGCCTGCAGCGGCTGAAATCCCGCTCGACGCCCAAACGGCACCTTATCGACGCCTTGCCCCTGACAGAGCTGGGCCTTGAGCGGGTCCCCGCTATCCGCAGCATCCCCGGCGGCTCGCCCTTCATCGCGGGCTTTCTGCGGCGGGAAATCTACGTTCCGGAAGCGCTCACCGAGCCGCGGGACCTGCGCCAGATCGCGATCCATGAATGTGTTCACCTGAAGCGCGGTGACCTGATCACCCGGCCGCTCGAGCGGATCGTGGCGGATGTGTTCTGGTTCTCGCCATTTTCCTGGATGATGCGCCGCCAGCTGGATTTCTGGCGCGAGGCTGTCTGCGACGAGATTGCATCAGACCTCAGCGGTGACCGCATCGGCTATGCCCGGACGCTGGCTCAGGCCGCACGGATTGCCGCGCCCCTGCGTGCCCTGCCAGTGGCCGCCTTTATCCTGCCGCGCCGCAAGAGCCTTCCCCGGCGCCTCAGCCGCCTGCTGGAGCCAAGCCCCGCGCAGTCGCGTCCGATCATGGCGCTCGGCGCCAGCCTGGTCGCGCTGGCGCTCTCGCCGCTCGCTCTCGCCCAGGCCGGCGGGGAAGACGTCATCGCATCGTCTGAAGAGGGCAAGAAAGCCTCGTTCGACTTTGCTGTCCTGCTCAGCCCGGAGGCGCGCGTCACCTCAGACTTTGGCGAGCGCAAGGATCCGATCAAGAAGAAGATTGCCTTCCATAATGGCACCGATATCGGCGCGCCGCTGGGGACCCCGGTCCACGCGCCGGCCTGCGGCAAGGTCATTTTCTCCGGCTACAAGGATGGCTATGGCGAAACCATCGAGGTCGCTTATGGCGATGGCAGCAAGATGCGGTTTGCGCAGCTGTCCGAACGTTTCGTGCATCATGGCGAAGAGGTGACGGCCGGATCGGTCATCGGTCATGTCGGGATGTCCGGCCGCGCGACGGGGCCGCACCTGCATCTCGAGCATTGGGAACCGACGCTCGACCCTGAGACAGGCGATGTGAAGATGAGCCCGGTCGACCCGCGAAAGACCGCTGGCCTCGTGCTCTATACGAACGGCTAGGGTGGATAGCTATCAGGTGAAAGGCTCTCTTGCCCCGATGGCAAGAGAGCCTTTCCTTTTGCATGCCTCAGCCCATCACATTGATGGCTTTCACGTTGACGAACTCCTTCAGGCCGAAGCCGCCATGCTCGCGGCCATAGCCTGAATCCTTCACGCCGCCGAAGGGCATGTTGGGTTGGGCGAGGCCGAAGCCGTTGATGAACACCATGCCGGTGTCGAAATGCTTTTCGGCCAGTTCGATCGCTCTGTCGGTGTCCTCGGTGAAAATGCCGCCGCCGAGGCCGAACCGGCTGTCATTGGCAATGCGCATGGCATCCTCGGCATCCTTCGCGCGGATGAGCGAAGCGACGGGCCCGAACAGCTCATCGTCATAGGCCGGCTGGCCGGGCTGGACATTGTCGAGGACGGTTGCCGGATACCACCAGCCATCCTCATCAGGCACTTCGCCGCCACACTGGATACGCGCGCCCTTTTCCACGCTCTTGCCGACCTGCTCATGCAGGTCATCGCGCAGGTCTTTACGCGCCATCGGGCCGATATCACCCTCATTGGTAAGCGGGTCGCCCATTTTGACGTCCTTCATCGCCTTCACGAATTCATGGCGGAAGGCATCGAAGATCTCGTCGACGACGATAAAGCGCTTGGCGGCCACGCAGGTCTCGCCATTATTGTAGACGCGGCCCATGACGCACTGGCGCACGGCCTTCTCAAGATCGGCATCGGCGAGCACGATGTAGGCGTCGTTCGAGCCGAGCTCGAGGACGGTCTTCTTCAGCTTCTCGCCCGCCTGTTTGGCAATGATCCGGCCCGCAGACGCGCTGCCCGTCAACGTCACGCCGCGCACCAGCTTGTGCGCGATGACGGCGTCGGACTGGTCATGGCTGATGCGCAGGACCGAAAAGAGGTTGTCCGGCAGGCCGGCCTCGCGGAAGATTTTCTCCAGCATCAGGCCGGAGCCGGTCACCGACTCCGCATGCTTCAGCAGGACGCCATTGCCCGCCATGAGGTTTGCGATGGCATAGCGGATGACCTGATAGGTCGGGAAGTTCCAGGGCTGGATGCCGTAGACCACGCCGATCGGCGAATAGGCGATCCGGCCCTTGCCGCCATTCGGCAACTCTCGCTCCTCGGAAGCGAGTTCCTTCGGGCCGTTGGCCGCCGTCCAGTCGCAGATGCCGGCGCAGAGATCGACTTCCTGCTCGCCCTGTTTGACGAGCTTTCCCATCTCGTTGGTCATCAGGCGCGAAAGGTCTTTCTTCTTCGAGCGCAGCCCGTCCCCGATGGCCTTGATGATCTCGGCGCGCTTTTCCGGGCTTTCATGGCGCCAGTCCAGGAATGCCTCATGGCACTTCCGGATCGTGTTCTCCACATCGCTGTCGCCCATGAGCGGATAGCGTTCCAGCTCTTCGCCGGTTGCGGGATTGATGGTGGTGAGCATGTCGCCCAGTCTTTGACTGTCAGCCATTTCTTGGCCCTTCCTTGTTGCTGGTTCGTTACGAAACCAACACCAGGAGGAGGGGCCTGTTCCCGCGATAATGCCGCAGGGGTGACTTTACATCAGTCGAAGAGTTTCGAGACGCTCTCATTATTGGCGATGCGGCGGATCGCTTCGCCGAGCAGCGGCGCGACCGACAGCACGCGCAGGCTCTTGGACTTGAAGTCCTCTTCGGTCGGGCGGATCGTGTCGCAGATCACGATCTCGTCCATGACGGACTTCTCGATCCGCTTGACCGCATTGTTCGACAGCACGCCGTGGGTGACATAGGCGCTGACGCCGCTGGCGCCCTTGTCCTTGAGCGCGGCTGCCGCGTTGACCAGCGTGCCACCGGAATCGCAGATATCGTCGACCATGATGCAGTGGCGGCCCGAGACATCGCCGATAATGTTCATCACTTCCGACTTGCCGGCTTCCGGGCGGCGCTTGTCGACGATGGCAAGATCGACACCCAGCCGGTTGGCGAGGTTGCGCGCCCGCACCACGCCGCCGACATCGGGTGAGACGACCATGACATCATCGCTCGCATGGCTGGTGCGGATATCCTTTTCGATCACCGGCATGGCGACGAGGTTGTCCGTCGGAACGTCGAAGAAGCCCTGGATCTGGCCAGCATGCAGGTCCATGGTCAGGACGCGGTCGGCGCCGGCCTTGGCGATAAGATTGGCGACCAGCTTGGCTGAAATCGGCGTGCGGCCGTCGGTTTTGCGATCCTGCCGGGCATAACCGAAATAGGGGATGACGGCCGTGATGCGGCTGGCTGATGCCCGCACCAGCGCATCAATGCAGATCAGCAGTTCCATGAGGTTGTCATTGGCCGGCTTGGAGGTCGACTGTATGACGAAGACGTCCTCGCCGCGCACATTCTCGTTGATGCGCACGAAGATCTCATTGTCTGCGAAATTCTTGATCTCGGCATTCGAGAGCGGGCAGTCGAGATGGTCGGCGATGGCTTCTGCGAGCGGCCGGTTGGCATTGCAGGAAATCAGTTTCATCGCTCAGGTCAGCCCTTCCCGTTAGTCCGTTTGCGGTGCTTTTGGAACAAGGCGCGCCGAGTCGCAAGGAAAAGGGTGCAGGTGGGGCGCAGGGGCCTCACCCTTCCAGCATGATCACCGAGCCCTGGCGGCCATAGTCGGGTTCGCCCAGGTGATTGCGGCGGCGGTTGGAGAAGTACATCTCGTCCATGGCGCAGGTGTCGTGGCCGATGACGTCGACCCAGGCGATCTTGGTTTGAAGTAGCCGGTTCTTCACGAAGGTCTCGATATTGAAGTGGAACCGGTCGCCTTGTCCGGCATGGAAGAGGTTGCCGCTCCACGGGGCCTGCTTGAGGAACTCGTCGCGAAATTCCGGGCCGACTTCGTAGCTTTCCTGGCCGATGCAGGGGCCGATGGCGGCGTGGATATCTTTACGGTGGGCGCCGATCTCTTCCATCTTGGCGATGGTCGCTTCGCAAATGCCGCCAAGCGCGCCCTTCCAGCCGGCATGGCAGGCGCCGATCACCCCGGCCTTGCGGTCGGCAAAGAGGACGGGGACGCAGTCAGCCGTGAGGATGCAGAGGGCAATGCCGGGCAGGTCCGTTACCATGCCGTCGGCCTGCGGGCGGTCCTTTCCCCAAGGCATGGTGGCAAGGATGGCGCGGTCGGAATGGATCTGGTGGCAGGAGAGGAGAAGGTCGACCTCCTTCACGCCAATCGTGTCGGCCACGCGCCGCCGGTTGCGCATCACCGCTTTGGGCTTGTCATCCGAGCCGATACCCAGATTGAGGCTTTCATAAATGCCCTCGGACGTGCCGCCCTGACGGCCGAAGAAGCCGTGGCGTATGCCTTTCATGCTGGCAAGGTGCGGGGCGAGGGTGTGCGGAATGACGGTCATGCAGAGGGCCTAGGGCCAAATACTAAAAATGCAAACGCCGCGATCACTCAGCCTGGTCCGTGGACGCATCGGCTGCGGGCTCAACCTCGTCTTCGGCCCGCTGTTTCTTCCGGCGGCGGCCGGTAAACCAGCCAGCGCGCTCTTCCATCTTGCGCAGTTCGCCGTCGAGCTTGGCCATGGTGCGTGAGAGATCGGCAGACTCTTCCTTGCGCCAGGCAAGTTCGGCCTGCGCGATGCACCAGGCGATGGCGGTAGCACGAAGCGGTTTTGGCAGGGTCTCGGATTTGTCGAGCCCGGCGCAGACCAGGGCCCAGCTGGCCGAGGCGTGACGCGCAGCCACCAGCGCCAGCAGGCGCGCAGGCTGGGTCTGGCGCCATTTCATCAGGGAGAGCAGGCCGGTGCGATAGTCTTCCATCGCCTCGAAGCGCAGCATGATCACATCGAACAGGCGGGTGCGCGGGGTTTCTTCCTCGTCGAAGGAGCCTTCGCTCATCGCGCGGTCGAAATAGCGCTCCACCGAGTCGGCGATGGTGTCCTTGTCGGCAACGCCGTGGAATTGTTCGAGCGGGATCCCGGCTTCGTCTGCGATCTCGGCCAGGGTCAGCTCGCCCCACGGCGTTTCAGCCGCCAGCTTGAGCGCCGCGCGGACGCCCATTTCGAGAATACTCCTGCGGTCTTCGACCAAGGCTCAGTCTCCTGAGAGTTCGCGATCCCGTTTGATCGCCGCCCCGACAGCTTCTTCCATGAGAGATGGCATCGCGCCCTCGCGCATCAAGACGTCGAGCGCGGCTTTCGTGACGCCGCCCGGTGAGGTGACGTTCTCGCGAAGCTTGGAAGGAGGCTCGGCGGCATCCATCATCAGCGCGCCAGCGCCTTCGACCGTCTTTTTGGCAAGGCGGAGGGCAAGCGCCTCGTCGAGGCCGTGGGCCTTGCCGGCGGCTGCCATGACTTCTGCGAGCAGAAAGGCGTAGGCCGGCCCGCAGCCGGATATGGCCGTGGCTGCTGAAATCTTGTCCTCGCCAATCGGGCCTTCGACATCGCCCAGCGGCGTAAGCAGCTCTTTCAGATAGGCTGCATCTTCCGAAGAGGCGTCGTCCGGCAGGCAAAGCAGCGTCATGCCTTTGCCGACAAGGCCGGGCGTGTTCGGCATGGCGCGGGCCACCCGTTTGGTCTGAAGCGTTCGCGACAGGCCATCCAGCGTGATGCCTGCCATGATCGACAGGACAAGCGTGTCGGGTCCGACATGTTTGCGGATATCATCGGCGATGGAGCCGAAGACCTGAGGCTTGACCGCGACGACCAGGGTCGAGGCGGGTTCCGGTGCCGGGTTCAGCGCGATCTTGCCATCGGCTTGCCAGCCCTTCAGCAGGTCGGACGGGCCGGGATCGTGGATCGCAATGGGACCCGACTGGCCGGCCTTTATCCAGCCACCAGCCAGCGCCGAGCCCATACGCCCGCCGCCGATAAGGGTAATACCCGGCTCAGGCTTCGCCATCGGTCTCGAATAGCGCTGCGTCGATCGCTTCTTCAGGCGACTTGCCGGCCCAGATCACAAAGTTGAACGCGGGCACGAACATGTTCACCGCATCGGTTGCAGCCGCGAGGACGGCGCGGATTTCACCGGGATCAGGCTCGACCCGGTCGAGCATCGGAAGGGTATGACGGAACAGGACGACCTGGTCCTCGATCCAGTAATCGAAGTGGCCGAGCCACAGGCGTTCATTTGCCATCAGGATCAGTTTTGAAATCGCGGTCTGGCGGGCGGCGGTCGGCTTGAGGTCGAGTGTCAGGGTAAAGTGCAGGGCTGGCGGTTGCTGACGGGCCGCGAACAGCGCGCCCATCTCACCCCAGCGGCTTTGCGCGATGCACTGGATGGCAGTGTCATCCTCGCGCTGGTGTTCCCAGCCTGCGTTTTCGAGACACGCTTCAACAAGATCGAGCGGATCGGCGGAAATATCATGGGAATGAAGGTCGAGGCTCATGCGCTTGGTCCTTCCGAATCAACATGGCGACAGCGCCATTAGAGGGGACGGTAACACGAGGCGGTGCGGCTGCAACCGGCCTTCTCCTATGGGTTGTGGAAGCCCCCAGACCCGCTTTGCATGCATCGGGCCAGTCTTCAATCCATAACCGCAGCCTTCGTATCGGCGCGAATGCGCAAGGCCCGTAGTTGCCGTTGCAAAATCAGGGTGCTAGGCGACGTCATGGCCGGGAAAATCCTGCGCAGTCTTGCGCTCCTGCTTTTGGCTGGCATGGCAGCCTGTCATGACGGGCGCCCCTCCGGCGACGCGCTCATTGCCGTGGCCACCAATTTCCGCGAAGCAGCCATGCGCCTGGAGGCCGATTTCGAAGCGGAGTCGGGCTATGAAATTTCGCTGGCCGCTGGCGCGACAGGGCAGCTCTACGCCCAGATCCAGAACGGTGCGCCCTATGACGTCATGCTGTCAGCCGACCGGCGCCGCCCGCAAATGCTGGTCGAGGATGGGCTGGCAGGTGCCGACAGCCTGTTTACCTACGCGACCGGCAAACTGGTCCTGTGGAGCGCCGATGAGGCCTTGCTGAGCTGCGTCTCGGGCGAGGCCGTTCTTCGGTCGGGCGCCTTCCGAAGGCTGGCCATCGCGAACCCGCATCTGGCCCCCTATGGCACGGCCGCCATGGAGGTGCTTACCGGTCTCGGCCTGTCTGATGCGCTCGCCGGCAAGCTGGTGCGCGGCCAGACGGTCGGCCAGGCTTTCGCGATGGTCTCCAGCGGCAATGCCGAGCTGGGGCTGGTTGCCCTGTCGCAGACGGTGCAGCTCGCGGACAATGCCGGCGGGTCGTTCTGGCAGGTGCCATCGGACCTCTACAGCCCGATCCGTCAGGATGCGGTCCTGCTGGAGCGGGCAAGTTCGAATGAAGCGGCTCGCGCCTTCCTTGCCTATCTCAGGAGCGAGAAGGGGCGCGCAACCATCGCGCAATTCGGCTATGAGACGGACTGACCGCCATGCCTGATCTCGGCCCCGTCCTTCTCAGCCTGCAGCTTGCCGCCGTGACCACGGTTCTTCTGCTGGTGCTGGCCCTGCCGCTAGCGTGGTGGCTGGCGACGACCCGGTCTGTCTTCAAGCCGGTGGCCGAGGCGGTGACGGCCCTGCCGCTTGTCCTGCCGCCGACCGTGATCGGCTTCTACCTCCTCATCGCGCTCAACCCGCAGGCGCCCATCGGGGCCTTCTGGGTGTCGATGACCGGTGACACGCTGACTTTCTCCTTTGCGGGCCTCGTTGTCGGCTCGATTGTCTATTCGCTGCCTTTCATGGTGCAGCCGCTCCAGTCCGCCTTTGAGAATGTCGGAAAGGGCCCCGTCGAAGCGGCTGCCATGCTACGGGCCTCGAAACTGGATGCCTTCTGCAACGTGGTGCTGCCGCAGTCCATGCGCGGGCTCATCACGGCTTGCGTGCTGACTTTCGCGCACACGATCGGTGAGTTCGGCGTCGTGCTGATGATCGGTGGCAACATTCCCGAGCGCACACGCGTCGTCTCCATCGCCATTTTCGAACATGTCGAGGAGCAGAGCTATGCCGAGGCGCACTGGCTGTCGGCAGGCATGCTGGTCTTTGCCTTCCTGGTGCTGATCGCCGTCTATGTCCTGAACAGGAGCTGGCGTGTCCGGACCGGCTAATTCCCTGACGCTCAGCCTCCTGCTGGAGCGGGGCGATTTCCGCCTGCGTCTCGACGAGACGATCGCGCTCGACGGGGTCACGGCCGTTTTCGGGCGCAGCGGCAGCGGCAAGACAAGCCTCCTGCGCGCGATTGCCGGGCTGGACCGTCCAGCGCAGGGGCGGATCGTCTTTGGTGACGATGTCTGGTTCGACACCGACACGCGCCAGTCCATGAAGCCGCATCGGCGCGGGGCAGGTTATCTTTTCCAGGATGCGCGTCTGTTCGGCCACCTTTCCGTAGCGGGTAATCTCGCCTTCGCCGACAAGCGCAGCGGGCATCAGGGCGATGCCATCGCCTTTGAGGATGTGGTCGCCGCGACGGGGCTGTCAGACCTGCTATCGCGCAATATTGGCGGGCTATCGGGTGGTGAACGCCAGCGGGTCGCGCTGGCCCGGACCCTGCTGGCGCGTCCGCGTCTCCTCCTGCTGGACGAGCCGCTCACCGGGCTCGACCGGGCGGCCAAGCGCGAGATCATGCCCTACCTTCGCGATGTGCCCGCGCGGTTCGGCATTCCCGCGCTTTTCGTCAGTCACGACATCGAGGAAGTGACGGCATTGGCGAACCGGATCCTTGTCCTCGATGGCGGCCGGGTCGCCGCGCACGGGGCGCTTGGCGATGTTCTCCAGACGCTGGATCTCGGCCCTCTTCTCGCCGACGGCACGACCGGCAGCCTGATCGAAGCGACCGTTACCGGGCATGATGCCGCGCTTGGCGTCACCCAGCTCGACCTTGCCGGCACCCCGCTCAGCCTCCCGCTGGATGAGCGTCTTGAGACGGGGCGTACGGTGCGTCTTTTCGTGGATGCGAGCGATGTCGCCCTGGCGACGGCGCGGCCCGAAGGGATCAGCATCCGCAATATCCTGCCGGGGCAGATCAAGGCAATCGAGAAGAATGCCAGCCGCCCCTATGCCGATATCGTCGTCACCATTGGCAAAGGTCAGCTCAGGGCGCGGATCACACGGGCATCGCTGGCAGAGCTTGCGCTTACGGAGGGTATGGAGGTCTTCGCCCTCGTGAAAACGATGAGCTTTGCCGATTAGGCGACAGAGGGCCTAGCCCTTCTTTTTCTCCAGCGCCGCGACGCGCTTTTCGAGCTCTTCGACCTGCTCCAGCGCCTTCACGGCAATGGCTTTCAGTGCCTCGACCTCGTCGCGTTCGGCAAGATCCATGTCAGCGACCATGGAGCGTACACGCGCCTGCATGGCGGTGCGCGCTTCGTCACCGGCGGCGCGGGCCGCGCCCATGGCGCCTGTCATCAGGCCTGCAAGATCATCGAGTAGTGGATTCGAGCTCGCCATGCGGTTACTCCTTGCCGCGTTGAGAGGGACTGTTTACCCGGAATGCCTAGCAGATAGGACGGGTGGCAGACAGGGGAAAGACGCCGCATGCACGAACTGACAACCGCCGCTCTGAGTTTTCCCGGCTTCAGCCCGGCGCTGATCGAGATCGATCTCGGCTTTCTCGGGCTCGGCAAGTTCCCGATCCGCTGGTACGCGCTGGCCTATATTGCCGGCCTCGTCATCGGCTGGCGCTATGCGCTGGCCCTCGTCCGGCGCCCGGCGCTTTGGGGCGGCAAGAGTCCGGCGACAAAAGACGATATCGACGACCTGCTGTTCTATGCGACGCTCGGCGTGATCCTTGGCGGACGGGTCGGCTATATCCTGTTCTACCAGCTGCCTTTCCAGTTCGACGTTGTCCAGCGCGACCCGATGAGCCTTCTGCGCATCTGGGAAGGCGGCATGTCCTTCCATGGCGGCCTGCTGGGTGTAACCATCGCCATCCTGATCATTGCGAAACAGCGCGGCATAAAACTGATGCCGATTGCCGACATCGCCGGGGTCGTAACGCCCATCGGCCTGTTCCTGGGGCGGTGCGCGAACTTCATCAATGCCGAGCTTTATGGCCGGCCGACCGACGCGCCAATCGGCATGGTCTTTCCCGAAGGCCGGGCGGGCGGCACGCCGTCGGCCTATAACTGGCAGACCCATGAGTGGGTCTATACCGGCAATGAGGTCGCGCGCCATCCGAGCCAGCTCTACGAGGCCACGTTGGAGGGCCTCGTCCCGGCGATCATCATCTCGATCCTGGTCTGGCGCTTCGGACTTTTGAAACGGCCGGGCCTGGCGGCAGGCCTGTTCCTGCTGTTCTACGGCGTCGGGCGGTCGATCTCCGAACAGTTCCGTGAGCCCGACAGCTTTACCTGGGGCGTGATGCCGGACTGGCTGACCATGGGCCAGCTCCTGTCGCTGCCGATGTGGATTGGCGGGGCCTTCCTCGTCTGGAATGCGCTGCGCAAACCGCCGGTACAGGTCTCGGCTTGAGCCTCAAGGACGAGCTGAAGGCCCTTATTCAGGCGGGCGGGCCGCTGCCTGTCTCGGCTTATATGAATGCCTGCCTGCATGATCCCCGGCACGGCTATTACGCGACCCGGCCCGGTATCGGCCGGGATTTCATTACTGCCCCTGAAATCAGCCAGGTCTTTGGTGAATTGCTCGGCCTCTGGGCGCTGTATGAGTGGCAGGCCATGGGCAGCCCGGCCCCGGCGCGGCTTGTCGAAGTCGGCGGCGGGCGTGGCACGATGATGGCCGACATGATGCGCGCCATCCGCGCCGCGGGCGGCGGCGAAGCGTTCACGCTGGCGATGAATGAGGCGAGCCCCGTCCATGCTGCGCGGCAGACAAATGCGCTGGCGGCCTTCCACCCGGACTTTCTCGGCGGCTTCGACACGCTTGGCGATGCGCCCTTTATCCTCCTCGCGAATGAGTGGCTGGACTGCCTGCCAGCCCGTCAGTTCCTCGCCAAGGGTGAACGCTGGCACGAGCAGGTTGTCGGCCTCGACGAGGCGGGCGAGCTCGCCTTTGGCCTTGCCGCGGACGCCGCCCCCGCCGACAGCGTGCCCGGCGCAGCGCATGTTCAGGTGGATATGCAGCCGGCACTGGACACGCTGGTCGATGTCCTGCGCGAAGCCTTCGCCAGCGCGCCCGGACGGGCGCTCTTCATCGACTACGGCACGGTGCAGGGCGCGCCCGGCGATACGCTGCGTGCCTTCAAGGACGGCCGGCAAGTCGATCCGCTCGCCATGCCGGGTGAGAGCGATCTGACTGTCGATGTCGATTTCGCGCGCCTGTCGCGGCTGGCCGGGGCGGCCGGCTTGCATGTCAGCGGGCCGGTCGCGCAGGGGCCGTTCCTCCTGTCGCTGGGCGCTGAGGCACGTATGCAGGCGCTGATCCGGGCCAATCCGGACAAGGCCGAGGCGATCCATGCAGGTGTCAGCCGGCTGGTCGACCCGGCGGAAATGGGCAGCCGGTTCAAGGTCATCTGTCTCAGCGCCCCTGATCTGCCAGCGCCCGTCGGTTTCTAGCGCGGCAGCCGGAGCCTTACCCGCAAGCCGCCCAGCGGGCTGTCTTCAAGCCGGATGTCGCCGCCATGCTGGCGGGCCGTGTCGCGAGCGATGGAAAGGCCGAGGCCGGTGCCGGGCACATTCTGGCTGCGGGACGCGTCGAGCCGGTGGAAGGGTTTGAAGGCTTCCTCGCGCTGTTCTGTCGGGATGCCCGGGCCGTCATCATCGACCACCAGTTCGGCCATGTGCGGGCCGTCGATGACGTCGACCTCCACATGCGTGCCGAAACCGAGCGCATTGGACAACAGGTTCGACACGGCCCGGCGGACCGAGCCCGGCCGCGCGATGATCTCGACAGAGTCCATCCGCCGAAGCGTGATCTCGCCCTCAAGCCCGCTGGCGACATCCCTGACGAGCGTGTCAAAGCGCAGCGTTTCGGGCTGTTCGCCCTCCTTGCCGCTGGCGAAGGCGAGATATTCCTCCAGCATGGCCGACATCTCGGTGAGGTCAGCCTTGGCGGCGCGGATGTCCTCGCTGTCCTCCATCATGGCAAGCTGGAGTTTCAGGCGCGTCAGCGGCGTGCGCAGATCATGGCTGATCCCGGCGAGCATGGTGGTGCGTTCTTCGGCGAAAGTGGTCAGCCGGGTGCGCATATCCATGACGGCGCGGGCCGCATCGCGGATTTCGGTCGCGCCAGCCGGGCGGAAGTTTTCCACGTCCCGCCCGCGCCCATAGGATTTTGCCGCCTCGGTGAGCTTCAGGATGGAGCGGACCTGATTGCGCAGGAAGCCGAGGGCGAGCGCAATGAGAATGCCGGTCGCGCCGATTACCCAGACGATGAAGATATGTCCGGTGGTCGAGAAGGTCCGGTCACGCTCGGCCATGATCCGGAGCACGTCCGGCCCGTCCTGAACCTGGATTTCCACCGTCGCACCATAACCGGAAATGTCGAACCAGTAGGGCTGCTCCAGCGAGACGTCGAGTTCACGGCTTAGAATGTCATCCAGGGCCGTGAAGAAGAGCTGCTTTTGCTCGGTCGGCAGCTGCGTATCCTCAAGGACGGTCACGTCCATCTGCATCGCCCTGCGGGCGTCTTCACGGATCGAGTCGAATTCATCGGGATATTGGTGGCGCAGCGCGATCATGAATTCGATCTCGCTGGATATGGTCTGGCTGAGCTTGCGCGAGGTGTGGCGCCAGTGGCTGTCATAGAAGATATAGGTCACGGCCGTCAGCAGCAGGATGACCGGCAGGACGACCATCAGAACCGACCTCGGATAGAGCCCGCGCGGCGTGATGTCTCTCAGGCGAAGAGGAAAGCGTTTGGACATCGATCCTGTCGTCAGTCGGGCATCAGCCGGTAGCCGATACCACGCACGGTCTGGATGTGCAGCGGCATTTTCGGGTCCGGCTCGATCTTGCGGCGCAGGCGCGTCACCTGGACATCGATGGAGCGTTCGGTACTTCCGGGCGACCGTGAGGCCAGCTCCTCGCGGCTGACCGGTTCGCCGGCATGCGCGGCCAGCATGGTCAGCAACTGAAGCTCGGCTTCGGTGAGCTTGATCCGCCGGTCACCTTCCGTGAGCTCGCCGCGCTTGGCGTTGAACATCATGCCCGACATCTCGATCTCCTCCGGCGCCGGCTCGACATGGGTGCGCCGCAAGATGGCGCCGACGCGCAGGGACAGTTCCTCAGGCTCGAAAGGCTTGGCCAGGTAGTCATCGGCGCCAGCCTTCAGGCCCTCGATTCGGTCGGAGGTATCGCCGCGCGCAGTCAGCAGGAGGACCGGCGTCTTCCGCCCGTCGCTGCGGATCGAACGCAGCAGGTCGAGGCCGGTCTCACCCGGCATCATGATGTCGAAGACCGCGAGGTCGAAATCGAGCGTTGCGAGCAGCTTGCGAGCGCTGGCCGGCTGCGCCGCCGTCGTGACGCGGTAGTCCAGCTTTTCAAGATACTGCTTCAGCAGCGAGCGGATGCGGTCATCGTCATCGACGACCAGGATGTGCGGCGGCTCACTCATCGCGTCAGCGCCTCAAGCACCGATCGTGTGCCGGCGACGGCGCTCGCGCCCGCCTCGCGATAGGCCTCACGCATGGCCGAGCGCAGGTCCAGGATCAGGGGTCCGATGAGCTTGTTGCCTTCTTCCGAGAGGGACAGGCGCCGCCGTCTGGCATCGCGCCCGCCCGTCTTCTTGTGGATCAGCTGGCGCTTGTCGAGCTCGCCGAGCAGGCGCGCCAGTGTCGGAGTCGTTGCACCGGTCGCGTCGCGCAATTCAGAGACTGTCAGTCCGGGCTGGAAGCGAATCGTCACCATCAGGCGGAGCGCCGGCATGTTGAGCCCGATACGCTCCTGATTGCGTCGAAGGGCCGCTGATATTATGCGTTCGCTTGCAAGCAAAAGCGCAATACCATTGTCGAGCTCCTCCTCCCTGAGGAAGAGCCGCGGATCTACCCGCCCCGTTTCGCCCGGCTTCTGGTTGACTTCGGATGCCACAATCTGAGAATGGAGCGGTTTTCCTGTAGAAGTTCAAGCAAGGACTAAAAAAATGACTTCCATCCCGTATCATGATCGCGACGGATACATCTGGATGGATGGTGAGTTTGTCCCGTGGCGCGAGGCGAACATTCACGTCCTGACACATGGGCTCCACTACGCGTCCAGCGTCTTCGAAGGCGAGCGCGCCTATGGCGGCAAGATCTTCGAATCGCGCCGGCACTCGCAGCGGCTCCACCGTTCCGGTGAAATCCTGGACTTCAAGGTGCCAGGAACGGTCGATGAGCTGGAAGACGTCAAGAAGGAAGCGCTGGCCAAATCCGGCCTGGAGAATGCCTATGTGCGCGCCTTTTCCTGGCGCGGCAGCGAGATGATGGGCGTCTCTGCGCAGAACAATACGATCCACCTGGCCGTCGCTGTCTGGGCCTGGGGCGACTATTTTGCCGACAAGATGAAAGGCATCGCGCTCACCCACGCAAAATGGCGCCGGCCCGATCCGAAAACCGCGCCATGCGAAGCCAAGGCCGCGGGTCTCTACATGATCTGCACCCTGTCCAAGCACGCCGCCGAGCGTGAAGGCTTTGCTGATGCGCTGATGCTCGACTGGCGCGGCCATGTGGCCGAGGCGACCGGCGCGAACATCTTCTTCCTGCGTGACGGCGCGCTGCACACGCCGACACCCGACTGCTTCCTGAACGGCATCACCCGCCAGACGGCGATCAAGCTGGCCGAGGCCCGCAACATCGAGATTGTCGAACGGACCATCCTGCCGGAAGAGCTGCCTACCTTCTCGGAATGCTTCATCACGGGCAGCGCCGCTGAGATCACGCCGGTCCGCTCCATCGGTGAAGTCGAGTACAAGCCGGGCGCGGTGACCGAGGCCCTGGTGACGGACTATTCCGACCTGGTAAACGGCCGGGTGAAACATCCTGTCGCCTGACCCGGCGCCTTTGGCGTGACGCAATAAAAAAGCCGCACCGGTCCGGACCGGTGCGGCTTTCTTGTTGTAGGAGCCGATGCCTATTTGTTGGGCTGCGGCGTGGTCCGCAGGTAAGGCTTGATAGTCTTGTAGCCCTTCGGGAAGAGCTTGTCGGCGTCTTCATTGGACACGCTCGGAACGATGATCACATCCTCGCCCTGCTGCCAGTTCACAGGCGTTGCGACCTTGTAGCCGTCGGTCAGCTGCAGCGAGTCGAGAAGACGCAGGATTTCATCGAAGTTCCGGCCCGCACTCGGCGGGTAGATGATCGAGGCCCGGATCTTCTTGTTCGGGTCAATGACATAGACCGCCCGGACCGTGACCTTCGGGTCGGCATTCGGGTGGATCATGTTGTAAAGCGTTGCGACTTTCTTGTCGGGATCGGCAATGATCGGGAAGTCGACGGTGCACCCTTGCGTTTCCTCGATGTCGCCAATCCATGCCTTGTGATCTTCGAGACTGTCGGCGGAAATCACGATGGCCTTCGTGCCGCGCGCGGCCAGCTTGTCCTTGAGTTTCGCCGTATAGCCCAGCTCGGTCGTGCAGACAGGCGTGAAGTCGGCGGGGTGCGAGAAGAAGATAACCCAGTCGTCGCCGATCCAGTCATGGAATTTTATCTTGCCTTCGGTGGTTTCGGCTTCAAAGTCAGGGGCGATGTCGCCAAGCAGCAGGCTCATGGAATTCTCCAGTAATTGCTTTATCTTGCCGCGGAAGATGGTCCGGAGGTGGCGGGGCAACAAGCTTTGCGTGCTGATTCCGGTGTTTAATTTTACTAAGCTTCGAAAGGCAGCCGCCCGCGTATGAAACGCCTTATCCTGATGCGCCACGCAAAAACCGAACCCTGGAATGAAGGCGTTGAAGACCGTGACCGCATCCTGACACCCCGTGGACATGGGGATGCAGAAGCCATGGGTGTGGCGTTACAGCAGGAAGGCTGGATTCCAGACCTTGCGCTGGTGTCGAGCGCCCGGCGCACGCGCGAGACATGGCAGCATCTGGCGCTGGCCTTTCCCCAGTGCCGCAAGATCCTCTCCGACGACCTCTACCTGGCGGGCATTCCGGCCATAGAAAAGCTGATTTCGAAACATGCGCCGGAGGCTTCGACACTGATCGTGATCGGCCACAATCCGGGGCTACATGAGCTGTCAGGATCGATCCTTCGCCAGGCCGGCAGCGAAAACCACCGCGCGGCGATGAAGCTTGCGGCGAAGCTGCCAACCTCGGCGGCCGCCTTTTTCGAACAGGAAGATGACGGGCCTTATGTGCCGGTCCTGTTCAAGCTGGTCGATTTCGTCAAACCGAAAAACCTCGCCTGAATCAAAAACCGCCCTGCCAGGCGGGGCAGGGCGGTTCGAAACGGGTACTGGCAGGAGCGGCGCAAGGAGTATTCCGTGCCAGGTCCCCGACTTTGACTAGCGTACCGCGCGGCGATTGAGCCTGCGGCGGCGCTGGACCAGCAGGCTGGGTTTCCAGGCTGCCGAGTTGTCGTTGGCCGCGAACTCGACCTTGGGGGAGATGGTCGGGACGGTCTGGGCCATGGACGACGCTTCAACGGGGTGGGCCGAAGCGGCGGAGCTCTGGGAGGCGAGCGGGTACATCTAGTATTCTCCTTCGTTGCAATCTTCCGGTCTTTATGCCGGTTGGTTTGGCTTCTTTCTTTGTGTCGGCGATTTGTTGTTTCGTTGCCGCCGATGAAGAAGAGTTAGGATAGGAATTATCGAAAATCAATAACTTTTTTCCGAAAAACGGTGAAATCTAATAAAATCAAGGCACTATTTTTATTGTTTTTCGATAATCTCAGGTCTTTAGGGTAGAATCGCCCCGCTTTCGGCACCGATCGGAGCAGAATTTCACCTCATTCCAGACCTTTTCCCACTTCTTTCGCCATTCGAAGGGGCGTCCGCAGGCGGCGCATGTCTTTTCAGGTAACTGTCCCTTTCCCGCCCGCCCCACGCCTCTTGCCGGCCTGCCGTGTCCGCGCCGTGCCATCGCTTTTGCCCTCCTTGCACAGCCGGCGGGGTGAATTGCCGCGCCGGGTGGCTTGCCATCTGCATGAGAATTCTAGTTCCATGCGCTGAACTAGGTCTGGGAATTCACATGACGACGGCAGTTATCGGGGCAGGCATCGCCGGCTTGAGCGCGGCACGGGCATTGGCGGCAAGCGGTGAACCCGTCACCCTGTTCGACAAGGGGCGCGGACCGGGCGGGCGGATGTCGACCCGCAGGGCAGAGACACCGCTCGGCGAATTACGCTGGGACCATGGGGCGCAGTTTTTCACCGCGCGGTCGAGCGGTTTCCAGTCCGTAATCGTCGCCCTTCGCGATGCTGGCGCCTTGGCCGCCTGGCATCCCGGCCTGGCTGATATCCGCCGACGCGCGGCAGGCTGGACGGTCGGCGTGCGCCCATCCGATCCGAGCCGTGAAACCGTCTTTGTCGGAACGCCATCGATGAATGCGGTCATCAAGGCGCTCGCAGCTGACCAGCATGTCCATTGGGGGCGTCGTGTCACCGGCATCACCATGACCGGTCGCCAGAAAGTGCTGATATTCGAAGATGGCTCGCAGGAAGGCCCCTATGACACAGTCGTCAGCGCCTTGCCGGCTGAACAGGCCGCAGCCTTGTTGCAGGAGATTAGTCCGGAGCTTGCACTTGAAGCCGGACAGGCTGTGACGGCGCCATGCTGGGCGGTTATGCTGGCCTATGATGCCGCGATCCCAGTATCGTGGGATGGTGCCAATGTGAGTGGAGGCGCGCTCTCCTGGATGGCCAGGAATTCCAGCAAGCCTGGCCGCGGCGACGTCGAGAGCTGGGTCCTGCACGCGTCGCCAGACTGGAGCCGCGAGCATGTCGGTCTTCCGCCAGACGCGGTCATCGATATCCTGGCCGGTGAATTCCGGGAGATGACCGGAGCTGGGGCGCCCGTCTTCGCGGCAGCGCATCGCTGGCTTTACGCCAAAGTCGACCGGGCGGCGCGCTCGCCCTTCGGATGGGATGATGCAAAGCGGATCGCTACAATCGGGGACTGGCGCAGCGGACCGCGTGTCGAGGCGGCCTGGAACAGCGGCGAGTCCTTTGCCGCTTTCCTTGCAGACGTTTCGGAACAACTTGAAATGTAAGAAAAAACGCGCTTAGGTTCCGCCATGGGTGAGGGCATGAGGGGCGAACCGGACCCCGCTATTGCGGGCGGGCGCGCCAAAAAGGGCGGGCATGAGGGTGAATGGAACAGTGTTCCCGGCCCATTGTCTGCGCTGGCGCAATCGAAGGCTCTTTCCCCGAAACTGAGCGCGCGCAGCGTGCCAAGCTTAAAGCAGATCGCGTCGTTCGTTCTGATGCTGGTCCTTGCGGGTTGGGCTTTCCATGAACGGCCAGACCTTGCCGGGTACACGCTCGGATTCCTGTTCTGGTTTGGATTCTTCCTGATCGTGCTCTGGCGGTATTGTTTCGTCGTGGCCGGCCTTTTCCACCGATTCCGCGAAAAGCCGGCCCGGCTGCCGAGCGACGTCCCGGTTGTACAGTGGCCCGTCTACTCGGTGCTGATCGCCTTGCGGGATGAAGCGGCGATGATGCCCCAGCTCGCCGCCTGCCTGCGCGGTCTGGACTGGCCGGCTGACAAGCTCGAGGTGATCCTCCTGGTCGAGGCGGATGATGATGCGACGCGTGACGCGGCCCTAAAGGCGCCGTTTCCGCTCGGCACATTGGTGTTGACGGTCCCGCCGGGCAAGCCGCTGACCAAGCCGAGGGCGCTGAACTATGGTCTGGCGCACGCGACCGGGACCTATGTCACCATCTATGATGCCGAGGACCGGCCGCATTCCGGCCAGCTCAAGGCTGCCTATGCCACCTTTCTAAGCGCGCCGGCTGACGTGCTTTGCCTGCAGGCGCCGCTGACCGCCACCAATGGCGCAGCCGGTTGGGTCGCGGCGCAATGGGCGCTCGAATATGCCGTTCACTTCAATCTCTACCTGCCGGCACTGGCTGGCTGGGGACACCCGATCATGCTGGGCGGGACAAGCAACCATTTCCGGCGCGCCGACCTGATTGCGTTTGGTGGCTGGGATGCGTGGAACGTGACCGAGGATGCCGATCTTGGCCTGAGGGCTGCGCGGCTCGGCGGGCGGACGATGACAATATCGCCGCCAACGCTTGAAACTGCGCCGGAAACCCTGCCGGTCTGGTTCAAGCAGCGCACGCGTTGGATCAAGGGCTATATCCAGACTTGGCTGGTCTGCATGCGGAACCCCTTCCGCCTGTTGCGGGAACTAGGACTGTCCGCCTGGATCAGCCTTCAGATGACGCTCGGTGCATCCATACTGAGCGCGCTGCTATACGGGCCGACAACCGTATTCATTCTCGTCGCGCTGGCCTTCCCGGGTGACCTCGTCGACCCCTACAGCTTTGCCCTGTTCGGTTTTGGCTGGGCCTGCAGCACGCTTGGCGATGTGCTGGCGCCCGGCCGCTGGCGGTTTTCACGTCTGCTCGCCACCTTGTCCCGCCCGCTCTACTGGCCGCTTCAGACACTTGCTGCATTTGCCGCGCTATATGGACTTGCGGTCAGGCCGTACTTCTGGGCAAAGACGCCTCACCAACCTGAATAGTGGAGCTGGAGCGCACGCTCGACGCATGGCCGCCCTTATCGTCACCATCCTCGTTTTCGTCGCCGCCGGCAGCGGCGTCTTTTTCGCAAGCCAGAAGATGGGCGGTGTGCGCAAGGATGGCCGTCCCAACCAGGTGCCCTGGGGCCTCGTGATGGTCGGCTGTGTCCTCGTGGGCTTCCTCGCCATGGTTCACGGCATAAACCTCGTCGGTCTGGAGACCGGGCCGGAGCACAGCCTGCTCGGCCGTGGGCGCTAGGCACTAACGTAGACGCCCCTACGGTTAGGGCGACTGCACATCCGGTCGCATGGTGACGTCGAGGAAATCGTGGCGCTTTCACACGTCGGGCGCTAATAATTCGACAGAAGCGAAAACAAGACTGTCCGGAGGAGAATTGACATGGCCTATGATAGCCCTGCTGAACTTGAAGCGTTCCGTGCGGAAGTGCGCGAATGGCTTGAGAAAAACTGTCCGCCATCCATGCGAACGCCGATGACCGAAGACGAGGTTGTCTGGGGCGGGCGCCGGGAAAAGTTCAAGAATCCGGACTCGAAAGTCTGGCTGGAGCGGATGGGTGAAAAAGGCTGGACCGCACCGACATGGCCCAAGGAATATGGCGGTGGCGGCCTGACGCGCGACCAGGCCAAGGTGCTTGAGCAGGAAATGGCGCGGATCCATGCGCGCCCGCCGCTCTTTTCCTTTGGCCTCTGGATGTTTGGCCCGGCCCTCATCGAATTCGGCAATGAAGAGCAGAAGAAACGTTTCCTGCCCGATATCGTGATGGGCAGGACGCGCTGGTGCCAGGGCTATTCCGAGCCGGGCGCCGGCTCCGACCTCGCCGGTCTGCAGACCAAGTGCGAGGACAAGGGCGACCATTACCTGATCAACGGCCAGAAGGTCTGGACCTCCTATGCCGATCAGGCCGACTGGATTTTCTGCCTGGTGCGCACTGACACGTCCAAGAAGCATGAAGGCATCAGCTTCATCCTGTTCGACATGGAAAGCGAAGGCGTCGAGACCCGTCCGATCAAGCTGATCTCCGGCTCCTCGCCCTTCTGCGAGACCTTCTTCAACGATGTGAAAGTGCCCAAGGACCAGCTTGTCGGCGAGGTGAATGGCGGCTGGAAGATCGCCAAACGCCTGCTGCAGCATGAGCGCTCCTCAATTTCCGCTGGCGGCTTTGGCTCCACACGCGGCTCGGGCATGCTGGGCCCGGAAGAGTATGCCAAGATCCATGTCGGCACCGACAAGGATGGCAAGGTGCTCGATGGCGACCTGCGCGGGCGCATCGCCGACCACATGATGTATGCCAAGGCGTTCAATCTGACGGTCAAGCGGTCCGGCGAGCAGGCCAAGGCCGGTCAGGAAGTCGGTCACACGGCCTCCATCATCAAATATGCCGCGGCGAAGATGAACCAGGACAAGTTCGAGCTGATGATCGAGGCGCTCGGCACCGAAGGCCTCGGCTGGGAAGGCGAGGGCTTCGACAAGGGCGCGAAGATGGCGACCCGTGGATGGCTGCGTTCGAAGGGCAACTCCATCGAGGGCGGCACGAGCGAGATCAATCTCAACGTCGTGGCCAAGCGGGTCCTTGGCCTGCGCGATCACCAGTAGGACGCCCAAAACAAGGTTCCGGCGCGCGCCTACAGATGGCGCGCCCTCAAAGGAAAGAGGAAATACGAGATGACATTTGTCCTGACTGAAGACCAGGAGATGCTGCGCGACACTGCGATGAATTTCACGCGTGACGAGCTGCCGGTGAAACACCTGCGGACCCTGCGTGACAGCGGCAAGAATGGCGTCGACCCCGACGCGCGAAACCAGCTCGCCGAGCTTGGCTTTTTCGGTGTGCTGATCCCGGAAGAGTATGACGGCGTCGGCATGGGCATGGTCGCGCTTGGCCAGGTCATGGAAGCTCAGGGGCGGACCCTGGCTTCGACGCCGCTCCTGCAGACTGCCTGCATCGGCGCATCAGCCATCCTGCTGGGTGGCACCGAGGCGCAGAAAAAGGAATGGCTGCCGAAGATCGCCTCCGGTGAGATCACGACAGCGCTGGCCCTCGATGAGGGCACCCACCACAACCCGACGGGCGTTGCCACTGAAGCGGAACGCGACGGGCAGGGCTACACGCTGAACGGAGCGAAGAAATACGTCCAGGACGGCCATCACGCAGACGTGTTCATCGTGGTCGCCCGCACCTTTGGCGAAGCCGGCGATACGCACGGCCTGACGCTGTTCCTGGTGCCGCGCGACGCAAAAGGGCTGACGGTCCAGACGCTGAAGACGGTGGACAGCCATGGCGCCGCTCACCTGACGCTGGATGGCGTGCACGTCGATGACAGCCATGTCCTCGGCGCCCCGGACAAGGGCCACGACTTGCTGGAGCCGGTGCTGGATCGTGGACGGATTGCGTTGGCCGCAGAAATGCTCGGCTCATCAATCGCGGCATTTGAAATGACCCACGAGTACCTCCAGACGCGCAAGCAGTTCGGCCAGTTGATCGGGTCCTTCCAGGCCCTGCAGCATCGAGCGGCGAAGATGTTCACCGAGATCGAACTGACGACGTCCTGCGTGTCAGCAGCGCTTTCGGCAGTGGATGAGCAGCGCAACGACCTTGCCGAACTGGCCAGCCTCGCCAAGGCGCGGGCCGGTGAGACGGTCCATCTGGTGTCGAACGATACGGTGCAGCTGCATGGTGGTATCGGGATGACCGACGACCACGATGCCGGCTTCTATATGAAGCGGGCTCGGGTGCAGGAAGCGCTGCTGGGGTCGGCGAGTTTCCACCGCGACCGGTTCGCGCGGCTGAACGATTTCTAGCATCGAAGCAATGTCATGATTTCAAACGGGCTGGAGCCCTATTCGGGAGCTCCAGCCCGTCAGCCGTGCGCATGAGAATGGTCCGGTTTCGCACGCACGGCCACCAGATCGCGTCTGGAACAGTAACAACAGGTGCAGAACGCGCCAGTTCCATCGGGGCTGCGGATTACTCGCCAGCGAGCCGGCTTCACATGCACGCCGCATTGCAGACTCGCAGCGCCGGGCTAAGTTGCGCCGGGCCATCCAGCGAGGTTTGATTCGTCATGTACCGCTTCCTGCCGCTCGCCATTGTCATTCTGCTGACCGGCGCCTTCGCCGCGCTCATGGCCATCAGCCCCTGGTTCGCGATCGGTGTCGTCTTTTTTGCCGCGCTCTCGCTGCTTGGCCTTTATGACCTCCTGCAGACAAGCCACACGCTGTGGCGCAACTATCCGATCCTCGCCCGGATAAGGTGGATTGCCGAAGAGTTGCGGCCCTTCCTGCGGTCCTACATTGTCGAGAGCGAGACCGAAGGCCGACCGTTCAACCATGAAGAGCGGACGATGGTGTACCGCCGGTCCAAGGATGTGTCTTCGGTAGAGCCGTTCGGCAGCCAGCTCGATATCGACAAGCCGCCCTATGAATGGCTCTCGCACTCGATCGCCGCGCGTCACAATGAGGACGAAGACCCGCGTGTGATGGTCGGCGCGCTTGGGACAGCCAAGCCCTATTCGGCGAGCGTGCTTAACATATCTGCGATGAGCTTCGGCTCGCTCGGCGCCCATGCCATCGAGGCCCTTAATCGGGGCGCGGCAAAAGGCGGCTTCTATCACGACACCGGCGAGGGCGGTGTTTCCAAGTATCATCGCGCCGGCGGCGGCGACCTCGTCTGGGAGCTGGGCTCGGGTTATTTCGGCTGCCGCGCAAGGGATGGCGGCTTCGACCGCGAGCGCTTTGCGGATGTAGCCGCCTCCGACCAGATCAAGATGATCGAGATCAAGCTCAGCCAGGGGGCCAAACCCGGTCATGGCGGCGTGCTGCCCGGCTCCAAGGTCACTGCGGAAATTGCGGAGGCACGCGGCATTCCGATTGGCGAGACCTGTTTTTCCCCACCCGCCCATACCGCCTTTTCCACCCCGACAGGCCTTATGGAATGGGTGGGCGAACTGCGCGAGCTGTCCGGTGGCAAGCCGGTGGGCATGAAGCTCTGCGTCGGCAATCGCTGGGAAGTCCTCGCCATCTGCAAGGCCATTCTCGAGACGGAGATCAAACCTGACTTCATCGTCGTCGATGGCGCCGAGGGGGGCACCGGTGCGGCGCCGGCCGAATTCATGGACCATATCGGCGCGCCGCTGCGCCAGGGCCTGGTGCTGGTGCGCAATGCGCTGGTCGGCTGCGGCCTCAAGGACGAGATCCGCCTGGCCGCCAGCGGCAAGCAGATATCGGCCTTCGCCATGGCAGCAAGCATGGCGCTCGGTGCCGACTGGATCAACACGGCGCGTGGTTTCATGTTTTCGCTGGGCTGCATCCAGTCGCTCAACTGCCACAAGAATACCTGCCCAACCGGCATTGCGACGACCAATCCATCCCGTCAGAGCGGGCTTGTCGTTTCCGACAAAGCCGAGCGGGTCTACAATTTCCATCGCAATACGGTGCGCGCTCTGATGGAAGTGGTCGGTGCAGCTGGGTGCAGCCACCCGAGCGAGTTGACGCCGCGCCACATCATGCACCGGGTCACCGAGGACATCACCGAGCCGGGCCACATCGCCTACAAGCTGCTCAAGCCGGGCGTCCTGCTCGAAGATCCTGAGAGCACATCGCTGAGGCGCGAATGGTCGATGGCCCAGGCGGGCAGCTTCGCCCCCGTGCGCTGAGGCGGTCCCGCCAAAACAGGCTAGTTGGTCAACGCGCCTTCGAACGCCATGCTGAGGTCGCGGTAGAAGGCGATGCGTTCCTGAACCTGCGGGGAGAGGGTGATCAGCGTGCCGGCCCCGGCCAGCGGCTGCGGCTTCAGCCCGTCATGGGCGAGCACCATCATATCATGCCAGAGCGATGCGGGCAGGCCGCCGCCGGTGACTTCCTTCATCGGGCTGTCATCGTCATTGCCGACCCAGACTGCGCCGACGCGGGCAGCTGAGAAGCCAGCGAACCAGGCGTCGCGGAAGTCCTGGCTGGTGCCGGTCTTGCCTGCGACCTGCCAGCCATCGAGACGGGCGCGGGTCCCGGTGCCGTCCGTAATGACCCGTTCCATCATGGCGACCATGGTTTCGGCATTGTCGCGCTCATAGACCTGTTCGAAATCGTATTGCGGGCGCTCATAAAGGACATCGCCGCGCGAGTTCGAGATCTTCTCCACGATGTACGGGTCGATCCGCTTCCCGCCGGTCATGAACACGCCATAGCCCCGCGCGAGGTCCTGCAGGGTGACTTCCTGCGAGCCGAGCGCAATGGAGGGCAGGGGCCGCATCTTGTCGGCGCTCGCCATGCCGAAACGCCGCGCGAGTGCAATGATCTTCTCTTCACCCACTTCCTGGGCAAGTTGGGCGGCAATCGTGTTGACGGAGTCCTTAAGGGCTTCCGACAGCGTCATCGGCCCGTGGAAGACGCGGCTGTAATTCTCCGGCGTCCAGTCATCGATGGTGATTTCTTCGTCGCGGCGCACCTCATAGGGCGACAGGCCCATCTGGATGGCGGCGGCATAGACAAAAGGCTTGAACGAGGAGCCGGGCTGGCGCAGCGCCTGCGTCGCGCGGTTGAACTGGTTTTCGGTGTAATCGACGCCGCCATACATGGCGAGGATCCGGCCCTTGGTGTCGAGCACGATGCCGGCCGCCTGGCTGGCATTCACCTTGGTGCCTTCCTCTTCCATGCGCGCGGTGAAGGCTTCGTCCATGGCTGACTGCAGGTCCGCATCGATGGTCAGCTGGACGATCAGGTCACCTGGCACGGTGGGCAGGATCTCGTCGATCTTCTCGGTCGCGACATCGAGGGCATAACCGAATTGCGGGTCGCGTTCCGGCGCTTCGGCGAGCGATACTTCCTCGATCTCGGCTGCTGCGGCTTGCGGCGCGGTGATGAAGCCGGCATCGACCATTTCCTTCAACACATAGCGCTGACGGGTCTTTGCGTCCGTCATGTTGTTGGTCAGCGCAAGGCGCGAGGGCGCCTGCGGCAGCGTCGCCAGCAGGGACGCCTCTGCGATGCTCAAGTCCTCGGGCTGCTTGCCGAAATAGAAGCGTGAGGCAGCGCCGAGGCCGTAGAACCCGGCGCCAAAATAGACGCGGTTGAGATAAAGCTCGAGAATCTGCTCCTTGCTGAGCCGCTCTTCCAGCCGGCGGGCGAGGCGGATTTCCTGCGCCTTCCGTTTCAGCGTCTGCTCCGGCGTCAGCACCAGATTCTTGATCAGCTGCTGGGTGATGGTAGAGGCGCCCGACACGGTCTCGCCAGATGTGACATTGGCCCAGACAGCGCGGATGATGGCGCGGGTATCGGCGCCGTCATGTTCATAGAAGCGCTTGTCTTCGGCCGCGATGAAGGCTTGGGGAACATGCGGCGGCAGGTCTTCCAGCTTGATGGCACGGCCATAGCGCGGGCCGCGAATGGCGATGGTCTGGCCATTGGCGTCGACAAATTCGATGGCCTGCTCGCGCCCGCTGGCCCAGAGGGCCTCATTGGAGGGCAGCTCCGGCATGCCGCGATAGAGGCTTTGCCAGTAGATCCAGCCTGCGGCACCTGCGATCATCATCGCGACCAGGCTGGTAATCAGGCTCCATTTCAGGATCGGCTTTCCGCGCAGGATCGCCGAAAACCAGCCGCCGCCGGATGCGCGGGCACGGTGTGTTGCGGTCCGTTGCGTCGGTTTAGCGGCCACGTAGGTCCTTCCAGTCGGGCTCTTCCTGAAAATCCGGCTGCGCTATGCGCTCTAAATGAGGCAGGCTGAAGGCGGAATGAACCTGCCGTGCAGTCCGGCATCCTGCGTTCTGGAACCTAGCCGATCAGGGCGGGGCAGTCAGGGCCGCTCGTGCCGTTAGGTATGCTTTCTGTGTCTTCGGCCATTCGGGAGGCAAGCTTGAGCTGCGATGCCATGGTTTCGGCCGGGATGGCGCTGGTCAGGCAGGCGAAAGGCTCTCCCGAACGAGCGTCGATGAGAAAGGCGAAGCCAGTTCGCTCGCCATAGGCCTCCCAGATCCAGCCAGCCTTGTGAATGGCGAGGCGGGCCGCGCTTGCCGCGCTGACACCCTGCCGCGCCTCGGGTCCGTCGCGCATATGGGTCAAGTCTATCTCGATATAATCGACCGTTCCGGACGGCACCGCTTGTAGCGCCCGGGACAGGGCCGGTTCGAGAAGGTGGCATTTCGCGCACCAGTCGGCCGTGAGTGTGATCAGTTTCAGTTTCGCTTCGGCAAAACTCGCCTGCGGAGCAAGCAGGCCTATGATTAGACCAGCCCCGATACAGCGGGCGGTTTTACTCCCGCGTGCCCGGCCTCTAAGACGGGTCCAAGCCAGACTTAACAAGGATGTCATGCTCGCTTTCCTGAACGATCTCATCTGGGGAAAAATCCTCATCTTCACCCTCATCCCGATCGGCCTGATCTTCACACTCTGGTCGAGGGGCGTCCAGTTCAGACTGTTCGGATCCATGTTTTCCGTGCTGGGGCAGGGCTTCCAGCATGAGACAGACCAGCCCTCTTCCTTCCAGGCGCTGGCCCTGTCCGTTGCCGGACGCGTCGGCGGCGGCAACATAGCAGGCGTGGCGGTGGCCATTGCGCTTGGCGGGCCGGGGGCGATCTTCTGGATGTGGATTGTCGGCCTGGTCGGCATGGCGACGAGTTATTTCGAATGCTCGCTGGCCCAGCTCTACAAGCAGAAGGAACCGAATGGCGATTTCCGCGGCGGGCCGGCCTATTACATCAAGCACGGCCTTGGAAAGAAGCTTGGCCCGGCAGCCCCGATCATGGGCTTTGTCTATTCGCTGCTGCTGCTTGTGACCTTCGGTTTTGCCTTCATCTGCTTCCAGAGCTTTGCGATGACGAGCTCGGTCGAGAGCGCGTTCGAGCTGCCGCGCATGGGCTCGGGCATGGTCTTAGCTGTGATGGTCGGCGTGGTCATCCTCGGCGGCCTGCACCGGATCGCCAGCGTCGTGGAGTTCATCGTGCCCGTCATGGCAGTGTTCTATGCACTGGTCGGCATCCTCGTCCTAAGCCTTCACATCACAGAGATACCCGCCGCGCTCACCACGATCGTGACCAGCGCCTTTGGCCTCAATGAAGCAATTGGCGGGGGCATCGGCGCAGCCATCATGCAGGGCGTACGACGCGGCCTATTTTCCAATGAGGCCGGGCTCGGCTCGGCGCCCAACGTTGCGGCGGTGGCTTATGTCGAGCACCCGGCACAGCAGGGCATGGTGCAGTCGCTTTCCGTCTTCATCGACACGATCGTCATGTGCACAGTGACGGCGCTGATCATCATCCTCTCTCAGCAGACCTATTACGGTGCCGATGTGGACGGGGTTGTGATGACGCAGGTTGCCCTTTCCGACCATATCGGAGGCTGGGCGGAGTATTTCATCGCCGTCGCGCTGTTCCTGTTCGCCTTTTCATCGATCATGTATTCCTACTATCTCGGTGAGACGGCGGTCGATTACTACATCCCGGACAACCAGACAGCCTTCATGACCTATCGGTTCATCGTCATCGGCTTCGTGCTGGTTGGGGCGGTGCTGGACCTGTCTTCTGTGTTCGGCTTTGCCGATGTCACCATGGGCCTGCTTGCCATCGTCAACCTGATTGCGGTGGCCATGCTCTTCCCGATCGGCTTGCGCGTCATGAAGGACTTCGACGATCAGCGCAAAGCCGGCGTGAAGATCCCGGTCTTCGACCCGGAAAAGTTCGATGACCTGGATATTGACAAGTCCGCCTGGCAGCTCACCGAGCGACCGAGCAGGCACCCGTCCTGAGGCAAACCTGTCAGCGGTGGTGCAGCAGTGCCGCCTGCAAGTGCGCCGTGACGTCCTGCACGCGGGGGCTCTGCCAGACCGCGTCGCCGAGATGGACGAAATGCGCGTTGACGCTGCGCCGGTAAGTGGCGAACTCCGGCAGCAGGTCGACAGGCACAATGGCCGCGCGCAGGACCTGGCTGCTGGCGTCGAACAGGACAGCCGCGAGATAGTCGAAAGGCGCGTTCGACAGGTTCCGGATGGCCGATAGCTGGCAGGAGCCGTCAAACGGCGTCAGCTTGCGCCCCTTGATGCGGAAGCGCCGGCCTTCGCCATCGATGGCGTCATAACCGGTGATCGCGGGCGGCGCGCTGACATCCCAGTCGAAGGCGGCGCAGAAGAGCTGGCGAGCGAATGTGTCAGCGAGATTGGCAAGGCTGCCCATGCCGGACGGCTGGTGGAGATTATCCTCATGGGTGGACGTCAGGCGCGAGGTTTCGCCCACGGCCATGTTCCAGGATGCACTCATGATCGGCCCTCCTTGTCAGGAAGGGTCATTAGAGGCGATCAGTCTTGGCGCGGCGTGTGCGCGCGATTTTGAATTTCAGGGAAATTCGATCTAGCCGAAGACCCGGTCGAAGATCAGGTCGACCCGCTTGAAGTGATAGTCCAGGTCGAACAGGGCTTCGAGCTGGTCGTCGCTGAGTTTGGACGAGACTTCGTCATCGGCCTTCAGGAAATCGAGGAAGGCGCCTTCGCCGGCCCAGGTCTTCATCGCATTGCGCTGGACGAGGCGATAGGAATCCTCGCGGCTGACGCCGGCCTCGACGAGGGCCAGAAGCACGCGCTGAGAGTTATGCAGCCCGCCGAGGCGCTCCATGTTCCCGATCATCCGGTCGGGATAGATGAGCAGGTTCTCGACCACGCCCGCCAGGCGGTGAAGGGCAAAATCAAGGTGAATGGTCGCGTCCGGGCCAATGCCGCGCTCGACAGAGGAGTGCGAGATATCGCGCTCATGCCAGAGGGCGACATTCTCCAGCGCGGGCGTCACAGCTGAGCGGACGAGACGTGCAAGGCCGGTCAGGTTTTCGGTCAGCACCGGATTGCGCTTATGCGGCATGGCCGACGAGCCCTTCTGTCCCTTGGAGAAGAATTCCTCGGCTTCCAGCACCTCGGTGCGCTGCAGGTGGCGCACTTCGGTCGCCAGCCGCTCGATGGACGAGGCGATCACGCCCAGCGTTGCGAAATACATGGCGTGGCGGTCGCGCGGGATGACCTGCGTCGAGACCGGCTCCGGCTCGAAACCGAGCTTCTCGGCGACATATTCCTCAACGCGCGGATCGATATTGGCGAACGTACCCACAGCGCCGGAAATGGCGCAGGTGGCAACTTCCTTGCGGGCAGCGACAAGCCGCTCGCGGCCCCGCGCGAACTCGGCATAGAAGGTTGCAAGTGTGACGCCAAATGTGGTCGGCTCGGCATGGATGCCATGGCTGCGGCCGATCTTGGGCGTGTATTTGTGCTCCTCGGCGCGTTTCTTGAGGGCGGCGAGGACGCGGTCCATGCCGACGAGAAGCAGGTCGGCGGCGCGCACCAGCTGCACGTTGAGGCAGGTGTCGAGCACGTCCGAGCTTGTCATGCCCTTGTGCAGGAAGCGCGCGGGCTCACCGACATGTTCGGCGACATTGGTCAGGAAGGCGATGACATCATGCTTCACCTCGGCCTCGATCTCGTCGATGCGATCGACCTCGAAGCTTGCCTTTTCGCGCACGGCAGCAGAAGTGCCTGCCGGGATCTGGCCCAGCTCTTCCATCGCCTCGGCGGCCAGCGTCTCGATTTCCAGCCAGATGCCGTACTTTTCTTCCGGCGACCAGATCGCGGTCATCTCAGGGCGGGCATAGCGTGGAATCATCGGGCCTCTCCGTTCTTGCCGCGCGTTCTACGCCGATAGGCAGAAGGGGCAAGTCCTAGACTTCCGCAGCGAGCACCCTTGGCAGTTTGAACGTCACTGTTTCCTGCGCCGTCGTGATGGGCACGACCTCAATGTCGAACCGTGCGCGGCATGCGGCGATGAGGCCCTGGACAAGGTCCTCCGGGGCCGAGGCGCCAGCCGTCAGGCCGAGCGTTTCCACGCCCTCGAACCAGTCCCAGTCGACATTCGATGCGCTCGCGACTAGCCTCGAGTCCTTCGCGCCGGCACGCTTGGCGACTTCGACGAGGCGTTTGGAATTCGAAGAGGTCTCAGCCCCGATAACGAGGAAAAGGTCACAGCCATCGGCCATCGCCTTCACGGCCTCCTGACGGTTGGTCGTGGCGTAGCAGATGTCTTCCTTGTGCGGCGCGCTGATATCCGGAAAGCGGTCCTGCAGGATGGCGACGATATCGGCGGTGTCGTCGACCGACAGCGTGGTCTGGGTGACGAAAGCGACATTCGCGGCGTTCTTCGGCTCGAAGGCGCGGGCGTCGTCTTCTGTCTCGATCAGCGTGATCGCGCCTTCCGGCAGCTGTCCCATCGTGCCGATGACCTCCGGATGGCCGGCATGGCCGATGAGCACGATCTCGCGGCCAGCCTTGTGATGACGTTCAGCCTCGACATGCACCTTTGACACCAGCGGGCAGGTCGCGTCGACATAAACCATCTCGCGGCGCTCGGCTTCCGCCGGGACCGCTTTCGGCACACCGTGGGCGGAGAAGACGACCGGCCGGTCCGGCGGGCATTCGTCCAGCTCCTCGACGAAGACGGCGCCCATGCCCTCCAGTCGTGAGACGACATGCTGGTTGTGCACGATCTCATGGCGGACATAGACGGGCGCGCCCCATTTTCCGAGCGCCTCTTCGACGATCTGGATGGCACGGTCGACGCCGGCGCAGAATCCGCGCGGTGCGGCGAGCCTGATTTCGAGTTTGCGGCCTTGCATATCGCTCCTTGCTGCACCGTAAGGCAGATGGGACGTTGCGCCATCTTCAGGTGCCCGGTAACACTCCCCGTTCCAGATGGACAGCCTGAAGGCTCAGGCCAAGAGTGACAAGGCATTCAACATGCGCGTATTTGCGGGAATTGCAGCCGGACTGATGCTTGCTTCGTGTTCGAGCAACGCTGTCACCCGGGCATTTGACACCAGAAACAATGCCGGACCCTGTCCGCCAGCTGCGGTCCTTTATGATGCATCGCGCATTGTCGAGCTGGAAGGCGAGGAGCCGAACTTCAGCAACATCACCTATACAGGTGAGCTGAATGGCATCCGCCTGTTCTGCCGCTATGTCGATGACCAGCCGCTGCGTGCCAATCTCGAACTGGACTTTGCCTTCGGTAAGGGGCCAAAGGCGGACGCCAATCGCCACGAATATCGCTACTGGGTCGCAGTGACGCGCCGCAGCTCGAAAGTGCTCGCCAAGCAGTACTTCTCCGTGGATGCGAATTTCGCAGGCGAGAAGGTCACGGGGCAGACGGTTACCCTTGAAGACATCATCATCCCGCGGGCCGATTCGACGATTTCCGGCGCGAACTTCGAGGTCGTTGTCGGTTTCGACCTGACTGACGACCAGCTGGCGTTCAACCGGCAAGGCCGCCGTTTCCGCCTCGATGCGGGCCAGTAGATCCTAGAGAAGAAAACCGGGGACCAGGATGAGCGATCTCGCCACTGAACTCTCGGCGGCGTGTGCCGCTGCCTTTGAAGCTGAAGGTTTCGAAGCGCGCTGGGGCGCCGTACGCCGTTCCGACCGGCCGGAGCTGGCCGATTTCCAGTGCAATGGCTGCATGGGGGCGGCAAAGTTGCAGGGTCTCGTGCCGCGTGACCTGGCGGCGAAGATCGCCGAACGGATCAGCGGGCAGGGACCGATCGAGCGCGTAGATGTCGCGGGGCCGGGTTTCCTCAACATCCGAGTCTCGGGTGAGGCCCTCTCCCGGCAGACCGAATTCATCCGCACCGATGCGCAGGCTGGCGGCGGCAAGCTGGAGGCGACCGAAAAGGTCGTGATCGATTTTGGCGGGCCGAATGTCGCCAAACCGATGCATGTCGGCCACCTGCGCTCGGCTGTGATCGGCGATACGCTGGTGCGGCTGTTCCGGTTCCTCGGCGACGATGTGACGGGCGATGCCCACCTCGGCGATTGGGGCCTGCAGATGGGCCATCTCATCACCGAACTGTTCGCCGAGCAGCCGGACCTTGTCTATTTCGATCCGGACTTCAAAGGCCCGTACCCAGACGAGCCGCCGGTCACGATCGAGGACCTCGGCCGGCTTTATCCACAGGCATCGGCCAGGGCCAAGGAAGATCCCCAGCGCAATGAGGCGAGCCAGCTGGCCGTCGCGGAGATGCAGGCTGGCCATCCGGGCTATCGCGCACTGTTGCGCCATTTCATCAATGTCTCTGTCGAGGCGCTTAAGGTGGATTACAGCTTCCTCGGCGTCGAATTCGACCTTTGGAAGGGTGAGAGCGATGTCGATGACCTGATCCCCGGTATGGTCGAGGACCTCAAGGCAAAAGGGCTGGCGAAGCTTGATGACGGGGCCTGGATCATCGATGTCTCGCGCGAGAGCGACAAGAAGGAAATGCCGCCCTTCATGCTCATCAACTCGCGCGGTGGCACCGGCTATCACGCCACCGACCTTGCGACGATCGTCGACCGTATAGAGACGCTTCACCCCGACCGGATGCTTTACGTGGTTGATCAGCGCCAGGCGCTGCACTTCGAACAGGTCTTCCGCGCGGCCGACATGGCCGGGCTGATGGCTGAGGAGCGGATGGAGCATATCGGCTTCGGCACGGTCAACGGCACCGATGGAAAGCCCTTCAAGACCCGCGAGGGCGGTGTGCTCCGCCTGTCTGACCTCAACCGTATGGCGCTTGAGGAGGCTGAGAAGAAAATCGGTGAGACGGGGCTTTCCGGCGATATTGGCGATGAGGAACGCGGCAAGATTGCCATGCTTGTCGCCCGCGCCGCACTTCGTTTTGCAGACCTTCAGAATGTCCGCACGACCAATTACGTCTTCGACCTCGAACGCTTCACGAGCTTCGAAGGCAAGACGGGGCCGTACATGCTGTACGCAGCGGTGCGGATCAAATCTCTGCTGCGGCGGGCCAGAGAGGCCGGTCATGAGCCCGGTCCGGTCACCATCGAACGCGATACCGAACGCGCGCTCGTGCTCGCCATGGATGGTTTCGCCAATGCGCTCGCCCAGTCGCATGCCAAGCGCCAGCCGCATATCCTGTGCGAACATGTCTACACGCTCGCCCAGGCTTTCAGCGCGCTCTATGCCGATGCGCCAATCGCGAATGAGGCAGATGCGGCCGTCCGCGCCTCACGCCTTGGCCTCTGCGAAGCGGTGCTGAAACAGCTGGAAACCGGCCTTGGTATCCTCGGCATCGAAGCGCCGGACCGGATGTAGACCGGCGATTCGTTAACAGAACCCCTGAAAATTTTTACCCGGCCCTAACGCGTTTTAAGGATTCGTCCTGAAAAAGTGAACGAATCAGGGGCGGCTCTTTACGGTCGGCTAACCGACGGCGCCTAGCCTCTTAAGCCTGCGAGGCTAAGTGTTGAGGAGGCTGACATGCTGAACGACCTGATCAGAACCACGTCCGAGAAAACAGGACTGGACGAAAGCCAGGCGCGCGACGCGCTCGGCGTACTCTTCAACACCGCCGAACGACAAGGCGCGCCGCTGATCGAGAAAGTCTTCTCCCGTATGCCGGGCGCACGCACACTTTCTGCAACCACAGGCGCCCAGAGCGGCGCTGCGACCGGCACAATCGCCCGCCTCATCGAACAGACGCCGGGCGGGCGCCAGCACGTTTCGTTGTCCATGTTTGCCAGCCTGCACAAGATCGGGCTCGGCCACTCGCAGATCGCCCAGCTGCTGCAGTGCGTCGGCGAGCATATGGAAAAGACCTACAGTGTCAGTGGCATTGGCCATCTCGGCGACCTGATCGTCACCGATCCGTCCGCAGGCGAAGAGCGCCGCACGGCCGTCGCCTGACCGGTCTCGCCACACAAGCTCCAATGGAAGGGCCTGTCCTGCACTCTCCGTGCGGCAGGCCTTTTCTTTTTCCGGCGGGCGATCTAGCAACCGGTCATGACAGACACCGCCGCGCCCGCATCCATTTTCCCCGCCATCAATTACGCATCGCCCGGTAACGGCACCGCGACGCTGCCTGACGCTTCGGACGAGTTGCTTGCGGCGCTGATGGTCCAGGGCCTGCGATCCCTCGCTAACAGCATTGCCGGGGACCGAGCCGCCCACACCGTCTCTGTCAGCCTCGACATGACAGGCGCGGCCTTCCTGGGCGGCGAGGTTGCCATCCAGACCGAGGTCGACCGGCAGACCCGCACACTTGCCTTCATGAACGGAAGCCTGAGCTGCGGCGGCAAGGTCCTGCTGAAAGCCACGGCGATATTCCGGCTGGCCGACAAAGCCTGAGGCTGCGCTGCGACAACAGGCCTGAGCCCGACAGCGCTTTACAAGTCTCATGGGGTCTGTGCAGACTCTGTCCAGCGAGGACCGACCGGTTTAACGGGACGTTGAAAATCGTTTCAAGACAGGCGGGTAGAGTAGGAGAGGACAAACATGCGGCGCGTCATTCTGGGAGCCATTCTCGCATGTTTCCTTCCTGCGGCTTGTGAAACCGACGGGTCTGTCGGCGGATTGGGTGACGTCCTCGGTGGCATTTCCGGCTATCCGGGGGGCAGCGGCACGAGCCAGGGCGCATTGTCCCAGGCGGAGATCGAAGCCGGCCTGCGTCAGGCTCTCGAAATCGGCACGGAACGCGTCGCCAGCCAGATCGGTGTGACGGACGGCTATTGGGCCGACCCGAAAATCCGCATCCCGCTTCCCGGGCGGCTTGGGGAAGCCCAGCGCGAGCTGGCCAGGGTTGGCCTGTCGGCACCGCTGGATGATTTGCAGCTGCGCATGAACCGGGCCGCGGAAGACGCTGTGCCGGCCGGCAAGAAGATTGTTATCGACGCGGTGAGGTCCATCACGATCCAGGACGCGGTTTCCATCCTGAATGGCGGCGATACGGCCGCGACCGACTTCCTGCGCGGGCGAACCGAGACCTCGCTGCGCGCCACCTTCAAGCCTTATGTCGAGCAGGCGTTGGATGCATCGGGCGCCTATCAGACACTCGATTCCGTGACATCGTCCGTGCCGCTGCTTGCTGTGGCCGCGGTCGACTACAAGACGTCCCTGACCGATCATGCCGTCAGTCTCGGCCTTGATGGCATGTTCGACTATCTCGCGGTCGAGGAGCAGAAGATCCGGGAAAACCCCGTCGCGCGGACGACCGAACTCCTGCGCAAGGTATTCGGGGCCCGCTGATGCGCAGATACCGGACAGAATTCGCCGACGGTGAAATGCAGGCCATCGACTTCGGAAACCCGGCGCTCGAAATGGCGGCGCTCTGGCTGCATGCGACAGGCTTCAATGCGATGACCTACCAGTCGCTTCTGGCGCCGCTCGGCCTTCGCACCAAGGTGACGGCGCTGGACATGCGCGGCCATGGCCGCACGACGCTTGCGGCGGAGCCGAAGAAGCTGAAGTCCTGGCACAAATACCGCGACGATGTGATCGCCTTCCTCGAGCGCAACGCGACGCGGCCTGTGGTCCTCGGCGGTCATTCCATGGGCGGCTGCGTGGCTCTGCTGGTCGCTGGCAAGCGGCCGGACCTCGTCAAGGGTCTGGTCCTCGTCGACCCGGTGATCCTCACGCGGCGCTATTATTTCATCAAGCACTTGCTGCCTTTCCTGACGCCGATCATCGGGGGCGGCAACCAGATGGCGCGCCAGGCCAGGAAACGCCGGGCAGAGTTCCCGAGCATGGAAGCAGCCCGCGAATCCTACAAGGGCAAGGGCGCCTTCAAATCCTGGCGCGAGCCGTTTCTCGATGATTACCTTATGGATGGCCTGAAGCGCGTCGATGAGAACCCCTATGGCAGCGAGGACCAGCGCTGGCGCCTGACTTGCGATCCGGCATGGGAAGCCGCAACCTTCAATGCCCAGCGCAACCAGCCCTGGGGGGCGCTGTCCAAGGTCAAGAAGCTCAACATGCCGGTCGTCATCCTCCGGCCTGAAATCGCGCCGGTCATGACCGACAAGGTCGCCGACATGATACTGGACAAATATCCGAACCTTGTCCTGAAGGACCGCCCGAACACGTCGCACTTCCACCCGATGGAAGCGCCTTATGAAGTGCGTGACGAGCTTTCCACGGCGATTGCGCGTCTGATTGAAGGCTTTTCGGCAGGCGATGAAGGCCCGATGCGGCGCAGCCTGCACGGGACCGGCTAGAGCGCGATCTTTCCCGGTGCGACCCGTTCGAGATCGTCCATCAAATCTTTGGGTGTCTTCATCGCCTTGCGGGTGTCGAGATCGAAGGTAACGGCAACCGCCTGGCTCGTCATCCATGGCCGCCCGCTCTCCGGGTCCAGCATCCAGTGAACGAGTGAATGGGTCTTTTCCTGCGCGCTGGCAAAGGCGGTGCGGATCTCGAACCGGTCGCCGGGCCTTGGCCAGCGGCGATAGATCAGCCGGTACTCCAGAACGGCGGCGCCCATCCGTTGCCCGCCTTCGCCCCCGGCCACTTTCAGGCGCCAGTCGTAAAGCAGGTTGGGCACCGCATCCGACACCCGGCCGATGAACCATGACGGGATCATGCGGCCGAAGATGTCGCAATGCTGCTGCGGGACCATACCCAGGCCAACCGTCTTCACGCCCTGCGCGTCCGCTACAGCCTTGGAGACCTCGCTGTCGGGCAGGGGTTCTGAGTGGATATCGAGGCCGCGAGGTGTGGTCTCCTTTGGCGGCGTATCCTTTAGCGCTTCCAGCGACTCGCGGGTCCGCTTGCTCCATGCGAACGCCTTGCCGTCATGGCTGGCGGCGTGTTGCAGGCGGGTGCGGAAGGCCGCCGCGACCGAGCCGTCGCCGTGGTTCAGTTGCTGGTAGATGGTCACCGTGGTCTCATCCACGTCCAGGACGCAGCCTGTCATGGACAGCGGGCGCCCCGGGTGGACTTCGCGCATGAACCGGATGTGCTGTTCCAGCGGGACCAGGGTGGAGGGCGCGTTCTCCTGGTAGGCATGCGAGAGATGGCAATGGCCCGCCAGCGTTCCCAGCCCTTCGAAGGCCTTCTCGACATAGACGCGCACATTCATGTGCCCCATCTCGTCACAGTCCCAGGTGTTGGCGATTCCCTTCCAAAGATCGATCATGTCAGCCGCTGCTTTTCCTGCTTCGGTCCAGATGTCTGTCGGGCGAATCGGGGTCCGCCCACTTTGCGCCCGTCATAGCGGATGATGCCGGCAAGTCGAATCGAAAGCTTTGCGCGGGGCAGGCAGGGCTCAGGAGACCGCGTGCTGCTGGTCACAATCCGGCGCCGGCGTTCCGGGCAGGGAAGGGTGCAGCAAGGCATAAGTTCCCCTCGCACCGGCAAAGTAGTCGATCCGAAGACCGTCAGGGCGCAGCGTGTAGCGAAGCGGCAGGTTCGTCGCGCAGCGCTGGGCGGTGTTCACGACGATCACCTCCATTGCGTCGAACCCGTCGGGTTTCAGTCCGGCATTGTGGCCGCCAATGCAGTCCAGCTCTGGGTAGGACACGAAAAAATCCTCACCGCGTGCCGTCAGGCGGATGGGATAGGGCGTATAGCCTTCTTCATAGACACAGCCCTGCCAGCTTCCGGCCTGGACCGCGGCATCGAAGGCCGACTCGCTCGCTGCGGCCGACAACCCGCCAAGCCAGAGAAGGCCGGCGAGGAAAAGCCGTTTCATGACGTGCAGGCCCGGCAGATGCCGCGAACCTCGATCACGGCATGATGCATGCGAAAGCCGGCGCCTTCGGTCTCCGAGCGCAACGCTTCGGTCGTCGCAACGGCGTGAAGTTCCTCAGCCGCGCCGCATTCATCGCAGATCAGGAAGACCGCCGAGTGCTTGTGGCTGGCATGTCCGCAGGCGACATAGGCGTTGAGGCTTTCGATCTTGTGGGCAAGGCCGACCTCCTGGAGAAAGTCGAGCGCGCGATAGACCGTCGGCGGCTTGGCCGATCCTTCCCCGTCGAGATTGGCCAGAAGGTCATAGGCTTTCGACGGTTCGGTACTTTCCAGCAGCAGGCGCAGGACCTTGCGCCGGATCTTTGTCAGCCGCTGGCCTTTTCGCTCGGCGAGCAGCTCTGCCTGTTCAAGGAACGCTTCGACGTCCTGCGGGCTGCAGGGCGTGTTGACGTGTGCGTGCGTATCAGGATGAGCGTGCGCCATCAGGCCAATGTCGGACGATTTCGCCGGGATTTCCAGCCCCCTTCAGTTGAAAGGGGCATGGACGGGGCCAGAAACGAGACGGCCATGTGCTCACAATTGCGCCTGCGGTGCGGCATGTCGATAAGGGCTAATCCCTAGTTGAGCGCACATGTCGCGCGGTGCTTAGGCGCGCGGCAAACAGGCCAATATCGCTTTTTATTCCAGCAGGTTAGCTCGCCTCAGCACTTGTTGAGGAGGCTTTTTATGAAACGTGGTCTGCTAGCGGCTCTGATGGCGGCATCTGCTGTCTGGGGAGCATCGACGGCCGTGGCTGAGCCAGGCGACTGGATGGTCCGTGGCCGTGTCATCGGCGTCTTGCCGGATGAAGGCGCATCGCTAAGGGTTGGTGGTGGCGCCCTGCCGGGCACTGTCGACATTTCCGACCAGTATGTGCCGGAACTCGATATCACCTACTTCTTCACGAAGAACATCGCTGCCGAGCTGATCCTCGGCGTGACACCGCACGATGTGAAGGCAACCGGCGTTACGGTGCCGGGTGTGCTGGATGATGCGACCGTGGACCTGGGCGATGTCTGGCTCCTGCCGCCGACGCTCACCCTGCAATACCACTTCGATACCGGCTCGTCCTTCAAGCCCTATGTCGGGGCTGGCGTGAACGCGACCTTCTTCTTCAACGAGGATGAAGGCCCGGTTGCGGACGGGATCGAATACGACCCGACGGTCGGCTTCGCTCTGCAGGCTGGCTTCGACTATGACCTTGACGGCGAATTCGGCGGCTGGGCGATCAATGCCGACGTCAAGAAAGTCTGGATCGAGCCCGATGTGACAGTGAACCTGTCCAGCGCGCTTGGCCCGTCGCTCGGTGTCGATACCGTGAAGGTCCAGGCCGACGTCGATATCAACCCGGTGATTGTCGGGGTTGGTCTCGGATACAGATTCTAGCCTGTCACTCCCTACAGGCTGGAGATGGCGGGGAGCCCTTGTTGCTGGGGGCCCCCGCCTTATTCTTTTGCGGAAGGGAAGGCCGTGTAGTGGTCGGCGCCGCACCTGAATTCAAGGGCGTTAAAGCCCCAGCTGCCTGGCTGTCAGGTCCCGCATGATTTCTTCCGAGCCGCCGCCAATCGCCATGACCCGGACCTCGCGGTAGATGCGCTCGACCCGGTGGCCACGGATAAAACCGGCACCGCCAAGGATCTGCATGGCTTCTCGCGCGCAGTACTCCATCGTCTCTGTGGCCTGCACCTTCAGCATGGCGAGCTCTGCCACGGGCTGTTCGCCATTCTGGACGCGCCAGGTCAGCTGGTCGAGCATCGCGGTGGATGCCCAAACGCGCTGGCACATGCTGGATATCTTGTGACGGATGACCTGGTGGTCGGCGAGGCGTTTGCCGAACGTCTCGCGCTGCTGCGCCCAAGCCGCAGCCTCCTCGATGCAGACGCGGGCACAGGCCGTGGCTTGCGCCGCCATGCCGAGGCGTTCGCCATTGAAATTGGCCATGATGCCATAGAAGCCCCTGTCGACTTCGCCGATCAGGTTTTCCGGGGGCACGAAGACGTCGTCAAAGTGGATGGTTGCGGTGTCGGAGGCCCACCAGCCCATCTTGGGCAGGGATGTGCGCGAGACGCCTTCGGCTTCCAGGTCGATCAGCATCAGCGAGATTCCGCCCATGCCTGGCCCACCCGTGCGCACAGCTGTCGTCAGCCACTTCGAGGTGCAGCCGCCGGTGATGTAGGTCTTCGAGCCGTTCACCACCCAGCCATTGCCCGAACGTTTCGCATTCGTCTTGAGCTGTGCGACGTCGGACCCGCCGCCCGGTTCGGTAATGCCGAGGCTGATCTGCTTCTTGCCGGAGAGGACCTGCGGCGCGATCTCCTGCTTCATCTCCTCCGTGCCGAGCGCCATGACGGGCGGCAGGCCGATGCCGTGGATCATCAGCGCCGAGGACACGCCGCCAGCGCCCATGCGCGCCAGTTCCTCTGACGTGACGGTGCCGTGGAAGCGGTCGAAGTCTGTGCCGGCACCGCCATACTTCTCAGGATAGCCCATGCCGATGAGGCCGGCCTCGGCCGCCTTGGGATAGACATCGCGCGGGATTTCGCCTGCGGCCTCCCACTCCTCGATATGGGGGACCAGTTCCTTGTCCACGAACGCGCGGACGGAGTTGCGCCAGATGGAATGTGTCTCGTCCATCCAGGGCGCGGGCGGGCGGAGACTGTCGAAAGTGATGTCACGATATTTGCTCATACGCCGAGAATGTCGGCGCGGGCGGCGAAATCAATTCGTGACGTCGGGGGATGGCGCATCAGGCACAGGCTTTAATGCAGGCCCGGTGGCCCCATATCTCCCGGGTGTACCGATACGACCCTTCTGAGGACCTTCGTCCGCGCGAACCAATATTCAATCGCTTCCCGGCCGTGGTGCTGATTCTCAGCGCCGTGATCATCGGGACCAGCACCGTCCTGTTCATGGCGCAGCCCTATCTGGAAGACTGGATGCTGAGGGCGGGTGCCGTGGTCGCCGGGCCGCAATATGACGGTCTGCCCCGGCCGTTCGGGCCGCTGGCGCCATACATCCTCCACGTCCTGCTGCACGGTAATTTCTTTCACCTGGCAATGAACATGACGGCCATGATCGCCTTCGGCCCCCCGATTGCCATGGCGTTCGGGCGAGGCACCAAGGGGGCTGCCGGCTTCCTCATCTTCTTTGTCGGCGCTTCGATTGCTGGCGCGCTCGCGGAAACGGTCTGGGCCGTCTCCAGCGGCCAATCGCAAATGATGATCGGCGCGTCTTCGGGCCTGTCAGGCTTCCTGCCGGCGGTTGGCTGGCTGATGGGTGGGTTCAGGCAGGCGGTGAGGATCTCCATTCCTTGGCTGATCATCAACCTTGTGATCGCTTTTGCAGGGACAGCCGTCATCGGCTCGATCTTCGGGATAGGCATCGCCTGGGCCGCGCACCTTGGCGGCCTGGCGGGCGGGTTTATCCTGTTCCCGATCCTGCTTCGTATCTTCAATCCAGCTGTGGCTGATCGGCTGCGCTAGCTGTCGCGCCGGATGGCCGGTGTCGTGATGCCGAGGGCCGCGCTGCGGCGCAGCTTCTCGCGCCGGAAGCGGTAAAGTTCGGCCGGCCGACCGCCAGTGCGGTCCATCATCTCGCCGGTGCCTTCGACGAGGTCCGTCCGGTCAAGCGCCCGGCGGAAATTCTGCTTGTGCAGTTTCAGTCCGAGTATGCCCTCGCAGGTCATCTGCAGCGCCGAGAGGGTGAAACGCTCCGGCATCAGCTCAAAGATCACGGGGCGGTAGCGGATCTTGCCGCGCAGGCGGCCCATGGCCGTTGCGAGGATGCGCCGGTGGTCGGACGCCATTGGCTCGCCGAGCTTCACATCCGGCAGCGGCAGGCCCGCATCGCGCGCGCATTCCGTGACGAGCCCAGCCTCATACAGCAGTTCATAGCGTTCCAGCACTCGGTCATCGATCCAGTCCTGCCCGTCGAGACCGAAGGCGAGATTGGCGCGCAGCTGGCGCGGCTCATTGCCCGCCGCCCAGGTCGACAGGCGCGGGGCAATGACCTCATCGATGATAGCCGGACGGCCATTGCGGTGATCCTCCCACGGGAAGAGGCTGTACCAGCCGCGCCAGCGCGCATCGAGGGCCTCTGGCGGCTTGGTCGGGTCCGGTGTCAGACCGAGATAGCCGACTGAAACGACGCGCGCATTCGCCGGCGCATCAGCCAGGGTTGCTTCCGGTGTTTCACGGTCCCGATCACCAAAGGTGTAGAGCTGTTCGACATAACCGAGATCGAAGCCGGTCTGCTCACGTACCCAGCCGCGCAGCGCCAGTTCGAAGGTGCGATGGCGCGCGGGATCGAACGTACCGAAGGGCAGGCCAGCCAGCCCGCCGTCGCGGCGCGTGACGAGAACGCATGGCGTCTCGCCGTCTGCAGCAACAATCACGACCGACAGGCCAATGATCAGCGCAGTTGTCACCGGCGGGCCTCCATCTCTTTCAGCAGGGCCTCGTGGCGGGCGGTGAAACTGGCCTGGGCCGTGTTGGGCGCTTCGGGCTTCAGGTCGAGTTGGATCGTACGCGGCGGTGAGCCGAAGAAGCGGTCAGCCTCGGTCGTGCCGAATCCGGCGAGCTGCGTCGCTTCATACCAGGCACAGATGTTGTCAGCCCGCTTGATCAGCCGCTTCAGGCTGGCGGGCAGGCGCGCGGGCAGGCCGAAGCGGATATGGATCGCCTCGGACAGCCGGTTCTCGATTTCCTTGTAGCCATCGCCAAGCACTGCCTTGAAGGGAGAGATCATGTCGCCGATGACATATTCGGCCGCATCATGATGCAGTGCCATCAGGCGTTCGGAGGGGCGCAGGCCAGGCTCGAGCCGGGCACAGACCTGTTCGACAATGACACTGTGCTGGGCCACCGAGAAGGCGTGGTCACCAATCGTCTGCCCATTCCAGCGCGCAACACGCGCCAGACCATGGGCGATATCGTCGACCTCCACGTCGACCGGCGACGGATCAAGCAGGTCGAGGCGCCGGCCCGACAGCATGCGCTGCCAGACGCGTGCGGGGGCATTTCGCGGGACGGGTTTGGGGCGCGTACTCATGGCGCCCTCTTTAATCCATTGGCAAGCCGGGTAAAGAAAAGCCCGCATTTCGCTTACCATTCCGACTGCTCGGCATGGGGTTTGCTCAGCTCCCGTTAAGACGTGACAGCGATAACCGGATCAACGGACGAACAACAAGCCCGAGGCGTAAAGACGATGGTGGAAATGGTGATGGACGTTGCAGCCAATCCTGCAACGGCATGGTGGGTACTGGCTGGGGCGGCCCTGATCGTTGTAATCGAGGCCGCCCGTTCCAGCCGCAAGGTCCTCTGGGGGGACATTGGCGAGGACGAGTTCGAGGACTAGGCCTCGCGCGACTGGCGCCAAGCTTGCTCAAAGACTGCGATTGCAACGGGGCCTAATAGGCCCGGTCCTGCTTTTCGGACGTGCGATCGACGCGTTCTTCAAGCGTGCCGATATCCGTCGTGGTGTATTCAGCGATGACATTGCCCGCTTCGGCAATCGCGTCCTCGACTGTCTTGGCGCCGTCCTCGACCTCTCCGGCGAGCGCGAGCAGCGGCTGATAAAGCGCTTCCGGTTCACCCTGCATGGTCAGGCCGAAGGGCGCGCCGGCCGCCTCAAGCGCCTCCCAATCCTCGCGGACGCCCGCCCAGTAATCCTGCGTGGCTGCCCAGTAAGCGTCGCCGACCTCGACCGGGAAGGCGTTGTCCTTGATGTAGGTGTTCACGCCGATTTCGCGTACCAGGACATTCGGATCCTCGTCGAGCACCAGCTTTGAATTGGTCTGCTCATGCACCCAGCCATCCGGCGTAATGGTGTGACGGTTGACGGCAAGGACGGCGTCATAGTCGTCACGGGTGGTCATGTCACGGCGCGGCAGCGGGCGCCATTCGGCGGGCGGCGTCCACTGCGAAACGTGGTTATCATGCGTCCAGTCACCCACGGCGCCATAGCGCGGGGAATCGTCGACCTGATAGACCTCCTGCGCCCAGGCTCCATCGGCATCAGCTTCACTGACAGGGCGCATCTCCCACGCATTGCCGCCGACAAAGCTCAGCACCTCGGCAGGCTCATAGGTCCAGTCCTGGCGCCAGTGCTTGATCGGGAATTCCTCGCCTTCCTCGCCGACGACGAGGATGTGCTGCAGGCTGATGAAGTCGCCAAGATCTTCGATGACGCGGACGATTTCATAGCCGCCTGACAGCTTCGGGTCTTTCAGCGTGTAGCCCTCTGTCAGCGGAACCGTCTCACGAAAGTCAAACGTCACCTTGTAGTCGCCGGCCATGGCGAGGATCGCCTCGCGGTCCTGCTCAAAAGTGGCATCCGGGTTGGGCGACTGTGCCATGGCGGTCATGGAGAGGACGCCGAGAAGTGTAATGGCGGCTGCAGAACGGGTGATTTCGGGCATGCGGGTTCCTCGATTTTCAGGCTTCAAATAAGCCCTGATTGATAATGAAACTAAGAATCATTTGCAATATAAAATCCACCATGTCATGAGAATGCGAATAATTCTCAATAGTTATGGAAGGAATGAGCGAATGATGAAATGTGAGGGGCGCGCGGCTGATGGCGAACAGGAGGCTAGCGACGCTGAACAGCGCACCGGGTGGGCAGGGCGATCGCGCGGGATATGCTTGGCAGCCGCGTCGGCCGGCGCGATGGCCCTGTCGGGTGTCGCCTCCGCGCAGGCTGGCGATCCGGCCGGTGAGGCCTTCGAAGCTGAGCAACGCCAGGAGATCGTCACGGTTTATGGCACGTCAAACCCGCTTCCGGCCTTCGAGTATCCGGGCCAGGTCAGTGTCATCACAAACGACGACATTGAGCTTCGGGCGCCGTCGACCGTGTCGGACCTGCTGCGGGATGTTCCGGGTTTGGCATTCTCCGGCGGTCCGAGGCGAACGGGCGAGGTGCCGAGCCTGCGCGGCTTTAGCGGCCAGAACGTCCTGATCCTGCTCGATGGGGCGCGCCAGTCCTTCACGTCTGCGCATGATGGCCGCTTTTTTGTCGACCCGGCCCTGCTGGGCTCGGTGGAAGTTGTGCGCGGACCGGCCTCGGCACTTTACGGTTCGGGCGCGGTCGGCGGCGTGCTGGCCTTGGAAAGTGCCGACGCCGAAGACCTGCTGCGCGATGGAGAAAGTTGGGGCGCGCGGCTCCGGGCAGGCTACCAGTCGGTGAACGAGGAAACGCTGACCAGTTTCACGGCCTACACCAATACAGGCGCATTTGACGGCCTCGCTTCGATTGGCCTGCGCCAGTCCGGCGATATCAAGCTCGGCGACGGCTCCACCCTGCCGTCGGACGACGAGATCATGACCGGCCTGATCAAGGGGCGGTACGATGTTACAGACGCGTTGTCGCTGGAGGCGTCCTGGCAGCGTTTCGACAATTCCGCGTTCGAGCCGAACAATGGCCAGGGCACGCTCGGGACGGGCGACTCGGTGCTCGACCGGAATGTCGACAAGGACATCACGACGGACACCTACCGTCTCGGCGCCGGGTTCAATCCTGTGAGCGACATGATCGATGCCCACCTCACGGCCTATCAGACCATTACCGAAGTCGAGGAGTTCGACGCGACGGTCCCGCGATCCATTTCCCGCGAGATCGAGACGACCGGTCTCAGCGCGCGCAATGCCTCGCGCTTCGATCTCGGCCCAGTGCAGACGACAATCACGATCGGCGCCGACTGGTATCGCGATGAACAGTCCGGCTTTGACAGCGCGGCTGCTGACGGTGTGCGCGGCGGTGTGCCGGATGCGGAATCGGAATTCATGGGTCTCTTCGCGCAGCTGGAACTGGTGACGGAGCACCCGCTCGGACTGCCCGGCGAACTGATCGTCATTCCCGGCCTGCGCCATGATGAATTCAGCTCCGAATCCAGCAGTGTCACCGGGAAGAATGAAGATGATGCGTTCTCACCGCGCATCGCGGCGAGCTATGGTCCGGTGGGCTGGTTCCGCATATTCGGCAGCTATGCCGAAGGTTTCCGCGCGCAGTCTGTCAACGAGCTTTACCTGGACGGCACCCATTTCGAGGTGCCGCACCCGGTGCTTTTCAATCCAGGAATGGGCTCCTTCGTCTTCGTCACCAATGAATTCATTCCGAATGCCGGCGTGAAGCCCGAGAAAACAGAGACGGTCGAATTTGGCGCGGGCCTCGATTTCCAGGATCTGGTCGCCTCCGGTGACCGCCTGCAGGCCAAGCTGTCCTGGTATCAGAGCGATGTTGAGGACCTGATCAACCTGTCTGTCGACTTTGCCTATGACGGGACCTGCTTTGCGCCGCCTTTCTTTCCCTGCACGGCGGGCACGACCCGGTCGGCCAATGTCGCCAGCGCCGAGCTGGAGGGCGTCGAGGGGGAACTGCGCTATGACAGCGACCGGTCTTATGTCCGCGCCAGTTACACCTCGATTGAGGGCACGGACCTCGTGACCGGGTCCGATCTTGGTACGCTGACGCCAGACCGGGTTGCCCTCGACCTTGGCCTGAAAGCCCATGAATGGGATGCGATTTTCGGACTCCGCATCCAGCATGCCTCAGACTTCACGCGCCGCGAGAGCGACGGCGCCGGCGGCTTCACCGTCGCGGAGACGCGTGATGCCTATACGGTCGCCGATGTCTATGCGAGCTGGACGCCGGGTTTCGCCAATGGCGCGCGCATCGATGCCGGTATCGACAATGTTTTCGATGAGCGTTTCGAGCGTGTCTTCGAAGGCGTCTACCAGCCCGGCCGCAACTACAAGATCGCCGCCAGCTGGCAGTTCGGCGGATAGGCCGGGTCAGACATTTTCCGGGGCGCGGTTGAACTTGCCGGCTTGATAGTCGGCAATCGCGTCCCGGATTTCCTGCTCGGTATTCATCACGAACGGGCCGTGCGCCACGACCGGTTCGCCGATCGGGTCGGCATGGCCAAAGAGCAGGAAGGCACCGTCGCTGGAGGAAACGGTGATGGTCTCGCCATCATGCGCGAACTCGACCAGGTCGAAGGACTTCGCGCTCGCCTCGCCCATCGAGACATGGCCGCGCACGACATAGAAGAACACGCTGCGATCCTTCGGGGCCGGCAGCGTCGCGTCGGCGCCAGCGGGCAGGGAGACCATCGACATGAAGACCCCGGTCAGGGAATCGACCGGCCCGGTCTTGCCTTCATATTCGCCGGAAACGAGATGCAGGATCGCGCCCTCGCCCGCCGGAATTGAGGGGATGCCGTCGGCCTGCACGCCGGTATAGCGAGGCGTTGTCATCTTCAGCGTCGAGGGCAGGTTTACCCACAGCTGAAGGATTTCCATGTCGCCGCCATCACGTTTGAATTCGGGGGGTGACAGCTCGGCATGGATGAGGCCGGAGCCTGCGGTCATCCACTGGACACCGCCCGCATGGATGATGCTCTCATGCCCGCCCGTATCCATATGCGCGAGACTGCCTTCGAGGATGAAGGTCACCGTCTCGAAGCCGCGGTGCGGATGCGGGCCGAAGGGCAGGCCGCTATTGCCGGGCCTGTAGGTCTGCGGCCCATGATGGTTGAGGAACAGGAACGGATCGACCTGGTCCACAGCGGGCCCTGGCACGGGGCGGCGCGTGATGAGGTCGGCAATATCGTCGCGATAGGCGGCGTGCACCGCCTTGATGGTTCTGTCGGTCATGGGAAGACAGATAGGTCGCTCAGCCGGCCTTTTCCACGAAGACGGCACCGACCGAATAACCTGCACCGAACGAGCAGATCAGGCCCCTCTCGCCGGGCTTGAAGTCGGCTGAATGCTTGTGAAAGGCGATGATCGATCCGGCCGACGAGGTGTTGGCGTACTCATCCAGCACGGTCGGGCTCTCGTCGTCGCTCGCCTCATGGCCGAGAACCTTGGACGAGATCAGCCGGTTCATGTTGGCATTGGCCTGGTGCAGCCAGAGGCGGCGCAGCTGCTCGGGCTTCAGCGAAAGCCGGTCGAGTTCGGTGATGATCATCTCCGACACCATCGGCACGACTTCCTTGAAGACCTTGCGGCCTTCCTGCACGAACAGCTTGTCCGGCGCCCCTTCGCCGGAAGGGTCGGCGCGGTTCAGGAAGCCGAAATTGTTCCTGATATTATTGGAGAATTTGGTCTTGAGCTGCGTGCCGAGGATCTTCCAGTGATCCTTGGGCGCAATCGATTCATCCTCCACCAGCACGGCTGTGGCAACATCACCAAAGATGAAATGGCTGTCGCGGTCGGTCCAGTTGAGGTGGCCGGACGTGATCTCCGGATTGACCATGAGGACGGACTTTGCATGGCCCGCACGCACGAAATCAGCGGCTGTCTGGATCCCGAAGGTCGCCGACGAGCAGGCGACATTCATGTCGAAGGAGAAGCCCTCGATGCCGAGCGCTTCCTGAACCTCGATCGCCATCGCCGGATAGGCGCGCTGCATGTTGGAGGCCGCGCAGATCACGGCATCGACGTCTTTCGGGTCTCGGCCTGCGCGCTCAAGCGCCTGGCGGGCGGCTTTCACTGCGATCTCGGCGAGGATGGATATCTCCTCATTGGATCGCTCGGGGATGACCGGCCGCATCAGGGCCGGATCGGTGACGCCGGACTTGTCGACAACATAGCGCGACTTGATGCCTGACGCCTTCTCGATGAACTCGACCGACGAATGCGTCTTGGCCTCGACCAGGCCGGCAGCGATATCGGCTTCGTGCTCGGCATTCCACCGGTCAGCCCAGGCATTGAAGCTTTCAACCAGCTCAGCATTGGTGACAGATTCTGGCGGGGTCCAAAGACCGGTCGCGGAAATAACGGGTTTCATTGACTATACGCCCTCCCGATGCCTGGCCTCTAGGGTGGCCAGTGACCTGATTTGGCGCGCAATTAGACACAAGCCGACTGCGGCGTCGAGACCGGGGACTGCGCCTTGTCAGTCCTTGTCGGTCTTTTCCTTCTCTTTCTCTTCCTGCTCGCGGCGCAGCTCCTCGCGCCATTCGGATTCGGCCCGGTCGGCCCGTTCCAGGCAGTCGAGGCGGGCACGTGCATCGACGATTTCATCGCAGTCATTGCCGCCGATATAGGGCCGGCCCATGGTCGAGCAGCCTGCGGCGAGGAAGGCGCTGGCCAACACAAGGCACGTCATTGTTTTCATTTGTAGAACTCCTGTACTTCCTTGTGGCGCGGACAGCGCGTCTCATGATCGTTGACCATACCGACCGCCTGCATGAACGCATAGACGATAACCGGGCCGCAGAACTTGAAGCCCTTCTTCTTCAGCGCCTTCGACAGCTCTTCGGAAAGCGGCGTCTTGGCGGGGACGTTGGAGACGTCGTCGAGCTGGTTGACGATCGGCGCGCCGCCCGTGAACGACCATAGCCAGTCGGAAAAATCCTCACCGGCGTCCATCATGTCGAGATAGGCCTGCGCGTTGCCAATCGTCGCCTGGATCTTCTTGGGGCTGCGGATAATCCCCGGATTCTGCAGCGCTTTCTCGATGCGTTCCTGGTCCCAGCGTGCAACGCGCTCGGGCACGAACCCGTCAAACTCCTCCCGGATCGCTTCGCGCTTCCTGAGGATGGTCACCCAGGACAGACCGGCCTGCATGCCGTCGAGCTGCAGCTTCTCCCAGAGCGCGCGGGGGTCGTATTCCGGCACGCCCCATTCCTCGTCATGATAGGCGCGGTAGAGCGGGTCGTTGGCCGGTGCCCAGCGGCAATGCAGCGTTTCGTCAGGCGAGAGATTCAGTCCCATCACCCAAGGATGCCGCCAATTCTTCTTCAAGCCAATCGGTTTTGATGTGTTGGACGGGCTGCCCATCAACCGACAGGGTTTCCCCCGCCTGCAGCGCCTTGGCGAGACGATCCGTCCGCAGACGCGCGAGTGCGTGCGTGTCTGTTGCGCTGGTGATCTCGCCGACGGGGGCGCCTGCTGTAACCTCTTGTCCTGACTTCAGGTTTTTGCCTTCGATCACGACCGTCCGCTTGCGCAGCTTGCCGCGCCGATGGGTGCGGGAGACAACTTCCTGGCCGACAAAACAGCCCTTCTTGAGATCGACCCCGCCTTGCCTGTCCATGTTGATTTCCCATGGAAACACCTCGGCGCCGACAAAGTCCGAGCCCCATTCGGCGACGCCCGCTGGAATGCGGATCGCATCCCATTCGGCCTGGCTCATCTCCGGCACCGAGCCGGCCTCGACGATACGGTGCTGGGGCAAGGCGGCAGAACGCGGGTCGGGCACGCCGTCATCTGTAATGGCGGCGGCGAGTTTGCCATCGACATCGATCTCGACCTTGGCGCGCAGGCGGAACATTTTCAGCCGCTTGGAAAGATCGCCAACGGCATTGGTGGCAACGTCGAGCAGCGCGCCAGTGTCGATGCGATGGGCCACGAAGTCGGCGATCACCTTGCCCTGCGGCGTCAGCAGCGCGCCATAGCGGGCCTCGCCGGGCTGCCAGTTGCCGGTATTGTTGGTCACCAGCCGTTCGAGCAGGGCGATCGTGTCCGGCCCGTCGAGGACGAGGATGGAGCGGTTGGGAACGAGGCGTGTCTGCATGGAGGGGATTTAGGAATTGCTCCCCGGAATCTCCAGCAAAATTCCACGAAAGCCGAGGGTACGAAGACAGTACGATTTCCGTACAATTCCAGTATGATTCCGGTCCATTTACAGTCTGATCGGGGTCTGACACCGAAATCGCGCCCGACAGTCGGCCTTGCCTAATGCCGGACGTCCCCGAACAATCGCCTCGATCCGCGCGCTGATTCGCGCGGCACCTTCGAGGGCCGGGAGACGCAAAAAATTGAGACATCTGGCAAGTCTGGCAGCCATCGCGCTGCTGCTCGTACCCGCCGGCTGCAACACGACGCAGAAGTCGCGCGCAGCCTGCGAGAGCGATGTCGAGCGCCTGAAACAGTCGATTCGGGACACCGGCGGCTATCTCGAAGACCTTCGCCCGCGCCTGAAGGCGGGCTTCCTCGCCTTCGACGATTGCGGCCGGATCACCGGTGAGTGCCATGCCGAAGCCTGGCTCGCCGAGATGGAGGCGCTGCGCCAGGAGCACATCTACCGGCGCGCCGACTTCAACCGCGCCATCGATCTCTGGCGCCCCGATGCCTGCGTGCCCTATGCGCAGGGCTATCGCCTCAACCCGCCCGAACCGTCGACCTATAATGGCTACTTCTACAGCTATGAGGAGACCGGCCAGCAGATTGACGAGCTGATCAGCAAGTTCAACCGGCTGGTGAACTAGGGGCGGCTCAGAACCGGACCCGCAGCCCGGCTGTCAGCGTGCTGCCGTCGAGATCGTCGGTGACACGGCCGCTGAAGGCGGGCGTACCGGAGGTCGTGAAGGTCTGGTCGAGGTCCACATCGTAGACGGTGTAATAGCGTGCTTCAGTGTAGACCTCGAAGCGGCTGTTGAACCGATAGCTCACGCCACCCGCGAATGTGCTGGCCAGGGCAGAGGCCTCGTCATTGATGCGATAGGCGCTCGAAGGATCGCTCGCCGGCACCGTGCCGGTGGAAACATCGACCTCGGCCAGGCCGATACCGCCGCCGAGGTAGGGCACGAGTGCCTGGTCGTCGCGCCAGACAATGTCGGAATAGGTGTTGATCAGGAAAAAGGTAACCGACTGGCTGCCGCTGGCCGATTGCGGCGCCCCGAACACGCGCGCAGACTCGAGGTCGCTGTCGAACCCCGAGATTTCAAACTCGAGGCGCGGATGGAAGTAGGTCCAGTACCGGAAGGGCAGCTGGTAACCGGCGAAAACGCCGTAGGTGCCGGTGTCTTCGAAGGCGAAGTCATTGCGGGCGCCGAGAATCGGGGCGGAGCCGGCAGAGGCCAGCTGCCCGTTGAAGTCGGCGTCGCCTGGAAACGCCCCGCCCGCGAAGAGGCCGGCATAGAAGCCGGATTCGGCGGCATCGAAATCGAACAGGCCCTGCGCTGAGGCCAGTTGTGGCAGGCCGAGTGCGGCGGCGGCGAGTGCGGATAGTCGGATCATTGGGTGTCCCTTCAGGTTGTGCCCTCAGGGATCTAGCCACGCGGCCGCTCACGCTCATTACACAAGCAGGTGTTATTGATCACGCTTGTGTCAGCGACCAGCTGGCGGCCGGATCAGGACTCAGGCAAGGCAATGCTGTTAGGCGGGATGACATTGAAGCCCTCCGGGCGCATATAAGCGCCATGAGCCAGACCTATGACCTGATCCTGAAGAATGGCACGCTGGTGACACCGGGCGGGGAAGACCAAGTGGATGTCGCGGTGCGCGGCGAGAAGATCGTCGCCATCGGCAAGTTCGATGAAAGCCAGGCGGGCGAGACCTATGACGCGACCGGCCTGCACATCCTGCCGGGCGTGATCGACAGCCAGGTCCACTTCCGTGAGCCGGGCCTTACCCACAAGGCCGACCTCGAAACCGAAGCGCGCTCGGCGGCGCTTGGCGGGGTGACGGCAGTGTTCGAGATGCCGAACACCAACCCGTCGACCACGACGCCGGAGATGCTGACCGACAAGCTGAACCGGGCGAAGGGCCGCATGGATGTCGACCATGCCTTCTATGCCGGCGCGACGAATGAGAACCCGCACCTGCTGGCAGAGATGGAACAGATGCAGGGCTGCTGCGGGGTGAAGGTGTTCATGGGCGCCTCGACGGGCGACCTGCTAGTCAAGGATGATGAAGGCGTCGAAGCCGTGCTGCGCGCGATCAAGCGCCGGGCGGCCTTCCACTCCGAAGACGAATACCGCCTGGAAGAGCGCCGCCATCTTGCCCGCCAGGGCGACTGGCACAGCCATATCGAGGTACGCGACGTCGAGGCTGCCGTCAGCTCGACCCGCCGCCTCCTGCGCCTCGCCCGCAAGACGGGCAAGCGTATCCACGTGCTGCATATCTCGACGGCCGAGGAGATGGAGCTGTTGCGCGATGCCAAGGATGTCGCCTCGGTCGAGGTGCTGCCGAACCATCTGACGCTGGCCGCGCCCGACTGCTATGACCGCCTCAAGGGCTTTGCTCAGCAGAACCCGCCGGTGCGCGAGCAGCGCCATCAGGATGCGCTCTGGCGCGCGCTCAATGCCGGGATTGTGGATGTCGTCGCGACCGACCACGCCCCGCACACCCGCGAAGAGAAGGAGCGGCCCTATCCGGCCTCGCCGTCCGGCATGCCCGGCGTGCAGACCTTCGTGCCGGTGATGCTGACCCATGTGAACAATGGCAAGCTGAGCCTGCGCCGCTTCGTCGAGCTGACGAGCGCAGGCCCGCAGCGCGTCTTCGGCATCGCCACCAAGGGGCGGATCGCCGAGGGCTATGACGCGGACTTCACCATTGTCGACCTGAAGCGGAAAGAGACGATCACGGAAGAATGGTCGAAGGCCAAGTGCGGCTGGACCCCCTATGCCGGCTTCGAAGCCCAGGGCTGGCCGGTGGCGACGATCATCCGCGGCGCCTTCGTGATGCGCGACGGCGAGATCACCCAGAAGGGCGGCGGCAAGCCGGTGCGGTTCAACGAAACGCTGGAGCCGGAGGCGGTTTAGCCCCTCAAGATTTCAGTACACATCTGAATTTCTTTGGTTAGTCTGGCCGTTCCGGGGGGACAGCCATGACGCTTGAGCAGTTTTACTTCATCGCTGGAATTGTGTCGTCGGTGGCCGTCATTGCGTCCCTGATCTTTGTCGGCTTCCAGCTGCGCCATGCGGCCAACCAGCAAAGAATCGAAACGGCCAGCGGCTATTACGACATCTTCCGCGACCATATGAAAATTCTCAGCGAGGCCGGCATGGTCGACCTCTTCCTGCGCGGGCTTGAGACCGCTCCCGATGCCTTCGAGGCCGCGGACAGGACCCGGCTGAATGTGTTCTATACCATGGTCACGCGGGGCTATCAGGTCCTGCACTACCAGGCCGGGAAGAAAGTCTTCGAGGAGGATTTCTGGCGCCACACCCAGAACCATTTTCGCGACCATCTCGCCTCGAAGTATTATCAGGGTTTCTGGGCGGCCCGGAAGCACCACTTCCCGCCGGCCTTCCGGGAGCTTGTCGATGCGCTGATCGCGGCCGGACCAACGGCGCCGCTTCTGGAGATGTCGTCATGACCCTCGAACAGGCAGCTCTCATTGCGCAGATTGTCGGCGTCGTGGTTGTCGCGGCGACGCTGATCTATCTTGCCCTGCAGGTGCATCAGGGCGCGCAGCAAATGCGGTCCGAAGCCCGGCAGGCGCAGCTTACCTATGACCAGACAGGCGTCTACAAATTCGTCGACTTCCCGGAACTGGGGCGCATCTTCTCGCAATCGGAAACGCCGAGTTTCGAGGAGAAGACCAAGCTCTTCTTCTGGATGATCGGCCAGATGCGGGCGCGCGAATATGAGTGGCTGCAATACCAGAATGGCGCCATCACGAAGGAGTCGTGGGAGACCTATCGCGGCGTGATCTATTTCGTGCTTGGCACTGAACGCGGCCGGGCGCTCTGGCAGGCCTGCCAAGGCTATTTCAATCCTGGTTTCGTCGAGATGGTGGACGGCATGATGACGGATGTCCCGCCCATCGATCTCTGGGACAGGCTGCACGCCATTGAATAGGGCACGAACGCCATGACGCTGGAGCCGGTGGTGGTTTAGCCCGGCGCGGCTTTTTCTCCCGACAGGCGAAAGCTGTGTTATTCTTGCGCCCGATCAGGTGAAGGGGATGCAGATGACGGCGCGGACGATATGGCTGGCCGCTGGCGCAATCACGGTGCTTGGGGGCTGTGCAGGCGGCGGGCTTCTGCCGAGCGAATATGCCTACCTCAATACCACGCCCGAACAGGCCGAACAGTGGATCGACGAGTGCGAGGGCAATGAGAACGACGCCGTCCGGAAACTGCGGCACTGCGAACTGGCGATCAAATGGATCGAGCGTGAGGCGCCCGGCCATCCGGACTATGGTTTTGTCCTTGTTTCAGCCGGTAATCTCTATTTCGAGCAGGCGCGGTGGCTGGATGCCGAACGCGTCTATTCCGATGCCATCGATGCAGGCGAGCCGGGCCTTGGCCATGGCAACCGCGGCTATGTCTACGAACAGCTGGGCAGATGGGAAGAGGCCTATGCCGATTTCGACGCGGCCTACCAGGCTTCGGGTGACCGGACCTATCTCGAGGACGCGGTCGTGCTCGACTATGCCCTCGACGCGGCAAGGCTGTTCGATGTCTATTATACGGGGTTTGCCTGCCGCGCGGTTGGAGCAGACAGTTTTCTGAACCCCGATGCCGAGATTGCCGTCCATGTTGTGGCCGCCGACGCGACCTACGCGAAGGCGACGCATTTTCCGCAAAATTCGGCGTCCTATAAAGGTGTCCGGAACGGCCATGTCCATCGCGGCCAGGGTTTGCGCGTTTTCAATGCGATCGGGCTGGAACCCTTCACGCTCAGCGTGATGATGTGGGAAGTCGATAATGGCAGTAATGCCGTCGATGTTGCCGTGTTCTACGGCTCCATGCTGGCGGGAAAGAAGGCAGTCCCGAGCACAGGTGCGCGCTGGGGCCCGAGGTCCGCGGGGACGATGCGTAGCGGGCAGGCCGATGGCCGTGTTGCGGTCAAGAATCCAGCCCCGCAATATGAGACGACGTCGCCATCGCCCGGCCCAATTCACGATGCGATCGCGTCCCCCCTGAAATCCTTCTTCGGCACCGAGCCGGACTATCTGGGCGGTCACGACTTCACGAACCTGATCGGCGCAGACATCATGGAGTCGGAGGCGAAGGTCGAGAACGGTATCTACTACGATTTCAAGTCATCCCACCGGCGCGGCGGCTTCGATTGCAGCGCGTACTTCGTGCTGGAAGAGTTCGAGCAGGATGAAGCGGACTATGTCGATGCCGTGAACTGGGTCATCGATGGCAACGACATCCGGGACTATTGAATCCGGGCCATCGCGTTTGTGGCGCCCGACGTTTCGAACTGACATCGGCGATCGGCACGCTGGCCGTCGGGGAAAATATCCCCGCTGACTCTTTGCCAGTTATGGGTATGGTCCTTCGTATTGCCGCGCGGGCATCCCCGCGCCTTGCCAGAAGGATAGACCATGCTTGCCCGCCATTCGCTGTTTGCCGCCTCCGCTTTTCTCGCCGCCAGCAGCCTGACGCCCGCTTCGTTTGCCCAGGAGCGCTCGGCGCATGAGCAGCAGGCGCGCGACATCTATGCAAACGTCGTCGCCATCCGTTCGGCGCGCGGGCAGGCAAAGGTCCCTGAAGTTGTCGACTATCTGGTGGGCGAGCTGAAAGCGGCCGGTTTCAGTGACGACGACCTGGTGGTCACTGACTATGACTCCAAAGGCGAGCCCACCCAGGGCCTGGTGGTCTGGTACCGCGCCGAGGGCGATCCGGCCGAGAAGCCGATCGTGCTGCTCGCCCATATGGATGTTGTCGACGCGCTGGCCGAGGACTGGGTGCGCGACCCGTTTACCCTGACCGAGGAAGAAGGCTATTTCTTCGGGCGCGGCACGGCTGACAACAAATATGGCCTGACCAATCTGGTGCAGACCTTCATCCGCCTGAAAGAAGAGGGCTTCGAGCCGACGCGCGACCTCGTCATGGTGCTCTCGGGCGATGAGGAGACCGACATGGTCTCGACCCGCGCCCAGGCAACATATGTCGCGGAGACCATCGACCCGGCCTTCATCCTGAACTCCGATGCGGGCGGCCTGACGCTCGGGACGAATGGCGAGCCGCTCATCTATGGCGTGCAAGGCGCCGAGAAGACCTATGCGACCTGGGAAATCACCGTCACCAATCCTGGCGGGCACTCTTCGGCGCCGCGCAAGGACAATGCAATCTACGAGCTGGCAAGCGCGCTGAAGGCGATCGAAGCCTATCAGTTCCCGGTCCGTTACAGCGATCTGACACGGGCCTCGCTCGATGCGTCGGGGCGCCGCCGGCTCGACAAGCTCGGCAATGCGATGCGCACTTTCGCCGAAGACCCGACAAACGAGTTGGCGATTGAAATCCTGCGCGCCGACCCGTCGACCATCGGCCAGATCGGGACGACCTGCATCGCCACCATGCTGCGCGCGGGCCATGCCGAGAATGCGCTGCCTCAATCGGCCACGGCGACCGTCAACTGCCGCATCTTCCCGGGCGTGACGATCGAGGAGACCGAGGCCACGCTGCGCGACGTGGTCGGCAATGAAGAGGTCCAGTTCAACCTGATCTCGGACTTCCCGGACAGCCCGGAATCCGGCATGCGCGAGGATGTCCTGGCAGCGGTGAAAGCTGCCCTCGCCGAACGCGGCGTCGATGTGCCGATCATCCCGCACATGTCGGCGGGCGGCACGGATGGCATGCATTATCGCAATCTCGGCTATGACACCTATGGCGTCAGTGCCTCAGCCTCCAAGCCGAACGATACGTATGCCCACGGCCTGAATGAGCGCGTGCCGGTCGACAGCTTCTATGGCGGTCTCGACCACTGGTATGTGATGCTGAAAACCCTGGCCGGTCCGGACGCCTAGCCCTCGACCGCCACGCAGCTCACACCCTCAATCATGAACTGCTCGCCGGTCGAGCGGTTCACGAGCAGGCAGTCGCTGCCATGGGTGACGATGTCGAACACGGTCGGCATGGCCGGGCTCGCCGTCTCGTTCGGCCCGAGCGGCGGCGGCAGGACGGTCAGCGTCGACGTTTCGGTAAGGTCGCCTTCGCCGAGCCGGATCTGCGCGCGCCCGACGGCTTCAGCGGCGACGGCCTTCACGCGCGCAAGCGTGGCCTCGTCAGCGGTTTCCAGCGTGGCTGGCCGCGTGGCGCCGCTGGTCTGGCAGGCGCCGGTCAGAAGGCTGGCGCAGCAGGCGAGCGCGAGAGAGAGCGTTTTTCCGGTCATTTCGTGCGCCCTCTGTAGTCGCCCGGCATCGACATGTCACGGTTGCGCTCGAAAATCGGGGTTTCCGGCTTCGTGAGGGCCGGGCCTTCGGGCTCGCTCTTCGCACTGGCCGGGGCCTTCTCGGTACTCTCGGACGTGGTCGTGCTCGGGCAGCTGCCGGTCTCGCGATAGCCGAGCGCGGTGGCGAGCAGGTTCTCGGCTGGATCGCCAAGCTGGTGGCCGAAATCGTCGGACGCCACACAGCCGGGCGCGCGGGCGCCGAAGGTGAAGCTCGAATTCTCCGGCACGAAGCCGTCGGCATAGTCGCCGAAGCCCTTGTCGTTCACGCCCTGGAACTGGATCGTGTAATAGGTCTGGCCGCAATTGTCGGTCGGGTAAAAGCCATAGGGCTTGCCGCAGGTGATGTTGCCGATCAGCACGACATTCACATCCACCCCGCGCAGCCCGTTGATCACCGCTTCACTGGCCGAGCAGGTATTGCCGGTCGACAGGACATAGACCGTGTCGAGGTTGAGCGATGGCAGCGACTGGCCTTCAACGGTCGAGAAGCCGAGCGTCTGCGAATAGAACGGGATCGGGTTGTTGACCGCCCCTGTGACCGGGTTGATGCCGCCCGTGCCGCTATTGAACTCCAGCGCCTCGAAGGTCGCGCCGCTAGTCTGCGCGCTGCCCGCGATCATGTAGCTCAGTTGGCTGGCAACAGCGAGCAGGCCGCCGCCATTGTAGCGCAGGTCCAGCACAAGGTCGCTGACCCCGGCATCGGCCATCTGCTGTATGGCGTCGATGATCTGCTCTTCCGAGGAGAAGGGGCTGAATGTCGTGAAATGGATGTAGCCGACATCGCCTGTCGGGGTCGGGATGACGGCGGTCGACTGCACGGGCTGGCGCACGACCTGCGCGGCTGTCAGCTGCACGGTGCGCGAGGAAGAGGCGCCCGGATCCTGAACGACGAACTCATGGACCTCGCCGGCCGTGTCCGGGAACAGGCCATTGTTCAGCGCATCGACATTGTTCGAATTGATCATGTCGACGCCATCGACGGAGAGCACCTTGCTGCCGCGGATGAGCTTGGGCTGACCGGCGTCGAGCTCGGCGGCCGGTGAGCCCGGTTCGGTATAGACGACGCGGACATCGCGCGGCGGCGTGCTCTGCAGGATGGCGAAGTTCGCGCCATAGCCCGGCTGCGGCGCGGAGTTGCGGGAGGCGAGATAGTCCTCGGTCGGTTCGCTGAAATGGAAGTCGTCCTTCGGGGCGCCCGATGGCGTCGTCGCATTGGTCTTCAGCAGGCCGAAGAAGACCAGCCGGTCATTGTAGTCGTTCGGATTGCGGTCGGTGACCTCGTCATTCCAGAGATAGGTCTCATTGGTCCAGGAGCGCAGCCAGAACAGCTCGTCTGCAAGCGTGCCCTGCTCGTCCGGGAAGGGATTGCCCTCGATATCGACGCCGGACCTCGGGTTCTGGCACTGCGCCTCGAACTGGCTGGAAGCCGGATAGACGCCGGGCTGGTAGGTCGTCCCGCTGGGTGGCGGGGGCGGCGGAGGAGGGGGCGATGGAGCCGCGCCGGCCGATCCGCCGCCACCACCACCGCCGCCGCAGGCGGCAAGCGTCATGAAGGCGGCAGACGCAAGAAGCGGAAGGATGGAGACGGATTGACGTGACATGCGAATGACCCTGAGAATTAAACTTCTGCGCTATAGGGCCCATGGTGCGATGACGGGTCAAGCTGCAGAGACACGCGCCAGACGATTTGTCAGCCGGCGCCGGAGCAGTCTAGATGTGGACGCACCTGTTCCGAACAGCCGGAACAGGCCCGGGAAAGCGGCTGGAGGCTGGCTCAGATGAGTGACCGCAAAGGTCTGAACAGGCAATTGTTCTGGCTCTATGAGGGCACAGGCAAGGCGTCTTTCTGGTTTCGCTGGGCGCTCCTTACCTTCGACCTCCTGACGATTGGCTATTTTCTCTGGGCGCCGTTCGGTACGCGTGAGCGCGGGCATTATACAATCGATTATGTCATCGGCGGCGTAATCGCGCTCGACCTCGCCGCGCGCTTCTACATCGAAAAGCACCGCCACCGCTTTTTTGCCAGCTGGATCAACTGGGCCGATATTGTTGTCGTGATAACCATGTTCGCGCCGCTGCTGGTGTCGAATTTCGCCTTTCTGCGTGTATTGCGGGCGGTCCGGGCTGTCCGGGCCTTTACCTTCATTCGCCGCGTGAAAGGCCTTACACCCTGGTTCCGGCGCCACGAGCGCATCATCGACAAGGTCACCAATCTGGTCGTATTCGTCTTCATCATGGCGGCGATTACCTACGCCACCCAGGTCGGGCGCAATCCGGACATCAACAGCTATACGGACGCGGTCTACTTTACCGTAACGGTGCTCACGACGACCGGCTTCGGCGATATCCTGATGACGGACGATTTCGGGCGCTGGCTGGCTGTGATCACCATGGTGCTAGGCCTGTCGCTTTTCTTCCAGCTCTTGCGTGCCATCGTCGAGCCCGACAATAAGGTGGACTGCGAATGCCAGACCTGCGGGCTCGTTCGCCATGACCGTGATGCCATCCACTGCAAGCATTGCGGTGAGCCCATTAAGATCGAGACAGAAGGACTTTCATGAGTTCAGAGATTCCGTTTCGCGAAGTTCCCTATCTTCCCCAGAGACTGGTCGTGGAGCATCGCGACGATGGCTGCATCCTGCTGCGCAACGGACAGCCCAAGCGCCGGCACCCGCCGCACATGCTGGCGCCGCTGGTCTACTGGGCGAGCGCCCGGCCGGACCAGGTCTTCCTCGCCCAGCGTGATCCGGACACGCCGTCAAAGCCGGGCTGGGCGACGATCACCTATAGCGAGGCGCTGGCCCGCGTTCGCGCCCTGGCGCAGGGCTTCCTCGATGCGGGCGCCGGGCCGGACAGGCCGGTCATGATCCTGTCGCGCAATGCGATCGAGAATGCGCTCGTCATGTATGCCGCGATGTGGGCGGGCAGCCCGGTTGTCCCCGTCACGCCGGCCTATGCCACGCTCAGCGAGGATTTCGCCCGGCTGAAACATATCGACAGGCTTACCACGCCGGCGATCATCTATGTCGAGGATGGCGAAGAATACCAGCGCGGCCTCGATGGCATGGGGGTGGGCGACCGGCTCGTTCTCTACCGCAAGAACCGGCCCGAGGGCGTGACCAGCCAGTCGCTGGACGACTTCGCGTCCCCGCCGACCAGTGCGGTGGACCTCGCCTATGACCGGCTCGCGCCGGACATGGTCGCGAAATACATGCTGACATCCGGCTCCACCGGCGAGCCGAAGGCGGTCATCAATACCCACCTCAACGTCGCATCGATGGTGAAGATGATCCGCTCGGTCTGGGATGTGGAGCGGCTCGAGGAGATCAGCCAGGGGCCGCAGGTGATGATCTCGTTCCTGCCCTGGAGCCACACTTATGGCGCCCACTCCATCCTGCACTCGATGCTGGACTGGGGCGGCACACTTTATATCGACTGGGGCGGCCCGACGCCCGCGCGGCTGCCGGAAATGCTGCGAAACCTCAAGGAAATCGCGCCGACCCAGCACACCACCGTTCCGGCGGCGTGGGCGGCGATTGCGACGGAACTCGAGCAGGACCGCGATCTGGCGAAAACCTTCTTCTCGCGCATCCTGGTCATGGCCTATGGCGGGGCCTCGATGGGCCAGGACATTTATGAGCGGATCCAGAAGGTCGCCGTCGAGGTGACCGGCGAGCGGATCAGCCTGAGCGCCGGCTATGGCGCGACCGAGACCTCGCCCACCATCTCCAATGTCCATTGGCCCAGCGATACGATGGGCCTGATTGGCCTGCCGCTGCCCGGCTGCGAATTCAAGCTGGCGCCGGTCGGCGAGAAGATGGAGTGCCGGGTGCGCGGCGAGGGCATAACGCAGGGCTATTTCCGCGATCCGGAAAAGACCGCTGACGCCTTCGACGAGGAAGGCTTCTACAAGCTCGGCGATGCGGTGAAGTTCAAGGACCCGGAAAATCCCGACAAGGGCCTCGCCTTTGACGGGCGGATCGCCGAGGAGTTCAAGCTCGCCAGCGGCACATGGGTGTCGGCCGGGACGGTTCGCGTGAAGGCGGTCGAGGCCGTCAATGGCGCGCTGTCGGACGTGGTGGTCTGCGGGCTGAACCAGGATGAGATCGCGCTGCTCGGCTTCCTCAATGAGGGCTGGTGCCGGCGCAAGACGGGCCGCAATGTCGGGCTGGCGGAACTCGCCGAAGACGAGACGGTGCGCGGCGCGGTGAAGGATGGCCTGATGGCCTATAACCGCGCCAATCCGAACTCTGCCAAGCGCATTGCCCGCATCCTGCTCGAGAAGGACCAGCCCAAACCCGATGCCGGGGAGATCACCGAGAAGGGCTATATCAATCAGGGCCGCGTGCAGGCGCTTCGCGAGGGCGACGTGAAGCGGCTTTATGCCAAGCCTTATGACGCGGATATCATCGAGATCAAATAGCGACGGGCCAATCAGCACCGTCCGTACAGGGAGCATTATTCATGGCCGATAGCGAGACAACAACAATGACCGGCGCCGATGCGCTGGTGTCCACCCTGGCCGATCATGGCGTGACGGCCTGCTTTGCCAATCCCGGCACCTCGGAGATGCACCTCGTTACCGCGCTGGACCGGGAGACGCGGATAAACTCCGTCCTCTGTCTTTTCGAAGGTGTGGCGACGGGCGCGGCGGACGGCTATGGCCGGGTCAAGGGCGAGCCGGCGATGACGCTGCTGCACCTCGGCGCGGGCTATCTCAATGGCGGGGCGAACATCCACAATGCCAAGCGCGCCAAGACGCCGATGGTCAATGTCATCGGGGATCATGCCGTCGATCACCGCAAATATGATGCGCCGCTGAATTCCGACATCATGGGGCTCGCCGGGCCGAACTCGATCTGGATCAAGTCCGCCGACAGTGTTGGCGCGACGGGCAAGCTGGCGGCTGAAGCCTGGGCGGCGAGCTTCGGGCCTGAGCCGGGGCCGGTCTCGCTGATCCTGCCCGCCGACTCGGCCTGGACCGAGGGCGGCGTAAAGGGCGGCGCTGCCCGGCGTCCGTCCCTGCGCCAGACACCGCCGGAAAAGATCGAGGCGGCCGCCGCTGCCATCGGCCGGGCCAGCCAGCCGGTGATCCTGATCAACGGCACCGCGCTCAGCGAAGAGGGCCTTGGCCATGCGGCCCGGCTGAAAAAGGCGGGTATACGGATCATCACCGACACCTTTTACGCCAAGATGCGGCGCGGGGCGGGCGTGTTTGCGCCGGACCGGATGCAGTATTTCGCCGAAGGTGCGATGGACGACCTGGAAGGCAGTGACGTGATGATCCTCGCGGGCACGCACAAGCCGGCCGCCTTCTTCGCCTATCCGGGCAAGCCCAGCCTGCTGGTGCCGGAGGGCTGCACGGTGCTCGATCTTGGCGGGGCCGATACAGACAGTGCGAAAACGCTGGCTGCGCTGGCCGATGCGATGGGCGCCCATGAGGCCGCCCCGTCCGCGCCGCTCGACAAGCCCGACGCACCAACGGGTGCGCTTGACGCCCGCGCGGTCGGCAAGAGCGTGGCGCGTCACATGCCGGAGAATGCGATTGTGTCGGATGATGGCGTGTCGAATTCGATGCCGGTCTTCCTTTCGACCATCAAGGCCGAGCCGCATGACTGGATGGGGCTGACAGGCGGCGCGATCGGACAGGGCCTGCCGCTGGCGCTGGGCGCGGCTGTGGCGGCACCCGACCGCAAGGTGATCGCGCTGACGGGCGATGGCGCGGGCATGTACACCGTGCAGGCACTGTGGAGCATGGCGCGCGAGCAGACCGATGTCACGACCGTGGTCTTCGTCAACCACACCTACCGCATCCTGAATATCGAACTTGCCCGCACCGGCGCCGGCAATCCCGGCCCGACGGCGAAGGACATGCTGGAGATTGGCGGCCCGGACATCGACTGGGTGAGCCTCTCGGAATCCATGGGCGTGCCGGCAACGGCGGTGACGACGGCGGAAGACTTCGACGCCGCCTTCGAAGACGCGATGAAGCAGACCGGGCCGAGGCTGATCGCGGCGATTGTGCCGGGTTAGGCCTGAAGCCCCACCCCGACCCTCCCCAGAGGGGAGGGGGCGCACGCTTCACCGTTCAGAACCACGCGGCCTTATGCACTGACATCCAACCAAAACACAACGCTACCCCCTCCCCTCAGGGGAGCGTCGGGGTGGGGACCCAGCGCCAATAAAAAAGGGCCGCGATTGCTCGCGGCCCTTGTCCCGGGACAGGCCCAGACAGGGATGTCTCCGGCCAATTTACACTACTCTACAAACTCCCACCGGTCGCCGCCGACATTGCAGGCGGTGGCGGGTTCGCTGACGCGTTCGCCGTTGATATAGCGGTCGCGATAGACGGTGCGGCATTCGCCGGTGTCGCGGGGCGCGCTGTAGCCGGCATTGTAGCCCTGGGTGGTCGCGCCATATTCCGGATCGCTCCAGGCCGGATTGTCGTTGTAGGACGATCCGCCGCCATAGAGTTCCTCGCCCGGGCGCAGGCCGTACTCGCCCTGGCCGCCATAACCATTGTTCAGGCGGACCGGCTGGGCGTCATTATCCCAGTTCTGGCCATAGGGCTGGCGCGTCGGGGCAGGGACGTTCATGCCGCCATAGCGCGCATTGCCCTGCGGGCTGTTATAGACCCGCTCGACGCAGTCATTCGAGGCACTCCCGGCGATGGCATTGCCGGCAATGGCACCGACCACGCCGCCAATCAGCGCGCCGGCAACCTTGTCGCCATCGTCATTGTGGCGGTAGCCATGGCCATAGCCGCGATACCCGTAACCGTAGCCGCGCTTGTAGCGGTGATGACCGCGCCGGTGGTGACGGCCGTCACCATCATCGGCAATGGCTGCGCCGATCAGGCCGCCCGCAATCGCGCCGACAATCGTGCCGGCGGCCTGATTGCTGCTGCGCTCGCGGTCGCAATTGGACTGGTAGTAGCCCTGGTTCTCATAGCCGTAGCCATCATAGCCATAGCCGGAATAGGAATAGTTTTGGGCAGCAGCCGGAAGGCTGAAAGCCAGCGCGGCGGCGCTACCGAGACATGCCATGCGGATCATGGATCAAAAACTCCTTTCGCGGGCGTCGGGCCAGATCAGGCCCTTCACCTCCAGGCTGCACCCTATCAGATCAACCTGAACGCAGGCTGAAGGCACTGCATGAGGCCAGTCGAGCATTATCCGTGCCACTGGACGGATGATGCCCTGTGGCCAATATTGGGGGTATGAGTGTTCTTGACGAGACAGGAAAGCGGATCGGGCGGGCGCGGTATACCGCTGCCCAAGGGCTACGGTCTGCCTGGTATGGCGCGCAATACATGATTGCCAAGCGGCGTTCGGCCGGGTTCAACCGGCCCGGTGAGCCGCCTTTCAAGCCGCAGAACCCGGTCGACACGAAAGAGCTGCGCGCGGCCTATTTCCGCCTGTTCGCGCAGGACCGGGCGAATATCGAGGCCGGGCTTTATCCCGCGCCGGAGGATGTCCGCGTCGCCGATCTCGGCAAGGCCGTGCGCCGGGCCGGGTATTTCCTGAAGGATGTCGCCGAAGTCGACCGCCGCCGCGTTGCGCGCGATGGGGTCGAGGTGCGTGAGACGCTGGAGGGCTCCAACCGCTATCCGGCCTATTACCGCCAGAACTTCCACTATCAGACCGATGGCTGGCTCTCGGATGAGAGCGCGAAACTCTACGACCACCAGGTCGAGGCGCTGTTCACCGGCTCGGCCGATGCGATGCGGCGCCAGGCGCTGGCGGAGATTGCCCGCGAAGTGAAGGGCCGCGACCAGCGCGAGGTGGCGCTGCTCGACCTCGCCTGCGGGACCGGGCGTTTCCTGCGTGAGACGATGCGGGCCTTCCCGCGCCTCGATGCCCGCGGGCTGGACCTCTCGCCGAACTATGCTGAACGCGCGCGCCAGCAGGTTGCCCCCTGGCCGCATGTCGAGATCCTCGAGGGCCAGGCCGAAATCCTGCCCCTGGAAGACGCCTCGCAGGATGTGATCGTCAGCATCTACCTGTTCCACGAGCTGCCGGAGAAGACCCGCCGCGAAGTGATGCGCGAAGCCGCCCGTGTGCTGAAGCCGGGCGGGGCCTTCATCATCGCCGACAGCCTGCAATTCGGGGACAATGAGGGCCTCGACGGCATCCTCGAATACTTCCCGGAAGGCTTCCATGAGCCTTACTACAAGGCCTATCTCGGTTGGGACTTCACCCCGCCGATGGAAAAGGCGGGCTTTTCACTGGAGAAGACTGAGAACGCCTTCCTCACCAAGGTGAATGTCTGGCGCAAAGCCTGAGCCTGATATGAAAATGCCGCCCCCGGGGGAGCGGCATTTCCTGTCAGGTGATGTCCCGGTTGCTTACCAGCTATAGCTCGCACGGGCGTAGACATAGCGGCCCGAGAAGCCGTAGGGGCTGCGGCTCGAATACGGGAAGATGCCGTTGAAGCTCTGGTTGCTCGGCGTCATCGTCGGGTATTCGTCGAGGACGTTGTCAGCACCAAGGCCCAGCGAAACACGCTCGGACACCTGGAAGTCGACAGAGGCGTCGATGATCCAGTCGGCTTCAAGCGTGAAGTCGTTGTCCGGATTGTTCGACGGGTCGACCACGTCGCCGAAGCGGGTCGCGCGGACATTGAAGTCGGCTATCTTGTAGCCGTAGTCGGCCGACAGGATCAGCTTCGTTTCCGGTGCCGATTCCTCAAGCGTCAGTGTCCGGTCACGCCCGAACAGGGTCAGGCTCGGAATGACCTGGTTCTGCGGAACGTCGGTCACTTCGGTCTTGGAGTAGTTGAACGCCGCGGACACGCCGAGATCGCCCATGTCGCCAAAATCGAAGTCATACTTGGTGACGATGTCGATGCCGGTTGTTCCCGTCTTGATGCCGTTCTGGAAGAAGCGGACCAGCTGCGCGTTCACGCCGGCATCGGCCAGCACTTGCTGCACTTCAGCACCGCCCAGGTTTTCCGTCAGGAAGATCTGGTCGTCGATGTCGATGCGGTAGGCGTCGATGGTGACGAACCAGTCCGGGGTCGGCGTTATGACCGTACCGAGCGAGTAGCTCACGGACTCTTCCGCCTGCAGCTGACCGCCGCCGAGAGCGATGGCTGCCGGGGAGGTTGCCGGGAAGGTGCCGACTTCAAAGGGCACACCGTCGATGAAGTTGGTCGAGATGGCCGTGAAGTATTGCTGTTGCAGGCTCGGGGCGCGGAAGCCGGTCGAGATGGCACCGCGAATGGCAACCTGGTCGGTAAAGTCGTACCGGCCGGCGATCTTGCCGGTCGTCGTGTCACCGAAGTCGGAATAGTCCTCATAGCGCAGGGCGGCTGACAGCAGCGTCCTGTCATTCGGTTCCCATTCGACTTCGCCATAGATGCTGCTTGCATCGCGGCCTTCATCAACAGCCGATTCCGGCGTGAAGCCCGGGAAGACCTGGCTGCCGGCTGCGGCCGTCGGCGAGATCGGGTTGCCGAAATAGTCGGTGGCCGGGAACGGCCCCTGGATCCAGGACGCTTCCTCGCCGGCTTCGATCTCGAAGTTCTCGTCGCGGTATTCGGCCCCGAAGGCGAGCGTCGTCGTGCCCGGCAGGAGGGTGTCGAAGGTGCGCACGATATCGGCGTTGAAGGTCAGCTGGTCGAATTTCAGCGAACCGGCATCGAAGCTCGTCTGGCTCGTCGGGCCAAGCGAGGCGTTGAGCGAGTTGTTCACCGAATAGTCGAGCTCGTTGGAGCCCTTCACGACGGAGAAATCATAATCCCACTCATTGGCCGTGCCACGGATACCGCCGCCGAGGCTGTAGTCGAGCACGTCGCCGCCGATGACCGGCAGGAAGCCGGCGGGATAGATCTCGGCAATGTTGCGCGCGTCGATGGCGCGGCGGTAGAAGCCGGGGCTTTCGCCTTCACGGTCCTGCACACCGCCAAAGGCATAGAGCTCGGCGCCATTGTCGAGCGTGTAGCCGGCATTGAAGAAGCCGTTGATGTTCTCCGCGCGGCCATTGCCGTAATTGTGGTTGAGGCGGTTGAACGTGCGCTCCGCCTCATCGAATTCCGGCAGGTCCGGGAATTGCTGGCGCGGGTCCAGGCCAGCGCGGTTGGTGCGCTTGCGCAGGGAGTATTCGGCCGAGACGGTCAGGAAGCCGTCTTCACCGAGGCCGAAGCCGGCCCAGCCGCCGACCGTCGTCGTCTGGCCATCGATCTCGCTGCGGTTCAGGCCTTCCGGATCGGTGACGTGCGCGCCGTAGCGCACGTTAACGCCGCCGCCGGAGCTGTCCTCACGCAGCAGGACGTTGATCACGCCGGCAATGGCGTCGGAGCCATACTGGGCCGAAGCGCCGTCCCGCAGGACCTGGACGCTGCCGATGGCCGTGGTCGGGATGGTGTTGAGGTCGACGGCGGCCGAACCGCGGCCAACCGACCCGTTGATGTTGACCAGCGCGGCGCTGTGGCGGCGCTTGCCATTGACCAGGACCAGCGTCTGGTCGGGTGCGAGGCCGCGCAGCGTGGCGGGGCGGACAATGTCCGTGCCGTCATTGATGGCGGTCTGGTTGAAGTTGAAGCTCGGAACCGTCGTCGTCAGGATCTGGTTCAGCTCGACACGGCCGGTGTCGGTGAGTTCCTCGACCGGGAACACGTCGACCGGCACGGCGGTTTCAAGGGCGGTACGGTCTGCTGAGCGCGTACCGGTCACGACGATCTGTGACTGGCGGAGTTCGTCGCCGCCGCTCGTTTCTTCCTGGGCCAGCGCCGGGGACGCCAGTAGCAGCGCCAGGGGTGCGGCTGCCAGAAGCTGTTTTTTGAAGTTTTTCACTGTTTTGCCTCTCAACTCGATACAGTTGGGTACAGATTCCTCGTCCAAATCTGTGGGCTTGAAATCGAGTAGGTTGTCGGGCGAAACAAGATGGCAGGAGAAACGCGCTCGGAAGCGTGTCGTTTATGTGACAGGTGTGCCGCGAGTTCAGGCACGATTTAATCGGATATTGGGCATGACAAACAACAGACTTGCACTGATAACAGGCGCATCGGCCGGTTTGGGGGCAGAATTTGCGCGCCAATATGCCGAAAAGGGCTGGGATGTCGCGCTGACCGCCCGCCGGGCCGACCGCCTCGACAAGCTCGCACGCGAGATCGAGGAGAAATACAAGGTCGCCACGCTGGTGATCACACAGGACCTCGCGCTGCAGAAAAGCGTCGATTCCATCCTGCACGAACTGAAAGAGGCGGGCCGGCATGTCGACGCGCTGGTCAACAATGCCGGTTACGGCCTGCCCGGGACTTTCTTCAACACCAGCTGGAAGGAGCAGGCACAGTTCATCCGCGTGCTCTATACCGCGCCGATCGAGCTGGTGCACAAGCTGCTGCCCGGTATGGCCGAGCGCAATTTCGGGCGGATCATCAATGTCGCCTCGCTCGCCGGTTATGCGCCGGGCACGGGCGGCCACACGCTCTATGCCAGCGTAAAGGCGGGCCTGATCAAGTTTTCCGAGAGCATCCATGCCGAGGCGAAGGATGCCGAGCTCGACATTCACTGCACCGCGCTCTGTCCGGGCTTCACCTTCACCGAATTCCACGATGTGAACGGCACGCGCGACATGGCCAATGAGTCGCCGAAATGGATGTGGATGGAGGCCGGGCCGGTCGTCGAAGCCGGGATTGACGGCGTCACACGGGGCCATCCGGTTGTTGTGCCGGGGGCTGTGAACAAGGGCGTGGCGACACTGACCCGCATCCTGCCCGAGCCGCTCGGCCGCGAGCTGATGAAACGCCAGTCAAAGCGCTTCCGGAAGATGGAAAACGACTGACCACCGGCAGAGGTGTCCTAGGGCGACAGCTCCGCGGCGATCCGGTCGGCCAGCAGGCGACCCTCTGGTGTGAGCGCGATGCGTGTTCCCTCACGCAGGACAAGGCCCTGTTCCATGAAGGTCTCCAGGGCGTCATTAAGCAAGGGTGTGCCCGTCAGGGCTTCGATCCGTGCGGCATCAAAGCCTTCATCGGGCCTGAGGCCGAGGGCCAGTAGCTCGCGGGCATTGCCGATGGGCGAGAGCGTCTCGCCCACCGGCTTTTCGGTTTCCACCACGCTGGCCTGATAGTCCGCCGGTTTCAGGGCCGCGTGCGTGGCGATGCGCTGACCGCCGATGGTCAGCCGGCCATGCGCGCCGGGGCCGAGGCCGATCCAGTCGCCGCCGCGCCAATAAGTGAGGTTATGGCGCGACTGCACGTCTGCCGAGCGGGCATGGTTCGAGACTTCATAGGCGGGCAGACCGTGCGCATCGGCCACCTGCTGGGTCAGCTCGTAAAGGTCAGCCTGGTCGTCATCCGGCATCGGGACCAGCTCGCCGCGTCCCGCGCGTTTTCCGAAGGCGGTGCGCTCGGCAATGGTGAGTTCATACAGCGACAGGTGCGGGGCGCCGAGGGCGAGCGCCTCTGACAGTTCTGTCTCCCATTCGGCTGGGGACTGTCCGGGGCGGGCATAGATCAGGTCGACCGAATGGTTGGGGAAATGCCGGCCTGCGCGCACGACCGCCTCGCGGGCGCCGGATACATCATGGTCGCGCCCGAGAAAGGTGAGCGCCGCCTCGTCGAGCGACTGGATGCCGATGGAGAGCCGGTTGATCCCCGCCGCCGCCCAGCCTTCGAGGTCAGCACTCAGCACATCGTTCGGATTGGCTTCGAGGGTGATCTCCGCCCCGGTTTCGATCCCGAACAGTTTTTCGGCGTCCTCCAGAAGCGCGGCCAGGTCCGTCGCAGCCATCAGCGAGGGCGTACCGCCGCCGAAATAGATCGAGCCGAGTTTCGGATGCTCCGGGAGCCAGCGCGCATGCCGGGCAAGGTCGTCGCGCAGCGCCTGGACCAGCGCGCCATTGTCCCGGTCCTTCGCGGCATAGACGTTGAAGTCGCAATAGGGACAGATGCGCGTGCAGTACGGCCAGTGGACATAGAGGCCGAAGCCATAAGCCGGCCCGGCGGGCAGGGCGCCGGCGGCCATCAGAGCAGGGCGGCCTTCAGCTTGCGGAAGGCGTCGGCGCGGTGGCTCATCGCATGCTTCTTCGCCGGGTCCATCTCGCCGAAGGTCTCGGTTTCCCCGTCCGCGACGAAGACCGGATCGAAGCCGAAGCCCTTCTCGCCGCGTGGCGGCCAGACCAGTGTGCCATGCACTTCGCCCTCGAACACTTCTTCATGCCCGTCGGGCCAGACCACGGCGAGGGTCGAGACGAAGCGTGCGCTGCGGTCTTTTGCGTCGATCTCCCGGAGCAGGTTCTCGACCTTCTCCATCGCCTTGTAGAAGTCGCGCGGCTCACCGGCCCAGATCGCGGTGTGCACGCCCGGCATGCCGCCGAGGGCCGTTACCTCCAGCCCGCTATCGTCCGACAGGGCCGGCTGACCGGTCGCTTCGGCGGCGGCGCGGGCCTTGATCAGGGCATTGCCGGCGAAGGTCTGTTCGGTCTCTTCAGGTTCGGGCAGGCCCAGCTCGATGGCGGAAACCACTTCAAGGCCGGCCGGTTCGAACAGGTCCTTGAGCTCTCTCACTTTTCCCTTGTTGTGGGTTGCGGCGACGAGTCGGCCTTTTCCAAGCTTGCGAGTCATGGATGTATGTGGCTCCAATCTTGCTTTCTTGCTGAATAGTATTATCGTTTAACGGTAAATTACCGGTTCGAACCCATAATAGCCCGCTCATGAACGAAACTTCGAAGACACTCATATGACGATCCGCCAGCAAAACTCCATGGCTGCGTTTCTGTCGCTGCTCATGCTCGCCATCATCTGGTTGGCTGTAATTGCAGGCGTCATCGCCTTCCTGCTGCTGGCGATCGGCCTGCTCGGCAGCCTCAATGGCGGGGTGATGGAAGCGCCCGGCATGCAGGCTTATGTCGAAGGGGTGACGCCCGGCCATTTCGTCGCAGGGCTGGCGAGCCTCGCCGTTTTTGCACCCGGTATCATCTATGTCTGCCTGCAGCTGCGCCGCATCCTGTCGACGCTGGCAGCGGGCGATCCGTTCGTGCCGGAAAACGGTCCGCGCCTCACCCGGATTGCGCTTGCAATCGGTCTGGTGGAGCTTGCGCGCTATCTGACCGTTATCCTTCTCAATGCTCTTGTGGACCTCGGGACAGAACAGCCCGTCAGGCTCAGTATCAATCTTGCCGCCTGGGCAGCGGTGGTAGCACTTTTCATCCTTGCGCAAGTCTTCCGGGAAGGCTCCCGGTTGCGTGAGGAAGAGAAGATGACGATTTAGGAGGCCGGTAAAACATGGCCATTCGCGTAACCCTCGACCGCGTTCTTCTTGAGCGCCGCATGTCCCTGACAGAACTCTCGGACCGTGTCGGCGTGACCCTCGCCAACCTTTCCATCCTGAAGACCGGGAAGGCCAAGGCCGTGCGCTTCTCGACCCTGGAATCGCTTTGCCGGGAGCTTGATTGCCAGCCCGGCGACATCCTGGTCTTCGACGAAGAAGACGATGGCAGCGCAGCCGCCGATGACGAGGAAGCCGCCTAGGCGCGGCATTGCAAGGCGGAGCCCCGCCGCCGAATGAGTTTCAATCACAATCCGTGCAACCTAGAGGGTGGTGTATGTTAACGCCGCCGGCTTGGGTATCGAGACGATTTCTACTGGCCCTGCAACAGGTCCCGGGTTGTCCGCCTTGTCTTGCAGTTCCTGCGTAATTCTACTTATGGATTTCAGGCTGCCGTGTCGGCAATGCTGCGAGCATGGCTTACACTGTCCGCTCCGCTGCCGAACGCCGGCAGGACATTCAAGACAACGCTGCCCGTCTCGGTATCGACGACGCTTTCATTTCGCGGCTCGTCGAGACCTTCTATGCGCGGGTGCGCGCCGACAGGAATCTGGGGCCTATCTTCGAGCGCGTTGTCGATGACTGGCCAGCCCATCTCGCCAAGCTCAAGGATTTCTGGGCGTCGGTCGCCCTGAATGCCGGGCGCTATTCCGGCAAGCCCATGCCCGCCCATATGAAGCTGGACGGCGTGCGGCCGGAACATTTCGGACAATGGCTCGGCCTGTTTTACCTGACGCTTGAGGAGATCTCACCGTCGCAGGAAACGGCCGACTATTTCATGGAACGCGCCGAACGCATCGCGCAGAGCCTGCAATATGCGTATTTCGGCCGGGACGTCTTTCAGAAAATCTAGCTACCCGATCGCCGCTTTCTGCGCTTCGAAGAGTTCATTGCAGCCCTTTTCGGCCAGCCGCATCAATTCCTCGACTTCGGCCCGCGTCATCGGGCGTTCCTCGCCGGTGCCCTGGATCTCGATGAAGCCGCCGTCTGAGCTCATCACGACATTCATGTCGCCCTCGCCGCCGGAGTCTTCGGGGTAGTCGAGGTCGAGCACGGGCGTGTCCTGGAACAGGCCGACGGAGATGGCGGCGGCCTGTTTCTGGATCGGGTCGGCGCTGATCACGCCTTCCTCGCGCAGGTATTTCAGCGCCAGCGCCATGGCGACGAAGCCGCCCGTGATTGACGCGGTGCGCGTGCCGCCATCGGCCTGCAGGACGTCGCAATCGATGGTGAGCTGGTTTTCGCCGAGCGCCGTCAGGTCGACCACAGAGCGCAGGGAGCGGCCGATCAGGCGTTGGATTTCCTGCGTGCGGCCGGATTGCTTGCCGCGGGCGGCTTCGCGATTGCCGCGGGTGTGAGTGGCGCGGGGCAGCATGCCGTATTCGCCGGTGACCCAGCCCTTGCCCTGTCCGCGCAGCCATGGCGGGACGCTGTCGGACCAGCTGGCGGTGCACAGCACGTGGGTGTGGCCGAACTTTGCAAGGCACGAGCCTTCGGCATAGCGGGTCACATTCGTCTCGAGCACGATATCGCGAAGCTGGTCGGCAGCCCGGCCTGAGGGGCGCACAAGGTTGGTCATGGAGCGTCTCCTTTGTTCACCGGGGGGTGAAGCGATTCAAGGTTGGCTTGTCCACCCGCATTGATGGCCTCAGCTGCTTTCTCCTGATCGGCCCGCGTGATCGGATAGCGCCAGATGAGCAGCGCAGCGAGGGCGTAGGAAACGACCGGTACGCCGACAAAGACCAGCATCAGCCCGCGCACGGTTTCCGGCGAGTTGTCTGTCGCCGGATTGAAGCCGACCAGCACGCCGAGAAGGATGTATGGGATGCCGATGGCGAAGCTGGCGCCGGTCTTGTAGGCCCCGGACATCAGCGAATAGAACAGGCCGGCGCGGTTGCCGCCGCCGCGGGCTTCTTCCGCCTCGACAAGGTCTGCCATCATCGAACGGACAAGGATGAAAGGCGAGCCATAGCCGAAGCCGGACACGATCGCAGCGATGAGGAGCGACACCGCCCCGCCGCCCATCAAAGCGAGCGGCATGTAGCAGACATAGGTCAAGGCCGACCACAGGCAGACCGATCGCATGGCGATGTATTTCTCTGTGCGTTTGGAGATCCAGACCCAGACCGGCATGGCGGCGAAGCCGGCGATGAAGTGCGCCATCAGGATGAGCGAGGCGGTGCCGTGGCCGACGCCGAAGCCCCAGAGGGACGCAAACAGGAAGGTGCCCGCCGTGCCGGCAATCGCGATCCCGATAAAGATTTCGGTCGCGAGAAGGCGCCACAGTGTCTGCTGCTTCAGCGCGGCAAGAATGGCCTTTGGATGGAAGCTGGCGCGAGGCGCACTGGCGTCCGGCTTAGGGTCGGGCACCAGCCAGACCGCCGCGCCGACCGTCACGGGCAGGGCGATGATCAGGAACCAGCCCATGATCGAGATCTGCTCGGCGAAGCTTATGCCGCCGAACTGCTCAAGCAGGGATGGCAGGGCAAGCATCACAAGCATGGTGGAGATGGTGAACAGCTCGCGCCACATGAAAAGCCGCGAGCGTTCGTCATAGGTCTTTGCAATCGATGGCGCCCAGGCCTGGTGCGGCGTGACGATCATCGTCGTGCCGATGTAGAAGATGAACAGGATGACCGCGAGAAAGAGCGGCGAGACCGGTGGGCCGACCGGATTGTAGAGGAACCAGACAGCCGGCAGCAGGATCGGCACGGCAATCAGCAGCCAATGGCGAATCTTGCCCAGGCGGGACGGCTTGGTATCGACCAGCCATCCCATGACCGGGTCGGAGAACAGGTCCCAGAAGCGCAGGACCATGAAGATCAGGCCCACCAGGGCCGTTCCCAGGCCCATCTGCTCGGCATAGAATGGGGCGATGAACACAGCCATGGGAAGACCCACGGCACCGAAAGGGATGCCGACCGAACCGTATGCGACAACTTGCGGAAGGGGCAGCTTTGCTGGCACGCTTGTCATGGGCGCCATGGAACCCGATTTGTTGACGGTGTGAAAGCAAAAAGTCTTATTGAAACTGGTGATTGCAATTCCGGGAAATTCAACGGAATGAGTGAAGACAAACCCCTTAGCGGCCTGCTCCAGAGCCTCGATGAGCGCTCGCGCACCATCTTTCGCGAGATCGTCGAGACGTATCTCGAAACCGGTGAGCCGGTTGGCTCGCGTACCCTGTCGAAGAGCGGCATCAGCCTCTCGCCCGCCTCGATCCGCAACGTCATGGCGGACCTGACAGATATGGGCCTGCTCGACAGTCCGCATATTTCCGCCGGCCGTATGCCGACGCATGTCGGCCTGCGCCTGTTCGTCGATGGTTTCCTCGAGATCGGCCAGCCATCGGAGGATGACCGGGCCGAAATCGAGGACCGGCTGCGTTCTGGCGGACGCGATCTGCAGGGCCTTCTTAAAGAGGCGTCCTCCATCCTGTCGGGCCTCGCAGGCGGCGCGGGTCTGGTCAGCTCGCCGACGCGCGAACGCCCCGTTCGGCACGTCGAATTCGTCCCGCTGGCGACAGGCGAAGCGCTCTGCATCCTCGTTGATGAGATGGGAGACGTCGAAAACCGGCTGGTGAAAGTCCCGCCTGGCCTGCCGGCGACAACGCTGATGGAGGCAGGCAACTATCTTGCCGCACGCATGAAAGGCCGCACGCTGCGTGAAGCGTCCCAGGCCGTACGCGAGGAAATCCAGGAACGCCGCGCACAGCTCGACCAGGCCGCCGCATCGCTGGTGGAGCAGGGGCTGGCCGAATGGGGCGGGGAGGTGCCGGGCGAGGAGCGTGCGCTGATCGTGCATGGCCGCGCCAACCTGTTGAACGATCCCGGCGCAGCGGAAAACATGGAGCAGGTGCGTCAGCTTTTCGATATCCTTGAGCGCCAGCAGGGCCTGCTGGACGTTCTGGATTCAACGCGGGAAGCCGAAGGCGTGCGGCTTTTTATCGGCTCGGAGAACAGGCTTTTTCCGTTGTCTGGTTCAAGCCTGATTGTCGCTCCCTATATGAACGCCACGAGACAGGTAATCGGCGCACTCGGCGTGATCGGTCCGACGCGGCTCAACTATGCAAGGGTAATCCCGATGGTGGATTATACCGCGCGTATTGTCGGTCAGATTCTCGCCGAACGCCACAAGACGTGAGAGTATTGAGGGCATGAACGAAGACCAGAAGAGGCCGGAAGAGGCCGTTGAAACCGAAACGCTGGACGCCGGATCGCCGGAGTCCGAAAAGCTGGAAGAGGCTGCCGTGGCGGACAATCAGGACCCCGATCCCGAAATCCGCATCGCCGAGCTTGAAGGCGAGGTGCAGGCCTTGAAGGACCAGGTGCTGCGCGCGCATGCGGAGATGGATAATGTCCGCAAGCGCACGGCCAAGGAAGTCGTCGATGCGCGCGTCTATGCGGTTGAGAAGTTTGCCGGCGACCTCCTGAACGTGTCGGACAATCTCGCCCGCGCGCTCGGTGCGCTGCCCGATGAGGAACGCGACGCGCTGACCGAGGCTGGCAAGAACCTGCTTGGCGGGATCGAGATGACTCAGAAGGAACTGCATACCGTGCTCGCACGCCATGGCGTGACGGCGATCGATGCGGCGCCTGGCGCGGCCTTCGACCCGAACCAGCACCAGGCCGTCAGCCAGATCCCCTCCGACCAGCCCTCCGGCGCCATCGCCGAGACCTTCCAGACTGGCTGGAAGATCGGCGAACGCGTCCTGCGCGCCGCCATGGTCGCGGTAAGCGCAGGGAAGCCGAGCTAGGCGCCGCCCTACCGCTCCACCAGCTCCACCCGCCGGTTCTTCTCGCGCCCGGCATCGCCGGCGTTCGAGAAGACCGGCGAAAGCGGGCCGACGCCGTGCGGCTCAAGGCGGTCCGAAGCGATGTCGTAATCCTGTTTCAGCGCATCGGCGACGGCCAGGGCGCGGTCCGATGAGAGCTTGCGATTATAGGCGAATGTGCCTTTGGAGTCGGTGTGGCCGACGACATAGAAGGTCTTGTCCGGATTGGCGTCGAGGAATTCGGCTATGGCATCCAGCGCGGCTTTCGATTCCGGCTTGAGCGTCGCCTTGTCGAAGTCGAAGACAATGCCATCCAGAACCACACGGCCGTAGTCTTCCATGTCTGATCCCATGGCTTCAGCATCGACGACGACCAGGCCTGTTTCGGCCGCTTCCACTTCGACGATATCGATCAGCGCGCCGATATAGTCCTCTGCATGCTGCTCCACATGGATCGTGACATAGGCGGTCCCGCCCGCGCGCTCCTTTTTCGCCACGATGGTCCCCGCGCCGCCCGCTGTGGCTGTGCCGGCGGTCATCGTATTGGCCTCGCCGCCTTTCGAAATCGGGTTCTGGATGAAGTAGACTTCGCTCCAGCTGCGCGATCCCACACCGGCGCCGCGCCTGTCTGCTGACATGCCTTTTCCGAGAATCTCGAAGTCTTCGGCCTCAAGCGCGTCGAGATAATTGGAATAGACTTCCGAGAAGGTGCGGTCGGTGCCTTCATACTTGTAGAAGGTGCGCGTGACCCGGCCTTCGGTCTCGATCACGTCGTCGATGTAGCGATAGCCTGTGACGGGACCGACGGGCACTTTGAAGGGCTGATAGTTTTCGATGTGCTGCCAGGCGATGACCTGACCTGGATAGCGCTCGATCATCGGATGTTCGATGGCGCCATCAATATCCTGGGCCAGAGCGATGTACGGTGCGGTCATGAGTGTGCCAGCGACCATCGCGGCACGGATCAGTTTCAACATGGTGCGTCCCTCCCACAGAACTGCTGGGACGCATATAATTATGGTTAATCCGGTTTGGCCAGTCTTCTACTTATGGACGCTTTGGCCTGGGGCGCTTTTTTTTGCTGTATCGAAGCACAAGGCTGCGATCGGTCAGGCCGGCGCCGCGCCCCGCCTGCCCGAGGCGTCGTGCGTGCGGGCGTGCATCTCAATCCTCTCCAGCGTGATTGCGCAGGCATGAATCGATTGAACCGGCGAGCTGCGTCCGGGAATCCACCTGTCCCAAAGGCGCTCGTGTACTGAGTAGGCGATGGTTTGAATGAAGGGCTCAATCAAGCCGATGCTGAGTGCGATGGTCCAGTTGCCGGTCAGCGCATAAGCGACCGCAATCGCGACCGTCAGGTGCATCAGGCTGTAGGTCAGGGTTTTCAGCAAGCCGCGTGACATCGCTCATCCTCGTCTGGTCTAGTCCAGAAGAAATTGTGCGATTGAGAATGGTTTTCAAATCAATCGTTCTGCTTGGCTCTATAGACTGGATTGATAAGGGGCCTTTGCGTATTTCCGTTCCGGTAAGTGTCATTGCGTATTGCATGCGGGAATATGAGGCCTTCAGGGCTGCCTTATCACTCAAATGTGAGGCAACCTCTTGAGCCAGCGAAAGGCCTTCCCATATCGCAGCCTGAGGATGTGCTCATCAGACAGGGCGCATCATTCACAATCCATAGAGCTGCTGTTTCGGGCGCTGCCGGACAGGCCAATGAAACGAAACGGTGGCGGCTAGAGAAAGAGAGAGTGAACGAAAATGGGAAAGATCATCGGTATCGACCTCGGCACCACCAATAGCTGTGTCGCCGTGATGGATGGCAAGGAAGCCAAGGTCATCGAAAACGCAGAAGGTGCGCGGACAACCCCGTCCGTCGTGGCCTTCACCGAAGGCGGCGAACGCCTCATCGGCATGCCGGCTCGCCGGCAGGCTGTCACCAACCCGGATTTCACCTTTTATGCGATCAAGCGCCTGATCGGCCGTCAGTTCGACGACCCGACCGCGCAGAAGGACAAGGAAATTTCCCCCTTCGAGATCGTGAAGGGCTCCAATGGTGACGCTTGGGTCAAAGGCCGCGACAAGGACTATGCCCCGCAGGAAATCTCCGCTTTCATCCTGACCAAGATGAAGGAAACCGCCGAGGCCTATCTCGGTGAGGAAGTCACCCAGGCCGTTATCACGGTCCCGGCCTACTTCAACGACGCCCAGCGTCAGGCCACCAAGGATGCCGGCAAGATTGCGGGCCTCGAAGTGCTCCGCATCATCAACGAGCCGACCGCTGCTGCGCTGGCCTATGGCCTCGACAAGCAGGACGGCAAGACGATCGCCGTCTACGACCTTGGCGGTGGTACGTTCGACGTCTCGATCCTCGAAATCGGCGATGGCGTCTTCGAAGTGCTGTCGACCAATGGCGACACCTTCCTCGGCGGTGAGGACTTCGACCTTCGTATCGTCGATTTCCTCGTCAGCGAGTTCAAGAAGGACCAGGGCATTGACCTGTCCAAGGACAAGCTTGCCCTGCAACGCCTGAAGGAAGAAGCCGAGAAGGCCAAGAAGGAGCTGTCGTCCGCTTCGCAATACGAAGTGAACCTGCCCTTCATCACGGCCGACCAGTCCGGTCCGAAGCACCTGAACATCAAGCTGACGCGCGCCAAGTTCGAGAGCCTTGTCGACGACCTCGTCAAGCGCACCATCGAGCCGTGCAAGAAGGCGCTGGCCGATGCCGGCAAGTCGACCTCCGAGATCGACGATGTCGTGCTCGTCGGCGGCATGACGCGCATGCCGGCCGTGCAAGCTGCCGTGAAGGAATTCTTCGGCAAGGAGCCGCACAAAGGTGTGAACCCGGACGAGGTGGTTGCCATCGGTGCGGCCATTCAGGGCGGCGTTCTGCAGGGCGACGTGAAGGATGTTGTCCTTCTCGACGTGACCCCGCTCTCGCTCGGTATCGAAACGCTGGGCGGTGTGTTCACGCGCCTGATCGACCGCAACACCACGATCCCGACCAAGAAGTCGCAAACCTTCTCGACGGCTGAAGACAACCAGCCGGCCGTGACGATCCGCGTCTTCCAGGGCGAGCGTGAGATGGCGGCCGACAACAAGATCCTCGGCCAGTTCAATCTCGAAGGTATTCCGGCCGCCCCGCGCGGTGTGCCGCAGATCGAGGTGACGTTCGACATCGACGCCAACGGCATCGTCAACGTGTCCGCCAAGGACAAGGCGACGAACAAGGAGCAGAAGATCACCATCCAGGCATCGGGCGGTCTCTCGGAAGACGAGATCAACCAGATGATGAAGGATGCAGAATCCAATGCCGAGGCCGACAAGAAGCGCCGCGACCTGGTCGAGGCCAAGAACGGCGCAGAAGCCCTCGTCCATCAGACCGAGAAGCAGCTCGCAGAGCATGGCGACAAGGTCGCGACCGAGGTGAAGGCCGAGATCGAGGCTGCCGCCGAGGAGCTCAAGAAGGCTGCCGAAGGCGAGAACCTCGAGGATATCCAGGCCAAGCATCAGGCCCTGATGACAGCCGCCATGAAGCTCGGCGAGGCGATCTATGCCAGCCAGCAGGCTGAAACGGCGGAAGCCGATGCAAAGACCGACGCGGGCGCCGATGGTGACGATGACGTCGTCGATGCGGACTTCGAGGAAGTGGACGACGACCGCAAGTCGGCCTAAACCCTTCGAAAGCGACTAAAATCAGGCGCCCCGCAAGAGCTTTTGCGGGGCGCTTTGCTATAGGTCCGCGGCGCAGGCGGATACAGGCACGAGGACAGGACCGGCCATGGAAGAGACCCTTGAAGAGATCGGCGTGATCGCATCGCTGCAGGAATTCTGGTCGCATGTGGAAGAGGTCTTCACGACCGGCTTCCTCGGCCAGCCTGTCGGCAAGGGTGTCCTTGCCATCGTGATCCTGGTCCTCGCCTTCCTGCTGCGCGGGCTGATTGCCCACGTCATCGCCGCCTCGATCGGCAAGATTGCCGGGCGCACGAAAACGGATTTCGACGACAAGCTGGTCGAGGCCCTGAAGAAACCGCTGGCGCTGCTGCCGATCGCGGCGGGCGTCTATTTTGCGGCGCAGGCGCTGGGCGCACGCGGCGAAGTCGACCAGATCGTCGCCGAAGTGACCCGGTCAATCATCGTCGTCGTTGTCTTCTGGACGCTGTTCCGTCTGGTCGATCCGGTGCTGGACCTGCTGAAGCGTGCGCGGCGGATCATGGGGGAGACCTTCCTCGACTGGATGAAGCGGATCGTGAAGGCCGTCATCTTCTTTGTGGGCGGCGCGGCAGTCCTGGACGTCTGGGGCGTACCGGTCCTGCCTTTCCTCGCCTCACTGTCGCTCCTGTCCGTTGCGGTCGCGCTCGGCGCGCAGGACCTGTTCAAGAACCTGATCGGCGGCATGACCATCATCGGTGAACGGCGCCTGTCCAAGGGCGACTGGATCGTGGTCGACGGTGTCGTGGAAGGGATCGTCGAGGATGTCAGCTTCCGCTCGACCACAGTGCGCCGGTTCGACAAGGCGCCCGTCTACGTGCCGAACGCAAAGCTTGCCGACAATCCGCTGATCAATTTCTCGCGGATGACGCATCGCCGGATCTACTGGAAAATCGGCCTTGAATACCGCACGACCGATGAGCAGCTGACCAATATCCGCAAGGCGATCGAGAATTATATCGAGGCGAACGACGACTTCGCGCCAGCGGTTGATGTTTCCACCTTCGTGCACATCGACGAGTTCGCCGACAGTGCCGTGAACATCATGGTCTACTGCTTTACCAAGACGACGGCGTGGGGAGAATGGCTTGCGATCAAGGAGCAGCTTGCTTTCTTCATCAAGAAGACAGTCGAGGAAGCGGGCGCCAGTTTTGCCTTCCCGAGCAGGTCGCTCTATTTCGAGAAACTGCCGGATGGTTTCGCGCCGGAACCGTTCGAGCCACCGGCCGATGAGGATGCAGAAAGCACGGAAGACGTCGATGAAGGCGATATCCCGGAAAAACACGAAAGCAACAGCGTGCAGGCGTCCAGGCGCCGCGGAGCGACCCGCAGGCGCGGGCCTCACCCGCATGGGCGTGGTGTCGAAGACGAGACGGCCGACAAGGACGGGGGTGATGAGGGCGAATAGGGCGTTCGCCGATGCCTCTGATCGCCCGGACGCAATCCTGTTTGGGGCAGCGCCATGAGCAAACCGGACCTCACCGCGGATTGCTCACGATGTGCCGCCCTGTGCTGTGTCACGCTGTCATTCGACAAGTCCGACAAGTTCGCCTTTGACAAGCCGGCCGGCGTGCCTTGTCGCCACCTGGCACAGGATCATACCTGCACGATCCACGACCACCTCGAAGAAGCGGGCTTTGCCGGATGCGTACAGTATGACTGCCAGGGGGCCGGTCAGCGCGTTGTCCAGGACCTGTTCGGCGGGCGCAGCTGGCGCGACGACCCCTCGCTTCTTGAGCCCATGAGTGAGGCCTTCCGCGCCATGCGGACCATTCATGAGATGCTGGCACTGCTGCGCACGGCGTCGCGCCTGACATTGACGGCCTCGCAGCACGAGCGTCTGCAGGCGCTGGAGGACGATCTCTTACCGCCTGAGGGCTGGACGCCCGAAACGCTGAAGGAGTTCATGAAGGGGGCATCGAACCGCGATCTCGACAGCTTCCTGAAGAGCCTGCGTGCTGTCGCGGGCAAAGAAAAACCCCGGCACGGTGGCCAGGGCTCTTCCTGAGTGTTCGGTTGTCAAAAAGACGGTCAGGCGGCGATCGCCTCTTCCTTCTTCTTCGGGTCGCGCAAGACATAGCCGCGGCCCCAGACGGTTTCGATATAGTGTTCACCGCCCGGATTGTCGGCGGTAGCGGTCGCCTTGGCGAGCTTCTTGCGGAGCTTGCAGATGAAGACGTCGATGATCTTCAGTTCCGGCTCGTCCATGCCGCCATAAAGGTGGTTGAGGAACATTTCCTTGGTGAGCGTCGTGCCCTTGCGCAGGGAGAGCAGCTCGAACATCTGGTATTCCTTGCCGGTCAGGTGGACGCGCTCGCCCTCGACCTCGACGGTCTTGGCATCCAGGTTGACCAGGATCTCGCCGGTGCGGATGACGCTCTCGGCATGGCCCTTGGACCGGCGAACGATTGCCGTGATCCGTGCAATCAGCTCGTCCTTGTTAAACGGCTTGGTGAGGTAATCGTCTGCACCGTAGCCGAGCGTCTTAACTTTCGCTTCAATGTCCGGATTGCCGGACAGGATCAGCACCGGGGTGTTGATGCGTGCCATGCGCAGCTGCTTCAGCACTTCGTAGCCGGAGATATCGGGCAGCGACAGGTCGAGGATGATGATGTCATACTCGTACACCTTGCCGAGATCGACGCCTTCCTCGCCCAGGTCAGTCGTATAGATATTGAAGCCTGCCGCTTTGAGCATCAGCTCTATGCTGCGGGCCACCGAGTTGTCGTCTTCGATTAGAAGAACTCGCATGTCATTGCTCCCGAATCACTCTAGCGACACCCTAGCCGCCCCGTTAACCAATGTGAATCTACGGGCCGTTAATTACCAAGAGTTTAACGTGGATAACTCTGCGGCCATTTTTGTTCATATCTCTTAACAGTGAAGGTCTTCGCCCGGCGGTGCCCCGATAAGGGTCTGGGCGATGGCGATGGCATCCTGCACTGGCTGGGCGGACGGATCCGTCGAGATCAGCGTACGCTGGCTGCGGATCGCCTCGCGCACCTTTTCGTCGCGCATGACGATACCGGCGAGCGGCGGACGGAATCCGAGGAACTGCTTGCAGGCACGGGCGATGGCTTCATAGGTCTGCTGACCCATGGCGCGCGTGTTGGCCTGGTTGATGATGATCCCCTGTTCGACATCGGGCGCATAGCCGCGCAGCACCTTGATGAAGGCGTAGCCGTCGGTCATCGAGGAAGGATCGTCGGTGATTACCATCATGGCCCTGTCGGATGCGCGTGCGAGACGCATGCAGTTGGCCTCGATTCCCGCCCCGAGGTCGAGCACGACCTTGTCGTATTGCAGCGCAAGCGCGGAAAGACCCGCAGCGAGGCGGGCGACTTCTTCCGAGGAAAGCTCTGCCAGCGCACCTGAACCGGATCGGCCGGGCAGGACGTCGAAGCCGCCCTGTCCTGCGCCGCCGTCGACATTGATCACGGCGTCTTCAAGTTCGATCCAGCCGGCAATGACGGCCGCCAGGTCGGTCTCCGGCGCGATGCCGAGCTGGACGTCGACATTGGCGAGGCCAAGGTCGCCGTCAACGAGCAGCGTGCGTTGTCCGGCCTGTGCGAAGGCGCTGGCGAGTGTGATGGACATGAAGGTCTTGCCGACGCCGCCCTTGCCGGACGCGACGGAGATGATCTGGCCCTGCTTGGCGCGGCGCGGCGGGATTTTCCCTTGCGAGCCGGTGGGCCGGTCCATGGATTTTGGAAGCATGAAGCTCATGTCATGCAGCTCCTTTCAGGGCGATATCTGCCGGCGCTTCTTCCAGCAGGATCCTAGAAAGCCTTCCAGGCGCAGCCGGTACGAGGCCGCCGCCGATGAAAGGCGTTACAGCGAGGTGGGCGAAGGCGATACCGGCCCCGGACAGGGCGGCAACGACGCCTCCACGCCGTCGTGTAACATCAAGTTTGGTGACAATGGCCCGGCGCACGCCAACCGAGGCGAAGGCGCGGGCAGCTTCGGCCTGATCGTCAGGATGGCCTTCCGCCGACATGACGAGGACGGGCTCGGCATCGATGACGTTGATCAGGTCTTTCAGGCTGGCCAGGTCCTCTTCGTCGAAGGGGACGATGGCCGGCAGGTCAATGACACAGCGATAACCGTCCGACCGGCAGGTGCGAAGCAGATCGAAAAGGGCGTCCGGCGAAGTCGCCGCGCGGATCTGGCGCTGCTCCAGCTCTAGATAGGCCGCCAGCTGGGCGCCGCCGGCTGTCGAGTCGAGATCGGCAGCGACGGGCAGGATCTGGGAATTCGTGACGGCGGCGCGGCGTGTCATCTTTGCGGCGGTGGCCGTGCGGCCATGTCCGGGCGGGCCGACCAGCAGCACGTCGCGGTTCGGCATGGCGGGAATGGGGTCGCAGGTGATCAGTGCATCGAGGCCGGAGGCCATGATCTCTGCCGGGTCCTGCGTCTTGGAGCTCATCGGCATGCCTGCATCGGCAACGCGTTCGGCAAAGCGTTCCGGGGCGCCGTGCCAGATCAGCGCATCGCGTACGCGGTTGCGCAGCGGGTTGTCCTGCGGGCGTCCGGGCGCGCCATTCCGGTTCAGGCGCGCAACGAAGCGCGGCTCGCTCGGCACCATGCCGCCGCCAAGCTTGTCAGTTGCCGCGCGAACCTCGACACCGCCGGGAACTTCGCGCTCGGACAGAATAATCGCATCTTCGCCCATCTCGGCGAAGATCATCGCCTTGGCGGCTTCCAGCGTCTCTGCTGCGAACATTTTCATGCGCATGGGCAATACACTCCACTTCCGGAATCACACCCTCGCGCCAAAAGGTTAACGAAATCTGTTAATTTGTTAGGAAAGCGCTTAGCCCTTGTGAACAAAGCGCTTCGCTGTCTGCTGCGGCAACCGCAGCGGAAGGCACCCGGCTCAGGCGGCGCGTTTCTCGTCGACAATTTCTGAAAGCTTTACGCCCAGCTGCCCGTCGGCAACGACCAGGCGTCCGCGCGCCATGAGGCGATCGGAGACATAGATGTCGATCGGCTCGTTGGTACGCTTCTGCAGCTCGACAATCTCGCCCTCGCTGAGATTCAAGAGGTCTTCGACCGGCATGCGCGCTTCGCCCAGCACGACATCGACCCGGACAGGGACGTCGAAAAGACCGGAATTGGCGGCGGGCGTATCTGCCATGGAATCTACCTCAGTCTTGGTCGGGCGAATCAGCAAACTGGCCCGCATTGGTTTCCGAGAAATGAACGGATCACCTGTGCGGGCAACCGGGCTCAGGGGTGGAAGAGATTGCCCTGTCCGTCAATCAGTTCTGCAGCAAGCGCGCGCACACGGGTCAGGGCTTCGTCGCGGATTTCGTCTGAAAATGAAGCGGTTTCAAGAAGTTCCGCCAACTGAACAATCTGTGCAAGCGCCGTCTTCAGCGCTTCGGATGAAGCGCGCATGGCGTCGGCCTGCTGCTGGACCTGCTCGTTCCGGAGCATGTCTGCGGTCGTGCGGCGGGCATCTTCTAGCAGGCCGGCAAGCTCGGCGACGGTCAGCGATATCTTGTCCGGCTCGGTGCTCTGCTGCTCGAAATCGCTGCGGAAGTCGAAAGGGGTGACGGATTTGACCGGCTGGCTGCTCATTCAATCAGCTCGTCCATTTCGTCCTCATCAGACAGGATGTCGCCGCGGCGGGCGAGCGTGCGCGCAATCGCGATGATCTCGCGGCGGGCGCTCTCGATCTCTGAGCGGCGGACCGGGCCGGCGGCTTCGATCTCGGCGGTGAGCATCTCGCCCGCGCGCTTGGTCATGTTGTCGAGGAAAGCCTGCCGCACGGCGGGCTTGGCCCCCTTCAGCGCGATGGCGAGATCGGCCCGGTCGATACTCGACAGGATGGTCTGGATCGCGGCTGCATCGAGGTCTGCGAGGTCTTCAAAGGTAAACATCAGCGCCCGGATACGGGCTGCGCTGCCGGGCTCGGTTTCATCCAGCGAGTCCATCAGGCCCTGTTCGATGCGCGGATCCATCTGATCGAAGATGCGCGCGACATTCTCGACGCCGTCGCCAGCCCCCTGGCTGCGGCGGGCGGTCAGAAGGTCCTGCATGGCGGTCTCGATCAGCGCCATGGTTTCGGGGCGCACACGGCCTAGCGTCATGATCCGCTTCAGCGCCTCGGTGGCGAGGTCGCGTGGCAGGATCCTGACTGTCTGGGCGGCCTTGCCGGCGGGCAGGCGGGAGAGGACGACAGCAATGAGCTGGGGGTGTTCACAGCCTAGGACGGACGCAATGGCGGAGGGTTCAACCTCGCCAAGGGCGGACCAGATCGTGCGCGTACCTGCTGTGTCTTCGTTGTGCTGGCGAATGGCGCTGAGGAATTTTTCCGCGTCCGACGCGGGCGAACGCGGCTCACCGGCTGTTTGTGTCATCGCCTGGCTGAGACGGTCGGCGTCGTCGGGCTCCAGTTCTGACCAGACCGCGCTCGCAGCCGGTCCAAGGGCCCGCATCAGTCGTGCCGCGCGCAGCGTGCCGGCTGGCGGGGCGGGATAGGCTGGGGATGTGGTTGCCGGAAGGCTCACTGGGCCCCCCCGTCGTTCATCCAGTTCTTGATGATGCGCGCTGCCCGTTTCGGGTCTTCCCGGACGAGACGCTGGATCTCGCCAGACGCGTCATGCGCCGTGTCGCTCTCCTGCGGCATGCTTCGGGTGGGCGCAGACGGCAGGTTCACCGGCTGGCTGACGGCATCATTGGCGGCCGGCTGGTGCGGCTGCACGCGGCGCTCGCCAGAGGCCAGCACAACAAAGCCGAGCAGGGCCGTGATCAGGCCAAGCCCGCCAAGTTCGAGAAGGTCGGCCTGCGTCAAGCCGCTGCGGGCGCTTTCGGCGAAAACGAAAGGCTGGATCTGCAGGCTGTCGCGCTCGGTGTCAAAGCCCGTGGCCGCGGCGAGGATCAGTTCGATGCGCTCACGCAGGCCGGCGGTCAGTTCGAACCGGTCTGCCGGCGCGTCGACGAGGATAAGGACGGTGCGGTGGCCGTCCTCGCCGGTATGGATGGCCGTGCGGAAGGCGTCGCGCCCGAGAACGGGCTCGAGCAGGGCGTGCAGGGTTTGCGATTGAGCTTCCAGAGGGGCTTGCGACGATCCTGGCGTGTCGCCGGTCAGCAGGATGTTGCCGCGCCATGCGAAAAGGCACGCGGCGAGACACAACGCTATCAGCGCCGCTTGCCGCGTGCCTGTTGGCATGTTGGACTTTGTTGCTGACATCGCTTCGCTCTGCTGACGGCTTCCGTGTGAAATGCACGGCGAACTCGTCAGAAAACTAGGCGTATCAGCGTAAACGGCGCTTTAACGGTGGCAGTCAGGGGCGCCGGTGATGGAGTGCCAGATGCCGAAACGGGTCAGTTGGTGCGGTATTGCTGCAGGCGGGTCGTACGCAGGCCCTTGGTGCCGTGCCGGTCATAGAGCTTGTCCCAGCCATTCAGCTCTTCTTCAGAGAGCGAATACCGGTCGCAGGCTTCCTTGCGGGAGAGCAGGCCCCCCCGGACAGCCGCGACAACTTCAGCCTTGCGGCGAGTTACCCAGCGGCTAATGCCCGGGGGCGGAAGGTCTTCCCAGGTGAGGGGTTGGCCATCCGGGCCCTTCACACTCAATGTCTTAGCATTCTGCTGTGCCATGAGATCCACCATTATTAGCGGTTGATGTCGTAGACGCTTCTGCGCCCATGCATCTTCTCTACAGCAGCCAAATTAAATCAGGTTTCAGCGAGGCCTGTGAGTTTTCATGAAAATTCAAAACGTTCTCGCCGAGCCCGTTAAGTGAGCGTTTGTGAACCTGTCCCGGCTTGGGTCACTTTGTGCTGAAACTGAACAGTTTTATCCGATTTCAGGCCGAAACGCGCTGATCGGCGGCAATTGTGGACGAAATAAATCCGCCGCCCATTACACGAGTTTCACATGAAGTTTCGTACAGGACGCAGGCCTGGCCCTTCGCGACACCTTCTTCGGGCACGGAGAAGAAAACTGCAGGTTGATTTCCGGACCAGCCGAGCTTTGCCGGCAGCGGGTCGCGGGTCGAGCGTACGCGGGCCAGAACCGGTCTTTCTTCATTGCAGGCGTCTTCGAGTGTGCCGTCGCCGAGCCAGTTCAGCTCTTCCATGGTCAGGGCAGCGGTCAGCAGGGCCTCGCGCGGGCCGACAATGACCCGGCGCGCCGGCGCATCGATCTTCACCACGAACAGCGGCTCGCCCGTCGCGATACCGAGGCCGCGGCGCTGGCCGATCGTATAATGGATCACACCGTCATGTTCGCCCAGCACCCGGCCGTCCAGGTGCACGATCTCGCCGCCGCGTCCCGAACCGGGGCGCAGCTTCTTGACGACATCGGCATAGGACCCGCTCGGCACGAAGCAGATGTCCTGGCTGTCAGGCTTCGCGGCAACCGGCAGGTCGTACTTTTCCGCCAGCTCCCGCACCTCGGTCTTTGGCAGGCCGCCCAGCGGGAAGCGCAGATAGCCAAGCTGTTCGCGTGTGGTAGCGAACAGGAAGTAGGACTGGTCGCGTGACGAGTCGGCGGCGCGGTGCAGCTCCGGTCCGTGCGCGCCGTCGGTGCGGCGGATATAATGGCCGGTCGCAAGGCAGTCGGCGCCGAGCTCCTTGGCTGTCGCCAGAAGGTCCGAAAACTTCACAGTCTGGTTGCAGCGGATGCACGGGATGGGCGTCGAGCCGGACAGGTAGGTGTCGGCGAAATCCTCCATCACCTGTTCCCTGAAGCGGCTTTCATAGTCGAGGACGTAATGCGGGATGCCGATCCGGTCGGCAACATTGCGCGCATCGTGGATGTCCTGCCCGGCGCAGCAGGCACCCTTCTTCTCGATGGCGGCGCCGTGATCGTAGAGCTGCAGCGTGATACCGACCACGTCATAGCCCTCATCGGCCAGCATCGCGGCCACGACGGAGCTGTCGACGCCGCCGGACATGGCAGCCACAACGCGGGTTTCGGATGGTGGCTTGGCAAAACCAAGCGAGTTCAGCCCGCCCGTCCAGGCGGTCTTCGGATCGGTCATTCTCATCCTCCAGCGGGTTCAAGGCCCGAAGCAGAAAACTGTGTGAAGCGCGCGATATAGGGGATTTGGGCGCGCTTGTCAGGGCGCAACCTGCGCTGGCGGCTGCCCGGACATGAAAGGGGCAGGCTAGATCAGGCCGAGCGCGAGCGCACGCAGGGCCGCGGTGGTGCGGTCTGTGACGTCCAGCTTGTCGAAGATGCGGCGGACATATGTATCGATCGTGTTCAGCGTCACACCGGTATCCTGAGCAATCTGGGGATTGCTGCGCCCGCGCAGGATCTTCTCCAGCACCTGCTTTTCCCGTTTCGAAAGGCTGATCGAGTGGGCCGCCTGTTCCCTCAGCAGGTGGCAGTATCGCAGATGCGCAGCCTGGGCGCTGATCCACAATTCGGCCATGGTGTGATCATCGCAGTGCGGCGCGCCCTTGCCGAACCCAAAGCCATTATAGCCGTTACGTCCCATGGGACCGTAAAGCGGAATGGCGAGGCCGTCGCCGAAATCGGCTGCTCTGAGGACATTCAGATAGTCACGCTCCTCCGCCGAAAGGCCAGGCATGTCGTAGACATCCGACCAGCGCAGCGGATTCGCCCTGGAATAGACAAGGCGCGTTATCGGATCGCACTTGTAGTATTCCTTCTTGAGATAGTTCCTAACCCAGTCGTCTGGAAATCCGATTGTCAACACGTCAAGGGTCTCGCGGAAATCGGTAGCTCCTATGGGCGGCAGATGGTGGTAGCTGATCATCGTGACGCCAAGTGACTGGTACTGCGCCACGCAGGCGTCTCTCAGCTCCGCGAATGACGACATGGAGTAAGTCGCGCAAACAAAATCCACCCCTCGCAAGCTGGCCCCACCTCTTCCACGCCAAAAAATTTAGTTAGGCCGATGCTGTCTGAATTGGCAAGGACGGTGACCTAACGGCAGGTCGGCGAGCGCGCGGGAGCGCAAACGGTTTTCAGTCTTTTTCCGGCAGGCCGATGGCGGCGGCGACCTCGGCGTGATTGTCTGGCGCAAAGAGGTGTGCGTCCCAGCCATGCCGACGCGCCGCTTCGACATTCTCTTCCATGTCATCGATCAGGATGACGTCCTTGCCCGTATAGCCCAGCGCGTCCTCGATATGCTTGAAATAGGCAAGGTCCGGCTTGGCGAGGCGCATCCGGCCGGCGGCGAAGACATCGTGCATATGCTCGCCAAAACCCATCTCCTCGATCCAGTCGGCACGGTAGACTTCATTGTTGGTCGCAATGACGTTGACGGCACCGGCGGCGCGGGCCCGGCGGACGAGGTCCAGCGTCTTCTCATCCGGGATATGGTCCTTGTCGAACCAGTAATCGATGACTTCCGAGGCGCGATGCGGCACGCCTTCCTGCTCGGCCCAGTCGCCAACCAGTTCGTGCAGGTCGGCCTGGCCGACCATGGCCTGCTGAAAGCGCCCGGAGAAAAGGTAGGAAGCGAGCGAGCGGATCGACAGGCCGGTATCCTGCTCGAAGGTGGTCATCCAGAGGAAGATGCCATTCTGGACATTTGCATTGAGGACCCCATCGAAATCCCAGGCGATGACTTTGTGTTTCAGCGTGCTCAATGTGCTCTCCATTTGCGCATCTGACCTATTGCGCGCGCCAGCGCAAATCCAGTCCGCGCTAATCTGACGCGCGGCGCAAAGTGCGGTTTTGAATGTTTCGCAGAGAATCTATAAGCTGATCTTAGAAAATCTGGAGCTTGGCTGATGGAACTTGACGCCCTCATCTTGTCCCGCCTGCAATTCGCGTTTGTGGTCGCGTTCCACATCCTGTTTCCCGCCTTTACCATCGGTCTCGCCGCCTTCCTTGCGGTGTGCGAAGGGCTGTGGCTGTGGACAAAGCGGGATGTCTTCAAGCGGCTCTACCTTCACTGGGTGAAGATCTTCGCGCTGGCCTTCGCCATGGGCGTCGTCTCCGGCGTCGTCATGTCCTACCAGTTCGGCACCAACTGGTCTGTCTTTTCCGACAAGGCCGGCAGTGTGATCGGGCCGTTGCTGGGCTACGAAGTGCTGACCGCCTTCTTCCTGGAAGCGACCTTCCTGGGCGTGATGCTGTTCGGCTGGAAGCGGGTCGGCAACCGCCTGCACTTCATTGCAACCTGCGCTGTCGCTGTTGGCACGACCATCTCGGCCTTCTGGATCCTCTCGGCAAACAGCTGGATGCAGACCCCGGCGGGCTTTGCCACCGATCCTGAAACCGGCAATTTCTATGCGACCGACTGGCTGGCCGTGATCTTCAATCCGAGCTTCCCGTCGCGCTATGTCCACATGATGCTGGCGGCCTTCATCACCACCGCAGCGGTGATCATGGCGGCCGGCGCCTGGCAGGTCATTCGCGGCCATTCCTCCGAGCCGACCCGGTTCCAGATCCGGATGGCGGCGGGCACGCTGGCGGTTCTCATGCCGTTGCAGATCTGGGCCGGCCACTGGTCCGGCGAAGTCGCGCATGAGCACCAGCCCGCGAAGATCGCCGCCATGGAAGGCTGGTGGGAGACGCGCGACGTACAGCCGACTGTCCTGTTCGGCTGGCCCGACGAGGCGGCAGAAAAGAACCATGGCGAAATCGCCATTCCGAATACGAGCCCCATCCTGTTCCCGAAAGCCGAGGGGCAGCTGGAAGGGCTGAAGGCTTTCCCGGAAGCAGACCGCCCGCCGGTCCTGCCGGTCTTCTGGAGTTTCCGGATCATGGTCGGCGCGGGCCTTGTCATGCTGGCCCTCGGCCTGTGGGGCTGTGTGCTCTGGTGGCGCGGGCGTATCGACAAGCCGGGGCTGTTCCACATGCTGGCCGTGCCAGCCGGATCGCTTGGCTTCATCTCGGTCGTGACCGGGTGGATCGTGGCAGAGGTCGGCCGCCAGCCCTATACCGTCTACGGCTTCCTGCGCACCGAGGACAGCGTCGCGCCGGTCAGCGCCGGTCAGGTCGCGACATCGCTGCTGATCTTCATGGTCGTCTACGCCATCGTCTTTACCGCCGGTACCGTCTACATGGCGCGCATCGCAACACGCGGCTTCGATGACGATGAGACCGGGCCGCCAAAACGCGAACACCGGGCACCGGGCTCTCCGCTCGGCTCCGTGTCGGAGCCTGCCGAACTGCCCTATGATACCAAGCCGGCTGAATAGGAGAGATGGAAATGGATCTACCGCTTATCTGGTCTGTCCTGATCGCCACGGCCGTCATGCTATATGTCCTGCTCGACGGCATGGACCTTGGCGTCGGCATCCTCACCGGCCTTGCCCGCAGCGATGAAGAACGAAATCTCATGACCGCCTCCATCGAGCCGGTCTGGGATGGCAACGAGACCTGGCTGATCCTTGGCGGCGGCGGTCTGTTTGCCGCTTTTCCGCTGGCCTATGCGATCCTGATGCCGGCCTTCTACCTGCCGGTTCTCCTGATGCTCGCCGCGCTGATCTTCCGGGGCGTGGCTTTTGAATTCCGCCACAAGGCGGTGCGCAAGCCGACACGGCTGTTCTGGAACGGCGCGTTCTTTGGCGGCTCGCTCGCGGCCGCGCTGGCACAGGGGTTGATCCTCGGCGGCTTCATCCAGGGCGTTGAGGTCGAAGGCCGCAGCTTTGCAGGCGGTGCGTTCGACTGGCTGTCGCCTTTCACCATCCTGGTCGCGATCTCCGTGGCGATCGGCTACAGCCTGCTCGGCGCCTGCTGGCTGGTGCTGAAGACGCAGGGCGAGGAGCAGAAGCGTGCGCGGCGGTTCGCGCTCTATGCCCTGGCCGGTGTGGCGCTCTGCTTTGCGGCGGTGAGCCTCGCGACCCTGTCGATCGACCCGCGTGTGACCGAGCGCTGGGGCTTCTCGATGGACCATATCAACCCGGCCAAGCTGCTGCCGCTGGCGCCCATTCCGCTGGCCGGCATGGCGCTCGTCATTCTTGCCGCGCGCGACCTTCTCTGGGACGTAAACGCGCCTGACTGGCGGCCCTATGTCTATTCCGCCGGTATCTTCCTGACAGGTTATCTCGGGCTGGCGGTCAGCCTGTTCCCGACCATCGTCCCGTTCGAGGTCGATATCTGGCAGGCGGCGGCGCGGGACAATGCGCTCGGCCTGATGCTGGTCGGCGCCGGGATCATGCTGCCGGTCATCCTGATCTACACCGGCTATGTCTATTCGCTGTTCTGGGGAAAGGTCCAACCGGGAGACGGCTATCATGACTAGGCTGTTCGAGCCGCAGGGCCCCGACGAATCAGGCGAAAGCAGCAAGCCGCTGTCGCGCCAGCTTCTCTGGTTTGCCGGGCTGGCCATCGCCAGCCTGACCGCCGTGGCCGCTGTTGCCTATGCCCTGCGGGGCTTTCTCCTCATGGGTTGAACGGCCCGCCCGGCACTTTGCTTGACTTTTCCGGGCGGCAGGGCAACCAAAAGGGCAGGTGGATCTTCTAGACCTGTAGCAAAAGGAACAGAACATGGCTGGAAAGTTTGAGCTCTACAGCGACAAGGCTGGCGAATTTCGGTTTCGCCTCAAGGCTGGAAACGGCGAAATCATCCTGAGCAGCGAGGGCTACAAAAAACGCGCCAGCGCCATGAACGGTATTGAATCCGTCAAGAAGAACGCGGCGAACGATGCGCGTTATGAGAATAAGGAAGGTTCCAGCGGCAAGTTCAGCTTCAACCTGAAAGCCGCCAACGGCCAGGTGATCGGCACCTCGCAGAGCTACAAGAGCGAATCCGGCCGCGACAATGGCGTGGAGTCGGTGAAGAAGAACGCACCGGCCGCACCGGTCGCTGAAGTCTAGCGCCCACGGGCAGGCCCGCCCAAACAATCAAGGACCGCTCGTTTTACCAGACGGGCGGTCTTTTTCATCCGGGGCGTTGTCTCAATTGTCTGAACCGCCCGGCGCGTAATCCGGGTCTACCCAGATATACATATAGTCCTTGGGACCTGGTATGCCTTGCGTTTCCGCGCGGCGCCATTTCTGCCCGGCCGCATGCGCCTCCGCGATTTCGAAGAGAAATTTGCGCGCCTCGGGGCCTGCGGCTTTCGCGGCATGGTACATCGGGGTCAGGGCCAGCGTGTACGCTTTCATCCGGGCGAGGTTTTCGTCAGATGCCGCCGCGCCGTCGGCGGACGTGTCCAAAGCCCCCCAGGCCTGGTCGAGCCGCCAGCCGATCGAACGGGCCGCCTCTTCGGTACCCAGGTGTTCGGGTGTGAACAGCGCGGCCACGGGGATAAGGTCAGCCTCCGTCATGCCGGCGAGGCGAAACATGTCATACTGGCTTTCCAGTCTCGCCTGGTCTTCGCTGGTCCACTGATAAGCGGCGTCCTTCCCATTGAGATAAGCCTTGCCGTCGAGACGGGCTTCCTCAAGCAGCTCAAGTGCGAAGGCCGCGTCCTCGGTATGCCCGGCAACGCTTGATGCCGCCTTGAGCCACCACGGATAGGCCTGGTTCTGCTTGTCCGTGGGGCAGGCCCTCGCCAGCCTGCGCAGCATCAGGACGGTTCCGCGCCCCTGCCACGTGTCATCGAAATCGTAGAGCAGCGTCTGTCCGAGGTTCCCGCTCCAGACCAGGCAACGATCGAAGGGTTCATCAGACTCGAACAGCGGGTGTTTCAGCCCGCGAACGTCGTGAAACTTGATCAGCCCCTGGGCGGCCGGCTTGCGCAATTCGTAGAAAATCTTGCCATAGTCGCGGCTTGGCCCGCCGGCCTCAGGATCGCGGGCGATGGCATCGGCCTGATAGAGCATGTCCCAGACATGCGACACGGCGCTGAAGGCGTCCTCGTCGGGTATGCCGGCATAGGCATGGCGAAGCCAGGATTCGGCGGCATAGGCGATCACGCCGCGGTCCGTGGGACAGGTTTCGACCATCTGATCGAGCTGGGCCAGTTCGGCCGTCGCTGATTTCGGTGAAGCGGCCACGGCCCGGCGAAGGCCGTTAGCGGCGTCTTCCGCATTCATGTTGCATGTGAAGCTGTCCTGCGCGCTTGCCGGTTGGGCTGCCAGCTCGCCCAGTGCCAGCGCGGCCAGCCCGATTGTCACTCCAAGTTTCATTCGCGTCCCTCACCTCGCTTGCGGCGATAATGGCGGGGCGCGGCATGGTTTGGCAAGTTTAGCCGAGCGAGAGTTTGAGATGCTGCAGGAGCAGGATGGTCTTTGCATCCATGATCGTGCCGCTGGCGACCATGGCGTATGCCTCGTCGAGCGGCATTTCCAGCACCTCGATATCCTCGCCTTCATCGGCTCTGCCGCCGCCATTCTCGACCTTGTCGGTTGGCGTATAATGGGCCGTGTAGCAGTAGATCCGCTCGGTCATGCTCCCGGGTGTGGAGTAGGCCATGAAGGCTCGCGTGACCTTGTTGAGGCGGTATCCGAGTTCCTCGAGCGCCTCGCGGTGTACCGTGACGTCCAAGCTTTCATCTTCGACCGCCCCGGCGCAGGCTTCGATCATGGCACCGCCATCCTCATTGAGCGCGGCGGCCAGCCGGAACTGGCGCAGCAACAGCACGGTGTTGCGGTTGGGATCAAAGGGCAGGACAGCGACAGAGTCGCCGCGGTGGTACACTTCCCGGTCCTGGCGCTCCCACTGGCCGTCGCGGCGCTGATAGTCGAAGGCGTATTTGGTCAGGGTGGCCCAGTCATCGGACAGGATGGTCTGTCCGATGATCTTCACCCGGCTGCCGGGACCGGCCTTGCTCAAGCGAATTGCGGCGCGATCTTCAGGTTCCGCACCCAGCCGAGCTTTTCGTAGAGGAGCAGCATCGTGCCGTTATAGTCGACGATCCGGTTCCAGAGGCCCTTGCGAGGGCGGTGAAGGGCCGAGACCGGCTGCTCGTGGTGGTGATCATGGAAGGCCTCGCCGCCCGTCAGCAGGGCGATGGCATGGTCAACCCATTTCGGCGTCTTCAGGTGGCCGAGGACGTTGATCCCGTAATTCGTCGCATGGAATTGGATCGCACGGCCGATCACGACGCTGGCATGGATGATCGCCGTCAGGACGAGCGAGCCGCCTGCGGCCCAGACGATGAGGTAGATCGCGGCCGGGATGACGAGGTGGATGACCAGTGAAAGCGAATTGTAGAAACCGTCCATCCAGACGATGACGGGGTGGGTCTTCAGCCACATCGGCATCGGACGCCTAAGGTCCTTCTTGTCGCGGAACAGGATCCAGCCGACCCAGGCCCAGCGCTTGGATTCAAACGGATTGTGCGGATCGCCGGGCTTGTCGGAGAATCGGTGGTGCTGGGAGTGGTAGTTCACCCAGTCCTTCACATTGCCCTGCATGGCGATCATCAGGTTGAGCATGGTCAGCACCTGCGCCGGCCAGCGCATCTCGCCTGCGCGGTGTTGCATGATCCGGTGCAGCGGGCCGATGCCGGCATTGCAGACGAAGATGGTCAGCGCGATCACGCCGAGCGACAGCGGCAGGTACCAGAGTTTCAGCTCGATATGCGCAATGGCGAAGCCGAGTGCGACCATGGTGATCAGAAGGGCGAGCCCCAGGAGGGGGTATAGGATCGCCGCAAAGAAACTGGGGAAGTTGAATGTCTTCCACGTTTTCGGGATAGCGAGCGATCGCGGTATTCTTGGCATGTATTCCTCCGGAGCCTTGAGGCACAGTCATAAGATGACCGATGCCCACTAGCAGAATCTTAAGAACGATTGTCAACTTCGGGAAGGGGCGATGTGTTTGTACCGCTGCTTTCTGACGCAATGGTGAGGCTTTGACCCGGTTGTTCTACACGGCCCGCGTGTGGCCGGCTCAGAACGCGCGTATCCCGTGTTCGCGTCTTCGTCTGGTGGGCGTGCTATCGGCCATTCTGATCGCATTGGACGCCCTGCTGCCCGGAGAGTATGGAAAGGCAAAACAGGAATGGGAGGAATCAATGTCAGAGCAATCGGAAAGCGGCTTCGCGCTGCGGCGGGTGGTGACGGGGGAATCCGAAACGGGCCGCTCACGCATCCTGATCGACGGGCCGCAGGCGGCTGAGTTCCGCACTGGAGAGCTTGGCGGCCTGTTCGAGATATGGACCGACGCGACGTCGGGCGAAATCGACACGCAGGACGATACCGACAGGGGGCTTGGCAAGCCGAACCTGTCTCCGCCCAAGGGCGCGGTGAAGATCCGCTGGTTTGCCATCGGCCCGACCCCGGAAGGTGTGCCGCCGGAGACCTTGCGCGAAGTTACCCGCAAGGCCTTCATCGACATGGGTGCGGGCGACCACCAGCCGGATACGTCACGCCATCCGGCCATGCACAAGACCGATACGCTGGACGCTATCATCCTGGTGAAGGGCCGTGTCCGGCTGCTGCTGGACGATGATGAGACCGTCATCGAGCCGGGCGACGTCGTCGTTCAGCGCGCAACCAATCATGCCTGGGTGGTTGAAGGTAACCAACCGGCGCTTTTCGTGGCGGTGCTCGTCGACAGGTCTTGACTTTATTCCCTGTTTGTTCTGTTAGTGTTCCGCTGGTGATCGCGGAATTCAACGAGCAGGGCACAATTTCATGGAAGCTAGTCACCAACGCAGGGGTGAACTCTGGTCGCTTCTGGTCGCGCACGGCTTTGAGGACGCCTTTGGCGAGAGCGATACGGCGCGGGTGGAATGCCCGGCCTGTCATGCGCCGCGCGCGCTGAAGCTCAGCCTCGCCACAGGCCAGGCGCGTTGCGCCAGCTGTGGCGTGTCCGCCCCGATCCGGACCTATCTGAGCCAGCTCGAGGACGCTGAGATCGTCCAGGAACCTGAAGTGTTCACCGAGGCGGAGATCATTCCGCTTCGGCCGGATCGGCTGCCGGCCGTCCGCCGGGAGCCGGAAACGGTGGCGAGCGACGAGGAGGTGGAAACCTGGCGGGCCGAGCTTCTCGACGAGCCGCAGGGCTTTGGCGGCGCGCAGGAAATGCGGGAGGCCTTGCCCGGTGCTGAAGCCGGGACGGCTGCCGCAGGCGCGTCAGGCGCCGAGGTGCGCCCGCGCCGCCGGGGCGTGTTCGAGGCCCTGATCATCATCCTTCTGTCGCTGGTCTTCCTCGGCGCAGGCCTGGCGGCAGCAGGGCTGTCGGCCTTTGCGAACTACCAGGCTTTCAGCGCGAGCGTCGCCGATGACGTGCAGGGCCGGATCTGGGGTTGGGCCGGGGTGATCGCCTCGGTCTGCTCCTTTGGCGGCTTCACTTTCTTCTGGTGGCACGTTTCGGGCGGGCGACGGAAGGAGGGCCTTCGCGCGCTTGCCTTCGCGCTGGCCGGCGCTGCGACGAGCGTGCTCGGCACGGCCATGTTCATGGAGACCAACAGGGATGTCCGCAGCCAGTCTGCGGCAGCGGCAGCGTCGGCGCGAGAAGTGGTCGAGGCGCAGATCGCCGGCTATCAACGCCAGCTTGACGGTATTCCCGCCGATACGCGGTCGGTCGAAGGGCTGGAGGCCTATCTGCGCGGGGTCGAGGCTGTGGGCCGCACACATCAGAAACCCTATCGCGACGCGCAGAATGAGCTCGGCCTCGCCAAACGGCGCGCGGAGCTGGAAGCAAAGATCGAGGCAGCCCGGATGAGCCTGCTTGGCGAGGGCGGGCCGGAGATCCTCAATGCGAAGGCGCCGGCCCGCGGGCTGCCCGCCTGGTTCTTTGCGGTGATGCTGGAAGTCTTTTCCTCCCAGGCAACCAGTATCGCCCTCGTGGCCCTGCTCGTGCTTGCCGCCGGGCGCGGGCGGGGCCGCGTCCCGTCGCAGGCTGAGCCGGTGGCGGCCTAGGCCAGGGCGCTAGACGCTGACGACGCGGCCCGGATTCATGATGCCGAGCGGGTCGAGCGCTGTCTTGATCGCCCGCATCGTGTCGGTGGCGACCTGCGGGCGGATCCCGGCCAGCTCGTCGCGCTTCAGCCGGCCGACCCCGTGCTCGGCACTGATCGAGCCGCCATGGCGCATGGTCTGCTCGTGGACGATGCGCGTGATCTCGCCGGCATGGTTTGACAGGATGGGGCTTGTCGCGTGTTTCGGCTCGCAGGCCGAGTAGTGCAAATTGCCGTCACCGACATGGCCGAAGGCGACGATCTCTGCCTCCGCGGCCACCTTGTGGATCTCTGCTTCGGTGACGTCGAGGAACGCCGGAATCGCCGAAACCGGCACGGAGATATCGTGATTGATGGCTGTCCCGAAGGCGCGCTTCGACAGAGGGATGGTTTCGCGGATGTGCCAGAAGCTGTCGGCCTGCGCCTTGTTCTCGGCAATGATGACATTGTCGGCGAGGCCCTTTTCGATGCCGTCGCCGAGCGCTTCCATAAGCGTGTCGCGCGCCAGCTCTTCGCGCGCCATCGACACTTCGACCAGCACCCGCCAGGGCAGTTCGGACGGGGCCGGGTCTCGCGTATCCGGCGCGTCGGCCTGCACCATGGAAATGGCCCGGGCTGGAATGATTTCGAAACTGGTCACCGTATCGCCGGCATGATCGCGCACCAGGGTAAGCAGGTCGACGACATCGCTGGCCGACTTGCAGATTACCCAGCCAGTTGCCTTGGCCACTTTCGGGAAGAGTTTGAGAGTCGCCGCCGTGATCAGGCCAAGCGTGCCTTCCGCGCCGGCGAACAGGTGTTTGAGGTCATAGCCCGTATTATTCTTCCGAAGGCCCGACAGCCCGTCCCACACCTCGCCAGAGGGCAGGACGACTTCGAGGCCGAGGATCAGGTCACGCATCATGCCATAGCGCAGCACGGCGACCCCGCCGGCATTGGTCGAGATCAGCCCGCCAATCGTCGCCTGGCCTTCGGAGCCGAGCGAGAGCGGGAACAGCCGGTTCGCCTCATCGGCCGCTTCCTGAGCGTCGACCAGGGGCGCACCGGCCTCAATGGTCAGCGAGTTGTTCTTCGTGTCGACCGCGCGAATGGCCTTCATCCGGCGCATCGAGACGGTGATTTCGCCATGCGGCGTGCCGCCATCGACAAGGCCGGTATTGCCGCCTTGTGGCACCAGCGCGACCTTGTGCTTCGCGCAGAGCCTGACCAGCTGAGCGGCCTGTTCGGTCGATCCCGGCATCGCAAGGAAAGGCGTCTCGCCCGGCCAGTTGCCGCGCCACGGCGTTGCGGCATCCTTCAGCCGGTCGGCATCCTCGCTCCAGCCCTTGTCGCCGAGCAGGGTTTTGGCCTCGTTGAGGAATTCAGTGGGCAGCTGGCTCATGACTTGCGCTCCATCATTGTGGAAAGGGTTGGGTCACCGCCCGCCGCTTTCAAGGCCGCGCCCGCGCGCTGGCGCGCCTCATCGGGCTTGTTCTGGCCGATCTTGGTAATCCCTTCCAGCCTCTCGGGCGCCATTTCAAAGGCCGTGATCCCTTTCAGCATCGCCTCGAACCGGCCGGCGCTCATCTTCGCCCGGGTCCATTCCGGCTTCGGGTAGAGGTCTTCCTCGAAACGTGCAGACAGGGTGTCGAGAACAACAGCGGCGCCGTCATCGTCCAGCGGACGGACAGCCCCTTCAGCCTCCACGGACAGGTAATTCCAGGTCGGCACCTGGTCTTCCATGCCATACCAGTCCGGCGAGATATAATCGTTCGGCCCGGTGAAGACGACCAAAGCCCGGCGCGCCTCGATGATGGCCTGACAGGCAGGATTCGTCCGCGCCAGGTGAAAGCGAAGGGTTTCTCCGTTGTTTCGGATGACTGGCGTGTGGGCGACACGGGCGCGCCCCTCCGTCACGCCGACAACAAGGGCGAACGGCCAGGCCTCGATCCGCCTCAGGAGCCGGTCGCGATCAGTGTCCAGAAAGGCCGGTGCCGGGTGCATACTGCTTGTCTAACTTCGATTGGCAGCGCGCGCCAGACGGTCATTGATCGCCGCGCCCAGGCCTTCTGGTGGAATGGGCGACACCGCGATGCGGTCGTAGCTGCGGTCGAGGTCTCGCAGCATGGCAAAGAGGTTTGCCGCCGCTTCGGCAAGGTCTCCGGAGGGGGAGAGGTTGAGGGTGGCGTCCACCGCACCAAAGCCGAGAAGGGCTTCGTTCGGCGCGGCCTTGTCGGCGTTCAGGCGCAGCGTGGCGTCCGGGGCGTAATGTCGAAGCAGCTGGCCGGGGGAGACCGGCCGGCCGTCCTGTCCACCTTCGGTCAGGCCGGGCCAGACGGACGCGATCCTGCCGGGCGTGATCGTGCCCTGCCTTAGCAGGACGGGTGCGTCGCCGCGCGCGTCGACCACGGTGGATTCCAGGCCTTCCTGGCAAGGGCCGCCATCGAGAATGAGATCGACAAGCTCGCCCATATCGGTCGCGACATGCTCCGCCCGGGTCGGGCTGATGCGGCCGGACGGGTTGGCGGACGGGGCAACCAGCGGCCCGCCAAACGCGCCGAGCAGGTCACGGGCGACGGGGTGTGCGGGGACGCGCAGCGCCAGCGTGTCGAGGCCGGCCCGCGCCAGGTCGCAGACCGTCGTGGCGGGCACGGCATTGACAACCAGGGTCAGCGGTCCAGGCCAGAACGCGTTCGCGAGCGCTTTCGCGGCGGGTGAGAAGTGGCCCTGTTCGAACGCCGCCTCCGGAAAGGCGAGGTGAGCGATCAGCGGATTGAAAACGGGTCGTTCCTTTACCCTGTAAATGGCGGCGACCGCTTCAGGATTGGCGGCGTCGGCGGCGAGGCCGTACACCGTCTCGGTCGGCATGGCGACGAGCCCGCCGGAACGCAGGATCGCGACCGCTTTCGCGATCACGTCGGACGAAGGAGTGAGAACAGGCGCAGGCATCAGCTGCCCGTTAGCACCCATTCAGCCTGCGCGCGAGGCCCGAACCTCCACCGTGATGTTGACCGTCTCGCCGACCCAGTCTGCACCCGGATCGGACTGCTGGCCGAGATTGAGCGGGGTCCGCTCGACACTGGTGGAGCCCTGCATGGTTGCTGTGTCGCTATCGATATCGAGCGTGAACGCGAAAGGCACGGTGACGGAGCTGTCCTTCAGGGCCAGCGTCGCATCGGCGACATAGCCGTCATCCGTCTGCCGGAAATTGCCGAGCTCGACCGTCGCTTGCGGGTGTTGCGAGACGTTGAACCATTCAGCCGACTTCAGGCTGTCAGTGTAGAGTTTGCGGTTCACCTCGGCCGAGCCGGTGCGCACCGTGACGCGGGCCCGGGCGGCGTCGAGGTCGTCCGGATCGAACTGGATCTCGGCTGACCAGTCATTGAACGCTCCGCGATAGATGCTGCCTTCGTGGGTGCCGGAGAATTCGATGGATGAAGCAGCCGGATCGACCGTCCAGTTCGCCTCTATCGCAGCGCCTGCGGGCGCCTCGGCGGCAGGCGATGCACTGCCCGATCCACCGCCGAAAAGGGCCGGCACGCCGGCGATGAGAATGAACACGCCAAGCGCGGCGCCAAAGGCCGCAAAGAAAGCGCGCGGCGGCGCACTCGGCTGGCTCGTCTTGCCGAACAGGCCCGGGATCATCCGCTTGAGAACGCCTTCCTCGGCGGAGATTTCATGTTTGACGGCGCCGGCGACATGCAGGCCGAGCAGTATGATCGCGACCCAGGCCAGCTTGGAGTGCACGAACTCCACCACAGCATGGCCGGTCTCATTCGACAGGAAGCCGACACCGGGAATGTCCGGCCAGCTGACGAGGCCATAGAGCACGGTCGGAACGTCGAAATCGTAGGATGTCGAGACCAGAAGCCAGCCCGTCAGCGGCATCAGAAACATCAAGGCATAGAAAGCGACATGCACGCCGTGGCTGAGCGTCTTCTCCCACGGCTTCATGTCGCCGGGCAGGGCCGGTGGCCGGTTCAGCAAACGCCACACGATCCGCGCCACGGTCAGGAGAAGGATCGTGATGCCTATCGACTTGTGAAGCTGGTAGAGGCTTTCGCTGCCCTCCATGTTCCAGCCAAGACCGATCATGAAGATGATGCCGGCGGCGATCACCCAGTGAAGGGCAATCGCCACGGCGCTATAGCGTGCGGAATAGGGCATGTCTGGGCGCTCCCGGCTTTATTCCTCCTGGAGGAACTCCCCCGAAAACTCGATCTCCACCTCGTCGGAGATGACGCCCTGCAGGGACTCCTGGCCGTATTCGGACCGGGTGATCGTGGTCGAGGCATTGAAGCCAAGAATGTCGCGCTCGCCAGTCCATGGCGTGTTGCCCACACCATTGAAGGTCACGTCGAGGGTGACCGGCCGGGTCACGCCCAGGAAGGTCAGGTCACCGGTCACCGTGCCCGTCGTCTCGCCCGTGCGCTCGACATTCGTCGAAACGAAAGTGATTTCCGGGAAGGTTCCGGCCTGCAGGAAACGCGCATCCTTCGACAGGGCTTCCGGCCAGCTCGTATAGGGGCTGTCAGGGTGATAGGCGCTGAAATCGGACGGATAGTTCACATTCAGGCCCATCGGGTCGATCGTGACGCGGATGGTCGAGCTTTCCGGCTGATCCGGATTGAAGTCCAGCGTCGCATCGAAATCGGTGAAGTCGACGGTGTATTCCGAGACGCCGCCATGAATGACGGTGAAGCTCAGGAACGCATGGTTCTTGTCGAGTGCGTAGGTCGCGTCGGCGACGTCGGCCAGCGGGCCAGCCGGTTCAGCCTCGGCCGGCTCGGCGGCTGAGGTTTCGGTTTCTGCGTCCGGCGTGGACGTGCCGGGTTCTGCTGGCGTTTCGGCTGGATTGCAGGCAGCGATCAGTAGCGCGCTGGCACCGGCAAGGAAAATCGGGGTCAGTTTCATGTCTATCAGCCCTCTTGGCTATAATTTGTCAGCTTATTCAGCCTGCAGGAATTCACCGGAGAATTCCACGACAACCTCATCGGAAATAAAGCCTTCCAGCGACTCCTGACCAAAGGCAGACCGGCTCAGCGTCGTCGATGCGGTGAAACCGATCGTGTCGCGGCCGTTGTTCCAGGGGTAGTTGGTCACGCCGTTATAGGTGACATCCATCGTCACCGGGCGCGTCACGCCGAGAAAGGTCAGGTTGCCCGTGACCGTGCCGGTGTTTTCGCCGGTGACTTCGGCACTGGAAGAGACAAACTTGATCTCGCCGAATGAGCCAGCGTTCAGGAAGCGTGCATCCTTCGAGAGGGCTTCGTTCCAGCTGTCGAATTCGCTGTCAGGGTGGGTGCCCTTGTAGTCGCCTGTGTAGTTAGACTCAACGCCCAGCGGATCGATCGTGACTTCGATCGAAGAGGTGGCCGGCGCTTCGGGGTTGAAGTCCAGCGTCGCGTCGAAATCGGTAAAGTTCACCGAATAATCCGAGAGCCCATTATGCTGCACTGTCCATGTCAGGAAGGCGTGGTTTCTGTCGAGCTGGTAGGTGCCCGCGGCGACATCGTCGAGCGACTGCGCGAAGGCAGGTGCAGAAACGAAGGCGAGAGCGGCGAGGGGCGCTATATAACGACGCATGGACGGGAACTCCTTGTGGTGTTGGTATTGGTTGTACGACTAAGTAGACGGTAACCGCAATCGTTCCAGCCCTGTCAAAAGGATGATGGGACATAGTAGTTATCCGGGAGACGCATGAGATGACTTATAGAGCGCCGGTTGAGGACATGGACTTCGCCCTTCGCGAGCTGGCAAGCCTCGAGCGGGTGCTGGGCGAGGGATTTCCCGCTTTCGACATGGACCTGGTTCAGCCGATTCTTGAGGAAGCCGGCAAGTTCGCTGCTGATGTTCTGGCGCCGCTGAACCAGCCGGGCGACGAACAGGGCGCACAGCTGACCGGGAACGGGGTTATCGCGCCGGTTGGCTTTGCTGATGCCTACAAAGTCTTTGCCGAAGGCGGCTGGATGGGCCTGGCAGCACCGGAAAAATGGGGCGGCCAGGGCCTGCCGAAGACGCTGGCCAATGCCGTGCTCGAGATCATACACGGCGCCAATATGAGTTTCGGCCTTTGTCCGCTGCTCAGCCTCGGGGCCATCGAGGCGCTGGTCGAGCATGGCCACCCGGCAGAGCAGGAGAAGTATCTGCCCAAGCTCGTCTCCGGCGAGTGGACGGGCACGATGAACCTGACAGAGCCGCAGGCCGGCTCCGATGTCGGGGCGCTGAAGACCAAGGCCGTGCCGAACGGCGACGGGTCGTACGCCATCAGCGGACAGAAAATCTATATCACCTGGGGCGATCACGACATGGCGGAGAATATCATCCACCTTGTCCTCGCCCGCCTGCCGGATGCGCCGGCCGGATCGAAGGGCATCTCGCTGTTCGTCGTGCCGAAAGTCCTGGTCAATGAGGACGGCTCGCTGGGCGAACGCAACAATGTCCAGTGTATCGGGCTGGAAAAGAAGATCGGCATTCATGCCTCGCCGACCTGCGTGATGGAGTATGACGGTGCCACAGGCTGGCTGGTCGGTGAGGAAAACCGCGGCCTGGCCTGCATGTTCACCATGATGAACTCCGCCCGGCTCAATGTCGGGCAGGAAGGTGTCGGCGTGGGCGAAGCGGCTTACCAGGCGGCCTATGCCTATGCGCAGGAACGCAAGCAGGGCCAGGTAAAGGGCGTCGATGGGCCGGCACCGATCCTCCACCATGCTGATGTCCGCCGCACCCTGACCACGATGCGCGCCAATGTCATGGCGGCGCGGGCGATCTGCTATGCCTGCGGCGTGGCGGCGGATATCGCGAAGACGTCAGACGGCGATGCCGGCGAGGCTGCAAAACTGCGCGAGGACCTTCTCACCCCGATCGCCAAGGCCTGGTCGACCGATATGGGCGTCGAGGTCGCGAGCATGGGCGTCCAGATCCATGGCGGCATGGGGTTCATGAACGAGACGCTGGCCGCGCAGCTCTATCGCGATGCGCGGATTGCGCCGATCTATGAAGGCACGAACGGCATCCAGGCGATCGATCTTGTTGGCCGCAAGCTCGGCATGGCGAACGGCAAGGCCATGGCTGACATGCTGGGCGATGTCCGCGCCACGGCACAGGCTGCGCGCGAGACGAATGATCCCCAGCTTGTCCAGATTGCCGACCGGCTGGTGGCCGCTGCCGATGCGCTGGAAGAAGCCACTGGCTGGATGGTCGAGACGATGAAGGCCGACCGTGACAAGGGGCTCGCCAGCGCGACGGCCTATCTGAAACTTGCCGGCGACGTGATCGGCGGTCATTTCCTGACGCGCGGCGCGGTCGCTGCCCGCACCGAGGGCGGGACGATGCGGGGCCGGATGACGGCGCTTGCAGGCTTCTTCGCCGAAACGGCGCTGGCGGAAGCGCCCGGCCGCGTCTCCGGCATCACGCGCGGCGGCGACAGCTTCTTGAGCGAGAGCGAGGCCCTGTTCGGGCTGGCCTGACACACGTGCAGGGAGACGACATGAGCAGACCGAAAGCCGGCGATATCCTGCAGCTCGACCTCGGTGACGGACAAAAGGGCTACGTGCAGGTGTCGGAAGCCGGCTTGCTGATTGCCTTCGATGTCATGACGCCTGCCGATCTGGCGCCAGAGGTGCTGAAGGACCTGGACGTCGTTTTTGCCGTGCATGTGCGCGATGACGACCTGCACCGGGAGCGCTGGCCCGTCATTGGCCATATGGATGTGCCGGGCGATCTGAAGGGCCATCCCCTGATGTTTCGCCAGGACGCCTCGACCGGCCGGCTAAGCATTGCGCATCCGGGCCTGCCGGGCGGCGAAAAGGCCGCGACTTTAAAAGAGTGTATCGGTCTGGAGCGGGCAACTGTCTGGTCGGCTGCGGCGGTGGAAGAGCGATTGCGGGACCACTTTGCCGGCCGGGAAAACCGCTGGCTCCAGGAGCTTGCCATCGACCTGCAGCGCGTCCCCGAAGACCAGTTGCGCTAGCTAGCGATGGCTCGCGGCCGCCCGGGCGACCAGCCGTGGCGAGACGACCGCCATCAGGATGCAGGCGCCAAGACACCAGACGCTCATCCAGACAAGCTGTGTGGGAAGGTCGATGCCCGCATCGATGAGCGCGCCTGTCAGGCCCGGGCCGAGGGCGGTCGAAAAGACCATGGCCGCGACGATCACCGCGCGGATCGCGCCAAGATGTTTCACCCCATAGACCTCCGGCCAGAGCGCGCCGAGCAGGGTCGAGGTGAAGCCATAGCTGACGCCGATCAGGATCATGAAGACATAGACACCCCAGGCCGATGAGAGATAGGCGGCCGCCGCGCTGGCAACCGCGAGCGGTAGCAGGAAGAGCGGCAGCAGGCGGGGCGCCCCGAACCGGTCGACGAGCTGGCCACAGACAAGGGCGAACAGCACCGTTGTCACGGCTTTCAGCGGAAAGGCGGCAGCAAAGGCGAGCGGGGAGTAGCCGCGTAGCTCAACCAGGTAATCCTGATGGAAGAAGATGGTCGTGCCGATAAAGGGCGGCGCCAGCACGCAGGACAACAAGGCATAGAAATAGGGGTCGCGGAGCACCTCACTGCGCGTCCAGTCGCGGGCGGTATGGTGTGCAGGGCCCTTGTCGGCAGTCTCGCCGGGGACGCGCTCCACCCGCCACAGGACATGGATCAGCGGAAGCGCCAGCATCATCAGCGCGGCAATGGCGACGATCCAGGCCGCCTGCCAGCCCGCCGCCGAGGCAATCAGCGCGAAGGAGATTGGCAGCAACGCCTCACCTGCCTGATGGCCGGGGACGACGAGCGAGGTTGCGCGGCCGCGATTGGCGGCAAACCAGCGCCCGGTCTCGGTCAGGGCGATATGGGTCATCATGCCCTGGCCGAAGAGGCGCAGCAGGTAGAGCGCGAGAACCATCACCGCGATGCTTGGCGCAAAGGCGATGAGCAGGCAGGCTGCAGACAGGCAGGGGATGACGAACCAGGCGACATTGCGGCCCGGCATCCGGTCGAGGATGCGGCCGATGAAGGGCAGGGTCAGCGCGCTGGCCAGGGTGGCGACCATGTAGGTCAGGCCAAACTCGCCATCGCTCAGCGAGAATTTCGCCCGCAACTCTTCACCCGACAGGCCGATGAAGAAAGTCTGGCCGAAAGACGAAAAGAAGGTGAGCAGGAAGCCGCCCGCGATCCATCGCGCATTGGTCTTCAGGAATGAAAACATGACGCCTTTCTGGCGCGAATGCGCGGCTGTGGGAACCTGCGATCATGCAAGGCCGCTAGTCGTAGAAGCACTTCTCCGTGCCATCGCCCAGAATGTAGCAGCGGCCCTGATAGTTTGGCGGTGGGCGGTAATCTGGCTTCCAGTCGAAGATCGGGTGGCGGTAGGCCTTGCGGGCATACTCTTCGGCGGCAACGCGCTCAGCCTGGGCGCGGCCCTCATACATGGCCTGAGCCCAGCGCCAGACAGTCCCGCACTCGCGGCTGTTATAGCCGAACCGGCTGCAGATGTCGCTCGCATCGGCCTCATTTGGCAACTGCTTGTACCTGTTCCAGTAAGCCTGCAGGTATTTGCCGCCTTGCGTCCGTGCAACGGTGTAGAAGACGTCGTTGAACTGGATTTCGTAGCCATTGGCGAGAATCTCATCGGCCTTTTCGCGCTGGCTTTTGGCGAGGCGCTCGGCGCGGACCGCCGCCCATTGCTCGGGGTATTCGCGCCCCATGCGGGAGTCGTATTTTTCCTCGAACAGGGCCCGTGCCTGCTTGATGATCTCTTCGGTGACGAGGGTTTGCGGATCATCGGGAGATGATTTGTAGAATTGAGGATTACGATGCTCCGCCGTCTGGCGGACGTAAGCATCTTCCCCGGAAGCTCCGAGCGTGTACCAGTCAGAAATACCGCCTGCCGCGCCAAGGTCCGGGTCTTCAAAGAAGCGCACGGCGGCGTGAAGCGGCATGGATGGAATGTCGTCGGGGTTCTGACCCCTGAACATGTCGCGGTACAGCCCCTCATCCATTGACCCGACCCAAACGTCTGCCAGTTTCAGGGCGTTGACCGCATACAGATTGACATTGATCGGTGCCAGCTCGTTCACGTTACCGGCTAGTGGCTCCTTGAACTCCGGCCCGCCAACGACATGGGTAATGAAGCGGTAATAGCGATCCGGCCCTTCGCCGTAGACAACGAGCCAACCGCGTACGCCTGAAACCGAAATGTCCATGTGGTCGTTCACATAGAGAGGCACCATGCCCACGGCGCCGTCCTTCAGTTCGACCGGCGTACCATCCTCCAGGCTCAGCGGCACATAGATGTCGCCGTTAAAGACGCCGTGGCCGGAGGCGAGCGTCCCCCGCTTTTCCAGCGGCATATTTACAAAGTCGGTGCCGGAACTCCTGGCGAGACGATCGAGTTCTTCATAGCTTTTGGGGCTCAACCGGGTCCATTGATTGGGGGGCTTGTTATCGAGCGAGTGACCAATCGCCATGATGGTGAGCTGCGGACCGAGATGGTCGATCTCCAGCTTGAACGGGTCGACATAAACAGAGAATTCGCTGCCATCTTCGGCGCGCACGGGGAAGGCATAGAGATTGTTGTTGAAGACGTAATAGTCGTTGCCCTTGTCCGGCTCGCGCCGTTCCACGACGCGGTCGAGGGTCAGGTCGAACTCGCCCGTCGGGCCTGGAAAGAAGTAGGATTTCAGACCGTCTGAATTTGTCGGGCCTTCAAACCGGACAACGGCGGGCTGGTCTGGCTTCTTCCCGTAGTGTTGATTGATATGCGACCAGTAGAATGAGGTCGGCGTAAACGATGCTGTGCCGTCCAGCGTGACGTACCCATACTGTAGATCGACCCGTTGCACATAGGCGAGCTTGTCGGATACGGGATAAGCCCACCTGTATTCAGCCGGCAGCAGGATGTTTCCCTGGTCGTCCGCAATGCCGGTCAGAACGGTCTGCCTGGCGATGTAGTAGAGATAATTATTCTTGCCGAAGCCGAGGTTGTCCTGGGCGAACTTCTCGTAAGCCGGCCCGGTTGTGCCCTGGCGTTCGAGGATAGGGATGAGTGTTTCCTCGTCGGGTATGAAATGCTTCACCAGGGACAGCTTCTTGGGAGCGGCGCCCTCTGTTGAGGGGCGAACATAGACCTGTTCGGCCTCGATGATGCAGCCAACGCCCTTGTTGGGCTGGCGGCATTCGGTGTCGAACTTGTCAGTGGAGCTGTAGTTCTTCCAGGCATGGGCCGGCAGGGAGATGGCGGCCATTGCGACAATGGCGGCGAGTCGTCTGATCATGCGTCTTGCGTCCCCGAATCAACAGGATCGACAATTCACGAGCTCACATGACTTTGCAATATTTCTCGCAAGGCGAGGGGGTTGGAAACGTCAGGGAGTCCAGCGCTGGATGAGCGATGAAGCGTCCGGCCGGGCGCGTTCCTGCGGATCCATGGTCGCGGTGCCGAGATAGATGAAGCCGGCCACGCGTTCACTGTGCTCAAGCCCGAGCAGCTTGTTGATGCCGCTGGAGAAGCTGATCCATTCGGTCAGCCAGCAGCCGGCCCAACCAGCGGCATTCGCCGTCAGGAGGAGGTTGTAGGCGAGCGCACCGGCAGAGAGTTCCTGCTCCCACACAGGGGTACGATTATCGTCCTTCGGGCTGGAGATCACCGCCACCACGACGGGGGCCCGCATGAACAGGCCGCGTGTTGTCTCAACTTCCTTGTCACCCGCCATCGGGGCCTCTTCCAGGTGAACCTTGGCCGCGGCCTCCCCGAACGCAGCGCGCGCATCGCCTTCGAAGACGATGAAGCGCCATGGGGAGAGCCGCCGGTGGTCGGGCACGCGGGTGGCCGCTGCCAGGATGTCGTCAAGCTGCTCACGGTCGGGCCCGGGATTGCCGATCGCGACCTTGTTGGCCGAACGGCGAAGCGACAGGAATTTGCGGACATCGCTGGACGGGCGTGTGGCGAGCATCGGCTCGCCGACGGGCGGGGCGGGAGGAAACATCTCGGTCATGCGCGCTAGATAATCTGGACGGCGCTGAATTCATAGACACAAGTCCGGCCTATGCGCAGACCATCAGCGGCTGGTGCTGAGTGAACAGCGTTCACAAAATGAACACCCTTTTCTTTTTCGCACTCCTGCGCTATGTGAGAAGTCTGGTCGGTTTACGCTGAGTTCCCATGGAAGACGAGCTTCACACTCCTGCAGAGCGCCGGCGCATCCGTGTTCGCGGGGCTATTCTTGAAGCCGCCGAACGGGTCTTCGCGGTTGAAGGGGAAGCCGGGCTTTCGATCCGCCGGATCGCGGACGAAATCGACTATTCCCCGGCCGCCATCTACAAGTATTTCGGGTCCAAGGACGAGCTGATCGACGAGCTTAAGGAGGCTTTCTTCGGCCGCATCCTCGAGAGCGTCAACCTGATTGCCGACCGGGCCGAGCCGTTCCCGACGCGGGCGCGCCGGTGCGTGTCGACCTATGTACGCAAGGCGCTCGAGAAGCCGCATCATTATGTGGCGGCCTTTTCAGGTGTGGCGCCACCGGCGCCGACCGTGCCGGAGGGCTGCGAGTTCAGCGATTCCAATCGCGCCCAGGCCTTCGCCATCCTGACCGAAATGGTGGGCGAGGGGCTGGACAATGGCTGTTTCCGGCCAGAGCTGGTGCGCGATACAGCCGCCAAGTCGATCTGGGCGTCGATGCACGGCCTTGCGATGATGATTGCCCATTTCAACGATTTTCCGTCCATGGCGACCATGCCCAGCGCCATGAGCCAGGACGACTTCATAGACTTTCACGCCGACCTTATCATCCGGAGCCTGGAATCCGGTCCGACCAAACGAGACTGAGACCAGCCCAGCAGGAGCGCACCATGCAGGAGCCATCAGCACACGTGGCGAAAGAGCCGAGGCCGAGTTTCCTCAAGGGCCTTCTCTTTCTGATCGTCATCGCCATTTCGCTGGCGGGCCTCGCCGCCTTTGTCCTGTCCCAACGGTCCAGCGAGGGACCGCTCGTCATCAATGAAGCGCCGACCCCGCTCGGTGTGGATGTCATCGAGGCGCGCCTGCAGGCATCGCTCGATCTCGATGAGAAGTTCAGCGGTCTTGTGTCAGCCAAGCGTACCAGCCAGCTCGGCTTCCAGAGCGGCGGACGGATTGCCGCTCTGAGGGCCGATATCGGCGACCGGGTCGAGCAGGGACAGAGCCTGGCGGTTCTCGACACGCGCGCACTGCGTTCGCAGCTGGCCTCCGCCGAAGCGCAGGTCGACGAAGCAATCGCCGCGCACTCGCTCGCCGTTTCAACGGTGGAGCGCCAGCAAGCCCTCCTTGAGAAGGGTCATGTTTCCCAGCAGCGTGTCGACGAAGCCGCTGCGCAGGCCACGACGGCACAGGCACGGATCAATGCCGCCAGGGCCCAGGCTGAAGCGCTTCGGGTCCAGATTGACCTGTCGCAGATTTCAGCGCCCTTCGCGGGCGTGATCACCGAACGCATGTTCGATGAAGGCGCCATCGCCGCTCCGGGCGCGCCTGTCTTTGAACTGGTCGAGACGGGGGCCCTCGAGGCGCGTATTGGCTTGCCATCGGCCCTCGCAGCCGAACTTGAGCCGGGCGAGACCTATACGCTCACCGTGGACCGGGGCCCGGTCGAAGCAGAGCTGAGATCGGTGACGGGCGTCATCAATGCCGGTCAACGGACGGTCGCAAGCGTCTTCGAAATCCTTGATCCGGAGGCTGTTTCCGTCGGCGCCGTGGTCCGCATGAACATGACCCGGCAGGTCAATGAACCAGGATTATGGGTGCCGGTAACGGCGCTGTCTGAAGGCCAGCGCGGCCTGTGGTCCATCTATATCGCCAGGAAGGATGACGACACGTGGACTGTGCGTCCCGGTCTTGTGGAGGTCATCCAGAGTGAGGGCGACCAGGCTTTTGTCCGGGGGGCGGTCTCCGACGGCGATCTCATCATCATCGACGGCCTGCAGCGGATCACGCCCGGCCAGGAGGTTCGGCCGCGCCTCGACCAGACCGCCAATGCGGCTGACGAGGGATAAGCCGCCATGCGCACGCTGTTCTATCGTCTGCCGCGGCTGAGCATTCTTTTCATCATGGTTGTCATCGCTGGCGGGATCGGTTCGATCCTGACGCTTGGCCGCCAGGAAGACCCGACACTGGTCGAGCGCTATGGCTATGTCCTGACGACCTTGCCCGGCGCCGATGCCGAACGCATCGAAGCCACCGTCACCGACCCGATCGAGTCGGCCCTGCTTGAATTGCCCGAGGTCGAGGAGGTCCAGTCGACGTCGCGAGCCAATGTCTCGCAAATCGGCTTGCAGATCGACGAAGGGCTGACGGAAGCCGAAGTCGACGATGCGTGGACGCTGATCCGGGCAAAGGTTGACGGCGCGCGGGCGAACCTGCCGCAGGGTAGCAGCATCCCCGAGGTCCATCGGCAATATGTCGGTGCCAGCACCATCCTTGTCGGTCTCGTCTGGGAAGGCGAGGGAGAGCCGGAACTCGCTGTCATGGCGCGGTTTGCGCGCGCCCTGTCGGATCGCTTCCAGACGCTCGCCGGGACGGAAGAAACCGAGATCTACGGACTCCCCATAGAGGAGGTCCGGGTCATCATAGACCCGCAGGCGCTCGCCGCAGCCGGTCTGTCCATGCCGCAGGCGGCCCAGCTCATTGCTGCTGCGGATGCCAAGACGCCGGCCGGACAAGTGCGCGGGGAAACCTCCAATGTCGGCCTTGAAATCGGTGGCGCGTTTGACGGCATCGCCCGGATACGGGCCGTTCCGCTCCAGCAGCGTGCGGACGGGACCGCCCTGCGCGTCGGCGACATTGCCGACGTCCACAAGGGCATAGAAGATCCGGCCACGGTTGCGAACTTTACCGACAACAAACGCTCAATTGTTGTTGGCGCGTTCATTCAGCCGCATCAACGCGTCGACAAATGGGCAGAGACAGCCCGCGACCTGGTGGCCGAATTCGAAGCGGAGTCGCCTGACGAAATTGATGTCCGGATCCTGTTCGACCAGAGCGTCTACACCGAGACGCGCCTGAATGGCCTGGCGCAGAACCTCGCCTTTTCGGCCCTGATCGTCTTCCTCGTCCTGTTCCTTGTCATGGGCTGGCGGGCGGCCATTGTCGTCGGTGCAGCGCTGCCGCTGACCGTGGCGCTGGTACTGCTCCTGTTCAACCTGTTCGGTTACAACCTGCACCAGATGTCGGTGACGGGCCTGGTCATCTCGCTCGGCTTGCTGATCGACAATGCCATCGTCGTTTTCGATGAGTACGACCAGGAACGCGCGCGCGGCCATTCGATCATCGATGCGATCGACATCGCCATCCGGAAGCTGTTCGGGCCGCTATTCGCCTCGACACTGACAACCGCCCTCGCCTTTGCCCCCATTGCCATGATGCCGGGCGGCGCAGGCGAATTCATCGGCATGATCGGCGTTTCGGTGATCTTCTCGGTTGCGACGTCTTTCCTGCTCGCCATGACGATCACACCCTTCCTTGCCGGTCACCTGGACCGCAAGCGCAAGCCCGGCGAGCGCAAGAACTGGTTTCGGGACGGTATCTCCATCGACGCCGTGACCGATGGCTATCGCTGGACGATTGGTGCTGTCCTGCGCTTCCCGGTCCTCGGCCTGCTGATCGGGATTGTCCCGACCGTGACCGGTTTCATGCTTGGCTCCACCCTGCCGTTGCAATTCTTCCCGCAGACTGAACGTGACCAGTTCCAGGTCCAGATCACGCTGCCGCCGACGGCGACCATCCATGAAGCGCGCCGTGCGGCTGAGCGGGCGACGGACCTGCTTTACACCTATCGCAATGTCGAGATGGTGAACTTCACACTCGGCGAAGCCGCGCCGCGTGTCTACTACAACGCTTTCAACAATACGCAGGGCGTGCCGGGCTTCGCAGCCGGATGGGTGCAGCTCAAGGATGCGATGTCCACGCGCATCATGGTGCGCGACATTCAGGACAAGCTGCGCGAGGATTTTCCTGAAGCACAGTTCCTGGCGCTTCCATTCGAACAGGGCCCGCCTGTGGATGCGCCGATCGAATTCTTCATCCAGGGCAACAATCTCGAGACGCTGAACGCCCTCGGCAACGAGACACGCCGCATTCTCTCGGGCGTCCCGGGCATTACCTATACCCAGGCGAGCCTGCAGCTCGGGGCGCCCGTCGTGACCATCCGCGCCGACGAAGCGGCCACCGCGATGTCAGGAGACCGGCTGGTCGATCTTGCCAATGACTTGCGCGCCGAGCTCGAAGGGGTGCCAGCCGGGTCCATCCTGGAGGGCATCGAGGAAGTCCCGGTGCGGGTGATCGCGCCGCCCGAACGCCGCTCTCAGCTGGCTGACCTGCGCTCCAAGACCATCGGCAACGGCCCGGACGGGTCCGGCGCGCCCATCGCGTCGCTGGGTGAGATCACGCTCGATCCGCAGACCGCTGTCATCACCCGATATATGGGCCGGCGGGTCAACCAGATCTACGGCTTCACCGAACCCTATTCGCTGCCGCCGCCCGTCATGGAGAAATTCCAGTCAGCACTCGACTCATCGGCCTTCAGCGTGCCGCCTGGCTACGAGATCATTATCGGCGGCGAAGAGGAAACCCGCACCGAGGCCTTGGGCAATCTCGCATCGCTGGCCGTCCCCCTTGTGCTGATCATGGCCGGGGCGGTGGCACTGGTGTTCAACTCCTTCCGCATGGCGCTTGTCATCCTGATGACGGGCGGGATGTCGGTCGGCCTCGCCTTTGGCGGGGTGTGGATGTTCAACCTGCCTATGGGCTTCAACGCCATTGTCGGCGCGCTCGGCCTGCTTGGCATCTCGATCAACAGCTCGATCGTGGTGCTGTCGCTGCTACAGGGCAGCGAGGCCGCGCGGCGAGACGATGTTATTGCGCAGCGCGAGATTGTCGTCGCCGCCACACGGCACATTGTTGCGACGACGCTGACGACAATGGGCGGATTCGTGCCGATCATCCTTACGGGAGATGTCTTCTGGCTGCCCCTGGCGACGGCCATTGCCGGCGGGGTGGCCGGTTCGGCGCTGCTCGCGCTCTACTTCGCGCCAGCTGTGTTCCGGATCATGACGATGAAGCCGATGCTCCGTTCCTGGCGGGCAGTGACGGGACGCGGCTGGCAGCACCCAAGGGATGCTGCGCAGCCGGCCGAGTAGGCGCAGGTGGGGGCGCGCGCCTAGCTCGAAATCCTGAGGTCTGCCGGATCGTTGCCATCATTGGCAGGCGACTCGACCCCCGGCGTCAGGTCCCAGTTGGTCTGGTTCAGCTTCAGCGTGTTCACGACAAAGGTGAACTTCCGGGCATGCCAGATGGAATTGGCATTGTAGGTCGTGTCGCGGCTCGGCAGGTAGACGAGGCCTTCGATCTTGAAGTCGCGCGAGTCGTTGAAGATGAAGTTCGACTTGGGCAGGCCGGACGGTTCGAAGAACATGATGTCCTTGTAGTCGCCGCTGGTCGGCGGCGTCAGGTTCGACTTCACAGCGCTGTTGAACTGGATGCCGGACTTGTTGTCATGGAAATAGAAGGTCACGCCATCGCCATACCACTCGCCGCCATTCACGTTCCAGCTTGAGCCGTTGAGGATGTAGAGGCCAGGCGCGAAATCGACGTAAGGCTCGCTGTTGAAGTTGATGTTCCCGCAATAGGTGCCGGGATGCATGGTGACATTGCCACCATTGAAATTCTTGCTGGAATAGTCGCAGTCACCCGGATTGACGGTCGGCATCTTGGCCGTGAACGGCTCCTGCTTGGGCTCGCAGGACGTCTCCATGTTAGCGATCGGCCCGTAATTGTTGGTCACGCCCGGGCCGGCGATGCAGATGTCCGAAAACTGGATATTGATGTTCGAACTGAAGCTGGCCGCCGCGCTGTTCATCGAATTGACCTGGATGGCGCATTCCGGCGCGACGACGGTCGCTTCGGAGTTGAAGGTCAGCGCGTGGTTGGCGCTTTCGTCGAGCACCCAGATGCAGGTCTCGGCAATGTCTTTTGGCTGTGTGACGGACGCCGAGAGCGTCACCGGGATATTGTTGATGCCAAGAATGGCCGCAAAGGTTGTCCCGACATTGGCGGTCGCCGTGCCTTTGTAGACGACCTCGTTTCGGGTCTCGGCGAAGGAGAAATTCGCGATGGGGTCGAGCTTTGCCAGCTGGTTTACGTTCGATCCGAAATAGGCGTTCGCCGTTGTCTGGAAGCTGGACGTCCCTTCCTGCGCTGCGGAAAGCAGGCTGGCATCGAGGGCTGCACGAAGCGCGGATTTCGCATTCGAGCTGCGGACCATGTCGACCGAGAAGCCGACCATGCCGATGACTGGAATGGCGAGAAGCGCGAACAGCATGGTCGTTCCGCCCTGTTTTGATCGGGCAAGTGTCCCGGCAGCGCGGCCAAGACTTCCGGAGAGCGTAGCGTTGGACAGGTGGGTGCGTGGCATGACAGTTCCCCTTGCACTCTGAAACCGTCTGCCAAGGCTATGGGCCGGGGTTCTAACGGGACGAAAAGGTAAAGGCTGAAATTTACCGAAAATTCAAAAGACAACTGCGGCTGGCCCACGCGTTTTAACGCCCTGCTCAGCTTTTTACGTGAAGAAACAGGTGTGTCGCTGGCAATGAGGGAAAGGCCGCAAATGGCAGATACTGCGCTTGAGCTGGGAGAGGTCGATCCGCCGAAATGGCGCGTGCTGGTTCACGGCACGACTTATGGTCCCTATACGCTCGGCCAGATGCAGTCCTTTGTCCGGGAGCGGCGGATCGGCCCTGAAAGCCGGGTTTCGGGCGCGGCAACCGACGAATTCCTCGCCGCTCATGAGCATGATGCCTTGCGAAGCCTGTTCGAGAGCGGCGGGCGCCATGGCGATGACGCCGACAACGAACCCGCCAATTATCTCATCGTCACGCGGCTCAACGGGACCGGCAAGATGCAGATCATTGGGGCGCTCAATCGGCTGGGCAAGTTCGCCGAGGTGATGCCCGGGGTCTGGACGCTCCGCTCGCGCGCCCGCCAGGCCCGCGTGCGCGAACGCCTGCAGGCCACGATCGGCCCGGGCGACCAGGTCATGATCTCGAATGCGACGACGGGCCGGCTGGCCTGGCTCAATCTCGGCCCGGAGTCGGATGTCCATATCCGCCGGGTCTGGGATGCGCCGCTCGAAGAGACGGCCTAGGCCGGCTCGGCGATCTCGGCCGGGGTTGGCGCCGGCTTCCCGAGGATCAGGTCTGCCGCCTTCTCCGCAACCATGATGGTCGGTGCATTGGTATTTCCGCCGATGAGCGTCGGCATCACCGAAGCGTCGACCACCCGAAGGCCCGTCACGCCGCGAACTCTCAGATCGCCATCGACAGGGGCGGCGTCATCGATCCCCATGCGGACGGTGCCGACAGGGTGGTAGATCGTTTCGCCGGTCTCGCGGACAAAGGCGTCGATGTCGGCATCTGACTGGACGCCCGGACCGGGCAGGATCTCGTCACCGCGAAAGCCGGAAAAGGCCTCCTGGCGTGCGATGTCCCGGCAGATCTTCACGCCTTCGCGAATGGCGCGGCGGTCTTCCTCGGTCGCCAGGTAGTTGGGATCGATTGCCGGATGATCGAATGGATCGGCACTGTTCAGTGTGATCGTGCCCCGGCTTTCCGGGCGCAGCTGGCAGGCATGGATGGTGAACCCGTCCATGTTCATCTGCTGGCGTCCATGCTCCATCATGATGGCATTCACATAGTGCAGCTGCAGGTCAGGCCGGTCGAGGCCCTCGCGGGACTTCAGAAAGGCTCCGGCCTGCAGGAAGTTGTCGCGGCCCGGCCCCTGCTTGCGCAGCAGATAATTCAGCCCGACGGCGATCTTCTTCAGGCCGGCCTGTTTGGAATAGGCGGACAGTTTCTTCGTCATCTTGTGGATGACGGTCACGTCCAGGTGGTCCTGCAGGTTGCGGCCAATCTCTGGCCGGTCAGCGATGACCGTGATGCCGTGCTGGCGCAGATGGTCGGCCGGCCCGACACCGGACAGCATCAGCAGCTGGGGCGACTGGACGGCGCCGGCGCAGATGATGACTTCCTTCGCCGCTTCGACCCGTTCAGGTTCTGCCCCTCTCCTGGCGACCAGTTCGACGCCATGCGCGTGGCCGCCGCGAAACACGACCTTGCTGACGAGCGCGGTGGATTTCACGGTCAAATTTTTCCGCTCGTCGAGGATCGGACGAAGGAAGGCGTAGGAGGTGCTCCAGCGGGCGCCGTCATTGATCGTGCGCTGATAAGCGCCCATCCCTTCCTGCTGGGCACCGTTGAAGTCCTTCGTGACGGCATGGCCGGCCTGTTCGCCGGCCTTGATGAAAGCCTGATAGGGCTCAGCGTCGAGCGGGCTTTCCTCCACGACGAGCGGACCGTCGCCGCCATGATACGCATTGGCGCCATTCTGGTAGCCTTCGGAGCGCTGGAAGTAGGGCAGGACGTCGGCATAGCCCCAGCCGCTGAGACCCGACTGGCGCCACTGGTCATAGTCGCGCGCATGGCCGCGGATATAGATCATGCCATTGATCGAAGAGGATCCGCCCCAGCCCTTGCCGCGCGGCCACCACAGCTTGCGGCCATTCATGTGAGCCTGAGGCGTGGTGTAGAAGCCCCAATTGTGCGGGTTTTCTTCCTTGATCAGATTGCCCACCCCGGCCGGCATGCGGACCATGAGGCTGTTATCCTTGCCGCCGGCCTCGATCAGGCAGACTGACACAGACGGGTCAGCCGAGAGCCGGTTTGCGAGAACGCATCCCGCGCTGCCCGCACCGACAATAATGTAATCGAAGCTTTCGTGCTGGTTCATTGAGCGTCTCCTCCGGCCCAGATAGTTGACGGGCGATAAATGACGATAGTGTCAGTTTCGCATAAACCTTCAACCATTTATGAACGGGCGATGCATAGTCTTCCACTTCCGGTCGCGTCCGGGACGGGTCCTCAACGTGGACGATGGAGTGGCATCTTGCAAAGCAGCATCAAGCCTAAAGTCCAACCGCTCATGCGAGCCGATCTGCGCAAGGATCGGCGGGCAAATGTCAGGGTTGATCTGGCGCTGAACGGCCGCTTCCTTGGCGACGGCTCTGAAGATCACGGCTTGCTGACGCGGAACATTTCCTGCGGTGGCGCGGAAATCATCGCCAATGTCCGCCCGGACGTTGAATCCTCACTCATTTGTTATCTCGACGATCTTGGCCGGCTTGAAGCCGAAGTCGTGCGCCAGACGGCGCAGGGCTTTGCGGTCAAGTTCAACATCACGCCCCGCAAGCGGGACAAGATTGCCGACCGCCTGACCTGGCTGGTGAACTACAAGCAGCTTGGCCTGACCGACGAACGCGAAGCGCCACGCTATGCCGGGGGTGGCCCGGCGCTGGTCACGCGCCAGGATGGCCGTGTCATACAGTGCCGCACGATCGACATCTCGCTGTCGGGCGCAGCCTTCGAGGCGGATGGACCAGCCCCCTCCGTCGGTGAGATTGTCACCATCGGCAACCTGCGCGGTGAGGTGGTCCGCACGCTGCGCAATGGCTTTGCGATCCGTTACATCCATCGCAATGAAAAGAGCGAATCTCCCGCCAGGGCTTGAACGCCTGCCTGCGATACGCCATTTCAGCCCCCGTTGTGAGTTCGGCACGGAGGCCGCTAGCCATGGTCGAGAACCCCGATATCGGTGCGCCGCCGCCGCCATGGAAAAGACTGCGTTTCGAAGCGAAGGCCGCGGCATCCGACGAACAGGCGCTTGCGAGTTACATCGACGCCGCCATCCTCTCGCACGATACGATCTGCCAGGCGCTGGCCTTCCATCTTGCTGAAAAGCTTGCCGGCCCGGAAATGGGCGCGCAGCAGATTCGCCATATCATCGCGACGGTCTATGACCACGAGCACGCGCTGGTCGATGCCGCAGAGGCCGACATGCAGGCCGTCCTGGAACGCGACCCGGCCTGCCGGGGCATGCTGCAGCCCTTCCTCTTCTTCAAGGGCTTCCTTGCGCTACAGACACACCGCGTCGCCAACCGCCTCTGGCGCGAGGGCCGCGAAACGCTGGCCTTCCACTTTCAGTCCCGCGCGAGTGAGCTGTTCGGCGTTGATATCCATCCGGCTGTGAAGATGGGAAGCAGCGTCATGCTGGACCATGCTTCAGGAATTACCATCGGTGAAACGGCGGTGGTCGGCGATGGCTGTTCGATCCTGCAGGGCGTGACCCTGGGCGGGACAGGCAAGGAAGTCGGCGACCGCCATCCGAAGATCGGCAAGGGCGTGCTTGTTTCCGTTGGCGCGAAGGTGCTCGGCAACATCACCATTGGCGACGAGGTCAAGATCGCCGCCGGCAGCGTGGTGCTGAAGGATGTGCCGGCGCGCACGACCGTGGCTGGCGTACCGGCACGCGTCGTTGGCGGCGAAGGTGCACAGCCAGCGCGCAATATGGATCAGACCATACCGGAGTCGAAATAGTCCGCCTTGGCGGAACCGGCTGGTTTGTTTAACGTCTCTTCCGGGTGCTGGAAGGGAGATTGCCATGTGGAAGCTGCTTCGCGGATTCTCGCTCGTTTCATCGAAGATCGTGGCGACCTTCTTCATGGTCATCTTCATGATGCTGCTCGGCTTCGCCTTCTTCCCCGACCTTCTTAACCGGCTGTCCGATTTCACGAACTGGATCGAAGGCAACATCCGTGACCCTGACATGGATGAGCGCGGCAAGTTCCTGTTCCGCACGCTGGTCAATGAAAACACGATCTTCGGCATCATCATGACGCTGATTGCGCGGGCCGTCGTGGAATTCATCTTCTGGATCAGCGGCGTGCTGTGGCGGCTGGTGAATCCGCCGGAAGAGAAGGATGAGGCTCCTGCGCCCAAGCCTGTTGGCGATGCACCGCCGACCTATTACGGCAACTGAGGATTTTTGCGGTCCCGGCATTTAAGCCATCAGCGTTTTGCCGTAAGGCCGGTCCGGAACCGACAGGAGAGATTCATGGAAAAAGAAGAAACGCTGCGCCTTGAGGCCTATCTCAAGGAAAAGCTCAATCCCGGAATCCGGCTTGTGTCGCGCAGCCAGACAGACGATTCCGTCGAAGTCTATCTCGGCGCCGAGTTCATCGCCGTCGTCTACAAGGACGTCGACGAGGGCGAAGTGGCCTACCAGTTCCAGATGACGGTTCTTTCCGAAGACATTCGGGGCTAGGAACGCTACCATCGCAGGCATGCTGCTGCGGGCCGACAATCTCACAAAGTCATTTGGCGATACGCGGGCCGTTGACCGGGTGAGTTTTGCGCTGGATGCCGGCGAGACGCTGGCCCTGATCGGCCATTCCGGCTGCGGCAAGACAACCACGCTGAAAATGCTCAACCGGCTGATCGAACCTGATGAAGGGGCGGTCACGCTGGGCGGGGTCGATGCGTTCGGCATGCCGGGGCATGCGTGGCGCCGCCGGATCGGTTTCGTGATGCAGCATGCCGGCCTGTTCCCGCATATGACGGTGGCGGAGAATGTTCTCGTGACGCCGGCCCTTCTGGGTTGGGACGATGAGCGCCAGCAGTCCAAGCTCAACACCTTGCTCGATATGGTCGGCTTGCCGGCGGCAGAATATGCGGGTCGCTATCCGGCCGAACTGTCCGGCGGGCAACGCCAGCGCATAGGCCTGGCGCGGGCATTGGCAGGTGAGCCCGACATCATCCTGATGGACGAGCCGTTTGCCGCCCTCGACCCGCTGACAAAGGACGGGCTGATCGAGGATATCGGAGGGCTGAAGCGCGAGCTTGGCTTCGCTACGGTTCTGGTGACCCACGATTTTGCCGAAGCGCTGCGTCTGGCCGATCGTATCGCTGTGATGAGCGACGGCCGTATCGTGCAGGTCGGCACGCCGGAGGAGTTGATCAGCGCTCCGGCCAGCCCGGTGGTGTCGGATCTCCTGAAAGCCCCGCGCCTGATGGCCGAACGGGTCGGTCGGGCCTTTGAAAGCGGGCAGACATGAGCGGGCTGTTCGCAGAGGAGTGGGCGGTCTTTCCCGGTCACTATGCCGGGCATCTGCGGCTGGCGATGGGCGCGCTGCTGGCGGGGCTGCTTGTCTCGGTGCCGCTTGGCATTCTCTCGGCACGGCGTGAGGCACTGGCCGGTCCGGCGCTGGCGACGGCGAGTGTCGTACAGACCATTCCAGGCCTTGCCCTGCTGGCGCTGATGGTGCCGCTGATGGGCGGCATGATCGGCTTCTGGCCGGCCTTCGCGGCACTGTCGCTCTATTCCATCCTGCCAATGTTGCGAAACACGATTGTCGGGTTGCAGGGCGTCGACGCCGATATTCGCGAGGCAGCGCTGGCGGTCGGCATGACGGCGAGGCAGCGGCTGAAGCAGGTCGACCTGCCCCTGGCGGCACCTGTGATCGTTGCCGGTCTGCGCACGGCGTCGGCCTGGGTGGTCGGCACAGCGACGCTGTCCACGCCCGTCGGGGCACGCAGCCTCGGCAATTATATCTTCCAGGGCCTGCAGACGCGGAACTGGGCCATGGTGCTGTTCGGCTGCCTTGTCTCGGCGGCGCTGGCCCTCGCCCTGGACCAGGTCATTGGGCAGTTCGAAAAGTCCGCGCAGAAACGCTCTCGCGTGCATGCGCTGGCAGGTGTGGCGGGCCTGATGCTTATAGTCGCGCCGGCGCTCTCCGTCTTCGCGTCGGGGCAGGGCGGGCAACGCAGCGCGGCGGCGCCGGGCGAGGTTGCGGCCGCCAGCACGCTGAAAGGCCAGACAATCGTCATCGGCGCCAAGGGCTTTACCGAACAGTACATTCTGGCTGACCTTTTGAAGCGGACCCTCGAGGCCGATGGCGCACGCGTTGAGATCCGCGATGGGCTGGGGACGACGGTCGCCTTCGATGCGCTCGCCAACAATTCCATCGATGTCTATGTCGACTATACCGGTACGATCTGGGCGGCGCTGATGAAGCGCGACGAGCCGGTCCAGCGCTCGGCCATGTATGCGCGCGTCACGGCCTGGCTGCTGAATGAGCGTGGCGTGATGGCGGCGGGTAAGCTCGGGTTCGAGAATGCTTACGCGCTTGCGACCAGCCGGGAGACGGCGGCCGAGCATGATCTTGAGACAATCGCCGACCTGTCGGGCCTCGACATCTCCATTGCCAGTGATCCTGAATTCTTCGGACGCTCGGAATGGACGCGCACACGTTACGCATACGGCCTGCAGTCGCTTCAGACCCGCAGCATGGATTCGGCCTTTATGTATGATGCGGTGAAGGGCGGCGAGGTGGGGCTGATCACCGCCTATACGACCGACGCGCGGATCGATGCGTTCGATCTCGTCCTGCTGGAGGACACGCGTGCGATCCTGCCGCCTTATGACGCCTTCCTGCTACTCTCACCGCGGGCCGGCGAGAACGAAGCGTTGCTGAACGCGCTGGAGCCGCTTCAGGGCGCAATCGATACCGGTTTGATGCGCCGGGCGAATGGGAAAGTCGACATGGAGCGCCAGAGCGTGAGCGAGGCTGGCGCATGGCTACATGGGCGGGTGTTTCAACCGGTCGAATAGAAAACGGGCGGCCCGAAAGCCGCCCGCCTGTTTCTGGCCTTTCCTTGCTGATTGGACCTAAAGAACGTCGAGCATTTCCGCGACGAGCGGGTGGCGGACTATGTCCTTGCCTTCGAGATAGATCACTTCGGCGTCGGAAAGGCCCTGGAGCTTTTCCGCCGCTTGGGCGAGGCCGGACAGGGACGGCAGCAGGTCCGACTGGGCCGGGTCGCCGGTAACGGCCATTGTGGAGTGCCAGCCAAGCCGGGTCAGCAGCATCTTCAGCTGTGTATAGGTGCAGTTCTGCGCCTCATCGATGACCACGAAGGCATTGTTGAGCGTCCGCCCGCGCATGAAGCCGATCGGCGCGATCTCGATCAGGCCCTCGGCCATCATGTGCTTGAGCTGCTGCGGCGAGAGCCGGTCTGCGAGCGCATCGTACAGGGGGCGAAGGTATGGCGCGAGCTTGTCTTCCATCGCGCCGGGAAGAAAGCCGATCTGCTCGCCGGCTTCAACGGCTGGCCGCGACAGGATGATCCGGGCGACCTTGCCCTTCTGGAGCGCCTCGACGGCCTTGCAGATGGCGAGATAGGTCTTGCCCGTACCCGCCGGCCCGAGGGCGCAGACCAGCGACTTGGTCTCGAGAGCCGTCATGAGGCGTGCCTGGTTCTCCGAGCGCGGCTTGATGTTCTTCTGGTAGCGCTGGTCGCGCGGCGTGTTCGGGTTCCTCACCTTCTCGGCATCGTCTGGATGCCACCCGCCCTGAATGGCGTACAGCCGTGCCTCGCTGCGCGATTTTCCTCCCATTTCCTCGAAGAAGCCCATCGCTTCCAGTTCGGCATTGGCTTTCTGACGCTTGGCAGAGGCTCTTTTACCCATGTGAGGATCTCCTTTTTGGGTACAAAAAAACCGCCGGGCGAAAGCGCGCGGCGGTGGCGGGAAAACGGGAAGAGGAGGCATCGGGCCCGCGGGACGGGCCGGGTGGTGTGTCTGGCAGAGACGGTCTGGGGACCATCGGCACTTGCCTCCCGAATCTCTCAACCATTAGAGGTTACCAGTATTAAGCGAGCCTTAACCAGACCATTCCGCTTGCGAAATTTCTATGACAGGGAAAGGATTTCAAACATGGCACTTTTCGAGCTCGATGGCGTAAAACCGGTCACGCCCGAAAGCGGCAACTTCTGGGTGGCCGACAATGCGACCGTCCTCGGCCGGGTGATTCTCAAGGAAAATGCGAGCGTCTGGTTCAATTGCGTCCTGCGCGGGGACAATGACCCTATCGAGATTGGCGAGAATTCCAACATTCAGGACAGCTGCGTGCTGCACACCGACCACGGCGTCCCGCTGACGATCGGCAAGGATGTCACGGTCGGCCACATGGTCATGCTGCATGGCTGCACGATCGCGGACGAAACGCTGATCGGGATCGGCTCGACCATCCTCAACGGGGCCAGGATTGGCCGCAACTGCATCATCGGGGCACATTCCCTGATCCCCGAAGGCAAGGAGATACCGGACAATTCCCTGGTCATGGGCGCGCCGGGCAAGGTCGTGAAGCAGCTGACGCCCGAACAGGTCGCGCTGATCAAGGCCTCTGCGCAGGGCTATGTCGCCAACTGGAAACGGTTCAAAGCGGGGCTGAAGCCGCTCTAGCGTTCAGTCGTTGCTGGCGACGAGTTTCACGCGCGGTTCGGGTTCACGGACATCCGGCGGGAAGATCGCGGTCACGCGGTGGCGCCAGACGGGCCGGCCTTTCAGCCGATGGTCGCCGCCAAGGGTCTGATAGAGTCCAAGCACGCGCGGGCCGCCATCCATTTGGGCAGGCTGGGCAAGCGGGGCGAGGATCAGTTCGACGTCGATCCGCTCACCGGTGAGGTTCTCGGCGCAGGCGCGGACGATGGCCGGCTGACGTTCCAGCACGGCGGACTTCAGCACGAGGCCCAGCATGTCCCGGTCGGGGCCGGTCCAGAATCCCAGGAAATTATAGTCGGCCAGCTGACGGCCGAGCGAAGTTTCGATCTGCGCGCCGGCGGTACGGAATGCCCAGTCACTTTCGCCTGCGTCCTGGATAACGAACAGGCGGGAAATGAGATCGGGATGGTCGCGGGTTTGCGGCCCGTCGATGCCATCGGTGGAATCTGTATGCATGCGCTGCCAGGCTGACAGGAGAGTCAGGCTGTTGGGATGAAGGGTCGTGTCCAGCATTTAGCGGTGCTCTTGCTCTTTATATTCATCACGTTGGTTGGCACGGCCTCCCAGCCGCAGCGATCCCCACGTCGCAATACCCGGGCCAGCTGCATTCCCTTTGCAGGCGATGGCGTGTCGCGCGGCTGTTTCATTTTTCCCGGCTCGGGGGAGAAACGGCACGGAAGATGCATCCTGTCAGGGGAATTGCCACGGAGATCTGGTATGCGCGTCTCAACTCGGAACATTCTTGCGGCTGCTGCAGGCCTGACAACGGTCATTGCGCTTGGAAGCGCTGCATTCGCCGGTGGTGGAAGCGGCTGCAACACCTGTGCAGCGCCGCCGCCACCGCCGAGTTACACACCCCGGGACAACGCGCCATGCTGCACGGCGGGCCGCCAGCACGGTGTGCATGTGCCAGGCGTGAACATTGGCGGGCCGAATATCTCGATCACAGGGTCGAATGTGAATGTGGGTGGTGGACGCCTGCACATCTCCGGCGAGACCTATCTGAATGTTAATGCAGGCGCATCCGCCTCCAGCGAGGTCTATGCCTATGCTGGCGGCGGTGGTGGCTTCTCCGGGCCGGCGCCGGTTGCGACGTCCGCGATCGATGGGCTGAACGTCGTCGGTAGCGGCGAGACCTACACCGAAACCGTGACCGAGCAGGTGCCGACGCTTGAGGAATACTGCGTCGACGAGATCAGCTATCGCGAAGTGCGCATGGCCGTTCAGGCGGTCTGCCTGGACGATACGGGCGCGCCCCATCCGGCTTCCCAGGTCGAATCCGGCCAGTCTGTACCCGGTGATTATCGCGGCGAGATCTATCGCTGCATGGCCGGCACGCGCATGCAGGTCACGCTTGGGTCTGTCGAGAATGGCGAGGCCAATTTCGACCACGGACAGACCATGGCCTGCGCAAAAGGCGAGGCGCTTGTCCAGACGGCGGGCGGCGAACTGGCCTGCAAGCCGCAGATCCCGCAACGCAACTGTAATGAACGATCGCTGCTGCGCCGCTATGGTCCCGGCATCAAGGTCGTGCAGACCCGCCGCGCCGAGAAACAGTGTGTTCCGCAGCAGCGCACCGTCATGAAGACGGTTTCACGCGAAGTTGAGCGGGTCCGCGAGTCGGCGCCCAAGCCGATGGTCTTCGACGGCGGCGTTGGCCAGGGCGTTTACTGATCGAAGAACACTTCAACATCACGTGAAACTGCAATGCCCCGCTTTCTAGCGGGGCTTTTTTTTGGTCCTGTTCCGGAGCGAGGTACAGCTGATTCGCTGTGTCGCAGCCTTGGTACCTTGCAACCATGCATGGCTTCGTGACAACTTTGATAGAGCCTGTCCCAGGCTCAAACCATAATAAAACAAACAGATCAGGAGACGTGAGATGAAGTTGGCTCCCAGAACTTCGAATTCGACATATTCTTTCAAGACCGCACTTTGCCTCGGTGTCGGGCTTGGGGTTGTGATGGCCGCCGCGCCTGTCGCTGCCGCCCAGACGGCCGATGCTGCCGAGGCCTCGGCGCAGGAAGAGCAAGGCCAGGACGCCCAGCGCCGGCTGAACGCTGTGGTTGTCGAGGCAACGCGCCGCGAAGGGGTGACCGTCCAGGACGTGCCGGTATCGGTCACCGCATTTGACGCTGCCTTGCTGGACGATACCGGCGTTGCCCGGCTCAACGATCTTGAGCAGATCGCGCCGTCCATCCAGGTGTCGCAGACCGAGTCGGCGGCATCCGGGACGAGTATCTCCATCCGCGGTATCGGTACCGGTGCGAACAATCCGGGCTTCGAGCCGGCCGTTGGTGTCGTGATTGACGGCGTTTACCGCACGCGCACGGGTATTGCGCTTTCGGAGCTGCCTGAACTGGCCGGCATCGAAGTCCTGCGCGGGCCGCAAGGCACGCTGTTCGGGCGCAACACGTCTGCCGGTGTCGTCTCGATCAATACCGCCAAGCCGCAATGGGATCCGGAAGCAAGCCTGACGGCAGGTGTCGGCAATTACGGCATGTACAGCGCCGAAGCCTCGGTGACCGGTCCGATCTCCGATACGATGGCGGCCCGTGTCGATGTCAAGCGCCGGGTGCGCGACGGCTATATCGATGACGTCAATTCCGACCGTGAGTTCAACAATCTCGACCGCTTCCTGATGCGCGGCCAGCTGCTCTTCGAACAGGACGATGCGAGCCTTCGCCTGATCGCCGATTATGGCAAGACCGATGAAGACTGCTGCATCGGTGTGAACCTGATCCAGGGACCGACGGCTGCTGCGGTGAACGGCGCTGCCGCTCTGGCCGGGCTTCAGGGTTTCGCAGACGCCAGCCCGGACGACTACAAGGTCGCGCTTTCGCCCAACCGTCCGATCTCTGACGATGTCGAGGAGTGGGGCGTATCGGCCGAGTATCGCAACCGTTTCGGCACGATGAACTTCACCTCGATCACCGCCTATCGCGACTGGCAGGCCATTCGTGATCAGGACATCGACTTTTCGGGTATCGACCGCGCCTATCGCGATGGCACGGAGATCACCGACAAGGTGTTCACGCAGGAGTTCCGCCTGCAGGATACCTATGGCCCGCTCGACTGGCTCGTCGGTGCGTTCTACATGAATGAGGAGCTTGGCTATAGCGACACGATCCGAGTCGGCACCCAGGCCAATCTGTACACGGACTTCATTTCGGCCGGCGCAACCGGTGGGCAGCTGTTCGGTTCTCTGCCGGGCGTTCCGCCGCTGCTTGGTTACGTGAACCCGGCGACCGGCGCGCCGACACTCCCGACGGCGCCGGGCGCCGTGCCGTTCTTCCTGCCGCAATTCTTTGACGGTGCAGGCCAGAACAATGACGATTTCGAGGTGAAGACGAATGCTGCTGCGCTCTTCACGCACAATGAAATCGCGCTGACGGACAAGCTGACCGCGACGATCGGTGCGCGCGTCAATTACGAGGAAAAGGATATCGAGTACGACCTCAACTCGACTGTTCCCTCGTGTGATTTCTTCCTCAACAACCCGGCAGGCGGGGCGGTTGTCCAGAACCTTATCGCCAGCGGGGCAGGCAGCCTCGTCCTGCTGTCGTGTAACCCGGCTGTGAATACCGAGTACAACGGCACCGACAGCGACAGTTTCGATGAAACAACGGTCACCGGCACAGCCAAGCTGGCCTATGCCTTCACGCCGGATTTCATGTCGTACGTGTCCTATTCGCGCGGCTTCAAGGCCGGCGGCTACAACCTCGACCGTTCGGGCTTTGACAGCGTGCTGTTTGGTGGCGATGGCGCCCAGCCATCCGACCTGCAATTCGATTCAGAGACGGTCGACAGCTATGAGCTCGGCTGGAAGGCGAGCTTCGACCAGATCGCAGCGACCCTCAACGGTGCCATCTTCTTCCAGGAGGTTGCCGACTTCCAGGAGAACGTCTTCACGGGCACGAATTTCCGCGTCCTGAATTCGGACGTCGAAAGCTACGGCCTCGAACTGGACGGTTCGATCCAGCCGGTTGACGGGCTGACGCTGCAGGCCGGCTATGCCTACACAAAGGCCGAACGTAAGACGCAGCTTCGCACCCCGCGTGGCGACGGCACGTTCGACATCCTTGCGGAGTCGGGGGTCCAGCTTTCCAACACGCCGGAACATGTGCTGACGGCATCAGGAACCTATCTTTACGATATCTCGCCTGACCTGCGCGGTCTGTTCCACCTCAACGCCCGCTACAATTCGGAAACGGCGACGTCCGATTCCACGCGCGGGATCGCTGACAATGATGCCTATGCGCTGTTCGGCGCGCGTGTCGGCATCCAGGCGGCAGACGGCGGCTGGGAGTTCTCGGTATTTGGTGAGAACATCACCGACGAGTACTACAACCTCGCTTCGTTCAACGTGCCTGAGCAGACCGGCACGGTTGCCGTCTATCCGGGCCTGCCGGCGATGTACGGCGCGGAGTTCAAGGTGAACTTCTAGGGCGACACCCAAAGACATTCAGAAAGCCCCGCCAAACCGGCGGGGCTTTTTTTATGGCGTCCGGCGCTCGCTGGCGCGCAGGGCGAAGATCGTCACGATAAAGCTCAGCACTTCAAAACCAGCAAAGAACCAGCCGCTGAAGGTCGGGCTGTCGCCAATGATCAGGGAGGTCATCCGCGCCAGCGTGTATCCGCCCATATAGACCAGCAGGACAAACAGGGCCGGGCGCTGGAATGCGGCTGGGCGCAGGGCACCGGCGGCCGTCATGGCGGCCATGCCGAGGCTGACGCCGCCAAAGATGCCGCGCATCTCGAAGGCCGCGTTCGGACCGCTGACCGTCACGTCCAATTGGCTGGTCATGCCAAGCGGATCTGCGAGCGACCAGGCGCCGAAGGCGAGAAACATGAGGGCCATGAAGGCCAGGAAGAGACGTATAAGCATGAATGCCAATCTAGATCGCTCGCGCACGCTGGCCAGATACAGAAAAACCCCTGCCGGGTGCGAGGGGGGCAGGGGTTTCTCCGGGATCGGCAGATCCACAACCGGAAGAGCTGACTACTCTCCGGCTGATTGCAATGTGGCCGAGTTGCCGATGGCGGTGGCCGATCCGTAGATGCCGTTGCCATAGACGCTAGTCGCCTGGCCGTAGGCGTAAACCTGGCCACTATTCGTCTGGTTGATGCGGCCGCCGACGGCGGCATCGCTGCAATAGTTGCAGACCGTTGCGGTCGCGGCATTGCCGATGGAGGTCGCCGAGACCATGCCCGTGCCGCCCACCCAGGACTGCCCGGAGAAGCTGGCCTGGCTGCCGACGGTGCCGTCATTGGTCTGGTTGGCATAGATCGCCGTGTCGGAGCCGACATTGGAAATCAGGGCCGAATTGCCGACGCCATAGGACGATGCGGTCGCATAGCCGGACCAATGGTCGAGGGTGACATAGGTCTGGGCGTCGATGTCGGCGCCATTGCGCTGCTCGACCGGTTCGCCTTCCTGTCCAAGCGATGCATAGCCCCATTCATTGTAGACAGTGGCTGAGTTGCCGAACGCATTCGTCACCGCGCTGACATTGTTGCCGTCATTCATATAGACGTCGGTCGCGGCCTGCACGGACGAGCCAGCGGCGGTTTCCTGCTGGACCCGGTTGATGTTCGTACTGGTGTAGCCGGTCGAAGACGTCGCATTGGCGCCGGCGGACGTGGCGAAGCTGGCATAATAGCCGTCGCAGCACATGTCCGCGTCGGTTTCAGCGATCACATCGGCCGAGCTTTGCTGGACCTGGCTGGCGTCGCTTTCCCCATAATTGTTGTCAGTGCTGGACACGTTGGCGATGGCTGTCGTCGCCGAAGCCAGCTCGCTTGCGCCGAGCAATTCGATATCGGTGTAGGCTTCGACCAGGCCGGACGCGGTCTGGTCAGCGTAGTATGCGTTCGATCCGTAATCTGTCCCGCCCTGGGAGGCGTTGCCATAGGATGTGGTCGTCGCGACAGCCGTGCCGGCGGAATAGCCGCGCAGGCGATTGGTCGCTGTCGACCGGGCATCGAAAGTCTGTGTGATCTCGCTGGAGACATCCCCGGAAATCCGCAACGCCGCGGCAGTGTTGCCGAGCGACGTCGCGGTCGAGACGGCTGCACCTGTGCTTTCGGGGACATACACATCCATGTCGGCCCAGACATCATTCAGCTGGAGCTGATTGATCGCGCCTGCCTCCGGATCGCTGTCCTGGGCGCTTGCTGAGCCCGCGCCGAGGGCGAGAGCGAGGGCCGCGGCCAGTGTAAGTCTGTTGGTGGACCTGATCATGCCGGTCTCCTTGAAGTGTCAGCCGGAGCTGCTCTTGTCCTAGTTGCGGCCGCGCAGGTTCGGATCGCGCTTGTCGTGCCAGGCGGCGACCTGTTCGCGTGACGGGCCGTTATAGTCCTCGAGCGAGCCGCCAAAGGGTTCGAAGTCGCCCGTTGTGCCATTCGTGGAGATCGCGCCGACGGTTGCATCGCAGATCTGGCTGGATGGGACGGCATAGAGATTGGCCATCATTTCCAGGACGGCGCGTTCGATGACCGAGCGCACGGCCAGCTGGATCGGCTCCTGGGCGCGGCCGCCGACGCCGACGTCGAACACGTTGCCATTGGCGAAATCGAAGATGCCGAGCGAAACCTCGCGGCCGATGATCTGCTTCTGGTAGGAGATCACATCGACGACTTCGAGCGTTTCGGTATCAACGAGGCGAAGATCGAGGCCGACATTGATGACGTAGAGCTTGCCGCCGAAGGAGCCTTTCGGGTCCATCGCATCGGTGTCGCCGACGAAGGCTTCGGCGCCAACTGAACGAATATTGTAGTTCAGCTCGGTGATGCCGCCGACGAGATAGAAGTCGGAGCCAGGAATGGAGCCGGCCGTGATCTTGCGGAAATTGTCCGGCTGTTCGTCACCGATCAGCTTGTTGTTTGCGTATTTCAGTTCGAGCTCGGAAACCGAAGTATCGAATCGCTCAACCAGGCGTGCGCCGGATTTGGCGAAAGCGGAAATCGCCATCAGGGACGCGCCCTGCGTAACGCGGCGGCCGCCTTCGAGGTCAGCCTTGCCTGTATAGTCGAGAATGCGGCCAACGGCGATGCGCGGGGCGCGGTAGCCGGACTGGCGGGCATAGTGGCCCATGCAGACCAGCCCATCAGAGTAAGGCGTCGGATTGGCGGTCACGGGTGCATTGCCGATCGGCTTGGCGTACTGCCCGCTCGGTCCGGCGACGGGTGACACGCAGCCTGCAGCCAGGAAGGCTGCCGAAATGACCGCGCCGAAGATGCTCTTGCGGGCCGATTTCTTTTCTCCGGTCAGGACATTCATTGGAGGTCGAGCTCCCCGTTCAGGACCACGGTCTGGTCGCCATTATTGATCTGTGTCGAATCGATGATCACCGTATTGTAGTTGCCGGTGGTGATCACATTGAGCTGGTTGCCGACAGCGGTCCCTGTGCCGATCATGCCGGCGGCACCTTCAGTCTGGCCCCAGCCGGTGTAGAGACCCGAGCCGAGACCGGTGCCGCCCTCGAGAAGGCCGTTGACGATGACGCGGTTGCCACTGGCGTCACGACCGGCCGCAGAAAAAGGCTGCGATTCCTGGCCGAAGCCGAAACCGTAAGGACGCTCGAATTCGGAAACCGTCGAAGCGGCCTGGGCTTCGGCTTGCGGAACGACGGCGATAGCCGTCAGGGCCGCCAGGCCGAGAAGTCCTGTAATGGAGTCAGTATTGAATTTCATCTGCCGATCCCTTTTGGGGCTGTTTGCGGAAGATGGTTGCAATGGGTGTGCCAGTTCAGGGGAGTGGTTCGTCCCATTTTCGCGCCTGTGGGGAACAAGGCAGCAGGGAATTTGAGGCCTGATGATACGCCTTGCAGGCGAGTCCTGTCCCAAACCGGCACGCGCCGGGCCGATTCGCGATGCTTCTTCGCGCGTGCGCCCACGTGTGATAGGATGACGCAACGATAAAAAACCGGGAGGATGTCCATGCTGATAGAGCAGATTCTGAAGACCAAGGGCGGTGACGTCACAATCATCAAGGCCGATCACACACTCGCTGAGGCGGCGAGGATTCTGGACGAGGCTCGAATCGGAGCCGTGGTTGCGATGAATGGCGATCAGCTGGCCGGCGTCCTGTCGGAGCGTGATATCCTGCGTCAGGTTGCCCGGCACGGCGCATATGCGCTTCAGATGACGGTCGAGAACTCGATGACCCGCGGCGTGATCACCGCAACGCCCCAGGAGACGATCGATCAATGCCTCGGCCGGATGACTGACCGGCGCATCCGTCACTTGCCAGTTCTCCGGGATGGCAGGCTTGCCGGCATCATTTCCATTGGCGATCTGGTGAAGTGGAAGATCGAGGAGCACAAGGCTGAGGCCGACGCCATGGCCGAGTACATCAAGGGGGGCTGAAGAAATCCCCCGTCAGGCGATATTTCTGCTTGCCAAACGGCACGAACAGATTGTATATGGCCGGTTCCATCAGAAACGCCTCTGTCTTTGCGGGGCCGGTTGATATCGGCTCGGTGAGGCAGCGTTTTGCGCTAAAATTGCGGGAAACGGCTTTGCTGCCATTATCCTGCAGAGAAGTGCAGAAGGGTTGTTGACGGAAGATGGGGTGGCGAATAGAAGCCGCTCTCCTTCTGAAAGGACCCGCCGGAAACACGGGGTTGCTTGCAGCCTTGGCCTTCCGGTTTGTGCTTTAAATTCTGCGGTTCGGGTGCTCATGCACCACCAACTGCAGAGGGTGCAGAACAGGGTGTTGACGGAGTTCTGGCTGGCTCATATATGCCGCCACTCTCCTGAGACGCTCACCGGTCGAGACGGTGCCCAAGGGCACTATCGAATGAGCCGGTTCTGCGCTGAAAATTGCAGGTTTCGCGGTTCGCTGCGATCTTCTGCAGAAAGCGCAAAAAAGGGTGTTGACGGGGGAAAGGGTGGCCCATATAAGCCGCCACTTCCGGCGCGGGGCAGACTGCTCCAGACCGGGCCGGGCCAAGCGCCCAGCTGTTTGACATCGCAGGGATTAGGAAGAGAAACGCAGGCGGCATGAATTGCTTGCGGAGCCTCAGGCTCCACGACGATCATGACGAATGCGTTTCAAGTGAAATACCTTTTCATAATATGACCGGTTTCGGCCGGTTAGTTTGTGATGAGGGTTTCTCGTCAAAACGCAAAATTGCAATCAGCAATTCTCCGTCCGGTTTTCCCCGGATGGATTTCGTCAGAGATCGGACACTCAACCTGAGAGTTTGATTCTGGCTCAGAACGAACGCTGGCGGCAGGCTTAACACATGCAAGTCGAACGACATAGTGGCAGACGGGTGAGTAACGCGTGGGAACGTGCCCTTTACTACGGAATAGCTTCTGGAAACGGAAGGTAATACCGTATACGCCCTTCGGGGGAAAGATTTATCGGTGAAGGATCGGCCCGCGTTAGATTAGATAGTTGGTGGGGTAATGGCCTACCAAGTCTACGATCTATAGCTGGTCTGAGAGGATGATCAGCCACACTGGGACTGAGACACGGCCCAGACTCCTACGGGAGGCAGCAGTGGGGAATCTTGCACAATGGGCGAAAGCCTGATGCAGCCATGCCGCGTGAATGATGAAGGCCTTAGGGTTGTAAAATTCTTTCGCCAGGGATGATAATGACAGTACCTGGTAAAGAAGCCCCGGCTAACTTCGTGCCAGCAGCCGCGGTAATACGAAGGGGGCTAGCGTTGTTCGGAATTACTGGGCGTAAAGCGCGCGTAGGCGGGCTGTTAAGTCAGATGTGAAAGCCCGGGGCTCAACCCCGGAACTGCATTTGAAACTAGCAGCCTAGAGACCAGGAGAGGTTAGCGGAATACCGAGTGTAGAGGTGAAATTCGTAGATATTCGGTGGAACACCAGTGGCGAAGGCGGCTAACTGGACTGGTACTGACGCTGAGGCGCGAAAGTGTGGGGAGCAAACAGGATTAGATACCCTGGTAGTCCACACCGTAAACGATGAATGCTAGTTGTCTGCGCGCATGCGTGCAGGTGACGCAGCTAACGCATTAAGCATTCCGCCTGGGGAGTACGGCCGCAAGGTTAAAACTCAAAGAAATTGACGGGGGCCCGCACAAGCGGTGGAGCATGTGGTTTAATTCGAAGCAACGCGCAGAACCTTACCCGCGTTTGACATGCCCTGTTTGGTTACCAGAGATGGTTTCCTTCATTTAGTTGGCAGGTGCACAGGTGCTGCATGGCTGTCGTCAGCTCGTGTCGTGAGATGTTGGGTTAAGTCCCGCAACGAGCGCAACCCTTATCCTTAGTTGCCAGCACGTCTGGGTGGGCACTCTAAGGAAACTGCCGGTGCTAAGCCGGAGGAAGGCGGGGATGACGTCAAGTCCTCATGGCCCTTACACGCGGGGCTACACACGTGCTACAATGGCAGTGACAATGGGATAATCCCCAAAAGCTGTCTCAGTTCAGATTGTCCTCTGCAACTCGAGGGCATGAAGTTGGAATCGCTAGTAATCGTGGATCAGCATGCCACGGTGAATACGTTCCCGGGCCTTGTACACACCGCCCGTCACATCATGGGAGTTGGTTCTACCCGAAGACTGTGCGCTAACTTCGGAGGCAGCAGGCCACGGTAGGATCAGCGACTGGGATGAAGTCGTAACAAGGTAGCCGTAGGGGAACCTGCGGCTGGATCACCTCCTTTCTAAGGATGCTTTCTGACAGTCCGGCTTCGGCTAGGCTTCGAAAGCTCTTATAGACATAGCTGCAGAGCTTGCTCTGACAGCAAAACATATGCGGTAGTTCGTGCCGTCTTCGTTTCTCTTCCTTCATTCGCCGTACCGGCCAGCTGGGCGGCATAGTTCAGCGAGCCCCCGGGTCCTGGTTAAGGGCCGGTAGCTCAGGTGGTTAGAGCGCACGCCTGATAAGCGTGAGGTCGATGGTTCAACTCCATCTCGGCCCACCACGACCCAGAGGGAGTGCGCCGGGCCCTATGCCATAGCCGAACAGTTCTGGTGTTAGGGGCCTTAGCTCAGCTGGGAGAGCGCCTGATTTGCATTCAGGAGGTCAGCGGTTCGATCCCGCTAGGCTCCACCAGGTCTTGTGGCGAATGAAAGAAGTTCAAGAGTTTCCGGATCTCGTATCCGGGATGTTTGTAAATCGTGAGGGAAAGACTGATCCGGCTCGTATCGCCGCTCGGCTCGAATTTATTCGGGTCTGGTGATGCCAGCTTCAGCCGAACAACGTGGGTGTCATAGGAGTATGACATAACAGCCCGCGCCAAAGGGTCAGTCTGCAAGAAACCAACATGTCTGATCTGAAATATGTGTAGCGGATGCGAGCGCCTAGTGCGTTCACCTCCGCACACGAGTTTCGAATGAGATCAAGCGTCAAAAGGGCATCCGGGGGATGTCTTGGCGGTAAGAGGCGATGAAGGACGTGGCACTCTGCGATAAGCTGCGGGGAGATGAGAGCAATCTTTGATCCGCAGATTTCCGAATGGGGAAACCCATCTCCGAGATGAAGGACTATTGGCTCGCTTAGGCGGGCCCGTTGTCTTTCATTTCACTAGTGAGATATTTCACACTGAATACATAGGTGTTGAAAAGCAAACCCGGGGAATTGAAACATCTAAGTACCCGGAGGAAAGGACATCAATTGAGACTCCGTTAGTAGTGGCGAGCGAACGCGGACCAGGCCTGGTCTGAAACAAGGAGAATGAGCTGGGAAGCTCAACCAAAGTGGGTGATAGTCCCGTATCCGTAAAATGAAGACCTTTTAGAGTAGGGCGGGACACGTGAAATCCTGTCTGAACATGGGGGGACCACCCTCCAAGCCTAAGTACTCCTTACCGACCGATAGTGAACCAGTACCGTGAGGGAAAGATGAAAAGCACCCCGACGAGGGGAGTGAAACAGTACCTGAAACCGGATGCCTACAAGCAGGTGGAGCCCTTCGGGGTGACACCGTACCTTTTGTATAATGGGTCAGCGACTTAGTGTTGCGTGCAAGCTTAAGCCGTTAGGTGTAGGCGTAGCGAAAGCGAGTCTGAATAGGGCGACCGAGTACGTAGCATTAGACCCGAAGGCAAGTGATCTATGCATGGGCAGGCTGAAGGTGGGGTAACACCCACTGGAGGGCCGAACCGTTGTACGTTGAAAAGTACTCGGATGACCTGTGCCTAGGGGTGAAAGGCCAATCAAACTTGCTGATAGCTGGTTCTCCGCGAAATCTATTTAGGTAGAGCGTCAGATGAATACTCCAGGGGGTAGAGCACTGGATGGGCTAGGGGGACTCACCGTCTTACCAAACCTTACCAAACTCCGAATACCTGGAAGTACTATCTGGCAGACACACGGCGGGTGCTAACGTCCGTCGTGAAGAGGGAAACAACCCTGACCACCGATTAAGGTCCCCAAATTATAGCTAAGTGTGAAAGGATGTGGGGTTGCTTTGACAATGAGGAGGTTGGCTTAGAAGCAGCCATCCTTTAAAGAAAGCGTAACAGCTCACTCATCAAGCGACCCTGCGCCGAAAATGTAACGGGGCTAAAGCTATATACCGAAATCGTGGGCTCCATTGGAGCGGTAGCGGAGCGTTCTGTAAGCCTGTGAAGGTGTCCTGTGAGGGATGCTGGAGGTATCAGAAGTGAGAATGCTGACATGAGTAGCGATAAAGAGGGTGAGAGACCCTCTCGCCGAAAGTCCAAGGGTTCCTGCGTAAAGCTAATCTGCGCAGGGTTAGCCGGCCCCTAAGGCGAGGCCGAAAGGCGTAGTCGATGGGAACACAGTTAATATTCTGTGGCCTGGGAGTGTGTGACGAATTTCGAAAGTTGTATCCCCTTATTGGATTGGGGGTGCAGCCTGGAAGTTCCTGGAAATAGCCCTCCCGCAAGACCGTACCCTAAACCGACACAGGTGGACTGGCAGAGCATGCCAAGGCGCTTGAGAGAACGATGCTGAAGGAACTCGGCAAATTACCTCCGTAACTTCGGGAGAAGGAGGCCTCATACTGGGCAACCAGCTATGAGGGGCACAGACCAGGGGGTTGCGACTGTTTATCAAAAACACAGGGCTCTGCGAAGTCGCGAGACGACGTATAGGGTCTGACGCCTGCCCGGTGCCGGAAGGTTAAAAGGAGGAGTGCAAGCTCCGAATTGAAGCCCCGGTGAACGGCGGCCGTAACTATAACGGTCCTAAGGTAGCGAAATTCCTTGTCGGGTAAGTTCCGACCTGCACGAATGGCGTAACGACTTCCCCACTGTCTCCAGCATCGACTCAGCGAAATTGAATTCCCCGTGAAGATGCGGGGTACCCGCGGTCAGACGGAAAGACCCTGTGAACCTTTACTGCAGCTTTGCTGTGGCATCATAAAGTGTATGTGTAGGATAGGTGGGAGGCTTTGAAGCTTGGGCGCCAGTCTGAGTGGAGCCGTCCTTGAAATACCACCCTTATTCTTTGTGATGTCTAACCGCGCCCCTGGATGGGGCCGGGACCCAGCATGGTGGGCAGTTTGACTGGGGCGGTCGCCTCCTAAAGAGTAACGGAGGCGCGCGATGGTAAGCTCAAGACGGTCGGACATCGTCTGTTGAGTGCAATGGCATAAGCTTGCCTGACTGCGAGAGTGACAACTCGAGCAGAGACGAAAGTCGGTCATAGTGATCCGGTGGTCCCGAGTGGAAGGGCCATCGCTCAACGAATAAAAGGTACTCCGGGGATAACAGGCTGATGATGCCCAAGAGTCCATATCGACGGCATCGTTTGGCACCTCGATGTCGGCTCATCACATCCTGGGGCTGGAGCAGGTCCCAAGGGTTCGGCTGTTCGCCGATTAAAGTGGTACGTGAGCTGGGTTCAGAACGTCGTGAGACAGTTTGGTCCCTATCTGCCGTGGGTGTTGGAAACTTGAGAGGATCTGTCCTTAGTACGAGAGGACCGGGATGGACATACCTCTGGTGGACCTGTCGTGGCGCCAGCCGCGCAGCAGGGTAGCTATGTATGGACGGGATAACCGCTGAATGCATCTAAGCGGGAAACCCACCTCAAAACCAGGTTTCCCTTGAGAGCCGTTCTAGACTAGGACGTCGATAGGCTGGGTGTGGAAGCGCGGCGACGCGTGGAGCTAACCAGTACTAATTGCTCGATAGGCTTGATCTTGCGAAGCTTCGTGTGTGGTGGTGAACGTACCAGCACACTTGCTTTCAGATCGAAAACACCGACCTACCAAGTGGTAACAAGTGAACATGTTGGTTCTTTCGCTCCATTGCCCGTTTCCGCCGACCCGGTGGTTATGGCAGGGGTTCCCCACCCGATCCCATTCCGAACTCGGTCGTTAAGTCCCCTCGCGCTGATGGTACTGCATCTTTAGATGTGGGAGAGTAAGTCGCTGCCGGGTCTGCTGAAACGGGCGGTGAAGCGAACACACTAATCCTTGCAGACAAGTCTTTCCTTCACAATTTCCGCCTCCGGGCGGGACGTGGCCGGCCGTCAATGCCGGTTCGCGATTTGTCCGGCCCCTCGTGGCCGGATTTGTGTTTTCGGGGCCGCGCATCTATGTGTTGTTCCGGCAAAAGCTGACGCGGGATGGAGCAGTCCGGTAGCTCGTCAGGCTCATAACCTGAAGGTCGCAGGTTCAAATCCTGCTCCCGCACCCATCATAAGAGTAGTTTGGCCGTCCTGAGAAATCAGGGCGGCCAAATCGCCTTTTATAACAAGGTTATAGCCGCTCTCATTTTTGCGCGGCTCAAGGCAAATCCGTTGGATGGTCTTCCTCAAGACGGATCGGACCTCGTCAGCATCCGGAGACGGGTCCGAAACCACTTCCACAAGTGAGCCGATAAGCTCGGCATAGAGCTCGCCCGCGTTCGGATGAACGCTCACAACGGGCTCGCTGCCCATTGCCGCAAGTTTGCCCTCGTTTTCGACTTTTTCTGCTTCCAGGGCGACCAGCTTTTGCTTGAGGGCAGTGGTCGCGACTCCTTCAGCAATCGCATCGACAATCCGGTCGATACGCCTGCCGGCTTCAGCGATAGCCTTCTCAAGCTGAAACCGCTCGCTCCCAGTCGCCTTTTGTTGACGAACGAGTTCTGCGTGAAACTCGCGTGCGGCCGCCTTCTGCGCGTCCGGATGAAGCAGAGCGTTGTTCAGTCCTGCAAGGACGCGTTCTTCCAGTTCTTTGGCCGCAATGGTTCGATTGTTCGAGCAGGTACCCTTCTCGCGCCTTGTCGAGCAACCGTACCTGTTCTGAGAGACAATCGACATTGGACCGCCGCACACAGTACATTCCAGAAGCCCCGACAGGAGCCGTGTTGGCCGCTTCGCTCCACCACGTTTGCGGGAGTGCCTTTGTTGGCGAAGCTTCACAGCCTGCCAGAGTTCATTATCAACAATCCGAAGGTCCGGCACCTCATTGATGACCCATTCGCTTTCGGGGTTTGCCCGCATACGCTTCTTGCCGGAGAAGGGATCCGTGACCTTATGCCTGCGGTTCCAGATGCGGCGACCGATATAGAGTTCGTTGTTCAGGATGCCGTTGCCGGCATGCACCTGTCCATTGATCGTTGAGGCGCGCCAATCTGAACCGCGCGGTGCTGCGACACCTTCCTGATTCAACATGGCCGCGATGCTTCGCGGAGATTTTCCTTCAACGAACAGACGCATGATCCGTCTGATGGTCTCAGCTTCTTCGTCGTTGATGGTCAGGATGCCATTCTGTTCACCCGGTAGGATGTCGTAACCGTAGCAATGTCCTCCGGCCGATCTACCTGAATTCACAACACCAGTCTGACCGCGGCGCGTCTTCTTCGCCAGATCGCGCAGGAACATCTCATTCATCACGCCCTTGAAGCCGACATGCATCGAGTCGACTTCTCCTTCGGAAAGCGTGACGATCGACACGCCGTGAAAGGCGAGGATCTTGTAGATTGTGGCTGTGTCGGCTTGGTCGCGGGAAATGCGGTCGAGCGCCTCTGATACAACGACATTGAAGTGACCGTTCGCGGCGCCCCTAATCAGTTCCTGTATACCGGGGCGCGTAACCATTGCGCCGCCCGAGATCGCGCGGTCTGAATAGACGACGGTTTCGGTCCAGGATTTCTGTTCTAGGTGTTGTCGGCAAAGAGCAATCTGGTCTTCGATTGAACGAATAGACTGAAGGTCCGACGAGTAGCGGGCGTAGATGGCGGCTTTTAGGGTCATGACCCTTTCCGATATGCCAACCTCGCATGATATCGCGCAAGCGCTTCGGCGAGATCAATCGCCCAAGATGGGGCTATTTCCCCAGAAAATTCGTCCTCGGGAGGTTCAGTTGGCTTCGCGATCGCCTTTGGAAGGCGACCGCGAGACACGAGTTTGGGGTATTTGCGGTTCACGGTCCGATAGGCAGAAGCTGATCTAGTTCAGCTTCTGACGGTTCCAGACCAGCACGCCGCTGCCATCTTCTTCCTTCTCGAAAAAGGCAGCTCTCAGTGGCTTCTCGAACCCCGGATCATCCAGCTTGACGGCCAGGTATGGAGTTTCGCCATCCTTGCTTTCCTCGCGCCAGGCGGCGCCGAGTTCTGCGCCTCCGGCGAAGATCCGATAGTCCGGGCCGCCTTCGGCTTTCTCGGTCACCGGGACCATCTGGGCTTTCACATTGATTGTCATGGTCCGGATCGTCCCGGTCCATTTGCCATCCTTCTGGCTGAAGGTGCCAATTGTCGCCATTGCTATTCTCCTTTGCTGGCTCTGGCATGAAGGGCCTTGCGGGCCCGCTTGAACCCGGCATCCGATGCGAGGAAGGTTTCCAGCATGACAGGAACCAGGGTTTCGGGTTTCTCTTCGGCGCCATAGGTCTCGGCATAGATCGCCGCATAGTCGGCAAGCGCGGACGCGAGATCGGGTTCAACAGAGAGGGTCAGTTTGACCGGCGTGCGATCCGGCAGTTGGGCAATGCGAAGGCTCATCAGCGGCCTCCCTGAGAATAAGGCCGCAGCACGAGATCACGCGTCACGATGACCCGCACCGGCCAGCCGGGCCGGATACGAAGGGTCGGCTGGATGCCGAGGTTGCGATCAACGACGCGCTCCCCGGCCTCAGACACGCTGTCGCCGAACCCGCGCCGTATGGCACGTTCGATATCATCCTCGTCTGATCCTAGTTCCGCGCCGATGCCGAGAACGGTCGCAAGACCAGCGGCGACAAATACCCGGTCCCAGTGATGGTCTGTGCGGTCAGAAAGGCCCGCAAAACCCCGCTTGTCTGCGGCAGGTTCAGATATCTGCACAGAACTGCCATCCGGGAAGATCATTCGGTCCCAGATCAATAGTGCGCGCTGCTGGCCGAATGAGATTTCGGACTGGTAGCGCCCGATCAGCCGGGTACCCTGCGGAATGAGAAGATAAGCTCCGGTGACGGTGTCATAGACCGGCTGGGTGACCTGCCCGATGACCGAACCTGGCAGATCCGAGTTGAGGCCTGTCACAAGCGAAGCCGGGATAAGCGTGCCCGCCATGACCTGGTAGGGCGAGACCGGTGTCTCGAGATCATGCGGGTTGTAAATCGCCCCATCGCGTGCCTCGTCCGCGAAGGCGATCTTGCGGGCTTGCAAGTTGTCATCCTTACCTGGACCTGTCGGCAAGGCACCGGCGCTTTGGCTAGCGAGCGCCAGCAGCTCAGAGCCGAACGAGGCCGGAACTCCGGCAGACGGCAGGGATGCCGGCCCGATGCTCGGCCCAGCGCCAATGTCAAAGAATACGGAGGATTTGCCCGCTGCGTCGGCAAGCTTAGCCGCGACAAGACGTTCGGCCCGAAGGGCTTCATCTTCAGGCGAGGGCCTGAAATCATCCGAGGCTGCGACATCCCACTCCGGATCGAGCCCCCATTCGCGTTCCTCCGAAACCACTGTCCCGCCGAGGTCGCCGGCCATGGGTGCGCCAAGCTTTGGCGTTCCGGGCGACGGCGTCCAGGTCGCATACGACGAGGGAAGTTCTGCCAGTCCATCCGGCGCGCGCTTCGTGGCCGTGTTGTAAAGTTCCTGGCGATCCGCGGGATCGGCGGCCTTGGGCGGATCGAGCGCAATGGAGGCGGCAGCAAAAAGCCCCAGCACACCGAGCCCGGCGCCGACCATCAGGACTTTCCGGTTGATCCGTGTGACGGGTCGCGGCCGCGCGCGCAGTTTCAGGGCATCGGCCTGCTGCGGGAAAGGGGCTGGCTCGCTCATCCCTTGCTCCCGAACAGGCTCGCGAGACCAGACCTCGGTTCGCGTTTGCGGATCCGCACCACGGTCTGGGATTTCTCACCAAGGCGAAGCTCAGCGGCCCGGAAGAGATGATCGACAATGTAGTAATTGCCCTTGAGGCGATAATTGACGAGTTCGGCCTCGCCAGAAACGCCAAGGACAAAGAGGGGCGGGGCCTCCATGGTCGACAACCCTTCCGGCATCTGGATGAAAACCTGCCGCCCATCATCGAACACGCGGACGGGTCGCCAGTCTGGACGGTCACCATCGATCAGGTAATCAAAGTCCAGCCGGTCGAGTGCAACACCCGGCATGATTGATGTCTCTTCCCGTGCGAGCGCTACGCTGTTGCGAGAGATGAGTTGCGAGAGCTCGTCGGCCGGATAGCGCCAAGACAACGCCGCCATATAGGTGCCGTCACCGCTCTCCAGTTCCAGATGATAGGTCCGCCGGTCTGTCGCAATCATGAGATTGGTCGAGAGGCCGGCGCCGATCGGTTTGACCAGAACATGTGCGCGTGCTGTTCCGCCTGAACCGGAGGATGTATCTCCCACAATCCAGCGCACCGTATCGCCAGCCGAGACAGAGACCAGCGTCTCGCCGGGCTGCAGCGCAATGTCGGAGACCTGTCCCGGCGCGGCATACAATCTGTACAGCGCCCCTTCTGTATAGGGATAGACCTGAATGGCATTTACATAGCCGTCCACGGACGGTTCGATCCGGGCTTCTGATGTGCCCTTGCGGATCGTCTCGGAGGGCGAGGTATAGACACGGGTTACCGTGCGCTTGACCCCGTCGACCGGTTTCATCTGGCCGGGAAGCGGCAAAGGTGTTGGTGTTTCGACGATCTCGACAGGACGGGGCTCTGCGTCCTCGACCTGCGCGGCGGCGACAAACAGTTCCGGCTCGATCGGCGCGGCCTCCGGAACGCTGGCGCAGGCGGTGGCAAGGGCAAGTGTGGATACCAGTGTGAGAGTGCGGATCATGGGTTGTCTCCTGTGACAAGGTCTTCGCCCCAATTGAGGCTGTGGATGTAGAGGCCGAGCGGGTTGGCGCGGAGCGTCGGCGCATCGCGCGGCGGGGAGTGGATCAGGGTGAAGAGGCCGGTGAACCGTTTGACGCCGGTCAGCGCGCCATTCTCGTAGGTCTTCTCAAGCCAGCGCGCCTGGAAGGACTCGTCCGAGACGCGGACGACACTTACGACATCGACACTGCGCGAGCGACGTCCGATCTCGGCGAAGGGGTCATTGTCGCGGGCATAATCGCTGAGCGTGATGGCGGCCTTGTCGGTCACATAGTCATAGGCCGCCAACCAGTTCTGCCGGACAATGACCGGATCGATGGAAAGACTGCGGACATCGGAGATGAAGTTGGCGAGGTGATGGGCGACTTGCGCATCGGTCGGGTCGTAATTGGCGAGGGCAGGGCCGACGGCTTTCACAGAGCCTGTGTCGTCCACTTCGACCACATATGGCGTCACTGTGGATTGCAGGCTGCGCCAAACAAGGGCGGCTGAAGAGGCCGTCAGAAGGACCAGCAACCCGAGTGCCATCAGCCGCCAGTTCCTGGCCTGTACGCGGGCAGATCCGATCCGGTCATCCCAGATCTGGCCGGCTTTCTGGTAAGGCGTTTCGGGATGCGGGCTTTGCCCGTAATGGGTGGAAGTTCGCCTGAACATGGGATCAGTCCTCGTCTCTTTGAAGTTTCGGGTTCTCACCAGCCATGCCGCGGTCGCCATCTTTTAGAGCGTGCACAGTGATCGCGCCGGCATGCTGCAGGCGTTGTTCTGTGCGCAGGCGCCGGGCCCAGGCCGGGCTTGAACCGCTGGTTCCGGCATCGCTGACGCCCGTAGATGCTGTGCTCCCGCCGGTTGCCGCAAAGGCGGCTTCACTGCCGCGCCTGTAAGCATTTCGGGCGCCTTGCAAGGGCCGTCCGGCCATGCGCCGCATGGCGTCCGAGCCAGCCTGCGCCATACCTGTGGCTCCAGCGAGATGCCCGCGCCAGCCGGTGGCGCCGGAACCAAGCCGTCCAAGGTCATACGAGGTGCGAGCCGCGCCCGACATTGAGGCCCCGGCCTTGACCGCTGCCGACGCCCCGCCAATTGCGGCGCGTCCAGCAGCGATTGTGCCTGTGCCTGCGAGGATCGCGCCCGCACCCACAGCGGCTGTTGTGCCGACGACCGAACCGGCGCCAAGCTGCGGTGCCCCGGTGACAAGGCCTGACGCAATGCCCGGTGCGAACACGCCCATCCAGAGAAAGACGATGGCGGCCAGAACGGTCCCCATGACTTGCGCAAGGGTGACGTCGCCCGGGCCGGTGAAAGCATCGGTGATGGAGGTAAAGAGGGTCGAGCCGATGCCAATGACGACAGCGAGGACCATGAGCTTGATACCGGATGTGACGACATTGCCGAGGACGCGTTCGGCGAGAAAGCTGGTCCTGTTCCAGAGCGCGAACGGGATCAGCACGAACCCAGCCAGCGTCGTTAGCTTGAACTCCAGGATCGCCACGAAAAGCTGCACCGCGAGTACGAAGAAGGCGACGAGGATGATCGTCCAGGCAAGAAACATTACGGCAATCAGGATGAAATTGTGAAAGAAGCTGATCGGGCCGAGCATGTCGCCGATTTCGGCCAGCAAGGGTTCTGCCGCCTCGAACCCAACCCCGGCAATATAGCCCGGTCGCATAAGGTCGCCTGCCGTCAGCGTGCTGGAGCCCGCCTTCACACCGAGGCTCGCGAAGCTCTCGAACACGATGTTGGCGAGCAGGGTGAAGTTGCCGATGATGAAGGCGAAGAAGCCGACATAGAGCACCTTCTTGAGGAGGCCCGACATGACGTCGGCATTCTGCGACAGCGCCCAGAAGAGACCGGCGAGCGTGATGTCTATGACTATCAGTGTGGTTGTCAGGTAAGCGACATCGCCGGCAAGCAGGCCGAAGCCTGAATCGATATAGGCAATGAAGGTTTCGAGGAACCGGTCGATGACGCCCATCTCTTCCATGACGGGTCAGTCTCCGAGGAAGGATTTAAGACGGGCCCGGCCGCGTTCGGCCTCTTCAAGCTCACGTGCCCGGTCGAAGGCTATGGCCCGGTAATGGGCGGCCATCAGCGCTTCCATCTGGATCAGCTGTTCGGCCGAGAGTGCACCGATCTGGTTGCCGGCCTGCAGGGCCTGGAGATTGCCGATGGCTGTCTGGCTCTCATCCACCAAGCCGGTCAGTGCCTCGGAATCCTCGGCATTGTTGCGCACGGTCTCAGCGACCATGAGGAGCGTGTGCTTGTGGGCATTGCGCGACTGGCGCCAGCGGGCGCGCGCATCCTCTACAAGTACATCGGACTGAGGCGGTGTGTCGCCATAGGTTTCAGGATAGAGGTTCTCATACTCCTCCTCGACCTCCTCGACGCCGTAGCCAATCCCTTCGGCGTCGCGCATGAGTTCTCCGATGCGGCGGATGCGGTCGGCAATGATGGCGCGGGCAACTTCGACAGGCAGGGTTTCCAAATCCCGCGCCATTTTCTCGATCATGTCGATCTCATGGGTGAGCTGGCGAACCTGGTTATCGATTTCCTGAAGCGCTCGCACGGCCTGCAGGATGTTCTGGGCGTGGTTGGCCGGGTCGTAGACAGCAAGCTGCGCCGAGGCGGGCGGGGCCATCAGGCCAGACAGCGGAATGGCAACAAGCGCGACGGAAGACAGAAGGGCTTTCATTTGGGGGCTCCTATTCAGCGGCGATTTGTGGGAGGGGTGCGCTCGGCTGCTCGGCCAGCAGGTCGGCGGCCCAGCCAAGCTGTTTCAGCTCCAGCCAGCTCCGGGCGAAGCCCGCTTCCGCGTCGGCCTCAAGACACTGATCCATGAGCTTCTGGTCGGCAGGGGAGGCGGCGCCGCAGAAGGCAAGCGCGACTTCGCCGAGGCCCAGCTCGAATAGCCGGCAGCCAAGCGGCGAGGTATAGTAATAGTCCCGCTTCGGGATGGCCTTGGCGAGAATGTCGATCTGGCGGTCGTTCAGCCCGAAGCGGCGATAGATCGCCTGGGCAGTCGGTTCGAGTGCTCGCTCATTCGGCAGGAATATCCGCGTCGGGCAGGACTCGATCAGGGCGGGCGCAATGGATGCCCCTTCAATGTCAGCAAGCGACTGGGTCGCAAACATGACCGCAACATTCTTCTTGCGCAGCGTTTTCAACCAGTCGCGCAGGCGAGCGGCAAATACCGGATGATCGAGAAACAGCCAGGCCTCATCAAGAATGAGCAGGGTGGGCTTGCCATCAAACCTGTCTTCCAGACGATGGAAGAGATAGGTGATCACCGGCGCGACCGCAGACGGGGTCTGCATCAGTTCGTCCATCTCGAAGCAGGCGACCGATGACAGGTCGAGGGCCTCGCTGTCGCTGTCGAGCAGATTCCCGTATGCGCCTTCCAGCGTGTAGGGATGGAGGGCCGCTTTCAGCGTGTCCGATTGGAGGATGAGGCAGAGCCCCGTCAGGGTGCGTTCGGCGCGGGGGGCCGAAGCCAGAGATTTCAGCGCTTCCCAAAGCGTGGATTTGAGATCGGGTGTGATCGTTACGCCTTCGGCTTCCACTAGTCCGATCAGCCAGTCAGCCGCGAAACTCGCGCCGCGATCGGTGTCGATGTCCGCGAGCGGTTGCAGGCTGGGGCGTTCCTTACCGGCAAGCGGCAGCCAGGCACCATTCATGGCCAGTGTGATCGCGCGCGCCGAACGGCCCTTGTCGAACACGAAGACCTGCGCGTCCTCGTAGCGTTGCCATTGCGATGCCAGGAGCGACAAGAGCACCGATTTGCCGGACCCGGTCGGCCCGACAATCAACGTGTGTCCGACATCGCCGACATGCAGGTTGAGCCGGAACGGTGTCGTGACTTCGGTTTGCGCTTCGATCAGGGCGCGATCTGCTAGATGCACATTCCACGCATCGCCGGCCCAGACCGACGAGATCGGCACAAGGTGAGCGAGGTTCAGCGTATGCAGGATCGGCTGGCGGACATTGGCATAGACTTGCCCCGGCAGAGACCCAAGCCAGGCTTCGACGGCGTTCAGCGTCTCGCGGATCGTCGTGAACCCGCGCCCATTGATCACGCGCTCCACGGCGCGTGTGCGCTCTTCGACTTCTTCACGCGAGGACCCCATCAAGGTCAGCGTGGTCGTGACATAGCCATAGGAGACAAGATCCGAGCCGAGTTCCTGCAGCGCTGCATCGGCATCGGCGGCCTTGTTGTCGGCATCATTGTCGAGAAGTGCGGCCTGTTCGTTGAACAGTGTCTCCCGCAGGACCGCGCCGACGGATTTCCGCTTCGCAAACCAGTGTCGCCGCTTCTTGGCGAGGAGCTTTTCGGCCTCGGCCTTGTCCATCGCGATGTATCGCGTTGTCCAGCGATAGGCGAAGCCAAGCCGGTTGAGTTCATCCAGCATGCCGGGCAGTGTCGAGGCCGGAAAGCCCAGCAAGGTCAGCGTCGCGAGGTGCGCCTCGCCAATCCGCGGCTCCAGCCCGCCTGCAAAGCTTTCATCGGCGAGCACCGCATCGAGAAAAACTGGCAGTTCCGGAACCGACACGTTGTGCCGTTTCGACGATATACAGGCATGGAGATAGGTAAGCGTCTCTTCATCCGAGAGCGGATGGATCTCATCCAGGGCCGTCGCAAGAAGATCGAGCGTCTGCGCGGCGCGTGTCTGGAAATGTTCGAGCCGCTGGCGCCAGTCCTCACCATCCCGCTTCTCGGGCCGCTCGATCAGCGCCTTCTCGGCCCGGCCCGTCGCATCGGCCGGCGGGAGCCAGAGCAGCGTCAGATAATAGGCGCTCTCGAACTGGGCGCCGGTCTCTTCGGCGGCTGCGCGTCGTTCCTGCTCAATCAGCCAGGCTGCCGGGCATTCAAAAGAGCTTTCCTCTAGCGATACGGCTTCCGCCCGCACCGCTTCGAAGACGAGCGCCCAGCCGGACCCGAACCGGCGGAGAACATTGTTGACCCGTGCAGTGACTGCAACGAGTTCGGCTTCTGTCGAGCTTTCAAGGTCGGGGCCCCGATAGCGGAAGCTTGCCTGGAAGGCGCCGTCCTTGTTGAGGACGACGCCCGGCGCGACGAGGCACGCCCAGGGGAGGTAGTCTGAGAGGTGTGCCGGTTTCGCCGCGTATTCGGAAAGGTTCAGCATGAAAGATGTTCCTTGTGACGGGCAGACCGGATTGCGACGGGGAGAAAATCCGGATCGGACCGGGCCATGAGGACGGCTAGCGAGTGTCCCGCCACCCAGACCACAAGCCCCGGTATCCAGAGCCGGAGGCCGAGGGCCAAAGCTGCCGCGAGGGTCCCGATGGCGATGGCGGCCGAACGTGGCGCGCCGGCCATCAGGATGGGTTCGGCGAGCGAGCGGTGGAGGGGGATCTCGTAGCCATCGAGCATCAGAGCACCGCGCCGCCGCCGAAGCTGAAGAAGGTCAGGAAGAACGATGTGGCCGCAAAGGCGATCGACAGGCCGAACACGATCTGGATCAGTTTGCGGAATCCGCCAGAGGTCTCGCCGAATGCGAGCGTCAGCCCGGTCAGCGTGATGATGATCACCGCGACAATCCGGGCGACAGGGCCTTCGATCGATTACAGGATCTGGTCGAGTGGGCCTTCCCAGGGCATGCCCGTGCCCGCGGCATGGGCGGGGAGCGATAACACGCTCACCGAAGCCAGCAGTACGCCGGCGTGAAGCGATCGGTTGAGGGCCTTTATCTGGTCGTAGAACATCGGTCGGTCTCCTTAATTGACAATGTTGAGAAAAGGGGCAGCCAGCGGCTCGGTCCGGTATTCGGCGCCGTCAAAGCCGGTAATCCGGAGTGCCTGCTCGACGCGGCGCGCGCCGCTCGCGCGGGACATGAAGACGACCACGTCGACCGCTTCGCCAATCAGGGCATGGGGAAGGGCAGTCGTCGCTTCCTCGACCAGCTGTTCGAGCCGCGTGAGTGCGCCGGAGGCTGAGTTTGCATGAAGCGTGGTGATCCCGCCCGGATGGCCGGTATTCCAGGCCTTGAGGAGATCGAGCGCCTCGCCGCCGCGCACCTCGCCGACGATGATCCGGTCAGGTCGGAGCCGCATGGTTGAGCGCACGAGATCGCGGAGTGTGATGCCGGACCGGTGCGTCCTGAGCTGAGTCACGTCCTCTGCTGAGCAACGGAGTTCGCGGGTGTCCTCCAGGATGACAATCCGGTCGTCTGCCAGAGCGGGCTCAGACAGGAGCGCATTGGTGAAGGTCGTCTTGCCCGACGAGGTTCCGCCCGCGACAACAATGTTAAGCCGGTCTTCCAGCGCCTGGCGCAGTCCGGCGCAGAGAGCGGGTGTCAGCGCGCCGGTCTCGACATATGTATCAAGAGCAATCGGACAACCGGCAGGTTTGCGGATCGCAAAGCAGGGCGCTTCGGCAATTGGCGGCAGGATGCCTTCGAACCGTTCGCCGGAGCCTGGCAGTTCGGCCGACACAATGGGTGAGGCCCGGTCGCAGGCCTCCCCGACAGAGGAGGCGACAAGCCGGATGATCCGCTCGCGTTCAGCGCGGCCGAGCGTCTCGGATGCACGGCGCAAACCAAAACCCGCCTTTTCGACCCAGACTGAACCATCGGGATTGGCGAGGATCTCGATTGTATCGGGCGCTGCGAGTGCTGCCCCAACCGGCCCATCAAAGGCGGTGCGGAGCATCGCCGTGCGGCGGGTCTCGGTCTCGCTGGGCTGGGGCATGGCAGACATGGCAGGGCGTGGTCCTCATCGCTGATGAGACCAAGATCACGTCGTTGCCGGTCGCTGCACAGATGGGCTAGAAGGGGACCGAAGGATGGGGAAGGATAGGGAAGGAGCCCAAACGGGCCAGTATCTACGCCGAAGTTTTGCCAACGCTGTGGCGTTGTGGAAAATGAGTTGAAGAATACCCGGGAGAATCTTGGTACCTAGGGGTTGAAACAACAAAGGCGACTTTCATTGGCTAAAGCGGCGTCAAAGCGAAGGAAAAAAATTGAGTTTCTCGACAGGTACCAGCTTGGCGAGACATACCTCGTCCCGCCCGACGCAAGAAGTGGCCGAGCGGGAATACTGGAAGGGTTTTCACCGGCTGGAGATGAAGTCATTGTTCGCGAGTGGCGACGAAAAGCCGGTGACGAAGATCTCGTGGAGATTTGGAAACACGAGCTCCGGCAGCTCTATCGGCTCGCCGGCTATCCGGGGGCTAGCGAACTGATTTGCCAGGTTGCTGCAGCCGGATTTGACAAGGACTCTTATTATATTGTTCTTAGCCCGTCCCAACGCCGCCCACTGAAAGTGTTCCTTGAAAGTACAAGTTCACGCGCCGCGTGGTTGCGCGGGCTCTCCCAACCCCAAAACCGCATCCGCATTTGGAAAAATGTTCTTTGTATCGTGGATGGGATCGGGATCCTCCACAAAGAGGGAATAGTTCATCGCAACCTAGACGAATGGGCTATCTTGACGTCCGCAGGGGATGAACCCGACTTCCAGCTGACTGGTTTCGAATGGTCCCTCAGGCTGAGCAGCACTACTGACAAGAAGCTTGACGATTTATTGGGTGATAGTGGCGTAATTTCCTTTGCTAGGGATTGGCATGACTTGGCGCTCTTGATTGCCCGCCTGTTCAACATTGAAGAGCAGCGACTCGGTGACCCCAAGATCGCCGACCATCGTGTCCATGAGCACATAACAGCCGCCGAAGTGCGCCTGCTGAGGGACATGCGAGCCCCCGGCCTGTTCGACAATTTCAATAGCTCCCAAGTCCGGCAACGCATCAAGGAAATAATTACTAACCTTCAAGCCTTCTCGGTCGCGAATGAAGCGTCCTGGCTCCTTGTCTTCAACTTGTCGCAAACAAGCCCTCTCTCAAGGACAGTGAGGGAAGCGTCGTCGCAGGAAGTGGAAATGGACGACAAGGATGGACAGCTGAGATGGATCAGCGACGATCTGTCCCCGAGTGCAATGCTTGTTTCCACGGAGCATGATGGTCGTAAGCGCTTCTGGCTCAAGGGCAGGGAGCTTGCCTTTGAATTGCGCCAATTCGATTCGAGGAAGCGAACCCCGAGCTGGCGCATGGCGTTTGTGTCAAAAGGCATTCCGAAAGGAGAACTCATAAAGCCGTCCGAAGTCGAAGTGCCAATTCGCGTAGATGCGTTGAGGCTGTTTGATATCGGGAAAGCACATGAAGCGTTTGACAGGGTGATCGACAAGGCACCGGATTGGGAGACGCTGTTTTCGACCCTCAACAGCTCGGACAAGGACTTCTCGAGTCCATCCGACCGCCTGGTAACCGGATTCCATTTATTGCACGCGATCGATGTGGCGCTTGCCGCCACTCTCGCATTTCCAGTCGAAATTGTATCCCACCAATCCCAAGAGCGAACTATCAGCCTAAAATACAGGCGCGATTCGTCGCTTGAGCGGCTCTCAAGCGCCCTGGGTATGGAACATCCTGCTGAACGCCTCGCGCAAGCGCTTGCCGAAGAGGAATTGGACAGCAGTGATGGTTGGATTCTCAGTGAGTCGCTCAATATTGGGCGTACCAGCCAATCAAACATTGAACTCGAATTTGCGCATCTCTCTGAAGAGCCGGCTGATGATCCGCTATATACATTTACGGAACAGTTGGGGGTCAATATTCCAGGCCGGAAAGGGTACCTGCAACCCTTGGACCTGGTCGGGACCTTTACGCAGTTGCAAAGGCGCTCCAAGGCGCTGCAACTCTTAAGCGAGCACACCGAGCTAGTTGGAACCCTGGTTGATCCCAGGAGCCGTATCTCGGATACGCATGAGCGGGTGAAAAAGGACAGTTCATTCCAAGAACTGGATCTACCCAAACAAAGGGCTCTCGAGGATATCCTCTCGGTATTGCCCTTGTTCACGCTCCAGGGGCCGCCGGGGGTTGGGAAGACTTTCCTGCTGAGAGATCTCTTGGAACGCCGCTTCAGGGGCGACCAGACTTCGAGGCTATTGGTGAGCTCCCAAGGCAATCACGCGCTAGATCATTTGCTGCATGAGTTCCATTCGGGTTGGCAGGAATCTGGTGAAGAACAGCCGCTTACTGTCAGGTGCAAGTCTCGTTTCAACCGGAGTCCTCCCTCCGACTACGATATTGACAGTGTGCGAAAAAAATTGGCGACTGGTATTACGTCTTCCAGCTTGATCAGTGTTGCTTCCGGTCAAGTCGAGCAGCGCCTGCAGGACTGTGCGTCGGGATCGGGGAGCGGCGAGCGGGAAGGACGTGCGCTTGAGGCGCTTATTCTCAGGTCTGCGAACATCGTCTTGGCAACCACCAACTCTGAAAGCTTGGCGACGCTGTTGGATGAGCATGCCCAGTTCGATTGGGCAATCATTGAGGAAGCTGCAAAGGCCACCGGAAGTGAGCTTCTTTCACCAATGATGTTGTCCCACCGGCGCTTGCTAATTGGTGACCACAAGCAACTCCCGCCATTCGGCACGCGCGAAGTGGACAGGTTGCTGGGCGACCCCTCCAGGCTGAAAGAAATAGTTGTATCCCTGCCTTCGCTCTTGGACCGCAGCGTGGCCCACCTCCTTGACGACGAGATTGAAGTACGCCTTGGGAATTCAGTCGAAGAAATGGAGAAAACCTGCGGACAGGCCGCTCAAGCCTTTTCGCTGTTCAAGTCTATCCTGTTGGACGAGATCGACCGGCAATCAACAGGGAGGCCGGGCCGGAAGACCGGAGGGGCGCTGACGGAACAGCACAGGATGCACCCTGCGATCTGTGAAGTCGTGTCGAAGTGTTTCTATGATAACAAGCTCGTGACGTCTGGGCGAAGGGAGGTCTCAGCGAAGCGAAATGAGTCTTGGATCGGAACCAAGGACCCGTCGAAGTTGCCATCTGCACCTATTGTCTCACTCAATATGCCATATGAAAGGACGGAAATCGGTGCGGGCCGGTTTGAACATGAGCCGAGATTTACAAACCCCTCGGAATGTCAAGTCGTCCTTGAAGCTATCGCAAACCTTTCGGTCCAGGAGCACCGGCTGGGATTACCCTCGCTTGTGGTGCTGACCCCTTACTTGGAGCAGGTCCGTTTAATTCGTCGCGAAATCAACGACTCGGAAAATGCCAAGCAATCCCTCAAGCAATTCCGGTCAGTCTTGCCAGATGGTGGTTGGGTGGCAACTGTCGATAGTTTTCAAGGGAACGAAGCAGACGTGGTCGTATTCTCACTTGTGAGGAACAACCGGGCAGCAACAATCCGCCGTGCGTTGGGATTCATAGCTGATGAGCGCCGGTTCAATGTCCTACTCAGCCGAGCCCGGGAGCGCCTAGTTTTTGTGGGAAGCCGTGAGTTCCTGAAGACAATCTCAGAACCTTTGGGATTGGAATCCAGGCAGGACGCTGCCTTCCTGAGAACCTACCTGGAAGTGACCGGCAAGTTGGGCAAAAGCGGACAGCACAGGGTGAGGGACGTCCGGATCGAGGATATCAAGGCATGAAACGGCCCGTCTATGTTGCGATGCCCATGTTGCAGCAGTCATACGAGTTTGAACTTGAGAGCGGTCGGCGCTGGAATGCAGTCGAGCACCTAATCCTCCAAGCGATTTGCCAGAAGGCCCAGTCCGCCGGCGATATGTCGCGGGCGGGCAACATGCCTCGGCGGGTCGCACTCGAAGCACTCATCCGGCTAATGAGGGCCGGATGGGTCGAGTTGAGCCAAGCTGCAAGCGAAGTCCACTTTTCCGCGACGGACCGCGGACGGACTGTAGCAATGTATGAAGATCTGCCATTCACGACAGAAACGAAAACCAGGCGGCTGAGCTTTGCAGTGGATCTAGTGTCGGGCAAAGTCCTCAACAAGCGCGAACTCAAGCTCATGCGACCCGATGAATGGCGCGAATTTGCAGAAGCGAAAGTTGCAGTTGAAGTCTCCAAGCCAGATATCAGCAATACTGATTTTGGCCATACAGCGCCACTGATCCGGGCGTTGGTTCGGGAAGATGAAGATGTCGTTCGAATAAAGCCATCAGTCCATCCTCCTTTGGATAGGCTGGCAGTATTCCTCGTGCGGGGGGATAATGTTGAAGGCTTGCCCAGAGATGCAGCCGGACTGAATGGTTCGATACTTGAAGCAGCCAGTAGAGTGCCAAGCGAGGCAAAAGCAGATGGGGCGGCCAAACAGGTCAAGATAATTGCACCGGACAAGGAACAAGTCCGGCCGGTCCGTCATACGGCGGTGAGGCATGCGGATTATGTCCTAGGCGGAGCTGATCACCGTAGCCTAATACAACGGACGCTGCGCAAGGCTCGGAAACTAGTGGTTATTCATACCACGTTCCTGCGCGAGGGGGCTTTCCTCGCCCTCCAAGAGGATTTCAGGGCAGCAGTGAATCGCGGTGCAAAGATCCATGTGTTCTGGGGGCAGGGTGACAGCGCTACGGAGGCCGCCAGTTCGAGGGCCGAAGCGGAAAGGTTACGCATACAGTTAGGGAACTGGGGGTTAAATTCCAACATAACAATTCACAACGCTTCGACCAATTCTCACGCCAAGATACTCTTAGCCGATGACGGCAGCGGTGATTTTACCGCTACGATCGGATCGTGCAACTGGCTGTATTCCGGTTTCGACAGCTTTGAAGCGTCCGTTATCTTGCGCGACCCGCGACTGGTCTCGGATGTGTTATTCGAGCTGGCTGAAATGGTGCGAACGTCAAATCGGGACTTTACCGATATTGGCGTCAATTTTCTACAACTCGCCCGAACGCTCGCGATCCGCTCACCTAGGAATGGGACCTCCGAGGTAAAGATCTTGATTGGGGAAGAGCACGATGATTGCGTGCTTGATGCTAGGGACAATGCGCAGCGGCAAGTCGACGTCATTAGTCACAGGCTTGGCGTCACAGCCGTGCCAGCAATTATCCTGCCCATGGTGTCAGCGACACGGGCAAGGGGTATACAGACAAACCTGTTCTATTCAAAAGCAAGCGGGCCTGTAAGCAGCGAAGACTCACAAGAGGTGCGGAATGGCTACCAGGGCGAGGGCGTCAGTATCACCCCCGTTTACTCTCCAAGAGTACATGCGAAGATGCTCCTGCGCGATGACGATCATGGGATCATAACCAGCCTCAATTGGCTATCCGCCGATACCTCGAATGCGCGGCCACACCAAGAAATGGGCGTCATGATCCGTTCCCCTGGCTCGGCGCGGCACTTACGGGAACAGTTCCAGGTTAAGCGCGAGTATGCAAGCTAGCCGGTCCTGCAACGATTAGTTCCAGATATGCGGGTTGGAGCGGTCGACGACGCGTTTGGTCAGCGCTTCGAGCTCGCTTCGCGCACGAGCTGCATCCGCCGGCGTTTCGAACGGGTTATTGCCCGGCCGCTGCCTCAGCCATTCGAAGATGAATTCGACCAAGAGGTCCGTCTGGAACGCTGTTCCGGTCTCCAGCTTCTCGATCTGGTCTTCAACGCGCTCCAGCCGCTGGATGATCGCCGCATCGGGCCGATCTTCAGGCGGCGTGAACAGCAGGGTCAGCGCCTCATCTATCAAGGTGCCGACGTGGACGCCATGCTCTGCAGAGAACTGCTTCACCTTGCGATGGTTCGTCTCGGAGACGCGGATATGAAGCCTGGGATTGCGCGCCATGTCCTAGATCTCCCGTCCGCCATTTTCCTGGGCATGCAGGTAGTAGCGCGCAATCTGGTCTTGGATGCTACCACGCTGCTGCGGTGCGCGTTCTTCCTCCGCCGCAATATCCTGCGTGGCCTCATCCTCATCGCCGATGTCAGGGCCTACGGACCGCGCCAGCCCACCTGCATCGTCGTTAGAGGGCGACGGACCAGACTGATGATATCCGCCAAACCACGATGTATTGGCACTGGCAGCCACACTCGGCAGAGCACCGACCCGCTCGGTGAAATTCCGGTCTTCATAGTAGCGGAGTTTCTTCGCGCGGATCGGTGGATGGCTCGCCAGAAAGATCAGCGCGTCATCGGCCGGCATCTGCATCACTTCGCCGGGTGTCAGGAGCGGACGCTGTGTTTCCTGCTGCGAGACCATGACATGACTGAGCCAGGGCGCGAGCCGGTGACCAGTATAATTCTTCTGGTTTCGCTGCTCCGTCGTGGTTCCGAGCATGTCGGAAATACGCTTGGCGGTGCGCTCGTCATTCGTCGCGAACGCGATCCGGACATGGCAATTATCGAGGATCGAATTGTTCTGCCCGTATGCCTTCTCTACCTGGTTCAGAGACTGAGCAATCAGGAAGGCGCGGATCCCATAGCCCGCCATGAAGGCGAGCGAGCTCTCGAAGAAGTCGAGCCGTCCGAGCGCCGGAAACTCATCCAGCATAAGCAGCGTCTGCCGGCGATCTTGCCCATCGGGCAACTCTTCACAAAGCCGCCGTGCAATCTGATTGAGGATCAACCGCATCAAGGGCTTGGTTCGCGAGAGATCAGAGGGCGGAACAACCAAGTACAATGACGCAGGTTTCCCACTCCGAAAAAGATCCTCAATCTGCCAATCCGAACCGGATGTCGCCCGCTGAACGATTGGGTCGCGGTAGAGTCCCAGAAATGAAACCGCCGTCGACACGACCGACGACTTTTCATTCTCGGACTTGTTCAAAAGCTCACGCGCTGCTTCCGCCACAACCGGATGCGTCATTGGCCGGTCGCGGCTTCCGAGATGGTTCGCTTCAAGCATTCGCTCCAGCGTGTCATCGATCGGCCGGGTCGGATCAGAGAGCAGCGTCGCCACGCCCGCAAGCGACTTGTCGTCCTCGGCGTGAAGAACATGCAGGATGGCGCCAACAAGCAGTGAATGCGCCGTCTTGTCCCAATGGCTACGTCGCTCCAGGGAGCCGTCCGGATCGACGAGTATGTCCGCAATATTCTGCGCATCGCGAACCTCGTGCGCGCCGAGCCGCACTTCAAGCAATGGGTTGAACCGCGAACTCGACAAATCCGTCGGATCGAAACGGACACAGCGAGAGAAGCTCGATCGCCACTTTGAGGTCAGCGCCCAGTTCTCTCCCTTGATGTCGTGAATGATGGCATTGCCGGTCCAGGAAAGAAGGGTAGGGATCACCAACCCCACACCCTTGCCTGACCGTGTCGGCGCAAAGGCCATGACATGTTCTGCGCCAGCGTGCCGGAGATAGCGCCCTTTGAACCGTCCCAGCACCAAACCTGACGAACCCAGCAGACCAGATTGCCGAACATCCCGAACCGATGACCAGCGCGCCGAGCCGTAAGTCGTCGCATTCTTCTCGCGTCTTGCCCGCCATAGCGATGCGATGATCGCCATCACAATCCCGGCGATTCCACCGAGCGAGGCAATCACACCGGCCCGTGCAAACACGTCTGGGGCATAAGCATCATAAGCATACCACCACTGGAACAGCCGCCAGGGTTTGTAGACCGGCTGACCCGCCACTTCGAACCAGGCTCCGCCCAAACGAGGTTGATGGTCTAGAACCCCAGCCACCCACTGCGTCGCAATCCACACCGAACAGGTGATCAGGAAAAGCGTCAGAAGAAATTGGCCAAAGAGGAATTTGGTAGGGGTCATGATCCGCCCGTCCGATTGAGAACCGGTAGGAGAATTGCCCGCCAAGCTACATCAAGCGACATGGAGCTTGAGGAGTTCCAGGGAACCAGAGGTCTCGGGGACGCGGGGCAAGGACTGGCTAGGTTCAGAGCGATTGCTTAATGTCCAACGCAATTTGTTGTTCCTCAATTGTTCTGGCCTGGGTATAAGTATGGCCATGGATCAAGCAAAAGAGAGCGAAAGCAGAACACTGCCCCAATCCCAACTTGAGGCGATTGCGCAAGCTCTGGGGGATACAGAAGACGGCTTAACGAACAGCGAGATTGATCGGCTGATCGTCGAGTGCCGAATGGTTGATCCTGGACCGGGCACCAAATGGAAGCGGATATATAACGCTTTCGCTGAAGTGCAGAACCGCAAGCAAAATCGCACTAACGTACTTGAGTTCATCCGTAGAGCGATGGCGCCGGTCAAATACATGAGATCGCCGGAAAGGTTTGAGACCCTCCGCAGAAACCTCAATGGCGTTTTGCTGTTCTCGGGGATGCTGGTGGATGATCGGGGTAAATTGGTTCCAACAACAACGGCAAGCACTATCTCAGATGCCCGGCGGCGCGCAAATGATCTACGCGCTGATCTGAAAGATCGCGGTGTTCATCCTGATGTGTTGGCTTTCTGCAAGGAAGAGCTTCTCGCGGACAATTACTTTCACGCGGTCCTAGAGGCGACGAAAAGCATCGGTGACAAGCTTCGTACCAGAACGGGCTTGCAAGACGATGGAGGCGTTCTCGTTGACCGGGCACTATGCGGTAACCCGCCAATGCTCGCGATAAATCCGCTTAAAACAGAAAGCGAAAGGTCTGAGCAAAAGGGTTTTGCCAACCTCGTCAAAGGAACATTCGGGATGTTTCGGAATCCCACCGCGCACGAAGCTCGCAAGAATTGGAACATGAGCAAGGATGATGCGACGGATTTGTTGTCATTGGTCTCGTTGATTCATCGCCGGGTTGATGCGTCGCATATGCCTGACAGGACAACAGCTAAGAACTAAGAAGATGAAGAGGTATTTGGTTTATCCGTTTGACTTTGACACGCGCGCCGAGTTGTTGCGCACGGAAATTCAAGATTCATGGGAAGAGAAGATAAAGGCGCAATGGCGCACAAATAGGGAGAGTCTTGAGGCGAGCCTTCGCAAGGAACTTGGTGACCACAACTTCGATATGAAGTTGAAGAATGTTAGAGACTGCGGATCAGCACCATTTTCCATCGTTTCGTATCACAACCCATTGTACCATCAGGCACGGTACGCGTTTTATCATGGGTATTACTATCCCGCGCTTCTGGCCGCCTGTGCTTTGGGAGAGCGTATGCTCAATCATATGATATTGGACCTGAGGGACGAGTTCAGTGGCACAGAGCAATACCGAAAGGTTGCTAGGAAAAACTCGTTTGATAATTGGGACGTTGCGATCAGCACTCTTGAGGCTTGGGATATCTTTCAAGCCGATTGCGTCACCGCCGATTTCCGCGCCTTAAAACGACTTCGGCACCGTTCTGTTCACTTTTCTCCTGAGACGTATCGAACGTTGCGTGAAGACGCCCTCAGCGCTTTGCAGCATTTGGCGTCGATAATCCGCGTACAGTTTGGATTTGACGGGGCGGCCAGATGGATGCTGCCTGGCACGAAAGGAAACCGTTTCATTAAGAAGGACAGTGAAGCCGACCCCTTCCTGGTGAAGTATTATCTTCCCCAATGCCCGCTTGTCAGCCCGATGTTTTCGATCAACTTCCTGCCTCAGGGCATCGGCTTTTTCGACTTTAAAGACACCGAGGATCGAGAGGTTTCCGATGCCGAGTTCGCTCGTCTCTACAACGAACGTGATCCGACCTTGATTGCACCGTCAAAAGTGCCGCCGGAAGACAACATAGTGTGGTATCTCCGCCAATAATGAACCTGCGCTGTCTTCTTGTTGTTTCTCTCGGATGCAGAAGAGCGGCCTGGCCACGTTTGCCTATCTCAGAGCGTCTACAATCGTTGACTAAGTTCGATAAGGCGAGAATCGGATCGCAACGAGGGATCGGCTTCTGCAAGAACTGACAAAGCAGTTTCAGCCCCATAAGGCCATCGTGACTTGTCATCGGGAAGGACCGCATACAACAGGGTCAACATGGCGGTTGGGTGTTGTCCGGCAATCGTTTCATCGCTTTTACGGAGTTCGGGGATGAAAAGCCGATCATCGCCGACTTTTGTGACCAGGGTTGCTACAATCTCTGCAATTTCCGGAAATTTGTCTTTCTGAGCTAGAGCCAACTCTACAAGGCGTGCTGACATCTTACTGGTGCGCAATGATTTTTGCTTCGGCCACACGTTGCGAAGGAATTCGACCAAATCCTCCGACCATTCTTCTTGTTTACGTGAGAAACGGTCTATTCTCCATAGAATGTTGCTCTGGAACCGATCACTCCCCTCGATGATCAGAGAACGTAGTTCTTCGTTGGAAACCACACGTTTTCCGTCGATTGTTGTTTTCCACCCCGACAAAAAGAAAACAGCCAGGAATTCGGAATTCCTATTCTCATCGTCCTCCTGTGTTCGCACAACAGCTTCAAGGTGGGGGCGGAGCGTAGTGTAGAGAGGTATTTGTGGAATGGAGCCGCTACTGAACACGCCAGCCCAGAATGCTTCAACATCGCGGCAGTCATCATAGCCATCTTGCAGGACGGAAAGGAGGTTGTCTTGCGTCCATGATGGGTCAACATAGTTGAACCAACGAATGCGCAGGCAGAACACACAAATGCAAAATGCTCTTGTGTCTTGAGGCAGGGCAAGAAGTTGTTCGGCGCTTCGTTTCCAGGATGCAGGAAGTTTTTCGCCTTTTTCAAACTCCTTATCGCCAATAACGCTCACCAGCATTTCGGCCAGCCTTCCGGGGGAAGAATTTATCGCCGCACTCACCCAGTCACGCTTACGTTCTGTGTCGACTATTGCACTCTGTCCAGCAGTGTTGCACTGCTTCAGAGTTTCAACAAATAGCGCCCAAAGTTTCTGGTAGCTCTCTGGGGCATCGCTCAGGAGAGCGGGAGCCACTGATTCAAACCAGAATGAAGCGGAGTGAGACAGGCTTGAAAACTGTTCTGCTGAGAGCTTGCATAGAGCGGCAATAATCTCTTTGCGAAAGGCAGTTGTGTCACCTTTCCGATTTTCCACCCGAAGGAACTTGTCCCAAAACTCCTCTTCAAAATGGCCGCTTGAAAGACGTGCACACAGCGCATCCAGTGCTCTCCGGGGTTCAGCAGCGCTTAAGCCGCTAAAAGGTTGGTACTCGACCAACTTACCCACAGGCCTTCGATTCATATCCAGAAGCATTGGAATGATATCTGCGCTTTCGACGCCTTTTAAAATACCAAAATCCGTATCGATGCGGACCATTCCACCACCTCCGTCGTGAGCACTTGCGGCGCTTTGCGCATATGTGTCACTCCAGTCGGGGGCATCCTTTCTTAGAAGTTCGAGTTCTTTGTCGAGGTCAAATGTGAACGAGCACCCTTGGGTGTTGAGCCATATCAGTCGTCGCAGAACAGAATGAGCGACGTAGGCTTTCTGATCATCTCTTGTCCCGCGCTTGGTCTTCGCGCGACCTGCACGAATACGCTTTTCGATTTGCTTTCGCTTCTCGATGCTAATCTCGTTCCAGCGCCTTGACAGTCCGAGAAGCAAATCTCGCTCACCTTTGAACGGCCAGAATGCATCACGGCTCAACGCCAACAAAACGTCAGCAAATTCGTCTGCAGGTGCAATATCCAAATTCCCGAATGCCCAAACGCGCAAGCGTTCCCACATTCTTCCACCAGTCGGCCAACTTCTGAGCAAGGCGAGCGCCTGCGCGGGTGAGATAGCCGCCATACGTTTGAAGAGGTCCGTAAAGAGGATCACGTGCCCGGAGAGCTTGTAGCTTCGATGAAAGCTGGAATCTCCCTCATCTTCGTTCGGCTCGTCAGGCTCGATAGAGCAAATGTCCACCCACGACGAGCGGCGACTTTCAAGGTCCCAGGCAAACTCCAGTGAAGATTTCAACTTGGGCAGTAGCGCTGGAAGATACTCATCCGGAACTGCGACCTGACGAATCCCTTCTGAATAGTCCACCTCAACTTGCACAAGGTCGGAGGTCTTAAGTTTTTTGGATAGTTTGGGCGGAACGGGGCGACGGCGGTAATTTGTTAGTTTTAGGCATGGACTGAATATGTCCGCATATTCCCGTGCAAGCGATTCGTACCATCCTGTATTTCCCGTGTGTAGCGTGAGCGCATAGGCCTTATCCTTGTCGGCTTTTAAAGAATGAAATTCCCTTATCGCGCGCCAGGCGTCGAGAACCGCCTGACTGGTTCCCTCCTCCTGTTTGCGAAACAGTGAGAAATCGACGCCATCCATTACACGACGATGGATATTGCCCTGCTGGCCCGCCCACCAAGCGCATGCAGGTTCATATGCAACCCGACCTATCCAATCAGCTAAGTAGTCTATGCGTGGCGGGAGGCGTGGCACTTCATCCGCATAGTATCCACGCAGGTGAGTTACATTGTCATGCGATATACTGCGGAGATCCTTAGGCGTAGGGGAGAATGCATCCCATGTTTCCGGCGGAATACGGCCTACCCGCATCCCACCTTGTTCTTCTTTTCGTGGCGGGTGATCGCTATCCAGCTTGTAAAGGTCGAAAGGGTTTATGTTTTTCGTTTTATCATAGGAGCCGTCTTCTGGTGCAGGCTCCCCATATCGAATAACGGGGTCGAACACGCAGAGCCACTCAGATGGGAGCGGCGGGCTATACTGAGCGAATGCTTTTGCTCCCGCCGTCGAACGAACGATATGGGCAACTGCGCCTCGCTCCGCAGGGGTCAGTCTTCGTGGTCCTCGTGCCGCAGATTTTAGTGTTTTGGATCGCCACTTCGATGGGTTGACTGAGCGCTTTGCCCAAACTTCAAGACTGTCCCATAGAGTACGATGCCCGCATCCGCTGTGTGTGTCGTAGAGGATGGGATCAACGCCTTTCTCGTCCCACTCGGCGATTGCTTTAGGATCACTCGCGTCCTGAAATGCATAAGCCCGTCCTTGCGAGGCATCGGATTGCCTTAGTCCTTCCAGCAAGTAACGGATCGGGGGGTCGTCAGCAGAATAGCCGACAAACACGGCGACATGCCTATCAAGTACATTTTTAACGAACTCCCGTGCCCAACCCGCCGCGAGATAGGCATCGCCAAATGAAGCACTTGAAAGGACGAACCCATCCTGTGTTGCTCCGCGATAGTCTTTGTCAACGACACCATGAAGATGTACGATGCCCCAGTCCGCCTCATTGAAAGCTATGTGAGGAAGATTTGACCGAGTCGATGTGATCAGGTTCTTCCCGGCCGTCTCAAACAACCGATCAAAGTTCGTCGTTACAATACGAATCTGTCCGGTTAGCAGGGTGCTCAGTTTGAGCAAGGTTCGATGAGCACCGAGGTCAACTTCGCCGACGCTCGATAGCGCTTCTGCGACTGCGGCTTCAATCTGAGTTCGTGTGAACTCTCGCTCCAGCAGGCCAAAAACCCTATCTGATGTAACGACACCAGATAGTTTATGCTGATCTTCGACGGACTGACCGACCTCGTATAGGCGTCTAGCTGGACTGTCATGCTTTGCCCCCAACCTGTGCAGAACGTCGGTTGTAAGGCGTTTGAAGTCGGGCAGGTCTGCGCGTGCTCTGGACACTCCCGCTCCACAGAAGAAAACAACTCGGCCTTCGTCCTGCGCCCAAAGCAGATCATCGGGTATGTCTGGTCCATCGGCAATGAAGCGCATTTGCTATCGTCGGATCTTTTACTGAGAGTTCAACGTTTCTCTGACCGTGCTATCACGGTTTGTGCTCGAGGTGATGGATAGCTTTTTCAATTAGCTGCCTTCTATGCTAATCGTCCGTGGCAACTCCTCTCAGTCGTGCTGATAGTTGTCCGTCTCGACTATTGCAATCACCTTCGATAATCCAACGGATCAGGCGTCAATGCACTTAATTGGTTGGTTCGTGAGGTTTGTTGTTCGCGAATTGCTGGAGCTTGTTTCTTTGTACCCATCTCCGGTTCGGTCAGGCTCAAAATGTTGTGCACGAAGAAACTCAGCGAATGATTGTACGTCCTTTCGCCAGCCGCCACTGAACCGAGCTTCCAGACCGCTCCAAAACCAATTCCTTGCCACGCCACAACGCATTTCGCTTAGACCATGCCGCTAGCGCAAATCCATCAGTGCCTTCAACGACCGCAAATCGTCCCTGAGCCAAGTCGACATTCCGAGTGTAGACCCCCTGAAAGCCTCGCTGAGAACCGAGCGGCACAAATGCCTTACCCTGACGCGTTTCCTCAGCCGCGATCATCTTCTCCATTTCCACTCTGCGAAGTCGAACGATAGCGTCACCCGAAAGCCGCCCATCGGGTCCAAATTCATGGCCTTCCCGGCCTAGCCAGGCAGATCGTGCCTGAACAGCAGACCTCACCTCCCGTGCAAAATCCCCGCGCCACGCTTCGATATCCTGACTGTCGATCCCGTCCAACCAGGTCTCGGCTTCGCGTTCAACCAGGGCTTCGACCTGCAACCACGACCGGACGTTGATGGAAAAGCTCCGCTGTCTCGCATCAGCATCCAGCGCGCGCTTCCTTAAGTCCGCCGGAATGCTCCAGCTGCCATCACTCCTTCGCTCAACAATACTGAGGCGCCGCAACGCCTCCAGCCGACGCTTGTGAGCAAGCCGAAACGCCGACGAACTCGTCGGGTCTGCGGCCTGGTGCAGTTCCTCAGAATACTCCCCACCATTCTGCTTTGCGATTGCCGCAATTGTGCGATCTGCAGGCTTTGGTTCGATCGTCTTCCGTCCGACTGAAACAATCCCGCCTGCCTTCGGCAATTGAACCGCTTCCTGTTCTGTCATCTCGATTGACCAGACCCGCCCGTCGAGCCCTTCGATCAGCGCCGTCGTGCCGTTCCGCAATTCATCACCCGGCAAAGTGGTCGCAAGTCTTCCCAGGATTTCGCCAGCGGCATCCAGATCACGGGACAGGGCATGGAGACGCGACGCATCGATTTTCCGGCCCTCAAGATTGGCAAGCGACCGAACCATGTCTCCGCGCCTGCCGAGGGCCCGCAGCGTATCCTGCCAACCGTCTTGCATAGCCCAGCTGCCATTCTCGTGTCGTGCCGCAAGGTCGAGCGTTTTCAGAAACCGCAGACGCCGCTTAACGACCGCACCATCGAACCTCGATAATCCGCCGCGTTCACTCTCTGGTGTGTAACGACCATCGGTCAGCGACCGCGCAATGTCATGATCGATCGCCGTAAGCGCCTCACGTTCGGCATCGTTCGACCTCGCCGCAGCCATTTCCCGCAGCCGCCGCTGGCCAAGCTCGAGCGTTACGAGCTCCTGCGCCCGCGCCCGAAATCCGTGCGTGATGTACTTGCGGTCCATCAGCAGCTCTCCATTTCGCGCATTGCCGCCGCGGATCACGATATGAACATGCGGCTGCGCTGTGTCGTGATGGTTGGCAGCCACCCAGTCGAGCCGGCGGCCGAGATCCTTCTCGACCTGGCTCATGAACTCCCGCGTGAACCGCGTCAGATCCTTCATCCGCTCGGCATCCTCCGGAGAGACGATCAGCCTGAACTGCCGCCTGTCTTCAGAAGCGCGTTCGTTAAACGATTTAGCATCGGCCTCATCGACGCTCCGGTCATAGAGCTTTCCGCGCTCGCCCTCGCGCCCGGCACCTTCGCGGCGGATGTAGGCGACGTGCTTTGTAAAACTCGCCGCGCCGGTCGGGCCTGCCCGCGCAATATGGACTTTCACAATTACGCGCCGGGCCCGCTGGTTTGACCAATGGCCAGCAAGGGCGGCCTGTACTTTTCCACGCCCTGCATGACGCACAGCGCCCGGTGCCAGGGATTTGCGGCCACGGCTGCCAAGCCGCCCCTTCGCGACGACACGTTTCAGCCGCTTCAGCTGGGTCTTTACCTTGCCCTGCGACCTGATCTTCCCGAGTCGAGGAACGAAGTCGAAATCGTCGCTCATGGCTCCTAGCGCGCAGCGGATTGCAAATCCGTGCACCCGTCTTCCGGCGCCGGGTCACACAAAAAAGGATGTGCAGACAATGGGTTAAGTGTCGCCGGGTGACACTCCCTTAATCTTGCCCTCCGGGACACAGAATCCATTCCCGTCCCGCTATCTATCGCTTTGACGGTCGCCTGAACCTCAGCCGACCGGTCGCCATAAGTCCATACGGACCTGGCGACGCCAATGATGCGCGCGCCGTCCTGAACGCCGAAGTATCGTCCATCGACTGACAGGGGATGAGAGTTGAGCAGGAAAACTTCGCCGGCTTTGAGGGTCTGACAGCCCTGCCAGGCGGGAAGGGCGCTGCCGGACTCGGTTACTTTGAGCGCATCAACAGATGTGATCCCGTTGATGGAGACCTGCGTATCGCATCTGCAAATCTCGTCACCGGACAGGCCCGCAACATGCTTCAACAAGGGCCAGTCGGCGCCAACAATTCCCTCATCGTTCAGCCAATGTCGAACCTCATCCGAGGGCGCAAACGCTACCAGATCGCCTGTCGAAATTCGCGCCGACCGGTCAACAAAGTAAAGGCCCTTGGGCATGCTTTCCGTCCGGTTCCAGATGAAGTCGGACCGGTTGATAATGCTGGCGGAGACCATGAGGCCTAGCCCGCATCCCATGCCTAACAACGCGATTCTACGACTCATCGCGAAGGCCTGTCCCCATGAACCTACGTCCATTGGTGTAAGCGATGATGTCCTTGCCGCGATACCAGACCTTGGCGCCGATCTTGTGATAAACCGGGCCTGTTCCCAGCGAACGCATATTGACCAGGGTCTTCGGTTTGAGGCCGAGATGGTCAGCGGTTTCATCCGTGTTCATCCATTCGGTCGGGGTTGGGAGGTTTGATTTGGGTCGAAGCTCCTCTCCACTTCTATTTGTCTCTGTCATAGCGTTGCTTCTCCTTTCCTCTACGCAACTCGAAGCCCTGACAGACTGCCAACTCATCCTCAGATTAAGAGTGTCTAACTTGCACCACACGCTCGCGACACCCTTGAATCCCCAAAGAACCCTCACGTTAGAATGCAGCGCTGATAGGCGTATCAGCACCTTCGTTGCAGACCCTTTCGGTATGAAAGAAGACCGCTCCGGAGGTGTCTCCGGAGCGGCTTGGCAAGGCTGTGATCTACCCTAGTCGCGCGCGTTCCAGAGAATGACGTGCCGGCCTTTCTTGCCCTTGACCGGGGCGAGGTTTGCGAAAATCCGGCGCGGTCCGATCTGCGGGTCTGCCAGCGTCAGCGAGACATAGTCGCGTCCCGATGCCTTCGACTTGCGCATCCAGCCGCCGCCGATTTCGGTCGAGGTTTCACCGGCATAGATGCGGTAGTCCGGATGTCCTTCTTCGGTCTTTTCTGCATTCTTCTCGATGCGGATTGCGGCAGAGAGGTTCATCATTGCGAGGGTGCCTTCAAAGCCGGACTTGGTCTCGCTGACATATCCGAGTGCGTTTGCCATAGGGGTCTCCTTTTCTTTCCTTGGCGTGTCTCCCGGGGACCCCTTGTCCCCGTCGACGCCGGACCGCCCGGACGGGGGCTGAGCGGCTAGAACCCGATAGGGGCGAAGCGCATGCGGAGCACCGCCTGGGGCGATGAAATTTGCTGCGCGAGGAGCCGCAAAGCGGCGGGGAAATTTCTTCGCCGCAGGCGGTTTCATGGCCGCTCAGTCCGCGTCCAGGTCTTCAAGGCAAAGACGGAAACAAGGGGTCAGTGACACGCTTTTCGGGAAGAAATCAGACCCCTCATCACACGCGTCTCGATTGTCCATCGAGACCTCAAGACGCGCGATTTTTTTTGAAGGCATTTTCATGGGTCGCCCAGGTATCGGAGCCACAATCCCCAGCCTCAGAAAGCGGAAAGCCGCCCGGTGACAGGCACCGGGCGGCTCCTCAAGCTGGCTGAACAGGAGACGATTATTCAGGCAGCGTCCTGATGCTCAGGCGTCTCATCGGACGCGTTTTCCGCCCCCGCTTCGAACAGGCTCGCAATCCGTGTCCACGCATCGGCGGGCGGTGATCCGGCCCCGTCGACAAGGCGGGTCGGTGGCACCTGCATCCAGCCCGGTCGCCAGTCAGGATTGGCCTCGCAACCCTCCCCGCTGATCCGGTTCGCAAGCTCCTGTTTCTGCGCCTTGCCCGTCTCGGCGCGGCACGATTCCGCGAGCGACAGGGTCGCAATATCTCCGATCATCGCATTGATGGCGCGCTTGTCCTTCGTGAGATCGAAGAACACATCGTCGGGCTTCCACGCCGCCGAAAGGTCGGTGCCGCAGACATGCAGGACGGCTTCGACAATGCCATTCCCGGCCTCGAGCGCCCGGGCCATGACACTTGCCAGAACCGTCAGGACTTCTTCATCCGACATGGCGAGCAGCGCAGTGAAAAGCTCGCACACGCGGTAGTCGTCGCCGTTCCGGCGAAGGGCCGGATTGACGTTCAGCGCCTTGAACAGGGCGTCAGTCTGAACCTTCTTTTCGGCGAGTGCAGCCACAGATGCCGAGCCTTCGACGCTCGCTTGCGTCTCATCTTTCCGGACGCGAAGCTCGTGAGGACGCACGTCCCAGAGCGCGCTCCCCGCCATCGCATGCGCGACCATCAAGCGGAGAGCAATCGCGGGTGATGTGGCCAAACTCGCCTGAGCAGCAGCGTGGCGATGAAGCAGGATGTATTCCGCAAGCGGGCCGGACATTTCTGGCCGAACGGCTGCCGGAACGGCGTCGCTGTCACCTTTCGAACCCTGTTGCCGCTTACGGGCCTCGGCGGAGGTCAGCTGTCCCTCGTGGAGCTGGACCGTCCCGTCATGGCGGATTTCGATGAAGACCTTCCCGCCATCTTCCTTGGCGCACTGGACATATTCCCAGCGGTGGAAATACGCCCCGCGCTCAAGGCAGATGACATCGCTCCAGCCGTCTTCCTTGTAGGCCTCGACCCGCTCGGCAATCGTGGCGGATTGTGCCTGCCAGAACTGATCCGCATCCGCAAAGACGCCATGCTCGCCAAAGAGGTCGGCAGTGACCTGTCCTTCATAGGCATCAAGATCGAACAAGGCCTTGTCGGTGGTGATCGTGGTCCCGCCCGTTATCCATGCCTTGCACGACCGGCCCATCGGGGCGCGTTCGGTTTCGCTCTCGAAGAGGCGAAGCCATTCGGCCTGCTGGTCGGGCGTGGCGAGCGTCAGCGCGCGGATCGTTTCACGGTCCAGCTCGTCCTCGGCGTAGAGCTTGCGGATCGGCTCGGCGAGCGAAGCAAGCGCGAGCACACGCCGCACCATAAGCTCGGTCACGCCGAAGAAGGCGGCGATATCCTCCACTGCCTTGCCTTCCTCATGCAGCCGTTTGAACGCTTCATATTGCTCCATTTCTGTCGCTGGCAGGCGTCCGACATTCTCGATGACGGAGGCGGCAATCGCGGACGCCGCATCCTTCTCGGTCATGATCGCGCAGGGGACCAGCGGCGTCTCGCCTGTCTCCTTGGCGATTTCTTTCAACGCGAAGAAGCGGCGGCGTCCGGCGATGACGCCATAATACTTGCCCTCGCGGCGGACCAGCAAAGTCTGCCGCAAACCGCTCTCGCGGATTGATGGCAGGATGTCGGACACGTCCGGTTTCTTTCGTCCATGACGCATATTGAGTTTTGAAATCCGAAGCTCGTCGAGCGGGATGTGTCTAAGGTCGGGCTGTGCCATGGGGGTCTCCTTTTCTGGCGGGTGAAGCGAGAGACCCAGCGCCCATGCAGGGCCTCTCCAGTTGATCTTGGTGAAGGGAAAGCCCTCGCTGTCGCGGCAGGCTTCTGGGTCGGTCTCGCCCCAGTCATAGTCGCGGATCGTGATCAGGGGCGCGCGGCCCTCGACCCAGATTTCGGCGACCTGGGCCTCGGCAATGACGAGCGTCATGCGCGGCCTTGGGCCAAGCAATTCAGTGACGGTGCGGGCAACGCTCATGTCGAAGCCCAGCCCGTCACGGTCGCAGCAAGCCGGGCCGCAGCGGCGCGGCCTGCGTCCAGCGCCTCGGATAACAGCTCGTTCGCAACAGTGGTGAGGTAGCAATTGTCCGTGCCGGGATAATTACACTCGACGCCCCAGAGGCTGGCGGCGTGGTGATCCAGTTCGATTCCGTCGCGCTCGACCGAAAGCACGATCCCGCAATAGAACCACTCGCCCTTGCGCCATGCTTCCATCACGGCTTCGGCCTTGGCCTGCGCCTCGGCGAAGCGCTGGCGGAATCCGTTTCCCGGCCCAATAAAACCGGGCGCGTCCTTGTAGAGCGAGGGCCAGAATCCGTCCTGCCGCTGGTCCGGCGCGTCGGGGCAATCGTCGGCAACAATCCGGGCCGTGACCGTGAAGCCCTCGGCTTCGCAGCTGATCGTATCGCCTTCGCAGGCGTAGGTGTTGAAGTGCTGGGTGAAGGTCATGGCGTTCAACGCGTCCAGAAAACGTGAACGTCTTCGAACCCTGTCTCGAACACCATGATGTCGCCATTCAGCTCCATGTCGCGGGCGAGCGCTGACCAGTCGATATAGTATTCGAGGGCTGCGGGGATTTCCGTCCCGGTGTCGCGGTGGAGTTCTTCGGCGAAGTCTGCCCGGCTCGAAAAGCAGCCTGCGTAATCGTCGAAAGCCGCCACGGCCTGCTCAAGGTCGTCGCCAAAATGGCGATGGACCAGCGCGCCGAGCCTGCCATGTTCGGCAATAAAATCGGCCAGATTACAGACTGTCCCGAAGCTCGCATATTCGGAAAGCTGCGCGCCTTCGAAGCCTTCATAGTCATGGATCGCCCACTCTTCGGCGTCCGGCAGCGGCGACGTCACCAACATGGCGCGAACCTCGGCCATCACCTCATCAGGTGTCGTCGCGTCGATCCAGCGCCCGTGCAGGCAGCCATTATTGTAGGCGGCAAGGCAGGCCACATAGATACGGGGCCGGTCTGGAGATGTGGGTGCAGCGTCTGCCGCAAGGGGGGCTGAAGGTTGCGGTGTGGTCATGGCGTCAGTCTCGTCTCCCCGCCCAAATGTCCCTCCCGCATCAGGCGGGGGTGGGCGGCGAGAAGGCCGGCAGGCCGGACCTGTTAGCCGGTTGGGCAAGGCGGAAAGGTAGGACGCTGAGACCGCTTCAAGACGCCTTCAGTCCCGTCGCCTTGCGCAAGCGGCGGGTCCGGGCAGACCGGTCGTCCGCCCACCTCCGTCTGAGAGGGAGATTGTCCTGGACGCCGGGCGGACGGTTGCAGGCCGCGGGACGCGCCAACCGAGCCGAATCCCGCAAGACAGACTATATGAGCCTACACATCCGCACCTATCGCGAGCAGGACCGCGACGCTGTGATTGCGCTATGGGAACGCTGCGCCCTGACGCGGCCGTGGAACGATCCGTCGGCCGATATCGATCTGTGTGTGCGTAGCCGCGAAGCGACGCTGATGGTGGGTTACAGGGAGGATGATCTGATCGCGTCAGTTATGGTCGGGCATGACGGGCACCGGGGATGGATCTACTATCTCGCCGTCGAACCGGAGCGACAGGGTCATGGTCATGGCCGCGAAATGATGGCCGAAGCCGAGCTGTGGCTCGCAAGCCGGAATGTCGGAAAAGTCCAGTTGATGGTCCGCATCGGCAATGCCGATGCCGAAGCCTTCTACGGGGCGCTCGGTTATGAAGCCCAGGATGTGACCGTATTCGGGAAATGGCTGAACGACCCGAACGCCCCCTGAGCCAGCGGCCTCATAATGCTCATGCAGGCCGAGCAGCCTCCGACCCCTCTGCTTGTCAGTGGGAAGCGCAGGCTGGCGCGATCACCGGCGAGACACCCGCATGCCGCTGGGCTGCCCGGAAGGGCAGACCAGAGGTCCGGAGACGAGCCGGGCCGCTGGCGGCGTGCCGCCCGCGAAACAGCCCCCTCGCGTCAGCGAGGGGTGATCGCCGGATCAAGGTCTGATGCCAAATTGGATCTGCTCAGGTCTGTGCAGTCAGGAGGTCCCTGTATCCGCCATCCCGGAGTTCACGTCCTCGCACGAGGGCGCGGCGCATTTCGTCTTTCATGGCCCGGCTGGGGCTCTGCCAGGCTTCGGTGGCGCGATCCTCGCCATAGATGATGGCAGCGGTTTCAAAATAAGTTAGACCGGTCTCATGCGCATCGAGCGCAATGAGCGCATTGCGAAACGCAAGCGATGAGCGTGTCCAGGTGTCGTTGAAACTCGGATCGTCCTTGCCAAGAATACGCTGAGCCTTGCCGATGACTTTAAGTGTTTCGTCCATGCTCGACACATTATCGATGATCAGTTTCATGCGGACGGGTTCGACGCTGAGTAGTGACAGACCAGAACAAGCGACTTGGATGCTGTGGCCGTGCCCACGGATCATCAGGTATTCCCGGCCGACGCGATCTGTGAGGTGGGTGACTTCACACACATTGATCGTCTGATCGAAAATATCGTCGCGCTCGCTCGGATGACGCGGTACGACCTGCATGGTCAGGGCGCGAGCATAGAGGGCAGGGATCCAGAAGACGTCGGCCTCGTAGCCATTCGCGTCTATGTCGGGAAAAAAAACCAAGCCGAATTTCTCAGCGTCGATCTGGTCGCATAGCGGCCGGAGCAGCCGGATGCCGTGACAGGCTGGCTTTTCAGATATCTGTGAGTCGCCAGCCCGCAGGGCGGCTTGCCTGAATTCGCTATTTCGCCGAAGAAATTCCCAAGCCCAGCGACTTCTGGAGAGTCGGCAAGTATAGGCGTAGTCATCCAGATCAATACGGACCGAGGGTGTGTCGGCGGGACTCATCAGGTGCCTCCTTCACAAGCGGGTGCTGCAAAAGAGGTGCCAAAATTCTACTTCAGGCTAAAAGAAGCGCGTTTTCGACGGGTCCGAGAAGCGTTGCATAACCGCCGTCCCGCAGGTCACGGCCGCGGGCAAGGGCACGTCTCATCTCGTCTTTCATCGCTCGGCTTGGGCTGTGCCAAGCTTCGCGGGCCCGTTCTTCGCCATATATAAACCGCGCCGTCTCAAAATATGAGAGTTGGGCATCATGACAATCGAGTGCGACCAGTGCATTGCGAAGGGCCAAGGAATGGCGAGTCCATTCCGGGATATCCGCCTCTGCTTGCGGGTCATAGACACGCTGGGCGCGCTGGAGCGTTTTCAGCTTGGCCTGGAATTCGTCGAGACTGTCGATGATGAAGCTAAGCTTGACAGGTTCGCGGGCGAGAAGTGACATGCCCGTGCAGAACACCTGAATGACGCAGCCATTTCCCTTGAGAAGAAATTGTTCGCGGCCGGCGAGGTCGGTGAAGTGCGTGATCCTGCAGATGCCAACAGTGCGATCATAGAATTCACAGGATTCATTAGGACCACTCGGAGAAACTTGCATGTGAACCCGCCTCGGATAGAGACCTCCCGACCAGAAGGCGTCGGCTTCAAGGCCGCTATCCTCTGGATCCGGGAAGAAGGCGAGCCCCCATCGCTCAGCAAGCGCCTGAGAGGCTCTAGGGCGCACGAGGGTGATCTGATGGCAGGCGGGAGCGAAACTAAGCTCACTGGCAGAAGGAAGCGACGAGTCCTCAAGAAATCGTCGGTTTCGGCGCAGGAACTCCCAGGCCCATCTGCTGTCTGACAACAACCATGTGTAGTCATAAGCACTTATATGATCTGCCAGCCGGGACATTTGTCCTCGTTCCCCAAGAGAGATTCAACTCAACAGGGAAAGCAAATTCAATGCCGGAATAGAAAGTTGATCGAGTAGGTATTTGTTACGGTAACGTTTGGGAACCCATCATGCGAGGCCCAATGACGCTGCGCGCGGACCATTTTGAGAGTTTTACGCACTTGTTTCATTCCGGGTTTGGGGCATCATCCTGACTGATGCTTATCAGCATGCGCATCGCGCAGAATATCGATTCCACCATATACCGCAATCGCCGCGACTCCCAATCCGACAAGCAGATCTGGCCAGTTGGACCCAGTCCACAGTACGATTACGCCCGCGAGAATGATCCCCCCATTCGAGATGAAGTCATTGAAACTAAATGTTGTAGCGGCTCGCAGGTTTACATCCTTCTTTTCTATTTTTTTCAAAAGCCAGAGACAGATCAGATTTACAACACCTGCAATCGCGGCCATTGCCAGCATGATGAGACCGAGGGGTTCAGATCCTTCAAAGTATCGACGGATTGCGTCGCCGGCGACGCCGACGGCAAATACAAGAAGCATTCCACCTGACAGTCGAGCGGCGTTGCGTTTCCAGATCTGCGAACGTGTAAGTGCAAGCAGGCTCAAGCCATACACAATCGCGTCCGAGGAATTATCCAGCCCGTTCGCCAGGAGGGCATTGGAGTCGCCGAACCAGCCTGTGACAAAAAAGCCAATGGCTATGAGTATGTTTAGCCATAGTACGATTTGAAGAGTTCGGCGCTCGTCTGACGTCTCGATTTTCAAGTCTTCGCTACCCATCCTATGATTTTACCAACCGTTGTCTGTGAGGGGAGATGCACCGTAAGAATTTTATCGAAGCGTCTCCGTTAGAAAGCTTGGTATTGCAAGCGTATTGAGGATAGCTGGAGTAGCGGTAGGGCCCTGTGGTGGCAAGTGTGCCCTTGGCTCCTGGTGTCTTGTCGAAACCGAACCGGAAATCTGCGCGCCAAACCACCATATTCGCGATGATGAGAGGGGCAAACCCGAGGCCGAATATCGCCCAGCAGGGTACGGGAGCGGTTGCCCTACCTGAAGCCCCAATCGACAGCGCCGCTCCGAAATTCGTGATCGTACCCTTCCAGATGATTGGTGCCACGAAACGCGAATAACGCTGCGGGAGCCAAATTCTCTGCGCGGGGAACGCTGCAGACCAAATAGGAATCACAGCAACTGCGCCACCTGTGGCAATGCCGAGTATCTGGATTGTCGTATCACCACTCATGTTGCCTCCTGCGCTTGTGTTTTCAGCCGTCAGGGTTATTTCCTGCAGTCTACAGTAACTAGAGGGGCAAGGGGCGCTATCATGGCCTTGATGACGATCGGAAAACTGTCAGGGGCGACGGCCGTAAAAGTCACGACAATCCGCTATTATGAATCCATTGGCCTGCTCGACGAGCCGCAACGCAGCGCAAGCGGACAGCGGTTGTACGCAGGGGACTCTGTAGAGCGTCTCCGTTTTATTCGTCATGCAAGGGATCTGGGGTTTCCCGTCTCAGCGGTAAGGGAACTGATTTCGCTGCAGGTAGAGCCAGGCAGGGAGTGCGTCCTGGTTGACCAGATTGCACGTCGCCAGCTTGACGAGGTTCGCCGCAGGCTGACCCAATTGGAGGCGCTCGAGGCCGAGCTCAAACGCATGATCCGCGCTTGCGAAGGCGGCAAGATCGGATCCTGCTCTGTGCTCGCTGCCCTTGGCCAGCACGAGAATTGCTTGCACGAACAGCATGATGGCGCCGAGGTGCTTGCAGGGCTTCCGTCAAAAGGCGCTTGACCCTCCATTGACTGGAGGTGTTAAAAAGAGAGTGAGCCTGTTTACCCGATCGCAATAGAAAGTAGCTAGCCCAGCAATCATGTTTCCGTTCCAAGTCATAACGTGTTTACGAAGGTTGCTCGTCATGGTGATGGCGATAGCTTTTGTTATTGCGCCGATGACGGCTGCGGCGGATATCATGCATCCGGGCGATCAGGCCGCAGAGGAATGTTCTGCGAGTGAGCTAGCCCAAGATGTCTCTGATAAGGAGCCATCGCATGAAGGTCATGACCATACCGCGCATCAGTGCGGAAGCTGTCATTTCCATCTGATAGGCGGCGGCGATCTAAGCGGCGCTCCGAAGTCTGCCGTACAGACCAGACATTTGTTGCCTGGCGGTTCTTTTCTCGAGAACCTCCGCCCAGACGGTCTTTACCGTCCTCCTCGTGCCTAGACCAACGACACAGGATTATTTTGCGTGGCTACGGCCTCGCTGTCGTTGAATCTGGACGAGGAAACCAGCAAAAATGAAAATTCTTATATGCAGCGCGATCACCGCGCTCGCCCTGCCGGTCATGGCCGGTACGGCCTATGCGCAAGGGTGTAGTTCTGTCTATGTCAGCGCGACTGACTATGATCAATCCCGACCACTGACGCTCGACGCGGCTATTGCTCGCGCCGCCAATGCTTCGCCTGAAGTTCTGACGGCGGCTCTCGAGGCGAAAGCTTCATCGGCCGACGCCGATCAGGCGAGCCGTTGGCTTAATCCATCTCTGTCTGTCGAAACCGAGAACTTTGCCGGCAGCGGATCGCTTGAAGGCTTCAATGCCTACGAGACGACCCTGGTAGTGGCGCAGACCTTACAGCTTGGCGATAAACGAAGACTTTCCGAGCGGGCCGCCAGAGCTGAAGCCGCATTGGCGAGTGCCGAATGTTCTGTACGAAGCCTGGAAGCTCAGAAACTCGCAGGGGAACTCTATCTGGAACTTCGTGCCGCTTACGACATGGCCGAGGTCGCTCAGGCCTCAGCCGATCTCGCATCCGAGTTCTCCGGCGTCGTCCAGCGCCGCGTGGACGCTGGAGCGTCGGCTCCGCCTGAGTTGCTGCGCGCGCGGGCTGAAGCAGCAGCGCTTCAGGCGGTTGCGGATGGTGCGCGGGGCCAGGTCGAAGCCAAAGGGCTAGCGCTTGCGTCCGTTTGGGGTAGTCCAGAGATCGACTTTGTCTTGTCTGGCACTGCGGAAATCGTAACAGATCCGGCGGGTGGGTCGGCTCAACCAGATTCTGGCGTTCATCCGTCACTTGCGGCGGCTAAGGCCGGAGCGACGGCTCGTAGCGCGGCGACGGACCGGGCCCGCGCCGGCGCATGGCCTGATATAACCGTATCGGCTGGTGTCCGAAGATTTGAGGACACGGGCGATAGCGCGTTTCTGGCGGGTGTCAGTGTTCCTTTGCCGGTCTTTGACCGCAATCAGGACGCAACGCGGGCGGCGGGATTACGTACCCAGAGTGCCGAGCTATCAGCACAGACTGTTGAGGCAAGGTTGCGGGCCGAGCAAGCGAGTCTTGCCGCGCAGGTCCGGGCCGCAAAATCCCGCTTGCAGCGTCTCGAGGGCGAAGCGCTGCCGCTCGCAGAAGAAGCCTATACAGCTGCGGCAGAGGGCTACCGGGTTGGCAAGTTCGACCTGACCGCCACGCTCGATGCGCGGCGCAGTCTGATTGAAACCCGCGCCGCCGTTATCGATGCCCGGCTGGCGCTCCAGACATACACGCTGCGGTTGCGTGCGCTGATTGGCGCCGCGCCGTTCGAAGGAGAGATCCAATGAAACTGAATTTATTCTATGCGGCGCTGCTTTCGCCAGCGCTTTTGTATCTTAGTGCTTGCGGCAATGACGCCTCCGATTCGTCTGGTGCAAACCGGACGCCCCCACAAGCCGAAGATGGCCATGACGACCACGAAGACGGTAGTGATGAGGAGCATGAAAGCCATGATGAGGCCGATGGCGACGATCATGAGGGACATGAAGAAGGAGGCGGTCATACCGAACACGAAGGTGAAGGCGGCGATCATGTCGAGCTGACCGCCGAGGAGGCGGAAGCTGCCGGTATCCGGACCGGGCGAGCCCAGACCGGAGCGGTTTCGGGCCAGCTGGAACTGCCGGCCGAGATCCGTTTCGATGCGGACCGTGTCGCAAGGGTCTCGCCACAGGTCGAGGGCACCGTTGCCCAACTTTATGCAGGCGAAGGCGATATCGTGAAAGCCGGCGCCACGCTTGCCCGGCTGACCAGTCGTGAACTCGCCGGCCTAAAGGCCGATTATCTGAATGCCCTGAGCGCCGAGCGCCTCGCGCAAGCCGAGCTTGAGCGTGAGGAAAACCTCTGGGAGCAGAAAATCACCGCCGAGGCCGATCTGCAGTCGGCGCGTGCGGCATTCGCCGCAGCCAATGCCGGCCGGGAAGCTGCTGAAAACAGGCTTCATGCGATCGGCATTGGTCATGGCACACTGGACAAGCTTAATGAGGCTGCGGATGGGTCGCTTGCACAAGCCTATGTGACGGCTCCCCTTGCCGGAGAGGTGATTCAGCGGAGCGTTTCTCTTGGAGAAACCGTATCGGCTGGCGGCGCGCCCATCTTTGTCATCATCGATGATAGCGTCGTCTGGGCCGACATCGCCGTCTACAAGGAAGATCTCGGCAAGGTCAGCGAAGGCCAGACCGTGACCTTCCAGCAGGAAGATGGCCGCGTCCTGGCCGAAGGGACAATTTCAAATGTCCTGCCTGTCATCAATGAGGCATCCCGCACCGCGACCGCGCGGGTCATTGTCGACAATGCCGAACACAGGCTGAAGCCCGGTCAGTTCGTAACGGCGCGGATCGACACGGGAGAGGGGCGCCCCGTCGTGCGCGTTCCCTCCGATGCGATTGTCAGTGTTGAAGACAGGATGTCGGTCTTCGTCCCGACGGATGACGGGTTCGAACCGCGCGAGGTCCGGACAGGAGAGAGTGCAGGCAGCTATACCGAGATCATTTCCGGGCTCGAGGCCGACGAAGCATTCGTTGCCGAGGGCGCCTTCACCCTGAAAGCGCAGCTTGAAAAAGACGCTTTCGGCGACGGCCACGCACACTAGGAGACCCGCAAAATGATCAATTTGATGCACCGCCTTGCGGGTGGCCGGCTGCTTGCCGCCATTGCCGCACTCGCCCTGTCGATCGGGGGGCTGTTTGCCTTTCGCAGCCTGCCTGTCGACGCTTTTCCCGATCCCTCACCTTCTCTGGTCCAAGTCTTCACCGAAACTGAAGGCCTGTCGCCCGAAGAGGTCGAACGCTATGTCACCTATCCGATCGAGACGGCCATGTCCGGCCTCCCCAAGGTCGACGAGATCCGCTCGACATCCAATTTTGGCCTGTCTGTCATCAATATCTATTTCGAGGACGGCACGGACGTCTATTTTGCCCGCCAGGTCGTCGGTGAGCGCCTCGGCGAGGCCGCCGACGCCATTCCCGACGGTTTCGGCACACCCAAGATGGGGCCGATTTCGACCGGCCTTGGTATCATCATGTACTATCGGCTCGTCGATGAGACCGGCGAGCGGTCGCTGGTTGAGCTGCGCGAGATTGCCGACTGGATGATCAAGTATCCGCTCCAGTCGGTTGAAGGGGTGACGGAGGTTCTGTCACTAGGGGGTTTCGAGAAGCAGTACCAGGTCCGCCTCGATCCCGATCAGCTGACATCCTATGACCTCAGCGTCGGCGAGGTGATTGCCGCCCTGGAGAGCGCCAATCGGACGGCCGGCGCGCAATTCATCGAAATTGGCGCCGAACAGTACACGGTGCGCGGGGTCGGGCTCGCTCGCTCCCTCGATGATCTGCGTGAAACGCCGGTCAAGACCGTGGATGGACGAACCGTCCGCGTCAACGACCTCGGTGAAGTCGCCATCGGCGGCGGCGTCCGGCAGGGGCTCGCAACTGCCAATGGCGAAGGGGAGACCGTCGCCGGTCTCGTCCTGAAACTTTATGGCACAAACACGTCTGAGGTGATCGAGAACGCTCAGGCGCGCTTCGACGAGATCAACCAGTCGCTTCCGGATGGCGTCAAAGCCGTTCCGTATTATGATCAGGGCACGCTGGTGAAAAAGGCGGCTGCGACCGTGACGACCGCGCTCTGGCAGGGCGCGCTCCTGGTCGCCGTCATCGTCTTCCTGTTCCTCGGCGGCTGGCGGCCAAGTCTTGTTGTCGTCATGGCTATTCCCTTCTCGGTCGGCTTTGCCTTCATCGCGATGAAGGCCCTCGGCATCGGGGCCAATCTGATGACGCTGGGCGGGGTAGCGATCGCCATCGGGATGATGGTCGACGGCGCCATCGTCATCGCCGAGAACGTGGATCGCGGCTTGCGCGAACGACGCGAGGGTGAAGATAGCCGCACGACGGTCGCGCGAGCGAGCGCCGAAGTGATCGCGCCGCTAATTGCTGCCGTCGCCGTGGTGATCATCGTCTTCCTGCCGCTCTTTTCGCTACAGGGCACTGAAGGCAAGACGTTTCGGCCGCTCGCCGCTTCTGCCGCGCTCGCCATGACAGGGTCGCTGATCTATGCCGCGCTCATCGCTCCGGCGATGGCGCTCGGCCTCATGCGTCCGCCCAAGAGCAATAGCCAGGAGAGCGACAGCCGGCTTGTTTCGCTGATCAAGCCGCTTGCGGCCTTCTTCGTCCGGCGACGTCTCGCGGCGGTCGGGCTAGCAGGCGTCCTGCTTCTGGTTGGGGGCCTCTCAGCGACACGCCTTGGCTCGGAGTTCACGCCTGCGCTGGAGGAAGGCGATGTCCTGTTGCGTGTGACGATGGCGCCGTCCATCTCGCTAACCGAAGCAAAGGAAACGTCGACCCGCATCGAGACAAGACTGCTTGAAGCCTTCCCCGAGATCAGTTCCATTGTCAGCCGGATCGGCCGTGGGGAAGTCGGCGCGCATGCCGACCCGGTGAACAGTATCGAGGCCTTCGTGGCGCTCAAACCCCGAAGCGAATGGCGCAATGGCATCAGCCCGGATGAACTCCGGGCGTCGATCTCCGAGAATCTCGGCGGCTTTCCAGGCGTCAGGGTTAATGTCGGCCAGCCAATCGCCATGTCGGTTGATGAGCTCCTGACCGGCACAAAGGCGCAGCTGGCGGTCAAGATCTTCGGTCCGGATACGGAGGTCCTGCTCGAAGGCTCGCAGGACTTGCAGTCCATTCTTCAGGAAATTCCTGGGGCGACCGACGTCCAGGCCGATCAGATCACCGGCGCGCCGCAGCTTGTGGTCTCGCTCAACCGTCCTGCGCTCGGCCGGTATGGACTGAGCGTGGAGGAGGCGCTCGATGCCTTGCGTTCCGGCGTCGGCGGGGCAGAGGCTGGTGCCGTTTTTGAGGGAGTGCGCCAGTTTCCCGTCATCGTGCGCTATGCCGAAGAGGACCGCAACACGCCCGCGGCCATCGGACGGATTATTCTGGAATCGTCCAGCGGCGCACGGGTTCCACTCGAAAGCGTGGCAAACATCAGGGAGATTGTCGGTCCACGTCAGATCACGCGCGAGAATGGTGAGCGATTCATCACCGTTCAGCTCAATGTGAGAGGACGCGATATTGGCAGCTATGTCGCTGATGCGCAGCAATCGGTCGCCAGCCAGCTCGACCTGCCGGCTGGTTATCGCGTCGAATGGGGCGGACAGTTCGAACTCCAGCAGGAAGCGAATGCGCGGTTCGCGGTCGTGATCCCGATCACGCTCGGTATCGTATTCCTGATCCTGCTATTGACGTTCGGGCGCATGAAATCGGCCATCCTGATCCTGCTCAACATTCCGCTGGCGCTGACCGGCGGGGCGATGGCGCTCTGGATTGCAGGCCTGCCGATCTCGGTGCCTGCGACGGTCGGCTTTATTGCCCTGTTCGGTATCGCGCTCGGCAATGGCATGGTGCTGGTCAGTTTCATGGATGATTTTGCCAGGGAGGGCCGTGGTCGCGATGAACTTGCCGTCGAGGCGGCAGGCTTGCGGGCACGTCCTGTGCTGATGACCGCCCTTACGACGGCGCTCGGCCTTGCGCCGCTGCTCTTCGCAAGTGGTGTCGGTGCTGAAGTGCAGCGGCCACTGGCCACGGTGGTCATGGGCGGGCTGGTCTCCTCGACCGTGCTAACTTTGCTGGTGCTACCCGCCCTTCACCGCTGGTTCGCACCAAAGCCCGACGCGCACCATTCCTTGTTGGAGGCCGAGCATGTTCATCCATCGTGAACTTCGCTTCGCGGTCATGTCCGTTTCTCTCGCAGCCCTGGCCGGCTGCGAGAGTCTCGACAACGTGATGGGGGCCCTTTCAAGTGAGCAGTCGGCCAAGGTGCAGGAGGAATGCGGCCTGATACCACCAAAGAGCCGCGTAAAAAACGCGGTACACGCGCGGCGACGCGCGTATCTCGAGTGCAAGCGCAAGGTGCTGGAAGAGGAGGCCGATCCTGAGCCACGCACATGATCATGACGATCTTGATCCCGCGAGCGATGATCGTCGGGTCTCCATTGCCATCTGGTCAATAAGACTGTCATACGGATCACTGATCCGCCCGCCGTTGGTGGCTGGACGATCGTTATTCTTGGCGGTGTTGCGCTGGTCATTGCAGAGCTTACAGCCCTCCTGATCTATTCGGTGCAGAATGGGAGCGTGAATATCCGGGCGCTCCTCCTTCACAATCTGTCCGACGCACTCGCATCTGTAGCCGTGGTTGCGGGCGACGCGCTCATCCTCATCTATGACTGAATACTGTTCGATCCGTTCGTGACGATCGGTATCGCGGTAACATTCTCTGCCTGTCGTTCCGCGAAATCGGCGGGCCGATCCACATGTTGTGGCTAGGCAGTCCGCCGGACATTGACATCGGTACCGTCATTGAGGCGATGCGGAGCGGTGATGGTGTCGTGGATGTCCATCATTTGCATCTCCGGCAGATGCAGGAGCCCCTTTTGTCAGCTATCTTCGAACAGTTTGTCGGTGAGTGCGCAATCGGGTGTTTCAGCGCCGGTGCAACCAGCCATGATCTCGCCGAGCCGTCGATCCATCTGCTTCAGATCGGCGATGCGTTTACGGATATCGCCCCGATGTGCTTCTGCCAGCGCCCTGACCTCCGCGCAGCTCGGCCTGCCATCATTGATGCCAAGTAGCGAGCGTACATCTTCCACGGAGAAGCCGAGGCTGCGGGCTCGCAATATGAAACGCAGTCGTACCTGATCTTCATTCGAATACAGCCGGTGGCCACTTGCCGTGCGGGCTGGTTCGGGCAGCAATTCGATCTTTTCATAATAGCGGATCGTTTCAAGATTGCAGCCGAGCCGCCCGGCCAGTTCAGCCCGTTTGAGTGCTGCTCGCGGCGATGTGATGGCCATGATGAAATACCCACTTGTGTCTGTACCAACTACAGAGCGTAACGTGATCATGATCAATAAAGCAATGGGAACAGCTGGTCATGGCAGGTACGGAAAACAGCCCAGCAAATGAGCGTCGCTCAAGGTGGCTTGTTGCCGGTGGCATGCTGGGGGCATTCCTTGCATCATCCTGCTGCATCGTGCCGCTTGTGCTGATCAGTCTCGGTGTTTCCGGAGCGTGGATTGGCCAGTTGACGGCGCTGGAACCCTACAAGCCCCTTTTTCTTCTGGTCGCGATCGGATTTCTCGCGGCTGGGTTCTGGGATGTCTATTTTCGAAAAACCAGTGTCTGCGAGGATGGTAGCTATTGCGCCCGTTTGCAGTCGTCAGTCGTCAAGCAGGTCGCCCTGTGGAGCGGCGCGCTTGTCGTGCTGGCGGCCTTGACCATCGATGTATGGGCACCGTTATTTTACTAGCCAGGGAGACAAGTATGAAACGCACATGGATGATCGCCGGACTGGCAGGTCTGGCACTCGCGGGGGGGCTCGCAGTCGCCGGCGCGCAGAATGCTCCGGATGCCTCGGTGGAGGTCGAACAGGCGACAGCCCGTTTTACGATCGGAAACATGACCTGCGCGACATGTCCGATTGCTGTCAGGAAAGCGATGATGCGTGTCGAGGGCGTTAAATCTGTCGATATCGATTATGCGGCCAGGACCGCAGAAGTGGTTTACGATACGGCGGCGACAACGCCTGTGCTGATCGCTGCGGCTTCAACCGATGTAGGATACCCGGCAAGCGTTACGGACGGTTGAACACGCAGCATCTGGAATATCCTGATGAGGCACCTGCCAGTCGATGTTCGCATACATCGTCAGATTTTCACACAAGGCTTTCACTTTGATGTCAAAATGGACTGACCGAAAACTGCTGATAACGGGCCTGGCCGGTACCGTCATTGCGACACCTTCTTGTTTTGCATCAATGAGCATGTGCCTCAGCCCCGGCCGGGTACCAAAAATGGACAGGCTGAACCTTGAAGCTGCCTGCGCCGAGTGCACTCGGCGGGGCATCCAGGTGAACACATCGATGCGTACGAGCGATTCCGCGGTCTTCGCCGCAGGCGAATGCGGCGACAGCGGCCCCAACCTGATCCCGGCCACGCCTCCGACATCGGGTCGATGGTGTGATTTTGAATACTTGATCGAGGCCGCGTCGCCGTGCCCGGTCGCAAGCGGAGGAAGAAATAATGAATCAAACCGTAAAGACAGGCGATTGCTGCTCCGTCAATAAAAACGGCGACGACAGCTATGACCTCATCGTCATAGGTGCTGGCTCGGCCGGGTTTTCGGCTTCGATTAGCGCGGCCGAGGCCGGCAGGCGCGTGGCCATGGTCGGGCACGGCACCATCGGCGGTACCTGCGTCAATGTCGGCTGCGTGCCATCCAAGGCGATGATACGGGCCGGCGAAGCGGTGCATGGCGGCATATCGGCAGCACGGTTTCCGGGCATTGAGCCCTGTGCGCACAGCGTGGACTGGTCAGCGGTCGTCAAGGGGACGGCCGAACTGGTCGACGAAATGCGCCAGAAAAAATATATCGATTTGCTGCCTTCCTATGAGAATATCACCTATATTGAGAAAGGTGCCGCACGCCTGATCGAAGGCGGGATTGAGGTCGGCGGGCGGATCATCGCTGCACCGAAGGTTCTGATCGCCACCGGCTCGCGCCCTTTCTTGCCGGAAATTGACGGGATCGAGACCGTGGAGGCGCTCGATTCCTGGGACCTTCTCAGCCTGCCCGATCAGCCCGAAAGCATCCTGGTACTGGGCGGCGGCTATATTGGCTGTGAACTGGCGCAGATGGCGTCGCGGCTGGGCGTCAAGGTTACACTGGTCACGCGTTCGCGTCTTTTACCCGGCGTTGAACCGGAAGTGGGCGAGGTGTTGACCGAAGCGCTGAAAGCGGAGGGCATCGCGGTCGAGACTGACCTGGCCTACCGCTCGGTGGTGCAGGGCGATGGCGGCGTCACGCTGACGATCGAACGGGGTGGAACGCCCGAAACCCTAACCGCAGAGCGGCTGGTGGCGACCACAGGCCGGGTGGCCAATTCCGAAGACCTCGGCTTGCGCGAGTTCGGCATCGAGACCGATGCGCGCGGATCGATCAAGGTCGGCGCCGACATGGCCACGACGCGGCCGGGCGTCTGGGCGGCGGGCGATGTCACCGATCGCGATCAGTTCGTCTACATGGCGGCTTATGGGGCCAAGGTGGCGGTCAATAATGCGCTTGGTCTTGAGGCTTTGCGCTATGACAATGGGGCCATGCCCTGGGTCGTGTTCACCGATCCGCAGGTCGCCGGCGTCGGCTTTTCCGAGGTGCAGGCGAAGGCGGCCGGTCATGACGTCAAGACCAGCGTGCTGACGCTGGACCACGTGGCACGCGCCGCCGCCGCCCGCGATACCCGCGGCGTCATCAAGCTGGTCGCGGATGCGAAGACCGACCGCCTGCTGGGCGGCCAGATCGCGGCACCCGAAGGGTCTGACACGATCCAAACGCTCGCCATGGCGTTGAAGTTCGCTATGACGACCAAGGCGCTTGGCGAGACGATCTTCCCATACCTGACAACTGTTGAAGGGCTAAAGCTGGCGGCGCAAACCTTCGACAAGGACGTGGCGAAACTTTCGTGCTGCGCAGGCTAAGATCGACATTGAACGCAACAAGGCCTCGCCAGCCCTGGGGTTTCCGGGGAGGCGGATCAATCAGACTTGTCGCTCCGTTCCTCGATATGATTCATTCCTGTCGCCTGCTACGGAAAGATATTTCACGGCGGCGTGCCAGCTCAGGAAGCGCAGCTGGAGTTTCACGAGCCATGGAAACGGTGTCACTTTCAACCGGTTGCAGTCATCAAACAAGGATCGGCACTGTGAATTGTAGTAGATGATTTCGACGCGATAGCCGCGATCAATATGGGCTTCTATCCAGTTTACGACCCCTTCCATGACGGGCTGGGTGAAAGGATTATACAGAAAAACGATCAGGTCACTTTCGGGCGGACTGTAGGTGGCCGCATCCTGACTGATGATCGTCCATGAAATCCCGGGAGATGATCTGAAAACCTGTCCGAGGTTATACCGGGCAGCTTCAGCGATTTCGCCAGCAAATTCCACGCCGATCAGGCGATCGAATCCAAGCTCCGCCGCCTTGATCAGAACGCGTCCCTTGCCACAGCCCAGATCCAGAAACGTCGTCGAGCTGGCACGCGCACGACTGGGTTTAAGCAGGGCTTCGACAAGCTTTATAGGGGTCGGTTCATAGTCGATTGCGTGCGCTTTGTGTTGATGCTCGAAATCAAGCGTTTCGAGCGCGACGGAGGTTCTTGTGTCGATCGCATGTATCGTGTCGAACCTTGAGTTGAATGTCTCATGATATCTGAAAATCAGGCCGGCATGGACGCGGCGGGCCACGCCGGACAAACCATCCTCTTTCAGGGTCTGTGCTATTTTTGTTCTTGTCATTGTCGTCATTCCTGTTACGCGTTAGAGAACGGTGTCGGAGCATGCCGCCTTACGGACCTGGAGGGATGTCCCGATGAAGCGTTTCAAGATCCGGGCAGCCGGGGCCATTCGCGGGAATGCTACAAATTTCCATGATGCGATGAGAACCGTCCCGGCCCCGTTTGACCTGGAAGATCACGTCATCGCCTTCAGAGAGGTCAGTCAGCTCAACATCGCCCATTAAAGCGAAACTCATGGTCATCGCGCCCATGGCGATGCCTTCGAAAGGGCCATGGTCGATGGTGACCCGGCCGTCGTCGCGATCAAGGGATGAGATCCTGCCCGTGGCCCGTCCAGTATCGCCGGGCATAGCTTCATCTGCCTGTTCGAACGGTTCAGGCCTGGTCTGCTCCGCAGGGCCGGATGCTGGCGGCGTTCGGCTTTCGGGGTCACTGCAGGCTGTCAGGGTAACGGAACCTAACAAGAAGGCGGTAATCAGAATTCTTTGAGTCATTGGGATTTCCTGGTGAACTAATCGGGAGACGCAGGCATTCCGGCCGCGGAACGCGGCCGGAACCTGATTTACGAATTTTTTGCTTTAAACAGAGGACCGGCTAGTGATCGGTGTCGTCATGATCCTTGCCTGACATGCCGGACATGGATCCCTGTCCGCCCATGTTGCAGTCCATCATGCCTTTGCCTTTCATCATCGACATCATGGATTGCTTGAAAGCATCCGGATCGCCGCCGATCGGCATCATCATGGCGATATCATAATTGTCGCTGTCGTCCTGCTTGAGCATGAAATGGACGTTGTCGCCATTCTCGAATTTGTCGAGCGCAACCATTCCGCCGACCTCGAAGTCCATTGTCATTTCACCCCAGCCGATCTTCTTGATCGGATCGTGTGAAATATTGACGGTTCGGGCATCCAGATCGACGCCGTTAATGACGCCAAAGCCGGGCGCCATGTCGCCGCAGCAGCTCATGCCGGACATGTCCATGTCTTTCATGCTGTCCATTTTCATGCCGGCGTCCTGGGCGAGCGCCGGACCGATCAGGGCCAGTCCGAGGATTGCGCCTGTGACTGCTGTCTTTCTGACGAGGGTTTTCATCGTTTTCTTCCTTTTTGATTGTCTGGCGCGGCTTTCAACAGAGGCCCCCGATGCGCGCCGGGACGGGGGAATAGGGTGGATGGATACGGGACTATTATTTCGACCTCAGATATTTGATGAGGGCAGCGATCCCGAGCAGGAGGAGGAGCACAGCAAGCAGCATGAACACCGTGCCGAACAGGCCGCCACCCATCATGCCGCCGTCGATCATCATTCTGCCTGATGAGCGATCCTGCGCGGCCGCCGGCAGCATGGCGCCACTCAGAAGCAGTGGAAACAAAAGCGGAATTTTCAACAGGTGTCTCGTCATGGTTTTTCTCCTTCGGGGGTGAATGAGCCGGCCCGGTTATCCGGTTCGGCCCGGGGTAAATCTGATGGAATCTGCAGCCCGACCCGGATGTAGTAGATGGCCGGGATCACGATCAGGGAGAGGATGAGGGTTGAGGCCATGCCGCCAAGCATGGGCAGGGCAATCCGGCGCATGACGTCCGATCCGAGGCCGTCGGTCAGGAAGATCGGGGCAAGACCTGCAAAAATGGTCGTGACCGTCATCAACTTCGGCCTGACGCGCATGGCCGCGCCCTTGCTGACAGCTGCGAAAAGCTGGCTCCTGTCAGACGGGTTCGCCTTGCGGACTTCCGCGTCGATATAGAGCAGCATCACGACGGCTGTCTCGACCGCGATGCCGCCCAGGGCGATGAAACCGACCGCGACGGCTACTGACAGATTGTAGCCTGCCAACCAGACGGCCCACATTCCGCCGACCAGACCGAAAGGCAGGCTGGCCATGATGATCAGGGTCCGGTCGAGCCGGCCGAAATGTAGCATCAGCAGCAGGAAGATCAGTGCAATTGCAGCTGGAATGGCGATTCTAAGCCGCGCATTCGCTTCCTGCATCTGTTCATACTGGCCGGAGAACTCCACCGCATAACCCGCAGGCAGGTCGACGGCGTCGCCAATGACCTGTCTGGCGTCTGCAACATAGCTGCCCATATCCCGGTCCGCGATGTCGACGAAAACCCAGCCAGTCAGTCTGGCATTTTCTGATCGGATCATTGGCGGGCCTTCCGTATAGGAAATGTCCGCCAGTTCGCTGAGAGGGATATGGGCGCCGGACGGGGCGGGCACGAGTATCTCTTCCAGGTCTGTGGCGCTCTCACGAAATGGCCGATCATAGCGCAGGATGATGTCATAGCGTTCCCGGCCCTCGACAGACTGGGAGAGCGTCATGCCGCCCAAGGCGGTTTGGATCACGGACTGGAAGGCTGCCATGTCGATATTCCGCCGGGCGAGTTCGCCCCTGTCCGGCGTGATCTCGAGATATTTGCCGCCCATGACCCTGTCGGCGAAGGCCGAGCGCGTTCCGGGTACGTCCGAAATGGCCGCTTCTATGTCCCGGGCAATGGTCTCAATCTCTGTCAGATCATCGCCCGTAACCTTGATGCCAATGGGCGTGCGCACACCTGTTGAAACCATGTCCATGCGAATCTTGATCGGATAGCCCCATGAATTCACGAGGCCGGGCATTTGCAGCTTGGCATCGAGCTCATCGGTGATGTCCTCGACCGTCACACCTGGCCGCCAATCCTCCTTCGGTTTCAGCTTGATCCAGGTCTCGATCATGGTGAGTGGCGCTGGATCGGTTGCGGTATCGGCGCGCCCGGCCTTGCCGAAGACATGATCGACTTCTGGCACGGTCTTGATGACGCGGTTTGTCTGGCCAAGAATCTCCCGCATCTTGGTGGATGACACGCCGGGCAGGGTGGTCGGCATGTAGAGGAGCTCGCCTTCATAAAGGGCCGGCATGAATTCCGAGCCGATCCTCTGGACCGGCACGATGACGGTGGCCGTCAGCGCGAGCGCAAGGGCGACCGTGATCCATTTGAACCTCAGGGCTAGATGGAGCAGCGGTTTGTAGGCCCAGACGAAGAAGGCGTTCAGGGGATTGGCTTCCTCGCGCCGGAACCGACCCCGCATCAGGTACAGCATCAGAACCGGGACAAGTGTCACCGACAGGATGGCCGCGAAGGCCATCGCATAGGTCTTGGTATAGGCGAGAGGACTGAAGAGCCTGAAGCTCTGACCGGTCAGGGCAAAGACCGGCAGGAAGGAGACCGTGATGATGAGGAGTGAAAAGAATATGCCGGGGCCGACTTCCTGAGCCGACTCGACCAGCGCTTGGTGGCGCACGCTCGGATCGGGTTTCGGTCCCAGATCCGCCAGTTTCCGGCTGGCATTCTCGACAAGCACAATCGAGGCGTCGACCATGGCGCCGATCGCGATGGCGATCCCGCCAAGTGACATGATGTTCGCTGTGACACCTTGCCAGGACATGATCAGGAACGCGCCGAGCACTCCGAGCGGCAAGGTGATGATGGCAACCAGAGACGACCGTACATGGAGGAGGAAGATCAGAATGACGAGAGCAACCGCGAAGCCTTCCTCGATCAGCTTGTCTTTCAGATAATCGACCGAACCCTCGATGAGAGGCGCGCGGTCATACACAGTGACAATCTCGACGCCTTCTGGCAGCCCGCGCTGGAGACTATGAAGTTTCTCCTTCACACGTTCGATCACCGACAGCGCATTCTCGCCATCGCGCATCACCACGATGCCGGACACAGTTTCGCCTTCGCCATTGAGTTCGACAATGCCGCGCCGGAGGGCCGGGCCTTCGACAATCCGGGCGACATGGCTCAGCTGGACGGGGGTGCCATCCTCTGCCTTGACCACGACCTGTTCGAGATCAAGTTTCTCATCGACATAGCCTGATGAGCGGATGACATATTCCGTTTCGCCCTGTTCGAGCACGCGGCCACCGACCTCGCTCGAGGCGGCGCGGACCGCGTCACGGATACGGGTGATCGACAGGTCGTAACTTCTCAGGCGATTGGGATCGAGTAGCACCTGGTATTCCCGGACAAAACCGCCGACCGAAGCGACTTCAGAGACCCCTTCCACTCCGGCGAGTTCAAGTTTCAGGAACCAGTCCTGCAGTGAACGCAGCTCGGCGAGATCGGTCTTGCCGGTCTTGTCGACCAAGGCATACTGATAGACCCAGCCAACGCCGGTTGCATCCGGTCCGATCTGGGGTACGGCGCCTTCCGGGAGTTCGGATCCCAGCCGGGACAAGGCTTCGAGAACGCGCGAGCGGGCCCAGTAGAGGTCAACATCATCGTCAAATATGACATACACAAAACTGGTGCCGAACATTGAGGAGCCGCGCACGTCCTTGGTCTTCGGCAGACCGAGAAGGTTCGTCGATAGTGGATAGGTGACGAGGTCCTCGACAATCTGCGGGCTCTGGCCCGGAAAATCGGTGCGAATGATGACCTGGGTATCTGTCAGGTCCGGCACTGCATCGAGCGGCGTGCGCTGGATCGCCATCCACCCGGTCACAGCCAGTGCAGCGGCGAGCATGAGGACGATGAGCTGGTTGGAAACCGACCAGGAGATCAGCTTTGCCACCCATGATTTGGAGGGGTCTTGCCCCGCGAGGTTTCTGTCGTTTCGTTCAGTCATGACTGTCCCCCGAATGCCCAGGGGCCTGGTCAGCGCCAGTCTCGCCGTCATTGGTCGTCATCGACATGCCGGCCATCGGGTTGGGCCAGTCAATCCGTTCGGCTCCATCTGCGCTGTACGGATTGGCTGGTTTCGCTTCTTCCTGCAGCCAGTACCGGCCCGTTGCGGTGTCCCGGTAGAGCACCAGACCAGCCTCGCTGTAATGCTGAGGTGCGCCTTCCAGCAGCCAGGGTTTCAAGGCCTCGACCAGGTCTGAGAGTTGTGTGGCAAGGTCTTCGCGGTCCGTGGCGTCCTGCGCGGCGGCGAGAGCGGTTTGCGTAGCATCCATGACCGGTGCCAGTTTCGTGTTCGCGTAACGGTCCCGCAGCACTGGCACCAGGGCGAGCGCCGGGTCCACGAATAGCGGATCGATGTCATACCCGTCTCTCAGGGCCTCGTGGAAGTAGAGCGCCATGTCAGTGAAGTGATCGATTTCGGCGAGGGCTTTACTGTCCACCGGAATATCGGAGAGCGGTGTTTCCGGACTGGCCGCGCTCGCATCCGGAGCTTCCAGCTTGGCAAGACCTTCTTTCAGGTTGGCTTCGCTATCGAGCAGGAACTGCCCGCTGGCGACGACCATGTCGCCACTTTCCAGACCCGACAGGATTTCGGTCCGGCCATTGGCCGAAATCCCGGTTTGCACGGCGCGTCCGGAGAAGCGGCCATTGCCTTCGGCGATGACGACACGGGCGCCCTCGCTACCAAGCAGAATGGCTTCACTTGGAACCGAAAGACGCGGTCGGCCGCCGATATTCAGCCTTATGTCCGCATAGGCGCCCGGGCGAAGATAGCCCGACACATTGTCCACTTCGATCCGGACGTCGGCTGTACGGGTTTTCGGGTCGATTGTCGGATAGATATAGTCGACCTGGCCTTTACCGGGGGCATCGGGCGCGCTCGGAAAATCGAGTTCGGCCTGCATGCCTGTTTCCACCAGAGGCAAATCGCTCTCCGGCACCGAGGCAATGACCCAGACATCGGCATAGGATTGCAGGCGTAATATAGGCGTGCCGGGTTTGACATAGTCGCCATTGCGGACCTGGAGCTCGGCAACCGTGCCGCCGGCTTCTGCGTAAACCGGAACACGTTCAATGACCTGGCGGGTTTCGGTCAGCCGGTCGATGGCCGCATTCTGCATGCCAAGGGAGCGCAGGCGCTGGCGAACCGACGCGATGCGCGCTTCGTTGCCGATCCTGAACGAGTTCAGATAATCCTTCTGCGCGGCGATCAGGTCCGGACTGTAGATCCGGTAGAGGAGACTGCCGGGGCGGACGGTGTCGCCCTCGGCATTGACCGCCAGATTCTCAATCCAGCCTTCTAGCCGCGACGCGGTAACATTTTCGAGCCGTTCATTGGTCTCGACCGTGCCGAAGGCTCTCAGTACACGGCTGAAATCCCTGGTCTCGGCAGGTGCTGTCCGGATCCCCATGGTCTGGATCATTTCCGGCGAGACGGCCACGCCCGATCCGGTGTCATCGGCATAAACCGGGATGTAATCCATGCCCATGGAATCCTGTTTCGGAACGGGCGAAGTGTCCGGCTTGCCCATGGGATGCTTGTAGTAAAGGATTTCCCCTGTTGAGCTCGTCGGTTCCTGGGTCTTGTCGGCAGGCACCAGGTCCATGCCACAGATCGGGCAGGTGCCGTCCGGATCGGTCGAAATATAGTGCGGGTGCATGGAGCAGGTGTATTGTTGCGTCTCGCTCAAGGCGTTCGGCTTTTCACCCTGGCCGCCCGGTGATCCGCCCGGTGCGCCGCATGCGGCGAGCAAGAGGGCGGCAGATGCGGTGCCCATTATCAGGAATGTCTTTTTCATTGTGTCACCAGGAGGGCATTCAGGCGTGCGATCGCAGCGGCCTTGCGGGCCGTTTCAGCTTCGATTTCCGCCCGGAGTTTGAGAATAGCGATCTCGCCGTCGATGATCGGCGCATAACCGCCAACACCGGATTCATAAGTAATCAGCTGGGCCTCGACTTCGTCTTCGACGGCAGCAATCTTGACCTGCAGCACGTCGATACTGGCATCGGCCGCGCGTATAATGGCGTCCCGGGACGCATACTGGGCCGCCGCATTCCGTGCGGCAGCCTGGTAGCGTTGCTCGGCGCCGGCCCGCTCAGCCTTTGCGGCGCGCAAGTTCGGCGCCTGCTTCCTTTCGGCCCAGAGCGGAACCGTAAAAGTCACCATACCGGAGACCCAGTCATCCCCCGCGAACATCGCGCCTTCATCGCGCTGTTGATAAGTGAGCTGGGCGCCCCATTCTGGCTTCCAGGCCGCGCGGGCCACGTCGATACCGTAATCGGTAACGCGGACGGCCGCGTCGGCAATGCGTACGGTGTGGAACTCAAGCGCTGCGCCGGACCAGTCTCTTTCAGTCAGGGGAGGGAGGCCGGTTGAAGGGACCAGTCCGACGAGTTCGATCAGGCGCGCATCGGTCTCGGCTTCCTGCCGATCGAGATCAACAAGCGTCCGGGAAACTTCTGCCCGTTCGCTTTCAATTTCGGCAAGGCGGTAAACGGCCGGGCGGCCCGCATCGATCTCGGCCTCGACAATGTCGACAAGCTCGTCATATTTGGCGTTTCGCGCTTCGGCGAGGGATCTCTGCCTGGTCAGTCTAGTCTTGTCAGCGAGAAAAGCGATGAGTTCGGCGCGCAAGGCCGCATAACGGGCATCGCGAACCGCCTCGGTCTGTGCTGACATCGCCCGGGCTTCACCGGCGCGGGCTTCACGGCCCGCGAAGCTCGGAAATTGTTGCCGAATACCAACGGCTTTATTGGTCGGCAAGTAACTGTCGAACGAGGGATCGAAAATCGGAAAGTTGTTGATCCCGAGGGATACGACGGGGTCCGGGAGTGCGGTTGAGGCGACGGCACGCTCCCGGTCGGCTTCGGCATCGTAACCGAGAGCGGAGAGGCTTGGATGGGCCTCGAGACGGGCTTCAAGCTCGGCAAAGCTCTGAGCGCTGGCAACCGCCGCCAGGGGCACAGCGGCAAACGCTGCGACCAGCAGCATTCTTGAAATGTGGGGCATGATAAAACGGGCTCTTCTGAATTGTGAGAAGCGATGACGACGGGCTGCTGTGGCGGCCGCAGGTCATCGCTCTCAATTCAGGAAGCGCTGCTTTAGCGATATTGGCGTGTGCTGGACGATATCCAGCCGAGGTGGAGGCCCGGTCTTTAGCGTTTCGCGCTCTGGCAGGAATGCCTTTGGTGGGTTAGCGAGAACCGCAGCAAATTCTGCGTCTACATTCGCAACAGGTGCAACTGGATTGGCGTCACTGTGCGCCTGGATAAGCATGGGTGCACAGTCGTATCCCGCGGGGCAATCAGACGATGATGCCTGATCTGTATGCCCGGTGTCGGCCATGGCTTCCATCGCCATGTCATGACAGGGGTGATTGCTGCTCATTTCAGTCGGCGCGGTTTCGGAGGTCCCGACCATCAATGGACACGCCATGACCGGATGAGCCGCCATGAAGGCAGCGGCAAACAGTGTCAGGAGGCGGGTCACAAACTGCATCATTGTTCAAATACGTGAAAAGATTAAAACTTTCATTTCAACAAACTGTGAGGCCGCTACTTCTTGCGGCCACCAAGCACAGCAACAAGTTCCTCGACCTTTTCACGCCGGTCATCGACATTGCTTCCGGTCAGGGCATGATCCACACACGTTGCGATATGGTCATCCAGGATAACGGCCTCGAGGCCGACAAGCGCGGCCTTCACAGCCTGCACCTGACGAATGACATCAATACAATACCGATCGTCGGACACCATCTTCGTGATGCCGCGCACTTGTCCCTCGATGCGGGCAAGCCTCCGGGTCGCGGCCTCTTTGGTTTCAGTCTTCATGGCAAATACCCCATACGGGGTATCCATATGGGGACCTCGTGAAGCAATTTCCAGTCTCTTTATGCGTCAGAAACGAAAGGTTCAGCCCAAGATGGACTGACAGTCATCACTCAATGGCATTTCCCGCCGCGCTCCACGCCTTCATCGAGCCGATATAGACATCGACGTTCGAGAACCCCTTCCGCATGAGCTGCGAGGCGGCAATCGTGGCACGTGCACCGCTCCCGCACATGGTCGTGACCGGTTTGTCCGGGTCGAGGTCACTGGCCGCGTCAGGCAGCTTGCCGACATAAGCGTGCTTGCTGTCCTTGATATGGCCGCTCTCATATTCGTCGATGGCCCGGACATCGAGCAGGGTCCAGCCAGCCGGCGGGTTGTCTACGCGCGCGGCGACGGTTTCGGTATCGACGAAGTCGAGTGTGTCGAGCGGGCCGTTCTGGACCGCCACGGGCATGGCGCCGCTGACAAATCCGCTCACATTGTCGAAGCCGATCCGCTGAAGCGTGGTGGCCGCATCGACCGCCTGGTCGTCATCGCGCGCCACCAGCAGCACCGGTTTGTCGCCTGGCAGCAACCAGCCCGCGAAGGCGGCAAGCATGTCATCCGGGATGCAGAGCGAGCCCGTGCGGTGTCCGCCGGCAAAGTCGAAAATGCCGCGAACATCGAGGCAGACCGCATCGCCCGGATCGAGCAACCTGGCCGGGGAGGCGGGCCGGGGCGCCGGCGGCGCGGCTTCGGTGCCTTCCATATTGCCCTCTTCCATGCGCCGGAAGTATGGTGGGATGTAGTGGTTCTCGGCTACCTTGGCGTCGATGAAAGCCTCCCGGTCATCGATCTGCAGGCTCGGATTGTTGAGCTTTTCATGGCCGATGGAGGAAAACTCCCGGTCGGCCATGCCGGAGCCGCAGACCGAACCGGCGCCATGCGCGGGATAGACGAGGCACTGGTCGCCGAGCCCCAACAGTTTCTCCAGGCTGTCATAGAGCAGGCCGGCGACTTCGCGTTTGCGGTCGGGATAGAAGTCCGTGCGCCCGACATCGCCAATGAACAGGGCATCGCCCGTGAACACGCCAACCGGGCCTTCCTCAAAGCTCTTGTCATAAAGCACGTAGGACAGGCTGTCGTCGGTGTGCCCGGGCGTTTCAAGCACCTTCAGGAGCGCGCCGCCAATCTCGAACGTGTCGCCTTCCCGCGTCTCGGCTGCATACTGGATCGGCTTTTCAGGGTTCGGCCCGTGCCAGACCTTTGCGCCAGTCTCTTCCTTCAGGACAGGGGCGCCTGAGAGCAGGTCCTCGTTCCGGTGGGTTTCGAAGACGTGCTTGATGACAGAGCCTTCCTCACGGGCGAGGTCCAGATAGATGTCGATGTCACGCCGCGGATCGATGACCGCAGCTTCGCCATCGGCGCTCAGGAAGTAGGAAAGGTGGGCAAGGCCCTGTGTCTTGATCTTTTCAAGTCTCATTCTGTTTCGCTCCTTTTCGGGATCGAATGGGTCTGACTGGACGTGGAAGGCGCGTTAGTCCTCCGCGATGGCTGCCCCGGCAGCGTCGTCTGGATTGAGCGTGCCTTCAAAGGGGGGAACGGGGCGGCTCGCCGCCTCTCTTTCCGTCGATGCCGGTCCATTTTCCGCGATGTCGGAAATCAGCCATTCCATTTCCTTGATCTCGCGGCGCTGCGCCGTGATGATCTCGTCGGCAAGCTCGCGCACACGGACATCCTCGATGCCGGCGCGTTCACTTGTCATGATGGCAATGGAGTGGTGGGGGATCATCGCTTTCATGTAGGACCGGTCGTCGACAGTGCTCTGGCTCCGCACCAGCCAGAGGGCCAGGACGAACACGACCGCAGCGCCAATGAAAATGCCGAAATTGATCCGGCTGTCCTTGTACATGTTGAGCATGAAGCTCAGCATCACGACGGCCATCGCGGCGCCCATGATGAAGGCCATGTAGAAGCGCGTTTCGCTCCAGCGAACATGCTCCCACGCATAGGTGTTGAGGTACATCAGCCCAAACATCACGATCATCGATGTGATGATCATTGCGCCAAACCGCCAATAACTGTTCTTCATATCCACTTTCAACATCCTCCTTATACAGTGGTGGGGTATTTCCACGACTAACGGAGAAGTGTGTGAACAGGTTCCGAGTTAATCCGATTTTTGAATTCCGCCTGTAATTGGACCATCCATTTGGTTTCGCATCAGGAGGAAAATGAATGATGCCGAGCACGAAATCAGCAGGAAACCATTGAGTGTTTCCAGTCCGGCCAGGAACCGTGAATGTCCGGTTGGATAGATATCGCCCAGCCCAAGCGATGCGTAGTTGACGAGGGATTTCCCAGTTCATCAAGGCTGCGAAACCGGCGAATTATATTGGGACGATATCGCCGGTGATGACGAATATCCTTGGGCGTTGGATGAGCCAGCGCCGTTTATCTTCCTCAAGCCGAACTGAGCGTCTGGCCAGCGTTTTCATCAGCGCTCGCTTTTAAGCTCAGAAATACACGTGGCAAGTAAATTGACGATACTGACAGGTTTTGAAGGGCGGCGTGAAGATAAAAGCACAACCTAACCGCTCATCCGTTCGCGCGTGGGTCGTGGATTGATTTGTCAGACTTTTTGCAAAATGGATGCGACTCATGCAAAGAAACATCGGGATGTAGATCATGCACTAGGGGGACGAACTGGCGGCCGCGTATGCGTATTGCGGATTTTAGTGCGATGTTAAGCTTGCTTCATTCGGTGTTAAGGCGAGTAGCTAAAACGGGCTCAATAGCGGCGTTGCTCTGAAAACGGGTTGCTGACCTCGGCAATACTGTCGCCGAGGTCAGTAGGACTTAACCGATTGGTATGCCTTACATGCCGCGATTGTGCTGCTGGAGCTCCTGAAAAGTGAGATACCCATCATCATCGGCGTCTGCTTCCAGAAAGACGTGCTCGGTGAATGCGTCATGCTCGCTGAGGGTCACAACACCGTCGCCGTCGCTGTCCATGAGTCGGAAACGTGCTTTCTTGCGCAGGTCGGCCTGCTCACGCATTTTCGCCCGGCGCGCATGATGGCCGGCGCCATAGGGGCCTGGTCCGAGCTGCGCGCCTTGAAAATCCTCAAGCGTCAGACCGTCGCCATCGGCATCCATCAGCGCGAAATTCGCGCTGTGCCAGGCATCAAACTCTGCGCGGCTGAGTAGACTGTCACCGTCAAGATCGTGTTCTTGCATCCTGCTGCGTAGGCCAAGGTGCAGTCGAACGCCGTCGCGCTCTGTCATGTGTGCCGCTGGTTCTTTTTCCAGCTGAGGGTTTGGGGTTTCAGCTGCGGCAATGCTCGTCAGGAGTAACGAAGTGGTGAGCAAGGTTGAGATAAGACGTGTAGCTTTGTGTTTCATGACACACTCCATGAAGGCCTGACCGTGACACGGTCAGGCGTTTTTTTCCAAAGCCGGTTTGTTTGATAAAGCATGGCGACCCTGCCGGTTTGATTTCTATCAAAAAGACCGTTGGGACCGGTCAAACTGCGCGCCCTCTTTGCAGCGGCTAGCCGATCAGTAAGGGCGTGATCGAAATCTCATTTGAGGCATGTTGGACCGCATTGGTCGATACGACACGTGTCGAGACAGACTTAAGGTCCTCATAGGCATTGCCGGCAAAGAGCGGATGGACGATCACGCAGACCGGTTTTGCAAAGCCAGCGGTCTCAAAGTGGCGGGCCGCTTCCATCATGGTTCGCCCGGAAGAGGCAATGTCGTCGACAAGAACGGGTTGATGGCCGGTCCAGTTTTTAAGGCCAGGCGCTGTCACTTCTACATTGCGGTCGCCATGGCGGACTTTGGAGAGCACAAGATGCGGGGCGCTCGCTCGGTCGGCCACGTCGGACACCCATTGCTCGCTCTCAGCGTCCGGGCCAATGATGAGCGGCTTGTCGACATGGGCCTTGATCCAATCGGACAGTGCCGGGGCGGCGTGCACAACCTTTGTATTGATTGAAAAAACGTCATTGAGATCGTGGATGCGGTGCAAATGCGGATCGACGGTGACCACCCTTTCAAACGCACCTGAGAGCAATCTGGCAAAGTGTCCTGATGACACAGACTCGCCGTCTGAAAATCTCTTATCCTGACGCATATAGGCAAGGTAGGGGGCAATCAGCCCAACCGATGTGGCGCCAAGCTCGCGCGCTGTATAAGCGGCAAAAAGAAGTCCTGGCAATTGCGGGTCAGGCCGGGCGAGCGTGCAAACCAGTTCGACTGCTTTTCCAGAGACATCTGAGGTGAGGCGCACATAGGTCTCTTCGTCCGGGAATCTGCGGTGTTCAAGGGTGCCAAGTTCAGAACTTGTGATTTTGGCAAGCTCAGAAGCCATAGCTTCATTACCGGGAAGCGGAATGTAAATCGTCATGGGTTAACCCTCAATGGTGAAGAGGCCGGCATTGGCGTGAGCGTAGCTCATGGCATAGTCGATCTCGCCCGACGCCTCTGCGTGGATGGTGAGAAGCGGCTCACCAATCGTGATTTGTTCGCCTAGGCGTTTGTGAACGGTCAGACCAGCGGCCGGGCGTTCGGGAGCACCAGCAAGTTTTGCGAGCCTGGAGAGCTTTCTATTATCGATTGCTTTCAAGACCCCTGACCGAATTGCCGCGACGGGCGCAGTTTGCGCTGCGCGTGGTGGTTCGCGCAAACCGCCTTGAGCGGCGCATATGGCCTGAAACTTCGACCAGGCAGATCCATTGTCGAGCGCGTCCTGAGCCATGGCCGCTCCGGTATCCGGTTTGGCACGGCCCGCAAGTTCAAGGGCGGCGCCAGCCAGCGTCAGCGCCCGTTCGCGAAGATCTGGCGGCGCGCTTTTGCTTCTTTGCAAGACCCTGAGCACGTCCCAGGCTTCGAGCGCCGGTCCGATGCCGCGCCCGACGGGTTGGAGCCCGTCGCTGAACACGCAATGGGTCTTGAGGCCAAACCCACGTGCAACGATCGTCATGTGCTGGGCAAGGGCGCGGGCACCGGCAGCACTACGCAGTTTAGCGGTTGGTCCGACGGGCAAGTCGAGCACCACATGGCTCGCGCCGGCGGCGATCTTCTTTGACAAAACAGACGCGATCAGCTGACCTTCGGCGTCGATGTCGAGGGCCCGTTCAATGCGGATGAGAATATCATCGGCCGGGCTGAGCTGGACCGCGCCGCCCCAGGCAAGGCATCCACCTTCCGTTTCAACAACCCGCCTGATGTCTGGCAGTGACAGATCGACTTGGGTGAGCGTCTCCATCGTATCTGCAGTTCCGGCGGGCGATGTGATGGCGCGCGAGGAGGTCTTTGGGACCGTCAAACCCAGGCTGGCCAAGATCGCAACAACAATCGGCGTCGTGCGATTTCCGGGTAGGCCGCCCACGCAGTGTTTGTCGATGACCATGTCGGTATTCCAGTCGAGTTGCTCTCCGACGTTCACCATGGCGCCGGTCAGCGAGGTGATTTCGTCTATGTCGAGGCTCAGCGTGGAACAGGCTGAGATAAAGGCGGCCAGATGAATATCAGAATACAGTCCGGCGGCGATATCAGTCACGATCCGGTCAAATCCATCGCTTGGCAGCCGTTTGCCGGTCATCCGTTGACGCACATCAGAGAGAGACCGAAGCGTTGGAGCGTGGCTGACTTTAAGATCTGCGCCGGGCTCGGCACCAAGCCGGCTCCAAGCCGCTTCAGAAAGACCAGCCTCGCTAAGGGCCAGCCAATCATCGTCGATCTGGTGCAGGGTCGCGACCACGTCCCGCCCGTCGCAACTGATCAGCACACGGGCGCGCGACGTCAGTCCTTCTGAACGGCAGACCGGGCAGTCGGTCCGCATTAGAATGATCGCTTCGTCCTGAGCATGCCATTTCAGGCGTCGCGCGGACAGGGTCGTGGCGGCGTGGGGTTGATTATCCTGCGTCATTCGTCGCCGCTTCCAAGCTCATAGGCCTTCTCGATGGCAACAACATCAGTGCGCCAGCCGAGCTCATCCTGCATACGCGTGCTTAGCGCCTCTGATGCATCGGGTTCGCCGTGAACAATAAATGCTTTTGCCGGACGCTTTTCAAAGCCGCCAAGCCAGGAGATCAGCTCGTCGGCATCCGCATGGGCTGACAAAGCGGGCAGGCTGGCGATCTCGGCGCCGATATGAACGTCGTGGCCGAACATTTTGACCTTGCTTGCGCCCTTGAGAATCTTGTCTCCACGCGTGCCACCGGCCTGATATCCAGCAAACAGGATCGTATTTTTCCGGTCTCCACCAAATGCCTGAATATGGTGCAGAACGCGGCCGCCTGTGATCATACCGCTCGCTGCGATCACAACCTTTGGCATCAGATCATTGGTAATGGCTTTTGAAGCGTCGACGTCACGCGCATAAGTCGCAATCGCGCAAGTCTCTTCACAAACCTGCCGCGCAAATCTGTGATCATCGAGGTGTGTGCAGAGAAGTTCAGTTGCGTTTATCGCCATTGGGCTGTCGAGATAGATCGCGACATTCTCGAGCCGTCCCGCTTTTTTGAGCATCCAGATATGGTAGAGAATGAGTTGAGCGCGCCCGACCGCAAAGGCTGGAATAACCACTGTCCCGCCGCGCCTGGCGGTGCGTGCAATCACGTCACCCAGCTGTTCCATGGGATCGAGCTTCGGATGAGTGCGATCTCCATAGGTGGACTCTATGACGACGTAATCGGCATTTTGCACCGGCTCAGGGTCAAACATGAAAGGGTCGTCATAGCGGCCAAGGTCACCAGAAAAGATAATGGTTTTGCCGCCCCAACGGACTTCAACGGTCGATGCCCCAAGAATATGCCCGGCGCGGCGTAAATAGATATCGGCCCCAATCGCGAGATGAACGTCCTGGTGAAAGTCGATTGGGGTGAGCTTTTCAATCGCCGCTTCGGCGTCGGCGATCGTATAAAGTGGCTGAGCCGGTTTGTGGCGGGTGTAGCGAAGGCGGTTGGCCCGCTCGGCGTCTCGTTCTGAAATATACGCGCTGTCGCGCAGCAGGATTCCGCAAAGATCCTTGGTCGCGCTCGAGCAATAAACGGGACCGCGATAACCTTCTCTGACCAGTTTTGGCAGATAACCACTATGATCAATGTGGGCGTGCGTGAGGACAATGGCGTCGATGGATTTTGGATCAATCGGGAAGGGCGCCCAGTTGCGCTGGCGCAACGCCTTATAGCCCTGGAACAGACCACAATCGATCAGTATACGCTGACCTTCATATTCAAGAAGATGGCGTGAGCCGGTCACGGTTCCAGCCCCGCCAAGACTGGTCAGGGTGAGGGTCATGATGCGTGCTCCCGGCGCAGGACAGGTTTTGAGCGCTCGAGAGCGGATGGATCGCCTTGCCCATCAATGGCGCGCCGTTCATCCTCCGAAAGGAGATCGAGAGTTTTTTTCGGCAGCAACGCCATGGCGGCATCGACAGTATGAGCCCAGGTGCAGCGATTGGCGAACAGCATGCCTGCGACATCAAATGTTCCGCCGCGAGAAATGTAGCCGAGCGCGCGCAATTGTTCCGGCCCGCCATCCAGTCGTCTCAGCACACCCGTCATCGGTTCGGGCCGCGTATGCGTCAGCAGCACTCTTGCCAGCCCGCGCGGGAAAAGGGCTTCAAGCCTGTCTTCGCTCGCTGTGAATGCCTGCTCCATTGCGTCGCGTCCCATGCGGAACCTGCCCGGTTCAAGGATCAAGGTGACACAGCATGGCACGCCGCGTTCAGTGAGTCGCTGGAATGCGGCGAGGGCTTCGTGAGCCTGATAAGCGCCGATCGCGACCAATTGAATGTCGGCTGCCATGATATCACCGGCGATGTGGAGCGCTCCATTTTCCAGCGCGTGTTCGGCTTCCTCTTCGGATAGAAGGTTTGGGACATCTCGTTTCGGTGTCACGAGGCAGGCGATTTCGCCGCGCCCACGATAGATGTTGCGCAGCGCTTCAGCAGCGCTTGGCGCGTCGACCGGGAAGATCACCCGAGCGGTCTCCGACATTTCTCCGAGCAGCGCTTCGGGCAGTGTCGGGTCCTGGTGGGATTGTTCATTCTTGGCATTTTCCCAAGTATGCGAAGTTGCAATAAGCGGGACGCTGATCCAGCCCGGAATTTGACCGAGTTCTTTCTGTCGACGCGCGAAGATAATCTCCTGGCGCAGCGCGCCGAGCATCTTCATGGCGAAGGCCTCGTAGCTCACTGCGAGATTCAGCCCGCCCTTATTGCCAAGGGCTGCAGCTATCACAGCCTCTTCATTCAGCGCCGTGATGAGGCGACCATTTTTGGATTCAGGCGTGCCGGGCTCAGGCGCATTGACCCGATGCTTGAGCATCTCGAGCGTCAGCGGCATGTGGTTGCTGCGAAGCTCGTCAGGGTTTGCAACGCGGACCCGCAAATGCGGATTGGCGCGCACAATTTCGGTGAAACACTGATCGATCGCGTCCATTGCGCAATTTGGGCGGGGGGTGCCGAGCGAACGCGCGTCTGACCTAGGCAATACGGGATCAGAAACCTTGCGAACGGCGAGGGCGTTCTGACTTTCCAACATGCGGTTTTGTATTTTGTGGACGCTTAGGGTCCGGACCGCATCATCAAGCATGTCAGGCGGTGTGTAGAGCGCTTGTACGCCTTCATTGAAGAGCACGCGTGCGCCCTTATTGGTGCGCGGATTTCCTTCCAGTGGGAGATTGTGCGCGCTATTTCCCCCAGCCCCTGGAAACCCAAAACCCTTGATGCAGGGCGCAATCAGATAAGGCAGCCGCGCGGGGTAGGGGCCGTCCGTATCGCTCAGTTTTGAAAGCCGGGCCTCCGCTTCCAATATGCCCCATGCATAAGAGAGGGGATCATGGCCATCGACAATGATTGGGTCGAACCCGCTTAAGGTCAAATGCTTGACTAACCAATCAAGTCCGCCTTCCTGACTGATTTCGGTACGCTGTTCGATCCGCCGGCCATTCAGCACCATCGCAGGCACGGCGAAACCACTATCGCTGGCGCGCCACCAGCGCGGCGCCCAGTCGGATCCGCGCTGCTCTTCGAAAGCGCCGTCGCTCAGAAAGGCGACAAGGCGCTCGCCCAGCAATGGCATGTGGATATATTGCAGGCTGGTGAATCCAAGATACCCGCCTTCCGACAACCCGCCAGCTGTATTCGGGTTGACGTGGCTGCCGAGCGGCACGCCGGGGCGGCCATCGGGGGTGATCGCATAGCCGTAAAAGTCACTGACGAGCCGGGAAAGGCCTGCTTCACTGCGATCATAGCGCCCTTGCTGCGCGGCTGAGACATCGCCTGTGAGTGCGTTGATGGCTTCAATTGCAGCGACGCAATGACCCTGCCCAAGGGTCCAAGCACGGGTATGGCCACTCAACGCATTGGCGGCGAGATAGCCTGCAAATGCGATCGCCATGTTAAACGATCCGCCCATATGGCCTTCTGGCGAGGGTTTGAAATCCCCCGCCTTCAGGGGTGCGCCAGACAGGTCGACGCGACGTGCATATGACATGTGCGCGATGAGCCACATTGCCGCATTCGCGAGTCTGTCCGTCGCCGAGAACACGTCTGCGGCCTCGGTTTGTGTGAGCGCCAAAAGCCCGCGGTCGGCGTTCTGCAAGATACTCTGAAGTCGCTGCTGCGTCTCGGTATCATGGACGATCACGCCATATCCGCTGGTCCATTGTTCTGTCATGATCGTCGATATCCCCCTGCCAGTTCGCGCATCAAAAATCAGGTGAGCAGTCTTGATACGGCGCGTGGCGGGCAAACCCTCACGATCAGATTTGCGTGGATTCAGGCTGGCTTTCGCGGTCCAGAAACGCAGCCTATAAGCAGGAGAAAGGCGATGAGTGTGATGGTTCAGTCTCGCCCAGAAAGGGGTTTTGATGCGGTGCGATAAAACCTGCGAACTGCCTGGCGCAAGTGATTTGATTTCCCTCAACAAGTCCTGCTTTTGCATGACGCTCGGCAGGGCCGATCTTGATGAAGCCATTTTGGATCATGCCGGCAATGATGAGCTCTCGGCGCTTCTGGCGGCGCGGCCCAATCTATTTGCGGCCACGGCCGTTTTTGTCTCACCATCGGACCTGCGGGCGATGCAGGCGCAAGTGTCTGCAATTGAAGCGGTGGCATCCCTGACGTCTTATCAAGAGGTCGCCCTGGCACGCTCAAATGATAATATTTTCAGCGCTCAGACCGGCGCACGCGGTCTGTTCATGGGATACGATTTTCACATCTCTGAAGACGGACCCAAACTCATTGAGATAAATACAAATGCCGGCGGAGCCTTCCTGGTCAGCGAGCTCCAGCGCGCTGCGGCGAAACATGCTGAGGCTTGCGGAGATGCGCGTCTCGCGGATTCGGACGCAATCGATGCAGTCCTTGTTGAAAGCTTCATCTCTGAGTGGCAGGCGACGGGACGGGAGGGCCGTCCGGGCAGGTTGGCTATTCTCGATCAGGACGCATCTGGGCAGTATCTCTATCCGGACATGGTGCTCGCGAGAGACTTGTTGGCCCGCAACGGCATCGAAACCCTCATCCTTGACCCCGAGGCGCTCACCTATGAGAACGGCGATCTTGCGCACGGTGGAAGAGCTATCGACATGGTCTATAATCGGCTAACGGATTTTGATCTGTCCGAGCCAGGTCATGCACATCTGCGCGCCGCGCTCCTCGACGAGGCGGTGGTTATCAGTCCGGCGCCGCGCCACCACGCGCTCTATGCCAACAAACGAAACCTGATTTGGCTTAGCGATCCAGATTCGCTTAAATCGTTTGGCGCGGATGACGCAGACCGACAGGTGCTTGCGGCGATCCCCGATACGCGGCGCGTTACCGAAGACGTCGCTGATGAGCTTTGGGCGACGCGGCGAGGATACTTCTTTAAACCCGCCGCGGGTTTTGGCAGCCGTGCTGCTTATCGTGGTGACAAGCTGACGAAACGCGTCTGGTCGGCAATCCTGGAAGGGGATTATATTGCTCAAGCCCTGGTCCCGCCGACGGTGCGCGCTGTAACTGTCGACCAAGAGCCGGTAACACTGAAGTATGACGTTCGGCTTTACACTTATGCCGGGAAAACACTGCTGTTGGCTGCCCGCGTTTATCAGGGACAGACGACCAACTTCCGCACCAGCGGCGGCGGGTTTGCGCCGGTGTATCAGTTCTGATGATCTGGCATGCTTCGTTTTCGGATAATGGTGCGAAGTCACACCAAACGCTCTAACTAGGGCGCTCATCGCTGCCTCTCGATTTAGCGCCAATCTGAGTTCAATTAGCCAAATCGTCCGCAACTCGGACGAGTTGAAGAAAATCAAAAAATCAACTCTTAAGAGATCTGTGCTAGTTTTTTGAAATGGCTAAGCGATCAAAACAAGGCTCATTGGCCGCGCCTGAAAAGCGTGTCGCTAAGGCGTTGCTTCAACGCGGGTATTGACCTGAGCCCCGATTGGTCCCGCATTTGAATTGAGAGTCTGTCGTTATGGAGACAGACAATGCGCAAGAGCAAATTCACGGAAGAACAGATCATCGCGATCCTGGCGGAACAGGAGCGCGGCATGTCGACGGCGGATGTCTGCCGGCGTCATGGCGTCAGCTCGGCCACCTTCTACAAATGGAAGGCAAAGTTCGGCGGGATGGACGTGTCCGATGCCCGCCGGCTGAAGACGCTGGAGGGTGAGAACGCGAAATTGAAGCGCCTTCTGGCGGATGCGATGCTTGATAATGTCGTTCTGAAGGATCTGCTGGGAAAGTACTGACGACGCCCCAGTTGAAGCGGGTGGCGGCGCTCGGAGCGATGTCGGATCATGACATCTCCCAGCGTCGCGCCTGCCGACTGGTCAGCGTCGATCCGAAGACTGTCAGGCGAGAAGCGGAGCCGGATAATCCGGAGATCCGCAAATGTATGCGCGAGATCGCGGCAACGCGCCGCCGGTTCGGCTATCGCCGCATCGGCTTGATGCTCGAACGCGAAGGCATCGTTATGAACCACAAGAAGCTGAGGCGCCTCTACAGGGAGGAAGGCCTGGCGGTGAAGCGACGACGGGGACGCAAGCGCGCCACCGGGACGCGCGAGCCGATGCCTGTCCCGGACGGTCCATCGAAACGCTGGAGCCTTGACTTTGTGTCTGATGTCTTCGGTCCGGCGCGGCGGTTCCGGATGCTGAACGTGATCGACGACTATACCCGGCAATGCCTGGCACTGGTGGCCGACACCTCCCTGTCAGGCGCGCGTGTGGCGCGGGAGCTTGATCGCTGCATCCGCCTCTATGGCCGGCCGGAGACCATCGTCTCGGACAATGGGACCGAGCTGACCTCGCGCGCCATCCTGGAATGGCAGAACGAGACCGGCATCGCCTGGCACTACATCGCGCCGGGCAAGCCGCAGCAGAACGGCTTCGTCGAGAGCTTCAATGGCAAGCTCCGTGACGAATGCCTCAACGAGGAAGTCTTCGACAGTCTCTCCCACGCCAGAAAGGTACTGGGGCGCTGGCGGCACGATTACAATCATCACCGGCCTCACTCATCGCTGGGCGGGCTGACGCCCGCAGCGCGCCGGTCGCTCGAGCTTGTCGGGGGCTCCACTCCCGGCGCGCTCGCCAGACATCAAACCTTGGACTATGAAAGGGTCAGACTCTCGAAATAAACGAGGGAGCCGAAGGGCTCAGGTCAAGGCCCGCATCCTTCGATGCGGGCCTTAGCTTCCGTCTGCTGATTGATTGCCGGTCCGGAGTCGCCAATAGAAACGCTGCCTCCTAAGAATCGCTAGAACATGGTTCGCAAGCCGACTTTAAAAACGGTGTCATCCGCGCTGCCGGTTTCCAATCGTTGAAAGTCAGCGGTGTCGCCATAGGCTTCTTCATAGGCAAGCTCGACATAAGGTGCGAATTCACGGGTGAATTCATAGCGCAATTGAGCGCTATATTCCGCCGTCGCTAATCCCGAACCAATCTGCCGGGACGGATCGTCTTCGGCATAGAAATCTAGCGCAATGCCGGGTTCGAGGATCAGGCGTTGCGTGAACAAAAGTTCGCCCGTGGCTTCAAATCGGGCGCTGACATCGCCACTCGAAGAGACAAAGGCGGCGGCATCAACTTCGAAGAAGTAGGGCGCAAGACCTTGCAGCCCTATAACGCCATAGGTCTCGCCTTTAGGCTCAAGGTCGTAGCGCACACCAATCTGCGCATCCCAGAATTTTGAAATGTAGCGTGAATACAGCGCTTGGACCTCGGCGTCCTCGAAGTCGCCATCGGCAAACTCACCTTCAGTCTTCCACCAAAAGCGATTATAATCACCGCCGACCCAGCCTTGGGCATCAAAGGCACCGACGGTTTCATCATCAATCTCGGCAATATCGGCTTCGATCAACGTGTAATTGTAGACCGGGTCACCTTCGGTTGCGAGGGCCGGCAGGGCGGTCGCCATGGCGAGCGCACCCACGATCAGGAAATTGGGTTTCATCTGTTTTATCCTTATGGGTGTTTGTTATTGAGCGCCGCCAATGACGTCGACTTGCCGGAACATGCCGGTCGCGGCGTGCTGGAGAATGTGGCAGTGGAAGGCCCAGGATCCGGTGGCATCGACGGTTACATCGGCGGAGATAGTTTCACCTGGCCGGATCGTGATCGTGTGCTTGCGGGGCGCCATGTCGCCCTCGCCATTCACCAGATCCATCCACAATCCATGCAGGTGCATCGGGTGCTCCATCATGGTTTCATTCTTGAATGTGATACGAACGCGTTCGCCGTAATTAAACTCCAGCGGGCCGGCGTCACCGAACTTCACGTCGTTAATCGACCAGAAATACCGTTCCATGTTCCCTGTGAGACGAAGCTCGACCTCGCGATCTGGAGCTCGCCGGTCCGTATATGGCGTGAGCGCGCGGAGATCGTCATAGGTGAGGACTTTCTGTCCTTGCTCCATCGCAGGCATTTCGCCATGTCCGCTATGGGCGTCTCCACTCATGTCCATGGTCATCTCATCCATGCCGGCAGCTTCACCATCAGCCATCGCGCCGTGGCTGGCATGGCCTTCGCCCATCGCTGCCATTGTCAGCTCTGGCCGGGGCCCAAGTTCCGGGATCGCCGCTTCGGCGCCGGGTGTCTCGCTGAGTGTGCCGCGGGCATATCCTGATCGGTCCTTTGCAGCGGCGAAGATCGTATATGATTGTCCCGCCTCAGGCTCGACGATAACGTCGAAGGTTTCAGCGATAGCGATCGGGAACTCATCAACCGAGACTGGCTCGATGTTCTGACCATCGGCCTGGACCACTGTCATTTTGAGTCCCGGAATCTTGACGTCGAAATAGGTCATGGCGGCAGCATTGATGAACCGGAGACGGACTTTCTCGCCCGGTTCGAAAAGACCGCTCCAATTGTCTTCAGGCGTTTCACCGTTCACCAGAAACGAGTAGCCGGTAATGTCGACAATGTCGGTTGGATCCATGCGCATCCGGCCCCACGCCAGTCGCTCCTGGATGACGTCGGTCTTTTCGCCGCCATCAGCATTTGTCCAATCACGCCAGAGGTCGAAAACGGTTCGGCGATTGTAATTGTAATAGTTCGAGCGCTTCTTGAGATTGGCGAGCGCTTTGTAGGGACTGTCGTTCAGCCAGTCGGCGAGAATGATCACATGCTCGCGATCATACTCGAAGGGGTCCGGCTGTGCCGGTTCGATTATGATGGGCGCGAAGACGCCCTCCTGTTCCTGCAGCGCAGAGTGTCCATGGTACCAGTAGGTGCCTGACTGGTTGGCGGTGAAGTTGTAAGTGTAGGTCTCGCCCGGCGCGATGCCGTCAAAACTGATCCCCGGAACGCCATCCATACCAGCGTCCAGGATAATCCCATGCCAGTGAAGCGAGGTATCTACATCGAGTGTATTGGTGACATTGATGGTGACGTCTTCGCCTTCACGCAGTCGCAGTAGAGGGCCAGGGCTCGTCCCGTTGATGCTGACGCCGGTCAGCGTCTTGCCATCGACCGTCCGTTCAAACTGGTCGATCTCCAGATTATAAACGTCTGCGAGTGCGGCGGGCGCGATCAAGCTGCTTGTCGCGATGAGCAGTCCGGCGAGTTTGGAACGCATGATGTTCTCCTTATTGCGTTGGACGCCGCTGGAATATTGGGGGAGGAATAGGCGTCGTTGTCGGATGGTTACGCGGCCAGACCGGGCACCCCTTATGCCCCCTTGGGGTATGAGGTGCGACACTTTAGCGAACCGTCACCGACGCATCGCGCTTTTCAGCCAGGCAAAGATCAGACTGGGGATGATCAGCCACTGCAAGAGCGGCGACAGCCCGGTGTTGAGCGGTCCGATCGTCGGCATTGCTTCGCGGTAGGCCCAGCTTTCGCGGATCGAAATATTCAGCCATTCGCTGAACACTGTATAGGTCAGTCCGATCAGGAGGCTTAAACCTGCGACTCGCCAATAGTTTTTGTCTGGCCATCCACGGCGCCCCGCGATGAGCCAGGCGAGCGATAGCGAAGACCCGGCGATTAGGACATCGCCAAATGTGCAGTGAGCAATCGCGAATGCGATCTCGGCGCGTGTCCCATCAATCCAGATCGTGTAAAGCGGCGCGTGGGCGATTTCCCAGATCAAGTTTGCGACCGCGATAATCAGAATGTAGGCGAAAAAGAACTGTAACAACCGCCAGTTTGGAGCTGTGGTTGGTTTCGGGATGTCCAGTTCTTGCGTCATTGGCGTCTCTTGCGAAAATGCGATCAGATTGCCAATTTCTACGTGTCGACAGGTATCATCCCTCACATGCAGATCGGCATTGTCAGGCGCGCGATCGGTGCATATTGACTTTAATCAATGTTTTTAAGGGAGCGCGATAGCCGCTGCGTATATGACAATACGTAGTCCTCCCTAAATTTGCTTCTCGAAAGGAGAGTGCCATGAAAAATGACCTAGACGCGCTCATCAAAGATCTGAAGGCGGCGCCCCTTGATCGCGACCTTCACAATCTCGAAGCCGAGGTTTGGGAGCGGATTGACGCGCGCAACCCAGCCGGACACCCAGCTTCGCCCGCAGCGATTGCCACAGACAGACGCCTTTTTGCGACACCGGCAGTAAGTCGAACCGCGGCGGTTGCGCTTGCCGTTGCAATCGGCCTTTTGGTCGGATTGTTCGGGGCGCCCAGCCAGTCATCGCCGAGCGATTTTTCGGTCTTCTCTGTTGACGCCCCATATGCCCCTTCCGGGCTTCTGAGGTAAGAGGAGTAATGAAACTAGAACACTGGATCATTGTCGTTTTCCTAGCCCTGTGCGCGGGCATGACCGGCGTGTTTGTCGCTGGAAACTGGTCTGTAACGCATCCGGTCGAAACAGCTTCTGGTTTGCATGAGCTGGTCCATCACGACTTGGATCTCTCAGCGGATCAGGAAGCAGAACTCGAGCTAATCGAACACCGTTTCGCGGCCAGAAAGGCTGAGCTGGAACAAAAGCTTCGCGCGGCCAACTTGGCACTTGCTGGCGCTATGGAGGCCGACAAATCCTATTCGCCCGCTGTTCAGGCGGCGATCGATGATTTCCACACAGCCATGGGGGAGATGCAAAAAGTCACTATCGAGCATGTGTTTGAGATGCGCGAGATCCTTACCGAGGAACAAGCGATCGTCTTTGACGCAGAAGTCGTTCGAGCACTGACGGAGCTTTAGACATATACACGTGCACAACACAGAGCGAACAGATGCAGAGCTTGCTGTAGCCGCAGCGGGGGGCGAGGAACGCGCTTTCACCGAGCTTATGCGCCGTTACAAGGAACCGCTCTACCGCTACGTTCAACGCTCGATGCGTGGCAATGAAGACGCCTATGATGTGCTGCAGGAAGCCTTTACCGCAGCCTGGCGTTCGATTGACCGTTATGACCCGTCGCGGAAGTTCTCGACCTGGATCTACCACATTGCGCTCAACAAAGTTCGTGATCATGGCCGTAAACGCGCCGTGCGAAGCTTTTTCTTTCAAGCAGCACCTCTGGAGAGCCCGGATCGGCCCGATATCGCGGACCACTCGCAAAATGTTCAAGACGATTATGAGCACCGCGATGAGCTCAACCGTGTCTCGAAAATGGTGGACGCGCTGCCAGATAAGTTGAGGCAGGCCTTTACGCTGCAGGTCCTTCAAGACATGCCCCAAAGTGAAGTGGCCGAAATACTTAGTGTCTCCATCAAGGCGGTGGAAACACGGGTCTACCGCGCCCGGAAAATCTTGCAGGAACAGGTCGAAAAGCTCGATTAGGCTTCTTTTTTAGCAGACATTAGCGGCGACGTTTCGGACCTCGGGCGCGATGCGAGATAGATCCCGATGGCAGCGAGCGCGCCGCCGCCAATGACATTTATCGTCAGTGGCTCTGAGAAGAATAGCGCGCCAATCGAAACGCCAATGATCGGAACGAGAAAACTAAATGCGGCCGCCTTGGATACATCCAGCGACTGCAAAGTCACCTGCCATAACCAATAGGCCAGCGCCGTCCCGGGCAGGGCGAGTCCAAGAAGTGAAATTATGAATTGCGCCGACCAGTCGATGGCCGTTGGGGATTCGGTCGCGAACGCCAAAATTGAGATCGGGATCGCTCCAACCAAAAGCTGTAACCCCATCGCCATCGCCGCATCGACGCGCATCGCTAATGACTTAATGGCGATGTTACCTACAGCGACGCCGCTCGTCGCCATAATTACCAGGACCAGACCGAAGGCTGTTGACCCCCCGCCCGAGGCCAGTACGCGCGGTATGGCGATGAGCGCCACGCCGCCGACGCCGAGGCAAAGCCCAAACCAGCCAATCGGTCCAAGACGTTCGCGCAGAAACACGACAGCGAGCACGGCGGCGATCAACGGCTGGAGACTTTCTATCACGGTCGCAAGACCAGGTGATACAAACTCCGCGGCGTGAAACATCCCGAAGTAGCCAATGCCGGTCATTCCAAGACCAGCAAGCGTGATCCAGCCCCAAACGGTCCACCCGCGAGGCAACGCGGCTCGGCGCAGAGCGGCGACACCTATTAAAACACTACCAGCCAGAACAGCGCGCAGGGCTGCAAAGGTCAGGTGAGGTGCATAAGCGAGCCCCAGCGTGATGAGCGGATAGCAGGAGGCCCATAAGACCATGACGATGGCTGCGAGAATGCGGGGGCTGACAATCAAACCAGGGCTCCGGTGAAACACTTGAAAGAGTGGAGCCAATTATGAGGGCGCCGCCTGTGTGCTGCGTAATACGTTGCAAGTGCCCAATACCCTTGGGTTCGAACAGTTGTAAAAAGGATACCCCTCATGAAACCGATCTGGATCACCGTCGCCGCTGTTTTTGCTTTGTCGCCTATGGCCTTGGCTCAAGACGGCCACAAGACACATGATCAAAGCGAAACACCTGCCGTTGAGGCGGAGACGGACCCCGCCAGTGCCAAAACCTGCATGGCTGGTCATGAAGGCATGGAAGGTATGGAGGGCTGCATGGCCAATATGGAAGGTAAGATGGCTGAAGGTCATATGATGGATCATGGCGGCGATCACATGATGGGTCGCGACAAACCCATGATGGGCGAGGGCGGCATGGCGATGGACATGGATAAAATGATGGAGCATGGCGCAGATGGCCACCAAATGCATGCCGCATCTGGTGATCATCCAATGTCTGCGGAAGACTGCGAGGCCAAACATGAAGCTATGGGCCATGATCCAGCTGAGCACTGCCCATTGATGACGGGCGAGGAGGAGGTTGCCACAGAATAAGGCGTGTTCGGGTGTCGTTCTTCGGCGCCGCCGCCTTGGTCCCGGGCCTTCGCACTACGTCCCCCCCAACTGTGAAAGCCCGGACCAAAAATTGTTCGCTTCGACGAACAATGAAGCAGAATGAGATTAGCCCTCCCCTCTCGCTCGATCTCGCTCTGAACTTGCCGCGTCCCATGCTCCCCCCAAAGCCAATATGGGGCGCGGCAATATATTCATCGCTGCATGGGACGCCGCAGCTGCACCTGTAATGGACACAGCGTGCCCGGCGTCTGTTCCAATGATGAGAATTTCAGGGAGTATTTTTATGTCAGACTCCGTTCCCACAGAAGTTGAACGACGTGATTTTATCTTTATTGCGACGACTGCCGCCGCAGCTATTGGAACGGGACTGGCGGCCTGGCCGCTTGTCGATCAAATGAATCCGGCGAGCGACACACGCGCGTCGAGTTCCTTGGATGTCGACGTTTCGAAGATTCCGGTCGGTGGCGAAATCCGGGTTTTGATCGGCGGTAAGCCGTTTTTTATTCGCCGACGCACTGAAGCGGAGATCGCCGCTGCCAACGCCGTTAATTTCGACCGATTGCCAGACCCGGAAACAGATGATGCCCGTCTTAGGCCCCGCCGTGATGGCACGCTCAACCCCGCTATATTGATTACATCGGGCGTCTGTACGCATCTTGGCTGTGTGCCTGTAGGCCCAAATCAGGGCGCGGTCGGAGATTATGGCGGGTGGTACTGCCCCTGCCATGGATCGCACTATGACATTTCCGGGCGGATCAGAAAGGGACCGGCACCGCTGAATCTGCCTGTCCCAGACTATGTCTATCTGACTGATGATTTAGTGACGATCTCGATTTGAGAAACCGAGTTGGAGCGCTTGGCACCAAGAGCGACAGACAATGAAACGCCAATTGGAAAACTCACACCTGATCGTCTTTCTTGTACTTTGCCTGCTTGCCCTGACGGGCTTGAGTCTTTCAGGGACGGCCCGTAGCGGCGGCGATGCCAACCAATTTCACGGCGAGCTGCAACGCGCTGATCTGGCGGCAGGACCTGCCGATGGCGCTGAACTTCATCCCGGCAGATCCTACGTGTTCATCGTGAAGTTCAAAGCGGATGAGGGATTAGCTGAAATTCTTGCGCTTTACCGCCCCCAGCGCGAGCGCGCTGTTCAGGCATTCGGCGTTTGGGCGCGAGACAAATCAGCGTTTCGCGGATTGGCGCTGGATCGAGTCGCATACTCTGGTGAAGCGCTGCTGATTTACGACCCTCGCATGGATGACAGAATACCACGCCCAACGCTCGACGAAATATCACAGCAGCTCAATGCTTCGCCATTCGTGAGATACGCGGACCTTGATTCCATCGTGCAGGCCCGGTCGAAGGCATGCTAAAAAAATTGCACTCAAGAGTTGGGTGACTGATTGTGGGTGCCATGCTCGCACCAGATGCAGTCGCAATTTTCATGGGTGCAGCTGGGGTCTGCGAGCGGCGCTCGAAAACGGCGCCGCGCCAGAGGGAATAGAAGACGTTTTAGAGTTGACGGGCGGTATGCTCGCCTGAGGGCCTCGCCTGTGTCGGCGCGGGCAAGGTGTCCAAGCATGAAATCGATTCCGCGACGCCCAGTGATATTGAACAAGAAGCGATTGACCACGCCAGTTCTAAGCGTTGGCTGGAGCGTTTTCCGCCAAGCCTGTCTATAGCTGGTTCCATGGATCATGCTTTCAGCGGCCAATCGACCTGACCGAATAGCGTAGCGCAATCCGAAGCCGGCCAGTGCATCCTGGAAGCCGGCATGTTCACCGATCACGGGATATCCGCCCTGCAGCGCCGTGCGGAGCAAGCGGGTGTTACCGAAGCCGCCAAACGGCTGAGGGTTCTTCATACACAATCCGGCATGACGCTCGAAGAACGCTAATGTCTCGGAAAGGTGTGATGCCTGGTCGCGAAAGCCCGTAAACATGCAGCTTGCCACTGTCCCTCGTCCCCGATGCACAAGCAAATAGGCGTACCCTTTTGGCGCTAGCGCAGGGTCCAATGCGAGCCAAGCGCCATCCGCCATATCCGTATCGAAGATCTTTCCGACTGCAATAATGTCGGCGCGCCGCGGCCCTCCAGCAAGCACCATCTCGCCGGATGTTTGTGTTACGCGGTCATTGAAGCGAACCTCCACGCCAGCCGCGAGGGCTTGTTCGAGAAGCGCGCGGTCCAAACTGCCGTCTGCGCGACCTCGCCTCAGCAAGTAGAACAAAGGCCGTGCGCCATGCACGCGACGAGGCTTGGTCTGGCTGTCGAAAACAACGCCTTGCCTTACGCCGCAGTGTTCGAAACTTGTATTAATACCTGCTGAGACAAGCTCGTCGAGCACGTCTTGTGGATCACGGGGCTGGATCACGGGCTCCAACATGCGCCATCCCGCGCGCACCGCCGCCCGCGAGGACGAGTCCAAATGATCTATTAGACCTCGCTCTCTGAGCCTCTTGGCTATCGTCATGAATGTGCGGCGCTTTAGAAGCCATAGCGAGCGGCAACAAAAATGTTTGAATTGCTTTGGAGCTGAGCAAACTGGGTTGTTTGCTGCGCGCCATAGAGGATGTTGGAACCGGCCTCCAGGGTTAGGTTATCGGTGATACTCCAGTTGAGGTTCGCGCGAATATACCCATCTTGATCTGTTGATGAGAACGCTGCGAAGATTGTAGCGGTCACTTGATTCTCAGGCCAGACCTTTCGAGCGCGGAGCGTCACAACCTGTCTTGTTTTATCTGGGCGCAGAGCCGCGACAGGTATCGATTGCGTGAGAGCACCGTAATCAATTGTCTGTTCCAAGTAGACTTGAACTGCACCGGTAAAGTCCTTCGCCAATTCACGTTCATACCCCAAAAGGAACCGAACCTGGGAATTTGGAACTGACGGTTCGTCACCGCTTGGGTCTTCTGTGCTGTTATAGTAGGCGACTTCTAAATTGGCGATACCACCCTTCGCTGGGCCGCGTATGCTGCCTCCATATGATGTCAGCGTGTTGTGTCGCAGCGCAGATTCATTTGACGAAAATCCAAGCGGGCTTTTCCAAAAGCCGCTATAAAAATACAACGCGCCTTCATAGGCACCAATTGTTTGGTAGATGCGCGCAGCCAATTCGTCGTCCTGAAATACATCAGCAGGTCGTGTGCTTTCTATTATGGATCTATTCCCAGTGACTTGAGTTTGAAATGGGTTAAAAACGCTTAGTCTTGCTCCATCCGCAAATCGATCGGAATCGAATTGCGGCGAATAGACAATATCGAGATTAGCGATATCACCGAACAGAGAAACCTTCACCGCATCCGAAGGTGCCTTCAAATAGGCGTCGGGGCGCCCGATGAAAAATGAGTTATAATCTTTCGGGAAGAGATCGTTGAGGAATAAATATTCCCCAGTACCCCAAGTTAATATCTGCCGGCCCGCTTTGATATCGATCCAAGATAATGGACGCCAAAGCACGTTCGCCTCGCGTAAATCGACAAATCCTTCACCCGTATTCAAATCAGGCGTATTCGAATCACTGATTGCATCGGCGAGAATATCGACCGCAACTGTTGCGGTAATATTACTCCAGCGTCGGACCGCCTTCAGTTGTAGCCGCGTTTCTGCGAGCGAAAGCTGTTCTTGATCGATCGGGTCGCGCAACCTGGTACCAAGGCGCGTGTCAATAAACGCGCTTGGACGCCAATCTGGTTTTGTCGCGGCTACCTCGGTAGCAGAGTCAGCCTTCGGCGGTTCTTTAAGGTCGAGATTGATCAATCCTTCAGGCAAGTCCGGCTCTGATTGAGTTCGGGCAGCGTCTCTCTCAGTTTCGATTGGAGGCTTCAACCCCTCTGGTAGCGGCGGCACCGCACCGGCTCGCGAAGTCAAGGCTAAGAGGAAGCCTATTAGAAAGATCGTACGGAGTGACATTTCTTAATTCTCGCCGAAGAACTGCCGCGGTGGATTTCTTAAATATCGTTCCGTGAAGATGTCGTCGCTAAGATCAATGTCGTAATGAATGTCACTATAGGTAAGTGTTGTCCGCCCTCCATCCGCGAGGTCTTTCATCGTTGCACGTGTTACAGTTGGAAACCCTTGAATGGTTTCAACCGCCTCTGCCGTGTACTCGCGGTATTTCGAATGGTCAGACTGATAATATTCGACTTGGACGGGTAAGTAGCTTTCTTTGTGGATGTAGGAAATATAATAGGCAAATTCCACGCGATTTGGATCTTTTGGTGTGCTCTTTAAGATATAATAGGTTTCAGTTGTATCTTGGACAACGTGTGTATCTTCCTCAGCGCTTCGCCCAGATACGTCTTCATAGAAAAAGTCAGATCCAACAAAGCTTGATCTCTCGTCTCCAGCCGCAATTCGGCGCACCAGATCCAGCGCTGGTAAATATAGCCAGCGATCATCATCTGCTTGTGGATGTTTCCAAACCAAAAATACAGTATCGCGAACGTCGCTAGGCGCACGAAAGTAGACAAAGAATCGCTGATCGCCTGATTCAGAATTATCGTTGATTTCGTCTTTGCGTAGGATCGTGATATCCCTCGATCTCGTACGTCCCTGTTTGTCGATGATTTGCATAGAGACACGCGCACGGCCATCTTCGCCCTGATAAAATGCAGTCTTTTCCGCTTGTCGTGCGATGTCATTCGCATCGGTATTCTGCGCATGGGCTGGTGGTCCGAAAGCGCTTACAATAATCAAGAAGACCAGAGCGGCTTTATTCATTCTGTTATCCTTTCGCGGTGAAAGAGTGGTTTTTGGAAAACAGAAATCAGAGCTGGCAAGAGGATCAGGCTCGCCGCGCCTGCGAGGATCAGGATGCTTGAAATCAAGATGCCAACTGTTTGATAGGGAACAAGATTTGCAGCCAACAATGGGAGGAAACCAACTCCGACGACGATGACATTTCGAGAAATCGCCCGGCTCGGCTCCTCGAACATCTCTCGAAGCGTTGGTTCCCATGCTTGCTGTCTTCGGAAAATTTCTCGTGTCCTAGCGAGGAAGTGAATTGCATAGTCTACGGCTAACCCGAGTGACAACGAAGAAAGTACGGCGGTTGGCATATCATAGTCCATACCGGCCCATCCAACCGCGCCGTAGATCGTTGCGACGGTAAGGGCGAGCGGAATCATTGCCATAATTCCCCAGCTCAAAGATCGGAACAGAAGCGAAGTGAGTATCAAGACAACTATGAAGCTCCCCAGAAACGCTTTGAGCATGCCGGTCACCATCTCATCTTGCCAGACGAGATTGATATAAGTCAGTCCAAACCATTCGGACGCTAAGGTGCGCGGTGGAGGGTTGCGGTTCAGGTAGTCACCGACAAGTTTCTCCACTTGCGCCATGTCTGTATTGTCGCCGCTTTTGAGCTGAAACCACAAAACGGCATCTTGGAAGTCTGGCGTGACGAAAGTCCAAATATCATCTGGGCGATGTGAGTTCTCGTACATGAGCAGGGTTTGCGCGATCGCAGGCCTGGTATCGGGAATACGGTAAGCTGCAGGATCATTGTATAGTTCACGATAGACCGTCGATACAATATCATCCAATCCAGAAACCTTGCCGATGACGTTACTCTCAGCCTCAAGATCAGCGCTCATTTTGGCAATATAGCGAAGCGTCTCTGGAGCCTTGAAAGGCTCATCGTTGACGGCACTATCAGAACTGAGATGCAAGTAGGCCATATAACTACCAGCGAACTCTTCATTAATGATGCGATCAGCCACGCGGATCTGGTCTGACGTCTCAAACCATTTGATCGGGTTGTCATTGACACTGATATTCACAATCCCAATGCCAGCCCACACGACCAGCGCGAGGCTTAATACAATAATGGACTTGGCGCGGTGACCGGCAAAAGGGCCTGCGGTTCGTAAAAACCGTCCAAGCCAGCTTTGATCACGAATTGCGCGCTCAGATGTCTGGAGCGCGCCGAAATCTGCCAACGCCTTGTCTGGCAGGCTCATAAAATAGGCCGGTAAAAGTGTGACTGTGAAAAACCAGGCAACAAACACACCGATTGCCACAAACAATCCAAAGACCTGAACGGGCGGGATCGGTGTCAACATGAGCGAGGCGAACCCCACCGCCGTTGTCAGCGTCGTATACCACATCGGGCGCCAAAGGTCCGCCATAACTTCATTTACAATCTCCAGTCGATCGCGTTCGGGCGTATATTTATCATAGAAATCAGACAGGATATGAATGTCATCGAGCACCGCAATTGGGATGATAAATATCGGGATCATCGAGCTCATGATGTGAATGGTTTGTCCTGACAGAACGAGCAAAGCCATTGTGCAGATCACAGAAGCCATCGCCGCAAGGAGTGAGATCAGAATGATCCGTACGTGACCAAAGAAGAGCCACAAAAGTCCGAAAACAAAAAGCATGGCCAGCGGTGCAGATACGGCCATCTGGAAGAACATTTCAGAGCCAAACCGGTCTTCGGCAACGGGCAACCCAGTAATATGATAAACTGCGCCGGTGTTTTCGAACGTATCTATCAGTTCTTGTAGATCCTGCGCCACGGCGTGGGATATACTTTTTTCGCTTAACGGATAGTAGAGCGCCAACGCCGCTCCATCGTCCGAGATCATCGTACCCTTGTACATAGGGATTTTGAGCATTCGATCACGGATGAGCGCGGCCTCTTGATCGGTTGAGGGGGCGGTTTTCATCAGCCAGGTGAACGAAACAGCTCCCAAACTTTCCGTTTCAATATTATCGACGGTCGAGGGCGCAATAATGTCTGAGGCTATGACGTTCGCAAACGTCCCAGCCCTTTGTTCGTAGCTTAGCGTTTTGGCATAGTCTGTCAGAGTTTTTACGTTGGCGAGATCCTTGGCGTTAAAAACGCCTTGAGGGTGCGTTTCGTTGAGAACGCCAACCACGACAAAATCATAAATATCAAAGACTGTTTTAAGCTCACCATTGCGTACGCGCACCGTCGCATCCGCAGGCAGCATGTTTTCCGGATCGGTGTCGATGGTCAGTGGTTTCAAAAATGGCAGAGCGCCGGGCATGACGCTCGGTGCAAGCGCCAAGGTTGTTAGTATAAACGCAAAGGCCAAACTGAACACAAAGAATCCTTTGCGCCTTTTCGCTGCTGCTTTGGACAGCCAGAGCATCAGCTTTCGTTCTCGACCACGGCTAGCGTTCCCCAACGCGGCCAGAAGCGCGGAGTGACCGCGGCGTAGGCGCGATACTCGCCGCCGAATGCGGCTTCGGCGTCCTTCTCCTCTTTCAGAGCGAGACGGACATACATGAAGACAAGAACCGGGAACATGATCAGGGTTAGGATGGTCGGCCATTGCAGCAGGAAACCAAACATGATCAGCACGAAGCCGGCATATTGCGGGTGGCGCATGCGGGCATAAATGCCGGTTTTGGCGAGCTTGCCGCTGCGCAGCGCCCCGTGCAGGATCGGCCACCCCCATGACAGAACGCTGAAGCCCAGCAAAATGAAGCCGAGGCTTGCGAAGTGGAATGGGCCAAAATGCGGATTGCCTTGCCAGCCGAAAATCATCTCCCAGAAATGCCCTGAGTCATGGGCGAACCAATTGACATCAGGAAACTGCGATTCAAGCCACGGAGAGAGGAAGTAAATCGAAAGCGGGAATCCATACATCTCGGTAAAAAGAGCGATCACAAAAGCGCTGAACGCTCCAAATGACGTCCAGTCTTTTGACTTGGATGGTTTGGCGAAACTGAACGCGAAAATGATAAAGATGGCAGAGTTCAGGATCACCAGAAACCAGAGGCCATATTCAGAATGGGCCATGTTCTCATTCATCGCCTTGTCCTCCAGTCATCTTCCTCATCGAGTTGGGAAGGGCGCCGATCTCCATGGCTTCCGTGGCCTCCATGGCCGCCCATCGCGCTATGCATGAAGAGGTGCATCACGCCGCAAAGAAGCAGGAAGCCAACAAGGAAGACCGCATCAGCGGGAATGTGAGCGCGGTGTTCATAGAATAAAAGAAACCCGATCGCTCCGGCGAAGACCAAAAGCGGCAGCCAAAACCGGCTGCCTTTTGGCTGATGGTCGTCATGATCAGAATGGTTGTGCACGGCGATTGCTCCTATGGCGGGATCAGAACGGACGGGATCCGCGGGTTGACGATGATGGGTTTGTTACGCGGCTCCGGCCTGAAGGCCTCAAACCGGTTAGTTGCGCCGCAAAAATAAAAACGATCAGCAGCCAGTCTTGCCAGCTCAAATGCCCGGCATGATCCAGGACCAGGACCAGGACCAGGACCAGGAGCAGGAGGGCTCCGATGCTGAGCGCTCTGAGGCAGAGCGTCAAAAATCCGAAACCCGGAACAAAACCTCGCACTGTCATGTCGACACCCGGGATCGAGACAGTTTGAGGAGTTGGGCGTTGATGGCGCAGATCACGGTGCTCGCCGACATGAACACCGCCCCAAGCGCGGGTGTGAGGATTACGCCCCAGGGGAAAAACACGCCCGCTGCCGCTGGAATGGCGAACGTGTTGTAGCCGGTCGCCCAAGCGAGGTTTTGCATCATTTTATTATAGGTCGCGCGAGCGAGTTCAATGATCGCTACGACATCTGACGGGCTGGACCGGACAAGAATAATGTCGGCGGTTTCGATCGCGACATCCGTGCCAGCACCGATTGCGATCCCGACATTCGCTTGAGCCAGCGCCGGCGCATCGTTCACACCGTCACCGGTCATCGCCACGATCAGACCGCGGGACTGAACCTCTCGGACTTTAGCGGCTTTTTCTTCCGGCAATACTTCGGCAATCACTTCGTCGAGGCCGATTTCCTGGCCGACCCATTCCGCCACCTGTTGATTGTCGCCAGTGAGCATGATGCACTGAATGCCCATGGCCTGAAGCATGAGGATGGCTTTAGCGGATTCCTCACGAATGATATCGGCCAGCGCGATTGCGCCAGCGAGCTTGTCATCAATGAGCACGAAGACGACTGTCTTGCCCTGCGCGCTCAGGGTTTCGAACCGGGGATCATCCATTTCAAGACCCTGGTCGCGCAAATAGCCGGGGCTGACGACTTTCACGTCGCGGTCCTTAACGAGGCCTTCTGCACCTTTGCCAGGGATCGCCTTAAACTTGTCGACACCCCATGCCTGCGGCGCATCGCGAACGATCCCCTGGGCGATTGGGTGTTCAGAATGAGCTTCAATAGACGCCGCGTAGGCGACGATATCGCTCTCAGTGAATGTCGTATCAAAAACAAGCGTATCGGTGATCCCAAACTCGCCCTTGGTCAGCGTGCCGGTTTTGTCGAAAATGATGGCATTGATGTTGCGCGCTTCTTCGAATGCCGTCCGATCCCGAATGAGCAATCCATTGGTGGCCGCGATCGCGGTCGAGCGCGCAACCACAAGCGGCACAGCCAAACCAAGCGCGTGCGGGCAGGCGATGACCATCACGGTAACGGCGCGCGCCATAGCAAACCCAAATCCCTGATCGGTGAACAGGGTCCAGAACAAGACGGTCGATAGGCCTCCGCCAAGTGCGATAAAAGTCAGCCACTTGGCCGCCGTGTTGGCGAGATCCTGGGTTTTGGATTTGCTGGCTTGGGCTTCCTTAACCAGCTTGATGACGCTCGACAGGAAAGTCTCATCACCGGTCTTGTCGACCCGGATTGTTAGCGAACCTTCGCCATTGATTGATCCGCCGATCACTTCGGTCTCCACGGTCTTGAAAATCGGCTTGGACTCGCCGGTGAGCATGGATTCATTGAGAGACGACTCGCCCCTGACAATGATCCCGTCAGCTGGGACTTTCTCGCCTGGCTTGATCAGAAGATGTTCGCCGCCTTTCAGCGTCGAAACGGACACATCGATTACGCTGCCGTCATCCGCCACCAGGTGGGCTTCATCCGGCATCAGGCTTGCAAGTTTTTCCAAGGCGCGCCCAGCGCCAAGCACCGATTTCATCTCGATCCAGTGCCCGAGCAACATCACCGCAATCAGGGTTGCGAGCTCCCAAAAAAAGGTCTCATCACTGCCGATTGCGACCATGCCGATGGAATAGGCGTAAGCAGCCGTAATCGCGACCGAAATCAGCGTCATCATACCGATGTCGCGGGCGGTGATCTCTTGCAAAAACCCTTTCAGGAACGGCCAACCGCCATAGAAGAAAACAAGACTTGAAAGCCCTGCCAGCACATAACGGTCACCCGGAAACCGCAAGGCATCTTCGAGGCCAAGCCAGCCTTGGATCATCGGCGCCAAAGCGAGGATGGGGATCGTGGCCACCAGCACAACCCAAAACCGCCGGCGATAATCGGCAATCATGCCTTCATGGTCGTGGCCGCCATGCGGGTCCGTTTTTTTCTGTCCGTGACCGGCATGAGGCGCGTGGCGAGAGGGGGGGGCGTGGGTGGAGTGATCCATGGTGGAGGGTCTTTGTCTGCTAAGTCATGCTTTGCGGGATGGGTGAGAGGCGTCGCTCGGCGCGCTGAAGGCGGCGGGAATGCGCGCGTCTGCATAGCGTTCGGGATTTAGTTTGAAAGCTGTGTGGCAACGGTTAGAGCAAAAGAAATAGGCCCATCCACCATATTCCTCTGACGCGTGAGCGTTTTCGAGGGGGATCGTGTTGCGGCAAACAGGGTCTTCTACGGTCATCATCGTTTCTCTTCTCAATGAAAAATCATGCCATCGATATGGAACCCGGCATCGACATGAACGATTTCACCGGTCACGCCGCTGGACAGATCGCTGGCCAAAAACAAAGCCGCTTTTCCGACTTCGCTGGCATCGATTGTTCGTCGCAGCGGTGATTTGGCTGCGGCCTCGTTTAGCAATTCTTCGAAATGGGTGAGGCCAGACGCGGCTCTTGTCGCAACGGGTCCGGCGGAAATGGCATTGACGCGGATGCCGGCGGGTCCGAGCTCATGGGCAAGGTAGCGTACAGCGCTTTCAAGCGCAGCTTTGACCGGGCCCATGACATTATAGTGATCAACGACTTTTTCTGAGCCATAGAAACTGAGCGTGATCAGAGAGCCGCCGCGTCGCATTAATGGTTCAGCCCGCCGCGCCATATGAAGGAGCGAATAGCAAGACACCGTCATGGCGGCTGCGAAACCGTCGGCCGAACAGTCTGTCAAACGCCCCTGAAGATCAGATTTTGGCGCACTTGCAATCCCGTGAAAGACAAGATCAAGCCGATCCCATTTTGCTGCGACCGCGTCTAAGACAGCGTCCAGCGATCCAGGTTTGGTGACATCGCATTCGAGAATGAGATCTGCATCTGCCTTTCTCGCTAAAGGTTCAACATGCGGGCGAGCCTTCTCGTTCAAATAGGTGATCGCCAGGCGCGCGCCTGCACCGCGAAGGGACGTGGCCGCCGCCCAGGCCAGACTATCACTATTCGCAATGCCGACAATCAGTGCGGTTTTTCCGCGAAGATCACAATCGGGTGTGCTCACATCCAGCTCCTTGCAGAATAATACGCAGCCAAAGCCGCCGTCCCTCACGGAGGCAATCGTGAGAGACGGCGTTCCCTGTTAACCGGCGTCGGGGCAGTTGGGGGGAGATGCGCCGGGTCAGGATGGGATACGTTCGAGCGCGAGCGCGACGCCCTGTCCGCCGCCAATGCAGAGGGTGACGATGCCGCGCTTAAGATTGTCTCGTTGCATGGCATGGATCAGCCGTACGGACAGAACAGCGCCCGTCGCGCCGATTGGATGGCCATGTGCAATGGCGCCGCCCTCGACATTCACTATGTCCTCGGAGAATCCCAGCTCGCCGACCAAAGCGACGGCAATGGCCGCGAAGGCCTCGTTAATTTCGACCCGTTCCACCGATGCAAGTGGCCAGGCGGCCCGCTCCAATGCCTGTTTCACAGCAGGTACAGGACCAAGGCCGAACAGTCCGGGTTCGACGGCGCCGACGCCCATGCCGGCAATCCGGACCGCAGGCTGCAGCTGGTTTGTCTCTGCCCAGGCCCGGTCAGCAACGATCATTGCAGCAGCGCCCGCGTTCAATCCGGGAGCATTCCCGGCTGTGATCGTTCCATGCTCTCGGAAGGCCGGCTTCAGATGCGCAAGACTGTCTAGAGTCGTATCCGGGCGATTGTGCTCGTCCCGATCGAATACCGAAATCCCTTTACGGGTTTTCATCTCAACGGGCACAATCTCGGCGTCGAAAAGACCGTCACTCTGGGCTTTCGAGAACCGGCTTTGCGAACGCAACGCCCAGGCATCCTGAGCGGCACGGCTGATTTGGTTCTGTTCGGCTAAGTCTTCGGTATGCCAGCCGGAATGCTCGCCGGAAAAGGCATCGTTCAGCCCGTCCCTAAGAAGACTGTCAATGAGCGCCCCGTCGCCCAGACGATAGCCGTAACGCGCTTTGCCAAGCAGAAACGGGGCTTGGTCCATATTCTCCATGCCGCCAGCGACGGCGCACGCCGCGTGGCCAAGCATGACGTCTTGCGCGGCGGTTATGACCGCCTGCGCGCCGGATCCGCAGACCCGGTTGACGGTCATCGCGGGGACGTTGACAGGAAGACCCGCACCTATCGCTGCCTGACGCGCCGGGTTCATTCCGGCGCCGGCTTGCAGAACCTGGCCCATAATAACGGTATCGACCCGATCCGGTGCAAGTCCTGCCCGTTCCAGAGCGGCCTTGATCGCTATAGCGCCAAGATCGGACGCCGGGACGTTTTTCAAACTACCGCCAAAGGCGCCGATGGCGGTGCGCACTGGCGCGCAGATAACGGGGTCATGACTTGGCATGAGCGTCTCCATTGAGTGATGTGGGGGAGGTTGGCGTGGGATGGCTGGGCGGGCAGCAGTCCGCTTCCGGTAAAGGTGAGCTGCGCGTTGCGTGCACCGGCCAGACCGGGGCTTTGTCTCGCGTCGCGGATTTGCGGTCCTTTGCGGCTAGGCTAAGGCGCGCCAGCGCCAGACCTGCGAGCCGTGCGTTCACCGGATCGGCACGCGATGGCAAGACGATGGGTGCGTTCAGCCCGAGGACGAGACCGGCCAGCGTGGCGTCAGCCATATATTCCAGATTCTTAGCGAGGATATTGCCAGAAACGAGATCTGGGACGAGTAGAATGTCGGCATCCCCAGCCACAGGCGAGGCAATGCCTTTGATTTCCGCGGCTTTAAGCGAAATTGCGTTGTCAAAGGCGAGCGGTCCGTCAACGACTGCGCCGCGCACCTGACCGCGCAGGGACATGACCGAGAGTGCCGCGGCATCAAGGCTGGAACTGATCAGCGGATTGACAGTCTCAATTGCTGAAAGGATTGCGGCTTTGGGCTGGTCGATACCAATAGAAACCATAAGATCGATAGCGTGCTGCAGGATAGCGGCTTTCGCGCCCAAATCCGGGGCGATGTTGACTGCGGCATCTGTAATCGCAAGCAGTTTCGGATAGGCTGGAATGTCCGCCAGAAAGACATGGCTGACCCGCGCTCCAGGCTGACGCAGACCAGCATTGGCGTTGAGCAGTTCTTTTAGCAAGACGTCGGTATGGATCAGGCCTTTCATGGCGGCATGCGTGCTGCCCGATTTCAGTAAACCGGCTGCGCGTTGGGCTGCTTCTGCCTCATTCCAGGCGGGCAAGACCTGATCGGGATGGAATGTGAGATTTGCCGCCTCGGCTTCGGCCTTGATCGCATCAGGGTCGCCGATCAGGATTGGATGGATCCAGCCGCGCTTAACGGCTTCGTCGACCGAGAGTAGGACGTCTCGTTGCGCCGCACAGACAATGGCGACCTTCACGGGCGGTCCTGAGTCGGCAGCGGTCTTGAGGTCGGCAAAATCTCGAAAACCAGTCATGAGACCCGGCGCTCTATCTGCACTGGGGTGGCTTCAAGCATCGCGCGTCCGTAACGGGCGATCATCATCGCCTCGTCAGTGTGAACCGTTTCGACAATCACCGAACTGTCCGGCTTTGAAATACACGTTTCACCCAGATCATTTGCTCGGGTGTCAAAATTTATTCCATAGAGATCGCTAAGTGGCTCGCAGATGGCGGCGCGGATCGAGGGCGCGTGTTCGCCAACGCCGCCGGTAAAGATGATCCGGTCAACACCGCCCATGGCGGTGATCAGTGCGCCAGCTTGCTTGCGAGCTTGATAGGCAAATTGCGCAAGCGCGTCGCTCGCGCGCGGGTCGTCTGTTTTGAGCAGAGTTTTTACATCACCGCTCAGACCCGAAAGCCCAAGCAAGCCTGCGCCATGATAAAGCTGGTCGTGCAAGACTGATGGGGCCCAGCCTTTTTCCAGTATGAGGTATAAGAGCAGCCCGGGATCGACATCGCCGCTTCGGGTCGCCATGGGCAGTCCCGCAAGCGCCGAAAATCCCGTGCTTGTATCTATGGTTTGGCCATTCTCGATTGAGGCCATACTTGCGCCCGCACCGAGATGCGCAACCAGCAGACGTTGCCTGGACATCGCCTCACCGGCGCGGGCGGCAAGATCTGAGACAATAAATGCGTAGGAGAGGCCATGAAAGCCGAACCGGCGGACATATCTGTCTTCCATCGCAGGCGGCAGTCCTGTGCGTTGGGCCGCGATCGGCATGTCTGCATGAAAGCCCGTATCAAAACAGGCATATTGCATCGCATTCGGTAAACGCAGGCGCGTGGCAACGATGCCATCAAGGTTTGCAGGCATATGCAGCGGCGCCAATGGAATCAGTTCGCGCAGATCCGCTTCGACTCTCGGAGTCAGACGCTGGGCCGTTGTGTAGTCGGGACCTCCATGCATAACCCGGTGTCCCACCGCAGAAATGCCGCCGAGATCGACATGAGCGGCCATCTCATGAAAGAAGGTTTCCAGCGCAACGGGGTGGTTGATGCAGCAGGTGCGTTCGTCCCAAAGTGTGTCGCCATAAGCGGTCTCAGCTGACATTCTCGCCTCTGATGCGCCAATGCCGGTGACGGCGCCCGACATTGTCTTGACCACGTCGTTTCCGACCCGGAAGAGCGCGATTTTCAGGCTTGAAGACCCGCTATTGACGGTGAGGACGCGATGACTTTCGCGCTGGGGGGTGTCGAGGGCGCTCATTTCTTTGCCGCCTCGTCCTTTATAGGTTCAGGCAATACGGGCCAGTCATAGAGCCAGCTGAAGGCCAGTTCGGATGCGGCATCGCGAGACTCGCGCATGCGGGTCAGGCCGGTCTCGATCCAGTCGACGCCCATCTTTTCAGCTGTGCGAAAGCGATTGTCCTCATTGACAGCCTTTCGATTGGCGCGAACCATGGGTGCAAACGCGGCGGTCATCGCCATAGCTGGATTGAACCGTTCTGAGAACATGTAGCGTGTCACCCGCATCGGATGAGACCATTTCATAAGCTCTGCTGTGACCGGATTAGACCAGGCGCGCACCCACGGGCTGGCGAAGTTCGAATAAGCCGTCTCCAATTGCGCCGACAGACGCCCGACACGCTCAAATGCCTCAGGCTGGGTTTCGAATACCAGGTCCTCAACCCGGCGGGGTTCAAACCGCACAATGTACTGGTCGTGGTCGCAATCAGGATCGCCGGTCGGATTATCGATCCTCATTTCATAGAGCCCAGGCTCCAGCGCTTCGATATCGGAAAGGTTTTCCAGCATCGCGCGATGTTCGAGGCGCGCGACACTCGCAGATACAAAGATGCCGAGATGCCCGGCATGTTGATTGATCAGATAGACAATGCGTTGATCGGCTGCGATGAGTGCCTCGGTCGTCTCATAAACCGCTGGGATCCAACCAAGTGCCTGATGTGGCGGGGTGATATTGTCGCCATGTGAGGCGAAGATGACGAGAGGATTGCGGATCTGTTTTAAATCAATCTCACAATGGGCCCCGAGTTTCACCAGACCTTTTTCAAGCCGGTTGCCGATAAAGAGGTTTTCGACAATCGCAAGAATCTCTTCGCGGCTCAGGCGGTAGAAGCCGCCCCACCAACGCTCGAAATCCAGGAACCTGTCGGCGGCTGTATCGACGTTTTCAAACAGATCGGCATATTTCCGGAAGATTGCCCCTTCAGGTTTGAGGGTTTCGAAATTCTGGACCAGCCAGGCGCCATCGAACCGGCCATTTCCGAGATCAGACAAGAAGTGATTGATCCAGGCCCCTCCGAGGAATCCTGCCGCAAGCCGCATCGGATTGGCACCGGGTTCACCGGCCCAATAGGAGAGCGGTGACCCGTTCATCACAATCGGTCCGGCAAGGCCTTCGCAATCAGCCGCCAGAAGTGCCGCCGCCCATCCGCCTTGGCAATTGCCATAGAGCACTGGCGCCTCGCCATCATGTCGCTCGGCCACGAGTTCTACAAACTGGCGCAGGCCCGCCAACACATCGGCTAGCGTTTGACCGGAAACAGGGTCAGGCGTGAACACGACGAAGTATACGGGGTAGCCTTCATGTAGAGCGATGCCGACTTCAGAATCGTCTTTGAATCCGCCAATGCCGGGGCCATGACCCGCGCGGGGATCGATAATGATCACGGGTGGTTTGTCTGGATCAAGACAATCGTCGAGGCAGATATCGCCAATCTCGAGTATTTTTAGAAGTTGATAATTGCACGCAGGTTCAAATGTCGCTGCGTCCGCCACGAGCTCATACTTGAACTTCAAGACAGGTGGCATGCCGTCTCGCTCATGGGCGAGCATTGTGTTGGCGCGCTGGCGCAACGCGTCAAAGAACAGAGTTTGTCTCTGCATGAGATCAACCCCATAAGCAGCGGCGTCTGGCAGGCTGGGCCGGGACGAGGCTTGAATGGGCTTTGCGGACTCCGGCCTTGATTGCGCCCGGCGGGCGCTCTTGGACGCTTTCTTTTTGGGATCAGAGCGTTTGGCTTTGCGGGGTTTTTTAGCTGTCATACGTTGATCATCTGGCATGGCTTGAGGCTTTCGCGGTAAGGGGGCGATTGAGAACGAAAGGGTCAGGCTGCGTCACCAGCGCTTTTTAGCGCTGGCATCGATTTTTCCTTGCCTCGGCCCGGCTTCGAGCCGCCTGCGCAACAACAGCCCTTTTTGACGGGCGGTTTGACTTTGGCTTTGGGCGTTTGGACGGCGCTTTTCTTGACACGGTTCATGGCGATCTCCTTCTCTTCAATTTCGTCCTGGCTCGGCGAGCACAAGCAAAAACCGCCTATTGCGGACCTGAAAACAAAGACGCGCGAACCGGAGCGGCGTTACACCCCGCCGCTGCGAAAACGTATCAAGGAACAACCTGGCCCGGAGGTATGGACAAGGCGGTCGCTTCAACGCGTTTTCGCAAGTCTTCAGCGCCCGGACAGGCGCATTGAAAATAGCCGTGTTCGATACAGGTCAGGCAGGCCTGTTCCAGGCGCTGGCGCATGGCCCGGCGTGCGCGGTGAAGTTTCACTCGAAGCGCATTCTCAGACAGGCCGAGATCATGAGCAATCACAGAGCGATCTTCACCGATAAGGTCAGCCCGCCAGATCAGATCCGCGTAGTCGGGATTCAGTGTCGGCAACATTTTGTATAGGCATGCGCAAATAACAAAGTCGATCTCATCATCATCGAACAGGAGGGCAGCCTCTGCCGCATAGGTTTCCAGCGCTTTGTCTGAGCGCGTCATTGCTCGAAAATGATCAGCGATTGTCGAACGAAGAATCTGAGACAACCAGCCTCGAAGCCGGTCTTCATCTTTAAGATCATTAAACCGGGTCAGCGCCTTAACATAGAATTCTTGCAGCACATCCTTGGCATCCGCATCGTTGCGCAATTTTCGCTTCAGAAACCGAAACATGTCCTGATGCGACTCGATGAGCGCAGCTTCAATGGCTCGTTTGCGCCGTTCTGAAGGGCTTGGGTCGGACGTCATATTCGTAAGCGGTTCCACGTATATTGGGGCTTGAGGAGTGTGATACGCACGCCGCCAGAATCGCCCTCAAGCGCGAACGGATTTTCGGTCACTTTTAATATGGCGCTGGGCCCTGAGTGTAATGGTTCAGGGGCCGGGCCGTCTTACCCGTATCAGAGTATGTGGTGAGCGCCGGACGTTGCGCTTGCGCCAGACGAGAAGGATTTTCCCAATGAGCCTTTGGAGTGCAATCGCCAGGAGCCGGCTTGACCGATCTATTCGCAAAGGATGCCTGGAAGTCACGTTTCCAAATGGCGCGACGTCCCTCTTCGGCTCATACTGCGTTAGCCCGATCCGTATCGCAATCAAATCGGAAGCATGGCTTCGCCGCATCCTGCTCGATCCGGAACTGCAGCTCGGCGAGGCCTATATGGAGGGGGGGCTGGTGCTGGAAGCGGGCGACCTTTATGATCTGCTGGATATTTTCTGGACGAATATATTGTCTGATGGCAGCCCGAGTGCCTCGCTACCGGCATTCCTCAGAAAGACGTTTCGGGCGGTCGCGCAGTTCAATCCACGCGCACGCTCGGCTCGAAATGTCGCGCACCATTATGATATCGGCAACGATCTTTACCGCCTCTTCCTCGATGAGGACATGCAGTATTCATGCGCCTACTTCCCTGACCCGGAGACGTCTCTGGCCGATGCACAACGCTTCAAGAAAGATCATGTCGCACGCAAGCTGTGCCTGAAACCGGGCGACACTGTGCTCGATATCGGATGCGGGTGGGGCGGACTGGCCTTACATCTTGCCGGCCGTGAAAATGTCCGTGTTCACGGGGTCACTCTGTCATGCGAGCAGCATTGCCTTGCCCGCGAGCGCGCGGACGACATGGGCGTCAGCGACAGAGTGGAGTTCGAGCTTCAGGATTATCGCAATCTGACCGGGCGTTATGACCGTATCGTCTCGGTAGGCATGTTTGAGCATGTCGGTGTGCCGCACTATCGCGAATATTTCGATCAGATTGCGACGTGCCTGAAAGATAACGGCACGGCGCTCATTCACACGATTGGGCGGACCCCAGGACCGGGAGCGACGAATCCATGGATCGCCCGCCACATTTTTCCAGGCGGTTACATACCGGCGCTATCTGAAATCCTGCCTGCGATCGAAAAAGCCGGCCTGATGGTCCTCGATGTTGAAATCCTGCGCCTGCACTATGCAGAAACCCTCAAAGCCTGGCGATCACGGTTTCTCGCGCGAGCAGACGAGGCCAAAGCGCTCTATGATGATCGCTTTGTACGTATGTGGGATTTCTACCTCGTGTGCAGTGAATTGTCATTCCGGCATGGCGTCCACAACGTCTTCCAGCTTCAACTCGCCAAACGCCAGGATGCTGTGCCGCTGACACGCGACTATCTGTATCGGACTGAGCCCGCGCGTGGCCCCCTTCGACAGGTGTCGCCCGTAAATGATGAAAGACCGTTCGCCAATGCCCAGAGATGACAAAAAAGAGGCAGGACGCTCCAAGAAAGTCTACAAACATGACTTGCGTGACCTGCAGATTGAGCTTGTCAAAATTCAGCGACGGGCAATAGCGCATAACCATCGTATACTAATAATATTTGAAGGACGGGATGCGGCTGGCAAAGACGGCATCATCAAGCGGATCACCGAACATCTCAGTCCGCGAGAGACGCGCGTCGTTGCGCTTGGAAAGCCGTCAGACCGGGACACGCGGAGCTGGTATTTCCAACGCTACGCGTCGCATTTGCCAGCCGATGGAGAAATCGTCCTGTTCAATCGGTCATGGTACAATCGCGCCGGGGTGGAACGGGTCATGGGATTTGCCAGTGATGACCAGGTTGAAGCGTTTTATGACAATGTTGGCGCGTTCGAAAAAATGCTGGTTGGCGACGGAACCCAGATTCTCAAATACTATCTCGACATAAGCAAGCCTGAACAGTCGCGCCGCCTCGCAGACCGTGATAAAGATCCGCTCAAACAATGGAAGAAAAGCCCGATTGATGCGGTCGCACTCGAAAAGTGGGATGACTATACGGCTGCGCGCGATGACATGCTGCGTCGTACGGACTTGACGCACGCGCCGTGGTTTGCCGTTCACACCGACGACAAGCGCCAGGCGCGATTGAATACGATCCGGCATATCATCAAATCGATTGATTGTCCGGAGACGGACAAGGCCCTGGCCGTTCCCGATGAAACAATTGTCTTGCAGGCCACAAAGAAAACCATTGCAGCCCTGCATCGATGATTCACTTCGTCTTCCAGCACACGATGCTAAACGCTGTAACCTGGAACAGGGGCGCACTCTCGACCCGGACTCTTGCCAGCATGGAAATGTCAGAGCAGCCCGTTCGGCTGATTTTCGATGCGGCCGCAGCTCGGTCCAAACAGTTGGAACTGTAACGTATGAGGGCCTCGCGCGTCATATGCGTATCATATCAGAGTAAACTCAAACGTTTGCATCCGTTTGATGTTGATCACCCTATCGCAGACGCGACAATCCGTTTTCCGCGTCGATCGCCGACCACGAGGCCGCCAGATGACAGACAGTCAGGATCAATGTGACGGGCGACCAGTCATCATGGTCTATGTGCCAATCTTCCGGGAGAAACTGGCAAAGCTGGAACGTCGCGGGGACGGCCATACACCAGAAGCTGTGCGACTTCGCCGGACACTGGCGCGCATAGATCTCGGCCTGACCAAATCGAGATCTTGCGACGATCGCCAGATCCGGTTGACTGCCGCAGAATGAGCTGTCTCTCCCGGCCAAACGAACCCGCGACAGGGAAGCGATTGTGGCGTGTGCGCAGCGCAGCTGCTGTGTCTTCAGTCTCTTAAATCCTGCGGGCGGGTCGATGACCAACACTCTTGTCTTGTTGATCGCCGGAATTCTGATCGTGCTGGCCTATGATTATACCAATGGCCTCCAGGACGCCGCGAATATGCTTGCCACAATTGTCGCCTCGCGAGCAGCAACGCCAATACAAGCCGCGATACTTGTGTCCGTATTCACCTTTCTTGGCCCTGTTCTGGGTGGAACAGCCGTTGCCAATACGATCGGCAACTTTATTGATGTCACTGATCTACAGAATATCGCGTCGCTCACGATTGTGCTTTCAGGCTTGGGGGGCGCAATCGGGTGGAATTTAATTACCTGGTGGTTCGGACTGCCAGCATCCTCTTCTCAAGCGCTCGTAGGCGGTCTGGTTGGGGCTGTGCTGGTTTCTGCCGGACCAGAGCATGTCGTATGGGGGATGTCCGAGTTGAACGCAGGGCGCGTGAGCGGCGTCACCAAGGTCCTGGGTGCGCTGCTTATTTCGCCAGTCCTCGGATTTCTGTTCGGCTGGATTATCCACCGCTTGGTAAGATTTGCGCTGCGCGGCGCTCGTCCGGCCGTCAATCGTAACTTGCGCGGATTTCAATGGGTGGCGACCGCAGCGCTCGCCTTTTCTCATGGTACGAATGACGCTCAAAAGGGGATGGGGATTATCGCCATGTTACTTGTGATCAGCGGCGTCAATGCAGAGTTCACCGTGCCGATTTGGGTGATCCTCGCAAGCGCAACTTCCATCACTTTGGGCACGTTTTCAGGTGGTTGGCGGATCGTTCGAACGCTCGGCTTCGGGATCTACAAAGTCAGACCCATTCATGCGCTTGATGCCCAGCTTGCATCGGCAAGCCTGATTCTGGCCGCGTCCATGACGGGCGCGCCGGTTTCAACCACTCAGGTCGTGAGCACGTCCATAATGGGCATCGGTGCATCTGAGCGTCCAAAGTCGGTCCGCTGGGGCACGGCGCAGCACATCATAGGCGCCTGGCTGATTACCATGCCCGGTGCAGCCGCGATATCGATCGCGCTGTATCTTCTTATGCAAGCGCTTGGCGCAATCGTTTAGCAGGACGCCCTCGGGGCACGCGAGAAAGGAAGTATGATGTCGAAACGCCCAGGTGACGTTAAGCGTCCTCCGAGCCTTGTTCGGATTTTGAACGGACTGTTTCCGCGCACGCCAGATTTTCATCAGTTGCTCAATGATCAATGTGAACTCGTCGTGCAGGGGATGGAGGTTTTTGCTGAATTCATGATGACGGGGGACCAAGCCGCTGCCGACAGGGTTCGCCAGCTCGAACACGAAGGCGACAGTTTGAAAGCAAGAAACATCGATATACTGAACCGTTCCTTCGCAACGCCCTATGATCGTGAAGACATCTACCGCGCGATTACCGCTATCGATGATGGGCTCAACTATGCCAAAACCTCGGTGTGGGAGATGGATGTTCTTGGAGTGAGCCCCGACAAGCCTATGGCTGAAATGGCTGACTTGCTGCTGCAGGGCGCCAGATCACTGCAACGCGGATTCAGTGTTCTGAAAACCAATCCGGGGGAAGCGGAACGCGCCGCAAACGCTGTTCGCAAGACCGAGCGTCACGTTGAGAAAGTCTATCGGCGAGCGATAGCCGAATTATTCAGCCCGCAGCATTATGCCAACGATTTGGCGGCGCGACGCAAGGACCTCAGTGAGGATTTACGACCTTTGCTCGAACCGGACGATAAGGCGAGCTGCGACTCTGTCCTGAAAGGGGTTTCCTTTGTCATGGAGACGCTCAAGCGTCGGGAAATTTATCGCCACCTCTCAAATGCGGCCGATCACTTTGCGCATGCCGGCGATATTCTGCACGATATTACCGTCAAATCCGCCTGATATTGTCGGTCCCTGATATCCTGGCTCAAACCAATCCCCTTGCGCTTTTTGGACTTTGCCGCCCGCAAGCAGACGCGACATTCAGCGAAAGACGCGCGCAATCACTCTTTCTCGTCAACTTTGAACGCCTCGTCATGGCCGCTCCGTATTCCTTCAATGAGGTATCAATTGCCCAGGATCCATCAAAACCAAACCTTAAACAGGCGTAAAGTGAGCACGATCAGTATGGTCCAGCAGCTTAGATAGATTGCTGTGAGCCAAAGTTGCTGATCGGATATGCCTGGGCGTCTGTGGCGAACGCTGCGGATCAAGGCGACAAGGTGAACCGTCAGTCCGAGAAGGGCAATCAGCGCAGCGGTTTCTGCGATATAAGGTGCCACGATTGCACCTAGTCCCACGCCAAACAGGCCAATCCCAAGGCTGGATATGACGCAGGTCAAGACCTTGGGTAAAGTGTGGGAGGAGTGGCTTGAGCCATCGGAAGTTTGCCGGCGGGGACTTTGGTGAGAGTTCATCTTAAACTTTCCTGTATTGTGATGTGGTTCGCCGTCCGAGCCACATCGCAGCCAATAGGACTGCAAGACGAACAGACGCAGACCTTGGCCGCGCATTACACGTTTCAGTTTTTTTGCAGCTAAACGAAACAAGACGTCCAGCCCGCAGGCGCTTCCGCGACATTGCGAGACCCATTCTAGACTCACTCACGAGGCTGGGACCGCAGCCGTTCGCGCCCTCGGAGTGAACGTGCCAAGTCGAAGGCGACGCCACCTAAGGAATCATTGCAGGATTGCGCCCAATATTCGGATATCGTTTCTATCCCAGCTGGCAGGTCGGTGTATCCTGGCTTGCAAGCGGTCCAAATATTTCAGGTGATTGTGTGGTCGATTTGAACGCCTGCGACCGCATCCGGCTCAGCCGTACGAGGTCTTCATCGGTGGGGACGCCAATTGGGTGGCAACACGATTGGCATCGCCGCAAATGGCCAGTAAGGGCGCACCAGCAACATTATCATCGAGCGAATGTCTCATCGGGTCTGAGTGGCTGGAGCCTTTGTCTGGCGGCAGCAAGCAGGCCAAGCCCGGTCACCGCCGAAAGCGTGGACCCGATGATCACACTCAAAGTGACCCCTTGCAAAGCGGTTGGACTATCGAATGCGAGCGCCGCCACGAACAGGCTGATTGTAAACCCAACCCCCGCCAGAAAGGACGCGCCGAGCAAATGCAGCCAGCTGACGCCGAAAGGTCGTTTGCCTAACCCACTCCAGACAGCCAGGCTGGCCGCACCAAATACACCAAGCGGCTTGCCAAGGAAAAGGCCCAGCCCGGCGCCGAGGCTGGCGGGTCCGAGCAGGGAGGATGGCGTTATGCCCGCCAAGTGAATGCCGGAGTTGAAAAAGGCGAAGATCGGGACAACCCCATAAGCGACCCATGGCTTCATGCCCGCTTCGATGACCGCAAGTACGGGGCGCCCATTGATTGTAAGCGGAATGGTCCAGGCCACGAGGACACCGGCAATGGTCGCATGCACGCCTGATTCCAGAACCGCGACCCACACAAATATGCCTATCAGGACATAGGGCGTCATATTTGAAATGCGCATTCGGTTGAACCCGATCAGGACGGCAAGGCCGAAACCAGCCATAGTCAGCGAGACGAGGCTCACCCCCTCAGTATAGAAGAGCGCGATGACAGCCAGCGTTCCGAAATCATCGAATACGGCGAGCGCCATCAGGAAGACTTTCAGACTGGCCGGAACGCGGGCACCAAGTACCGACAAGACGGCGAGTGCGAGTACAATATCGGTCGCGACCGGTACCGCCCAGCCATGTTCGGTGTCCGGATTACCCGCATTGAACATCAGATAGATTGCAGCAGGGGCGAGCATACCGCCCAGTGCGCCAATCGCGGGAAGGGCGATCCTGCGCGGCGATGCAAGGTCGCCGACCAAAACTTCTCGTTTGATTTCGAGCCCGACCGCAAAGAAGAAGAAGACCATCAGGCCCTCATTGATCCAATCGACAAGTGGTTTGGACAGCCCGACCTCTCCGAGTTGAATCGAGAAAGGCGTATGATGGATAAAATCGTAGGTCCCAACAGCCGGAGAATTAACCCAGATAAAAGCGATGGACATGGCTGCGAAAACGGCAAGCGCAGCATGCCGTGTCGACGCGCTTGAATCGGCAGGCAGATGGCCGGCGTCTGCGGTGGCTGCCTTCGGATCTGGAATGAAAGGGGCTTTATCCACACAGTCAGATACGTCTGGTTGGGGTTCACCCCTTGGCCAGGCCGTCAATAGATCAAGGTATCCTGACAAGCGCAAACTATTCGCGTTGTATGAAACCAAGAGCGCTTTTCCCGCGATGGGGGCTGGTGATCAGTTCTGCGCAGCATCATGCCTCGTGAAGAATTTCGTCTGCGTATGAGTGCGCCGGACCACTGCCGCGTATCTGTATTAGTCTTTCATGAAACATGCTGAGCACAGGCGTCGGAAAAAACCGTCATTTACTTTGAGCCAAATGAGCCAGTTCGCACCGGGAAGGCCCCCGATCGCCTGGGTTGCCTCTGCGAAAGAACGCGCTGAATCCGCGGCGGCCCGGCTTCAGTTTCGTACAGGTTGTCGCCATCGAGGAGCATGGTTCAGAGTGATGCAAATTGCGTTTTTCGAAATAGAGCCGCGAGACGCGGCAACGTTTGACAGTCTGAAGCCAGGCAACAGTCTGAGACTGACAGATGAAGCTCTCTCGGCCGGAAATGCCGGCGCCTTCGTTGATGCCGAAATTGTTTCCACCTTCATAAATTCGGCCATCGATCGTGCGGTTCTGGATCAGCTGCCAGCGCTCAAATTGATCGCGACGCGATCGACAGGATTTGACCACATTGACACCGCCCTGTGCGCCGAACGCGGCATTCGTGTCTGCAATGTGCCGGTCTATGGCGAAAATACCGTCGCCGAACATGTCTTCGCCCTCCTCCTTGCACTCAGCCATCGCTTGCTCGAGGCGGTGGAGCGCGCTCGCTCAGGGCCATTCTCTCCTGCCGGACTGACGGGCTTCGATCTCGCCGGTAAGACACTAGGCCTGGTGGGCACCGGCGCCATCGGGCGGCATGTTGTCCGCATTGCTCACGGGTTTGGCATGCATGTTTGTGCATTTGACATCGTGCCGGATTCCGATTTTGCGACGCGCGAGGGCTTTTCTTATCGGACTTTTGACGACCTCCTAACGACCGCAGACATAATATCCCTGCACGTGCCGTCCACGCCTCAGACCCGTCATCTCCTATCTGCGGACGCCTTCATGCGCATGAAGGACGGTGTCGTAATCATCAACACGGCGCGCGGCGACGTGGTCGATAGCCATGCGCTCATCGAGGCTTTAAAGAGCGGAAAGGTGGCGGCGGCCGGACTTGACGTCCTGCCTGATGAACCCATGCTTCGCGAAGAGGCAGAGCTGATCTGTTCGGTTGATTGTGACGGAGATGATCTGCGCACCCTGGTTGCCGACCAGGTTCTATTGCGAATGCCCAATGTGATCGTGACACCTCACTCCGCTTTCAATACGCGAGAAGCCATCGCCCGCATTGCCGAAACCACAATCAAGAACATCAAGACGTATCTAGCGGGCGAGCCGCAAAACCTGGTCGCAACGCAGAAAAATCTGTCACTGAAGGAGCAAGAGCATGTCTGACAAGTCAATCCGGGTCGCCGTAAACGGTTACGGTGTCATCGGCAAACGCGTTGCCGATGCCGTGACACGCCAGGACGATATGCAGCTGGCAGGCATCGCTGATACATCTGTTGACTGGCGGCTGCGTGTCGCGAACCAGCGAGGCTATCGAGTCTTTGCGGCAACCCCAAAGGCGCACACATCGATGAGCAAAGCGGGTATAGTACTGTCAGGCAATTTGGATGACCTCCTGGACGAGGCAGATATTGTCGTCGATTGCACACCGAAACATGTTGCAACCGGAAATGTTGCTCTCTTCCGAAAGCGGGGGCTCAGATTCATTGTACAAGGTGGCGAACCCCACGCCCTTACCGAGCACTCATTCGTCGCCGAATCGAATTTTGACAGCGCTGTGGGCAGATATGAAACGCGGATTGTCTCCTGCAACACGACGTCGATTGTTCGAACGCTCGGCGCGCTGAAACGGGCAGGTTTGCTCAAAAAGGCGCGCGGCACGCTTTTGCGCCGCGCCACCGATCCCTGGGAAAGCCATCAGAGCGGCATCATGAACACGCTAGTCCCGGAACAAAGCATTCCAAGCCATCAAGGCCCGGATGCCCAAAGCGTCGATCCGGATTTCGATGTCGTGACGATGGCGGTCAAGGTGCCGGAAACACTTGCGCATCTGCATTATTGGAACGTTGAACTGTCGCGCGCCGCCGACCGAGAGGAGGTATTGGCGGCATTTCACTCTTCGACGCGTATCGCCATGGTCAGACTGGACGACGGACTGACGGGTATAAACAGTGTCAAGGAACTCATGGCCGACCTGAAACGTCCAAATGACAACCTATACGAAGTCGCTCTTTGGGAAGACCTGGTTACGATTCAGAATAATGAACTCTTTTATGCCTATATGGTCGACAATCAGGCGATCGTCATCCCGGAAACGATTGATGCGATCAGGGCGCTGACAGGGCTTTCGACAGATTCACAAAAATCCATCGCGAAGACCAATGCCGCCCTCGGTATTGGATCGGCGCTCTATTGAAACCGTGATGGCGTGGACCGAGGCGTGTGCGTTGCAAGATCGGTACGTCGCGGCGCCAAACCGCCTGGCAGTGAGCCTAGGGTTTGGTGCCCGAATAGATGGAGATCGATCCGGTCGGCGTGAGCGTGACGCTCTGCTCTTTGGCATGCGTAAATCCCGCACCCCGCATGAATTCGGGCAGCCGGCCGTCCTTGTTGGCTCTGGTGTCGGCATAGCCATCGGTCAGGCGGACCAGGTTGAAAGCAAGCTTCATCGGTATTGAGCGCTGCCGACCGTAATCAGCGATCAGCAACTCGCCACCGGGTTTGAGGAGGCGAAAAGCGTTTGCGAGGATACTTGTTTTAACAGAGACCGGGCACTGGTGGAGCACGAGGCTGATCAGAATCTTGTCCGCGCTTCCCGGCCGGACAATGTGGTCAATCTTTTTGTCGCCCATCGCGGTTACGAATTCGATAGCGGCTCCAGCTCTTACCGCTTTCGCTTCGGCGATCGTTCGTATGTCGGGGTCCGGATCAATTGCGATCATGCGAATGCCAGGCTGCGTTGTTTTGATCAGACACGCCATGCTCGCAGTGCCCGCGCCGATATCGATGATTGTCTCTCCGCCTCTGGGGGCCAAAGCGACGAGCAGCCTGGCTCGCCATGTTTTCTCACGGGTCAGGAGAGCAATGGCGCGATCATAAAGTTCTATCGAACCATGAGGGCCGAGTGCGGGCGTGTAGTTAGGAGCTGGTAACTTGGTCATCACCCGACCCTAGAGCGGAGCAAACCCGCCAGTATTGAATGTTTCAACTGTATTGAAAAACGGCGGCTGTGTAAGTTCCCGGTGTAATGAGTGAGGGAAGGTGGCGTCCATGCCGTATCACCATAAAGGCTGATCGCTCCCATTTGCGGCAGGCTTGGTCCCATGCGCATTGGAGACACCGATGATGAGAAACCTCAAGGCCGACACGTATACGCCTCACTCACACGTGCGTGCGCATTGTCCCCGGGGCCCTGCCTGCAGAACAGCGCTTCTGTCAATTATTGGACTCGGCGTTGCGGCCCTTCCAGCCATGGCCCAGATCAATCTCTACGACAGTGACGTTGTCGCCATTGATGTTGGTCTCGACGCAGCCACAGTCGTTTTTGCGCAAAGCAATCCCTGGTTTGGAGAGCCCGAAGCGAACATCGGTGTCGATACAAGCACATGGGCGGAGTTCGCAGTTGAGCCGCAACTGTACCTGACATTGAAAAATGTATTTGGGGGGGAATTGTCAGCCGGCCTGTCTGCTGTCGGGACGAAGACATACGGCGAGAGCGCAGAAGGTTTCGCCGCCGGGATCAGCGACCCCGGCAAGGCGACGCTCGAAAAGCTCTATGTCGGCTGGAAGGCAGAACTTGGCGAAGATGATTTCTTCGAGGTCATCGGCGGCGATTTTGACTATGAAATTGGTACCGGCTTCCTGATCAAGGATGGTGGCCGTGATGGCGGCGACCGAGGCGGCTTCTACCTGGGTGCCCGTTCGGCGTCGCGCAGCAGCGGCCTCGTTCGCCTGAAGCAAGGAGATCTGCTGCTGGAAGGGTTCTGGCTTGGCAACAATCCGGGCCGGGCCGGTATCAAGGCGCATGTCGGCGGGGTCAATGCCGAGTATGACATCTCCGAGCGCGCCTCAATTGGCGCAACCTATGTCGAAGTTGCCCATTTTGATGACCCGGTCACCGCAAACACAGCCGAGGAACTGAAAACCTACGATGTGCGCGCCGCGATTGACGTCTCTGACCGGTTAACATTTTCTGGCGAGTACGCCCTGCAGGAAGGGGCCGGTTTCTATGAGGGCCAAGGCGGCTACCTTCAAGGCCGCTACAAGCTCGATAGCTTGCCGTTTGAGCCGACAATCACCTATCGCTACGCCGTCGTCACAGGCGATGATCCGTCGACGCCGCAAAATGAAGAATTCGTACCGCTCGCCTACGGCTTCACCGATTACGGCCAATGGTATCAGGGTGAGATCACGGGCAACTGGATTTTCGGGAACTCCAACCAGAAAACCCATATGGTCAAAGGCTCTGCCACGCTGACTGACACCGTGTCGCTGACCGCTTCCTGGCTCAATTTCACTCTGGATGAACCTGGCCAGATCGGTGTGGACGATGAGGCGTTCGGAGACGAAGTCGATATCTTCCTCGACTGGCAGGCGACCGATCGCTTGTTCCTGTCGGCGGCAGCCGCTGTGATGGTGCCGGGCGACGGCGCCAAACAATTTACGGGCGGTGATGAGACCTGGTCTCACTTCATGCTCTACGCATCCGTCGCATTCTAGGAGAGGGGCTGAAAACATGTCAGACTCAATTGAAACGGACGATGCACAGGCCCCATCGAAGGGCTTCAAGTTTCCAACTGCCTATACAATCCTGTTCGCGCTCATTGCCCTCGTTGCGTTGGGGACATGGATTGTACCGGCAGGGCAATATCAGCGAGCGGAGAATGCGGAACTGGGCCGTGAGGTACCGATTCCAGGGACATACGAAACCGTTGATGCCAACCCGCAAGGGATTGTCGATGTATTTCTCGCACCGATTGGCGGGTTCTATAACCCGGACAGCAATCAAGCGCAGGCTATCGATGTCGCGCTGTTCGTGATCATCATCGGTGGATTTCTCGGCGTTGTGACCCGGACAGGCGCCATCGATCATGCAATCGAACGCTGCATGTCGGCCTTGAGGGGGCGAGAGATCTGGATGATCCCGATCCTTATGGCCTTCTTTGCTGTTGGCGGCACGACCTATGGCATGGCCGAAGAATCGCTCGCCTTTTATGGGCTCCTGATACCGGTCATGCTGGCCGCCCGGTTTGATGCCGTCGTCGCCGTTGCCGTTATCCTGCTCGGGGCGGGGATCGGCGTCCTCGGTTCGACGATAAACCCGTTCGCCACGGTTATCGCTTCAAACGCGGCTGGCATCGCGTTTACGGACGGGCTGACCCTGCGGGTTTTCATTCTGGTAACAGGCTGGGCGATCTGTTCGGCCTACGTGATGCGCTACGCCGTCAAGGTGAGAGCAGATCCCTCCAAATCGATCATCGCCGACAAGAAAAACGAAATCGCTGCCCGCTTCAAGAGCGACGGCCATGATCCGGACGCGCCGCTCTCACGATCACAAATCCTGACCCTGATCATTTTCGCTGCGACCTTCGCCATCATGATATGGGGCGTATCTTCGCAAGGCTGGTGGATGGACAAGATGTCGGCCCTGTTCATCGCTGCATCTATCCTTGTCGGGGTCGCCTCCTGGATGGGTGAAGAGGGCTTTATCGACGCCTTCATGGCGGGCGCGAAAGACCTTCTCGGCGTGGCGCTCATAATCGGCATTGCACGCGGAATCGTGGTGATCATGGACGCAGGCAAGATGACGGACACGATCCTGCATGCGGGCGAAGGCGCCTTGAGCGGGCTCGGGCCCATCGGGTTCATCAACACCATGTTCGGGATAGAGCTTGGATTGTCCTTCCTGGTACCATCGTCCTCGGGTCTTGCCGTCTTGAGCATGCCAATCATGGCACCGCTTGCCGATTTCTCGGACGTTGACCGCTCGCTTGTGGTGACCGCCTATCAGTCGGCGAACGGGCTGGTGAACCTCATCAACCCGACCTTTGCGGTCGTCATGGGAGCACTCGCGATTGGCGGTGTGCCCTACCAGCGCTGGCTCCGGTTCATGTGGCCGCTCCTGCTCGGGCTGGTCGTCCTGGTTATGGGGTCTCTGACGATCGCAACCCTGATCAACTGAGCGGGCACAGTCTTCAACGCCGCATACTGAACCGCAATTCAACGTGTTTTTGAAAGGACCTCTCCAATGACAGGCTTCGGTGTACATTCTGAAATCGGCAAGCTGCGCAAAGTCATTACCTGTCAGCCAGGGCTCGCGCACTCACGGCTAACGCCCGCAAACGCCGATGCGTTGCTCTACGATGATGTTCTCTGGGTGCAGGAAGCCAGAACCGATCATGCCGACTTTCGCATGAAAATGGCCAATCGCGGGGTTGAAGTCTACGAATTTCATGACCTCTTGAGTGAGATTGTCGCGATGCCTGAGGCCCGCAACTGGATCCTCGACCGGCGGGTGACCGACGACCAGGTCGGCGTCGGCATGCCGGAGGAGTTGCGCGCCTGGCTGAGCGAACTTCCCCCCTATCAACTGGCGGTGTTTCTGATAGGCGGAATTGCCGTTCATGACCTGCCGTTTAAGGCCACTGACATGTTCGGCAGCTATCTGGGTCCGGACGGATTTGTCATACCGCCACTGCCAAACACGCAGTTCCCGCGCGACAATAGTTGCTGGATCGGCAACGGCCTGACATTGAACCCGATGTTCTGGCCCGCGCGGCGGCCCGAAACGCTGCTCGTCGCCGCTGTCTACAAATTTCACCCGGCATTTGCACACGGTGATTTCAAAGTCTGGTGGGGCGATCCGGATACCGATCACGGCCCCGCGACGCTGGAGGGCGGCGACGTCATGCCATGGGGCAACGGCACTGTCCTTATCGGGATGGGCGAACGCACCAGCCCGCAGGCGGTTGGACAAGTGGCGCGCGCCTTGTTTAAAAACGGGGCCGCGACCCGTGTCATCGCCTGTCAGATGCCGCGCGCACGCAGCGCGATGCACCTGGACACGGTCTTTTCCCATTGTGACCGGGATGTCGCGACGGCTTTTGTCGAGGTTTGCGACCAGATCCAATGCTATACATTGCAACCCTGCGACAAGCCCGACCACGTATGCGTCACAAAGGAGAGCCGTCACCTTTTTGTGATAGCGGCTGAGGCGCTTGGGCTCAAAAAGCTGAACATCGTTCAAACGGGCGGCGACGCCTACAATCAGGAGCGCGAGCAATGGGACGACGGCAACAATGTCGTCGCCCTCGAACCGGGGGTCGTTGTCGCGTACGACCGCAACACATCGACCAACACGCTCCTGCGCAAAGCCGGTATCGAAGTGATCACGATCCGTGGATCCGAACTCGGGCGAGGCCGCGGCGGCGGCCATTGCATGACCTGCCCGGTCTGGCGCGATCCGGTCGATTTTTAAGTGCCCGTTTGGCACCCGTATATTCATGATGAGGACGTATAATGGCCTATAATCTTCAAGGACGCAGTTTCCTGAAACTGCTGGATTTCGACCAGCGCGCAATGCGCTATCTTCTCGATCTGTCGCGTGATCTGAAACGCGCGAAATATTCCGGCATCGAACACCAAAGCCTGAAAGGCAAGAATATCTGCCTGATCTTCGAGAAGGCCTCGACGCGTACGATGTGTGCGTTCGAAGTTGCGGCCATGGATCAGGGAGCAGGCTTTACCTATCTCGGGCCGTCCGGCTCGCATATCGGTCACAAGGAATCAATGAAGGACACGGCTCGGGTCCTTGGGCGAATGTACGATGCGATCGAATATCGCGGGTTTGGGCAGGGAAAGGTCGAAGAACTTGCCGCCTATGCGGGCGTGCCCGTATTCAACGGTCTGACGGATGAATGGCACCCGACCCAGATGCTGGCGGACCTGATGACGATGCACGAACATGCCGACAAGCCGCTCCGCGACATATCCTACGCCTTTGTCGGCGATGCCCATAGCAATGTGGGTCATTCCCTCATGATCGCCGGGTGTCTGATGGGTATGGATGTCCGCATCGCTTCGCCCGGGAGCCTCTGGCCAAGCGACGACTATTTGCAGCCTGCCAAAGAGCTGGCAGCCCGGTATGGAGCCCGGCTGACGATCACCGAAGACCCGGTCGAAGCCGTCAAGGACTGTGACTTCATCAATACTGATGTCTGGGTGTCGATGGGCGAGCCAGCCGAGGTCTGGGAAGAACGGATCAAATTGCTCAGGCCTTATCAGGTCAATGCCGATTTGATGGCGGCAACAGGCAAGCCGACAACCAAATTCATGCATTGCCTGCCGGCATTCCACAATGCAGAAACCGACGTCGGCCGGGACATGCTGGAGAAATTCGGGATATCCGAAATGGAAGTTACTGACGCGGTCTTTGAATCGCCCGCGGGAATCCAGTTCGAACAGGCCGAGAACCGGCTGCACACGATCAAGGCCATTCTTGTGGCCACGATCGGCGGTTGATCCATGCGTATACTGGTTGCCCTTGGCGGAAACGCCCTTTTGAAACGCGGTGAAGCGCTGACGGTCGAAAACCAGCGCGCCAATGTAAAAATTGCAGCAAGCGCGCTTGCCCCCCTGGCTCGGAATCACGAACTGATTGTTACGCATGGCAATGGGCCCCAGGTCGGATTGCTGGCACTGCAAGGGGCGGCCTACAAGCCAGACGAAGCCTTCCCTTTGGATGTTCTCGGCGCCGAGACCGAGGGCATGATCGGGTACGTGATCGAGCGCGAGCTTCGAAACTGCCTGCAAGGGGACAAAGAGATCGCGACACTGCTCACCATGATCGAGGTCGATACGCTTGATCCGGCGTTTGACGCGCCGAGCAAATTTGTCGGACCGGTTTATTCCCGGGCTGATGCAGAACGTCTTGCGGCCGAAAAAAAATGGCAGATCAAAGCGGATGGTCAGGATTGGCGCCGGGTTGTTGCGTCGCCCAAACCTCAGAAAATTCTTGAACTGGATCCAATCAAATGGATGCTCGACCGCGGCGTAATTGTTATCTGCGCCGGTGGAGGGGGGATTCCGACAATCCGGGGAGAAGATGGTCGGCTCAAGGGAGTTGAAGCCGTCATCGACAAGGATTTTGCCAGCGCGTTGCTGGCCCGCGAACTTGAAGTGGATCTCTTCATCGTGGCGACCGATGTCGATGCGGTCTATGTCGACTGGGGGCAACCCTCACAGCGGCGCATTATAGAAGCGGGGCCTGATGCTCTGGACACGTATGAGTTCCCGGCAGGATCAATGGGCCCAAAAGTCAGAGCTGCCTGCGCGTTTGTGCGCCATAGCGGCGCAAAAGCAGCGATCGGTGCATTGAAGGATATCGAGGCGATTGTTGCAGGTGCGGCTGGCACCCTCATCATCAACTCGGTTCGCGGCCTGAGAGAGGAATCAGTTTGACACGCCGTCTTGCTCTTGGACGCTCAGGAATCGGACTTTACCGTCCTGTACGGCATTTTCTTCTTTATGCCGCCATGGGCGCGATCATAGGGGTCATTGTTCTTCACCCCATCATTACGCTCGTCTTGTGGATGGAGTATGGCGCTCTGTTTTCACCCGAATATTCTGACTTTGGCCGATTTGCCTGGGAGCGGGTGAGTGGCGCGCCAGTTTACCATCTCATGGCTATGAATGGCATTTTCGCTGCACTCGGCGCGGCAATCGGAATGGTCTTTGCCGTTCTGACACGTGCACTCTCTGTTCAGTTGCGTAAAGCTGAGGGACTCCTTGAGGATCTCCAAACGGCATTGCCAAGTGTCATTGCCGGAGGTGAGAACGAATTCACCGAGTTCAAATCCACTTTGCGGTGGGATATCAATGAATCGAGGACCAATAGAAGTCTTGAGCAAGTCATTGCCAAGACAATCGCTGGATTGATGAACCATGAAGGCGGTCGTCTCCTAATCGGCGTGACAGATGCAGGCGAGCTGACCGGAATTGAACAGGATCTTAAAACGCTTCGGCAGCCGTCAGTTGATGAATTTGAGCGCGCCTTGACGGGGATCGTAAAGACGTATCTGGGGGGTGTCGCTTGCACGCTGATCAGGTGCCGGTTCCTGAAGATCGACGACATGACAATATGCTGGGTGCTCGTAGAGCGCGCCGCAGAACCAGTCTTTCTCGTCTTGTCGGATACCTCGAAATATTATGTCCGCACCGGAAATTCGACGCGCGAATTGAACGCCGCGGAAGCACATGATCATATTCAGCGAAGAGGGAGGTAGAAGTCATGCCTGTCGATCAGCAGAGCGGCCTCCTGTTTTCCGACGCATTCACATCTCGCTTGACTGTCGCTGCGTCAGACATTGATGCGTTCAGCCATGTGAACAATGCAGTTTATCTGAAATGGATGAATGACTGCGCCATGGAACATTCAGCGTCGGTTGGACTGCCCGCTGAAGCGTGCGTCGATCTGGACCGAGGTATGGCGGTTCGGGAAACTAGGCTGGTTTATCAGCGGCCTGCGCGACTTGGCGACGGGGTCATCATCGCAAACTGGATAACGTTCAATGATGGCAGATTGCGAGCCAATCGGTACTTCCAGGTCGTGCGGGCAGATGATCATCAAACACTGATTCTGGGCGCATCCAAATATGTCTGTATCGCGCTTTCCACCGGCAAGCCCGCCCGTATGCCCGATGTGTTCGCGCTGGCATATCAGGTTGAACCGGGATTGCAGCGGCGCCTCGTTGCGGATGCGAGCCTGCGCACTGAGCTGATCATATAAGAGAGCATGTCCCGTATCCGGATTGTCAGCGACTATCGGAACCTGCACGGCGTCGTTCGGCGACGACTGTACTTTGGTGACCCGTTCAATGGCGGTGAAGTGAGCGTGCAAGTCCATGTAAGCCACTGCCAGCTGTGATGCGGCAACCCTTTTGGGGGTAGAATTCGCCCTTCCGCCAGGGTTCGTCTATACGCTCACAGATGCAAAATTCCAGCGGCGTTTCGAGCGCGACTATGTACCGTGGGATTATGTCGCCGCTGGGGACAAGTTACCCTATGTGTCCGACAAACAGCTGACATGGAACGCAGGTGTCGAGACCAATCGCTGGGGTAGGGATCTGTCGGCAAACTATGTGTCCGATGCACGGGCGCGCCGGGCAGGGCGCAATCGAGGCGGCGCAACTCATCGAGGCGCGTTGGGTGGCGGATGCTGCAATATGGAGTGACCTGACGGATCGCATCCGCGTGCGGGTAAAGGCCGAGAAACTTTTTGACGACGTGTATGTTGCCTCAATAGACCCGGCCGGTCTTCGCCCGGGAAAGCCGTTTGAGTTCCTGATGGGCGTTGAGCTATCCTTCTGAGGGGGGCTCAGAAGGCGCCGGTCTTCACCCACTCTAAAAAAGCGATGCACCTATTTCCTGCATTTTGCGACACGGGCCGACACTGCGGACGCCAAACGCGGCTCGAAACGACTGCTCACGCGTGTCAGGCGGGCGGTGTCAATGCCGGCAATGGCGAATGGGTCGAGTGCCATCACTTCTGGCTCACGCAGGTGTTGTTTGAGGTCGTGTGCCGTGTTTCGAACCGTCACCCCGGTACATCATCCAGACCAGATAGGATGACATGACCGCCCCGCCGAAACAGAAGACCGAAACATAGGCGTATGCGAAGAACGTATAGGTTGTGATGAGAACGCCAAACGCGAGAAAACCGAAGATACGCACACCGCGCACGGATGATAGCAACAACGGCAAGATCACGACCGATATATAGATTGCATAAGTGACTTCTCGGCGGCCAACAAAGTCCAGCAGCTCAGTACCTTCATAGATGATCACGTGCGAGAGGAAGCGCGTGTTGAGCCAATCCGCATGCGCGAAGTAAGGCACATATTGCAAGGCGCCGAGCATCGCGCCGACAATCACGAATATGAGGAAGTAGGGCTTTCGCTTCGCCGGCTCCAAGGCGAAAGTCGAGACCGGGATCCAGACAGGCCATGCGAGCCAGGAAAAGAACATATAACTGAGTGAAGCGGTGGCAATGAGCTCGGTATTCTGGCCGGCGCCGGCAACCCAGACAACGCCTTCAGCAAGCTGTTGCAGTCCGAACAGGAGTGGCAGGGTTGCCAGTGGCAAATAACGCCGGTCGCCCCGCCAGGCCTGGCGCATGCTAAGCGCGCCTGCCGGGATAAGCCCTGCGGCGGCGATGAAACTGACTTCTGCTGATAGGCACATATTTTTGGTCCTCTTGATTGCTTAATTTTGGGTCAGGACACGCGCCTGCGAAACAGCCAGGCGCCTGCGGTAAGGGTCACGACAGCGATAACCGCCATGGGCCAGGTATGGTGGAAGAAGAGTTCAGCTGGCGCGTCCTTCATATAGACGGCCTTGCTGATCACGATGAAATGCATGATCGGATTGGACTCGTTCAAAGCTTGGAGCCAATCGGGCATATTGGCGACCGGGGTTGCATACCCTGACAATAGGACAGCTGGCATCATGTAGATGAAAAGACCGATGATCGCCTGTTGCTGTGTTGCTGCGAGCGAAGAGATAAACAGACCAATCCCGATGATCGCGGCGAGATAGATGATCATACTGGCATAAAGCAGAAGCAGAGACCCGCGCAGGGGAACATCCAGAACCAGCCAGCCAAGGATCAGCATTGCTGTCGCGCTTGCCAGGGCGATCATCAGAGCCGGCACCGCCTTGCCGATCAGAATCTCTGTTGGCCTGAGCGGCGACACAAGCAGCTGCTCGAATGTACCAAGTTCGCGCTCGCGTGCGATGGACAGGGCCGAGACCATGAACCCGACAATCGCGGTCAGGACGGCAAACAGCGCTGGTACGGCTGACCAAAGCGGATCGAGATTTGGATTGTACCAAACACGGGTCACGACCTTGGTGAGGGTCGGCACACCGAGCGCGGTCGCTTGATCTTCGTTGAAATCCTGGACGATCCGCCCAGAATAACCTGCAAGGATTTGGGCGGCGTTGGAGGCGCGGCCATCCAGAATGAGCTGTACGTTCGCTGGTTCACCGCGCTCCAATTGCCGGGAAAAGTCCGGACCGATCCTCAAGACCAAATCGACCGAACGAGAATCAATTGCCGCGGCGATATCGGCGTCGCGACGCAGATAGAGAATTTCTTCAAACGTCGGTGAACCCTCGAATCTGCTGATCAGTTCTCGCGCCTCGACGCCGCGATCCTGGGTGTACACGCCGAGCGTGACGCTGGAGATTTCCTGGGTGATGGCGAAGGCGTAAATCACCAGAAGGAAAGGCGGCGAAAACAGCACGACCCAGCGAGTTTGCGGGTCGCGGGCGCTGGCGAGAAGCTCCTTGATAATGAGAGACCAGATGCGTTGAAACATGCCGCTATTCCAGACGCGTGCGCGTGGTCAGCGCCGTGAGAGCGAAGATGATGAGCGCAAACACGCCGAGCCCAATCAGATCCGGAACGATAACGCTCCAGACGTCGCCTGCGAGAAACTCAGTTTGCAAGGTCGAGACATAGTATCGGGCGGGGACGCCATAGCTGATCAGGCGCAATGCGAGCGGCATACTGTCAATTTCGAATACGAAGTTCGAAAAATAGAAAGCCGGTAGGAAGGCGGTTAAAACTGAGGTTTGCGCGGCGACCAGTTGGTTGCGGGTCAAGGTAGAGATCAGAAGGCCCTGACCGAGCGAGCACAGCATGAAGAGCGATGAGGACAGAATGAGCACGGCGAGCGAACCCCGAAACGGCACGCCGAACAAAAGCACGGCTGTGATGACCGCGAGCGCCATGGAGCCCAGCCCGAGCAGGAAGTATGGCACCAGTTTGCCAATCAGCAGCTCCAAGATACCAACCGGCGTCGCGAGCAATGCCTCCATCGTGCCACGCTCCCATTCGCGTGCGACGACCAGGGCGGTGAGGAGCGCGCCAATCGTTGTCAGAATGATCGCAATCGATCCTGGCACGAGATAGTTTCGGCTCGAAATCTCCGGATTGAACCAGACTTGCGGTTCCAGCTGCACACTTGGCGCCAGGGCCGGTCGTCCACGGCTGATCCATTCCTGTTCCAGCCAGTTGGCCCATAGGAGCTCGACATAACCACTGACCAGATATGCCGTGTTCGGATCACCGCCGTCCACGATAACCTGAATAGGCGCGCCTTCGGCCCGAAACGCTTTCTCCGCGAAATCAGCTTGCAGTACGATTAACCCATCCAATTCGCCAAGTGTCAGCGCGCGCTCGAACAGGCGACGATCCGGGCCCGTTTCGACCTCGAACAGGGTTGAGTTTTCAAGCGAGGCTTGGAAGCTCGCAGTTTCCGATGACTGCTGCTCAACCACCAATGCGACATCAAGTTGGCGTGGATCAAAGGTTACGCCATAGCCGAACAGGAAGAGAAGCAAGAGCGGCATCACGCCCGCGATCAAGACGGAACTCGGGTCGCGCAGAACCTGGCGCGACTCCTTTACGATCAGGCCGGTCAGACGTCGCCACCGCAGCGCAAGGGGTTCGCGGTCCTTCATCCCGCCTCGCGCTCTCGATCACTCTGCTCAACCAGCGCAATGAACGCGTCCTCAAGCGTTGGGTCCATCATGCCGCTTGCGCGGGCGCGGTCTTTCAACTCATCAGGTGAGCCACTGGCGATCATCTTGCTGCGATAAATAAGCGCCATCCGATCGCAATATTCCGCCTCATCCAGGAAGTGCGTTGTCACCATGATCGTGACGCCATTGGCGACCATCGCATTGATATGGGTCCAGAACTCTCGCCGGGTGCGTGGATCAACACCGGATGTCGGCTCATCAAGGAAAAGGACATCCGGTTCGTGCATAACCGCGCAGGCGAGCGCCAGGCGTTGTTTATAGCCAAGCGGCAGCCCCATGGCGTTGACATCCAGCCTGTCAGCAAACCCGAACGTCTCAATCATTTGAGAGATGGCGTCTTTGCGGGATTTGCCTGTCAGGCCATAAACACCAGCAAAAAAATCGAGGTTCTGCTGAACGCTAAGATCGCCATAGAGCGAGAATTTTTGAGCCATATAGCCGATCCGGCCGCGCGCCTTGCTTGGGGCGTTTTGCAAATCAAGGCCAACCACACGGGCCGAGCCCTCGCTCGGCTGGAGCAAACCGCACAGCATTTTGAACGTGGTCGACTTGCCAGCGCCATTGGGTCCAATCAGGCCAAAGATTTCACCGCGCCCCACTTCGAAGCTGATATTATCAGCAGCTGTGAAATCCCCGAACCGCCGCGTTAGCGCACGCGCCTCGACCACCTGATTCATAGTATGTTCGGCGCTATCCTCTCGATTGGCAAAAGGTGAGGTCGCGCGAAATCCACCGCCGATCAGATCCATGAAGGCATCTTCAAACCGCGGCGGGATTTGCGAGATTTCAGCTGCTAGGCCCGCGTTCAGCGGCGCGAGATTTGGCGGATCGGCACCTTCGGCCATGACCAGACGCACGCGGCTTCCCTGGATAACGCCGTCAATCACGGTTGCCAGCTTTGTTGCTTCGCTTAGGACTTCGCGGCGATCGGTGTCGATATGCCGGATCTGGTAGGTGCGACCGGCGACCCGGTCTGTGAGGTCTTGCGGCGAGCCTGCATAAAGCAAGGCGCCTTCATTCAGGAGCAGCACGCGGGCGCATTGTTCAGCTTCATCTAAATAGGCCGTGCTCCAGACGACGCCAATCCCCTGATCGACCAGTTCATAGACCATGCGCCAAAGCTCTCGCCGGGAGATCGGATCGACGCCAACGCTTGGTTCGTCAAGCAACAGCAAGTCGGGTTTCTTGATGAGGGCGCAGGCAAGGCCAAGCTTTTGCTTCATACCGCCGGAAAGCGCTCCAGCCAGCCGGTTTGTAAAAGGTGCGAGGCCTGTAAATCCCAAAAGCCGCTCGAAGGCCTCTTCGCGGTCTGACCCTATAACTGACCGCAGATCAGCGTACAGCGTCAGGTTTTCCTGGACGCTCAGATCTTCGTAGAGCCCAAACCGCTGGGGCATATAGGACACAATCCGGTGAACCGCTCCGCTATCCGTGACAGGATCCAGACCGTTGACAGTGATCTTACCTGTTGAGGGAACCAGTAAGCCTGCGATCAGACGCAGCAATGTGGTTTTTCCAGCCCCATCGGGACCAACCAGACCAGTGACTTCCCCTGCATTGAAATGGGCCGTAACAGAATCGAGCGCCGCAAGGGCGCCCTTATCAAAGCGCTTGCTGAGTTGATCTATCTGGATCAGCGGGCCCGGCACGCTCAAACATCCCGGTCGGGGCTGAGCATGACTGTAACCGGCATGCCCTGTTTCAGGCGGTGTTCTGGATCTTCAACGATGATGCGCACGCGGTAGACAAGGCTGGTTCGCAATGACCGGGTTTCGACCGTCTTTGGCGTGAACTCGGCGACCGGCGAAATGAACCCGATTTGGCCTGTGTAGACGCGTCCGGAGTCGGTGCGCACCTCAGCGTCCATACCGGCCTGGATGAAATCAAGATCTGGCTCTTCAATATAGGCGCGCACCCAGACCGGCGAGGTCAAGGTTAAGGTATAAATGGTTTCCCCTGCGCCGATGATTGCGCCCGGCTCGCGAACACGTGTCAAAATGATGCCTTCATTTGGGGCGGTCAGCATCGTATCGGCGACGCGTTGCTCAGCCAGGGCGCGAGCGGCTTGTTCGGCGGCCAGCACCGAACGCGCCTGATCGATATCCTCAGAGCGCGGTCCAATGCGCGCCAACTCCAAGCTTTTTGCGGCGGCGTCACGCTGCGCAATGGCCGCGCCATGCCGCGCTTCGGCTTCCTCATGTGCCTGGTGTGAGGCGATATCTCGCTCGGCAAGAAACTCCTGTCGCGACAGGGTGGTTTCAGCGACGGTCAGAGCCGCTTCTGCTTCGGCGAGCTGCGCTTCAGCTTGCGCGATTTCCTGGGGTCGGGAGCCGGCGAGCAAAACGTTGAGCGCAGCTTGAGACCGCGCAACCCGCGCTTGCGCGAGTTTCACCTCATTTTCATAGTCAATCGGCTCGAGTTTTGCGACAACTGCACCCGCAGCGACCTTGTCGCCCTCATCGACCATCATTTCGGCGAGGCGCCCGGGAACTTTGAAACCCAGATTGACCTGGCGCACATCGACATTTCCGAACACTTCGATATGGCCGCGCTCTTCATGGGGGTTGCGTAGCTGTGTCCAGCCGACAATCGCGGCAGCGAGGAAGACGATGGCGATGCCGATCAGACCATAGCGTTTTACCATATTGGTCATTTGTGCCCCCATTCCTCAATAATACGCGTGGCCGAGTTCCTTCCCTTATAGGCGCAGGCGCGCGCCAAACATTTCAGGTGTAACTGTATTGAAGCGCGTGTGGGGGGTCTCATTGCCTGCTTTCCCCGCTCTGCTCCGTCATGAACAGAAACAGCATCGCCGCCGAGCAACTGATGAGCAGAAAACCATTCAGCGCCTCGACACCGGCGACGAAGCGCAAATGGCCGGTTGGAACAATGTCGCCAAGACCGAGTGAGGTGTAACTGACGAGCGAAAAGTAAAAGACGTCCATGGCTGTCGTCGGCGTATCACCGCTTAGATCACCTATATCCAGGGCGCGGCCCAGGCCATAAGCGAGGGCGTAAAGACTGGCCGCCGCGAGATGCGCAATCCCCGAGACGCAAAGCGCAGTGACCAGTTTGCGGCCGCGATGATAGCTGGCCGCTCCGAGGTGGCGGAATGCGCCTGAGACAATCGCATAGTGAAGCGCGCCGGATAGCACGAAGGTGACTGCGGAGATGACAATCGCCAGGATCATGGCGCGAACCTCGCGGTGTGCCGGGTCCGCGAAAGCGTTGTCACACGCCCCGCGATAGGATGCGCCATCGCATTTAAACCAATAAGGATCCCAGTCCTGCTCACCGCTCGCTCACAGAACACCACCAGGTTTACCCCCGGCGGACCAGTTACATCACGAGTGAGAGTGCGCATGATCGGGCGCCTCCTTGCCGCGGATCCGGCCGAGATAGAGCGCTTCGAAAGCAAAGATTGCAGCCATTGACCCAATCGCGATGACGACAATCATAGGGTCTGCGGTCGCTTTGATGAACAGGAAGGCGCCAAGGGCAATCAGATCGAATAATATGGCGGCGACTAGAATAGAGGCGCGGGCGCCGACATCTTCGCGTAAATAGCGCAGCACGCCATAATGGATAATAATATCCATTACGAGATAATAAATCGCGCCGAGTGAAGCGATCCGCCCAAGATCGAAGAAAGCGGCCAGGAAGGCAGCCAAAACAACGGTATAGACAAGCGTGTGTTTCTGGATGCCGCCGGGCATGCCAAAATGCTTGTGGGGGATGAGGTTCATATTCGTCAGCATAGCGAGCATGCGCGAAACCGCGAAGACACTGGCGAGCAGTCCCGACGCGGTGGCGATGATTGCAATGATCACGGTAAACGCCACGCCAAAATCACCAAAGGCCGGGCGCGAGGCTTCTGCGAGCGAGAAATCCTTGGCTGCGACAATTTCTTCAAGTGTCAGTGAGGACCCGACCGCTAGAGCGACAGCCATGTAGACAACAAGGCAGATCGCCAGCGACCAAATGATCGCGCGGCCGACATTCTTATTGGGGTCTTTGACTTCATCGCCGCTATTGGTGATCGTGGTGAACCCTTTAAAAGCAAGAATGGCGAGGGCGACGCCGGCGAGGAATCCCGCAGGTCCAGTCTCATTTGTTGTGGCCGAGGAGGCTGCTTCAAAAGAAAGGTCGGAGGCCCAGAGCGCCGCGCCAGCAAAGATCAGAATGCCGCCAACTTTCAGGACCGCAGCAATTTTGGATACGCCGCCAATGATTTTGTTTCCGGATATGTTGATTATAAACGCAAAAACGATCAATCCGACGGCCAGAACGGGTACCAGAATACTGTCTTTCGAAACATCAAAGAGTTGCAATGTGTAGGCGCCGAATGTGCGAGCGACGAGGCTCTCATTGATAATCATCGACATAGTCATGAGCAGCGCGCTGGCGGCGGCAATTGTCGTTGGCCCATAGGCTTTTTGAAGGATCATCGCGATGCCGCCGGCCGACGGATATTTGTTCGACATTTTGATGTAGGTGTAGGCGCTGAACCCGCTGACCACGGCCGCAAGCAAAAAGGCGAGCGGAAACGCCGGTCCTGAGAATTGCGCGACTTGCCCGGTCAGTGCGAAGATCCCGGCGCCAATCATGACACCGGTGCCCATCGCAATGGTTCCTGCGAGACTTAGCGAGCCTTTTTTATAGGTTTCGGATTTCATTGCCCGACCGCCTGTTCAGCTGGGAAGCGGCCGACATAGCTCGCGAATACGCTTTGCTGTTTCGCACTAAACAGAATGACATCATAGGCGTCAGGCGGGCTTGTCGTTTCCATTCCGGGAGAGCCCATTGGCATGCCGGGCACCGAAAGCCCCGCCGCATCTGGCCGGGTTTCCAGAAGCTTACGAATTTCCGAGGCTGGGACATGGCCCTCAATCGCGTAGCCATCAACCGACGCAGTGTGGCAGGAGGCAAGCTCATCGGGCACGTTCAGCGAGGCCCGCACAGGCGCAAGGTCTTCGCGTTCGATAACACGTACTTCAAGACCATCGCGCTGAAGGTGTTTTATCCAGGCCGTACAGCATCCACACCAGGGTGTTTTATAGACGGTAATGGTTTGCGCATTTGCAGGGCTCGCCAAACCGCCCGAGACGAAAAACCCAGCGGCAAGCGCAAAAAGGGCGGTGGCCAAGGCACCAAGAATCCATTTTGACATAAGAATTTCCTTCGAAATTATAGTTTGACGGAGCGAAGTCGCAGCGCATTCGCGATGACCGAGAATGAGCTGAGGCTCATCGCGGCGGCGGCGATAATTGGACTGAGAAGCAGTCCAAAGAACGGATAGAGGACGCCGGCAGCAACCGGCACGCCGAGCGAATTATAGATAAAGGCAAAGAACAGGTTTTCGCGAATATTGCCCATCGTCGCGCGGCTCAGCCGCTGCGCGCGGGCGACACCGCGAAGATCGCCTTTGACCAGGGTGACACTGGCGCTCTCCATGGCCACATCTGTACCGGTTCCCATGGCTATTCCGATATCCGCTTGAGCAAGGGCAGGCGCGTCATTGATGCCGTCGCCGCACATGGCGACGACCGCACCTTTCGATTGGAGTTCGCGCACGATCCGGTTTTTGTCTTCTGGTGACACATCGGCCTCTACCTCATCAATGCCGATTTGGCGTGCAACCGCTTGTGCTGTTGCCAGGCTGTCGCCTGTCAGCATGACGACTTTCATGCCAGCCTTGTGCAAGGCGGCTATGGCTTCAGGGGTCGTTTCTTTGATTGGATCGGCGACACCAATCAGGCCCGCCGGTTTGCCGTCCAGAGCGGCGAACATCACCGTCTGGCCGTCGCGGCGATAGGTTTCAGCATGGGCTTTCAGTGTTTCGTCAAAAGCACCGACCCGGCGCATCATCTTGGCGTTGCCGATGGCGAAAAGCTTTCCATCGACCCGGCCCTGCGCGCCTTCTCCGGTGACTGATTCAAAATCGGTCGACTTCAGGCGCGCTGCGCCGCGCTCTTCGGCCCCGTTGACGATGGCTTGCGCAAGAGGGTGCTCGCTCCCGCGTTCAATCGCGGCAGCGTAAGCCAGGAAGTCTGCTTCTGCGAGACCACTCGCAGGCTCGACTGTCACAAGTTTGGGGTGGCCCTCTGTCAAAGTGCCGGTCTTATCGACGACGATCGTGTCGACTTTTTCAAACGTCTCGAGCGCTTCAGCATTTTTGATCAGAATGCCGCTCTGTGCGCCCTTTCCTGTGGCGACCATAATTGACATCGGCGTTGCAAGGCCAAGCGCGCAGGGACACGCAATAATTAACACAGCCACGGCGTTGACGATCGCAAAAGCCATGGCCGGGTGAGGCCCAAAAATCGCCCAGACGATGAAAGTGATAATCGCGATCACGACGACGGCCGGGACAAACAGGCCGGCCACTGTGTCGGCGAGCTTCTGGATGGGCGCGCGTGAGCGCTGAGCTTCGGCGACCATGCGTACGATTTGCGATAGCATTGTATCTTCGCCGACGCGCGTCGCGGCCATGACGAGTGATCCGGTGCCGTTAACTGTACCGCCGGTAATCGGATCCCCTGCTGCTTTCTCGACTGGAATAGGTTCTCCAGTGATCATGGACTCGTCGACATTCGAACGCCCTTCAACAACTTCGCCGTCGACAGGTACTTTTTCGCCTGGCCGGACCCGTAGCCGGTCGCCGCTCTGGACATCGTCGACGGAAACCTCTTCTTCCTGGCCGTCAGCCATGATCCGGTTTGCGGTTGGCGGCGTGAGTTCAAGGAGCGCGCGGATGGCGCCCGATGTCGCGCTTCGGGCTCGCAGCTCCAGAACCTGCCCGAGCAATACGAGCGTCGTGATCACCGCAGCGGCTTCATAATATACAGCGACTTCGCCGGCCTCATTGCGAAAGGCGTGCGGAAAAATGCCTGGCAAAGCGGTTGCAACAAGCGAGAAGACAAAAGCCACGCCGACGCCAAGCGAGATGAGGGTGAACATGTTGAGGTTCATCGTGCGTACCGACCGAACGCCGCGTACAAAGAAGGGCCATCCGCCCCAGAGGACGACAGGAACGGCCAGCGCGAATTGAGCCCATTGGGACCAACCGGCGGGCAAGAGCCCTTCGAGGGGTTTGCCGGGGATCAGGTCACCCATGGCGTAAATGGCAAGTGGGATGGTGAAGATGGCGCTGATCCAGAATCTACGGGTCATATCGTCGAGTTCTGAGGTGTCTTCTTCGCCTACAACAACACCTTCGGGCTCCAGTGCCATGCCGCATATCGGGCACCCGGAGTTTCGGACGTCGCGAACGTTTGGATGCATCGGACATGTATAGACCGTGCCTGAGTAGCCCTGCGGGACGAGATCATATTTGCCGTCCGCGCCGGCATCGGCGTCTCCGCCACCATGGCAACAATCATGATCATCCCCGTGGTGGTGATCATGATGTCCATGGTCGTGATGTTTATGATCGGTATTGGTCATATCCGCCCCTCCGGGGTTTGGCTTCAGTGTCACTCTTAAAGGTCAACGCCCGGGTTGGGCGGCTGATCCTTAATGGAGTTCTTGCATTAGGCTTTCTGGCGATTGAACAGCCGGTAGAGCGGCACGAAGACAAGCGCGATATACCAGCCGTAAACGTAGGACTCGATGAGGCCGAGGAAGAAGCTTGAAACCGAAATGAATTCAAATCCGGGTAGGAGCTGTTCCCACGCACCGTGCATGTGGAGACTAGGCGGTGCGACCAACCCCCATGCGATACAGAGCGTAAACGTGATGGCGAGAAAAATGGATAGGGCGTGCCCAGTGGGGATGAGGCGCATGGTGTTTTCCTTCTCTTTGGTTGTTGCCGCCACATAATTCGTGCGACAGCGATGCGTTGCTTCGAAAATGAGTTAATACCCATAGGGGGTATTGGTTACTCCGTATATATACTTAGGGCCCGCATCGCTTGTCTTGAGCAAGACAAGCGCGCCGACCAATCCGCGTTGGGTGAGGGATCAGCTGAGATCATCGACGGACACCTCCAAACCCGACAGGCCAATTTTTGGGGTCACCCCGAACCATTGTTGCAGTCGGCGTGTGAAATGCGCCTGGTCTGCAAAACCGCCCGCCGCCGCGGCATCAGCGAGACTGGAGGACGCCTCCATTGCCTTGGCGGCGCCGAGCAATTGCAACCATTGCAATAGCTTGCTGGGCGGAACACCGAAGTCCGCCTTGACGATCTCTCGCAGCCGAGTTGGAGACAGCGCGAGCTCACGCGCCAGAGCGGCGGGATTGGCGAGTGCGCGAACGTTGCCAAGGGCTTTTTGCAGGCGTGAATCTATGGCCGAACCAGGCAACCGGCCCGCGAACCTTTTCGCCCAATCGCGCGCCTGATTAATGTCGCTGATGTGCTCTAGAGCGGCTGATAGATCATCCGAAAGGCAGGCAGGCTGATTGCATTGCTGATCGTTTCGAATTCCGGAAAAGCGTGGATCGATATAGATCGAGCGCGTCAGGCGTCCCTCAGGACCGATGGAATGGGTCTGCCCAGCAGGGATGTGAATAGCCTTGCCGGTCGGGGCTACTATCTCTGAGTTTGTCGTCACCACGACTGCGCCATCCAGCCCGAGTATGACCTGATGTGCCAAATGAGCATGTGCCGTATTTTTGCCAAGGCGAGCGTCGAGCGCGGCCCAGCCGACCCCGATGGCCAACGCGCCAGACCAGGGCGCCGCGCTCATTTCAATCTCCCCTGAGTGTCAGGCTCGGTTGCTTCAAGAAAAGCGTAGATCGCTGTTTCGCATTGACCGCACGCGGTCCCGAGCCTGTTCGGGCTGTTGCTCGTCGTTTCCAGCGAGGCTCTTTCAAGGCCTCTGAAAATACCTGCCATCGCTCGTAGTGCCCTGAGGAGATTTTCTCGGCGGTGTTCGATCGACTTCGCAAATGCCTCAGAAAGAAGAATGCACACCTCGGCCGTCATGAATGCCATTTCTGCAAACTTAGTTGCGGGTGTGTTTTCAGATGCGCTGCTTATAAGCTTCTCAAATTGGCTTTGAGCCCGAAGCAATGTTTCAATCAGTGAATGCGACGCGGAGGTCATGCGGCCACCTCCGGCGATACGGTTTTTTGGTTTATCGAGCGGGCGCGCAGCTTCAGAGCAAGCACTGGCTTTTCGATGACATGCCACGAAGTGGCCGCGACGAGCAGAATGAGCGGCGCGGTCATTATAGCCAGGACAGCGGGGCTAACATCTGGTTGTCCAACCAGAAATACCTGCAAAAGCGGGTAGTGCCAGATATAAATCCCGTACGAATAGTCCGGAATTTTGGCGATGCGGACGGACGCACGTTTTGGCAATCCAGCTCGAAGCATTAGGCTTGTGAGGGCAAGGGTCGCAAACAATTCGCCGAGGGGGCCGCCGCCAAGGAGCGCGAACGCTGCAATCAGACCTGCGACCGCCAAGAGGGGCGGTCTGCGCAAAATAGGCCACTGCCAAAGCGTCATTCCGAGCAGAAAGGCCGATGAGAGGCGGAGCAAGGACATCACGCTCGGCGGGAGCGCACTCGTATCGATGAACAAAGGCGCGCTAAGATAGACCGATTGCACAAGCAAGAAGACGCTAAGAACACGCCATGGGCCGTTGACGGTGCCAAACATGAACGCGATGCCCGCTAGGATGTACGCTGCTAGCTCGAACCGAATGGTCCAGAGCGGCCCGTTAAAGTCGGTTTCCAAATTCTGAGAGAATATCTGTGCGGGCGCGCTGTCGGGATCGCCAAGCGCCAAGACTTTGTAGGTGTATTGCCAGGTCTCCGGCTGAAACAATGATCCGCCGCCCTCGGCCGAATAGACAGGCGCGAAGACGAGGACAAAAGCCGCAAGTATAATCACCAGAGCTGGGTAGATCCGCAGAAACCGTGAAACTGCATAAGCCTTCATATCGCGCCTTGTATGAAGACTCTTGGCAATCAAGAGGCCTGACAGGACGAAGAACCCGTTCACGGCCATATAGCTGGCAGTCCATTCGTGGATGCGAAACGGTTCGAACCCTGTCGTGAGGAGCCAGATATGACCGAGTACTACAGCGATCGCCAACACCCACCGCACCGCGGTGAAGTGGTTTTGACCCATCAGCGGGTCCGCAAGCTGTGTTTGGCCACCCCCAGCCATTTATCAGTGCTCGTGATCTTCGGTGATCGGCGCGGATGACCAATGGACATGGTGAATCTTCCAGACCCCAGCGTCGCGTTTGAGAACCATGGTTTCCATAGCTTGGCGGTGCACGGGCTCGCCTCTATAGGCGCCATTAATCTCCGATTGAGAGATCACCGTAGCGATATCGCTATTCTCGAGAATGTTTCGGTCTTTGAGATCGAATGAAACCGCGGCTGTATAAGCCATGTCTGCGGGCATATGATGGCCGGCATACTCTTCGAATGAGCGCTCGGCGCCGCCGCCCTCAGCGATCACGACGTCGGGGGAAAACAGCGCGCGCAGCGCCGCCTCATCACCTGCTTTTAACGCTTCGCCGAAAGCGTCAGCGACGCTCGCCGGCGATCCAGCTTGTGGCGCGGGTGTTGTGGACGGGCTGTCTCCATCATGGTGCCCATCACTATTGTCATGACTGATTGGAGCGACGTCGTGATGGCCATCGGAGTTTTCATGGGCAGCCGCGGTCGGCGCTAAATCTGGCATGGGATCCATATCATGATCTGCCGTGACGCCGCCGCCGCCATGATCATGGTCGTGGCCATCTCCTGTCACCTGCGGCAGGCTTTTGACCCCAAGGCCGTAGCCATAGACGATTTTGCCGCCCCACCAGGCCGTGACGGTTAAGGCGAGCGCGGCCGCAGCCAAGCCTGTGACGAAAATGCCTGAGGCGGCTTTTGCTCTTCCCGTCCATCGCCAGGCCGCCAATAGGAGGATGGCGAGGCCGGATGGTACAGCCCAGTTGCGGTGGGTGGTCATCGCTGCATGCGACGGCGCGTCATGATCTACCGTGTAATAGGCTTGAAATCCTGCCGCGATTGTCAGCACGATTGCGATCGCACTAAAGGCCAGCATCCAGTCCGCGGCCGGGCGCAGAGTCTCTCGCCATCGCTCGACAGGCGAAAAGGCGGCCAACACATAAGAGGCCAAAGCCGTGAGGCTAAGCGCATAGGCAAAATGCACCAGAATCGGATGCAGGTTCGGTTCAATCAAATCGCCCAAAAGCGCCTCCCAGTTAGCCATATGCGTGAGCGTCGCTATCTTCAGCGACTGGCATTGTCTGGGTGATACGCCGGACACTTGCCTGACCCCTCAAGAATTGTGGGGTCTGCAAGCGGCGTTAGCTCAGGTCTTTCATGCGACGATCAAATTCTTCCTTGTCTATTTCGCCGCGCGCATATCGTCGCCGGAGGATATCGACCGGGTCGTTGGACTTGGAGTCCGCCCCGTCCCGATTGATGGTCGCACGCACAGCGACATAGATCAGCAATGCCAGGACGCCCCAAAAAATCAGCGCGCCAAGATTGCCGAAAATCATATGCCCCATATCGGCCAATTTAGATCTCCATCATGTTTAGAACCAGGTTCGCACACCGACGAGCAATGCCGTTTGATCTTTTTCGCCTCCAGACGCCTCAATGAAGTCTGCGGTATCGCCAATAGCGCTTTGCCATTCGACGCCAATATATGGCGCGAATTCGCGAACAATTTCGTAGCGAAGGCGCAGGCCGGCATCGACGCTGGTTAAACCAGAACTGAGTTGCAGGTCAGGCATATCCTGAGCAGAAAGGCTCGCTTCTAAGCGGGGTTGAAGGATCAGACGCTGGGTTAGCAGCAACTCATATTCGGCCTCGACCCGTGCCGTGACGTCGCCTTCGGTGCTTACAAAGGCAGCAGCGTCAGCTTCAAACCAATGTCCAGCCCGCACTTTATGGGCCAGTTTGAAGTAGGGTTTCTGGGGGAAGGACAGGACAGTCATGACCTAATACCCATATGGGGTATACTCAATATCATCGCCGCTTGCCGATTGCATTTCAACTTGGCCAGCACGCGGCAGTTTGGATTTCCTCCTTATCGCGGCGCACGAGAGGACGAGTGCGTGTGAATGACCTGCCAGGTGCCGGCGACCTTGCGGAACAGCACCGTTTGTTTCCCGATACGCTCCAGGCGTTCGCCATTGGAGCTGAACGTTCCACTGATCGCTGTGTCCGCGACAGCCCATGCAAAGTCACTTCCCTCGAATTGCACGTCTATATTCGAGAAGTCGAGTTCGAGATCCGGAATGGTATCTTTTTCGGGCTCGACATGATTTTCGACAAGGTCGAGCAGGCCAGTATTCTCGCCGCCTGACTCAAAGTACCGGGCGCCTGACCAGTCGAGAAAGTTCTGTCGGAACAGTTCGCCATCGCCGGTCTCCCAACCGGTTTCGATCGCGGCCATGATATCCAGGATCGCCTGTTCATCAGTCGAGACCGGTTTGGTGTCGTGATGGCCGTCGGAGTTGTCGTGTCCGGCGGGGACCGTGCCTGACATTTCTCGATCAGCTGCACCGTCGGTATGGTCGTGATCATGTCCATCGCCGCTCGCCGATGATCCATCCATCGTGTCGGATGGAGGCGCTCCGTGAGCGTCTTGATGATCGTCTGTTGAATTTACGGTGCCTTGGTCGCCATGACCGGCTCCGCCGCCATGATCATGATCGTGGCCTGGCCCGCTGGCTTCAGGAAGGGTCTGCACGCCAAGTCCGTACTTGTAGACAATTGTGCCTCCCCACCACGCTGTAACCGTCAAAAGACCTGCCACCGCCAGGGCACTGATCGCAAATACCGGGCCGGGCGACGAGGCCCTTCTCAGCCAGCGCCAACCGGCGAGGGCCAGTAATGCGAGGCCCGTGGGAACAGCCCAGTTGCGATGGGTTGTCATCGCTTCATGGGACGGCGCATCGTGAGCAACGCTGTAATAGGCCTGAAACCCGGCCGCGATGGTGGCCAGAACCGCCAAGGCAGCCAATGCCAGCATCCAGTCGGCGGCCGGTCGAAGGCTGTCGCGCCAGCGGCCTGCAGGTACGAGGAGGCCAGCCACATATGCCAAGGCTGCAGATGTGCCGAGGGCATAGGTAAAATGCACCAGCACGGGGTGAATATTGGGTTCTATGAAACCGCCCATTTTGTTCTCCTAATACCAGGTCCGCAGGCCCACGAGAAAGACGATATCGTCGCCTTCACCGCCTGCGGCTTTGATCATGTCGCGTGTCTCACCGAAGGCGCTTTGCCATTCGACGCCGACATAAGGCGCAAACTCCCTCCTGATTTCATAACGAAGCCGCAAGCCGGCATCGAGTGTGCTAAGTCCCGCGCCCGTTTCCCTTTCCGGTATGTCCTGCGCGGAAAGATTTGCTTCGATCCGAGGCTGCAAGATCAACCGCTGGGTCAGGAGCAACTCATATTCAGCCTCGATGCGGGCCGTTACATCGCCTTTTTCACTGAGAAAGGCGGAAGCGTCGACTTCGAACCAGTAGGGCGCCAGACCATTCAGTGCGACGACCCCATGCGCGAGACTATCCGGTTCGATGTCGTAGCGAACGCCCGCCTGAACATTCCAGAAAGGCGCAACCGCGCGGGAATAGAGCGCCTGGATCTCGGCATCATCCACGCCCTCTCCATTCAGAGAGGCGCGGCCCTCGCTCTTGAACCAGAGCTTGTTGATATCGCCCCCATACCAAGCCTGTCCGTTCCAGTACAAACTGTCGCCCTCGTCAGACATCTGAGCCTCGAGCTGGTTGAAGAGGATGTAGAAGCTCTTCTGGTCTCCGCCTTCCGCAAGAACGTCCCGGCGAGCGTCCGCCATTGCATCCTCGCCGTAGATGGCGTCGGCCTGATCCCAGGGCGGGGTTTGATTTGTGTCTTCCGCGAACGCGCTGCCGGTCGCGTAGAGCGCGAAGCCGAGGAGGAGAGGGGCTGCCAAATTCGGTTTCATCATGATTTTCCCTCCCCATGGTTCATGCCGTGATGGTCCATGGGCATATTCATCTGACCTGCCGGCATTTTTTCAGCTGGTGTCGTATCGTCTGCTGGCGGAATGACGCTGACGACCTGCATCATGCCAGCGTGCATGTGGTAAAGCAGATGGCAGTGGAACGCCCAGTCACCGACATGTTCTGCGGTGATGTCGACGCTGACCCTGTCTGCAGGCTTGACCGTTACTGTGTGCTTTCGAGGCATGTGATGACCACCGCCATTCACGAGATCGAAAAACATGCCGTGCAAATGGATCGGGTGTGGCATCATTGTATCGTTTACGAGCGTCAGGCGAACACGTTCACCCTCGTAGAACTTGATTGACTCGGTTACCTCGGAGAATTTTACACCGTCGAACGACCACATGTAGCGTTCCATGTTCGACGTCAGATGAATGACAATTTCGCGGCCAGGCGGGCGATGGTCCTCATTCATGTCGAGCGCGCGAAGCTGGTTATAGGTGAGCGTGCGGTGGGGGACATCATCAAGCCCGAGACCGGGTTCGCCCAAGCGGCTCATCGTCATGCCTGATACTTTTGCGACACCGGGGCCGCGCTCTATATCTGCTTCAATCTTGACGGGCTGGACCGCCGGACCATGAGGATCGGGCATCATCGACATGGCACCCATGTCGTGGCCTTTCATGTCGTCCCCGGCCGTCGCGGTGTCCGGACCATGATCCATTCTCCCCATGCCTGACATGCCCGCCATGTCTCCATGGGCCATTCCCATGTCCCGCATGGTCAGCATCGGCACAGCTCGAAGCGCAGGCGCATCGACCCGCATACCGGCACGCGGGCCGAGCGTGGCGACGGCCTGGCCGGAGCGGTCGATCGATTCGGCAACAAAGGCGTAGGCGCGCGCTTCGGTCGGCGCGATGATGACATCATACGTTTCGGCCACGCCCATCTGGAACTCGTCGGTCTCAACCGGCTGGACATTCAGACCGTCGGCCTGGACCACCGTCATCGGCAAGCCCGGGAGGCGGACATTGAAGAGGGTCATGGCGGAGGCGTTGATAATGCGCAGGCGAACCCGCTCGCCCGGCTGGAAGACCATATTGAAATTATCGGCCGTCGAATGGCCATTGATCAGGTAGGTGTAGGTTTCGCCGGTCACGTCTGCGAGATCGCGCGGGCTCATTCGCATCTGCCCCCACATGCCGCCAAGTCCGGTTGGGTTCGACAGGGTCGGGCGGTTGAAATTCAGGCTCTCGGCATTCTTCTTGAGCTTGTCGAAGATCCGGTGCGGATGCGTGAAACTCCAGTCGCTGAGGACGAGCACATATTCCCGGTCATAAGCCACTGGGTCTGTACCTGCCGGATCTATGACGATCGGACCGTAATGGCCGAGTTGTTCCTGCAGACCAGAATGGGAGTGATACCAGTAAGTGCCATTTTGCGGCACCTTGAACTGATATTTGAACGTTTCGCCCGGTTTGATGCCCGGGAAGCTGACGCCCGGCACGCCGTCCATATGGAAGGGGACAAGCAGTCCGTGCCAATGGATCGAAGTGTCTTCGGCAAGCCGGTTGGTGACGTTCATTGTAACGTCATCGCCCTCGCGCAACCGCAAGAGCGGACCGGGAAGTGTGCCATTGATTCCGGTTGCCATACCGACTTTGCCGTTGAGCCTGACCGGGAACTGCCCGATTTCGAGGTCGAAGCGCGTGCCCGAAAGTGAGGGCACACCAAGGTTTCCGTTGCTGGAAGATTTTGCCCAAGCGGGCAGGAGGCTGCTTGCCCCCAAGGTTGCGCCGGTGCCGAGCACCGTCTGCAACATACGTCGTCTGTTCAACATAATCGTCTCCATGAGGTGAATTTATGCAATCGGGCTGCTAATGCAGCGACGCACGAAATCAGCTCAGGGAACGCACCTTCAATGTGACTGGCGTTTGTTGCAGCAGGTAACTTCGGACCTCAGGCCAGGGCGTGCGGACATTGACGACGCGCTTCCATGCGTGTTGCCATGAGGGTGTAGCAAGCCCGATGGGCGTCGTATCGCCTAATACGTGCTGGACCGGGTTCGCCGTCTTGTCGGCTTGGGCGACCGTTGCTGTCTGAAGCTTGCAGTGATCAGTCTCATCATCGCAGGGCGCCTCAGGCCCATCGGCGGGCGCCTGGTGAGAATGAGCGGTGAACTCGGTTGCCATGCTATTCGTCGCCGACATATCGACGGGACACGCGCAGAGCACCTGCGACAGGCTGAAAAATACCGTCACGAGAGTTGCGACAACAAAGTTCATGACTACCACTTATACCCCATAGGGGTTTAAATCAAGAAAGAACCTCTGAGCACTCAAGGTTTGTCGTAACGGAGCAGGATCAACCCAGACCCGCGGGTCAGTCCCGAGCGAAAAGTTGCATGGCTACGCTCCAGCGCGAATTTGAACGGCCAGCAAATCATGTTAGCGATGTGAATGTCGTTGATAGGCAGCGTCGAACTTTGACAACACGAAAGGGCTGCACCACAGTTTGCACTACAAATTTCAAACAATCTGCACAACAAGCGAAGTTTTGAGTGCCATAGTGCGTTGAATTAATTTAATTTCAAGCACGATTACTGGGCGCGTCACTCGCGCCATTTTCAAAAATAATTCCTCAAAAATATCAAGGACTTAGGCCTGAAAATGGTGCGCCCCGTCCGCATTTCTCCAAAAATGGGATACAAATGGGATACAAATTGGGATACAAGAGCGCATGACGATCATGCGCGATCCCGACAGATTTTTGCTCAAGCGTGGTAAGCGTTGGTACTATCAACGTCGTGTGCCCGGACAATTTTCACATTTTGATCAAAGACGGTTTGCCAAGGTCTCGCTCAAGACCGAGTCACTCGAAATCGCGCGTGTTCGGCGAGATCAGCTTGCTGAAGCCGATGACGAATACTGGATGGCGCTGGCGGTTGAGTTAGCAGAGGAAAACGCCAACGGTTCAACCGTTCGTGCGGCGTTGGAGCATCGCTACAAATCTGCAATCTCACGGGCCATGGCTTACGGGTTTTCCTACAAGCCCGCCGAGCCCCTGGCGGAAACGCGTTCGATTGCCGAATTGATGGATCGGATCAAAACACTCGAAGTCCAGTCCGGAGCTGGCGGCGACCCTAACCGGGCTGATAGTGAAGCCCTTCTAGGAGGTGCTCCTGATCCGGCAGCGAGAATTCCAGTCTCTGAAGCCTTCGAACTTTATGTCTCAAAAATTGCCTTCGATGATCAATATAACAAATCCGAAGCACAGCGGCGATCCTGGGAGAAAACAAAGCGCACGTCGATCACTTATTTTATCGAACAAATGGGCGACCTGCCTCTAAGCGACATCACGCGAGACAAAGCGTTGGAATATCGTGATTGGTGGGTTGAGCGGATGCAACCACAAGATGGAGACCAAAAGCCGGTCACGCCTAACACGGCTAACCGGCACATCGGAAATGTGCGGTCGCTCTTGCAGCGATACTACAAACATATTGGTGCGGCAGATTTTGAAGACCCGTTTCGCGACTTTTATTTCTCAGGCAAGTCCGAAGCTAAACGCGCCTCTATCACAGATGACTGGGTGCGTTCACGCATTCTCGTCCCAGGCCTATTTGACGGTTTGCGGGTCGAGCTGCGCGTTTTGATCTATTTGCTCATTGAAACTGGCGCGCGCTTGAGTGAACTCGTGAACCTTCGTGCTGAGGACATTCGCTTAAACGATAAGGTTCCTCATATCGCCATTCGTCCCGAGCAAAACAGAGAACTCAAGACCGAAGACTCGAGGCGGGAAATTCCGCTTGTTGGCGTTGCAGAGATCGCAATGCGGTCGTGCCCGGAAGGCTTCCCGTACTATTACGACAAAAGCACGCTGGTCTCAGCGAACCTGATGAAAGCGTTCCGGCAGCGGAAACTATTACCATCCTCGGATCACGTTATCTATTCATTCCGACACTCATTCGAGGACCGAATGCTCGAAGGCGGTCTCGATTATGGCCTAAGATGCGCCCTGATGGGGCATAAGAATAACCGTCCTGAGTACGGCCAAGGCGGCTCACTCGATTACCGGAGAAGCGAGCTTTTGAAAATTGCGCATCCCGTCCAAGCGGCGCTTTTTTAGGTCTTGAGGTCACCTTTGCGACTGCGGTCGAAAGGTCCAGACGTCGTCTGAACCGTAACGATTGCCTGATGTGGCTCAGCACAGTACTGGAACTTATGGACTGGAAGGGTGAATTCTACATTGGTGAGACTTGGCTTGTTTATCGCGGACGCGCCGCGGACAATCGCCCACATGCCCACGCGACGCTCCAACTCACCGTGTCCCTTGGTCCAGACATCTCTATTAGTGATCAGAGTGAGCAGGTCATTTCTGGTGCAGCGCTTTGTGTGAAGGCGGGAAAACGCCACACGCTTCATCCATCAGACAAAGCCGTGCTTGTGTTGATTGAACCCCAATCGCAGCTTGCGCGATATGTTCAAAGCTTTGCCGGGGATGATGATGTCTCGAGGGTGGATCCGAACCTCATCGCTCAAGTGAACTGGGAGGGTGAACTTGGTACGCTCCTTGATTCCTTGGACTTGGACTTTGGTGACGTCGGCTCCCAAATGGATTTGCGTCTGATGGAGGCCCTCAAATTCTTGCGGACAGCGCAGCTAAATGGTGCGATTTCCGCTGCGGCGAAATCATGCGGCCTATCGGAACCGAGGTTGCGTGCAATCGCACAAAAGCAACTTGGTGTGCCCCTGTCTAAGTGGCTCATATGGCAGGCCACCCGGCGATCAGCACAGGCAATGGCACAAGGCACATCGCTGGCCGAGGCTGCCTATGCTGGCGGATTTGCCGACCAGGCGCATCTGACCCGGACAATGGGAAAGATTATGGGGGTCACGCCCCTGCAGGCATTGAACGCTGGTCAATAGCGGCAATTGGCAAGCGAGCGTTTCGTTCAATACGCACAAGACAAGCATCAAGTATCCTCTTCTTATTTGGGAGATACAGACATGGCGAAGAGCACCGTTTTGGCAGATTTCGACGATGATCTGGTTCGAAGCACCGCAAATCGAATTGTCGGCAACGCTGACAACGCGGAAGAGAAGTTCAGCAGACTGCTCAACTATGTCAGAGACGACATCAAGTTTGGATTTCCTGCGAGTGGCGACCTGACGAAGGCGTCGGAAACCATCAAATTGGGTTTGGGGCAGTGCAACACGAAGGCGACCTTGCTTCTAGCCCTATGCAAGGCCACAGACATTCCGGCGCGGATACATTTCTCGCTGATTTCTAAAGAGATCCAAAAAGGCTTCTTTAAGGGGCTCGCCTATCGGCTAATGCCCGATGAAATTTCTCATTCCTGGCTTGAAATCGAAATCGACGGCGAATGGAAACGGACGGACGGATTTATCAACGATACCTCACTTCAAGCTTCGTCAGAGGGAGAGTTAAAGCGACGCGGTTGGAAAACAGGTTTCTCGGTTGCACTGTCATCACCTTATAAAGATTGCGGAACTTGCTCTACTTTTGGGACTTTTCAGCAAATGGCCGCGGTCACTGATGATCATGGCGTTTTCGACGAGCCCGCCGAGTATTTTCAATCTGCACTTTACGAAAACCGACCCGGTCCGATCAAACTCTTGCTTTATCGGATCAGTGTCGCAGCCATCAATCGCCGCGTGGAAGCACTGAGAGCAAAGTCCGATACAGCTCTTTCGCGTCGGACGGCTCAAAGCGGTACAAGCGTTTCGTTCAATACGTAGAAAAATAGATCGCTGAAGAAGACCATCGAAAATTCTAATCGAAGGTTGAATTATGAAAGCCGCTATAAAGACCGCGTTCGGACAAGAGATGTCCTTGGCCAGAGACGCCTACAAGCGTGATCAATTGGATGAAGCGTTCCGGTTATTGGAGCGAGCACACATACTCGGTCAGCGATACTTCACAACGCATTTCATCACGCATTGGTGGATGCTGAAAGTGGGCATACGTAAAACTGACTGGCGTGAAATCAGAGGTCAAATTCTCCGGATCATTGCGGTGATTCCCGGATACCTCTTCGGATGGGTGCCCAAAGGAAACACCGGCGGCGCCGATGTGTCGGCGCTCAAACCTATGCCCATTCCAGATGATCTCGCAACGCCATTGAAGGGCTATAATGTTTGGACCGATGTGCTCTTGCGGGTTCTCATATGGGCTGTGGTCGCGCTTCTTGTTTGGTTCGGGATGTTCGCTTGGTCGACTTATGTTAGAGCCGGAGAAACCCGGAATATTGTCTCTGCTTTTGATGGAACCTGCAGTCCTCTTGTGGGATTTGAAGGGCCGGAAGATCTCGTGTGGGACCGCGAGGCTGGAACGGTTTACGCGGTTGGCGGAGACCGTCGATCCTTCCGCTCTGGAGGACCCGGCCGCGCCAAGATTTGGTCACTGCCCATGGCGTCACCAGACTTGGCCGTGCCAAACGACCTTGCCCCAGCAGAACCAGAGGTATTTCGCAGCTTTGGCATGGACCTTCACATCGATGAAATGGGAACCCGCCGCCTATTTGTCGCCAACCGTCCCAGCGACGGGCACACGATCGAAGTCTTTCGCGTGACCGCTTCGGGGGACTTGTTGCTGGAGCGAACGCTGAAACATCCGCTTCTGCGCAATCCGAATGATCTGGTCGCGATTGGACCAACAGAAGCGCTCGTGACCCTCGATAAAAAGGCAGACGCGGCAACGCTGGGCGAAATCCTTGAGGGCGCGCGCCAGCTTCGCACCGGCAAAGTCTTGCGCATCAATACCGAGACGGCCGAGTATGTCGCTGAAGACTTACAGATGGCCAATGGGATAGCCTTCAGTCTATCACAAAGAGTGCTTTATGTTGGTGAAACCATCGCCCAAAGACTGTCTGTCTTTGACTACGATCCTCAAACGAAAACACTTTCTTTCAACCGTCATGTGCCCCTAGAGACAGGCGTTGATAATATAACCGTCAATCCCGATGGCCGCGTATTCATTGCGGGTCACCCAAAGCTTTTGACACTTGCCATGGGGTATCAACGCTCGGAGACATCGCCTTCGCCATCTGAAGTGCTGGTCTACGATCCATCGCGCGAGACTGTCGAACGGCTTTATGTCAATGATGGCTCGGAACACTCTGGTGGATCGGTCGCCATCGTTGATGACGCGTCAGGCCGAATGCTGATCGGGTCGGCCTTTGGTCCGCACATTTTAAGCTGTGAGTTTGGCCACGCCGCTAACGCTGCGCTTTAGAGCAATGGCCATAAGAAATGAAATGATAGCTGCGCCATGGCCGCGTTGGCTTGCACGACCCATGATGAATTGGGACGGACTCTTGCTGGCAGGAATCGTCTCTCTGTGCGGCGTTTTTCTGTCAAACATCACCGGCGCGCCTGTTCTGTTACTCGTGCTTGTTATTGGACTGATGCTCAAAGCGCCGAGCGCGAACGACACGCAATCTGCTGGTCTCAATTTGGCAGGTGACGCAATTCTGAAAGCCGGTGTCGCGCTTTTGGGGATGCAGATAACCCTATCTCAGATTGCAGCGCTCGGTTGGGCAACGGCGCTGTTGGTTTTGACCAGCCTGGTGATGACCCTCGCCATAGGCTGGCAGATTGGAAAATGGGCTGGCCTCAAAAGTGAAAGTGCAATCATCGCCGCAAGCGCAGTTGCCATTTGCGGGGCGTCCGCTGCCTTGGCGATTGCAAGCGTGCTGCCTCGAAAGGCAAAAGACGACACCGTAATTCTGTCGATCATCGGCGTGACCACCCTCAGCACCGCTGCGATGATTGCCTATCCGGCTCTTGCCCAAACGCTGGGACTGAATGACGCGCAGGCCGGAATATTGTTTGGCGCGGCGATACACGATGTTGCCCAAGTGGTCGGTGCGGGCGCGCTTTTCTCTTCTGAGGCCACGGAAACCTCGGCCATCGTGAAACTGCTAAGGGTCGCCTGTCTGATGCCAGTGGCTTTAGTTGTGGGAATACTGTTCTCATGTGAAAGCGTTGAGACGGATCAACAGATCACATTACCCCGTTTCCCAATATTCTTGATAATTTTCGCCGTTCTCGTCGGGATTAACAGCATTGGCCTTGTGCCAGAATACGCGCGCTCCCTGGCCAATGCTCTCTCGCAAGGTTGCCTGATCTTGGCGGTAGCGGCCATCGGCATAAAAACCTCATTCTCTCAGCTTTTGATGACGAGTGGTCGCGTCTTCCTGGTTCTAGCTGTGGTGACCGTTTTGCTCGGTGGCGGCGTTCTCGGATCACTTCTTCTATTCTTTGAGACGACTTCGATTTGAACCCTTTTATGAGGCCAATATTATGAGACGATTTTTGCTGATCCTACTCCTGCTTTTGCTGCTTGGTCCCCTGATCGGAATAGCAATTGTTGACGGTCAACGCGCAAAAGATGCAAAGCGCCTGGATGAGGCGTGGGCGCTTGCCACTGTGGATAAGGTTCCTGAGTTCGGAACGACGCGCAGCCTTGAAGTTTTGCCACTCGTGAATTGGCATAGTGACAGAGATGATTTGCGCACCGAGCCGGGTGTGTCCTATTTGATCAGAACCGACTCGGAGACCATTCTTTTCGATCTCGGTTTCAATCGGTTTGGTGAAACTCCGTCGCCCTTGGAACACAACATGGCGCGCCTCGGCGTTGAGCGTTCCGACATTGATACGATTTTCATCAGTCATCTTCACCGCGATCATGTTGGGGGCGTGGATTGGGCGAGGGCGCGATCTTTTTCTTTTGGGACCCAGCAAGCGGACCTGGGCAATGCTTCAGTTTATTCACCAACCGAGATGAATTATCCGGGACTGACAGTCCAAACGGTGACGTCGCCCCGAGCGCTATCAAATGGCATTGCTTCGACAGGGCCTATCCCTCGGCGCTTGTTCATTGGCCAAATCGATGAGCAGGCGCTGGTGATAAACCTAGAAGGGCGCGGTCTTGTTGTGATTGTTGGTTGCGGGCACCAGACGGTTCCGAAGCTGCTTGAGCGAGTTGAGGCCGCATTCGATGTTCCGCTTTATGCGATTATCGGCGACCTCCATTACCCTGTGCCCGAGGGGCGCTTGTATGTCGCTGGAATAGACGCCCAGCGACGGCTTGCGTCCGGCAATGGCGTGTTTGCCCCCATCGATCAAAGCATCATCGAAAATGAGATTGAGTTGCTCAGTCGAGAGCTCTCATTCCTGGCTCTCGGCGGCCACGACACACATGATGCGGTTTTTGATCAGTTTGAGGATGTATTGGGTGAGCGGTTTGAGCGTGTGAAGGTGGGCGCGCCCATCAAGTTCGGTGGGCCAAGAGAGGTGCAATAATCTCGGTCACGTTGCGCACTGTGCTTCGATACTCGCAATCCTGATCCGGGATATGAACAAGGCGATTCCATCGTGAGGGATAACGCGCGATTTGTTCAAGACTATGGCGCTATCTGCGTTACAATAGGGATATGACGAACTCAGCTCAGCCAATGTTTACAACCGCGCTTGGTGCCCATGAGCACACGGCGGACTATGACCGCGTGATCGCCGTGATGACGCGGGAGCGACGCTGGCGAAGCCGTATGCTGGAGGTGCTGGCGCCATCGCCGAACCAGACAATTGTCGATCTCGGGTCAGGAACGGGAAGTTTCGCAATCCTGGTAAAAGACACCGAGCCCTCCGTTCGGATGATCGCGGTTGATCCCGACCCTGCAGTCCGCGCCATCGCTGAAGACAAGGCAGGCGACCGACAGATCGAGTTCATAACCGCGATGGGCGACAAGCCTATTGCGTCTGTGCCGGAAGGGACGGTCGAGGCGGTCACCTGTTCCTTGGTGCTACATCAGTGTCCGATCGAGGCGAAGATGGGAATCTTGAAGAATGCCTATCGTTTGCTCAAACCCGGCGGGCGGCTCCTGATTTCAGACTATGGCGAACAGCGTACGCTGCTAATGCATTTACTCTTTAAACAAGTGCGCGAAGTCGACGGATGTGAGAACACAAAGCCAAATAAGGACAGTATGATTCCGAGTTTCATGACCGATGCCGGGCTTGAACGCGTTGAGGAACTCAAGCTCACACATACACCAACAGGGTCGATATCGCTATATTCCGGTTGGAAGGCTGCGTAATGGCCTGGGGCGGACAATTCGTCTTTGGTGACGCATTCGCAGCCTATTTCGGGCCTTCAGACGATAATGACCTGCACGAGCACGCAGCCTATCAGATCGTCTTAAGCGCAGAGGCCGACGCGATTGTCATCGATGAAACGGGCGATCAGCATGCCGGCCGAGGGTTTCTCATTCGCCCGATGATTCCGCATGCGGTGCAGTGCGATAGTGACATCGCGCTGATCTACTTAGATCCACAATCCGGAATTGCGCTCGATTTGGCTAACCGACTGGACCCGGACGATATCGCCGCATTGGATCTTGAAGATATGCCTTTTCGGGTGCCTCCGAACTCAGACGACTTGTTTGCACAGCTCAATGATTTATCCGTCTCAACTCCCAGCAATTTGGACGCGAGGCTTGAAGCAGTGCTAGCAGAGCTTCGCGACGAACCAGGACGTTGGTCAATCACTGAAGCTGCAGCGCGGGTCGGCTTGTCTGAATCCCGGCTGCGGGTTCTGGCACGCAAGCAGTTCGGCGTTCCGCTTTCGACTTGGCTCGTTTGGCGAAAACTAGAATGTTCTGCAAAGGCGCTCGCGGCAGGAGCGAGTCTCGCCGAAGCCGCATTCGCCGGCGGCTTTTCCGATCAAGCGCACTTCACCCGGGCAATGAGACGCATGTTTGGCATAACGCCAAGCGTAGCGTCTCGCTCGCTTACAGGACGGTCTTAGGGTAGCGCCCAAAACGCTTGCGACGACAAATTGCGGGTTTTCTCGCGCCGAGTTTCGGTTCCAACCGTTTTGTTCAAGATGATCTCTCGGTGTCTCGCTAATTCTCAATGAATTCGAGAGGAGATCTGCTTCATGGGCATATTACGATTTTTGGTGCGTTACGGTTATGCACCCCTTTTCTTTATTGGCTTTATTGGGGCCGCCGTTTGGATGGTTGCAAATGGCGCGAGCAAAATCTGGCTTGCCGGGCTATTGCTGCCCGCCATCGCATTGTCTTTCATCGCCGAACGGATCGCGCCGTTTGAAGAGAATTGGAACCACTCTAAAGGCGACACAACCCGCGACACGCTGCACGCGGTCATCAATGAACTCACGAACGCAGCTTCCATCGCCGCCATTCCGATCCTAGCGGCGATGACCCATGGCTTCGATGTCTGGCCGGGCGAGTGGCCGCTTTGGGCTCAACTCGTGATGACGATCCTGATCGCGGATTTCGGGATCACTATGGCACACTATGCGAGCCACAAGATTGAAGCCCTTTGGCGGCTGCATGCTGTCCATCACAGCGTCGAACGGATGTATGGGTTTAATGGCCTGATGAAGCATCCGCTGCACCAGGCGATTGAACTCACCGCTGGCACAACACCTCTCCTGCTGATGGGCATGCCGCTGGAGATTGGCGCGCTGCTCGGCTTTGCGGCGGCGATCCAGCTTCTGCTTCAGCATTCCAACACGGACATGCGCGTCGGTCCACTGATCTACCTCTGGGCCGTCGCGCCGGGGCACCGCCACCATCACCTCGCTCACAAGGTCAAGGGCGATGTCAATTTCGGCCTGTTCACAATGCTATGGGACCATTTGCTCGGCACCTTCGTCAAGGACCGCCCGCAACCGCGAGATGGCGAACTCGGTGTCGCTGGACGCCCCGACTATCCGGTGGGGTATAGCGCACAGCTTGTCGAACCGTTCCGCAGATGGGATCGCAGCAAAAACACTCAGCTGGCTGAATAGTCCAAGGCGGAGTCGGAGGGTATAGTTGTTGGTTTGCACAATAGGCGCGCTGGTCTTGTCGTCGCCGCTCCTGGGCAGATTATGTCAATCCCACTCCAGGCGTTCGGTCCAACGCGTGCCAATAGTTTAAACTATACGCAAATCGTGGCGTTGCGCCAGAGACTGGCATCACGCCACCACGTAACCCGTATTGTGCTGCGTGGGCTATGAGCCAGCCCATATTCGGCTACGAAATGATTTCTATACCTAGCATCTCGAAGAGGACGGCGCGCCGGTTTAAGTATGCGAACAACAATTTCTTTGGCTCATAGCTGGTTGATGGGAAGTTTCAAATATGTGTGCCCATCTTGTTCTGGCGGCGGGAGTGCGCCGGCGCGAATATTGACTTGCAAGGACGGTAAAATGAGGCGCGGTGCAGCTAAGGTTTCATCCCGGGCTTCGCGCATCGCAACGAATGCGTCCTCATCATTACCGGATATGTGGACGTTCGATGCGGTTTGTTTCGCAACTGTGCTTTCCCAAGCGATCGTGCTTCGGTCCTTAGGCAGGTAGTCGTGCCCAACAAAGATTCGTGTTGCGGGAGGCAAACTCAGAATTTTTTGGATCGATTGGTATAGTGTCCTCGCATCACCGCCCGGAAAATCTGCGCGTGCGGTGCCATAGTCAGGCATGAATAGCGTGTCGCCTACGAAAGCCGCATCTTCAATAACATAAGTGACGCAAGCGGGAGTATGCCCTGGCGTGTGCAGCACTTTGATCGCTGTCGACCCGAAAGGGAGTTCGTCGCCTTCCTCAAGTAGCGCATCGAACACGGTACCGTTTGCGCAGACATCCTTGGCATTGAACACCGGACCGAACAGTTTCTGCACCTGAGTGATCTTTGCTCCGATGCCGATTTTCGCGCCGGTTTCCTTGCGGACATAGTCTGCTGCGGACAAATGATCCGCATGGACATGGGTATCGAGCACCCAGGTGAGGGTCAGTCCCCGAGCGTGTACATCTTTCAGTATTGCGTCAACGGATAGCGTCTGTAGCGCGGCGCGATTTGGCTCGTAGTCCAGCACCGGATCGATCAGGACGGCCTGCTGTGTGGCGGTGTCCTCAACCAGATAGGACACCGTATTGGTGGTGTCATCAAAGTAAGCCTGAACATGGATCATCGTACGTCTCCTTTGATTTTTATATATTAGCACTTGCTAAATAAACAATACCTAATATACTATCGGTCATGAAGAACACTGCTGAACTGCTTGATCCCCGCGTTTTGGAAGCCAAGGCTGAAGCGGCCGCGAGCCTGCTCAAAGCCATGTCCAATCCGCACCGGCTGATGATTCTCTGTCGCCTCGGCGCCTCGGAAGCGTCTGTAGGAGAGTTACAGGTCGATAGTGGGCTGTCGCAGTCGGCCCTGTCCCAGCACCTCGCGTTGCTGCGCGGTCGGGAGCTGGTGGACACCCGGCGCGAAGCCCAGACCATCTATTACCGTTTGTCCGATCCCGCAGTGCGCCAGGTGATCGAAACCTTGATGAAAATCTACTGTCCAGAAATGTTGAAATGACGTCACTAACGAAACCCACCCCGAAAGTAGCGGCGGCACTAAAATTAAGGCTGGGCCAGTCAGATCAGGCGGGTTAACTATTGAGGCTACAGCGGCTGTAGATGTTAAGATCTGAGATTAAGCGTACAAAGTGCGTGAAAGTGATATTTTTTCACAAGTATATGAGACAATCGAAAGGACAATGAAAAATGAATTCTAATGACATGATGATGCGAGACGAATGGTTCATGATGCCATTTGGCGGCTTGATTGGAATATTGGTTTTTATATTCCTTATTCTGGGGATCGCCGCGTTCGCGAAATACTTGTTTTTCAATCGGAAACGATAGGCCAGATGACACAGGGAACACAGCGTAGAACCGTAAGTCCATCAAAAAGGACTAAATTGTGCTGACTCGAAGAGACACGTTATGGGGTATGGGCGGGCTCTCATTGTCCTTAGCAGCGTGTGGGCAAGCAGGCTATCCCCAAAGTCCGCATAACTCTGATAGGAACCTTCTCAAAATACCTCAGTTGCTTTCCGGAACAAAGAATGGCGCTTACACAGAATATAATCTGAAAATCCAAAATGGAACTTCAACATTTTTTGAAGGCCGTTCGACGTCCACTATCGGCGTAAATCAGGCCTATCTCGGTCCAACGCTTCAAATGGATGTCGGATCTATTGTAAAAATCAATGTCAACAACACGCTGCAAGAAGATACTACACTTCACTGGCATGGTTTCCACGTGCCGGCCAAATATGATGGCACACCACACCAGACGATAACACCGGGTGAGACCTGGACCGCGCAGTTTGAAGTACGCCAAAAGCCCGCCCTTTTCTGGTACCACTCTCACGCCCACAAACAAGCCGGTCCGCAAGTGTATCGCGGCCTTGCGGGTCCCATTATCGTAAAAGATCCCAATCGACTTGAACCTGACTTACCTAATACCTACGGCGTCGATGACGTGCCGTTGATCGTTCAGGACAGACTGTTCGGGAATAATGGCGAGCTAGTGTATTTAAGATCTATGCATGACATCATGATGGGAATGCAGGGCGACACCTTGCTCGTCAATGGTGTGGTTGACCCTGTTTTTGAGAGCAAGACTGAGCTTTTGCGCCTACGATTGCTTAACGGCTCGAATGCTCGCATTTATGACTTTAAGTTCGCGGACCGACAAACCTTTTTGATGATTGGATCCGACGGGGGGCATTTAGAGACCGCTTTAGAAATGTCGCAGTTAAGGCTTTCGCCGGGAGAGCGTGCAGAGATCCTCGTTGATATGCGCTATGGTCAGCCACGGCAGTTGATAGCTGCATCCACAACGAATGGAATGGGTATGATGGATGGCGCTATGATGGGCGACCGATGGTGGCGTGGTAATAATCGCAGGGATACAGACACATCAGCTTTCAACGTCTTACTTATCGTCCCCAACGCAAACCTAGACTCCTCTCCGCCAGTACCCACAACCTTCAAGAAACACGCCGCTATCGATCCAGGAAGTGCCGTAAAAATGCGTCAATTTGTGCTCCGAATGGGGATGGGTATGCGGGCAGAAAATGGGTTTACGATAAATGGCCGTTCTATGGATATGGGCCGTATTGACGAGCGCGTGAAGTTGAATACGACGGAAATTTGGGAAGTCCAAAACGCTTCTTGGATGCCTCATCCGTTTCACGTACATGATGTCCAATTCAGAATTTTGGACCGCAATGGTAGGCCCCCTGCTCAGCACGAAACCGGCTTAAAGGATACTGTACTGCTAGCGCCGCGCGAGCGCGTGCGGTTGCTGTTGTCATTTAAAGATTATGCAGACCCGGATACACCTTACATGTACCATTGTCATATACTCGAACATGAAGATGCCGGGATGATGGGGCAGTTCGTCGTCGAAACATAATCCATACAATACCTAACAGACCGAGTGGTTATCCCGATCTCCTATCCTGTTTGATTGGAAGCTTCATATGAGCGCTCACCCAACCTATTCAACCGATAGTATCTTGATTTGCAACTATCTGTTTCTCTGAAGGTCTCATACCTTTCAACATCACTATTGCTAAACCAAGAACAATGGCGATGTCAGCGAGATTGAAGGTTGGCCAGTGAAATCCTAAAACATGAATATCAATGAAATCTGTAACAACGCCGTCAATCAGACGGTCAATGGCGTTGCCCAGAGCGCCGCCGATGATCAATCCGGCCCAGATTGCATCATGCTTATACGTGGCGCGCCACAACCGCATCGCCAAATAAGCAGACACGATGAACGCGATGAAAGCCAGTGCCCATGGCGCCCACTCGCTGTTTGAACTTAGCAGACCGAAGCTGACGCCGCGATTATACCCCAGTCTCAAATCTACAAACGGGAGCAGCTCAACCAAGCCGCCGGACTCGGTCAAATAGGGTATCATAGTGGCTTTTGTGGATAGGTCGGCGATCAGGATCACTACCGCGATAGAGGTTCCCAGCCAACGAACGTGCTGCGTCATTCTGGGTTTGCCTCACTCGCCAACGGGTCTGTCTTGCGGGACGTGACGACACTTAGATCGCGACGCGCATCGCGCAAAATGTTCCACGCCGAATGAAGAAACAAAGCCGCAATCAGGAAGGCCACGATGAGGTCGGGCCAGCGAGTAGACGTCAAGGCAACCAGACCTGCGGCGATGATAACAGCCACATTGCCGATCGCATCATTGCGTGAAAAAAGCCACACAGCGCGCATATTGGCGTCACCGTCGCGATAAGGCAGCAAAGGCAGGACAGCGATGAGATTCACGATCAAGGCAACTAACGCGAAAAGTCCCATTAAGCCGGCTTCAACAGGTGTGTCCGTGAGGGTCTTGAGAACGGTAGAGGCGAGCACCCAAAGCCCGAGCAGGCCGAGAAAGATGCCTTGAATGAATGCAGACCGCGCCCGCCAGGCCAGCGACCAACCGATCGCAAGTAGCCCGAGAAATGTGATCGACCCGTCGCCTAAAAAATCGAGGGCATCTGCTTTCAGCGCCTGAGAATTGGCCATGAAGCCCCCGAAAAGCTCTATGACGCCGTAGCCCACATTCAAGGCAACAACGATCCATAGGGCTCGGCGATAACCGGGTGAACGGATCTGTTCTTCATCAACTCCGCAGCAATCATCATCCGCCATAGCCTATCCTCTCCTCCTAACATTTGAGCGAAAACAGCTTCATGGAACGGCGTTACGACCGTCAAACTTGTCTGTTTCATTCATTGATTTAGTTCGTTGCACCCTATAGCTGCTATAGGTTCAAGGGGAAAAATGAAATGCCAGACCAAAACCGTTCAATTGGGCAGTTATCAAAACTCTCCGGGGTAAAAATCACGACAATACGGTATTATGAGTCTATCGGACTGCTCCCTGAACCGGGACGCACATCAGGTGGACAGCGAGTTTATGACGAAGCGTCGTCCAATAGGCTGCTCTTTATTCGGCAATGCCGTGATCTCGGCTTTCCAATCGAAGCCATTAGGGAACTCATTGACCTTCAATTGACTCCTAATGCAGATTGCCTGTGTCCGTCGTCAGGTAATTTGAGACTTCAGGCTGCCTGACTTAAGGAGGGTCTGGCGCATCTGGTTTGAGTTAAGCAGCGGATTGGGCGTGCTGCAAGCGCCGTAGTTTCATCGTCCTCCTTTTGATTTTCTCACGTTCGAGCAGGATGGTCTGGCCGCGGCCCGTATAGACATCTGCCGGAGTGAGATTGTTCAGGCTCTCGTGATAGCGCTGATGGTTGTAGTAACCGACGAACGCATCGATCTGCGCTTCAAGGTCTCCGGGCAGGAAGTAGTTTTCCAACAGGATGCGGTTCTTCAGCGTCTGATGCCAGCGCTCGATCTTTCCTTGCGTCTGGGGATGATACGGCGCGCCGCGCGTATGCTGCATGCCTTTGTCGGCAAGATACTCAGCCAGATCGCCAGAGATGTAAGACGGTCCGTTGTCTGAGAGTAGTCTCGGGCGATGAACCACATTCACTTCATCGAGTCCGGAAGCTTCAAGCGCCAGGTTCAGCGTGTCCTGCACATCGCTCGCCGCCATGCCCGAGCAGAGCTTCCAGGCGATGATGTAACGGGAGAAGTCGTCCAACACGGTGGAGAGGTAGAACCATCCCCAGCCGATCACTTTCAGATAGGTGAAGTCGGTCTGCCAGAGCTGGTTGGGCGCGGTGGTTTTCTCCCTGAACTCATCGGCCGCTTTCATCACGATGAAGGCCGGGCTGGTAATCAGGTCGTGCGCCCTCAAAAGCCTGTAAACACTGGCTTCCGAGACGAAGTAGCGCTTCTCGTCCGTGAACGTCACGGCCAGTTCGCGGGGAGAAAGGTCCGGCCGGTCGAGCGCCATTTCCAGCACCTGCTGACGCACCTCATTCGGGATGCGGTTCCAGACCCGGCCAGAGCCGCCGCGCCGATCCTCAAGCCCGGCTTCACCGAACCGCCGGTAAAGGTCATACCAGCGATAGAAGGTCGGACGTGACACGCCGATCTGTTCCAGCGTTCTTTTCACGGGCTGATGCGATTGCTCCACCAGCCGGATGATCTCCAGCTTCTCGGACGCGGGGTATCTCATTCGATATCCTCCCCATCCCCGATCACGCTTTTTTTGAGGATGCGGTTTTCCAGCGTCAGGTCGGCAACGACCTCCTTCAGATCGCGCATCTCACGCTTCAGGCCACTCACCTCGCCGGATGTCGCCTGCCGCTCCGTGTCGCCCGACAAGCGCTTCTTGCCAGCTTCGAGAAACTCCTTCGACCAGGTGTAGTACAGCCCCTGAGCGATCCCCTCACGCCGACACAGTTCGGCAATCGAATACTCGCCGCGCAGGCCTTCCAGTACGATGCGGATCTTCTCTTCGGCGGAGAATTTACGCCGGGTCTTGCGGCGGATTTCCTTCACATGTTTTTCGGCCGATCCCTCCGGCCCGGATTTCTGTCTCATCTTCGTCCCCTTGGCGGGCTACGATGTGCCAGAAATCCTCCTTAAGCAATTTTCCCGATCTGTCTCATGGTCGCTGACGGGGGACAATTGTCTTTGTTGTGCATGACTTTTTAATAAGAAATGTTGCATAATATGGAGCATGACCCCTATATTGTGGGTGATGGAGACAGAACATGACCGCGCTTGCAAAACTAAAAAGGAAATTGCGCCCCGGACAGGTGTACCGGCGCAAGGAGCTTGCGACCTGGTCAAACGCTGTCGATCGACATGTTGGACAGCTGCTTGACGAAGGACGCCTCGAAAAGGTTGGGGCAGGGCTCTATATGGCTCCGAAGAAAACTCGGTTCGGGCAGGCACCCGCCAAGCCGGAGAAGCTGGTTGAGTCATTCCTGGGGGATGACCGGTTTCTTATGGTTTCGCCAAACGCCTATAACAGCCTCGAATTGGGAACGACGCAGCTCTACAATGAGCCGGTAGTTTATAATCGCAAACGGCACGGCCATTTCGAGCTGGATGGCCGACGCTATGACTTCCGCATGCGGACCTCTGTTCCTTCAAACCTCAGCGAAGAATTCCTCCTGGTGGATCTGTTGCACAACCTCGATCGGCTTCCCGAGGAAAAGGCAGCAGTGCTTCCCAAGGCACTTAGGCGTGCGCGACGTATGGACCGCGCGCGACTGTCACGTGCGGTGAAGGATTTCGGATCGGCGCGGGCTGCAAGGCTCCTCAAGCCTGTATTGAACCCTGATCAGGCAACCGCCGCGTGACCCTCCTGCACGCACTGCCTGATTTTGCCGACCTCATCGCTGTTGCTGCGCGAAACAACACTATCGATCCGGGCCTCATCGAAAAAGACTACTGGTTGATGCACTGCCTCTGGGGACTGCAGCAGCTTGACTATAAGTTTGAGCTGAAAGGCGGAACTTCGCTGTCAAAGGGATACGGCCTCATCGACCGTTTTTCGGAAGACATCGACATCCTGATCCACCCAGAGACCGACCTCCAGTATGGCCCAAACCACAACAAGCCTGCGCAGGTAAAGGCGCGTCTCGAATTCTTCAACGGTCTGGCCGAAGCCATCAAAATTCCTGGCATTATCGAAGTGGTCCGCGACGAAGAGTTCGACGACACACGCCACTATCGCGGCGCAGGCATTCGATTGAAGTATGAGTCGGTGAATCCACTGCCAGAAGGGCTGAAGGCAGGCATCCTGCTCGAAGTCGGGTTCGACCAGGTGGCGCCGAACCGGCCATGTACGATTTCGTCCTGGGCTTACGAACTTGCAGTCGAGAGTGGGATTGCAGACCTGACCGACACCCGCGCGGTCGATGTGCCTTGCTATGAGCCGGGCTATACTTTTGTCGAAAAGCTCCAGACCATCTCAACGAAATTCCGAAAGCAGCAGGCGGACGGCGACATGCCTATCAATTTCATGCGCCACTATTATGACGTGTACTGCCTGCTCGCTGACGCCTCAGTGAAAGAGTTCATCGGAACAGACGCGTACAAGGACCACAAGGCCAAAAGGTTCCGCAAGGCAGATGAACCGGACCTCACCAGGAACGAAGCCTTTCTGTTGAGCGACGCAGAAACGCGAAAGGCGTACGCGGACGCTTATGCGAAGTCACGAGCGCTTTACTACAGGGAGCCTGCACTCTTTGACGATATTCTGGCACGCATCAGCCGGCGCCTGCCGGAACTTTGAATGATCGTTGCTCGCAGGGAAACCTCTAACCCTCTGAAATAAAAGGAATTACTAGCTTACTCTTTTGTTGGGTGCGCCCTCCCGCACCCAATAGCGCCCCTGGCTTCGGCCAGGGGCGTTTTCTTTTGCCGGAAATGCCGGACACACCTCACGCCCCTGTGCTAGGCTCACGCCAGTTGCCTGAGTGATAACAAGGAGCGCTGTTGCGATGCCTGCAGATGGAGAGACAGACCTCAAGGAAACAGTTACGGAGCAAGTCCTGCTGGAACGAGCCTCCAACTGGTACGACGAACTTTCCAGCCGCGCCGACGAAATCGAGCAGGGGCGCAAGCTCCCGCAGGATATAGCCGACCGGCTGGCCGCAGACGGCTTCTATGCCATGTGCAACCCGCCCGAATGGGGCGGTGCCGGCGCGTCGCCGCTCGACTATGCCCAAACAATCGAGACGCTCGCGCGCGCCGATGCCTCGGCGGCTTGGTGCGCCTTCATTGCAACGACGGCCGCCTACAGTATGTCTTTCGCGAATACGCAGGCGGTACAGCGGCTGCTGCAAGAGCCCGGTGTGATCGCGGCCGGCATCTTTGCCCCTATAGGCCTTGCCACCCCGACGCTCCACGAGGGCGTTGACGGCTATGTCGTCAATGGCCGCTGGGCCTGGGGGTCTGGTTCGCAGAATGCGCACTGGATCAGTGCGGGGTGCTTCCTTGCGGACGAAAGCGGGAAGATCGTGCCTGATGAGAAAGGCCGTCCGCAGCATCTTTCGGCAATCTTCGCCGCAGACCAGCTGACCTTCATCGATACCTGGACAGTGACCGGATTGCAGGGAACCGGATCGACGGATTTCGAGGTCAGCGATGCCTTTGTTCCCGAAGACAGGATTGTCCGAGGGCTCGGCACGGCCCGCAGCGACGCGCCGATTTTCCGTTTCCCGGCCTTCGGCATGCTTGCCATCGGGATTGGCGCTGTGGCACTTGGCGCTGCGCGCGGCGCGCTCGACGACATCTATGAGCTTGCAGTCGGCAAGGTCCCGGCAGGCTCACGCAGCCCGCTGGCGGAAAAGTCCTCCACACACCGGGATGTCGCGCGCGCTGAGGCCTATTTGCGCCAGGGCCGCGCCTTCCTGCATGAGGCGATCGATGCGGCCTGGTACGAAGCGCAGTCTGGCGCCGTCCCTGTTGCGCTCAAGCGGGATCTCAGGCTGGCGACGACCAGCGCTGTCGAGTCGGCCAAACAATCGGTCGACCTCATCTATGAACTGGCAGGCGGAACGGCCGTTTACCGGACATCTCCCATCCAGCGCCGCTTTCGTGACGTGCACGTCGCAACCCTGCACATGATGGTCAAGCAGCAGACCTATGAACTCGCCGGCCGGCTGTTCATGAACCAGCCCACCGATACCTCGCAGCTCTGAGAGGCGGCGCGGTCATTCCTCGCGGTCGCTTTGCTTTGCGTCTTCCTGTCCCTCGCCCTCAGGCTGTGAGGGCTGATCGCTTTGGGCGTCCGGAGGGCTGTCCGTCCCGTTGCCCGGCCCGGTCGTATTGCCCGAAATGCCGGGGAAGACACCGTCATCGAAATCGCGCTTCCACTGGATGGAGATATGCTGGCCATCTTCAGTACTGGTCGCCGCTTCGACTTCGATATTTGTGACCGGTTCCCACTCGATCGCGACGCCGGGCGCGCCCGTCGCGCCCGAGCGGACTTCAAGATAGACGTCTTCCGTCAGATACTTGCCGCTCGTCACCTGCACGTCGCCATTCGTGCCGGAGCCGACATCGAACGTATCGAGGCCGAGCGCGCGTTCGAGGCCGCCCAGCAGGTCAAACCCGCCGCCACCCGACAGCTGTGCCAGCGCGGCCGCAAGCCGGGCGGCCTCGAGCCCGCTCAGCTGGGTCGGGGAACGCCCGAAGAGGACCCGCGAGAGCACCTCGTCCTCGGGCAGGGCCGGATCTGATGTAAGGGAGACTTCCGGACGGTTGATCGTGCCGTCCACGTTGAGAATTGCGGTGATATCGTCGCGCGTCTCATGTGTGGCGGAAATATCGAGCGGGGATGCGCCGATATCGGGCGACAGCCGTACGGTGCTGTCGGCAAACTGGAAGCGCTTGCCGATCAGGTCGAAACGTCCGCGAACAATCGACGCCGACCCGGTAATGACGGGCTTGCCCAGCGAACCGCGGATCTCTGCGTCCATGGACAGCTCAGCATTGACGCCGCGCCCGCGCACGTCGATCCGGCCGGGCGCTGTGAGCTGGATATCGAGCCGGGTAGCCGCCTCGTCTTCTTCCTCATCGGCCGGTGCGACCGGCTCGGAGAAATTGACGTCCAGGGTTGGCGGGCCGCCGGTCGGCAGATTCTCGATATTGATCTCGCCTTTGTCGACGGTGAGATCGCCGATGATCTCCAGGAGATCTGGCTGCTGGCGCAGCTGCATCGTGCCGCTGACGGTAGCGCGTCCCTCGCGCCGTTCAGTCACGACAAGCTGGCGCGCTTCGATGCTGACATCGCTTTGCGCGGACCCATCGACAGCCATCGTGCCGCTGCCGGTCAGCGTACCGCCTGAACGGCCTTTGGCGCTGAGGCTTGTCAGATCGACCGTGCCGCCGCCGAGCTTCGCGGCTGCATCGATCTGATTGAGCACCATGCCGAGGTCGCCATGCTCAAACTGGCCGTCGGAGAAGGCGAGAGAACCGGTGAAGCTTTCATTGAGGTCCGGCAGGCGGCCCGACATTTCGAGGTCCACGATGCCGCGCAGCAGCATGTTCGGCGGAACGATCAGTGCAGAAACGGCTTCGATCTGGCCATTGACGGACGCCTGAAAGGGAATCTCAGCATTGTCCTGCAGCTGGATGAGCGGTGCTGCCGGCATCGTCCGTACCGGGATGGTGAAATCCCACGCCGCTTCCAGGCTCTCATTGTCGCCCGCACGAATATCCGTCACGAGTTCGGTCGGGTGCAGATCTCCGGAAAGGATGAGGTCGATCGGTGGAAGCTGAGAATCAGGGCGGCCGACCGATATCAGTTCTGCGCTGAACGGCCCGGCAAGACCGCCGTCCACCTCGTCGAAGGCAACATCGATATTTAGGGTGCCATCCAGGCCGGGGCGGCCTGCAATGATGAGCAGTGGCGCAATCTTGAGATTTTCCCCGTTCAGGCGGATGGCCGTCTCGCCGCGTGTAGTCACATTGGGGCTGAGCGTTCCGCCGAGTGCGGCGAAGCGGGCGCTGGCTTCGAAACCATCGTCATATTGCGTATACCGGATCGGATCCTGCGTGGTCAGTCCGATATCGCCAAGAACGGCCGACAGGGACGTTGTAAGATCGAGTTGTCCGCTTGTCAGTCCGCTCAGCTTGCCGTCCATGTTGAAAGCTGTCTCATAGCTCAGCGCATCAATCCTGGTACTGCCCTCGAGCTCGGCGACAAAGTCGATATCGTCCGGTGTCCCGTTGGCGCGCAGAACGAAGGCATCAGCTTCTGTCGGCCCGAAGGCAACGGTCTGGAGCGAGGCATCGAGGACCAGCTGTTCGCCGGCGATTTGCGCATCGGCGGATACAGACCGTGCCGGCAGGCCCGGTGGCAGGTCCCCGCTAAGGGCCAGCTCGCCGCGAATCTCCCCAATCCTGCCACCGCGTCCCGACAGGTTCGCAACGGCTTCAAGTTCGCCCCACTGGCCTTCAAACCCGCTGACTTGCCAGCGGGCACCGTCGAGCGAGAAGGCGGTCGATAGCGATATCGGTCCATTGTTGGAGGTCTCCGACTCCAGCTCTGCATCGGCTGACAGCTTTCCTTGGCCATAGCGCCCGTCGGCCAGCAGGCTGATATTGCTGAACCGGATACTGGAGTTCGCCAGAGAAGGCGCCGTGAGGCGGGTGTCGAAGGCGAGGTCCGAGAACGGACCGTTGAGGCTTGTACGCCCGCTCACGCTCTCCAGCCGCAGCCCGGCGAAACTGGCCTCGCCCGCACTCAGGTCGGCATCGGCTGAGAGGACGCCTCCGCTCAGCTGGCCGGCACCATCGAGCCGCAGCGTGCCCGAGCGCAGCGAAAAGGCAGACAGTTGCACGCCGCCGCCGGCGAACGCCCCGCGCGCGGAAATACGGGCCGTTCCGTCGCTCCACTGGTTGAGCGGCGTTGGCAGGGAGCCAAACCGGGTCAGCTGCGAGTTCAGCGAGAAACCTGTGCGTCCGGGGCCAGCCCGGTCCGCCTTGAACTGGCCATTCAGCTTGACCGGTCTTGCGAGATTGGCGGCGGCGCCATCGATGGAAAAACTCCCGGCAAGATTTGCCGTGAAGGCCGGGCTGAACCGCAGCGTGCCCGCAGCGCTCACCCGGCCGGCCTTGCCGTTGACAATGGTCTCGCGCAGGTCGAGCGAGCGGTTTTCGAGGCTGTACAGCGCGTTCAGCTTGAGCGTTGGCTGCGCGCCGGCAACCCGCCCCGCGACGCCCGGAAGGACGGCGCTCTCGCCGGATAGCGTGGAGCGGATGAGAACGGTGGGCCTGTCGTAAACCGCGCTCAGAGGACCTGACACCATATCGGCTTCGAAGGACGGCACATCGACGCCCGTCGCCTCGATATTGCCCTCGAACCGGGCCGCGCCGTCGCCATAGACCAAGACGCCGTCCAGTAGGGCCCGGTCGACCTTGATGCTTTCGCGCCCGGCATAACGTGTTGGCTCGTCGACGGTCAGCTGTACATCGGCGCTGTAGGCGCCGTCCTGGGGCGGGCCAGCCTGGGCGCGCAGCTTCAGGCCCTCGGCACTGGCAGTGAGGTCCAGCAAGGCGCGGTCCTCCTCATCTCTGAGCAGGCTGCCTTCAATTGTCAGCGTATCGCCGAGCGTGTTCGAAATCGCGCGGGCAAGCGGATGGCGGCCGGGATAGGCGACCAGGTCAAACGCAATCGCGTCCTCCTGGGTGCCAGCGTCTGCCGTGATCGCCGGTTCATCATCGATTGTGATCCTCGCATCGCCCGACCAGTCGTCGCGCGTGCCATTCGCGGTCAGCTGCGCAGCGATGGATTGGCCGGGCTCAAGCCGGGCGAGGGATGCGAACAGTCCTCCGGCCGGTCCGTCCAGGTCCAGCGTGCCCTGCAGGCGCAGATCGTGCGACCAGGTCAGGTCCGCAGTCAGCGTATCCCCGTCTCCCTCGGTCGGCAGGACAGAGAGTTTTGTGTTGCCGCCATCCTGGCCGACTCGGCCCTGGCCATTGATTTCGAGGCTGAGCGCGCGCGGCAGGACACCGGCCTCGGTGCGCAATTCACCGATCCGCAGCTTGTCCAGCTCGCCAGCACGTAGCGGCATCGACCCACCGCCGTCGGATGATGATCCGCTGGAGACAATGTGCGGGCGCCGCTGGACATGGATAAGATCAGCTTCCAGCGTTTCGACAAGCAGGGCTCGCTTGCGCAGGGCGAGTGGTTTCCAGTCCGCCAGGACATTCTCGGCGACCAGCCACACGCCTTCATCATCAGAAACTGACAGACGCCTGATCCTGAACGTGCCGAGCAGGTCCCCGGAAAGGCCTTCGAGTTCGATATCCTGGCCGGAGGGATCGGCGGCTTCGATACGTTTCTCGACAAACTGGCGGCCGAACTCCGATTGTGCAGCAAAGCGCAGGGCGAGCAGGAAGGCCAGCACAAGGCCAAGCAGCGCGCCAAGGGCGATCAGGCTCCATTTCAGGATGGGCCTGCGCTTTCTGTCCTTGGTGGGGGCGGTCTCGTCGCTCATCAGAAGGCCTGCCCGAATGAGATGTAGATCTGGACCGGGTCATCGAAGTCCGACGGGTTGAGCGGGGCCGCGATATCCAGACGGATCGGACCTGCAGGCGTGTTGTAGCGAAGCCCGATACCGGCGCCGAACTTCGCGTCGTCGAAATTGGAGAACTCGTCGGTTGAAACGCTGCCGGCATCAACGAAGGCCACGAGGCCTATGTTCTTTCGCCAGGCATAGCGTGCTTCCAGCGATGCCTCGACGACCGACTTGCCGCCCAGCGGCGTGTTGTCCGCTCCGCGCGGGCCAATCGCCTGGTAGGCAAAACCCCGAACGCTGCCGCCGCCGCCGGAATAGAAACGGTCGTCCACCGGAATGTCGGCCGCGTTCGCACCGAGCACGGCGCCCGCCTTGAATCGTCCGGCGAGGACAAAACGCTTGTCCTCGTCGAAAGGAACATAAGCGCTGACCTGACCGACCGAGCGCACATAGGGATTGGACTCGTCGCCAAAGGTATAGCTCGGCTCTACCCGGCCATTGATCCGCCAGCCTTCGCGTGGGTCCAGTACGCTGTCGCTCTTGTCGAGGCGCGCATCGGTGAAGACAGAGAAAATCTGAAGGTCGCGTTCGCCCAGCTCGTCCTGCTCGCGCACCAACTCGGCATTGACGCCATAGGAATAGGTGAAGTCGGTGCTTCTGGCGACTTCGAAACTCGCGCCGAGCATTACGGCTTCGCGCTCATAGGCGTCGGTCGTTTCGGCAATCAGGCCGCCATTCAGGACGAGCCCGCGGCCATAACCGAATTCGTTCGGACGGCGCCAGAGGACGTTGAGCGACTGTTCAAGCTCGGCCAGGGTCAGGCTGGTAATCAGCGAGTCGCCACGCCGGCTGAGGTTGCGGCGGGCGTACTCCGCCTGCAGGCCGTAGCCTTCGGCGGTGGAATAGCTTGTCCCCAGGGCGATCGTATTGCGCTGGCGCTCAGCGACGGTCACGATCACGTCTCGCGTTTCGGTGCCATCTTCGTCGATCGCGCTCGGCTCATCAGCGAGGGACGCACGCGCCACGCGGAACAGACGCGTTTCGACCAGGCGTGTGTTGAAGGAGGAGAGCTTGCCCGGACTGTAGATCTCGCCAGCTTTATAGGGGATCAAGCGTTCCAGGTACGTCGCCTTGGTGACCATCTCATGCTCGGGCAGGATCGTCTCGCCGATGCGCACGCGCGGACCCGAGCGGACCAGATAGGTTACCTCGATTGTTTCGGCTTCCCGGTCTCCGATGACGCGCTTTTCGCGAATCTCGGCATAGGGATACCCCTGTTCGCGCAGTTGGGAGACGATCCAGCGCTCCGCATCGAGGACCCGGGCCGGAATGGCAGGCTGGCCCTGGCTCACCGGCAGGTCTGCACGGATATCGGTGGCAATCGCTTCAAGTGGGGGTGAGCCGTTGAAATCCACGGCGACCGGACCGAGCGAAAAACGCGGGCCGGGATCGATCCTCAACTGGGCTGAAGGCGGCTCGCTGCTTTCGATCCCAAGGTCGATCCGGGGGGCGTAATGGCCAAGGCTGTTCAGTGTCTTGCGGGCTGCGCTGACGGCGCGGCGGCCTTGTCGGCGGGCTTCAAGAACCGTGGTCGGACTGCTTTCGTCCGGCATGGCGCTGCGCACTTGCGACATGACCTCGTCGCTGGCGTCGTCGCCGACGAATTGCACCTGCACGGGCGCAGCCGCTGCTGGCAATGCCAGCAACGTCACAGCAGCGACAAGGACTGTTGTGCGTATCGTCATCCACTTCGAGCCGTGCTGGCACATCCGTGTTGTCTCATGCAAAATCTGCACGAGATCGGATGCACCCGGACCGGCCATTCTCTACTTCAAACCGAACCTGCCCTCCAACAACGCCTTTTCCAGTCCGGCGTTGCGAAAGGACGCTGCAAATGTAAGGCGCCCACGCGTGTTTCGCCTGCATTATCAGCAGTGAGGCACCGGTTGACCGGGGCGGTTGCGCGCAGTCGTTCATACCGACGGTCTTACGCACAAAGCTGTGTCGAAAGTCTTGAAAACATGGGTCGATTCCAAGGCAGCCGGGATTGAAGGCGTTGCCAGCAGGCCAGCAGGGCGTTAGCGGGGCCACATGACAAGCTTACCTGTCTGGGTCCATTCGGAACGATCGGCGGATGATATCGCATACCAACCGGTGGGCGATAGCGAGCAGGCGCGTGCAGCGCGGCTGATCAGTCCTGAGACCGCCCAGAACTTCCTGCACGCGCGCAATGTGATGCGCAAGCTGGTGGCCGATGAGTGCGGACTCGCGGCCGATGAGGTGCAGCTTCGTGCCTATGACGATGCTCGTTCATCGGTGAAGGGCATTGATAAGATTAGTGTTTCCTGGTCACGATCAGGTCCGCACGCCTTCGCAGCCCTGCTGCGCGACGGACGCGTCGGGGCGGATATCGAACAGCTGCGGCCGCTGAATACCGGACCAGTTTTGCAGATGATTGCAAACGAGGACGAGCGCCGCGTCCTGGAGACGCTGGGCAATGGTGATGCGGCGCTTTGCGGTTTCTACCGCCTCTGGTGCGCCAAGGAAGCGGTACTGAAATGGCGGGGAAAAGGCCTTCGCGGCGGGCCGAAATCCGTCGTGGTGCCGGGGCCTTTCATATCCGGCGAGAAACCAGACATGGATTTTGAAGAGGCGGGCCGGCAAGTGCACCTGAAGGCCATACAGCCTTCAGATGACTGGGTCGCTGTGCTGGCCTTCAGCGGCTGAAAACGGATTTGAACATCCAGCCAGCAAGCGACTTGCCGCTGGTGTGACGCTCATCGCGCATGTCGAACACCATCAGCGCGACCGTTCCGAAGGGCGCTGCCTCAATGCCTTCCTTCATCACGTCGAAGCCCATCGAGGCGTAGAATTCCCGCATGCTTGGCTCGGCCAGGATTGCGATGTAGCGGCGGTTTTCCTGCGCGACGAAGTCGAGGATGGCGCGCATGACAGGGCCGAGGGTCTTGGAGCCGCGCCGATCGGGAGCGGTGACGAGCTTGGACACGATAACCGCCCCATGGTCCGGGCGGGGCAGGGCATGACGAAGATCAAAAACCGAAAATCTTTCAGGGGCCTGCAGCGGATCAACTGGGATGACCTGCGCGCTGGAGACAAGCTCTGCGCCATCGAAAAGCGCGAAGGTGACACCGAGCGTATCGGTCTCGTCATAGAGCATGCGCGCTTCGTGGTCGGCGCCTTTCATGGCGAACTGCTTTTCGGCGCAATAGACCCTGTAGCGCAGGTGCTGAACCAGCGGGCGCGTGCGATCATCCACCACGATCAGTTCGATATTACTCATACGCATCATCCATGACGGCCCATGCGCGGGCTTTGGAATCGAAGCGCAAAGCGTAACGGTGGCGGCCATCCGGTCCAATGGCGAATGGCGGCTCGTAGCGGACTTTGCGCGGGTGGATCCCCCATTTACGGGCGAAATGTTCCTTCACGGCGACGGCCCGGACGAGCTCGCTGCCGGTTAGTCCTTCGCAGCCCCAGGCGGTGGCGACGGTGCCGGGCAGCCAGTCGCAGGCGATGACATCGGCGGGGGAAAGCCGCGTGCATGTCCCGTCAAAGCGGCTCAGCGGGGCGGGATGGTCGTTGCTGGCGCCCGTCAGAAAATCGCGCCGTTCCAGCGGGTTAAGCGTTGCAAGCGGGCCTTTCGGATAGGCCTTCTCGATCAGGTCGAGCCGTGCCCAGAGATCGCTCCCGAGGAAAGCCTCGATCGTCACGGGCAGGTCGCCGGTTGCCGGGTCGCGCTGGCCGGGGACGCCGCGGATGACGAGCGCTCCGGTCTCCGGCAGGTCAGAACAGATGATCAGGCGTTCGATGCGGACGGGATAGATCGCGCAATCCTCCACACCATCGAACCACACTTCCGGGCGCTCATGCGGCGGGCCATGGACCAGCGCATCGAGGATGACGGCGTCGAAGGCATCCCCCGGACTGGCGGCCAGCGACAGGTCCACCACCGCCTCGAATCCCCTGGCGTCACGGCGCATTTCGGTGACCGGCCTGAGGCCGGGCCCATGAAAAAGATCGGCTGTTTCATACGGGTCGGGCAGTGGTTTTCCGTGATCAGCCTCGAGCAGGCGCGGGGCAGACGGACGGGTGCGGCCGACAATTGTTCCAGAGGAGAGAATGCGGAAAGCCTGGTCGGGCTGGTCTGCATCCCGCCCCCTGAGCCGCGCAGCGCCATCCGCGCCAACATGGGCTTCGACAAACAGGCCAGCCTCCGTCACATTCGCCCACTGGCGAGGCGAAAAGCCATTGATTTCAATGGGGTAGGATTTGACGTTCCTTGTCCAGGCTTGCCGCAGCAGCATGCCGGCCTGTGAGAGAAGCGGAAGGGCCGGGACTGTATGGGTTGGGCGATGGGCACCGACCCAGGCCGGATAGGAGGGTCTTAAAACAGTACAATTCCGGTATGATTCCAGTCTGGTTCTGGCGCGAAGGCGGACGCTCATGCCGCGCATCTCGTAAATCCGCAGACCATCGACCCAGAGAGATCCCGTCCCGAGGATGATCGTCTCTTCATCCCCCGTTTCGACCCTGTCGATTTCCACGGTTGCCGTCACCTGTTTCGCCGTGGGTGTAACCTGGCCGCGATAGGTCCAGGTGACTTCTTCACCGGGCGCGATCGGTTCCCAGACGGGATGGTCGAAACGCTCCCCCAGCCCTTTCAGGTCACCGGCACGGGCGAGCAGCTGAACGAGCATGTCGAGGCCGAGAGAACCCGGCTGGACAGGATCGGAGAAGAAGTGCGCCCTGAAATACCACGCATACGGATCAACGCTCTGGCGCGCGCGGATGCGGCCGAGGCCGCTGGCCCCGCCGTCAGCCTCGAACCGGTCGATCAGGTCGAACAGGGCCAGCCGGCCGGACGAGACCGGCAGGCGGGTCGCTTCCTCGCTGGGCGGATCGGCCGGCGCGTCGAGGAAGGCCCGGGCCTCGTCGCTTGATTTCAGGCCCGCCTGTGCGGCGAGCGAGGCCTTGGTGAAGAATCCGAAGCTCGTCTCCAGCGACACCACGGGCGTTCCGTCGGCGAGCGTCGCCTCCAGCTCGAAGAAAACGATCGTCATCGGCCCGACGCGCGAGCAGCGGGTTAGTGTCGTCCGGGTGCGGATTGTCCCGTCGCCGGGTTTGATGTGCCGGGCCGTTGTGCCCCTGCCGTCGAGGTTGCGGAACCGCGTTTCGCCTGAAAGGGCAAAGCCTGAATAGGAGGCCAGCCAGCCGCAGGGCTGCAGGATGACCTCGGTCAGCACCGAGAAGGGCATCGTGCCCGAACCGCCGTCGAGGAAGTACCAGGCGTCGGGCGGCACATCGTATTCGGCAATCGCCGTCAGCCCGGCTTTCTGCTGGCCGGACGGGCCTGTGACAGAGAGGACGCGGCTGACCATGTGGTAGGGCGGTTGAGGCAAGCGTGGCACGGCGCCGCGCGTGTCGAATGGCGCATACATCGAGCCGAAGGCGTTGCTTGGTGCACCGGAGCCGCATTCGATCATGGCCGCCTCGTCACCGCGCACATCGCACTCGTCATTGACGTAGTGCGGGATGTTGGCCGCCTTTTTCATCTGCGGCCAGGCGCGGCGCAGGCGTACGCCAAAGCGCGGGCAGTAGAACACTTTCCGACCATCGGACCGTGCCAGAAGGCTTGCGAAAACAACAGGTTCTTCGCCATCGATCACCTCGTCCACAAAGACCTCATAGGTCACGTCATGGTCGGCATCGGGGATCACCTGGCCGCGGCAATAGAAGGTTGCCGCCTCGCCGGGCATGGGCTCGAAGACATGGCTGTCGCGGTCGATGGTCAGGCCCATGGCGGCGGCGGTGAATTCCAGCGCCTGTACGGCGGCTTCGGCCATCAGCGTGCCCGGCATGCAGGGGTCTTCATGGAAATGCCCGTCATAGAACCAGGCGTCCTTAGGGACCGATTGGTCCGCTTTGAGGTAACCGCGCTCCCACGGCCCGCCCTCCGGCTCGAAGGTCTCGACTGTGTCGAACAGGGCAAGCCGGCCACCCGGCAGGCGGGCTGGCCGGGTCTGCGGCGCGGCGCGCTCGAAGCCATCACCGAAGCAGCGGAAGGTATCGCCGGCACGAAAGGCCGCCACATCGGCGGCGCTGAAGGTGCGTTTCGCGCTCGGGGCCGTCCGGTCCAGAACGGGGTCTGCCGTTGGTGCTCCGTCGGTGCCGGCATCCCAGAGCACGCCCTTCGAATTGGCCAGTTCCTCATCAGTGAAGAAGCCGGCCTGGCCGTTGCGGACGGACAGCACCAGCCGGTCATCGGCATAGCCGTCATATTCGAAGAAGAACATGCGAACGCCAGAGAGTTCCGCATGCCCCTTGATCGATATCTGGAAGCGGACCGTTTCGCCGACCTTTGGCAGGCCGCCCTCATGGAAGGTCAGCTCGCAGCCGAGCAGGCGGTAAACGCGGTCCGAACAGTTCAGCATGTCCGCGCCCATCCATGAGATGAGGGCGAGATCCGCCTGTCCGGCCTCGATCAGTGGGCCGGGGCGCAGGCGCCCATCGCTGACGGCCCAGTGACCCGCGGTGACGTCGGTTTCGGTCCAGATCGTGCCCTTGCCCTGCACCAGCGCTTCGGCGTCGATGCCGGTAATCCGGTCGCAGAGCAGCAGCGGCGGGCGCGGCATGCGCACCTGCCTGCGGAACCCGTCCTGCGCTGCGAACTGGTCGCCGAAGACCTCGGAGATATTGCCCGCTGCGGCCTGTTCCAGCTCGGCGCGTGAGAAGGCAGGGCCGGTTGGCGTGCGGCGCTCAAGCGGTTGGACCGGGCGTTTTGCGACCGGTGCAGGCTTGGGGGCCACGCGGCGTAGCGGCGCGCGGTCTGGCCGGTCGAGGACCGCCGTCCCGGCGCCGCCTGCCGGGCGCGGAGCGGTCCAGTCTGTGCCGGGTGCAGGCGGCAGCACGCGGCCTGTCATGGGTTTGACCGGCGGCGGCATGAAGGGCTTCAGCGCTGTCTTTGGTGCGAGCGGCAGTTGCCTCTGGCCACCCCGCCGCCTGGGCAGGACAGGTGCGGTCGGATGCGCCGGGAAGGTCAACTCGTCTAACGCCTTTGTCCGAAGACGGATGGCATTGTTGCGGGCATCGCTGAGGCGCGTTTTCAGCCAGTCTATGTCGACACCATGCCCGGCAGCGAAGACCGTCGCCGCAACGGCTGCGATGTCGTTCTGCGCGGGCTGGCCGAACCGGTCCATGGCGACGGCCTGAACGCCCTCACCCAGCGTCTCGCGGATGGCGCCGGTCAGCGTGTCGCGCGGGCCGATCTCGATGAATGTTCGCACGCCGTCCGCATGGGCCTGCGCAAGCGTCTTCGGGAAGTTGACCTCCGCAACGGCCTGCCCGGTCAGCATGTCTGCGACCATGTCCGCGTCAGGCGTGTAGGCGCCATTGATTGCGTTGGCATAGAATCGCACGCCCTTCGGCGCCTTCGTCCTGCGATGGTGCAGCCGGCGCCAGGTCTGCTCGTAAGAAGCCATCATCGGCGTATGCACGACAAGGTCATGCGGCACGCGGATGGCCTGTCCGCCGAGCTGTTTCAGCACGCGCTGGCAGGCGCCCGCATCGCCGGCGATGACGCCGTCGCTCGGGCTGTAGAGGATGGTGAGGTCGCAGCGCGGCTCGCTCGCGAGGGCCGCACGGAAATCACGCTCGGCGGCGCGGACGCGCCACGTCTCCCAATGAACCGGTGCGTCATCCTTCCAGGCCGCCTGCGCTGTTTTGAAGGCGCCGGCGAGATCGTCGGTGTACATGCCGCTCTCGCCAATCGTGCCCATCAGCCCGTCGGCATCGGCCCACGCCCCGAAGGCGATGAGCGAATTGGTCTCGCCGGAGGAAAGCCCCATCGCAACGGATGGCTTCATGCCAAGCAGCCTGGTCAGCAAGAGATGCTGGGCCTGGGAGATCAGCGTGGTGGCGCGCAGCTGGTCGTAGGCGGGCGCGAGGTCGCTGGCGAGCAGGCGGGCAACATGCTGCGCAGCCGGGAACTTCGCCGTCATCATGGGGCCAAGCTCGGGGACACCGGCAAACAGGCCCTGACCCATTCCGGAATAGGCCGCCGCTGCGCCGGTAAAGACGAAGGCGAGATCGCCAGCCGGCTTGCCCGCGCCATAATGTATGCCATCGCCAGACGGGTCGTGCCCAGCCTTGAGAGCGGCAATAGCCTTGCTGCGCTGGTCGGCGAGGGCTGTTTCATCGTTTGCGATCAAGGCGATGCGGCACGCTCCCGATGTGCCCTGTTGGCCAATATCTATTGCCTTGGCCAGCGCTTCAGGCGTCGCGGCGCCATAGGTTTCCAGCAGCGGTGCCGGGCGCAGCAGGTCGGGGGCGGGCTTGGGGCTCGCCTTGAGCTTGAGCTTGCCGCCGGACAGCTCGATGCCGCGTGCGTCGCGGTAGAGTTCCGGGGCAAGGCCGTCGCTCTCCAGCCGGTGGCCGCGCGCGGCGAGTTCCGTTTCCACGGCCAGCCGCGCAAGCCCGCCTGCTGCATGTGAATGGCCGTAGAGCCGCTCGAGCAAAGTGTCCGGGGCCGGTTTGCCGGTGAGCTTGAGCGCCTTGAGGGTGACACCGTCCGCTTCGCCAACGCGTTTCAGGATCAGCGCCGCCGCCGCGTCTCCGCCGCTCTCGCCTGTGGCCGCTTCGTGCACCGGGTCCGCCGAGAGGTCGGCCGCAGCGACAATCGCGGCATCGATCTCTCCCGCCTCAAGCGCCCGCATGGCCAGCTCCAGCGCGCGCAGGCCGGAGGCCTCTTCCTCCATCACGGCAAAGCCCTGGGCGCGCCAGTCGCCGCGTACATTGATGCGGTTGGCCGAGACATTCGGCATCGCGCCCAGCACGTCGCCAGCCTTGAGCGGCGGGGCGACGCCATTGCGCGCGGCATCCGTCTCCGGCGTCTGCGGGTCGAGGCCGAGCCGTTTGGCAATCCGCGCGCGCAGCATCCAGCGGGCCGCTTCCGGCGCGCAGGCAAAGCCGGTGAACACGCCGACGCGAGCGCCGTCTTCCAACGGATGGCGGGCGAGGGCTTCGTCGACGGCGTCATAGAGCGCAAGCTGCTGGCCTTGTGCCGCGCCAAGCTCTGACGGCGGTGTGCGCAGCGGCTTCGGACGAGCGGTCACCTCGGACATCGGCCCGCGCGGCTGCTTCGGTGGACGCGCGAGGCGTTGCAGCACCGCCGTCACACCCCGGTCAGGCCCCATGCAGAGGCCGGTGGCGCAGATCACGGCTTCGGTCTTTGCGGCCTTGCGCTTGCGGGCCTTCGGGCGCGTGCCGTCATCGGCGGCGAGGATCAGGTGGGCATTGTTGCCGCCAAAGCCGAAATTGCTGATGGCTGCGATGCGTGGGCGATCCTTGGGCCAGGCCGCTTTTTGCGCTGGCACCGTGGTCGAGCCGGCAAACCCGTCCAGCGCTTCGCCATCGAGCCGCGTTGGCGGGATGACGCTCTCATTGATCGCAAAGCTCATCTTGATCAGGCTGGCCAGGCCGGCGGCCGTGATGAGGTGGCCGAGATTGCCTTTCAGGGAGCCGATGGGCAGGCCTTCGACACCTGCAAAATGCTTCGCCGTCGCCATCAGCTCGACCTTGTCGCCCGTCGGCGTTCCGGTGGCATGGGCCTCGATGAGGCCGATGTCGCGGGACGGATCCAAGCCAGACATCGCCCATGCCGCCGCCATCGCTTCGGCCTGTCCGCCTTCATCCGGCGCGAGCAGCGATTTGCGGCGGCCATCATTGGAGAGGCCGATGCCGCGAATGACGCCGTGTATGGTCTCGCCAACCGTGCAGTCGGCCAGCCGTTTCAGGACGACAGCGGCGGCCCCTTCCGCCGGGACGAGGCCATCGGCGCCCTTGACGAAGGGCCGCGAGCGCCCGCTCGGGCTGAGCGCATTCAGCGCCGAGAAACCCTGGTGAAGGATGAGATTGTCGGCCCCGTTCACGGCTGCTGCCACCGCGACATCGAGCGAGCGATCCTGCAGCCGGTCGCAGGCGAGTTTCACCGCATAGAGTGAGGAGGCGCAGGCGGCATCGAGGGCGAAGGCCGGCCCCTTGGCGCCGAGGGCGCGGGCCAGCAGCCGGGCCGGTCCGCCCGTATTGAATCGGTTGAACGGGTCGATGCCGGACGTGCCGTTTTCCCAGACATCGCTCGCAAAATCGCTCAGCGCGCGGCTCGGATACCCGAGATTGCCGGCGATCACACCGAGCTTCTTTCGCTTCACTTTCGGCGCGCCGGCATCAGCCCAGGCCTCGTGTCCGGCATAGAGCAGCCACTGGAAAAGCGGATCGAGACCGGCGGCATCGATCTCGCCGAGGTCAAAGGCGGATGGGTCGAAGACGGTTTCGAAACCGGAGACGAACCCACCGCGATAGCCCATGGCCTGCTGCTCACTGTCGGTGACGCCCCATTTTCCGGGCGGTGCGGGCGAGAGCAGGTCGCGATTGTCGAGGACCGCGTCCCAGAGCGCGGCAGGCGACAGCGCGCCGGGCAGGGCGCAGCCCATGCCGACAATCGCGATCGGTTCGAAGTCCCGATCAGCCATGCGCGATCTCTGATCCGACGATCAGTTCGACCGGGCAGCTGCTACCGGCGAGCACCGCATCGGCGAAGAGCCGCGCACCAGCATCACGCGGGATGAGCGCCACGCCCATTTCGGCGAACTTCGCTTTCAGGCTGTCATCGACCATGCCGCCATCCCAAGGGCCCCAGCCGATCGAGGTGACCGCGGCATCCGGATGCGCAGCCTTCAGCCAGTGCGCCATCCGGTTCAGGATCTCATTGGCCATGGCGTAGTCGGCCTGTCCGGCATTGCCGTAGCGCGCAGCGACCGAGGAAAAGAAGGCGATGGTCTTCAGCTGGCCGGTGTCGAGCACGGACATGAGCGCCTCGAGCCCGGCAATCTTCGGTGCGAACACCGTTTCGACCTGCGCACGCGTCTTCTCGCGGATCAGCTTGTCGGCCAGCACGCCCGCGCCATGGACGAGGCCGGTGACGGGCCCAAGGGTCGACTGAGTATTGTCGAGGGCCGCCTTCAGCGCGGCCGGGTCAGCCACATCCGTTGGAACGTAAAGCGCCTGTCCGCCGGCCTGTTCGATGGCCGTCAGCGTGGCGCGGATTTCGGCGCCCGAGAGCAGGGCGCGGGCTTGCTTGTTCAGGGCAGCAGGCGAGACTTTCTCTCCCTTTGCCTTGGCGCGGGCAGCCAGCGCGCCGCGCAAGGCCTTCTCATCCAGGCCCGCTTCAAGATCGTCTGGCCAGGGCGTAATCGCCGAACGCCCGAGCAGGGCAAAGCGTGCTTTCGTCCGTGCCGCCAGTTCGATGATGCAGGTCGCCGTCACACCGCGCGCGCCGCCGGTCACCAGGATGACATCCTGCGGGCCGATCAGGCCGGGCCGGTTGCCGGGCAGTGTGAGCAGGCCATCGGTGGGGACCAGCCGGCCCTGCGCCGAGAGGCCGACGCAAGGCGCCGCACCACCACTCAGCAACTCCTCGATCAGCCTGTCCGCCGCCGGCTTCAGGCCGAGTCCGGAAATATCGATATCGATGGACCGGACCGTCGCCTTCGGGAATTCGCGCATGGCCGTGCGGGCAAGGCCTGTCAGGCCGCCGCGCCAGGCGCGATGGTCGAGCGGTTGGAAGGCTCCGCCTGTGTCCTGTAGGAGGACCAGCGTGCCACCGCGGGCTTCGAAGCGCTTCGCCTCGGCCGAGAGGGCTTCGAGCGCGCCAGCGTGGCAGTCGAAGGTGGCACCGGCAAGGCCGTGGGCCAGCACCAGCGCGTCTGCTTTTCCGGAGGGCGCTGTGACCTCGCGGACCACCAGTCCGGCTTCGAGCATGGCCTGGACGAAAGCCTGCCCAATCTCGGCGTCATTGCCGACATATTCGATCAGCCGCGCGTCGCGAAGACCGGGGGTTACCCGACCGATGGCGGCTTGCGGCTCATAGTTAACAGCGCGCAGTGCCAGCGCGTCCGCGGGCTTGGCAATGTCTGCGACGGGGCGGGCAGCGCGTTCAGGCGCCGGCGCGCCCCCTAGCCAAAAAAATCGGCGATTTTCCGGATCGACCGGAGCTCTGCAATCTGTTCGGGCTCGACTTCCGGCAGGTTCGGCATCGCCTCGCGCAGGGCTGAGAGGATTTCCACCTGCTTGATGGAATCCACGCCAAGCTCGCCTTCAAGGTCCATGTCGTCTTCCAGCATTTCAGGCGGATAGCCGGTCTTGTCGGCGATCAGGCTGCGGACCAGCTCGGCCATGTCGCCTTGCGGGGCCGCGGCGGGCGCGGGCGATGGCGCGGCAGGGGCTGCTGGCGCCTGGGCCGGCGCGGCGTGGTAACCATTGCCATTCCCGTTGCCATTGGTGTGGTGGCCGTTTCCATTGCCGTTGGGCGCAGGTGCGGCGGGGCTGCCGCCGCCGGGGGCGAGGAAATCGGCAATCTTGCGGATCGTGCGCAGCTCGGCGATCTGCTCAGGCTCGACTTCCGGCAGGTCCGGCATGCTCTCGCGCAGGGCCGAGAGGATTTCGACCTGCTTGATGGAGTCGACGCCAAGCTCGCCTTCTAGATCCATGTCGGGTTCGAGCATGTCGACTGGATAGCCGGTCTTCTCGGCGACGAGGGATGCGACGAGGCCGCTGAAGTCCTGCGCAGGCGCTGCGGCTTGCGGTGCCGGGGCGGCCGCGGCTGGTGCAGCGGGCGCCGGGGCGGGCTGAGGCGTAGGCGCCGGCGGTGTTGGTGCTGGCTCGGGCGCGGCCGCAGCAGGCGCTTGCGGCTGGGCCTGCGGGGCCGGCGTTGGAGCAGGCGCCGCAGCCGGGGCAGGCGGCGGTGCGAGCTGGCGGCGTTGCTGCGGGGCGTGCTCAATGAGTTGTCCCGCCGAGGCCGCGCCAAGGAGGCTTGCACTTGCCTGCAGGTATTGCGCATGAGCCGCACGCAGTGCCTCGATATAGTCGGCATGGGCCGCGGACATATTGGCATGGATGCGCTCTGCAGCGTCGCTGGCGGGAGATGTGGGCTGGGTCACGGTGGTGGCTCCTGAGGGAGAGTGTGTCGGTGTCTGCGGTGTAGCGGCCAGGTCGGGCGAGCCGGGCTGGCTGGGCTGCGGTGCGGGTCTGGAGACCGCTTCTGGCGAGGCGCGTGTTTCAGCCTGGGCGGGCTGTGGCCGGGCCGGATTGGGCGGTGGCAGGTCTGCAGCGCCGCCAGCGGGCGGATAGGGCTTCTTGTAGTTTGCGCCGGTCAGGTCGATTGCATGTTTCGAGCGCGGTGCGCGCGGCTGGGGCGGCGGCATGTTCGCAAACAGCGCCTTGAAGTCGACCTTGTGGCCAAGCACGGCAAGCCTTCCGAGACCGGCGAGGAAGGCGGCGAGCCCGTCGCCCTTGCGGTCATCCAGCGCGACGGCGTTGGCTTTGCCCGGCAGGATCTGCCCAACCAGCGCGGTGAGCACTGTGCCGGGGCCAGCCTCGACAAAGGTCGTCACGCCGTCTTCGGCCATCGCCTCGATAATGGAGCGGAAGCGGACCGGGCTCTCGATCTGTGTCGCCAGCACGTCGCGCTGCTTGGCATAGGCGAGCGGATAGCGCTTTGCCGACACGTTCGCATAGACCGGGAAGCGCGCCTTGGCGAAGTCGACCTTGTCCAGCGCCTTGCGGAACGGATCGACCGCGCCGGCGACAATCGGCGAATGGAAGGCCGAGGCGACCGGCAGGCGGCGCGCCTTGATCCCGGCGGCCTCGATCGCGACACGCGCCGCCTCGATGGCCTGCACGGGGCCGGAGAGGACAGTCTGGGTCGGCGCATTGTCATTGGCGATAACGACGTCCGGATGGCTTTCCAGGATGGGCGCGAGGGTCTCTGCGGCAGCCTGGGTGGCGAGCATTGCGCCTTCATTAGACGCAGCAGCCTTCGCCATCAGGCTGGCGCGCTTGTGGGCGACGGTGAGTGCGTCTTTCGTACTGAGCGTGCCGGCCGCCTGCAGCGCCATGATCTCGCCGAAGCTGTGGCCGGCGGCCATGTCGGGGCTGACCCCGGCCTTGTCGAGCACGGCGAGCACGGCCAGCGATGCGGCGGCGAGGGCAGGCTGCGCGTTTTCCATCGCGGTCAGCCGGTCGGCCTGCTCGACGGCGGCTTCGGGCGTGAACGCCGAGGGCGGGAAGGCGAGATTGTGCAGCGCCTGCTTGCCGGTTTTCTTGTGGCTGGCGGCCATGTCCCAGGCGGCGCGTGCTTCGGGGAAGGCGAGCGCAAGATCCCGGCCCATGCCGACATACTGGCTACCCTGGCCGGGCATCAGGAAGGCCAGCTTGCCCGGCTTTGCAGCAGAAAGTGAGACGCTGACCCCCTTTGGAAGCGGCGCCTTTTCGGCCTGTCCCGAGCTGATTAGCCAGGCGAGCTTTCCGGCCTTCTCGGCATAATCCTCATTGTCGCTCGCGACGATGGCGGCGCGGCAGGCTGCGTCCGGATCGAAGGCGGCGTGCGTCTCCGTAGCGATGATGGCGAGGTCTTCCTCATGCTCGAGGCGCTGGGCCACGGCTTCGAGGCCGGCTTCGAGGCTGGCCGGTGTATCGCCGGAAATCATGAAGAGTTCAGATGACAGGGTGCGCTCGGGCAGCGCGGCATTCGGCCCGTCATACTCTTCAAGGGTGATATGGAAGTTCGAGCCGCCAAAGCCGAATGAGCTGACGGCGGCGCGGCGCTTATGGTCCGATTTGCGAACCCAGGGGCGCAGCTCCCGGTTGGCATAGAAGGGTGAGCCTGCCAGCGCCGGGGCGGGTGCATCGACTTTCAGCGTCGGCGGATAGGCCTTGCGGTTGAGTGCCATTACGGTCTTTACTAGGCTGGCCGACCCGGCGGCCGCCTTGGTATGGCCGATCTGCGACTTCACAGAGCCGATGGCGCACCAGGGCTCATCGACCGCCTCGCCATCCGGCGAGAAGACGAGTTTCAACCCGGCAAGTTCCGCCGCATCCCCAGCCTTGGTGCCTGTGCCATGCGCCTCGACAAGTTCCACGGTGCGTGGATCGTACCCAGCCTGTACGTAGGCCCGGCGCAGCGCCCTGGCCTGGCCCTCGGGCAGCGGGGCATAGATCGCGGTGGCGCGCCCGTCCGAACCGGCGCCAATCCCCTTGATGACGGCATGGATGCGGTTGCCATCGCGCTCGGCATCTTCCAGCCGGCGCAGGGCGAGAATGCCGATCCCTTCGCCCAGCATCGTGCCGTCGGCCTTGTCCGAGAACGGCCGGCAGTCTTCGGTGGGCGACAGGGCCGGCGTCTTGGAAAAGCACATATACATCAGGATGTCGTTCAGCGTGTCGACGCCGCCGGCGAGCACCATGTCACTGTCACCCGCATGCAGCTCATGCAGCGCGACCTGCACCGCTGACAGAGATGAGGCGCAGGCTGCATCGGTCACATAGTTTGCCCCGCCAAGATCCATCCGGTTAGCGATGCGTCCGGCGACGACATTGCCGAGCAGGCCCGGAAAGGTGCTTTCCTTCCACTCGGAGAAATTGGACTCGATCCGGCTGGCAATATCCTGGACCTGGTCTTCCGGCAGGCCAGCTTCGCGCAGGCCCTTGATCCAGGCTGGCCGCTGCAGGCGCCCGGACATGTGGCCGACAAGCTCGGTCGCCGAGGCGACGCCCAGCACGCAGCTGGTGCGCGAGCGGTCGATGACGCCGTTCGATGCGGCTTCGGCTTCATCCAGCGCCTGCTGGGCCACGATCAGCGCCAGAAGCTGGGCGGTATCTGTTGCCTCGATCTGGTTCGGTGGAATGCCGAAGGCGAGCGGGTCGAACCCCTTGGGCGAAAGGAAGCCGCCGCGCCGGCCATAGGTGCGGTCCTTCGTGCGCGGGTCAGCGTCGTAATAGTCCTCGATCAGCCAATGGGTCGGCGGAACCGGCCCCAGCGTGTCGACGCCCTCGGCGATATCGCGCCAGAATCCGAGCGTATCACCGCGTCCCGGAAACATGGCGCCCATTCCGACTATCGCGATATCGGCGGGCTTCTTGCTCATGCTGCTCATTCTGACCAGCCTCTCACTAATCAAAGGTTACTCAAATAGGCCTGCCTGGTAACTAAATGCTGACGCAGGCACATCGTGTCCGGTGGCGCGCAAGCCTTGCATCCTCGTTAGATGCGCCGCGCCATCCAGCAGGTTCCAGGCAATCTGGCGGACCGTCCGGTTCTCCAGCGGATCGAGCGGTGTGCCCTTCACCCACTCGTTGAACGCGCCCATGGCCGGGCCGCACCAGATCTGGAAGTCGCGAAGCCGCGCCGTCTTGCCGTCGCGGGCCCATTGCGCCCCGAAGAAGAGATAGCGGCGGAAGACAAGCGCCATCTGGCGGCGCGGGTCTGCTTCGGCGAGCGCCAGTTCCCTGGGATTGGCGCCCTGCATATAGGCTTTCGTTCGTGCCCAGGCGGCCTCGAAACTTTCACCGAGCGCAGTCTCTACAAATTTCCGTTCGTTCGGCGTGCACGCCTCGAAGCCTGCGCGCGTCTTGTAGATTTCCCACATCCGCTTGCCGCGCATCGCGAAGAGCGTACCGCGCTTGAGAACCTGTACTTCGACGCCCTGTTCGAACATGTCAGCGGCGGGCGCCATGGCGACGTCGGCCGGGCCGGCCTCGGCGAGCAGCTTGCGGCCCGCCAGCGACAGGCCGGACTCGACGGCAGCCTGATTGACCGAGCCGGTAAGAATGTAGGCCGCGCCCATCTGGAAAGCGGCGGCGGCCGCCCATGGCGTGCCGATGCCGCCGGCCAGGCCGATCCGGATATCGTTCGCGGATAGCCCATGTTCGGCGCAGACGTCTTCGCGCGTGCGTAGAAGTGACGAAAAGAGCGGCCCGGCAGGGCGGTTGTCGGTATGACCGCCGCTATCGGATTCGCCGGTGATGTCGGCCGCGACAGGGACCTGTCGGGCGAGTTCGGCCTGCTCGGCCGTGATGTCACCGGCTGCGGCGAGGTCCTGCAGCAGCTTGCTTGGGGCAGGCGCCATGAAGTGTTTCGCGACCTCAGCGCGCGACACCTTGGCGAAAACATGCGTCGACCGGGCGATGCGGCCATCGGCGCCGCGCGAAAGCCCGCGTGCACTGTAGCGGACAATCTCTTTCGACAAGGTCATGAAGGCGGATGCCGAGACGCGGGTCACGCCGCGCTCAAGAAATAGATCGACAACGGCGCGCTCATAACCGGGCTGCTGCGGCGAGTGGATGAGATTGGCGCCCCAGGCGGACGCGCCCTTGCCGAGGCCGGCTTCGATCTCGTCAAGGCCGGCGGCAATTGTCTCTGGCCGGAGGCCAGCGCTGCCATAAAAGCCGACAAGCCCGGCCCTGACGGCTTCCACGACCATGTGCGGGGTCGCGATCCCGCGCGCCATTTCGCCGACGACATAGGCAAAGCGGCTACCATGCTGGCGGGTGAAGGTCGGGTCTCCGAGCCACTCCGGGTGAACGGTGTAGGGGCCCGTCATGGCAGCGTCTTCAGCAAATGAGCGCCTGCCTTCAACCTTGCCGGTTGAGCCTTCTTTTCCCGAATGAAGTGACGGTGAGCTGATCACGTGACTTCGATTCCCCTTCTGGTTGCAAACCTATGCTGTTTTGCTGCTGCATAGCAATGCAAATTCCGCACAAGTACGGGCGGGCAGCGCCCAACTGCCGCATTTTCCGGCAGGACTGCCTGAAGGCTGCTGCATTCGTAATATCGATTACAGATTGCAGCTTGATGACACTAATTTGTCGACAAGCCCGTCATTGTTAGCCCCACGCACCGAAGGCGTGACAATTGGCGACCGAAATCCGCCGCACAAGTTCGCCCGAGAGACGAAGCGGTTCGATGATTTCCTTGTGGAGCTGATCGTAGCCGGCCGCGCTTGACCGGGCCTGCTCATAGCCCTGTTCTGAAACACCGGAGATCAGGGCTGTATCGTCACGGGACGCCGGATAGATGGTTTCGAGCATGTCCACCGCGTCGTCGATCTGCAGATTGAGCACCAGGCCGACAATATCCTCGAGGCTGGTGTCATGCCGGGTGGAGAGGTTCCGGAGCCGCCCGACCAGGCTGAGCGCATACATCATCACGGCTTGCCGGATGCCATGCAATGCATGGGTTTCCAGACGCGCTTCATGGCGCGCCTCGACGGATGGTGCATCGTCGAGCGAGGCCAGAAGCTGGTCGAAATGAATGAGATCGACCGCCAGCATGTTCGTGATCCGCTTTATGCTGGTATTGGTCTCGTAGCCGGTAAGCGATTGCGCCACACGGCGCAGCGCGTCGTCATGTTTGATCCGGCCATGCTTGGCGAGGGCCAGCCACACTTCCGGGTCGTAGACGTTCGCATAGCCGCGCAGCGAGGGCAGGCTGGTCAGCATGCGGGCCTGCGTCGCCAGCAGGACAAGCGCGTGCAGGCGTGGCGAGGCGTTGATGAGGTCTTTCAGCCGCTCGGTCTCGCGCGGCATGGCCGAACCGATCCCGCAGGCCGAGTTCAGCGGAACGCCGAGCTGCTGCAGCATCGCATTGTGCGAGATGGCGCGAATGGAGGACGGGCCGGAAATCCCGCCTGCGCGCTTGACCGGCCTCGACCCGGCCTTGACCAGGAAACCGGACGCAAAGCCGCCCAGAAGCTTGGCGTAGTCGCTTTCGCCGAACAGCGTCTCATGCCAGCTGCGCAGGGCGCGATAGGTGTCCCAGACAAAGTCCGTCTGTTCGTAGAACGGGTCGTTGCTGGCACTTTCGGTCGGCGAAAGGATGTGTTCGCAGAAGGCGGCATAGGTGGCCTGCGAGAGTTCCGGCGTGCCGAAATGCATGAAGCCGTCGCCGCCCTGGAAGCTGACCTCGTGCATCGGGTGCAGGCCGCGCCGCACGAGGCCCGCCCGGTTCCAGCGGGTCAGGAGGTGATCGAAGCGCTGCTCGAAACTGCCGGGATATGCCCCGCGGCCCATCGACTCGCCGTGCGTGTTGAAGAAGAGCAGGCCGACGCCAGGCAGCTTTTCACCGAGCGCCCGGCCGATCAGGTTGTGAATCCGCTCGATCGCCATATTGCCGGCGATCTGGCCGATAAAGCGGCCGGAGTCCGAAAAGCCGAGCTGGATGGAGAGATAGCCGCGCGCCTTCACATAGTCGATGAAGGCCGGCTCCTCCAGCAGGCGTTCAACGAACCGTCCGCCGGTTTCAAGCGCTTCCGGCGTCTCGAAGAGTGGTGAGATGTCGAGCGCATGGTCAACACCATACTGGCGGGCAAGGTGCAGCGCGCCCATGACGGTTGCGGGATTCTCGCTTTCGGCGATCAGGAACCGGATCGGGGAATCCGCATCGATATGTTTCAGGATCTGCGCGCACATCATGAACTGGCGGCGCGCGGTCGACTGCTCGAGGAACAGGTCGGCAAAGTTCACCGGGCGGATCTGGTTCGAGCCGGCCATTTCCGACAGCTGGCTCAACGCCTGGCGCCCAAGGTCATTGTCCTCGGTCTCAAGGTTAAGGTCACGCGAGAGGACGGTGCGCACCTGGGCAGCGTTGACCCGCAGGTGGATGCGGGCGGTGCCAAGGTGCAGGGCCTCGACTTCCGCGCGGAGCACCATGAGTTCGGCGGCGGCCGCATCGGGAGTTGCCGCGTCTGCGATCAGCGCATCGAGCGCGCGGGTGATTTCGGCGGAGCTCACCAGCTTGTCGGCGCTCTCGGCGGTGAGGAAGTTTGCGGCATCGACCAGGATTTCCGGATCGAAAAGGTCGCCCTCGAACCGCTTTGCCGCCTCGGCTGTGTGGGCGCGGGCGCTGGCGAGTTTTGCGCGCAGGTCCGAGAGCTTGTCGGCAGCTACCACCTCGGTGAGGCGCGACTCGTAATAGCCGAGCTGGGCTTCCTTTTCGTGCAGGCGCAGCGCGATGGATTGAGACCAGTGAATGTCGGTCCGGCCGTCCAGGTCATAGCCGACCCAGCTCGCAATCGTCGGCAGCACCGGGCGCAGCGCGCGCCACTGGTCCGGGAAGGCCTTCTGCGCGACTTTGAGGACGCGGCCGGCATAACTGCGCGCCGCATCGCGGGCATTGGCGATGGCCAGCTGGGCTTCTTCATGTTCGCTCAGCAGGGTGATCTGGTTCGGCCAGTCCCGGTTCGGATCGTTGGCAGCGGCGCGCAGGTCATCCCGGCTGGTCTCGTCATCGCTGGAGACATACGCGGCGAAGGCTTCCCTCAGGGAGCGGGACAGCGCGAAGGTCGGGTGGGCGGTGAAGACGATCCCGCCATGCGCCTTGCACGCGGCGGCGGTGAAAGCGTCGAGGCCCTCGCTGGCAGCCGCTTCAAGCCGGGCTTCGACGGTGCTCCACGGTGCGCCGCCGCCAACCTCGGCATGCTGCTTTCGGAACCGTTCGGCGCGGTCGCAGAGCAGCTGGAAGTGGATCGTATCGACAAGGCCGGTCAGTTCGTCCAGCGAGTGCGCGCCCGTATCAAGGTCCTGCAGCAGGGCCTGAGCCAGCGAGAAGACGGAATTGGTCAGCGGATCGGTACCGATCTCGCCCGCATAGCCGCGAAGCCTGTCGAGGAAGGCGTCTAGGTCGAGGGGCACGGGCGATGTCGTCTGGCCGTTCACGTCTGGCATCCGGTCTCCATTGAGTTGGTCGGGCAAGCATTGCCGCTACGTGACCCAGCAGTGCGTCGATGAGTGCAAAGCTGTCAAGCGCGGCGCCCGCATGGCTGTCCTGAATAACCGGGTGCGACCAGTTTGGTTGCACGACAAGAGGCTGGTTCGGAGGATTCTGTCTCCTTTCGCGATTGACGCCATGTCAGCATGGCGCTTCAGGCCAATCCATGGCTGTATAGGGTAGAAAAGCCCGCAAAGACGGGGCCGGAAAGGGGAGGATTAGATGCCCAGGCTGAAGCAGGTCGCCCGCAAGGATGCCGATCCGTTTGCGCAGAAACTCTATGACGTCCTGTTTGGCGACCGCGATCCGGTCGAGCAGCCAGGTACCGCGACAGGCACGCCGGGCAACTGGTGGACGGTGTTCGCCCTGGTCCCCGATGCGTTCAGGCATACGACGGAAGGCTTTCAGTTCTACCGGTCGAAGAACCGCAAGATCGACCCGAAGCTGCGCGAACTCGGCCAGATCCGGGCCGGTTGGGCGCGCGGGTCGCAATTCGTCTTCTCGCAGCATTGCAAGGCCTGCCGCGATGTCGGCCTGTCGGAGGAGCAGATCGAGGCGATCCCCCACTGGCCGGTCGCCGATTGCTGGTCACCCGTCGAGCGGGCCGTGCTGGCCTATACCGATTGTCTGGTCCTGCAGGGCGGACGCGTGCCCGATGGAATTTTTGACGCCCTCAAGGCGAACCTGTCGGACGAGGAAATCCTCGAGCTGACCTATGTGACGGCGACCTATGATATGCATGCGACAATGAGCCGGGCGCTGCGGCTGGAATATGACGATGTCGATGAGCGCATTGTCGAAGTCCCCGCGCCGGACGGATCGAGCGACGATGTGATGAGCATGGTCGACGACAAGAAGAAAAGGGAGGACTGAAATGGGCTATCATCACCTCGCGCTGGCGGCGCGTGACATCAAGAAGCTGCACGCCTTCTATGAGGGCGTGATGGGTTTTGAGCTTGTGAAGGTCGAGGTCGGCCCGTCACCGGGCGGCGGCTGGGCCAAGCACTTCTTCTACCGGATGGAAGACGACAACAAGTTCATCGCCTTCTGGGAAATGCACGACATGCCCGGGACGGAGAATTTCGAGTCCAACATCTCGAAAGCCGCCGGCCTGCCGGACCATATCAACCACATCTCCTTCGACGTGGCTGATGAGGCCGACTATGAGCGCCGCAAGCAGCAATGGCTCGGCGCCGGGCTGGATGTGATGGAAGTCGACCACAACTGGTGCAAGTCGATCTACACCAAGGACCCGAACGACAATCTCGTCGAATTCTGCCTGACCACGGGCAGCTTCAGCGAAGAGGACCGCAAGACGGCCCTGGCCGAGCTGGAGACCAAGGCCCCGAACTTCTCAAAGCCGCCGGCGAGCATGCAGGTTCACAAGGCAGAAAAGGCGGACGCCTAGAGCGACAGCCCGCCATCGACGATGAGCGTATGGCCGCACACATAGGCGGCGAGCGGTGACGCCAGGAAGATCGCCGCGCCCGCCATGTCGGACGGCTCACCGGCCCGGCCAACCGGTATGGCCCGCAGGGCACCTTCCATGCGCTTGGGGTTTTCCGTCGTCACCTTGGTGAGCTTGGTATCGACCAGCCCCGGCGCGAGGCCGTTCACGCGGATGCCGTCGCGCGCCCAGGCCTGGCCCAGTGTCTTGGTCAGGCTGATCGCCGCAGCTTTCGAGGCGGCATAGGCCGGGTTGCCAATATTGGCGCTGAGGCCGGAGATCGAGCTCACGATGATGATCGAGCCTTTGGTCTTCATGAGCATGTCGTGAAACTTGCGGGAGATGTGCATCAGGCTGTCGATATTGACGCTCATCACCTTGTCCCAGCCCGGCCGCTCGAATTCGGCGCGCTTGTAGGCCACGATACCCTGGCTCTGCACGAGCACATCGAGCGTGTCGAAGGTTGCCTTGGCCGCTTCGATCTGGTCGGGGTCGCCGACATCGACCTGCGTATAGGTGAGGCCTGACAGGTCGCTGCCGTCTTCGGCGCTATAGTCGCTTGCGCTGGCCCGCGTGCCCCAGACGTGCACATCGGCGCCGCGCGCCTTGAAGCCATGCGCGATACCGTTGCCGATGCCGCTCGAGCCGCCCACGACAAGCACAGTCTTTCCGGTGAAATCGGTATCCTCAACCATGTCTGGCCTCCCTGATTATCCTTTTTTTTGAAGTCGTAGCGTGTGTAGCCGTGGCTGACAGCCCGTCCCGCAGGGGCAGGGTCCGCTAGACTGCCCCCTCGATCTCCACACGCCGGCCGTCCACGCGCGCCTGCACACCATAGATCTCGGCCATGCGCGCGGCAGTCAGTGTCTCTTCCGGTGCACCATCGGCGACAATCCGGCCTTGCTTCATCCAGATCATGCGCGAGGCATATCGCGCCGCGAGCGTGATATCGTGCAAGACGACAAGCGCTCCGCCACCGGCGGCGACGAAGTCGGCGATGATATCCATGATGCGGAACTGGTGACGCGGATCGAGGGCTGCGACCGGCTCGTCGGCGATGAGTAGCGGGGCCTCGGCGGCAAAGGCGCGAGCGCAGTGGACGCGGGCAAGCTCACCGCCGGAAAGCGTATCGGTCTGGCGCTGGGCGAGGGCGGTGAGGTCGCAGCGCGCTATAGCGGCGTCGACGGCGGCGGCGTCCTCGGCGCTCAGCCGGCCCGGCGCGGCGCCATAGGCGTAACGGCCGAGCGAGACGACATCGCGCACCGTATTCGGCCAGGCCAGCGGGCGCTGCTGTGGCAGGTAGGCTATGTGACGGGCGCGCTGCATGGGCGAGAGGGCGGCCGTGTCGGAACCGTCAATCGTGGCGCGGCCGATGACTTTTTTCTCCAGGCCGAGACTGGCCCTCAGCAAGCTGGTCTTGCCCGCGCCATTTGGGCCGAGCAAGGCGACGAACTCACCCGGAACGAGGCGGATGCTGGCGCCGTCGACCAGGCGCTGGTTGCCAGCCTCGACGCTGAGGCCATGGGTGCAGAGCTCAGCCATTCAGCGCGCGCCTCCTCATCGCGATCCAGACGAAGGCGGGTGCGCCGATCAGGGCGGCCACCACGCCGAGCTTCAGCTCGTTCGTCGTTGGCATGAGGCGCACACCAATATCGGCAAGGACGAGGATCAGCCCGGCCAGCAGGGCGGACGGGACAAGCGAGCGGGCCGGGTCGTGGCCGACGAAGGGGCGGACAATGTGCGGCGCGACAATGCCGACAAAGCCGATGGCACCCGCGAGCGCGACCGATCCGCCAGTTGCGATCCCCGCGCCGAGGACGGTGAGGATGCGCTGGCGGCGAAGGTCTAGACCGATGCCGCTGGCCGCTTCCTCTCCAAGGGTGAGGGCAGACAGGCCGCGCCGCGACGCAAGCAGGATGACCGCGCCAGCGAGCAGGAAAGGCGCGGCAAAGCCGATCTCCCGGAAGCTGCGATTGGCGACCGAGCCGAGCATCCAGTTGATCATGTCGGACAGGGTGAAGGGCGTCGGAGCGAGGTTCATGAGCAGGCTCATCGCCGCGCCCGCGAAGGACGAGATACCGACGCCGATCAGGATCAGCGTGACGACCGACCGGGTGGCGATGGCGGCAACGGCGATGAGGGCCGTCGCGATCAGAGCGCCGATGATGGCCGCGAGCGGCAGGACCCAGGGCGAAAGCGCTGCGAGGCCGTAATAGAGCGAGAAGGTCGCGACCAGCGAGGCTGAGGCCGACACGCCGAGTACGCCCGGTTCGGCGAGCGGATTGCGTAACAGGCCCTGTAGCGCGGCCCCGCTGAGGCCGAGCGCGGCACCGGCGACGTAAGCCGCCAGAGCGCGCGGCAGGCGGATCGACCAGACGACCAGTTCGTCGCTGGCATCGGCGGCGCCGAACAGGGCGGCCAGGACGCGCCCGGCCGGCATCGGCGTCGAGCCGAGCAGGCAGGCGGCGAAGATCGCCAGAATGGATGCGCCGATCAGGCCGGGCAGAAGAAGGCGGGAAAGGCTCATGGCGCGCCGCCTTCCGAGAGCGCTTCGATGGCATCAATCAGGAACCAGCCGCCGCAGGCTGTCCAGGCGCCCTCCAGCTTGACGACCGGCCTTTGCTCTAGCTGCGCGCGCGCAATCGGATGCTTGGCGGGGCTCCAGGCGTCCGGCGTCTCCAGCCCGTTGCCGAAGAGGGCCGGGGCGACGAGGTCTGGCTGCTCATGCGCAAGGCGTTCAAGCGGGATAGGGTGCCAGCCGGGCGCCTGCTGGAAGTTCTCGTAACCGGCAGCCTGCAGCATCTGGTGGACGAGCGAACCGGGGCCGGTGGTGACCCCGCCTGTCGTCATGTAGAGCGCCGAGCGGCCCTCGCCTTGCGGCTCGATGGCGGCGAGACGGGCCTTGAAGTCGGCGACGAGCGCTTCGCCGCGTTTACCCTGGGCAAGCCCGTCAGCCATGTGCTGGATGACGCCGGGGATGGACGTCATCCCGGCGCCATCGATACTCGACGTCCAGCCGACATTCAGCACGGGGATGCCGGCCCGCTCGAAGAAGGCTTGCGCATTCGGTCCGCCGCCATAGGAGCGCACGATCAGGTCCGGCTTCAGGACAAGGACGTTCTCCGCCGTCGGCCGCACAGTCGGCAGCCCTTTGGCGGCATCGCGCATATAGGAGAAGTCCTTCGATGCGTCTGGCGACAGGGCAAGGACCTGCTCGCGGTCGGCAAGATTCAGGACGTACTGGTCGGCACAATAGTCGAGACTGACGATCCGCATCGGCTTGTCATTGGCCCGCACCTGCTCGGCCCGCGTTGCGCCGCAGGCAGCAAGCCCGATCAGGCCAAGGATGAGGAGCGCCAGTCTCGCCATCGCCTATCTTAGCCTCAAGCCGATAAAGGCGCCTGCGCCCGGCCCGCGATAGCCAAAGACGTCGGTGACCTCCTCGTCGAACAGGTTTTCCCCGCGCAGCGTGATGGCCAGGCGCTCGCTGACCGGGATTTGCGCCGTCAGCGAGGCCAGGACGTAGGCGTCCAGCGTCTCGCGGGTAGACGGGAAGGTGCCGAAATTGAAATCGTCCTGCTCGCCAACATAGTCGAACGCGGCGCCAATACGCAGGCCGCTGTCATTCACCGCCCAGTCAGCTGCGAGGCTGGCCGTGTTTTCGGGTACGCGGATCTCGTCGCTGCCATCATCGGACTCGCTGGAGAGGCTGGTGAACTGGCCGGAAACCGAGAGGCTATCTGTCGGCGTCCAGCGCGCAGCGAATTCGAGGCCGGAGCGCTTGCTGTCGCCGGCCCGGTTGGCTGCCGTCGACCGGAAGTCCGGCGTGTAGGCAGTGTAGATTTCGTCTTCAAGCTCGGCCTCGAACCAGGTGATGGAGCCGCTGAACGTCTCCCAGTCCTGGTCCCAGCCTATTTCCCAGCTGGTCGACTTTTCCGGCGTCAGGTCCGGATTGCCGACAAAGCTGTCGGGATAGAAGCCGAAGAGTTCAGTGAAGGTCGGGTTCTTTACCCCGGTTCCGACAGAGGCCCGCGCGCGGCCGCCGAAGTCGAAGAGCCAGGCCGCCCCGGCCCGCCAGGTCTCAGCATCGTCGAAACGGCCATCATTGTCGTCGAACCGCGCGGAAACCTTGGCCCGCAACCGGTCCAGCTGCAGCCGGTACTCGCCGGCCACGCCGAGAGTTTCGAAGCTCTGGCTCTGGTTCGGGTCGCCAAAGGCAAGGTCAGTGGAGCGGCGCTCATAGTCTTCCTGCTCATAATCGAGCAGGGCGCTGAAGGTCTGGGTGAAGCTTTCGCTGCCGGTCGAGACCGAGGGGCTCCAGGACAGTTTGGTCCGTTCGCCAAGGGTTGAGTCCGTATAGGTGCCATCGGCGCGGTTGGTCCGGTCGACGCGGTTGAAACTGGCGCCGAAGCGGTGGCTGACCGGGCCGGTCTCGCCCGAAAGAGAGGCGCCGAGGATCGACTGTTCGCTGTCGGTTTCGCGGTCGACATTGTCCAGGAGACCGTCGAAATCGGTGTCGCTGTCGAACTGGGAGTCCGACTCCCGGTAGGTCGCGAGGAGCGAAAGGTCCCAGTCATCCGGCAGGGCGATGGCGCCGCGCAGCAGCGCCGAGCCGCTGGCCGAGCCGTCTTTCTCGCCATCGAGGCCGGCGCTGTCGACGCCGTCGGTTGCGAAGCCGGCGACCGAGCCGCCGACGCGGAACGGGCCATCGCCCGCGCTGAAGCCGGCTGATCCGCGGACGGTCCCGCGTGAGCCAGCTTCGGCTTCGGCGTCGAGGCCGTCCTGACCGGAGGTGTAAATGCCGATGACGCCACCAATCGCGTCCGAGCCATAAAGCGAGGACTGTTCTCCGCGCAGAACTTCGATGCGGGCAATGTCGAGCCCTGACAGCAGGCCGAAATCGGTCTCGCCGGTCACCGGGTCGGAGAACTCGATACCGTCAAGGAAGACAAGGGTGTGATTTGCCTCGGCGCCGCGGATGCGGACCTGCGTCAGCCCGCCGACCGAGCCGGATCGCGAAACGCCAATGCCGGGCGCGGCGCGCAGCTGATCGACCGCGAAAGGCGTGGCGCGAATGGCAAGATCGTCTTCATCGAGGACGGTGACATCTTCGGTCAGGCTGTCATCGGCGACGGGCCTGAGCCCAGATACGGTCACCGTGTCCAGCCTTGTTTCGGCCAGCGTCTGGGCTGAGGCAGTTCCGGAAAGGACAAGCATGGCCGATCCGGCCAATAATGAGGATCTGAACAATCTTCATACTCCGTTTTGCGCGCCTTGCGGGCGCGCCTGATGCAATGCGTGACTGGACCTCATGAGGGCGCAGCCGGCGAATTGTCGTGAAACGGAGAGTGCTCCGCCGCCCGCTGGCTATCCCCGGCCTTGGGCAAACGACGCGATGGCAGGTCTCCTGGCTCGCCGATCAACGCTTTCTGGCCGCCTTCCCGGAGCATGGGGCTCCAGTGGCATGAGTGGCCATCAGCTCCTGGCTGACAGTTGCGGGTACAGCGCCGGATTCGAACCGGCTTCCCTCTTAGCCCGCTGTCGGGCGGGCACCATCTGATCTGCCTGATGTTTCAGGCGGGCGGTTGTGTCAATAGAGTGCCGCAAGGGAAGCGACTTCGCCAGCGCCCGTCGACCGATGCTCTGCGTCTTGGAAATTAGATTAAAATTCATCCATTCAACTGAACCATAACTCCATCTCTGTGTGCCATATCGGGTCGTAGCGAAATGACCCAAACGGGCGGCAACACGGGTGAAGATGATGGCGAAGACAGTCCTTGTAATCGACGACGATCCGACGCAACGCAGGCTGATCCAGGCTGCTGTCGAGAAGGCCGGCTTTGCCTGCCGCACCGCGCCGGATGGCGAGACCGGCTTCACCGCAGCGACCGAAGCGGGCGCCGATGTCATCCTGCTGGATCTCACCATGCCGGGCCTTTCGGGGATGGAAACGCTTGAGCGCCTGTCGGAACGCGTTCCCGACGTGCCGGTCATCATGCTGACGGCGACGTCCGGCATCGACACAATCGTCACCACCATGCGCGCCGGCGCTGTCGACTTCATCGTCAAGCCGGCCAATCCGGAACGTGTGGTCGTCTCGATCCGCAATGCACTGAAGATGTCGTCGCTGACCGGCGAAGTGAAACGCCTGACCCGCAAGACCGAAGGCGGCATGAGTTTCGACGACATGATCGGCTCGGCGACCGCGATGCGCCAGGTGATCCGCCTGGGCCAGCGCGCGGCGAGTTCGGACATTCCGGTGCTGATCCTCGGTGAGAGCGGTGTGGGTAAGGAAGTCGTCGCCCGCTGCATCCAGGGCGCCTCCGACCGTGCAGGCAAGCCGTTCGTGACCGTCAACTGTGGCGCGATCCCGGAGAACCTGGTCGAGAGCATCCTGTTCGGCCATGAGAAGGGCGCGTTTACGGGCGCTGTCTCCAAGTCGCTTGGCAAGTTCGTCGAGGCCGATGGCGGCACGCTGTTCCTCGACGAGGTCGGCGAACTGCCGCTCGACATGCAGGTGAAATTGCTGCGGGCGCTGCAGGAAAGCGAGGTCGATGCTGTTGGCTCGCGCCGCCCGACCAAGGTCGACGTCCGGATCATCTCGGCGACCAACAAGGACCTTGCAGAGCAGGTGAAGTCCGGCGGCTTCCGCGAGGACCTCTATTACCGCCTCAACGTCTTCCCGATCGACATGCCGTCCCTGCGCGAGCGCAAGGATGATGTCCCGGCCCTCGTCGAGCACTTCATCTCCCGCTTCAATGCGTCGGAAGGGCTCAACATTGCCGGGGTCAGCGAGGAAACGCTTCAGGTGCTTTGCGCTTATGACTGGCCGGGCAATGTCCGGCAGCTGGAAAACGCGGTCTTCCGCGCGATGATCCTCTGCGAAGGCAATGAGCTTCTGCCGCACGACTTCCCGCAAATCTCGGGCGTCATGCCGGAAATGGCGGACCTGCCACCGGTGCCGCAATCGGCAAAGCCGGCGAATGACCAGTCGGAATATAGCGAAGCCCCGAGCCCGGTCGCGATCAAGGACGGCACAGGCGAGCTGCGCACCCTGTCGGAAATCGAACGCGATGTGATCGAATATGCGATCGACTTTTATCAGGGCCACATGTCCGAAGTCAGCCGCCGCCTCGGCATCGGCCGTTCGACGCTCTACCGCAAGCTGCGTGAGTATGAGCTGGAGCCTGAAGCGAAGAAGGTCGGCTAAACGTCCGGTACAGATCTATCGGAATTGGCGGTGCGTTCTGGCGTGCCGCCATTCTAATTGCGGCTATTGCATTTCAATGCCGCAAGAAACGGGTGGCGGCGCGCCTTTGAACGCGCCACATTCGGCCCATGACGACGACGCTTTCATCCCTTTCGGAGCGATCGGCTGCCTATGAGCGCATGGCCGAAGCCCTCGAGCACCTCGGCGATACCTGGCGCGACTGGCCGGACCTGACCCAATGTGCCCGCGCCATGGGCCTCTCGCCGCACCACTTCCAGCGCGAATTCACACGCTGGGCCGGGGTAAGCCCGAAACAGTTCCAGGCCGCGCTGGCTCATGCCGAAGCGGGAGACCTGCTGAGGCAGGGGGCGAGCGTCATGGATGCGGCGTTTGAAGCTGGCCTGTCCGGCCCATCGCGCCTGCACGACCTCTTCATCGCGCATGAAGGCTTAAGCCCCGGAGAAGCGAAAACCGGCGGAGCGGGCGCGCAGCTGACGATTGGCGAGGCGCCGACGCCGTTTGGTACCGGTGTCTTCCTGGTCTCGTCCCGGGGGCTTTGCGGGCTCGGCTTTGCCGATGATGCCGCCGCGTCGAAGACCGGCTTCGAACATCCCGGTTATACAAAGGACGCCGTGCTCGCGGACCTCGCCAGCCGCTATGAGAACGCAGAGACGCGGCGCGACGACGCCGAGGCGGCCCGCTGGGCGGCCCGCATCTTCCAGTCCGATAAGCCAATTCCCGTCGCTCTCTACGGGACGCCCTTCCGCCGCCAGATCTGGCGCGCCCTGCTCGACATCCCGGCCGGCGAGACCCGGACCTATGGCGAGGTGGCGGCCGCTGCCGGCCAGCCAAAAGCGGCGCGGGCGGCTGGTACGGCCATCGGGGCGAACAACATCTCCTGGCTCATCCCCTGCCACCGCGCTCTTGCTTCGGACGGAAGGTTACATAATTACCATTGGGGTGTGGCGCGCAAACGCGCCATGCTGACATTCGAGCGTGCCCACGCGGCCTGACGCCTGTTCCGGGTGACGGCGCGCGGCACGCGCCAGAGACCACGGGACCGGAGATGACACTCACAATCTATGCGCTAATGTTTGCGGCGCTGGGGATCTGGGGGGCGTACCTGCTAATGAAGTGGCGCGAGCTGCCGCACTTCTCCAACGCTGTGTACAACTCGATGCGCGAAAAGGGCCTGTTATCGGAAAAGGTCGAACGCGAGGACTTCCAGGAAGCCTTCATCAAGTGCGAAGCGCCGCTCGCCGCGAGCTATCGCTGGTTCGCAGCGCTGGTCAGCCTGTCGGGTCTGCCCATGCTGGTGTCCGGCTTCAACTTCCTCTGGGATTCGATCTGGCGGTTCAGCGGCGCACAGCCGGGTCCGCTGGAAAGTGGCTACATGTTCCACATCTTCATGACCTTTCTGGTCGTGATGGGTGTGGTGGTCGGTTTCCTTTATCTCGTGACGTCCCATTATTACAGGAACGCGCCGCCCTCGCTGAAATCCGAGATCCGGCGGCTGGAAGGAGACCAGGAATGAGCGTTGAATACCTGCACACCATGATCCGTATCAGTGATGTCGATGCCGCTTTGAAGTTCTTTTGCGACGGCCTTGGCCTGCAGGAGGTTCGCCGCGTCGACAATGAGGGCGGTCGCTTCACGCTGGTCTTTCTTGCGTCGCCTGAAGATCTTGCCCGCTTCCAGGCCAATCCGAGCGACGAGAAGGGCTTGCCGCCCGGCCTGCCGATGATCGAGCTGACCCACAACTGGGACCCTGAAGAGCTGGAAGGCGGGCGCAATTTCGGCCACCTCGCCTACAAGGTCGATGACATCTACGCCGCCACCGAGCGTTTCCAGAAGCTTGGCGTCACCATCAACCGCCCGCCACGTGACGGGCGCATGTGTTTCGTGCGTTCGCCGGATGGCATTTCCGTCGAGCTGCTGCAGAAGGGCGACCCGCTGCCTCCGAAGGAACCATGGGCCAGCGCCGAGAACATCGGGACGTGGTGAGCGGAGGCATATGACCGAAGACCGCGATCCCGAACGCAACCGCTTTTCCGCGCGCCTGATGCGAACCGCGCAGGTGGGCGGCAACCTGTCCGGCGCAGGCCTGAGCTTTGCGGCCAACCGGCTTTTTGGCGGCGACGATAGCCAGAACCGCAATGCGAAGGCCCTGGCTGCGGCGCTCGGCAAGACCAAGGGCCCGTTGATGAAGGTCGCGCAGATCCTGTCGACCATTCCCGATTTCCTGCCGTCCGAATATGCCGATGAGCTCTCGCAGCTGCAGGCCCACGCGCCGGCCATGGGCTGGCCGTTCGTCAAGCGCCGCATGCGCGCCGAACTCGGGCCGGGCTGGCAGGACAGGTTCGCCGAGTTCGGCAAGGAGGCTGCTCATGCCGCCTCGCTCGGCCAGGTCCACCGTGCGCGCCTGCATGATGACCGCGAGGTCGCCTGCAAGCTGCAATATCCCGACATGTCCAGCGCGGTTGAAAGCGATGTCGCCCAGCTGAGAAACCTGCTCGGCCTCTTCAAGCGCATGGATGGCTCGATCGACGCCGAGGAGATCATCGAGGAAATCGGTGACCGGCTGCGCGAGGAACTCGACTATGAGCGTGAACGCAAGGCCATGTCGCTGTATCGCGAAATGCTGGAGCCGAAGGACTTCGTGCACATTCCTGAACCCGTTGCAGAGCTGTCCACCGACCGCCTCCTGACCATGGAATGGGTCACCGGCGAACGCCTGGTCGACTATCAGGACGCCTCTCAGGACGTCCGCAACGGAATTGCCGAGCGCCTGTTCTGGACCTGGTGGCTGCCGGTGAACTCTTATGCCGTCATCCATGGTGACCCGCATCTCGGCAATTACCAGGTGCGCGATGGCGGGGCTGGGCTCAACCTCCTCGACTTTGGTTGCATCCGCATCTTCCCGCCGAACTTTGTCGGTGGTGTCGTCGATCTCTACCGCGCCATGCTCGCCGAGGATTTCGATGCGACCTATGCGGCCTATGAGAAGTGGGGCTTCCGCAACCTCAACAAGGACCTGGTCGAGATCCTGAACATCTGGGCGGGCTTCATCTATGGTCCATTGCTGGAAGACCGGGTGCGGACTGTCGCCGATGGGGTCGCGCCGGGCGAGTATGGCCGCAAACAGGCCTTCGAGGTTCGCAAGCGGCTGAAGGAAAAGGGGCCGGTCCGGATTCCGCGTGAGTTCGTCTTCCTCGACCGGGCCGCTATCGGCCTCGGTGCAGCCTATCTGCGCCTTGGGGCAGAGCTGAACTTCCACAGGCTGTTCGAGGAGAGCCTTGAAGGCTTTTCCGAAGCGGCCGTGGCGGACCGCCAGCGGCAAGCCTTGCAGCGTGCCGGTCTGGCGGAGCTAGAAGCCTAGTTCATTTCGTACCGGATCGGGATCGATTTCGGTCCGCTGACGAAATTTGCCTTCACGCGGGTCGGCTTGCCCGCCAGTTCCACGGATTTAAGACGCGGGAGCAATTCTTCCCAGAGAATCCGCATTTCCATCCGGCCGAGATGCTGGCCGAGACAGACATGCGCGCCATACCCGAAAGCGACGTGCTTGTTCGGTGAGCGGTCGATCCTGAAGCTGTAGGGGTCGTCGAATACGTCCTCGTCGCGATTGCCCGACGGGTAGGCCAGGAACAGCCAGTCTCCCTTCCTGATCTTCTTGCCGTGGACCTCCGTGTCGTCGGTGGCGGTGCGCATGAAGTGCTTCACCGGCGTTTCCCATCGGATGGATTCTTCCACCATGGACGGGATCAGCGACAGGTCTTCCTTCAGCTTGCGGAACTGGTCCTGATTTTCCGCGAGAGCCCAGAGTGCCCCGGCAGTGGTGTTGGACGTCGTGTCATGGCCGGCCGTTGCGGCGATGATGTAATAGCTCATGGCTTCGAGATGGCCGAGCGGCTTGCCATAGACTTCGCCGTTCGCGATGACGCTGCCGAGGTCTTCGCGCGGGTTCCGGCGGCGGTCCTCGGTCATTTCCATGAAGTAGGTGAAGAAGTCCGCGACCGTGGCCTGGATGTTGGCGAGGCCGGTATCGGCATCTGAGATTTCCTGCCCGGATCGGTTCACCTCCGGGTCCTGCGCGCCGAACAGTTCCTGCGTCAGCTTCAGCATGCGCGGCTCATCAATTTCCGGCACACCAAGTACTTCCATGATGACGTGGAGGGGATAGAGAAAGGCGACGTCACGGGCAAAATCGCACTCGCCGTTTTTGTCCGCCATCTTGTCGATGAAGCCGCGGGCAATCTCGCGAATCCGGTCTTCCAGCTTGCGCAAATTCTGCGGCATGAACCAGGCCTGCGTCAGGCGGCGATACTGCATGTGGTCCGGATTATCCATCTGCACCAGTGAGCGCAGGAGGTTGGGTGAGCCACCCATCATCTCGCGGACCTTCTTGTCGGTCTCGATATTGGTCAGCGTCGCCGAGCGGTCCTCATTGTGGAAGAGATCGTTCTGGCGCTCGATGGCCTGGATGTCGGCATGTTTGCTGACGACCCAGAACGGATCAAATCCTTCTATTTCAGCCACATCGAGCGGGGCATTCTTTCTCAGCCAGGCAAAGGCTTCGTGCGAACGGTCCCAGTCGGCATAGGCCTTCGGGTCGACCACGGATTCGGCGATATGGGCAGGTATTGTCATTTGATCCCTCCGGAAATGTGCGCAGCTGGCGGCGCCTCTGACAGGGTCACTAACACATACTTGCTATACAGCCAACAAATATGTTAGCAGTGAGCATGGCTGAATCGAGCACCTTCACCCGTAAACATGATGGCCGGCCCACCCAGGCAGAGCGGCGTGAGCGGTCTGAACAGGAATTGCTGGAAGCCACATTGCGCGTGGTTTCCGGGCAGGGTGTGTCCGCGGCGACATTCGACACGATCGGAAAGGAGGCCGGTTATTCGCGCGGCCTCGTCACGCAGCGTTTCGGGTCAAAGGATGGCCTGATCCGCGCCTTGATCGCGCACCTCCATACCTGGCAGCAAGCGGCACTCGACCGCGACCGGGTGGACAGTATGGACGGTCTCTCCGCGCTTTGTGCCTTCGTCGACCTTCACTGCCAGGTTCTCGACGGTCATGAAGAGGTCACCGCCTATTACATGTTGCTTTCGGCCGCCGTCGCGGACCAGCTCGAAACGCGCGAGGCCTTTGCCGACGAGCACGAGATCGAGCGGGTCCTGATCCGCCAGATCATCGAAAGGGGGCAGGCGGACGGCAGCATCAGGGCCGATGCTGACGCGGACGCCGCCGCCCTGATGACGGGTTGTTCCCTGATTGGCATTCGCATGCAGAGCCTGATCGATCCGAACACCGACATCGCGCCGATCAGGGACGAATTGATCCGCTCGCTGCGGGCGCGACTTTCATTGGACTAAGGAGAGGGCCATGGCCGAGGAAGCCTTCAAGACGTGGCAATGCCGAACGTGTGGCTACATCTATGATGAAGCCGAGGGTGACGAAAGCGAAGGGCTTGCCCCGGGGACGCGCTGGCGCGACATACCGGAGGACTGGGTATGCCCGCTTTGCGGAACGCCCAAATCCGATTTTGACATGATCGAGATGTAGAGCGCTTTCAGCAGGAAGCGCTTTCCAAACCCGGTCTCGTTGGATAAGCCGGACCGCATGGAATCCGGTCCCTACAACACGCCCATGGCGCTGCACCGCGAGCCGTTCAGTGCGGTCTTCTGGGTCCTCTGCGCTCCCTTTCTCATTCCCGTCGCCGGGTCCGCGCTGATCGTCCTGGCGTGGCCGGGCTATTTCGATGTGATCCAGAACAAGTCCGCCAGCCGCGAGGCCATCGGCCAGGTCTGGATGGCGCTGGCCGGGATCCAGATCATCTATTTCGGCCTGCTCAGCCTGTGGAGCGAACATGTCGGCGCCGGTGCCTTTGCCGGCCAGATGCGAGCGTCGCAGAACTGGATCATTGCAGCCATCCTGCTGGGGCCTGTCGTGCTGCTGGCGCCGCAATTCCTCATCGCGGCTTTTTTCGGCGGCGCTGAGGAGTGGCAGTATAGCGGGGACGTGAACGAGACGCTTTTCGCACCGGAAAACTGGGGCGCGTCCTACCTCGTTTATGTTCTCCTGCTCGCGCCGTTTATCGAGGAAGTGACTTTCAGGGGTGTCGCCATGGGGGCGCTGCTGGTACGCGGCGTGCCGCCTGTCATGAGCATGGCGATTTCAAGCGCAGCCTTCACCTTCATCCATCTGCAATACTCGGTCGCGGCGCTGGTGGTGGTTTTCATTGCGGGGATGGGGTTTGCCTGGCTGCGGCTGAAAAGCGGAACGATCCTGGTGCCGATCCTGGCTCACATCTCGGCCAACGGTTTCATAACCTTCCTGGCCAGCCTGGCACCGCCATCGACCTGAACCAGGGTCGCGCGCAGCCTTTTCGCCGGGGCAGGGCTTGCCGGTTCCGTGCACCTCCGGCAAATCCCGTCGCCTGATGACTGACGATTTTACAAAATCCCAGAGTTTCGACGTTCCCGACGGATTCGAACTCCTGCCCTGGCACCGGGGCTTTGGCCGGCAGGTCGGCCCGCTTTTCCAGAAGCGCGATGGAACGGATGTGACGCGCGGCTTCCGGGTCGAGGAGCACCATACCAATGGCATGATGAATGCGCACGGTGGCATGCTGATGACCTTCGCAGACATGGCCTGGGGCTCGGCCATCGAGAATGATGAGAGCACCTGGTGGGTGACGGTCCGCCTGCTTTGCGACTTCCTGTCCGGCGCGAAGCTAGGAGACTGGGTCGAGGGCGCAGGCAAAGTCGTCGGTGAGGTTGATGGCATCTACACGGTTGAAGGCCGGATCTGGGCGGGTGAGCGCACACTTCTGACCGGGACGGGCGTCTTCAAGGTCATCGAGCGCCGTCCGGGCGGGGTAGCCTGATGCGAAACCCTTCCGACGACACGGCGCCGGTCCGCACGCGTTCAGCGCCCAGTGAGGCAGATTTCCTGCTGAAACCCTATGGCGGGGCCCGTCCCGCCGCGCCGGACTGGTTCAGGCGGGCCCTGGCCGCGCCTGTCCGTACCGGCGAGACCACAGTCGATGGCGCGGTGATCCGATGGCGTCAGTGGGGCGATCCGTCGAAACCAGGCCTGTTGCTGGCGCACGGCAATGGCGCCCACGCCCACTGGTGGGACTTTATTGCGCCTTTTCTGGCCGAGGACTGGAACGTTGTCGCGCCGGACTTCTCGGGCATGGGCGACAGCGACTGGCGCGAATCCTATACCTTCTCGACATTCGCCAATGAGCAGGTTGCGGTCAGCGAGGCGGCCGGCCTGTTCGACCATGCCCGCAAGCCCATCATCGTCGCGCACAGCTTTGGCGGTTTTGTTGCCATGACGACGGCCATTCGGCACGGAGACCGCTTCGCCGGTGCTGTTGTCGTGGACACTCATATCGAGCCTCCGGGCAGTGACCGGCCGCGCCCGCCGCAGCGCCGCAATCCAAACCCGGTTTATCCTGATGTCACCGCTGCGCTCGCCCGGTTCAGGCTTGCGCCGCTGCAGCCCTGCGCCAACCATTTCGTTGTCGACTATATCGCCCGCCACAGCCTGCGAGAGGCAACGGCCGACGACGGCACAAACGGTGTGACCTGGAAGTTCGACCCCTTCATCTTCTCGAAACTGATCGCGGAATGGGACAAGATGGACCTGACGCGGCTCGACACGAAATGTCCGATCGCCTTCATGCGCGGCGAACTCTCGGAGCTGGTTCCGCCTGCAGCGGCCGCCAGGATGCAGGCAATCCAGGACCCGCCCATCCCGATGATCACAATTCCGGTTGCCTACCACCATGTGATGCTCGACCAGCCGCTTGCCTTTGTATCGGCGGTGCGCGGCCTACTGGCCGGATGGCCGCACGATTAGGGAAAAGCCGTTTGCAAGCGGGGCCGCTGCGCCCTAAACACCCGCCCCATGATCGAAATCCTCCCAGAAACGCCGGACATCCACGCCGAAGCGATTGAAGACCTGTTCGACCGCACCTTCGGTCCTGGCCACTTTGCCAAGACGGCTGAGCGGTTGCGTGAGTATTCTGCCTCGATACCTGAGGTGAACCGCGTGGCCGTGGTCGACAATCTCGTTGTCGGGGTCTGCCGTGTCTGGCCGCTGTTGGTCGGCGAGCGCCGCGACCGGGCGCTGTTCTACGGACCGGTGGCCGTGTCTCCGGCCTGGCGGGGGGCGAGTCTGGGCCTGCAGGTCACCGAGGCGGCGATGGAGGCCGGTAAGGCAGCCGGCTGGCCAGCGGCGGTGCTGATTGGCGCGCCGGAATACTTCGGCCGGATTGGTTTTACCGTCACGCCCAGAAACCGGCTCACTTTCCCCGGCCCGCAAGACCAGTCGCGTGTCATGGTCTGCGATCTCGCCGGCGACGCCAGTGCGCTCGAAGGCCTGGTAACGGCTCCCTAAAGACCGTCAAAATCTGTATTACGGTTCTCGTCCAGCCACTTGCGAAGAGCCTGCAGCGGCTGGAGTAGTGCTTCAGCCTGCGCCCGATCGAGCGCCCCTGTAACGTCCCGGAAAAGCGGGGCGGCCGCGGCGACACCATCCTCGCGCGCCGTCTTCCCCGCTTCTGTAAGGTAGACGCGCTTCGAGCGGCCATCCTTCGGATCTGGCTCGGTGCGGATAAAGCCTTTGGATTCAAGGCGTGAAAGCGTCGATGTCATTGTTCCGCGTGTGACCTGAAAGGCGGCAGCCAGCCGCGCCGGTGTCTGTCCATCACCCAGTCGCACGCAATGATTTAGCACGCCGAACTGCGCCGCGGTCAGGCCATGCGGCAGGGCCTTCTCGAAGGCCGAGGACGACAGCTGGCTGATGATGCCGATCTCGTTGAACAACTGGAAATAGAGCGCCTCTGTGGGCGTGGAGTCCGTCGGCGTTCCTGAAGTGTCAGACAAGATGAGCGTCCAGTCCTCGTCGCGGTGTTGGCATGATCTTCGGGCCATAGCCAATCCGCACCAGCATCTGCAAGCGTTCGCCACCGCCGACAAGGTCATGGACCTCACGGTACAGCTCAGCCATTTCTGGATATTCCTGCAGGGACTGGCTCCAGGGGTGGATGCCAATGCCAAGTTCGGTGGCTTTCAGGTTGAGCCTCGCATAGGCGCGCCCCGCATTGATCTGGTCCTGACGCGTCGCGTTGGAATTGCTGATCCAGGCAAAGCCGCGCGCAGACATCGCCATGGCGCGGTACATGTCCAGGCCCTGACGGAAAGCGCTTGATGACGGATCGGCCAACGTCTTGCGATTGACCAGGCCGAGCAGCCTGCCGGCCGCGATCATTGGTCCTTCCAGCTCGATACCGTCCGGACTGTTTGTGACTTCCTTCGCACCGATGCGCATAAGGTCGAGTGATTCCTGGTAGGTATAGTCAGTCATAACTTCCACCTGATGCGCTCGCCATGTCAGGTCCCGCAACTTTACTGCCAGGAGGTCATTGCCGATACAGCCAGCTGTCTGGCCATAAACGGCGCCAGCCGCTACCAGCGCATTGCGCTTGTCGGTATCAACGTCCCTGTTTTCATAGACTTCCTTGTTGGACCTGCGGGCGAGGATGTGCGCAAAGAGCGGATCTGGCCTGGCTCGTCCGGCGTGGAAGGTCACGCGCGCCACGGGGCGGCGGTCGAGTGCCTGCAGGTCGCTTCCATCAGGAAAGGCTGTGATTTCCGTCCTGTAACCGTCTTCTGCCGCTGCGATGGACAGCAGTTCAAGAAAAGCGCCGCAGCCAATCGTGATCTGGCGATCGTATGGATCGGTCGCCGGAAGGCGCCGTTCCGGATCATGGTAGAGTGTAAGCGCGTCTTCTCCATCGAGCGAGACCTGCCATGGCTGCAGATTGTGCGGATTGGGCGCGAGCAAGGCGTACGAAAGTGCTCGCTTGCGATAGGACTCGTACAGGCCTGCCTGCCGCCATGGTTCGCGCGCGGCCCTTGACGGCCCATTCATTGCGACGAAAGTGCCCACGCTGCCTGCGGCCAGCACGGTTCCGCCTCCAACCAGTTTCAGCACACCTCGCCGCGAAACCATGACAATCTCCATTTAGTTTGATATCAAGCGAATATTGTATGATATCAAACTAGTCAAGCTCAGTTCAGTGCGTAACGCGTGGTTCGGGCGCTATGGAGGGTCGTGAACACAATCGCTTGACACATTTCGATAATTCAACGATATTAGAAATGTGAGAGTTGAAACAGCTATTTCGGGATTGTCAGCGCTGGCCCAGGAGGGACGGCTTGCCGTGTTCCGCCGACTGGTCAAAGCCGGCAAATCCGGGCTTGCGGCCGGGGCAATCGCTGACGCCGTTGGCGTTCCCGCCAATACGCTGTCGGCCCAGCTCAACATCCTGTCTCAGGCGGGACTACTCGAGAAGCGCCGTGACGGCCGGTCAATCATCTACTCGGTGAATTTCGAGGCTGTCAGCGACCTGATCGTCTGGCTGATGGAGGACTGCTGCGCCGGTGATGCGGCCATTGCCGGACCGGTCGAGCAGGCTGCCAGTCGATGCTGCTTCCCCACGAATTTCCAAGGAGCCCCACAATGAAACGCCTTCACGTCCATATCGCCGTTGACGACCTCGCGCAGGCGACGCGCTTCTACTCGACGCTGTTTGCGGCCGAACCGGCGGTCAGCAAGCCGGACTATGCCAAATGGATGCTCGACGATCCGCGCCTGAACCTTGCGATCAGCCAGCGCGGGGCCAAGGCCGGGGTCGAGCATCTGGGCATCCAGGTCGAGGACGATGCCGAACTCGCAGAGGTCTATCAGCGCCTCGCCGATGCCGATGCGCCCGTTTTCGAGGAAGGCGAGACCACGTGCTGCTATGCCAACTCCAACAAGAGCTGGATCAGCGATCCGGCCGGTGTCCCCTGGGAGGTTTTCCTCACACATGGCGACGCGGCGACCTATGGCGGCGGAGACGAGGCGGAGGGCGGACGCCTGTCCCAGACGCCGACCGGAATGCCGAAAAGCGCCTGCTGCGGGGCTTGATCGAAAATGGGGGCCTTTGAACGTTTCCTGTCGCTATGGGTAGCGCTGGCGATTGCCGCCGGTATCGCGCTCGGCCAGCTTCTGCCCGGCGTCTTCGGCGCCCTGGCCGGTTTCGAATATGCCAGCGTGAACCTCGCCGTCGCGGTGCTCATCTGGGCCATGGTCTGGCCGATGATGATCGGCGTCGACTTCTCCAGCCTCCGGCGCGTCGGCGAAAAGCCGAAAGGGCTTCTCATCACGCTGGCCGTCAACTGGCTGATCAAGCCTTTTACCATGGCGGCGCTGGGGGTCCTGTTCTTCCGCTACGTCTTCGCCGGATTCATCCCGCCAGCCGAGGCGGAAGGCTATCTGGCAGGGCTCATCCTGCTCGGCGCGGCGCCCTGTACCGCCATGGTTTTCGTCTGGTCACAGCTGACGCGCGGCGACCCGAACTACACGCTTGTCCAGGTCAGTCTCAACGATGCGATCATGGTCCTCGCCTTCGCGCCGATTGTCGCTTTCCTGCTGGGCGTGACGGACATTGCGGTGCCGTGGGAGACGCTGATCCTGTCGGTCGTGCTCTATGTCGTGGTGCCGCTGATCGCCGGGGTCGTGACCCGCTCGCTGCTGATCCAGCGGGGCGGGCAGGCGGCGGTGGACGGCTTCATGGCGCGGGTCAAACCGGCTTCGGTCGCCGGCCTGCTGGTGACCGTGATCCTTCTGTTTGGCTTCCAGGGCGATGTGATCCTGTCGCGCCCGCTGGTGATCGCGATGATCGCCGTGCCGATCCTCCTGCAGTCCTACGGCATCTTTGCCCTGGCCTATGGCGCCGCGATGGCGCTGCGGGTGCCGCACAATATCGCCGCGCCCTGCGCCCTGATCGGCACCTCCAACTTCTTCGAACTGGCCGTCGCCGTGGCGATCAGCCTCTACGGGCTGAACTCGGCCGCCGCGCTCGCGACCGTTGTCGGCGTGCTGGTCGAGGTGCCGGTGATGCTGTCACTGGTGGCGCTCGCCAACCGGACGAAGGCGCGGTTTCCCGCTTCGGCCTGACAGGGCGGGCGTCCCGCCCCAGCACGTGCGGCCGCTCGATCCCGGGGACCAGCGGCGGTGTGATTGGGTTCGGAAAGGGCAGCGTCAGGGCGGGGCGCGCACGCGGGTGCCAGACAGTACGAAGACAGTCTGATGGCGGTACGGAAACAGTACAATTCCGGTCCGATTCCAGCCTGGCTGGATCTCGCCCGCAAAAGCCGGCGCATCGAGCGGCAGGCGGGCCCAGGGCGCGGCGTCAAACCCGGCCGGCAGCTCGCCCCGGGCCGCGCGCTCGGCGGCGCTCGCATCCATGTACGAGACCCGGATGACGCCGTTCTTCTCAAGATGCCACATGAAGCCCTTGCGCCCCTCGGCGCGGGCGAGCGCGGCGGTCGCCTCAAGCCGGGCGAGGTAATGCCACAGCACCGGCCAATACCAGACCGGCACGAAAAGGTGGCATCTGAGGATCATCCGCCCATCGAGCATGACGGAGAGGATAGGGCCGGTTCAGGGGGAGGGGGAAAGTCGGGGAGAACCCCTGGACCCATATCAACCCAGAGAAGCAATTAACTTCTGGATTCTCGTCAGCTTTTCACCTTCGCCATTGCGAAGCCCTTCGTCTTCGCCCCTGAGCATGGCCAGCGTGTCGAACTCCCATTGCCGCAGCAGGGTGATCTTTTCGGCATCCGACAGCCAGGAGACCTGAGCCACGGCTTCCGGCGTGGCCAGCGCTTTTGCATCCGCGCCGATATCGTGGATATGGATGTCGCGCGCACCGGCGGCTTTAAGAATGTCCGTCGCCGTGCGCTCATCCTCCGGTGTCCATGTGCGGACCCAGAGCAGGATGCCGCCATGTTCGAGCTGGGTGTCGATGAAGTCCACGTGCTGCTTGTCCACAAACCGGGCAAGGACAGCCCCCACGGCGGCGCCAGCGCCCATGCCGGCCGCGACCGCAGCAAGCGTTATCGCCAGCGGTCCGCCGGCCACGGCCGCCATGCCGGCAGCGGTCACGCCGAATATGTACATCGGGATACCAATCAGCGCGCCTTCCGCATCGCCAAGGGTTTCCCTCGAGATAAAGGCCACCGAGGGCGCTGCCGGATCGTCTTCAAGCTCTTCAACCCGCCGATAGGCATGGCCGAGCTTTTCCTCGATGGCCTTCTGGCCCGCCAGCAGGCTCAGCTCGCCCCGATCAAAACCGGACGACAACAGGGTGTCGATGGCTTGCTCCAGTCTCTTCTCGCTGTCGAAGACGCCAACGGCTTCCTTCAGTTCGTGTCCCGCTTTCATGGCCCATTTCCTCCTGTTCCGGGTCCGGCTCGTCCTGGGTGCAGTTAAACCGGCGCGGCCGGGGCTGGAAATAGGGAGATACGCCTATGTCCGCCCGCCGCACCGGGCTGGCAACCGGAGGCATTCGAAGCGACTTTCGACGGCCGCGTGACTGCCAAGGAGCGTGAAAGCGGGCGAGGGGAGCTGGGTCAGGGGAGGGGATGGAGGGGGGAATTCGTGATCGAAATCTGTCCGCCTTGGGCGCAGAACCAGTTTAGTCTTCCAGACTGAAACATGGTTTCGCTCTTGCCTTGGCTCGAACCATTCGGATAACGCTACCTCATGGAAGAACCTCAAGACTTCGAAACCCGGTTCAGTGAGGTTTTTCAGCCCCTCTTCCTCTGGGGCGTTGGTGCCTTTGAGCTGACCCTTGTCATCTACACGCTGTATATGGAATTCGTGACGGGCACGGGCCCGTCATTGCTTTCGACGGTCTTGCCTTTGAGTGTCGTCATCGCGGTCGTCTGGGCCATCCTGGCCGTACTGATCACGCTCGCCTTTATTGGACTGAAGAACCGCGCCAGTCGCGCAAGGCACTGATTGCTTTTGCGAAAATCCTTTTACAACCGCGCTTGACCAGATCCCGCTGCCCTGACCCCGCTCCCGCAATTAGCGAGAGGGAAAGGCGCGAAGCTGGGCCCAGCACGTAGAGACGGCATCTGGAGACCATCAAGCCATCTAGTAGCTTGGGAAGAACGGGGCGTGAGTTGAGGGCGACAGTGCTGATGGCCTAATGTAATGCGTAGGACGCAATGGCAGGTTTCTCCCTCCGCATTTCTCAGGCAGTATTGTGCCACGTTAAGTCTGAGAATGTAGGAATTCTTCGTGGCCCAATTGTTAGATGAATACGACTTTAGACTGTCATCAGATGGGTGTGGCCACTTACACTACCTAATCGACTTTGACGGTTCCCCAACCCCGCACGATATAGAACTGGATTTGTACGACTGTCCTGCCTTATCAGTCGATTTGAAGAATGATCACATAGTACTGCACGCAAGAGATATTGCGGCTGGCCCACCTCTCGTCCATCTAAATTTTCGCTATAGAAAAATTAGACAGCTTATACTCGAAGGCTTTGGTACTGCGGCCATTCGAGACGAGGAGTCGGCGCTGCGTTTCGTTGAATCTGAGTTGCCAAGCCAGTTTAGGCAAAGCCTAAGAGACGGACTTGGTTTAGAACACCAGTACACTTCTTTGGTCGAGGAAATTGAAGATGGTTGCAGCGCGCACCGAATGATTGTTTCAAGGAACAGACCTTCTCAACTCGACAGCAAAATTAATGCTCTTGTGCTATCGGAGCGAGACTTCCAAGAAGTATGTCGGCAAATCGACGATCTTCGTTATCGGTCAAAGCAGAAACTTTACTCCGACCAACGCAATGCAGTTTACAATCACTTTGCACCGTTTTTGGCGCGACAAGATAAGCCTCGACAACTATCCAAAGCTCGCGTCATTCAAGATATCGAATCAGTATTTGAGAATGAACCAATAGAGGCAACATCAAAGCTCGCAGGCTTCATTGGCAGCTCGGCAAATACGCTAATCGACCGGATTCCGGAACGAATAAAAGTAATTAGAGAACGGGTCGAATTAGCCTTCTTGGATGCATTCATCGAGAAATTTGAAAATCGCATCACGGAAAACTTGCCGGAGGCTGACTGGCAGAAATTCTTCATCGATAATCCGATTGCACTTTCCTCGATGTTCAATAGTTCCGTACTGATGATAAGTGACAGACCATTTGTTGGTGGAACCGACATCGAGGGTAGAGGCGGAAAAAAGTCTGACTTTTTATTCAAAAATTATCTAACCGGGAATCTTAGCTTCATTGAAATCAAGACGCCTCAAAAGGAAGTTGTCAGTGCGCGCGACGATTACAGCAACGGAATGTATCCCGCCCATAGCGATCTTTCATTGGCGGTCAGCCAAGTGATCGACCAGCGAAATAAGTTTCAAGATGAGTTCGCTACGCTTTTCTTGAAATCTCCGGACAAGCAACTCACAAGCTATGCGATCCGATGTTACGCTGTAATCGGCACGGTTCCACTTGAGGACGATCGGAAAAAAAGTTTTGAACATGTGCGCGACAATTTGACCCAGCCCCGTAAATTCCGGCCATGAATTTGCAGAGTCCTCGACACGAAGAGGATGACAAATGCGCAAATCACGATTTTCCGAAGAACAGATCATTGGGATGATCCGGGAGCACGAGGCTGGCGTGAAGACAGCCGATATCTGCCGCAAGTACGGCATCTCGGATGCGACCTTCTACAAGTACAAGGCGAAGTTCGGCGGCATGACGGTGTCGGACGCCCGGCGGCTGAAGACGCTGGAGGAGGAGAACTCGAAGCTGAAGCGCCTCCTGGCCGATGCAATGCTGGACAATGCCGCCCTGAAGGACCTGGCGACAAAAAACTTCTGACGCCCGACGCCAAACGGAAGGCCGTGCACCACGTGATGGAAGTGCATGGCCTGTCGGAGCGTCGGGCCTGCCGGCTGGCCGATCTCGATCGGTCCACCTTCCAGTATGAAAAACGCGATGGCGGTGACGAGAAGTTGCGCCAGAGGCTACGGGAGCTGGCCGGTGAACGCCGCCGGTTCGGCTATCGCAGGCTCGGCATCCTGCTGGACCGCGAGGGCCTCAGCGCCAATCACAAGAAGATCTACCGGATCTATGCCGAGGAGGGACTGGCCGTGAAACGACGACGTGGGCGAAAGCGGGCGACAGGCACACGTTCACCCATGCTCCTGCCGGAACAGGCGAATGAGCGATGGAGCCTGGACTTCGTATCGGACGCTCTCAGCGATGGCCGCCGGTTCCGCACGCTCTGCGTGGTCGACGACTTCACCCGGGAAGCCCTGGCCGTGGTCGTCGATGTCTCCCTGTCCGGCGTGCGGGTCGCCAGGGAACTGTCCAGGCTCATCACCCGGCGGGGTGCTCCGAAGATGATCGTCTCCGACAATGGCACGGAGCTGACCAGTCATGCGATCCTGAAATGGGTGCGCGAGGCCGGCATTGAGTGGCACTACATCGCGCCGGGAAAGCCGACACAGAACGCCTTCGTCGAGAGCTTCAACGGCCGGCTGCGCGACGAGTGCCTGAACGAGCATCTCTTCGACAGTCTCGGTGACGCCCGGCGCATCATCGAAGCCTGGCGGATAGACTACAACACGGTCCGGCCACACACATCACTCGGCGGCCTCAGCCCCGTAACCTACGAACGGCGGCTGCGCCGCCGAAGGCCCGGCTCGCTTGAGCCGCGGGGAAGCTCCACTCCCCGGGCCTTGACCACGCCATCAACAACAGAAAGAAAGGCGAACAGACTCTCCGAATGAACGGCCCGGATCACGGGGCTGGGTCAAATTTTAAACACGTCACAGTGGTTACGTTTGATGAGTTGCTGTCGCGGTTGAAGCAGCTGCGGCAAATTCTTGCTGATGTCGTTTGAGTGTCGAGAGCAACTACCGCCCCTCACGCCGCCAGGCCAGCAGCAGGAAGGCCACAATCGCCAGCGCCGCGAGCAGCCCCGGCAGGAGCGGCAGGCTGGTGGAGCTTCGCACGGCATAGGCGCCGCGTTCCCTGAGGCCGAGCCAGTTGCCGCCTTCGGCATCGGCGCCGCGGCCGACGCGGCGGATGTCGGGGATGCGGTCGCCGGGGCGGTCCAGGGTCCAGACGCCGCCGCCGGTCAGGCTGGCGAGCGGTTCAAGCACCTCGCCGGTCGCCTCCAGCGCAGCATATTCCTTCGGATTGGCGGGGCCATTCAGCGTCACGGCCTCAAGCCCGCCCGAGCGCGCCCGGAAGAGACCGAGCCGGTCAATCGGCGCCTCGGCGACAAACTCGCCCGGCCCGGCGGCCTGCCAGGTGGGCTCCATGATCGAGCCGTCCGGTGTCTCGATCGAGAGCGGCGGGGCATTGTCCGACAGGGTGCGCAGCGTCGCGCGCAGCGTGTCGCCCTGGGCTTCGAGGCGCAGCTGGCGCTCTTCCAGTTCCGGCTCCTTCATCAGCCAGTGCACCATGCGGCGGATCAGCTCGGCGAAGGGTCCGCCGCCATCATGGCCGCGCGCCCAGAGCCAGATCTGGCCTGAGAGCAGCTGCGCGACCCGGCCTTCGCCAACCCGGTCGACGACCAGCAGCGGGTCGCCATCGCGCGCCGTCATCAGCACGTCGCCGGCCTCGGCGGTCGCCTTGATATAGCGCACCCAGCCGCCCCAGCTCTGCCCGTCCAGGGACTGGGTCACGGTGTGGCGCTTGCCCGTGTCGGAGAGTTCCGGCGTGAAGGCGCCGACCTCGATCGTGCCGGTCGGGAGCGCGGGCAGCACCCCGGCGAGCGGCGTGTTGGCGAGGCTGGCCGGGCCGGCAAAGTCCTCGCCGGCCGCGATCAGCAGCGCCCCGCCATCGGCGACATAGCGCGCCATATTGGCGAGGTAGCTCATCGTGATGACGGTGCGCCGCTCATACTGGTCGAAGATGATGAGGTCGAACTCATTGAGCTTGCCCTCGAACAGTTCCTCGGTCGGGAAGGCGATGAGCGCCATTTCCTCAAGCGGAGTGATGTCCTGCTTGAAGGGGGGCCTGAGGATGGTGAAGTGGACGAGATCGACCGACGGGTCGGATTTCAACAGGTCGCGCCAGACCCGGCCCGCAGCGTTCGGCTTGCCGGTGATCAGCAGCACGCGCAGCCGGTCGCGCACGCCTGAGAGGGTCGCGGCGGTGCGGTTGTTGGCGAGCGTCAGCTCCTGCTCGCCGGCCGGCGTCTCGACCACGACGATATTGTCGCCGCGCCGCTCGATCTCGATAGGCAGCGGCGTGTCCTCGCCGGTTGCGACCGTCATGCGCCGGGGCAGGCCGCCATTTACCGAAACGGTGACGGTTGCCGTTTGCGAGACCGGATCGTCGACACGCACCAGGAATTGCGCTTCCTCTCCGACGATGCCGAAATCGGGCGACTGGACGAGCGAGATCCGGCGGTCTCCGCTGTCGGGGTCGCCGGTGATGAGGGCATGGACGGGGCCGAGTTCGCCGAGGCGGGCCATGTCCTCGGGCACGTCGTGGACCTGGCCATCGGTGATCAGCACCGCCCCGGCGATCCGGTCGCGCGGGACGTCCGCCATCAGGCCTTCGAGGGCACCGATGAGGTTGGTGCCGTCGGTGCGGCTGTCGGTCTCGATGATCCGGACTTCAAGCGAAGCGTCCGCGTCCATTTCCGTCAGGAGCTGCTCGCGCACGGTCTCGGCGATCTGCGTGCGCTGGCCGAAGCTCATGCTTTCGGAGCCATCGACAACCACCGCGGCGACCGAGGGCAGCGGCTCGCGCTCCTCGCGGACATAGGCCGGATTGGCCAGCGCGGCGGCGAGGGCGGTGAGGGCGGCGGCCCTTGTCAGCCAGGCCCGCCCGCGCCAGCGCAGATAGGCGAGATAGGCGAGCGCGCACAGCACGAGCAGCGCGAACAGGACCGGCCAGCCGAGCAGCGGGTCGAGGCTTATGCGTCCAGCTTCGGTCAGTTGGGACCTCCGTCGGGCGAGGGCGGAATATTGTTGAAGTCAAACTGGTCGGGCGAGGGCGTGTCCCCCGTGCCCTCGCCGAGGCGTTCGAGCAAGGCAGGCAGGTGGACCTGGTCTTCCTTGTAGTTGCCGGTCAGCACATACATGATCAGATTGACGCCGAAGCGGCGCGCCATTTCGCGTTGCTCATCCCCGCCATCGACGGAATAGACCGGCCGGCCGCGTTCATCCACGGCCCAGGCGGCGAGATAGTCTGCATCGCCAATGATCAGGCGCGAGACGCCATCGCCGCGCCGCTCGGTCTTCTCGCCAACGCCCGAGGATTCGATCCACAGGCGGCGGTCTTGGTAGCGGCCGGGGAAGCTGTCGAGCAGGTAGAAGCTGCGCGTCAGCACATGGTCCTGCGGCACGGGCGCGAGCGGCGGCGTGTCGAGGCCCGGCAGGACGCGGTCGAGGTCGTCGAAGCTGTCACCGCTTGCCATGTCGCCGCCATTGCGCGTGTCGATCACCAGCGCGCCGCCGTTGCGCAGATAGGCGTTCAGCCGCTCGACGGCGAGCGAGCTCAGCGGCGTGGCATTGTCCGGCAAGCCGAGGAAGATCACGGGGTAGACGTCCAGCGCATCGGTTTCCGGATCGACGGCATGCGGCTCGGCCGGCTCGACCGAGGTGCGCCGGTAGAGGATGAGCGAGATGCCGCGCAGGCCATTGCGCGTGGCGTCATCGACCGCTGTGTCGCCCGTCTCGATATAGGCAAGGCGCATTTCCAGCGCCGCTTCGGTCGCCTTGTCGATCTCGCCGGTGACGTTCATGTCGACGCCATAGCCGGGGCTGGTGCGGTAGCTATAGGGGCTGGGATTGAGGTCGAATTGCTGGGCCTGCGCCTCTGGCTCCATCACGCCGCTTGCCGGTATGAGGACCAGTCCGGCAAAGGCGGCCATGGCGGTCCGGTTGAAGAAGGGCAGGCGCCCGGCAATCGCGAGGGCGATGATGAGGTCGATGGCGAGCAGCAGGCCTGCCAGCCCGAGCAGAGGCCCGGCAAGGCGCATGGATTTCGCTTCCGCGTCGCCCAGCAGGCGGACCCCGGCGGGCCAGTCGGTCATCAGCTCGGCCTCATAGTCCGCCGCAGCATTGATCGCGCGCGTCCCGGAGGGCCCGCGATAAAGGCCGGGTGGATGGGTCTCCGACGGCACGATCCCGGAAAAGTCGCTGGCGGCGACCGGCGTTGCATTGGAGTCGGGCGAGACTAGCCGCCCATAGCCGTTGAGGACAATGTCTGGCGAATAGGTGCCGTCGCCATCATTGACGGCCTCGCCCCGGCCAGCGGCGATGGCGCGGCGGAGCATTTCCACGAAGGTGCCGGAGTAAGGCAGGTCCGACCAGTCCGGCCCGGCGGTAACGTGGAAGAGGATCAGCATGCCCTGGCCGCGCGGTGCGGCGGTCACCAGCGGTGAGCCATCGGTGAGGCGCGCCCATGTGCGATTGGCGAGCTCCGGGTCCGGCCGGGCGAGCACCTGCTGGCGCACCTTTATGTCGGCCGGGGCCTTCAGGCCGATGAAGGGAGAGGTGTCAGGAAAGCCGCCAATCGATTGCGGTTCCTCCCAGGTCAGCGCCCCGCCAATGGCCCTTGAGGCTCTCCGCAGCGGCGTCGGCACCAGCGTGTCGGTATGCGTGGCCATGCGCGGGCCAGCAAAGCGGATCAGCGCGCCGCCCTTTTGCACCCATTCCTCGACACTGGTTTCAAGGTCGGGCGCCAGCTGGCCTATATCGGTCATGATGATGGCGTCGGGATTGGCGGCGATCAGGTCTGCCAGCTCGCCTTCGGTGATCGTGGCGAACGGCTCCAGCGCCTTGCGCACATAGTGCATGTCCGAAAGCAGCGGCTGGGCGGTTGCATCGCCGGACACCAGGCCGACGCGGCGCGAGCGGGCTGCCGAATCCCAGAGCCAGACACTGCCGGCGCCTTCCGATCCGGTGATGGTGAATCGCGCGATCCGGGCGAGCGCGGCCGCCGGGATATCGAAGACGGCGGTGGCTTCGGCCTCGCCATCTGCAAAGCTGGCCTCGGAGGTTGCGAGCGCCGCGCCATCGAGGGTGAGGGCCGAGACATAGCGGTCCGCCGTACCGTCCGGATCGGCGCGTGTCACCACAACATTCGCGCCCTCGGCATCTGACGAGAGGCCGGTAATCGCAGACGGGCCACGCGGCGGGGCGGCATAAACGGTCAGCGGCGCCATGGCGGCGAGCGCCCGTGCAAAGGGTTCGGCGGTCTGCGGGTCGAGCCCGTCCGTCACCCAGAAGATGCGCCCCGGCTCGACGCCGGAGGCTTCAAGCCGCTCCAGCGCGTCTTCGCGGTCAACGCCCCAGGCCACCGGGTCGAGCGAATTCACGCGCTGCGGCAGCTCGGTCTTGGACAGCCGCTCGGCCGGGTCGGCATTCAGCGATTTCGGGGCGGTCAGCAGCAAGTGGCCCGCCGTGTTGCGGCCTTCACCGTCGAGCGCGCCAGCGGCCGCAGAGCGGATCTCGCTCCAGCGGGCCGCACTGGTCCAGCCATTGTCGACAACAATCAGAACCGGTCCGGCCGCTTCGCCCTCGGGGCTTGCGCCGGGCGCATAGACGGGCTGCGAGAGGCCGATGATTACAGCGGCGGCGGCAACATGGCGCAGCAGCAGGATCCACCATGGCGTGCGTGCCGGGGTCTCGTCGCGCGGGGTGACGTCGTCGAGCAGGCGCAGCGAGGGCAGGGCCGCTTCCTGCGGGGCGGGCGGTGTCGCGCGCAGCACCCACCAGACCACCGGCAGGGCGATCAGGCCCAGCAGCGCCAGCGGTGCGCCGAACAGGAACGGCCCGAGCATCATAGCCGCGCTCCGAACAGTTCGAGCGCCTGTTTGAGATCGGAGGCGCAGCGCTGCAGCGGCGTGCCTGTCGAATGCCGGATGAGCTGCCAGCCCATACCAGCGGCCAGCGCTTCAAGAGCCTCGAAGTGCGCCTTGTAGCGGGCGAGATAGTCCTCACGGATCGACTCGGTGCGGCCAAAAATCCGGGACAGCGAGGCGCCGGGCCGGGAAAAGCGCACGCGGCCCTTCCACGGGAAGGCTTCCTCGATCGGGTCGCGCACAGCGATCAGGACGCCTTCCTTCGACTTTGCCGCCAATGGGGCCAGCCGGTCGCGCCAGACGTCGATCGGGTCGTAGAAGTCACTCGCGATGACGAAGATGGACTGGTAGCGCGGCGGCGGCGGGAAAGCCTCGCCATTGCCCGAGGTCAGGTCCTCGGCGAGCTTGTCGACAGCGGCCTTGCCGAAGCTGGGCGCACGGCTGCCGGCCAGCGCGCCGATGCGTTCGCCGGCCTTGGACAGGATGAGGCCGGCGGCCAGCATGCAGATCCGCGCGGCATCGGCCTTGTGCAGGCGGGTCGGCTCGCCCGACCAGTCGAAGCCCTGATGCGGATCGCTCCAGAAGAGGACCGTTCGCGAGGTTTCCAGTTCGGACTCGCGGACATAGAGGTCGTCACCACGTGCGGAGCGGCGCCAGTCGATCCGCTGGGCAGCGTCTTCATGCGCATAATGACGGTACTGCCAGAACTGTTCGCCGGTCCCGGCCCGCTTGCGGCCAGCTGCGCCGAGATGGGCGGTATCGGCGGCGCGGGCGTTGAGACCGACGCCCGGCAGGGCGCGGGCGAGGGCCTCGGCTTCGGCGCGCAGGGTGGCGGCATCCATCATGGCGCCAGCCTTCCGGCGCAGTTGAGCGCCCGGCTGACATGGTCCCGCCAGGCTTCCGGCGCGTCTGCGGCAGCCGAGAGGGCTGAGAGCTTCTCCTGCTCGCTGAGGCCGGCTTCGGCATCTATACCCTCGATAAAGGCGACCGCCTTGGGGGCCTCTTCAGCAAACTGGGCCGCGCTGATGGAAAGGCCCTCTTCCTGTGCCCAGACATGCAGCAGGCGGTGATCGGCGTCTTCCAGCTGGCGGCGCGCCGCCGAGCGTTCTTCATAAGTCATGACCGGCCCCGCCACCTGCACCGCGAGGGTCGCCCGCTGGATCGTGCGGTGGCACTGGGCCAGGGCCTGCGCGTCCACGCCGTCATCGCCGCGTGCACAGCCCTGCAGCGCGCTTGCGCCTGCGAGGCCGATGCCGGCGAGCATGCAAGTGGAACGCAGCGCGAAGCTCATCTTCAGACAGCGGCCTTTGCGAGATCTCCAATCAGGTCGCGCAGCGGCGGGGCTTGTCCGGTCGGGTCATAGCGCATCGCCATACGGTGTCCGAGGCAGGGTTCGGCCAGTGCCTCGACGTCTTCCAGAGACGGCGCAAGGCGTCCACGCAGCAGGGCGCGGGCGCGGCAGGCCAGCATAAGCGCCTGACCGGCGCGCGGGCTCGGCCCCCAGTCGACGAAGCGTTTCACGCGCTCGTCGGATGTCTGTTCGGGCCGGGCCTCACGAATGGTTGCGAGGATCGCCGCGAGCACCTTTTCCCCGACCGGCATCTGGCGCACCAGCGCCTGGAGTTTCTGCAATTCTTCTCCGGAAAGGGCCGCCTCGACCTCGGCCTCGTTCGCGCCGGTCGTCTCGATCAGGATTTTCCGCTCGGTGTCGATATCGGGATAGGTGACGTCGATCTTCAGCAGGAAACGGTCGAGCTGGGCTTCAGGTAGCGGATAGGTGCCTTCCTGCTCGATCGGGTTCTGGGTGGCGAGGACATGGAACGGGGCGGGCAGGTCGTAGCGCACGCCGGCGACGGTGACATGGCGCTCCTGCATGGCCTGCAGCAGGGCCGACTGTGTGCGCGGGCTGGCGCGGTTGATTTCGTCGGCCATCAGCAGCTGGGTAAAGATCGGGCCCTTGATGAAGCGGAAGCTGCGCTCGCCGCTGGCGGTTTCGTCCAGCACTTCTGAGCCGAGAATGTCCGATGGCATCAGGTCTGGCGTGAACTGGATGCGGGCTTCATCGAGGCCGAGCGCGGTGCCCATCGCCTCGACGAGGCGTGTCTTGGCAAGGCCCGGCGCGCCGATCAGCAGGGCATGCCCGCCGGCCAGGATGGCGGACAGCGCCAGCTCGATCACCCGGTCCTGTCCGAACACCGCCTTGGCGATCTCTTCCTTCACCTTCGCAAGCGTTTCGCTCGCGGCTTCTGCGTCTTGTACGATGGCCTGATTATCGTCTGCCATAAGGTCTCCGTCTTCACTCCCGCCTACAACAGACCTAGGTCTGGGGTCGATACTTCATTCTTTGGCCTGTCACTCCGACAAAAGAATTGAATATGGACCCTAGGCAAAATGATGGCGGAGCGCGACGTGAAATCCAATCAGAACACTGCAATCAGTCTCGAAGAGCTGCTGAAACAGATCGCACCCGATCCGTCCGGGCGGAAATTGCCTCCCGTGGACAAGTGGAATCCGGAGCGGTCGGCCGATATCGACATGGAAATCCGGGCCGATGGCAGCTGGTGGCATGAAGGCTCGCGAATCAACCGCAAGAAGCTTGTCCGCCTGTTCTCGACCATCCTGCGCCGCGATGAGGATGGCTCGTACTGGCTGGTGACGCCGTATGAGAAAGTCGTCGTGCATGTCGAGGACGCGCCTTTTGTCGCAGTGCGGGTCGACCGGGCCGAGGAGGAAGGCACGGGCCAGAGCCTCGCCTTCAGCACCAATCTCGGCGATATCGCCGTAGCCGGCCCGGACCACCCGATCCGCATCGAAACAGACGGGGAGACAGGCGAACCGGCGCCATACATCCACATAAGAGGCCGGCTGGAGGCCAAGCTGTCACGGCCTGTCTTCTATGAACTGGCCGGGCTGGCCGAACCGGACCCGGACGGCGGCGAGATGCTGGGCGTCTGGTCAAAAGGGGTTTTCTTTCCGCTCGGCCCGGCTGAATAGACGCCCATGTCCTTTGTCGATCTCGATGACTTTCTTGCGCGTGCGCGCCTGCGCCTCGACCCGGTCGAGGGCCGCGAGCGCCTGCCTGAAGGTGGCGACATCGAGTTCCTGGATGCATCCGCCATCGAGAATATCCGCCCGGCGGCGGTGCTCGTGCCGATCATTCCCCGGCCTGGCGGGCCCACAGCCCTGCTCACCCACCGCCCCGACACGATGCCAACCCATCCCGGTCAGGTGGCTTTTCCGGGTGGCAAGGTCGACCCGGCCGATGCCGACGAAATCGAGGCCGCGCTGCGTGAGGCCGAGGAGGAGGTCGGCGTCGATCCGTCGACCGTGCAGTTGATTGCGCGCGGATCGCCCTATCTCACAGGGACAGCCTTCCGGATCGTGCCCGTGATCGGCGTCCTGCCAGCGGATTTCGAGCCGAAGCCGGATCCGACAGAGGTGGCCGATGTCTTCGAAACCCCGCTTTCCTTCCTGATGAGCGCGCGCAACCATCACAAGCGGTCCGCCGACTGGGGCGGGCAGACCCGGCACTATTTCGAGATGCCGTATGAGGGCCACCGGATATGGGGCGTGACGGCAGGGATCATACGCGCTTTATATGAACGGCTGTACGAGTCGGAGGAGGAAACCGAGGCGTGACTTACAGGCTGATATTCGAACTGGTCATTTTCCTGTCGCCCTTCGCGGCTTTCGGGCTCTGGCGGCTGGCCACGCAGGAAGCGATTGAGGAGGGCCGCAAGCCCTGGCCGATTGCGGTGCTGTTCGGTGTCGGGGCGTTCCTGGCGATCGCGGCCTGGGTTGTCCTTATCTTCATGGACCGGGGCGGTCGCGAGATGTGCTACGAGCCGCGACGGCTGGTCGATGGGAAGATGGTCGGCGGGCAGGAAGTGCCGTGCGAGAAGATCAAGAACGACCTTGGCCGTCCGGCAAGCCGCGACCCGGGCGGGCAGGCGCACGGTCTTGGCGAAACAGATCCGGCAGGCCCGAATATCCCGGCCGGGCCGGTAGAAGAGCGCCCGGAAGGCGATCCGCCGGCCTCGGATACGCTACCTGACAATTCCGAATTGCCAGAATGATCTCCATTTCTGGACAGGACTGGCTGACCGATCCGAGAACCCTCGCCGTCATGGCTGCGCTTGAGGCTGTCCGGCCGGGCGGGGCGCGATTTGTCGGCGGCTGCGTGCGCAATGCGATCATGGACCGGCCCGTCGACGATATCGACATTGCCACCCAGATCGAGCCCGAGAGCGTCATCAAGGCGCTGGAGGCGGCGGGCATCCGCGCCATACCGACCGGGATCGACCATGGCACGATCACGGCGGTCATCGATGGCAAGCCGTTCGAGATCACCACGCTGCGCCGCGATGTCGAGACGGACGGGCGCCGCGCTGTCGTCGCCTTCACCGAGGACTGGGCCGAGGATGCCGGGCGGCGCGACTTCCGCCTCAATGCGCTTTATGCCGACCGCGACGGGACGGTGCACGACCCGGTCGGCGGTGGGATCGAGGATGCCGAGGCAGGCCGCGTCATCTTCATCGGCGATGCGGACATGCGCCTGCGTGAGGATTTCCTGCGCATCCTGCGCTTCTTCCGCTTCAATGCCTGGTATGGCGCCGGCATCGACGCGGACGGCCTGGCCGCCTGCGCGCGCCAGAAAGAGGGCCTGAAGAAGATCGCCGCTGAGCGAATCTGGAAGGAGCTGCACAAGCTGCTCGCCGCGCCCGACCCGACAGAGGCGGTCACCGCGATGCAGGATAGCGGCGTGCTGGCGATCTTCCTGCCGGAAGCCGAAACGCTGGACGGGCTGCACGATTTGCGCGTCAGCCAGACGCTGGCTGGCGTGCAGGCCGACCCGATGCTGCGCCTGATGGCGTTGATCCATCGCAGCGCCAATTCGGTGCTGGCGGTGTCGAAACGCCTGCGCCTGTCGAATGCGGAGGCCAACCGGCTGACCATGTGGGCCGCCGACAACCTGCCCGATGTGTCAGGCATGAACGGGCGCCAGCTGAGGCAGGCGCTCTACTGGCATGGCAAGCAGGCCGTCGTCGACCGGGCGCTGACCTCGGGCCGGGATGTGCGCGACCTGCTGTTTGCGGTGCGTGCCTGGAAGCGGCCGGAGTTTCCCGTCGGCGGGGACGACGCACTGGCCGCCGGCCTCAAGGGTCCGGAAATCGGACAGGCTTTGCGCAAACTCGAAGAGTGGTGGATGGCCGAGGACTTCCAGCCAGGCCGCGATCAGCTGCTGGAGCGGCTGGGCAAGTTGAGCTGATTGCTCGTTAAAGATGAGCGTGTTATAACTTTTGTTCTAACTCAAGGACGCTCGCCATGACGGATCGCAAGACAGACAAGGGTTTGAGGGAAGCTGGCAAGGCCCCGCTGACGCCGCCGGTGTCTGCCAGCATGAAAGTCCGCAAGATCGGGAATTCGTTGGGCGTGATCCTGCCGCGCGACATTCTCAATACCCTTGGTGTTGAGGAAGGCGATACGGTCGATATCGTCCAGACGGAGGATGGCCGGATCGAATTGGCCGTAGTCGACCGCGAAGCGGACGATCTCATGTCCATGGCGGAAGAGATCATGGCGGAGAATCGCGCCGTCCTGAGGGCGATCGCCAAATGAAGGAGCCGCGATGGCTCGACAAGGCGTTCATCCTGCAAGTTCACGACAGACAGCTCGCCTTGCATGGCGGTGCTGGAGGGACACGCGATGAAGGTCTCCTGGATAGCGCCCTTGCGCGGCCGCTGAACGCGTTCGGCTACGGGGAACATGACCTCTGCACGCTCGGGGCGCTCTATGCTGGCTGGATTATCCAGAACCATCCCTTCATCGATGGCAACCAGCGGACGGGCTATGTCGCGTGCCTCACTTTCCTGCGGGCAAATGGCCTGAAACTTGTTGCGCCGATGGCCGACCGGCTCGCCTGGACGCTGATGCTGGCAGCGGGTGAAATCGATTACCAGCCTTATGCCAACTGGCTGCGGGAGAATACCGAGCCTGCCTGACGCCTCAAGGCCACTTCACCACGGGCGGCATGGAGGACAGGATCGAGTTCACGTTTCCGCCGGTCTTCAGCCCGAAGGTGGTGCCACGGTCATAGAGCAGGTTGAACTCGACATAGCGTCCGCGCCGGATCAGCTGTTCCTCGCGCTGCTCCGGCGTCCAGCTTTCGACCATGCGCCGGCGCACGAGCTGCGGATAGATGTCGGCAAAGGCGCGCCCGACATCCTGGGTGAAGGCGAAGTCTGCCTCCCAGTCACCGGTATTGTGGCGGTCGTAGAAGATGCCGCCCGTGCCGCGCGGCTCTGAGCGGTGGGGCAGGTAGAAATACTCGTCGCACTGCTGCTTCATGCGCGGATAATATTCCGGATCGTGCTTGTCGCAGGCGGCCTTGAAGGCGGCGTGAAAGTCGACCGTGTCCGGAAAATCCTCTTCGCGCTGATAGTCGAGCAGGGGCGTCAGGTCACCGCCGCCTCCGAACCAGCTGTCGGCGGTGACCAGCATGCGCGTATTCATGTGAACGGCCGGCACGCGCGGATTGTGCATGTGCGCGATAAGCGAGATGCCGGAGGCCCAGAACTTGCCGCCCGACTTGTCGGCGCCGGGGATCTGCGCGCGGAAAGCTTCGGAGAAGTCGCCATAGACGCAGGAGACATGCACGCCGACCTTCTCGAAGAGCTTGCCCTTCATGATCGCCATGGTGCCGCCGCCAAGGTCTTCAGACCCGTCGCCGCGCGTCCAGGGCGTTTTCACGAATCGGCCGGGTTCGCCGTGATAGAGCGGCGGCTGGGCTTCGTCTTCCAGCGCCTCGAACCGGGCGATGATGTCGCCCTGAAGTGATTCGAACCACGCACGGGCTTTTTGCTTGCGGTCTTCCAACATGAGGGAGGTGATGGCCGTTCTGCCGGCTGCGGTAAAGGCCACGATGGCCGCGAACGGCAAAAAACGCCTACGGACAGATACATATGCGACGCGATGCCGCTTGTCCGGGGCTGTACCAAATGCAGCTTCAATGGCGTCTTGGCGTCGCAGGCCGACATGCGTGGCTTGCATTGCTGGAGCGGGCGCGCTAACCGCAGCCGCAGACGTGCTCGGGGAGGGCATTTTTTGCGGCGTTGCGCCGCAATGAAATCCTTGCCCGATACTGTATGCATCTCGGAGTAATCCTTGGCCAGAGGACCGGAAGAGTGAGCGAAGCGCAAACGACTACCCACGAGACGATCGACGAAGATCGCCGTGATTTCATCCACATCGCGACAGCCGCGACTGCTGCTGCCGGCGCAGGTGCGCTGGCTTATGTGTTCATCGACCAGATGAATGCGGCGAGCGACACCAAGGCGGCATCCAGCCTTGAGGTGGACATCTCCAAGGTCCCGCTGGGCGGTGAGATCCGGGTGCTGATCGGCGGACAGCCTTTCTTTATCCGCCACCGTACGGAAGCGGAAATCCGCTCGGCCGAAAGTGTCGATGTCGGTAGCCTGCGCGACCCGCAGACCGATGACGAGCGCCTCGTGCCTATGCAGGACGGCTCGCTGAACCGGGCCATCCTGGTGACCTCCGGCAGCTGTACCCACCTTGGCTGCGTGCCGGTCGGCCCGGCCCAGGGTAATACGGGTGACTATGGCGGCTGGTACTGCCCGTGCCATGGTTCGCACTACGATACGTCGGGCCGTATCCGGAAGGGGCCTGCGCCCTCCAACCTGCCGGTGCCTGACTATCGCTATGTCAGCCCCACCGTGATCAACATTTCGCTTTAAGAGAGGACGCCAGACAGATGAGCGGACATCCCTCTACCTACGAGCCGAAAACCGGTTTCACGAAGTGGCTCGATTCGCGCCTGCCGATTGTCCGGCTGGCTTATGACAGCTTTGTCGATTTCCCGACGCCAAAGAACCTGAACTACTGGTACACGTTCGGCGGCATTCTCGCGGTCTGCCTGATGACGCAGATCCTGACAGGCGTCGTCCTGGCCATGCACTACACGCCAACCGTCGACGGGGCCTTCGCCTCGGTCGAGCGGATCATGCGCGACGTGCCTTTTGGCTGGCTGATCCGTTACATCCACGCCAATGGCGCCTCGATGTTCTTCCTCGCGGTCTACATCCACATGTTCCGCGGCCTGTATTACGGCTCCTACAAGGCCCCGCGCGAAATCCTCTGGATTCTCGGCTGCGTGATCTTCTTCCTGATGATGGGCACGGCCTTCCTCGGCTACGTCCTGCCATGGGGCCAGATGTCCTATCACGGCGCCAACGTCATCACCGGCCTGATCGGCGCCCTGCCGGTCGTCGGCGACAGCATCAAGGCCTGGCTGATGGGCGGACCGTCAATCGGTAACCAGACCATCCAGCGCTTCTTCTCGCTGCACTACCTGCTGCCGTTCATGATTGCCGGTGTGGTTATCCTGCACATCTGGGCGCTGCACGTGCCGGGCAACAACAACCCGACCGGCGTCGAAGCCCGCAAGGATCCGGAAGGCCTGAAGAAGGACACCGTCCCGTTCCACCCGTACTACACGGTGAAGGACGCCTTCGCGATTGTCGTCTTCCTGCTGATCTTCGCAGCCTTCGTCTTCTACATGCCGAACGTGCTCGGCCATGCCGACAACTATATCGAGGCCAACCCGCTGGTGACGCCGGCGCACATCGTGCCTGAATGGTATCTGCTGCCGTTCTACGCCATCCTGCGCGCCATCACTTTCGACATCGGCCCGATCGACGCGAAACTGCTCGGTGTCATCGCGATGTTCGGCTCGATTGCCATCCTGTTCGTGCTGCCCTGGCTGGACACGTCCAAGGTCAAGTCGATGCGCTACCGTCCGGTTGCCCGTCAGTTCTTCTTCGGCTTTGTCGTTGCCGGCCTGCTGCTCGGCTGGTGCGGTGCGTCCAACCCGGACGATCCGATCATTCCGATGGGCTCGGACAAGCTGGTGGTCAGCTACACCGATGCGAACGGCAACGAAGCCACGCAGACCTATGACGAGTACGAGCCGGCGGCGACATTCCGCGACCAGAAGGTCGAGGAAGGCGTGGATGCGTCCATTGCGGTGCAAAAGGCCCCGGCCTTCCGCTTCGTGCACCTCGCCCAGATCCTGACGCTCTACTACTTCGCCTACTTCCTCGTGATCCTGCCGCTGCTCGGCCTGCGCGAGAAGCCGAAGGACGAGCCGACTTCCATCCACAAGGCTGTGCTCGGCTCACATGACCGTGCAGCGCCTGCGCCCGCCGAATAAGAGGTTTGGACATGAAATTCATGCGTTTCATTTCTGCTGGACTGGGTGCGGCGGCGCTGGCCCTCAGCGCTCAGGCTGCCGGTGGCGCCAAGCACCCCCACGCGCCGGAAGGCGGCTGGGACTTCCAGGGCCCGCTGGGCGAGCTCGACATGGACAGTGTCCAGCGCGGCTACCAGGTCTATCGCGAGGTCTGCGCCTCCTGTCACTCGATGCGCCTGCTGCATTATCGCAACCTCGGTGAGCCGGGCGGCCCGTTCTACGATCCGGAATATCCGAACGCGAACGACAACCCGCTCGTGAAGGCTTTTGCCGCCCAGGACGAGATCCTCTCGACCGAGCCGAACGATGTCGGCGATTACGACTACCGTCCGGCCCGCACGTCCGATCCGTTCAAGTCGCCCTATCCGAATGAGCAGGCCGCGCGCGCAGCCAATGGCGGGGCCTATCCGCCGGACCTTTCGGTGATCACCAAGGCCCGCGCGGGCGGTGCCAGCTACATCTACAGCCTGATGACCGGTTATCCGGAAGAGGCGGCGATCACGACCCATACGATCGAGAGCGTCGGCGAGGATGGCGAGACCGTCACAGAACAGCAGACCCTCATCGAAGTGGCTGAAATGTCCGTCTTCGAACATGGCGACAGCCATTATGAAGGCGAGCTGGTCCAGCCGGTCGGCCAGTATTACAACCCTTACTTCGCCGGTGACACCTCGGCCCAGTGGCAGGGCGATCCGCGCCATGCTCCGCCGGGCGGCTTCCTGGCGATGCCGCCGCAGCTGACACCGGGCCGCGTCGAATATCTCGACGGCACGGAAGCGACCGTCAGCCAGATGGCTGAAGACGTTGCCGCCTTCCTGCAATGGGCCGGCGAGCCGAAGCAGACCCAGCGCAAGTCGACCGGTCTTGCGGCGATGATCTATCTCGCCATCCTGGCCGTGCTGCTCTGGTTCTCCTTCCATCGCATCTGGCGGAAGGTCGACCACTAGGGGCCTGCCGGAACAGTCCAGGACATCAAGGCCATCCGCATCATGCGGGTGGCCTTTTCCGTTTCAGGCAGGGGCAGGCCTCGCGCCCATCAGTCGAAGGTGTAGCGCAGCGACTGGACGCCGGAGTAGATGCAGTACATGCCGATGGCGGCTGCCGAGACCAGGAATAGCAGGAAACCGAAGGGCTGGCCGCGAATCCAGCCCAGCGTCGCCGCCAGTCCGCGAATATCGCTTTCGTCGGCAGTCACCCCGCCGAGCAGGAGAAACAGGCCGACCAGCAGGAAAAGCATGCCGCGCCCTGCAATCGCGAAGGCGATGAAGCCAGTGAGGGAGGCGGCCCAGCCCGAAAGGTCGAGACCGCGTTTCCACTGGCCGGAGCTTGCCCGCCAGGCCTGTGCGCAGCCAATCGCCATCAGCGTTATCCCGCCAAGGGCGACCAGCCAGCGCCCATAGGGCTGTTCCATCAGCCAGCGGGCAGTTTCGGCTGTCTTGCCGCCAGTCGAGCCACCGCGATCATTCTCGCCGAGCGTGACGGCGAATGCCGCAATGCCGACGAGCAGGTAACTTGCGCCGGAGGACATCATGCCGAGGCGCGCCAGCATGCCTTTGGCGTCACGCCCTCGCGCATCGGTATCGAGGATGGCCTGCTGGAACCGCCATAGCGCGTAAAGAAACAGACCCGCGGCGAGCGCGACCAGCAGGATTCGTCCGCCGAGCTGGGTTTCGATGGCCCGGAAGGCTTCGCCGGGGCTGGCGCCGTCATCCGGCCGGGCGCCAACCGCCCCCAGGGCGAGCAGCCAGGCCACGGCAAGATAGACAAATGCTCGTGCGCCGAGGCCGGTCCGCGCGATCCATTCCGTCGCCGGCGCAGGAATTGCCTTGTCTGCCATCCTCCAAGAGACGCAGGGGCAGGCCTCCCGGTTCCCCGGCGACGGCCATCACGCCGACTTGATTTCCCATCGCGGGCCTGCTTCTGCAACAGGACGCAGGACATCAGGGAAGTGACAGCATGAGCAAGTGGACAATCGGTGTGATCGGTGGCTCGGGCCTCTATGAAATCGACGGGCTGGAGGGGGCGGAGGCCTTTTCGATCGACACGCCATGGGGCGCGCCGTCCGACCCGCTGATGCGCGGGCGTATCGGCGATGTCACGCTGGTTTTCCTGCCGCGGCATGGCAAGGGCCACAGGCTCACCCCGACAGCGGTTCCCTACCGCGCCAATATCGACGCCCTGAAACGGGCCGGCTGCACCGATGTCCTGTCCATTTCCGCCTGCGGCTCGCTCAAGCAGGCCTATGCGCCGGGCGACTATGTCATGGTCGACCAGTTCATCGACCGCACCTTTGCGCGCGAGAAATCCTTTTTCGGCCCGGGCATGGTGGCGCATGTCTCCATGGCTGACCCGGTCTGTTCGCGCCTGTCCGGCCTGGCCGGTGACGCCGCCGAGCGGGTCGGTGCGACGGTCCATCGCGGCGGGACCTACATCGCCATGGAGGGGCCGCAATTCTCCTCGCGGGCCGAGAGCAACCTCTATCGCCAGTGGGGCTGCGACGTCATCGGCATGACCAACATGCCGGAAGCGAAACTCGCCCGCGAGGCCGAACTGCCCTATGCGACGATTGCCATGGTGACCGATTATGACTGCTGGTTCGACGAGGTCGAGGCGGTCTCGGTGTCGAATGTCCTGGAGGTCATGCGGCAGAATACCGAGCGGGCAAAGCAGGCGATTTTGGAGCTGGCGAGCGGCCTGAACGGGGTGGAGCGTTCACCCTCGCCGCAGGGGATCGAGACGTGTCTCGACTTTGCGATGATCACCGCGCCGGAGGCGCGCGATCCGGAAATCCTGGCCCGGCTGGATGCTGTCGCCGGCCGCGTTCTGTGATCGTCCTGCTACAGCGGATGGCTGGCGGGGGCTTCAACGAAAAGGAATTGTCGACGCCCGAGTCACCATTTGCTAACCTTTCACCAAATCGGGTGAGAGATGATGAGCGGGACATATTTTGAGACCTTTCTGGTTGGCGGGCTGGGACTGCTCGTTACAGCCGCACTGGCGATAACCTGGCTGCTCTGGCGCCAGGACGATACGCGCCAGGAAGCCATAAAGCTTTCACTGGAAGGCATCGGGCACGAATTCCGGTTCAACATGTTCCAGACGGTGCGCGAGCTGGCCGATGTCTGCGAAGGCCGTATCCGGCTGTCGCGCGATATTCCGGTGATCGAGCACCCGCAGCTCAATGCGGTGCTGGCGACCATCATGGCCACCGACAAGCGCCCGCTGGCCGCCGTGCAGGCGACCTATCAGGCCATCGAGGCGGCCAAGCGCCGGTTGCGCTATGCGATGGACCAGGGCGAGGCGATCGATGAGCCGCTTGAGGCTGCGAAGACCGCGGCGGTCAATGGCATTTCGACCCTGTATCTCTGGGAGAAGCATGAAGGCCGCCCGCCCGAACGGGCGCGGTCGACCCGCAGCTGGTGGGTGCGCGACTGGATGAAGAAGCACGGCTTCCACCAGGACCTGCTGCCCGGCCTGTACCTGCGCGATGCGGTGGTCGAGGACCTTCGCGAGTCCGGGATGGTGTTGACGCCAAAGCCGCTGATGCTCAGCGCGCACGAATATTATTCGCGCCATTATGACCGCAAAGCCGATCCGCGCGGGGTGTTCGGCAGGCGCAAGACCCCGAAGGCCGCGCCAGCGGCGATGGATGAGGAAGCCGAAGCCGATGCCGAGATCGAGGCCGATGCCGACTTCCAGCCGGCGCCTGAGCCTGCCGAGGCCGAAGCGTCTGCGGAAGCCGTGAGCGAAGCGCCGGTTGCCGCAGAAGACGAGGCGCCAGCGGCGCCAGAGCCAGAGGCGCCGGTTCATGGAGAGCCTGCCGCTGAAGAACCGGCACCAGAAGAACCGGCACCCGAAGAGCCGGTTGCCGCAGAAGCGTCGCCTGAGGAGCCTGCTTCCAACGTGTCCCCGCTTCGCGGTGAGGCTGAAGCAGGCGAGGCCGAGCCGGCCGAGGAGCCGGCAGAGACGGCCGTTGAAGACGAGCGGGCGGGCGAAGACGATCATGATGACGAAGAGGCATCGGACACCACGCCCCAGCGAGGAAGCGGTCTTTGATCGACTACAAGTCGAAGATCCGCACCATACCGGACTATCCCGCCAAGGGCATCATGTTCCGGGACGTCACCACGCTGATGAGCGACAGCGAGGCGCTGGCCGCCGCCATCGAGGATCTGTGCCGGCCGTTCGAGCGCATGAACGTGTCCAAGGTCGCGGGCATCGATGCGCGCGGCTTCATCCTGGGCGGGGCGATGGCTGTGCGGCTCGGCGCCGGCTTCCTGCCGCTTCGAAAGCCCGGCAAGCTTCCCTATGAAACCTGGAGCGAGTCCTACGCCCTCGAATATGGCAGTGACGCGCTGCACATGCATACCGATGGCGTGGAAGAGGGCGAACAGGTACTGCTTGTCGATGACCTGATTGCGACAGGCGGAACGGCCGAGGCCGGCGTGAAACTGCTGCGCAAGGGCAAGGCAGATATCGTCGCCGCTGCCTTCCTGATCGACCTTCCGGATCTTGGCGGCGCTCGCACCCTTCGCGAACTTGGCGTTGAAGTCATGAGCCTTGTAACGTTTACTGGTCACTGAACAGGAAAAGGACCGCACCCATGAAGACAGTCTCATCGCTGAGCGCGCTCTTTCTCGCCGGGGTGCTTGCAGCCTGCGGCAATGGCAAGGACGAACCGGCCCCTGATGCCCCGGCCCCGCCAGCCGAATCCGACGTGTCGGCCGGTGAATGGCAGGAATCGATCGCCAGCCTCCAGGCGCTCGCTGGCGAGGCCTTCAGCCTTGAGGACCAGCTGGAGGCCGACCTCCAGCCGATCAATGATGCGCTGCCCGACCTGCTGTCGATCAGCTGGGACGACAAGTCCCTCGACCCGACCTCTGGCGCAACCGTCTTCACGGGCCTGAAGGTAACCATCGCCACCGAGCCTGAATTCGGCATCCAGGCCGAGGAAGCAGAGCTCTGGGGCCTCAATACCGATTTAGTTTCAGCCCGCCTGCGGGGCGAGCGGCTGGACGAAACGGGCCTCGCCTTTAACCGTCTCGAAGCCCGCAATGTCTCCTATTTCGGCGTCGCGAACGCCTTCAACACCCTGTTCGATGCCATGGAAGAATCCATTGAGGACGATTCCGGCACCGACGTGGATTTCGGCTTCGACACCTTCGAATCCAATACCGCCGAGATGGTGCTGAGCAATGTCTCGCTGCGCCCCTATGAGCTGGTTCCCATCTCCGACACCTTCTTTGAAGACCTGGTTCCGGACGAGGAAATCAGTGATGAGGACCGCGAGGAGATGGCGGTTGCGACAGAGGCTGTGCGCCTTGCGCAGCAAGTGGTCGCCGTTGTCCGCACGCTTTCGGTCGAGAGCGGGGCGTCATACGATTCCAAGGCGACCTTCGTGATGGACCAGCCTGGCATGAAGCAGTCCGTCGATGTCAGCTGGGACTTCTCCGGCTATGAGAATATGAGCGGGTTCGACATTGGCCGCGTCGTGATGGTCAATACGCGCCAGGCGCAGACCATGGAATTCACCAATGAGAACGGCGAATTCGACGAGCTGAACCTTGAGGATGTCGAATTCGACCAACTCGAGACAACCGCCTACATGGCCTACAAGGATTTCCGGCTCGACAAGCTGGCCGGCTTCCTGGCGCGCGCCGAGTTTCCCGGTATGGACGAGCGCGACCTGATGAGCCTCGGCAGCTGGGAAGCGCGCGATTACAAGCTGCGGTTCAATGATGGCGACGTCTTCGAAGTTGACCACGCTGAATTCAGTGCCGACCAGTTCGCCTGGTTCTTCCCCGAAGCGATCAGCCTCGACATGACCGGCGCACAGCTGGACATCCAGGAAGTCGGTGAGGTGGTGCTGGCCTTCATTCCTGAAGAGGCCGTCGAGGAGATGGCCGAGGGCGACGGAACCGACGAGGCCGAAGCGTCCGGCGAGGACATGAAGGAAAGCCTGCGCACAGCGATCAGCAAGCTCGAGGAAACCGGGCTGGACACGCTGCCCTTCGATATTGCGGTCAACTGGCGCTGGGGCGCCGATACGGGCGAGACGGCCCTCTCCTTCGACAGCAGCTCAGAAGGCTTCGGCACGGGCGCCTTCTCCGTCGACGTCACCCTTCCGGACTATGCCCGCGCGCAGGCCGCCTTCGAGTCCGAGGACAAGGAAACCGCCTTCGAGGAAGCCTTCGAAGAGGCGTTCGCGTTCCGCGGGGCGCGCTTCTTCGAGTCCGATGATGGCGGCTATGACAAGCTGTTCGCCTATGCCAGCGTGATCGGCAAGCTCTACCCGCAGGAAGGCTGGGGCGCGACGCTGGGCGGCATGGAGCCGCAGCAGATGCGCACCTTCATCGCCACCATGATCCGCGCTGGCAAGCAGCCGGCGGCGCAGGAATTCCCGCCCGCCGTCGACTGGATCGAGTCGGTGGCGCAGTATTATGAGGCGTCCGGCGGCAGCATCGAACTGAAGTCGGCCCCACCCACTCCGGTCACCGTTGAATACTTCGACGCCCTCGATCCGGACGTGGCCCCCGAACAAATTGTGGAGGATTTGGGCCTCTCGGTCACGCATACGCCCGAATAGGGCAGCAAGGCGCTTGACCGGAAGCGCGGGGCGTCTCACCTATGGCAAAGACTGTTTTGACGGAGGGATGATGCCCCAGCTCGACTACCAAACGATGCCGACGCTTGACGACGAACAAGATGCCAAGCCGATGAGCGAGCCGAACGCCTTTCTTGAAGAGGCATTGTTCAAGGCCCGCACCATCCTCCTGACGGGCGGCATTGACGACAAGCAGGCGCGCCGCGTCTGCGAACGGCTGCTGGCGCTTGGGTCCGACAGCGACAAGCCGATCCTGCTGGTGATTTCGTCGCCGGGCGGCCACGTCGAATCCGGCGACATGATCCATGACATGATCAAGTTCGTCGATGCGCCGGTCAAAGTACTCGGCTCCGGCTGGGTCGCGTCTGCAGGCGCGCTGATCTATGCGGCGGCCAAGAAGGAAAACCGCTACTCGCTGCCGAATACGCGCTTCCTGCTTCATGAACCGCGCGGCGGCTTTGGCGGCCAGGCCTCCGACATTGACATCCAGGTCCGCGAGATCGTGCGGATGCGCGAGCGGCTGAACAAGATTTTCGCTGCCGCCACCGGGCAGCCCTTCGAAAAGATCAAGGCTGACACCGATCGCGACTACTGGATGAGCGCCGAGGAAGCGGTTGAATACGGCCTCGTTGGCAAGATCGTCACCAGCAAGAAAGAGATCACCTGACCTTCGGCTGACACTCAGTCAGCCATGGCAGCGTGCGGCGTCTTCTCATAGAAGCGCATGATGTGGCGCGCCGTGCGTTCCGGTTCCGAGAAGGGGAAGAGGTGTGCGGCATCCGGGAGGATGCGGTGATCGGCATTCGGCAGGAAGGCCGAGAGCTGCGCGGCGTTCGATGGCGGTATGATCCGGTCGCGCGACCCGGCGAGCACCAGCGTGGGTGACTTCACCATTGGCAGGAATGCCAGGCTCGTCCAGCCGGCAAAGGATGCGAACTGGCTGGCGACAGAGGCCGGCGTCGGCTGGATCAGAGTGTTGAGATGAGGCCCGATCAGGTCGCTGATCAGGTCATTCATGACGACGGCCAGCGGGTTCATCGTCCACATAAGGCGGTCGGCCATCCAGTCGTGCGGCAGCATGGTATAGCCGCTGCACGTGCCGGCCAGGACCAGCCGGGCGACACGGTCGCGATATTGCCAGGCAATCTGCTGGGCCAGCGCGCCGCCGATCGACAGGCCAATCAGGTCGAACTGGTAGGCGCCGAGCTGGCTGGCGGCTTCCACCGCGAATCGGGCGAGCAGGGCCGGGGGCAGGGGAATGGAGGTGTTCGCCGTCAGGCCCGATCCCGGCATTTCGATCGCGATGAAGCGCCGGCCGGAAAACTGCTCGGCCAGAGGCGCCGCGATTTCGAGGCTCGTGCCGATACCGTTCAGGAAGACGATGGGCAGGCCCTGACGGTCCTCGTTCCAGACTTTCGCCCGCAACAGAAGGCCGCCGGTCTCGCACCAGTAGTCTGGCGGAAGACCCCCTTCATCGAGATTGTCTGAGCGTGTTTTATTCAGCACCGGCATACCTTGGTTCGATTCGGACCTGCGCGGCTCCCACCAGGTGCAGGTCCCTTTGACAGGGTGCTCGAGTGCAAGAAGAGGACCAAAAGAAAAAGGGAGACCAGACAGGTCTCCCTTCAACACTCTACGCGTTTACTCTACCAATACAGGTAAAGTACGCACAGTCGCGAGCTTTGCCAACCCTTCGCTTGCAAAGGATTGTGTAAATCCTGAACGGTTACATGGACGTAATTAACGCTGGCATTGAAAGTCAGGGATTTGCCCGTCCTTCAAGCCCGGCGGCAAATGCCAGGCGCAGGGCCGCCGACAAATTGTCGACGCCCAGTTTTTCCATCAGATTTGCGCGGTGTATCTCGACCGTTCGTGGTGAGATATCGAGCGTATTGGCAATCGCCTTGTTGGTCAGCCCGTCAACCAGACCTTCAAGCACTTCCGCCTCGCGCGGTGTGAGATGGGCCAGTCTTTTTTCAGCGTCCGCCTTCTTCAGCGCGCCGCGCGACTGGTTTGCCAGCTGTTCGAAGGCCTCTTCCAGGGCCTTCAGCAGGACCTGTTTCTCATAGGGCTTCTCGACGAAATTGACGGCGCCGGCCTTCATGGCCTGCACCGCGACGGAGACATCGCCATGCCCGGTCAGGACAACGACCGGCATTTCGCAGCCGCGTACATTCAGCTCCTTCTGGACGGCAATGCCATTCATCTTGGGCATCTGCACGTCAAGCAGGATGCAGCCCGATTCGAGACCGGGCAGCGCCTCAAGGAAGCTCACGCCATCCTTGTGGGTCTGCACACGATATCCCGCCAGCCGAAGCATGAAGCTCGCCGAATGGCGGATGGCCTCATCATCATCGATCAGATGTACGAGGGGTTTTTCCGATTCACTCATCAGTCCTGTCTGCCAGCTCGACGGTAAAGACGAACCGGGTCCCTGCCGTTTCCATTGGCATTGCTTCTATCGTGCCGCCATGGGCTTCGACAATAGTCTTGCAGATAGACAGACCCAGCCCCATCCCAGTCGACTTGGAACTGGCGAGCGGTTTGAAGAGCTGGTCGGCGACTTCCCGGTCGATGCCGGGGCCATTGTCCTCGATGGTGACCATGGCCAGGCCGCCGCTGACGCTGGCCGCCCGGATCTCGACCTTCGGGTCATCCTGGCCTTCCATCGCCTCGAGCGCATTGCGAACAAGGTTGATGATGACCTGCTGGATCTGGATCGGGTCCGCCATGATGTCGGAAATGCCTTCCTCGACGCTGACGGCGATCTCGCCATTGGTGCTGCTCATCTCGGCCTGGATGAGGGCGACGGCATCGCCGATCAGCGGGACCAGCTGTGTCGGGCGTTTCTCGATCTCCCCGCGGGAGACATAGTCGCGCAGCTTGCGCACGATCTGGCCGGCGCGCACCGACTGCTTGGCAGCCTCGTTGAGGGCTTCCTGCACCATGTCCATGGTTTCGGGGTCAGGCGATTCGAGCAGGTCGCGGGCCGCCTCGAGATAGTTGGTAACAACGGTCAGCGGCTGGTTCAGCTCATGCGCGAGGGCTGACGCCATGGTGCCGACGGAACTCAGCCGCGAGAAATGGACGAGCTCGGCCTGCAGCGCCTTCATGCGCGATTCGTTTCGCCGTTGCTCTGTCAGGTCTCGCATGAATGCCGTGAAGAGGAAGTGGTCACCGATCTTCGCTTCGCCGATCTTGAGATCGATCGGGAAGAGTGAACCATCGGCGCGGCGCGCGGTGACCGTCCGTCCGATGCCGATGATACGCCGTTCGCCCGTTCGCAGGTAGCGCGAGATATGCCCGTCATGCTGGGCCTTGTCGGAGGGCGCCATGAGGACGCTGACATTGCGGCCGAGCAGGTCGTTGGCATCATAGCCGAACAGGGTCTCCGCCGCCTTGCTGAAAGCGGTGATGATCCCGGCGTCATTGATGACGACCATGGCATCCGGAACCGACTGGAGAATGGACCGGAAGTGCTGGTGGAGCGCGTCAACGTCCATCTCCGCCATGTCGTATATGAGTTGCTGACGATCCAGCGCACAAACCTCCGACTTCCAGCTTACCGGAATGCGGCAAGCTGGACCCCGAGGTCAATACACGCAGGCGGCGGAATCTGCTTGTCATGACAGGCGCACGCGCACCAGGCGGCGGCTGAGCCGGTGAACAGGAAGCGCCAGGCTGAGCGTCATGGCGGTGATTCCCGCCAGCAGGGCCGGGCAGGCAGCACAATGCATGGCGAAGATGCCGGCATCCGGCGCTGCATTTCCTGCCGAGGAACACCAGGCCAGCTGCATGATTTCTGCGCGGGCATGATGGGCCAGCACCTGCGGTGTCGAAACCACCGTAGTGACCAGTCCTGCAAGGAAAAATGCGATCTTGTACATGGCTGCTCTGCCTCCCTGATGAGGCGGATTAAGCCACAGTGCGACGTGCTGGCCCATACGTAGGAGCCCGTATAACCAAACTGGACGGTCCCGGATAATCCCTCGAACACGCACCCAACCTGCTGTAATGGTTAATGCGGGTTCATTGATTGAGGGGAAGGGAAATTGAGCACGACCACACTCCGAAAGGGTGGCATGGATACGAGCACGGTCATTGTGGCCACAATGCTCGGCATCTTCGCCATTCTCGCCGTCTTCATAGCCGGCAACGCCACGGATCGTCTCATGGGTATCCATGCGACAGTCTTCTTCGCCGCCGTCGCCGCCTGGCTGCTCGGCATTGGTCTCTGGGCAGGCAAGCTCGGCGACCGTGATCCGTTCGACCAGACGAAGTATGAAGATACGCTCGTCAAGTTCGGCATTTTCACATCGATGTTCTGGGGCATCGCCGGCTTCCTCGTCGGCATCGTGATTGCCCTGCAGCTGACCTGGCCGAACATCTTCTATTTCGAGCAATGGGGCTTCACCAATTTCGGCCGCCTGCGCCCGCTGCACACCTCTGCGGTGATTTTTGCGTTTGGCGGCAACGTGCTGCTGGCGACCAGCTTTCACGTTGTCCAGCGCACCACGCGGGCGCGCCTGTTCGGGGGCATGCTTCCCTGGTTCGTGTTCTGGGGCTACCAGCTCTTCATCGTCATTGCCGCGACCGGCTATCTGATGGGCATCACCCAGTCGAAGGAATATGCCGAGCCGGAGTGGTATGCCGACCTGTGGCTGACCGTGGTCTGGGTGGCCTATCTCCTCGTCTTCCTCGGCACGCTGTGGAAGCGCAAGGAGCCGCATATCTATGTGGCGAACTGGTTCTACCTGTCCTTCATCGTGACCATCGCGATGCTGCACATCGTCAACAATTTGTCGCTGCCGGTCTCGCTCGGCTCCTCGAAGAGCTACCAGCTGTTCGCGGGCGTGCAGGATGCGCTGACCCAGTGGTGGTATGGCCACAACGCCGTCGGCTTCTTCCTGACGACCGGCTTCCTGGCGATCATGTACTACTTCATTCCGAAGCGGGTTGAGCGTCCGGTCTATTCCTACCGGCTGTCCATCGTGCACTTCTGGTCGCTGATCTTCATCTATATCTGGGCCGGGCCGCACCACCTGCATTACACCGCGCTGCCGCAATGGGCGCAGACGCTGGGCATGACCTTCTCGATCATGCTGTGGATGCCGAGCTGGGGTGGCATGATCAACGGTGTGATGACCTTGTCGGGCGCGTGGGACAAGCTGCGCACCGACCCGGTTGTCCGCATGATGATCGTCTCGTTGGCCTTCTACGGCATGTCGACCTTCGAAGGCCCGCTGATGTCGGTCCGCGCCGTGAACTCGCTCAGCCACTATACCGAATGGGGCATCGGCCACGTGCACTCCGGTGCGCTCGGCTGGGTTGGCTTCATCTCCTTCGGCGCGCTCTACTGCCTCACGCAGTGGCTGTGGAAGCGCAAGAGCCTCTACTCGGTCGCCCTGGTCGAGTGGCACTTCTGGCTCGCGACAATCGGGATCGTCTTCTACATGGTCTCGATGTGGTTCGCCGGCATTACCGAAGGTCTGATGTGGCGCGCCTATAACGAGTTCGGCTTCCTGGAATACTCCTTCGTGGAGACCGTCGAAGCCAAGCATATCAGCTACATCATCCGGATGGCGGGCGGTCTGCTCTACTTCTCCGGGGCGGCGATCATGGTCTACAACCTGGTCCGCACAGCCATCGGACATGAGCGTATCAACCAGCCGGCCAGTGCGCCGTCGGTCAGCAGTCCGCCGGCCGCTGCATCCCTCCAACCTGCTGAATAGGAGCCTAGTGAGATGGGACTCATGAACAATCACGGCGTTCTCGAACGCCACTCGCTCCTGCTCACCATCGGCATCCTGATTACGGTGTCGATTGGCGGGATCATCCAGATGGCGCCTCTGTTCTACATGGAGAACACCATCGAGAAGGTGGAAGGCATGCGCCCGTACACCCCGCTCGAGCTGGCTGGCCGCAACATCTATATCCGCGAGGGCTGTTATGTCTGCCACTCGCAGATGGTGCGCCCGCTGCGCGATGAGGTGGAACGCTACGGCCACTATTCACTGGCGGCCGAGAGCATGTACGACCACCCCTTCCAGTGGGGCTCCAAGCGGACCGGTCCGGACCTTGCCCGCGTTGGCGGCAAGTATTCCGACGAGTGGCACCTCGATCACCTGATCGATCCGCGCGCACTGGTGCCGGAATCGATCATGCCGCCCTATGCCTTCCTTGCCGAGAAGTCGCTCGACTATGAGAACATCGCGCAGGACCTGAAGGCGCTCCGCATGGTCGGTGTCGACTATACCGACGAGATGATCGAGAACGCTGTGATCGATCTCGAGGCCCAGGTCGACCCGGACATCTATTTCGACGAGCAGGATGCCCTGGTCGCCCGCTACACCGAAGCGGCCGGGCGCGAAGGAACGGTCCAGATCCGTGACTTCGACCGCGATCCTGACCGGATCACCGAGATGGATGCGCTCATCGCCTACCTTCAGATGACCGGCACGCTGGTGGATTTCTCCACCTACGAAGCCGAAGACCTGATGAACCGGCGCTAGGAGGCGGACATGTACGAGAAACTCTCGCATTTCGCGCAGACTGGCGGGTTGATCTACTTCTTCGCCATCTTCGCCGTCGTCCTCGCCTACGCCCTCTGGCCACGAAACCAGAAGCGCTTCGACGAGGCAGCCCAACTTCCACTTCAAGACCGGGAGCCCGGAGATGAGTGACCACACCAAGGATATCGATGAGACGACCGGCGTTGAAACCACCGGTCATGAGTGGGACGGCATCAAGGAGCTGAACAACCCGCTCCCGCGCTGGTGGCTCTATATCTGGTACGGCACGATCGCCTTTTCGATCGCGTACATGATCGCCATGCCGGCCCTTCCGGCGCTGCCGGGCCTCGGCACCAATACCCGCGGCGTACTCGGTGCGTCCGACCGGGTCGCAGTGGCCGAGCAGGTCGACAAGATGCGGGCCGACCGGATGGCCGCCGGCACGGCGTTGCTGAGTGCAAGTCTCGAGGAAATCGAGACCGACCGCTCGCTGCAGCAATTCGCCATGGCGGCCGGTGAAAGCGCCTTCGGTGACAATTGTGCGACCTGCCATGGTGCCGGCGGACGCGGGGCGATCGGTTATCCGACCCTGGCCGACGATGTCTGGCTCTGGGACGGCACGCTGGATGGAATCGAATACACGATCCGCCACGGCATCCGTCATGAGGAAGACCCGGAGACCCGCTTCTCGCAGATGCCGGCCTTCGGTCGTGACGGCCTGCTCACCCGCGCGCAGATCGACGATGTCGTGAACCACGTCCTTACGCTGTCTGGCCGCGAGGCCGAAAGCGAAGAGGCCGCTGGCCGCGGTGCCGATATCTTCGCCGCCCAGTGCGCGCTCTGCCATGGGCCCAATGGTACCGGTGACCGCACACAGGGGGCACCCAACCTGACCGACCAGACCTGGCTGTTCGGCAGCGAATACCGTGACATCTACAATACCGTCTACAACGCCCGGAACGCGCACATGCCGGCCTGGGGCGAGCGGCTGGACGATGCCACGATCAAGTCGCTTGCCGTCTATGTCCACTCGCTGGGCGGCGGGGAATAAAGGACCCGAGACATGAACCGCGTGACCCTCATCTCGTCGAAGTCGCCGCCACCGGTCCCGCCGCCGCAGGACCTGTATTCGAAGCGCAAGCAGATCTATCCGAAGCTCGCCCATGGCAAGTTCCGGACGGTGAAGTGGGCTGCGATGGCGGTGCTTCTCGGGATCTACTATCTCGTGCCCTGGCTGCGCTGGGACCGGGGTGAGGGTGTGCCGGACCAGGCTGTCCTGGCCGACTTTGGCGGCGAGCGGTTCTTCTTCTTCGGCATCGAGATCTGGCCGCAGGAGGCGTACTACCTTGCCGGCCTGATGATCGTCGCCGCGCTGGGCCTGTTCCTGGTGACGTCGCTCTTCGGGCGGGTCTGGTGCGGCTATGCCTGTCCACAGACGGTCTGGACCGACCTTTACATCTGGGTCGAGCGGGCCTTCGAGGGCGACCGCGCCAAGCGCATGCGGCTCGACAATGCGCCAATGAGCTTCAACAAGCTGTGGCGCAAGGTTGGCAAGCACATTGTCTGGCTGATCATCGCCTTCCTGACGGGCGGCGCGTTCATCCTGTACTTCCACGACTCCCACATGATCCTGCAAACCTTCTTCATCGGCGAGGCGCCGCTGTCGGCCTACTGGTTTGCCGGCATCCTGACCTTCACCACCTATGCGCTTGCCGGCACCATGCGCGAGCAGGTCTGCACCTATCTCTGCCCATGGCCGCGTATCCAGGGTGCGCTGACCGACGAGGACGCGCTCAACGTTACCTATCGCTATGACCGCGGCGAGCCGCGCGGCCCCCACCGCAAGGGCGAAAGCTGGGAAGGACGCGGCGACTGCATCGACTGCAAGCAGTGCGTCCAGGTCTGCCCGATGGGCATCGATATTCGCGACGGACCGCAGCTGGAATGCATTCACTGCGCGCTGTGCATCGATGCCTGCGACCAGATGATGAAGACGGTCGGCCGGCCGACGGGACTCATCGCTTATGATACCGATACGGCCGTTGCCCAGCGCGCCTGCGGCCAGACGCCGAAATACCGGCTGATCCGCGCGCGCACCGTGCTCTATGCGCTGCTGATCGGGATGATTTCCGCGCTGATCGCCTTCGGCCTGTTCAATCGCGGTACGTTTGAGGTCAACGTCCTCAAGGACCGTTCGCCGCCTTTCGTGCGCCTGTCGAATGGCGACATCCGCAACGGCTATGCGCTGAAACTGGTCAACAAGGCCGGCGAAGCACGCGAGATGACGCTGACGGCGAATGGCATCGAAGGGCTTGAGATCGAGGTTGTCGGCCTTGAAGCCGAGCCGGGTGAAGACCTGGTCCTGCCCGTCGCGTCCAATGGCGTCGACCGTTACCGGATGCTGGTCACCGTGCCCGAAGGGGCTGCCGATGGCCGGCGCTACTTCCAGCTGGTTCTCACCGACACCGAAACCGGCGAAGTGCATACCAACCGTACCAGCTTCATGGCTGCAGGAGACTGAACATGATGGCCGCCCCTCAATACAAGCAAGGCCCCGACGCGAAACTCAAAGGCTGGCATGTCCTTCTGATCATGCTCGGCTTTTTCGGTGTGATGTTCACCGTGAACGGGATCTTCCTCTATTCGGCCATCACCAGTTTCCCGGGTGAGGATGTCGAGAAGTCCTACCTGCAGGGCCTGCACTATAACGACACGCTGGAAGCACGCCGCGAGCAGGCCGAGCTTGGCTGGACGCTGCGGGTAGGGCTCGTCGAAGGGCCCGAGCGCCTGCTTCGGGTCGAGGCGAGCGATGCCTATGACGCACCGCTCTCCGCGCTCGAGATTTCGGCCCGGCTACGCCGCCAGGCGACGACAGCCGACGACGTCCATCTGACCCTTCAGCCGTCCGGCCTGCGCGGGACCTATGAAATCGCCCTGCCTGCAGACCTCGCCAAAGGCCTCTGGGATGTCGATATCGAGGCCCACTCGACGCGTGGCGATCAGGTGTTCACGGCGACCAAGTCGATTGTCGTGCCATGACCACGCTGACTGACGTCAACGAGGCCGGCTGCCCGAGCGGGCTGGCGCCGGCCACGGCTGGCACCGGGACGGATGTCTCTGCCTTTGTCAGCGAGAAGGGCGGCGTCAAATCGCTCAGCCTTTCGGTGCGCGGGGCGAAGTGCGCCGGGTGCCTTTCCAAGATTGAAGGCGGCATCGGCGCGATGCCGGGCGTCAGCACCGCGCGCCTTAACCTGTCGAGCGGCCGGCTGGATGTGCGCTGGTCGGGTGATCTCGATGCCAATGCCATCGCCGCCAAGGTCGCCGACCTTGGCTATGGCGTCTCCGCTTTCGATCCGGACAAGGGCGATGCGGCCGCCAAGAAGGAAGAGCGCGACCTGCTGATCGCCATGGGCGTTGCGGCCTTCGCGGCGGCCAATGTCATGCTGCTGTCGGTGTCGGTCTGGGCTGGCCACGGTGAGATGGGCGAAACCACCCGCCGCGCCATGCACGCCATTTCGGGCGCGATTGCCATTCCTGCGGCGCTGTTTTCAGGCCGGGTCTTCTTCAAGTCGGCGTGGAACGTGCTGAAACGCGGACACGCCAATATGGACGTGCCGATCTCGCTGGCCGTCCTGCTCGCCCTCGGCGTCAGCGTGGCGGAGACAATCCGCGGCGGCGAGCATGCCTATTTCGACGCCTCCGTGATGCTGCTCTTCTTCCTGCTGATCGGCCGCTTCCTTGATGCGCGCCTGCGCCGGCGGACCCATGCGGCTGCGCATGACCTTGCGGCGCTGCAGTCCCACACGGTCACGCGCCTTGATGCAACTGGCGTTGCGCGCTCTGTCCGGGCGAGCGAGGTTTCCGCCGGTGACACGATCCTCATCGCACCCGGCGAGCGCCTGGCGGTCGACATCGATGTGATCGACGGCAAGGGCGAGGTGGATGAGAGCCTGGTGAGCGGCGAGAGCCTGCCGCGCGCCATCGCGCCGGGCGCGCGTATCTTCGCCGGGTCGGTCAATCTCGGCCAGTCCATCCGCGGCCGCGCCATCTCACCGGCGAGCGACTCCCTGCTGGCCGATATCGGCCGCATGCTGGAAGCGGGCGAACAGCGCCGCTCGGCCTATCGCCGGATCGCGGACAAGGCCGTCTCGCTATACGTGCCGCTGGTCCACACCACCGCCGCGCTGACCTTTATCGGCTGGATGCTGGCGGGCGCAGGCGTGCGCGAAGCGCTGCTGATTGCCGTCTCGACGCTGATCATCACCTGCCCGTGCGCGCTCGCCCTGGCCGCGCCGGTCGTGCAGGTCGTGACCGCCGGGCGCCTGTTCCGCAAGGGCGTCTACCTCAAGTCCGGCGATGCGCTCGAGCGGCTGGCAACAGCCGATCACGTCGTCTTCGACAAGACCGGAACGCTCACGCTTGGCGATGCAAAACTCATTGCAGGCAGCGCCCCGCGCGAGATCGTGCTGAAGGCGGCCCGCCTGGCACGCGCCTCGCGCCATCCGCTGTCACGGGCCATCGTCGCCGCAGCCGGGCCGGGACCGGTTGCCGATCATGTGACCGAACATGCCGGCCTCGGCCTCGAAGCCGAGATTGACGGCGAGACCGCTCGCCTAGGGTCTGCAGACTGGGTCGGTGCGGACGATGCCCCGGAGGATGGAAAGCTGCACATCTGGTACAGCGAAGCCGGCGGCCTGCTCTGCCGGTTCGACTTCGAGGATGCGCTGCGGCCCGAGTCCGAAGCGATCGCCGCCAGCCTGAAGGCGCGGGGCCTCGGCCTTGAAATCCTGTCCGGCGACCGTGCACCGGCCGTCGAGGATGTTGCCAACCGCCTCGGCATCAAGCGATGGACGGCAGGGGCCAGCCCGGCGCAGAAGGCCGCCCGCCTTGATGCGCTGAAGGCGGAAGGCCGCAAGGTGCTGATGATTGGTGACGGGCTCAACGATGCAGGCTCGCTTGCCCTCGCGCATGCCTCGCTGGCGCCCGGCGGTGCGATGGATGTCAGCCAGTCGGCGAGCGATGCGGTCTATACCGGCACCGGGCTTGGCGCGATTCTCGCCATCATCGATACAGCGCGCGGTGCCCGTATCCGCATGCTGCAGAATTTCAGCCTCGCCGCGCTCTACAACATGGTTGCCGTGCCCATCGCGGTGGCCGGATTTGCCACCCCGCTGGTCGCAGCCATCGCCATGTCGGCCTCATCGGTTATAGTAACGCTGAACGCGATACGACCCACCAGATCGAAGGAGCCAATCTCATGACCGGGCTCATCTATCTCATCCCGCTTGCCCTTCTGCTCGGCGCGACCGGCCTCGGGGCCTTTCTCTGGGCTGTCAACTCGGGCCAGTTCGACGATCCGGAAGGTGCCAGCCAGCGCATCCTGATCGATGAGGACCACCCGCTCTAGCACGAAGCGCGCGCGTTCGATCGCACGTGCTCTAACGTCAGGGCTTCCTGACACCGGCAATGCCAATTAGTCTCCCTCCCAAACGATAGAGAGGGAGGACCAGCCATGAAAGCTGGATGGCTTGCGATACTGACCGTTGCACTGGCGGCTTGCGGACAGCCGCAGCCCGATGCCCCGGACGCGGGCGAGGCCCCGGATGCGCCGCCCGCAGGGCAGGCCACACAGGCCACAGCCGATGCGAATGCGGCCGTGGCAGCCCGCCTGCCGCTCGGCGATGAGGGTGACGCAGAGGACGCGGCGCGCGGCTTCCTCGCAGCCATCGAGGCCGATGCCATCCTCAACGATGAAGGCGGCGTCGTCTGGTCTATCCCGCAATTCGATTTCATCGAGGGCGAGGCCCCGGCCACCGTCAATCCGTCGCTCTGGCGCCAGTCGGGCCTCGCCGCGAAACATGGCCTGTTCGAGGTCGCCGACGGGATCTGGCAGGTGCGCGGCTATGACCTGTCGGTGATGAGCGTGATCGAGGGTGAGACCGGCTGGATCATCGTCGACCCGCTGACCGTGAGGGAGACCGCTGCGGCTGGCCTCAAGCTCGTCAATGACACGCTGGGCGAACGGCCGGTGACGGGCGTCATCTACACCCACTCGCATGCCGATCATTTCGGCGGCGCGCGGGGCGTCGTCTCCGAAGCGGACATTGCCGAACGCGGCGTACCCGTGATCGCGCCGGAAGGCTTCACCGAGAGCGCCGTCGCCGAGAACCTGCTGGCGGGTAATCTCATGCAGCGCCGGGCCGTCCTGATGTTCGGCAACACCATTCCGCGATCGGCCGAGGCGGTGGTCGGCACCGGGCTTGGCCCCGGCCTGCCGCAGGGCACGACCGGCCTCGTCCTGCCGACCGAGGAAGTCGGCGGCTGGGGCACGGTGCGCGTGATTGACGGGGTGACCTTCGAATTCATGGATGCGGGCGGCACCGAGGCGCCCGCCGAATTCATGTTCTACCTGCCGGAAAAGCGCGCGCTCTGCTCTGCCGAAGTGGCGACAGCGACCTTCCACAATGTGCTGACCCCGCGCGGCGCGAAGGTCCGCGATGCGCGCAAGTGGAGCCGGGTCATCGACCGCGCGCTCGCCGATTATGGCGACCGGTCCGACCTCGTCTTCGCCTCCCACCACTGGCCGACCTGGGGGCAGGCGAATGTCCAGCAGTTCCTCAAGCACCAGCGCGACGTCTACCGCTATGTCCATGACCAGACCCTGCGGCGCGCCAATGCCGGGGCGACAATGACGGAAGCCGCCGAGACCATCCCCGAGCCGGGCTTCAGCACCGAGGACTTCTCCACGCGCGGCTATTACGGCACGCTGAACCACAATTCCAAGGCGGTCTACCAGTTCTATTATGGCTGGTGGAGCGGGGTGCCGGCCGACTATCACGCCCTGCCGCGCGAGGAGACGGCGAGCCGCTATGTCGAGGCGATGGGCGGACTGGACGCGGTCCTGTCGCGCGGAGCTGAAGCCTTCGAAGACGGCGACTATCGCTGGGCGGCAGAGCTGTTCAACCAGGCTGTCTTCGCTGCGCCGGAAAGCCAGCCGGCAAAGGACTGGCTGGCGGGCGCCTATGAGCAGCTCGGTTTCCAGGCCGAGAGCGGCGCCTGGCGCAGCTATTATCTGACGGCCGCTTCCGAATTGCGCAATGGCGTGCCGGATGCCGGCGCGCCCAATCTCGGCAATGCGGACTTCCTGAAGGCGGTCCCCACGCTCGACCTCTTCGATGCGCTGGCCAGCCGCTACAATCCGGAGAAGCTCGCCATCGACCCGTTCTCGCTTGTCTTCGCGTTCACCGATACCGGCGAGGTCGTGACGGTTGAGGTCGGCCGCGATGTCGCTGTGCCGCGGCTTGCAGACGGGGAGGGCGCGGCCCGCCTGTCGCTGACACGGGGCGACTTCAACCGGCTGATCCTGGGGCAGACAAGCGCCCGCGCGCTGATCGAGTCCGAGGCGATGACGCTGGAAGGGCAGATGACGGCGCCGGCGGCCTTCCTGGGTGCGCTCGACCAGCCGGCCTTCTGGTTCCCGGTGGTCACGCCCTGAGGCGATCTGCGATCAGAGGAGATTGGCCTCTTGCCCGGGCGCGAGCATGCGGTTAGTCAGCACAATTGCGCGGAGAGGTGGCCGAGTGGCTGAAGGCGCTCCCCTGCTAAGGGAGTATACGTTAATCGCGTATCGAGGGTTCGAATCCCTTCCTCTCCGCCAGCCATTTTGCTCCCGAGCCAGCGCATTGAATTTACACATTAAAATTTGAAAATGGCTTTTTTCAGTAATACGCATGTGTGAAAAAATGTGTGAAATTTGATGCTAGCAAAATTTTGCGTCAGGCTGAATTTCTAGGATTCCCTACAATGCAACAGGGACTGAAATGACGGATCGTGTTGGCGACCGAGTACGCCTCCAATTTGAAAGCCTCGATTTCAGCTCCAATCGGTCGGTTTCAGATTTTGGTTGAATCGATCTGCTGGTTCTGCATTCAATTAGAATTGTGCTGGGGGTGAAGTGATCGAATTCATCGAAAACAACTTATGGATATTCCCGATCGCTTTTGGCGCTTTGTCGGTGCTAATCGGCTTGTTTGGTTTAGGTTTTAACATTGGCCAACGAATAGGTGAGGGGAAGAGCCCAGCGGCCGTTGAGGTTAAGAACTATAAAAAGCTAGCAGAGCAGGCTGAAACCGAGCGCGACGAAGCTCGAGCCAAGAACGCTCAGCATTCGAGTGATATTCGCCGATACATGAAGCTTAAGGAAGCGCTCCTCAATGGCGAGCGAGCATTGTGGAATTCACATGACGCTGTGCCCTTCGAGGGATACGATAAAGCTATTCAACAAAATGATATTAAAGTTCTGACTGTGATGAACTTGAAAGGTGGGGTTGGCAAAACAACGATTGCAGCCAACCTGGCGGCTCACTTCGACCTCGAACTCAAGCAGCGAGTTTTACTTGTTGATTTGGACTATCAGGGATCTGCATCGGCCGCGCTCATGCGGATGTCGCAATATGAAGAGCTACCCTATCAGCATGCAAAGCGGATATTCACTTCAACCAACGACATTCCGTCGCCTCCTGAACTGGCTCTAGCACTCAGACCCCATCTTCCTCGTACCTTCCTGACGCCATGCAGCTATGAATTCGCGGCGCTGGAAAACCGGCAAATGGTTTCATGGTTGTTTCAGGAGCTAAGCTATGACCCACGATACTGCCTCGCCGCAGTGTTGTATTCGAAGGAGTTTTGCGATCAATTCGATGTCGTGATTATCGATGCGCCGCCGCGACTAAGTCTCGGCGCGATCAATGCAATTACCGCCTGCCGTCATTTGATTATTCCGACCGTACCGGACTTGATGTCTACCGAAGCGGTTGGGAACTTCGTTAGCCAGCTAAACTCACTGGGACCGACACTGAACCCAGCTCTTCAAAAGCTCTTGATCGCAGTAAATCGTTCGGATCGCACAGAGTTAACTCCAAACGAACAGAGACTGATAGCCCGCGCCATAACGGATGCAGAGAGGTGGAATGGCATCCTGAAAATCATTCCTCAGAACATTCCGAACCGGGTGGCATTCAGCAAGGCACTTTCACAGCAAACGCTCGCGTACATGTTGGACGACAACGTCGCGAGCAAAACAATCAAGTCGGTATTGAGGGACTTTGGAAACTTCGTAGCTCGAGAAATTGGGATAAGGAGCAAGGCGGTTGTTTGAATCATCGATGAACTCAAAACAGTTTCTGAAGGCATTAGAGCGCCTTCGTGATCAGACTAAATCGAGCAAGCCGGCCGCATTACACAATGGGGTCAAACGTATTTTGGAGCGTGCCAAGGGGTTCGAAGGCAACAAGCTAGACGATCTAATCAACTTCATCTCATCTCCACCCAAACCAAAAAGCAAAAGCCGCTCATCCCAACCTAGCAGGTCGACTAAACGGCCTCACACTGCAGCGCTTGTTGAAGAGATCATTGAAGAGCTCAAAACGGCAGAGAACGATGAGTCGGCCTTTGATGCCGTTTTAAAGAAATTCGATAAGGCGTGCACCGCCAAGACCATTAAGTCGGTGGCCTCGGAGTACGCGGCCTCAAGCATCCCGAAAACAAAAGCAGATGCTATCGAGCTTCTGAGGGGTGAGCGTGCAAATAGGATCAGGACCGAACGTAAGATGAAAGAATCAGGTCAGGTGACACCATGGTGAGTTCGCCAACCATGGCGTTCCAAACGACCTTCATATTTCGCCGGATCCAGCGATGAATGAAGGCTATCTTCAGTTCCTCAGAGTGTTATTCGTAGAGACGGGTTATCAAGCGCACTTCGAAATAATGCGGTGTGAAATTACCGACACCGAGGGTTCTATATCTGCTTCGTGGAATTGGCTCTCATTTGGCATCTTACTAAGGCCAGGATCAATTCAGAACGCTGTCCAGCGCGATCTTTAAGAAGTGCTGTGTGACTAAGCACCGCGCAGCGAGAATGCGTTCAGCGTATGCGAAATTCAATTCACGCGGTGTTCCTGAGCCCCACAAACTCTGTTTGTGTCGGTTTCAGATCTTCGAAGTGCGGCGCCAGCTAATGTGACCATAATTACTGGAACCGAAACTCAGCGATAAGCGGCATGTGGTCGATCCCGCTCCGCAGCCGGCGACCGGCGTATTTTCTAAAATCGAGGTTTATTTGTTATCTCCATCAGTGAGTTGATGAAGCGAAGGTAGCGTCCGTGGATAGTGCTGACTAATGGGACATCTTATCGTTTTCAGTCGTTTGTCAGGCTTACAAATTAGAAGGGAGGCTAACATCCTTCCAGAATATCTGGCGGCAACCCAGCCTGCATATCTGGTTTTATCCTAAGACTACGAATCTGGGGGTCAGAGGTTCGAATCCTCTCGGGTGTGCCACTCTTTTTCCTAATAAAATCAACGATTTGCAAGCTCCACAGCGATTGCTGTGAATTAGGAATTTGGTCCTTGAAAGTTCTCTTGCCCCGAATTTGACCCGCAATTTCACCCCATTTTTTCTGATTATCGGCAAACTTTGTGCTCCCAAAATCATGCTGATGAGGCAGACTTTCGATGAATTGACGTGATGTCGCTGAGGTCAGTTTCCTCTGCTCCAGCGCAAATTCAGGTCCAAGACCCAGATAAGACCCAGGCAGCCAATCAGTCATTTTCGATGGTGTAGTTTTTCTTCTGCGACTTGAGAAAGTCGAGCACGTCCCGCCTGCGGTATCGAACGTATTTTCCGACCTTGATGTAAGGGATCGTGACGTTTCCACGTCCGATTCTCCATTCAGACAGGCGCTGCTTCTTCACCCCGAGTATTTCTGAGACCTGGTCCGGCGTGAGAAGGTCAAAATATTCTTTATCTTCGTCATCCGACATGGGATCTCCTTCGGTTAGTGCCGAAGGAGCCTAGTACACTAATTTTTTT
>NZ_QWFX01000016.1:0-4952 GCF_003576285.1 Henriciella mobilis | reverse complement strand
CATGGGATCTCCTTCGGTTAGTGCCGAAGGAGCCTAGTACACTAATTTTTTTCGATTTTTGTAGGCGAATTGGGCGTTTATTTTGGACAGCTCCCTAGTCGAGAAGCGTAAATCCGAAATAGAGCAGCACGAATGAGCAGGCAACAAGGAGAAAAAGCCAGGCCCGAAGCGTTCTTAATCGAGCCTCTAGTGCGGATTGCCTGTGATAGATTGCTAACAAGTCTTCTCTTACGTTTTCGAAGCCATATCCCTGTTCTTCCTCTGGCTTTTCCTCTGAAACATCGAGAAACCACTCTGGATTGGATTCACGACGCCTCGCTTCCCAATATTCGAAGTACGGCCTTTCGTCGCTGGTAAGCGTGAGATAAATGAACGCGCGTCCCTCGGCGGTTTTCCAGAAATGCTCGTTGTCCGTGAAAGGCGAAGAAGCATAACCCTGTTGATCGTAAAAGCCTTGCAGCCGCTGCTTGAACTCTTCGCTATTCAGATCAGACCAGTGGATATCATTATAAAAGCCAAGAACCCTGACGTTGTGACAAAACCCGCGAAAAACGTCGTCATTCTCGGCTAACATATTCTCTCTGCGTCCAGGGATAATAGCCAGAGGTATCATGTGACGCGTTGTAGAGAGCGACACCGACTCTCCCTGCCAAATTCCAATATGCTCATCTTCCCACTTGGAGACACCCTTAGCGTCCGGGTTCGTCCACCGATTGATAGCGTTCAGCCACTCCTCTTCCGGAATTTTTACGTGATTATCCAATCCCGCATTGAAGTGGGAGCAAACACTACAGACAGCTTGAGCTGTATTGGCTTGGATAGGCAAGGAAACAATTAGCTCGGCAATTCTCGCCTTCAATTCGTACCAAGGGAAGCCGATATACTCGCGGCTCCAGTCCTCGGCGACGCTCCCGCCCGATGCGGCATACCTAAACATTGGGTTGAAGGAGATAAAATAGAGTCGCAGCGCGATCTCGTCAGCTGTAATGTCGGCATCGCTGAGGCATGACTTCATAAATTCAAAGCTGAGGGCAGCGTTACCGAGATAGGCTCTCTTTTCAGCTAGCGATCCGCAGTTTACCACATGCCAGCCAATTGTATCTTCAAGTCGACCGGTTCTCGAAATCCGCAGATGAATAGTGTTAGGGTTGGAACATACCAGCACCTTTAGTGTGTGATTATCGCCTGCATACATACGCCTAAGCACTTTTTCGCAGCATCCAAACTGCGCGAGGCCGGCGTCAACAATTCTAGATTTTCTACGAAATAAGAGTTTGTCGATCACTGGATCCCACTCGGGACCCTCCGGTGGGAAGTGAAAGCTCTCTGAAAAATCTAAAGATCGATCGCGATAGCGTTTCAGCCAATCGAATGCGGCCTGCTCGGTACAGGTGCGTAAATAAGCAGCAAAAGAGTAGACTGAAGGTTCGCGAGTGCGTCGTCGCGTTTGTATTTTCATGAGACCACCCACTCTTGGAACTCTGCATGCGCTTACTTCATAGACAATCGGACTTTTTCCCGGTCGTCGAGTCGGAAAGCTGACGAGACAGACCACACTCAACTTTATCGACCGCTTGCGAAGAGCAATTAGTGATACGATTACATTACATTGATGAATGCGCTCGAATTCCCTTCCGACTGGGATCATTTTGAATCAGTCAGAACGATGCGGCACTAATTGTGTTCGCTGTCGTCCCATTCGCTTATCTCGCTGACGCTCCGCTTAACTTGGAAGATGCCTGGCACAGCGACCTCAATCGAGGTCGTGCGCCGACTCTTGCCTTTGCGGGTTTTGGTGAGGTGGCCATAGAAGCTTGGCCGAAGCAGAGTTGAGAACAACTCTTTCACCATGACAGCGAGCACAGCGGAGATGGAATCCATCGCGTGCTCCGATGACACCTTCTCACTGCGAAGGCTGCAGATCAGTGCCTTCGTCGGCACTAGATACGAAAAACGCACCTTTCGGCGCGTCTATCCGGAAATCTTGTATTCTATCAATAATGCGGACATTCGCTCGTGCAGTCAATCAATGGCGTCGACCGCAACGCCGTCATTGAGTTAAATTCAATGGTATTTTGCCTGCCAAGTCAAGATCCGCACTTGATACGCAATCACCGCATTACACGAAAATACCTTCAATCCGGTTTTCAGTCAAAATCACCAATGACTGTCATAGCTAAACGGGATTCCAAATCATCGATGATTGTAGAATGGCTCGGCAAAGTTGCGTTGCAAACCCAGACCTTGTTAGCCATACCCAACGCAATCTCGGCCAATTAACGACAATGAGTCTGGGGGTCAGAGACCCCAAAAAACCCAATGAAAACAGACTTCAAAAACGATTCATTACAAACCGCCAATCTACGAATCTGGGGGTCAGAGGTTCGAATCCTCTCGGGTGTGCCACTCTTTTTTCTTATAAAATCAACGGCTTACAAGCTTGTCAGCGATAGCTGTGTATTAGGAATTTTGTCCTCAAGCATCTCTGAACCCCGCAGGAACCCCGCTAAAACCGCTCAAATCGAGCCACTATTTTCTCTCGATCGTGTAATTTCTTCGCTGCGATTTCAGGAAATCGAGAATGTCTCGCCTGCGATATCGAACATATTTGCCGATCTTCAGGTACGAGATGTTGACGTTCCCTTGTCCCATCCGCCATTCCGCCAGGCGGTGCGTCTTCACGCCGAGCATTTCTGAGACCTCGTCCGGCGTTAGCAGGTCCAGGTATTCTTTGTCTTCGTCATCTGACATGGGATCTCCTTCGGTTAGTGCCGAAGGAGCCTAGTACACTAATTTTTTTCGGTTTTTGTGGGCGAATTGGGTTCACTTTACGGTTGCGAATCTCATGACCGGAGGCGTATTCGTCGTGGGAATTTGTATTCAACGAGTTGCGCGTAGCCAGACCGCACCGATGTCATTCAGCAGCTCATAGTGTTCTTCACTCCGCCAAGCACTTCGCGCAATCGATCGGCGAATAATTCGCTTGGCCGTGACAAATGCAACGGGAGTTATGGCTAAGCAAAGCAAACCAAATTGCCAACCAAAGAACCAGCCAACTGGAAGAGAGGCAATCAATGAGAGAGGCATCAAAAAGCTGAACATTGTCGCTATCGGATTGACGGGAAAACCTGCACGTGCCGCTTTCAGTGCGAAGCCATCATCGACCCTGAATTCGACTGACCTGCCTTTCACCGCATTCAGCATCGCTGAGTGGCTTAGGAGGACTTCCTCCGGAAACCTAAATGACCGATTAGGTATCCTAGTGGCTTCGTCAGTTCTATCTCTCGAAGAGGACTTTTGAAGTTGTTGCTGCGCCTCAAGCTCTTCGATGGCTTTCCGCGACATCACATCAAGCTCATCCTCCTCGTCATCACTTTCCCAAAGATGAGCGATTGATGATGGTGGATAAGCTATTGAATCTTTATTCTCGACTGCTGATAAGTTGCTAAGCAAACACTCCAACGCGCAATCGTAAAGTTCGATTTCTACAAACTCGTCGCAACGCTGCATGACTTCGATGAAATTAGCGGCGAACGATTCAAGTTCTAACCCATCAAAGTCGTAGTTAGTTGTGTAAGTGGCTGGTTCAAATTTCTGCGCCAATCGACGGCCGAGCCTAGTGTTGATCAATACATCGACGATCGGACCTGGAGCAACTGAATTGCGAGAAGATGACTCCGGCAGTGGTCTGCTCCCTGAAAAGTGGTCCATTATTTGAGTTAGTTCCGGCTTCAGATATGGAGCTGAGACATGGGCAAGAGATCTACGCCTGAAGAGATTATTGCGAAGCTGCGGGAGGTGGAGGTGCGCCTTGCTCGCGGTGAGACGACGGGTCAGGCCGTGCGTTCGATCGGCGTGACGGAGCAGACCTACTACCGGTGGCGCAAGGAGTATGGCGGGCTGCAGGTTGGCCAGGCCAAGCGGATGAAGGAGATCGAGAAGGAGAATGCGCGGCTTCGCCGGGCGATCTCCGATCTGACCCTCGACAACCAGATCCTTCAGGAAGTCATCAAGGGAAAGTTCTAAGCCCTTCACGCAAACGCGAAGCGGTCGATCATGTGGTTGAGACACTCGGCGCAACCGAGCGCCGGGCCTGCCGTGTGATCGGCCAGCACCGTTCCACTCAGCGCAAGCCGCGCGTGCCGCGTCAGGACGAGGATGTGCTGACAGCAGCCATCATCGCCCTGGCGGAACGGTTCGGCCGGTATGGCTACCGCCGGATCACGGCCCTGCTGAGACGGGATGGCTGGCATGTGAACGAGAAGCGCGTCTATCGCATCTGGCGGCGTGAGGGGCTGAAAGTGCCAATGAAACAACCGAAACGTGGACGCCTCTGGCTGAATGACGGTTCGTGCGTAAGACTTCGGCCAGCGCACAAGGGCCATGTCTGGTCATATGACTTCGTGCAGGACCGCACCCATGACGGCAAGGTGTTCCGCATGCTGTGCGTCATAGATGAGTTCACCCGCGAATGTCTCGCCATCCGCGTCGAACGCAAGCTCAACTCGCGTGATGTGCTCGACACGCTGGGCGAGCTGTTCGTGCATCATGGCCCGCCGGAGCATATCCGCTCCGATAATGGCCCCGAGTTCATCGCCACAGCTCTACGGGACTGGCTGGCACGTATCGGCGTGAAGACGCTCTATATCGAACCGGGAAGCCCATGGGAAAACGGATACTGCGAAAGCTTCAACTCCAAGCTCAGGGACGAGTTGCTGGCGAGGGAGATCTTCTATGATCTCAGGGAGGCCAAAGTCCTGATCGAAACCTGGCGGCGGCACTACAACACCGCGCGCCCACACTCTTCTCTGGGCTACCGGCCACCCGCTCCACAAACCATCTTGCCCGCGGCGTTCATACCGCCTTACTGTGACGAGGTAGCGGCATGAACGCCGCTACGTGGAAACCGCCGGACTAACATTACCGGTGGACCACCCCTGTGGGGCAGAGCA
>NZ_QWFX01000015.1:308-1198 GCF_003576285.1 Henriciella mobilis | reverse complement strand
AGAGGGAAAGGGAGCCGAGCAAAAAAGAACCCCGCAGCGCGCCAACGCTCGGGGTCATGACCAGCACGGGATAGGACCGATGCCAGTAGTGACAGTGTACCGCCACGGCGGTAAGGGCGGTGTAGCGCCCGGACGGAATGACCATACCCGGATGAAGCGCGGCGACGTCGAGGGGTGGAGCTTAGGGGCCACGCGCCGGAACACGCAGTTCCTGATGAGCGTGCGCGAGACCGAGCTAACAGGGGCAGGCGTCGCCCTCACTCTCACGCTTCGAGACTGTCCCGCATCGGCCCAGGACTGGACGAAGCTGCGGAAGCGGTGGATTGAGCGCCAGCGGCGTGCCGGTATGGTCCGGCTCCACTGGATCACGGAGTGGCAGCGTCGAGGCGTGCCGCACCTGCACGTCGCCCTGTGGTGGCCCGACAAGTACCGCCTAAGCGATCCCGTGAACGACTGGGTGGAGCTGGCAGGGGAGCTTTACGGGGCAGGGCACCGGGGACAGCACGCCAAGGTGATCGACGGCCCGATCGGCTGGTTTCAGTACCTGTCGAAGCACGCCGCCCGCGGGGTGAAGCACTACCAGCGCAACAACGAGAACATCCCCGAGGCGTGGCTCCGCAAGACCGGCCGCGTCTGGGGTCACTCCGGCGATTGGCCCCTCGATGCGCCCCGGAAGTTCGGCCTACAGGGCGCCCAGGGCGATGCAGGCTGGTACTGGATGCGGCGCATGGTCCGGGGATGGCGGCTGGCCGATGCACGGGCAGCAGGGGACCGCAGGCGCATCCTCTACGCGCGTGGGAGCTTCCGGTCGCCGGAACCCGAGCTGTCGAAGCTGCGGGGCTATCAGGACTGGATGCCGGCCGAGCCGGTGCAGCTGCGGATGCTGGCCA
>NZ_QWFX01000015.1:0-291 GCF_003576285.1 Henriciella mobilis | reverse complement strand
TCGCTGATCGGGGCTGCACGATCGTTGACCTGGACACCGGCGAAGTGCTCTTCGGCGGGTCGTAATTTCCAGCTGCCGCGTTCCCTATCCTGCACTGGGGAAAAGGGGGTGTAGGGGCACAGCCCCTACGGTGACGCTCTGGCTGTCGTGTCGGTCGATGTACCTGGCTAATCGGTCGCGGCGACGCCCTATGGCCGCCTGCGCCGGTACGTCGCGCCTGCAAACCGCTGTAGGAGGACCGTACTGGCCACAACGGAGCGTTATGCGACGGTGGGGCCGGGACGGGCCGCA